>NZ_OZ034787.1:0-1386646 GCF_964028555.1 Wolbachia endosymbiont (group A) of Pipizella viduata | reverse complement strand
ATCTATTTTATCTATTCTTCTATATACTAAAGTATAGTAGTAATAATAGTTCTATCAACAACTTGTTACTAACTTAAAATTCAGTAAAAATTGGCGTTGTTTAATTTGTGGATAAATATGTTAACAACTTCTATATGCTATTGATTTTCTGTTATGATTTATGTGTATAAGTAAGATGTTCAGAGTGTTAGTAATTTTCTTTTATGGAAAACATTTTACCATCATGCATTGTTACATAACTATGTATATGTCGTTGAAAAAATTGTTGATCAATTGTTGGTATTTTATATCAACAAATAATTCACAAATTAATTTGACATTATTCACATGCTTATTAAACATTTAATAACAGTTTTCTTGATAAATCTGATCTGAAAACGTTTTTGCCATTACAGGGAATAAATTGAGTAAAAAAGGAACCTTAGTAGAAAAAATAGCATATAGAATTTTTCTCTTCCTTTTCAAAAAAGCTTCTGTGTTGAAAAAGTGTGCGACTGAAGCATTAATGAAAGATCTGCCAGACCTTAATATATTTAATGGTCTATTAAAATTCCGCGATTGTGGTATAATGGATATAATGACTCCACGTACAGAGATATGCGCAGTAGACATTGAGTCAAGCGAGCGTGAAATAATAAAGAAGATAAAAAACACTTGCCACACTAAAATACCAATTTATAGAAATAACTTTGATAACGTAATAGGCTTTTTTTATGTAAAAGATGTTATTTTTAATAGGGATAAAAATTTTAATCTGAGAAATATTATACAAAGCGTAATATTTGTTCCGCCCTCGATGAAGACAACTAATCTTTTTGTTAGGATGAAATCTTCTAAATCATACTTAGCTATTGTATTGGATGAATATGGTGGAACTGATGGTTTAATTTCAATGACCGATCTTATAGAGGAGCTAATACCAAACATTGATAGTGAGAACGAAATAAATTCAGAATATACCATTACTGAATTGTCTCAAAATAAGTTTGAAGTGTCAGCAAGGGTTCTTATAAAGGATATAGAAGAGGATCTAAAAATAGAATTACGTGACCCTGAAGAAGACTATGTTACACTTGGTGGTTTGATTCTTTCGATTGCTGGTAAAGTGCCTTCTGTAGATGAAGTCATTAAATATAAAAATGGTATGAAGTTTATCATCAAAGATGCAAATGAGCGCTACATTAATAAAATAGTACTAGACTTAAGTGATTACAAAAATTAGATTTGGTACCCCTTGTCGGGGAATGTCTTGCCTTGAAACGAAGAAAAAGTTGTAATAACCAAATATGCAACTCAAGGTATAGTTAAACCTATCTCCAGCAAATTATTTTCGCAAGTACAATGCATTTCAGTTTTATAGTACTCTAATAATAAAGAGGTCATATAGATATTAATATCTTTTGTATTTAAATTAGTGTCATTTTTTTTGATTAATTTGTCTACTAATGATTTGCTTATTGGTTTGTGTTCATTTAGAATTTTTATAGTTAATAGCATTTTATCTTCTGTTTGACTCAGTAAAACAGACACTAGTTCAACTTCCGCCACTGCGCTGGCTATAGTTAGCACCATATTAGAAATTATCTTATTTATCTTTTCAATTAAATCTTCCTTATTTTTTGCAGAGTATGCGTCTATTTTCCACGTAAGCTTTACTTTTTTTTTAATAAATAATTTTCGATATTAGATTTGGTCTGATCAAAACTGTAATTATCTGCTGAAGAAGAATATGCCTGCTTCATAACTTTATATTTATATATTAAATCATCGGAGCTTTCTTTAAGAAACGACAACGCTTCCTTCTGCGCATCAGCATCGTTCTTATCTATTACTTCAAGCTCTTCTAAGCCAAACATTATTCCATTCATAGAGTTAGCAAAGTCATGAAGCAGCAGTCCTGATAGCAGCTCCGTTATTAACAGTATGTTTTTGATGTTTTTGTTCATTGGATAATTATAAATGATTTAAGTTACCCTATATTGGTAAACATATAATAGTCAATTAAGAGAAAGTTTCGTTGCACTTTTTATATCAAGGCATTAATATAGTATTAACAATTTTAAAATTTATAGAAGGATTATGAATACTTATATCAGATCAGGAATAGATCTTGAACTATATAATAAGTTAATAAAAGAAGTCAAGCCTATTGCTCAAGAAACTACTAGAGAAGAAGTAATCAGCGAAATAGGTTCATTTTCTGCGTTGTTTGATTTTGCTGCACTAAGTAAGAAATATGACCATCCAGTACTTGTTTCCTCAACTGATGGAGTAGGTACGAAACTATTGATAGCTCAAGAAGTGAATAGGCATGATACTATAGGTATAGATTTAGTTGCAATGTGTGTAAATGACTTACTTGCACAAGGAGCAACGCCTTTATTTTTCCTTGATTACTTTGCAACAGGCGTTTTGAGCAAGGACGTTTTATTATCTGTGGTCCAAGGCATTGCAAAGGGGTGCAAGCAAGCTAAAATAGCATTGGTTGGTGGGGAAACTGCAGAAATGCCTGGAATGTATGATAATAATCACTATGACCTTGCAGGGTTTGTGGTTGGTGTAGTTGATCGAAAGCAAATTCTTCCAAACTGTAGCATGATGAAAGTAGGTGATTATATAGTTGGCTTAGAGTCAAGTGGAATTCACTCAAATGGGTTTTCTTTGGTGCGCCATATTTTCAAAGGCTTAGGTATAAATTATAACGACTCATCTCCATGGAATAATCAGCTTTGGAAAGAAGTGTTGCTCGAACCAACAAAAATATATGTTGATTCTTTGTTGCCTATTATGCCAAAGGTAAAAGGCATTGCACATATAACAGGTGGTGGCTTGATAGATAATATTCCGCGGATTCTTCCAAAAAACTTATTTGCAAACATAGACATTAATTCCTGGAAATGGCTAGATATATTTTTATGGCTAACAAAGGAGGGTAAAATAGAGAAGAAAGAAATGCTAAAAACATTTAATTGTGGTATTGGCATGGTATTGATCGTAAGTCCTGAGAATATGCAAAACGTGAAAAATCATTTCCAAAAACGTGGAGAAAAAATTGAAATTATTGGAAAACTTGATGAGGCATGTAACCCTCCACTTGATAGAGTAGTATTTAGTTAGTCTAACTTTACTGACAGTCTTTTTGCAACTTCTAGGTACGCTTCCTTTAAATCTCCTAAATTCAAACGAAAGACGTCTTTATCTAGCTTTTTATAAGTATTTTTATCCCATAACCTACAGTTATCAGGGCTGATTTCATCGGCTAAAATGATTTTAGTACTGTCATTTATTAATCTGCCAAATTCTAACTTGAGATCAACTAAATATATACTTGCATTTGAAAATAGGTGGACTAAGATTTCGTTGATTTTTAAAGTTGTAGTTTTAACTTCATCCATTTCTTTGCTAGATAGCCAATCAAAATACAGTATGTGATTTTCATTCACCATTGGGTCGGCTAGGTCATCATTTTTGTAAAAAAACTCGATTATAGGAGATGTAAGTGCCTCACCTTCTTTGATATTAAAACGTTTGCAAAAGCTGCCAGCTGCAACATTTCTAACTACCACCTCAAGAGGTATTATCTTGAGCTTTTTGACTAGCTGTTCTCTTTCGTTTAGAGTTTTTATAAAGTGCGTGCTAGTTCCTGCTTCTTCAAGCTTTTCCATGATAAAGGCACTAACATGATTATTAATTATTCCTTTGCCCTCAATAATTTCATATTTTTTCTTATTGAATGCTGTAACATCATCTTTAAAGTGCTGTATAACAGTTGATGAGTCTTCAGTTTCAATAATGGCTTTCGCTTTACCTTCGTATGTTGTTTTATTCAGTGACATGCTTAATTTAACTATATATTATATCAATTTACTGTTCTTAGAGTATAGCTCCAAATAACTTAAAATAAACCTTAATGGCATTCAATGTTACAATATTAACCATATTTCCAGAAATGTTCCCCGGGTTTTTGAACTATTCTCTTGCCGGAAAAGCGTTAGAAAAAAAAATATGGAACCTTGAAGTAATAAATATTCGTTCTTTTGCGAAAGATAAACATTCAACTGTGGATGATGTTCCATATGGAGGTGGAGCAGGAATGGTTATGCGTTCTGATGTAGTTGGTGATGCAGTAGATAGTATGCTCTCTGTTCATAAAAACACTAAGTTTATTTACATGACTCCATCTGGAACTAAGTTTAATCAGAATATTGCCAGAGAATTATTAGAGTTTCCTCATATAACAATATTGTGTGGTCGATTTGAAGGTATTGACCAAAGGATAATTGATGCGTATACTCCTTATGAATTAAGTATCGGAGATTATATACTTTCAGGAGGTGAGCCAGCTGCGATGGTGGTTCTCGATGCATGCATTAGACTTCTTCCAGGTGTAGTAAATAATTCCGATAGTATTATTGAAGAAAGTTTTAGTTATGATGGTGGTATGCTTGAATATCCTCAATATACTAGACCTGAGCAGTGGAAGGGATATAAAGTACCTGAGGTTTTGTTATCTGGCAATCACAAAAAAATAAGTGATTGGAGGCAGAAGCAGTCTCATGTTATAACAAAAAAGCGTAGGCCTGAATTATTGAATGGAGAGATAAATGACAAATTTACTTAAAAAATTTAACGAACAGCAAATGCAAGTGTTAGCTAAAGAAATACCAGAATTTCGTCCTGGTGATGATTTGAAGGTCACTTTTAAAGTAGTTGACGGTGCAAGTGAACGTATACAGATATTTGGAGGTGTATGTATATCAAAAAGGAACCGCGGGTTACATTCTTCTTTTGCAGTCAGAAAAGTGAGCCATGGAGAAAGTATAGTGTCTCAATTTTTTGTTTATTCTCCTGCACTGGTTTCAGTGCAAGTGACAAGAAAAGGAAAGGTTCGTAGAGCAAAACTGTATTATCTATGCAAACTATTTGGAAAAGCTGCAAGGATCAAAGAGCGTACTACTTATGTTAAAAAGAAATCTAAGTAGATACAATAGGGAGTGATGTCAATTGTGTCATCCCAGCACTTCCCCAGTGTCATCCAAGTAGCTGATACTGGGATCTACCTTATTCTATATCATGGATGTTATTTTTAGCATGGAGTCTGTTACCAATTGCCTGATTTGTAAATATTTTTATAACTGGATTCCAGTGTCAAGCACTGGAATGACATCAACGTTTATTAAACTGGACGTTTGTACAGCTGTGGGCTTGACGATAGGATCCAGGAAAAATAAATGAGTATAAAGAAAAAATTCCTTAAATTACTTCAGTCAAGGCGTGTACATGCTCGTATAAAAAGGAAAAATAAAAAGAACAGAGCGTTACGCTTTTGCTCTTTCATGGCACTAGTTATCTCACTTGGCTGTCCTGTGTGTATATTGTTGAGTATATTAGTTAACTCTTACAGTGCCTTAACAGTAACGAAAATTTTATTGCCAATTGAAATAAGTGCTGATCTTACTTTAACAAATAATCCTAGTGATTTGCGGTATAAGTCCATTGGCTTACTCAACGATTCTTTACGTAAGGTGTTTAAAGGAACTGATTTTAAAGACAGTGACGAAATTTTAAGTCGTAATTCTTACAAAGAACTAGAGAAATTTTTTCGTAAGAAAGTAAAAGATAGTGGTGAATATGAGATCTGGTTTACCGCGTCAAGTATAATTAATTCAATAAATAAAGATAAACATTTAAATGATCGTTATGCTAAATTACTTGATTGGCTAAAAGAAAAGAGGAGAGTGAAAAAATTTTTTAATAAGTCTTTATTCCTTAAATCTGACTCTCGTGAACCTGAGAATGCAGGGATTTTAGGGGCATTTATCGGTTCATTAATGACAATTATAGTGTGCCTAGCATTAGCATTACCAATAGGAATTATGTCGGGCATCTGTCTTTACGAATTTATGCCTAAAAATAGGCTAATGACTAATATTGTAGAAATTAGCATGAATAATCTTGCTGCAGTGCCTTCAATAATATTTGGTGTAGTGGGCTTAACTCTCTATCTTGGCATATTTGGGCTACCACGCTCTTCACCACTTGTTGGTGGAATGACTCTTTCATTTATGATGTTACCTAATATTATAATTGCAACAAAAAATGCCTTTGCGAATGTTCCTATTACGATAAAAGATGCAGCGTTTGCGCTCGGTGCGCCTCACATCAAGGTGATATTAGATCACTCTTTACCGATTGCGTTACCAAGAATAATACATGGTACTGTGCTTGCAATTGCAAGGATTTTAGGTGAATCTTCCCCTTTACTTATGATAGGTATGGTAGCATTTATTGCTGATACACCTACGTCCTTTTTCGATCCGGCGACTGTTCTGCCTGTACAAATATACATATGGTCAAGTAGTCCTGAAATTGCATTTATTGAACTTGCTGCTATTGCAATTATAGCTTTATTATTGGTGTTATTTGCGTTAAATTTAGTAGCAAATTTTGTAAAAAAGAAATTCGAATTTTTTAATTTTTAGCAATTCATGAAAATCACAGTCCTATCTGGTTATGGCTTAAATTGCGAAAAAGAAACCGCATTTGCATTTATGGAATGCAGCAGAAAACTTGGTATTAGTAATATTGAAGTAAAAATCGTTCACATTAATGATATCATAGATAATCCAAGTGAACTGAAATTAAGCAATATACTTACAATTCCAGGAGGTTTTTCCTATGGTGATGACACTGGTGCTGGTAATGCGTTTGCTTTACGTATTAAAAACAACTTGTTGGATGAGTTTCAAGAGTTTTTATCTCAGGACAAGCTGATTATAGGAATATGTAATGGTTGTCAGATATTAGTAAAATTAATTCCAGAGTTCTCTAGTCTAGCTTTAATCCATAATGATATAGGCAATTATCAATGCCGTTGGATTAGAGTGGGAGTTAATCCGCAGAGTAATTCTGTTTGGCTACGGGGCCTGAGTGAACTATATCTCCCTATTGCTCATGGGGAAGGCAAATTTTTTATGGATCAAGATATTTTGAACCAATTGATTGAGAGCAATTCCACCGCATTACGTTACATTGATGAAAATGGCAACTATGCTAACCTACAATTTCCTTACAATCCGAACGGATCTACATACGACCTAGCAGCTTTATCAGATAAAAGTGGAAGAGTGCTAGCTTTAATGCCCCATCCAGAGAGGGGAATATTTTTTACTCAGCAAGATAATTGGCCTCTTGAAAAAGAAAAGAGCAAGCGTTTAGGTATTGCTGTGCCAAAATATGGTGATGGAATGCTTATATTTGAAAATGCACTAAAGTATTTTTGTTAAAATTTATTGGTAGGGGTTTATGGTCGAAATTGAACAAATATCTCCTGATATTGCAGAAGATTTATGCTGCAAGATTACAGCTGATTTATCAGAGTATTTTGGTTTGCCAGAGTGTAATGAGCATTATGCTGTGGGTGTTCGTTCTTGCAAAAATTTAGCTGCAAAAATTGATGGAAACTATATCGGACTTCTCAGTTTAGATTTTCCCTATCCTAATAACAGCAATATCTATTGGATGGCTGTCTTTCGTAATTACCAACGCCAAGGAGTAGGGTATAAGTTAGTCGAAGCAGCATGTAGTTTGGTAAATACTGCCAGAAAAATGACTGTTGAAACCCTGAGCCCAAATGCATCAGATGAAAATTACCTAAAAACTTACAAATTTTATGAGTCTTGTGGATTTGAACCATTATTCAATTTAAAACCCCAAGGTTACAAGTGGAACATGGTTTACATGATGAAAAATCTCAACCAAATTCATCAGAACAGACCAGAAAAATATAGCTAAAGTGGCTTAGGTTTACCTACAATTTGAAAAACAACAAATTCGTCATTCCGCTACTCGTTAGCGGAATCTATGCTGAGATACCGCGGCGGTATGACGTAGGGACTCCGCCAACAATATTGGAAGAAATCTGAAACTTGAGAAAACTATTTCCCGAAAGCTTCTACAAAAAGAACAGAGAGTTGAATTTATTTATAGAGCTAGTGATCAAATAACCATATGTCTCGATGAATAACATATGGGAGAGCTAATGGGCAACAAGAAATTAATAGTTTGTATTCGTTGTAGTTATGAAGTGAATAGATTAGCAGAGTTGTATCTATTAGATGCATATGAAAAATTAGTGTTAAGTAAACCAATAAAAGTGAGCAAAAAGGAAGAAAACTCTGAATGTAAGAAAGTAGATTTGAGGAGGGTTAAATGGTAACAGTTAGATTATATGCAAGAGTTTCTTCAGGGAGACAAGCACAAGAAGGTACAATAGCAAGTCAAATTGCTGCTATAGAGAATCAAATTAGTATGGACGGACATAAATTATTAAATGAATATAAATTTATTGATAATGGTTCTAATATAATCCGTCCTGGTTTAGAAAAATTACGTGATAAAATAGCAGAAGGTAGCATTGATAAGGTTTATATTCATTCTCCTGATCGTTTATCTCGCAAGTATGCATATCAGATGGTATTACTTGAAGAGTTCAAGAAACTAGGAGTAGAAGTCATTTTTTTAAATTAGCGATAATCCAGAATCTCAATTACTATTACAAATGCAAGGTATGATAGCAGAATATGAACGTGCAAAAATCATGGAAGGAAGCTGCCGAGGAAAGATTTATGCAGCCAATAAGGGTTATATAAGTGTAATGAGAGCTGCTCCTTATGGCTATCATTATATAAATAAAAATACAGAGACAGGACAAGCCTTATTTGAAATTTATGAAGAAGAAGCTGAAGTTGTGCGTAAAGTATTTTTTTTGGTAGGAAGAGAAAGAGCGAGTATAGGAGAAGTATGTCGTGGGCTAAGTGCTATGTCCGTTATGACGCGAACAGGAAAAGAATATTGGGATAGGGCTGTAGTTTTGAGTATGTTAAAAAACTCTGCTTATAGAGAACAAGCAGCTTTTGGTAAAACAAGGTTAGGCGTAAAATTAAAACATATAAGACCAAAAAAAACTCCTGCGAGCAACCAAAAGATAATTATTCTACTTATCCTGTTCCAAAAGAGGATTGGATTTATATTAAAGTACCTAGTATAGTAAACGAAGATTTATTTGATATAGTTCAAGAACAATTAGCAGAGAATAGAAAAATAGCAAGAACAAGACAAAGAGGAGCAAGATATTTATTGCAAGGTTTAGTAGTATGTAAGCTTTGTAATTATGCATATTATGGTACTAGCACTGCAAGGAATAAGGAGGGAAAAAAACTAATAATCAGGTGTATTATCGTTGTATTGGCACGCCGTTTTGGTGGTAATAAAATGTGTAACAACAAATTAATTCGTACAGATACATTAGACATAGCTATGTGGGAAGAAGTAAAGCATCTATTAAAAAATCCGAATAGAATATTAGAGGAGTATAAACGAAGACTTTCAGAACTTACCACTAGATCAAAAAAGCGCTTTGCTTGAAGCACAAGAAGATAAATTAAAACGTGGTATTGCAAGGTTAATTGATAGTTATGTTCAAGAATATATTGATCAAGAAGAATTTGAGCCAAGAATTAAAGCAATGAAACAAAACTTAAAAATGGTTGAAGAACAAAAGAAAAAAACATTTGATCAGAAAAAACTCACACAAGAGTTCACTCTAATAGTAACAAATTTAGAGGGGTTTTCCTCTAGTATTAACTCAAGTCTTGATAATGCGGACTGGCTAACTAAACGTGATATTATTAAAACGTTAGTTAAGCGAATTGAGATTAATTTTGAGGATGTGAACATCGTGTTTAGAGTGAAAGAGCTTCCAGACTCTTCTCATGGGGAGAAAAATCAATACTTGCAATGTTGTTGTAGGGGTAGTCATCCCGCTACTTGTTAGCGGGATCTAGAGATACTGCGGCGGTATGACGTGTTGCTTGGGTCAGCTATACCTTTTTTCTACTTAGTTTGGGTTATGCAAGAAGTCTATTATAATCAGGCTTTAAGTTTGCGGAAGTAATTTTTTGCATTAGAGTAAAAAATTTTTTCTATAGCTAATCAAAGTGGGATCAAGAGAAACTTACCACTTTCTTTACAAAGGGTTTGATGTTACCATTTGATGAACTATTCTGAATTTATTGAATGAACATTAACATAAAGAATCTAGTTCATGCTTTTTCTAAATTGCCAAGTTTAGGACCATCATCATCACGCAGGTTGGTTATACATTTACTCCAAAACAAAGAGAAAGTTATGCTACCACTTGTATCTTTGATTAAAGAGCTAGCAGATCTTATAGTAGAATGTGAGATTTGCGGAAATCTAGATACTAAATCACCTTGTTCTATTTGTACTAACCCAAAACGTGACACTAAGTTACTGTGTGTAGTAGAAGAATTGGGTGATCTATGGGCGTTTGAAAAAGGAAATATATATTCAGGTTTATACCATGTTTTGGGGGGCAGATTGTCTGCAATAAACGGCATAGGTCCAAAAGAACTTAACCTTGATACTATTCTGGAAAGAGTGACAAAATCTAAAATTGAAGAGATAATTACCGCAATTAATCCGACATTAGAGGGCCAAGTTACTGCACAATATATAATTGAATTGCTAAAAAATTTGGATGTGAAAATATCACGTCTTGCTTGCGGCATACCAATGGGCGGAGAAATTGACTACCTAGATGAAGGAACGCTGAGGATAGCACTTACTTCAAGACAGGATATTAAATAATTATCACAGTCATTCCATTTCTTTTTAGCAAGCTATAAGTTTCTTACCATACTACCACTACTTATAAAACACTAAATTTTAGTGACATACTTCAGCCTAAAAACTTGCTTTACTAATTGAAAATATTGTACACTTAAAACATAGTGTTTTAAAATGAGGAGTTATGTTAACTTTTGTATTAGATGGAGTACGTAATACTTATAATTGGTTAATCAAAAAATTAAGATCAACCGCTCTTGATTTCATTGCGTTATTTAACAAAGAATACGCAGATAGTAAACGAATTGGATACATATTAAAGGATATAAAGATTGACTTAGGACTACAAGTGCCTAATTTAGAAGTGAAAAAATTAAAAGAGTTTGATTTTAAATCAAATGATCTACTTTTAACAAAAAGCGATATTAATTTTCACAATACAGATTTATTAAAGGATATTATTATTAAACCTGATTTCAGCAAAATAATAAGAGAATTAAATCAAGACGAATATGCTCGATATGAGGATATTATTATTAAACCTTATTTCAATTTCAGCGAAATAACAAGAAAATTAAATCTAGACGAATACGAATATGCTCGATATAAGGATATTATTATTAAACCTAATTTCAGCAAAATAATAAGAAAATTAAATCAAGACGAATATGCTCGATATATTGATAACCTAAGCTTTATATTTCCATTAATGCTGGTGTATAAAAACTTTGTGCATAGTGACTGGGTATCTGATAAGTATGGTAATTCTGCACTAATAGAATTAATAAAAACTTGTGATAGTAGGAAAATCATGGAGGAAAAAATAGACTTATGGAAGGAAAAAGGAAAGTTAACAATAGATATCAGTTTGGATGCAGGAAGCTTAGCTTATATAAACGGGATGTTTCCTTTAATACAAAAAGCTATTAAAAACAGGAGTTTTATAATTCAAAACTATTCTGGACTCTATGAAAGTGGAATTGAGCAACTAGTAACTGAATTCAAAGATTGTAAAAGTTTAAAGGAAACACAGGAAGTAATAGACGATCTTACACAAAATTACGTGCAATACATGGAAAGATGCATAGAAGAAAAAACAGGAATAAAAACTATCACATATGATCCATATGGTATGCTTGATCCTGTAAGTAGCTTGAAAAACATTTCTATTAATGTGTTAGAAAAACATGGATTACTAAGTAAATGATTGTCTGGACTCTTAACTTATAAAATACTATAGTAAAATATAGCGTAAGGGTCTTATGTGCTTAAAAAAACTTATATCGCTAATAACATTCAAAAAGAAAAAAATAGTGCCACAACTTCAAGTGGCGGCTTGGGAAAATGACCGCCTAAACTATAAGAAATTTTCAGGTAAATTCAACACTATAATTAAAACAATTGATAAGTCTTTTACAATAATATCTTTAGAAGGATATGATGGATGGGGCAAGACGTTTTTTTTGAAAGAATCGGTAAAAGAGCTAAAGCAACAAAATGAAATTGCAGCTTATTATAGCGCATGGGATATCAATGCACTGGATCAACCGCTTCCTTCTTTTTTAAATTTCCTATTTGAAGATTTATTTGTATCGTATAAAGTAAAAAGAAGCGTTATACAACAGTTCAAGAACATAAACCAAGAACTATTTTCTCTAAACACACTAGGAAAGCTGATCAGTAAATCTCCACTTGCTATGCTTTCCGTATTGCTTGACGCTACAAAAGAGGCTGATAGGAAAGATATTGGTTCTGTACTGAGAGAGTTGAATACTCTTCAAAGAAGAGAAGAAAACATTAAGGATTTTAAAACACAATTGGCAAAAGTAGTTAATAGAATTAGAAAAGACAAAAACATTTATATAATGGTGGATAATCTTGATGTGTGCCGCCCTAAATTCGTTGTCGATTTTTTGGAATCTATAAAGTATATGCTTGATGTGGAGGGGCTGGTTTTCATTATTTCTGTAAGTAAAGATAAGAGCAATGTGCATAAAGCCATTAGCACGATACTTGGACCAAATTTTGACCTAAAATCTTTTACTGATCTCTCTTTACATTTACCGAAGCAACCGATAGAAAAATTTACAAAAGAACTATTTGAAAATATTAAATTACCGAAAAAGTCAAAAAATTTGATTGTAGATAGTTTTATATTTTATGCAGAAAGCCTTTTACTATCGTTAAAAACAATAGAATACTGCGTAAAAAAAATAAAGCTGTGTCTTCTGAATTACACAAGAGAAGAATTACCTGCTCCAAATTTGTTTTCGTTTTTGGTAATACTGCAATCAGTAAATACCGATTTGTATGAGGAGTTAGATTCCTCATGTCAAAGAGCATTGGAAAAAATTGAAAATGAATATAAATCTTTAATTCTAAATGGTCAAGAGGAATGGGAAAAACTTAAAACCTCTCTAGAAGCTGCTTTTGCAGAGAAGGAATCAAAAATTAACAAAGCTATAAAGGATATAATATTTTGAAAAGATACCCTACCTTTGCATATACAAAGATAGGGTAATATTTGATTAACGCCCCTTTACTATGTTATTACCTTGTTCAAACTTTCTGATTAATTCGCTTACGTTGACATTAGATAATTTTTTACCTGCAGATTTGTCATTATGTGAAGCATCAGGTTTACGAAGGTCTTCCTTACTGTTACTCCTAGTAATATTACATCTGACAATGTTTGAATTATTAGACTTATCGCTTATATCTGAAATATTGCTTTTTTCACTACATGAAGACGAATTACTCGACATATTGTCTAAGCTAAAGCGCTTTTTACCTTGATAGATTGGATTCCAATCAAGTGGATTGTAAGCTTTAGCTTTTTTATCAAGAGTACTGCTACTAACATCACTGATACCACTATCCCCTGAATCACGGCGTTGTTTGTTAGAAGTGCTATGAATATTGTCTTTCATGAGTTTTTGCATTGTTGGGCCAAATGTTCTTCCAAGATTGCTACTTACTGTTTTATTACTATCATTTGCTTGGGAATGAGATGCATTTCGCTCAAAAATCGCTTTTATTCCAGCAAATTTAGCTTGGGAAGATTTCGGAGGAACAGGTGGAGCAACTTTCTTAAGCTTTACTATTTTTTCTAACTCATTCTGCGACGATAACTTGGTCTCTGGTGCTCTTGGTGGTACCGGTGGGGCAACCATGCCTTTTGAGTTAATCTTTCCTTCATTTTTAGGAAAAATTTTTGGATTATTTTTTTCTACTGTAGTATTCATTTTTTTACCTCTAAGCCTATTAACTAGTAGAATTATAAACTTAGAGGTATTAATTTTGTAATAACGATGCTAATAGGTTTCAAATAAGCATCGCCAGAGGACTCTCTATATAATGCTTAAAGGCATTTAAAAATTTTGCTCCTAATGCTCCATCAACTGCTCTATGGTCAACAGAAAGTGTTACTGTCATTATTTCTGCTATCTCTATTTTCTCATTCATAACAATTGGTTGTTTTTTGGATGCACCAACTGCCATAATGCAAGATTGCGGCGGATTGATTATAGCACTGAAGGCTTTTATACCAAACATTCCTAAATTGGAAATAGTAAACCCACCTCCTTGAAATTCTTCTGGCCTTAATTTTCCAGATCTTGCTCTGCTTACTAAATCTTTCACTTCTTTTGATATAGATAAAATACCCTTTTTATCAGCATTTTTTACTATAGGAGTAATTAGCCCATCTTCAAGTGCCACAGCGATTGAAATGTCTACATTCGAGTATTTAAGTATTTTATTATCTATCCACGAAGAATTTATATCAGGAAATTTTTTCATGCTGAAAGCTGCAGCTTTTATGATTAGGTCATTAATTGTTACTTTGTTATTTTCATCTGCTGAGCTAATCTCGTTTTTTAACGATATTAACTTATCAACCTGGCAGTCTACAGTTAAATAAAAATGTGGAACATTCTGTTTGGATTCAGTTAAGCGCTGTGCTATCACTTGGCGCATATTGCTTACTTCAACCATGGTATCTTCCTCGGGCCTTTCACGACTTTCAATGCGTGTACCACTACCTAAAGACTCCAACACATCAGCCTTAATTATGCGACCATATGGTCCTGTACCTTTTAATTGCTGCACATTAACCCCTTCATTTTGAGCTATTTTCTTAGCTAATGGGCTTATTTTTATTCTACCTTCTACATAACCCTCTGTCATCCCAGTGCTTGACACTGGGATCCATGCTTCTTTTCTTCTGGATTCCAGCGTCACGCGCTGGAATGACACCGAAGAATGACTTGTTGGCTTTCCGTTTAAATCTTGGTGTTCTGATTTTTGATTATCAACAGCACTTTTTGTCACTTCCTTTTTAACTGCACTATTGATGGAAGTTGAAGTATAGTTGTTAAGTGCACTTTCATCTTCTCCTTCTTCCAGCATTAAAGCTATTGGTTGATTTACAGGCACGCCACTTGTTCCTTCTGTTACTAAAATTTTTGCTAAAACTCCTTCATCTACAGATTCAAACTCCATTATGGCTTTATCAGTCTCTATCTCAGCAATTACGTTGCCTACTTCAACTTTGTCTTGTTCTTTTTTATGCCACTTGACAATTTTTCCTCCAGTTTTGCTCATTGTCGGTGAAAGAGCAGGCATTAATATTTCTATAGGCATTGATTTTGCATTTAAAGATCTATTCAATTTTTAATTTACTCTTTATCTTATGTCAATCTAATCGTGAATTATGATGAATAAGTCTGTTACACTATCCCTCACGTCATCCCAGTGCGTGACACTGGGATCTTGGTTCAGTACTATTATCCTATTGTTTTTATTATTTAGCCATAGCTTGTTTGCTAATAACTTTGTTTCAACCAAATCAAATAAAATCAACATGAGAACGGGGCCAGGGTTTCACTATCCTGTAAAATGGATATACACTTGCAAAAATCTGCCCCTGAAAGTGATAGAAGAGTTTGAGAGTTGGAAAAAGGTCTGCGATATAGATGAAGACTGCGGATGGATAAAAGGCAATCTGCTTAGTGATAAGCACCACGCAATGATAAAAGAAGATACTTATGGATATCAAAAACAGAGTGTAGACAGCAAGATTACTATGAAAATAGACAAGTTTGTTGTAATGAAAATAGAAAAATGCAACGAAGAATGGTGCTTTCTTTCCACCCCAAAACGTAAAGCATGGGTACAAAAAAAACATATATATGGGGTTGATTAGGTTGATAAAGGATCTGGATTAACACTAGTTTCCGGACCTTCTGTAGCAGGTGAAGCAGAGGATGCACTGACTTCTTCATGCTCTGGAGAATTACTCTCCTGTACAGGGCTATTACATTGTCCACAGAAACTCCTTAACATCTCCTCAGCAGATGAATCTAAAATTTGTACAATAGACTTTCCACTTTGTTCTCTTAGCGATTGATCCATTCTAGAAATCAACTCAGAAAACTCACTACCTGATTTTTCAGCTTCACTTTTTATTTTGCTTTCTATGCTTGCAATATTACCTTGATCAATTTCTTCTTTTGTTATGTTGAATGAATTTGCAACATCTTGATATCCAATCTTGCAATTTCCACAACCAATTATGCAAAAAGCAATAGAATTAGATATTTCATTTGCAGCCCACTTATGTATAGTGGTAGCCAAATAATTGTCATGGTATTTAATGCTAAATTGTTGTTCTATTAGCTCAGAAATTTTATTCTTTAGAGACATAAAGCACCCTCCTACATTCGTTATACCTTTTTGTTAAGATACACCATTTACTACATGCTTTACTTTAATTAATTATTAAAACGAGAGCATAATTTTCAGAGTTATATCTTTTTACCTTAACAATTCTTTTTTGAGTTCCTCTTCAATCATCTTAGTTAAACTCGTGTCAAACTCACTCCTCGAAAAATCCCTAACCTCCCCGGGATCATATTGATTTCCTATTTTTTTTTCAATAGCATCCTTTATTATGTTTTTGTCAAATCCCTTTATAATAGGCGTTACCTTCACCTGCCCTGTAGAACCTTTACCATAAATTCCTTTGCTTTTATCAATGCAACCACCTGCACCAGGTTTACTGCTTCTAAAACCCTTGCTACACTTTACTGTTTCATACTTGATTTCACCATTTTCTATATATGTTATTTTATTATCTTCAGTAACCCGCAATCCTGTTTTTTTGTTTTCTTTTTTTAATTTTACACTATCATCAATTATTGTTTCCATATAACTCTTATAACTCTTATAATCATTATAATTATTTCCATGCGGATACATTTTATAGATACCTCCACCTCCCATAGTGATTAAATCCTTGCACTCTTTTTTGCCTACACTACACTTTCTTACAAAAATAGGCCCCCCATCCTTATCTGTGTATCTAGATTCTTGGTTACCTCCTCCCTCCGAAACTTTAACCTCAATGATAGGATAATCAGGATCAATGTCCAATTCAGCTTTAATATAATCTCCTGGCATTCCTGCTCTAGTTTCAGTGGAACAGGCATCCTTATTGGCGTGCATATCCATATACTGTTTGCAGCCACTGGGTGTATTTTCTATGTGACCGGCTTCACCACTTCCCCACACTTCTATTTCAACATGGCTAGATGTTATTTGTGAGCCATCCACATCATGATTTCCATTTCCAAAATCATGGGACTTTTCGCTCTTTTTTTCCGGTTGTTTCTCGATTATCTCTTTTAACTTCTCTGTGAGACCTTCTAAATCGAACCTACACAATTTATCAGCGTAAAAGACCTCTGTTCTATCTGCTTTAATCAGTTGATCTTTTAATTGTGTACACTTTTGTACTTCATTTTTTTCATCTCTTAATACTTTACCATCCTTATCTTTACAATCCACTTCCTCATACCTTAAGTAAAATTGCTTATCATTTTCATTTTTATTCAAATATTGTTTTGAACGGCTGCATTTTCCATCAGAGCAGATGCAACCATCATCACCTTGATTACATTTTTCTCTATGCTCTACATCTATCAACTTATATACTACTTTGACTTTGTTATTTATAAATTTTTCACCTATGTCTTTATCGTAATCCACGCAGTAACTGCATTTCCCCTTTTCCTGTTTATTGTCGTCAGGGAAGAAAACATACCCTTGCTTATTAAATATTATTTTATCCAACTGATCTTGAAGTCTTTTTATTTTTAAGAGGTCGACTGTTTCCCTTTCCTTGCTTGGAAGATAATAGAACTGATTTGATTCCTTTGAGTAAACAGCATTGTATTGAATATATTTTGTTCCCATTAATTTTAGTGGTATTATTTTATTTTCTCTTTCAAGAACAAACTCCTCTGGTTCTGGCTTCCATCCAGAAAGACAAAGCATTCTACTGTTAGAATTTTCTTGATTTTTTACTCTCATATATCCCACTTCTATTTTTGGTTGTCCCATATTATCTAATTCTAACTTAGTGAGTTCACATTGATTATGTTCCCTAGGATTTGTTAGACTGCAAGAATCACCATTAGGAAGCTCAATCCCAATATTGGGAACGCAACCATATTGTTCTAAAATTGTAAATCGAGAACTATTTTTAAATATATTTTCTATAATATCGTTAATATTACTTTTATTGTCACTAGTACTAGTTGTTCTTTCAACTATTCTCGGTTTTACTACTTTTAAAGATAGGGGGCCAATATTTAAAGGATGGTTGGTAACATTAAAAGTACAGGAACCATTACTGTAGGTTCCACGTGCTTCATAAGTACAAGTGCTCTCGCTCATCTTCATTCTTATCTTTAACGTGTTACTCTGTTTTCCAGGCGTGTTACTTTTTACTATCTCTACTACTTCAGGCTCTGGAGTAGGTGGTGCCGGGAAACAGCGGACGAACTGTGGATTTTTTTCATCTATACTTTGAGTTCCAAGGTATTCAGCGCAGAGCTTATCTTTTTCTCTATAAGTTTTGAAGTAGTACGTGATGCCATCTTTGTCTAAAATAGAGCGCCACTCAGCTTTATCTTCTCCATACCCTTTAGGGAAATCTAATTTTTCTCCAATCTCTCCGTCTCCTCCTTTCAGATCACCAATGATTACCTTAACTTTAGGGTTAAAGTAATCATTGTCTTCATCTGTTATAGGAACAATTCTAACTTGTGGAGGCGACATCGCAAGTTGCTCACAGAACGGAGGGGGGCCAGGTGCAAGTGGCACAGGGGCACATTTTACTTTTTTCTGATAGCAAGTATCACAGGTATTTGCCATATATCCAGGGCGAAAAATATTTGCTCCTTCACCTGTTTTAGTAAAAAATGAGAAAAAATCCCCCATGCAGGCTGCTTTTTGTCTGCAAGCACATATCTTAGGGGAATTAGCAAATTTCCTTTTTTCTTCATCAGTAACATTATCTACCCACTCCCACTCGAGACCTTTCGCAATCCCTTCCTTAAATTTTCCATCATTTAACACTGTATCTCCTTCCCAGTCGATAAAAACTGCTGCAGAAACACCCCCACCTGTACTTTGTGTTCCATATATTTGGCGGCAAAACTTTCCAGTTTCTAAGTCATAGCAATAACTTTTTCCATCATAAGCACATACTCTAATTTTAGGATTAAAATAGCCATCAACTCCTTGATCTTTTATTGCTTGTACTTTAATTTCTTTTACCCAATCTCCGCTAACTATTGCTTCGAACCAAGTATTACTCTTTACAAGAGGCGGACAATCAGCATATCCTTGATACGAAAGACCAAGTATCAAAAAGAACATCAATAAGAAATTAAGCTTTACACTTCTCATAAAACACCGGTAACCACTCATTAACTTCTTCTCCTTTTTCCTTTATTGCCTCGTACATATACTTTATAGTCTCTTTGTTAGCTGAAAGTACGTGTATTTCCTGCATATTCTTCAAATCTAAATTTAAAGTTACTAACCCTTTGTACTGTTTTATCAAAAATAAACCTTCCTGTGTTGGCGTCTGCAGAATTATATTCAGCTCCTCTTTTGATAAAGAAAATGCCTTCATGTATAATCTATTTGCATTGATGTTCGGCATCAAGATTCTTGTATCAACATGCTTGTCTAAATATTGAGTAAATTTGCTAGCAAATGCGAGGTTTAAGTTTTCAGTACTTAGGATTACTACAACATTTAGTTCCGTCATTCTTTGCATCCAGTTATCAAACTCTTTCTCTGTAGGAAAGATATTACTTATCTCCCATGCTTCATCCAAAACAAGTATTGCAGGCGAGCCATCACATTTTGCCTCAAAAGAATATAAAAAATAGTAAAGTATCACGGACATACATTCTTTTTGTTTTGTGAGGTTTGCGGTGTTGAGAGATATAATTTTTGTTTCCCAGTCAATATCTGATTCATTACCATCTTGAAATAAGTAAGCAAACTCACCACCGTCACACCATCTACTTATTTTACCCCCGAGGAGCAAAAGCACCTCAGAAATTTGCGCAATAGAACGTGACTCCTTGGGTATAGCAAATATAGAATCCACAATTTTTCTTATCTTTTCTTCTACGTCCACCAAGCTCGTATCGGCTACCATTCTTTTGATCAGTTCAACCAACATATTGCGATTGGAAGCACTATCTTCAATGTTTAGTGGATTAAATTTTAGGCTTTTGTCCTTATACTTCGGATCGATTATATAATATTTACCACTCACTGCTTTAGTAAAAATTATCGACTTTCCAGTGTTATCCAATATGACAATTCTTGGGTTAAACTTTCTTGATTCTGATAATAGGAAATTAATGAGTGAAGTTCTGCCTGAATTTGGAGCTCCAAGTATCGTAGTATGGCCATTATTTCTTTTTCCATAGAAATTAAAGAAGTAAGGATTTCCTTCTTTTGAGAAAAAAACTGTTACCGCTTCTTTCCACCTTCCTCCTTTTAATGTACCTGACGTAAAATCATGCAGCATAGCAAAACTGCAAGCATATTTTGCTAATATATTTTTCGGTTGTGTAATAAAGGTAAAATTGCCAGGAAGTTGTGCCCAAAAATGACTTTCCATATGTAGATCAGTTCTAAATATCATGAAGCCAATTAATGACATTATAGAAGATAAATCACTAATATTTTCGGCTAACTTATTCCTATCGTCTGCAAATATTGTAAAAATAATTTTCTGTTGGCAGAAGTCTAGACTAGAGGTCTTTTCAAGCTCTATTATTTCTTCAATTCCTGAGCTTTTAAGTAAGGTATTATCCTCACTAATTTGCAGCATGTTAATTTGTTTATTAAATTCTTTTATTGCCTTACTATTACTAGTAAATATCATTATTTCTGTAATGATAAATTCAGATTCAAGCTGCAAGCACCTATCTATATTGCCTAAGGAGATTTCTCGGTATTCCTTTATGCTGAAAACAGAGCCAAATTTCTGTTGATTTTCAAAGATTGTCTGAAACGTATTGAAACCAAAAGCTATTTTAAAATTTCTAATATATTGCGACAGGTCCCTTTCATGTATTGGATAATCTTTGTGCGTTAATGTAACAATATAGTGGAGAAATTCTATCATTTCAGAATATATTTTACCTTCACTAAATCTTAGACCCAGTTTTTTAGCTCCAAAAGGTCCTAAATCATCGTGAATTAAGTCAGTTATCTTTTGCAACTCCTGTTGGCTTTCTTGTAAAGACAGCTTATGCTTATTCTTTATTCTATTAAAAAAAAATAAATTATTAGTATGCTTACCAAAATCGCTAAACAATATTACAATATATAATTCATTTATATACTGTAATTTACTATCAGTGAGTTTATCAAACCGCGCTGAATGTAGCTTATCAGAGAAGTCTTCAGTTTTATTCCATTTTAAGCTCAATTTATTGCGCTTTCGGACAGTATGAATCCAAACGGTAAAATATAGGCTATTAATATTTTTTGATATGCTTTTTCTAATTTCAGTTCTAAGGTCGCTGTAATTATCAACAGAAGAATAATCTTCTAACTTGATTATTTTTAATAACTCTCCCTGTTTTGTTAGTATAGTTTCTTCATTGTAATGACAAGCATAAGGAATGAAATCTAAATCAATGCTCTCTAGTAATGCTAAGTTGTTCTTTTTTTCAAACTTAGAGTTAATTGCTTGTACTTTTAGCTGCATATGCGTATTCAATAAAGATAATTAAAAAAGATAAAAATACTATCTTAATTTTTATCTTTTTTTTCGCTATCGGATTGTAATTTTATATCTTTTGCAAAATTAAATTTTTCTTTTAAGTAGTCTGTTGCCTTTTCTGTACTACCAAACATCATGATCAGTACACCAAACATTATCATAAAAAAGATTAGACCTCTGAACACTACTGCAAGTATCACCGCAGCTATACACAACCCTATGATTGTTGAAGGACTCATATTTTCTACAGTATCTTTAATTGAAAATGAAGAAATAAAATCTTTTACCGTTTCTTGTACATCCTTTAATTCATCACTCACCGAAGCTTCGCTAGAATATGATGCAAAAATGAAACTTAATAAGGCTATAAAAACCAAAACTTTATTCAATTGAATGCGCATCAACTAAATACCCTTTAAATATTCCTCAAATATAACAACTTTTATATCAATAGGCAAGAACTGAATTCACTTATCCACTACAAGTAACACATATTTAATTTTTACAGATGTGAACATGCTGTAAGCTTTTTATCATCAACAAGAGGTTCCACATTAATGGATGTTAATTTACTTGATAGGAAGTTTGAATGCAATTCAGCTACTGCTGCTATAGCAAACACTGCAGCCATAGCAAGTAGTCCTGCTCCTACCAGTCCTGATGTCATTGCTCCTGCAACAATGCACCCTATTGTAGAGAGAGCACAACCTGCTACGAGTGCAACGTGAAGATTTCTGTTATTGGGTTGTTTAAGTGGAATATCTTCACCCTTTTTCTCATTCACAGGAAGTTTCTGCACAGTTGTAATGGTATTTTTTTTGTCCTTTTTTTCTTCAGATTTCACTGGATCCTTTGTGTGGTCATCATCTGTCATCCCAGTGCGTGACACTGGGATCTTTGATTCTTCTCCTCTGGCTTCAATTACCTGCTGTAATGACACCTGGGATAACTCCTCCTTAACTTGATCTGGATTTGCTTGACCACCTGAGTTTTCATTTTCTTGTATCTTTGGCTCTTCTGGTGCAGCTTGCTCTGGTTGCACTTGATTCTCATTCTCTTTTTGTAGATTATTATTTTCTTCAGCAACACTTGGTATTGAGTTTACACTTTCCTCAGATGAAGTGCTTGTTACTAAAGTTAAACTGCTCCTTCTACTACTTGATGCCAAGCCAGATGAATTTATTCCACTATCTGAGTCACTAACACACACTTCTTCTTTAGTTAGACTTTCTAATTTCTGTTGAGTCTGATCCTGCGTCATTAGACTTTCTACATTATTTTCTGTCATCCCAGTGCTTGACACTGGGATCTCTTCTTTTATGGAATTAATAGGTTGTTCTTCTATTTTCGAATATTTATTGCTGCTCTTGCTAGTAATTTCTGAAATTATTCGTCCTATTTCCTTTATTTTTTCTAGTTTTAGTTCTCTTGACTTTTTTATTTCTCTTAGCAACGCTGGAAGAAAGTGTTGGGTATAATTATTATAATGTTCTTTTCCTTCTCCCACTGATTTTTTTAATTTAGCTAATGCTTCAGGGCTAGTTCCTAGATTGGATATCTCTAAGTGTTTTGCAATAGCCTGCTCATCTTGTCGTGCTCTCAGTTCTTCTTCTAATTGAGTTAATATCTTAGGATCGGTAGGACTATTTTTTTGCTTGAACAACTGTTTGCATTTTTTGGCAGTCTCTTGCACAGTTTCTCGCTTTTTTGTTACTGCTTTGAATATAATGTCGTGCATATTCTCAGGCTTTTTTGAAGGACTTGGCATAGACTTCTCCATACATAATAAAATGTATAGATACCCCTTTAGCGTTAATTTTACATTAAAACTGGGCAATTATACCATATTATGGATAATTATAGCAACTTGCTTATTGGAAAGTCACTTAACCATTTGCTTTGCTAACTACTGGGTTTTCTACTTCTACAGATTTGCTGTCAATATAATTATTTGCCTGTTGAATTAATATGTCTATCACTTCTTTTACAGGCTTTTCCCTATCAACCATGCCAACACTTTGACCGGCCATTAAAGATCCCGTTTCAACATCTCCATCAATTACTGCTCTTCTTAAAGCTCCAGCCCAGAACTTTTCTATTTCAAGCTGCCCATCTTCTTTTGAGATCTGTCCCTTTTGGTATTCATCAATAACTTTTTTTTGATGCTTCATAAAATCATCACTTGCTTTGTTGGCTATAGCTCTTACTGGAATTACAGGAAAATCAGCACTTATCTGTACAGAAGGTATTGCATTACGTGCGGCTGATTTAATAAACACTTTCTTAAAATTTTTGTGGGCAATTGACTCATTAGTGCAGACAAATAATGTACCTATTTGACAGCCACTTGCCCCCATTTCTAAGTAATTAACTATCATTTCACCTCTTCCTATTCCACCTGCAACAAACACTGGTATTTGTTCATTTTTAAAATGAGGCAATATCTCTTGTGCGAGAACAGAAGTGCTAACTGGCCCTATGTGCCCGCCTGCTTCCATTCCTTCTATTATTAACGCATCTACTCCCATTTTTACTAACCTTTTCGCAAGGCTTAATGCTGGTGCAAAGCACATAACTTTAATGCCTGCACTCTTAATTTTTTCTATATTAGGCTTCGTTGGTAATCCGCCAGCAAGCACTATATGGCTTACTTTCGTTTCAATACACACATCTATCAACTCACTCAACTTTGGGTGCATAGTAATTAGGTTTACACCAAATGATTTGTTAGTTAATTTCTGTGTCTCTATGATTTCTTTTTTCAATAGGTCTGGAAACATTGCACCACATGCAATTACACCAAAACCACCAGCGTTTGAGATTGCCGAAACCAAGTTTCTCTCTGAAACCCAGCTCATAGCACCACCCATTATCGCAAACTCACTACCAAGAAAATCTGTTCCTTTTTTCCAGAGGCTACTTAACATATAACCTATATCATACGTTTAAAAATGTTTTGCTTATCTATAAATGTGTGTTTCAAAGCGCCAAGTATATGCAAGATTATAAAGAGTACCATAAAACATGCAAGCATCGAATGTAGCTGATTAGCCGTGTTAGCTAGATCTTTGTTTTGATTAATCAACAAAGGGATATGAAAAAAATACTTGATCTTTTTGCCAGAAGCAGAAGACATAACATAGCCAGATAGTGGCATTAGCACCATTAAAGAATATAAACCAAAGTGTACTGTTTTACTTGCATTGATTACAAACCGAGAAAAATTTGCTGGAAGTCGTGGAACATAAGTAAAGACGCGAAAAAATATGCGTACTATGATTAGTCCAAGAATAGTGATACCGCAAGCCTTATGAATAGCGTATATGTTGAACTTAATCTCATTGCTAAGTGGTAAGCTTTTCATATAAAGTCCAGAGCAAAGCATACCAATAATAAAAACAGCCATCAACCAATGGATAACTCTTAAACCTAGGCTATATTTATCGTCTTCCATTTTGATTACCCTAAAGTAGCATTTATATAATAGAAGAACTATTTTTCAATCAAAATTATTAAAGCAATTTAGATTTACCGACAATGTAGCTATACAAATTCGACCCAGCCGGGAGTCAAGTAGCTGGCCGGCACCTAAGCCATAAACGGATTAAATGCAAAACTTCCTTGACAAACTCCGCCAGCCCCCTTATTGTAGTATTAAGGGTATTTCTGACTCAAAACTTGTTTTTGACCTGCAGGCTCAATGACAAAATTCAGTAAAAAACTTAGGGTATTTTTTGGCGGATTACATAAAATTATAGCGGCTGCATGTCTTTTTTATTTTTTCTACATTCAGCCAAATCGCGCTTATTTTAAGCGTTAGCACATTATTACAGCGCTACTTACAGTAATATAGAGTCAAAACTCGCACCACGGGGCTTCTTTTGCCTTTTTTTCGTTTGGTAAATTTCTTAATGTTTGTAGCTAAAGCAATTTAAGAGACCGAAAATGGTCAGTGCTCCTTTTTTTGTCATCTCAGCACCTTCTTCTGTCATCTCAGCACCTTCTTCTGTCATCCCAGTGCGTGACACTGGGATCTAGCCTTTATTATTTGGTTGAAATTAAGTCTTCTGGATCCCAGTGTCAGCTACTTTCATAACATCATCATAAAGTGAAATGAGATCCCAGTGTTAGCTACTTGGATGACAGGGGAAGGTATTAGGATGACACCGTCATAAGGTGAACCAGTGCTCCTTTTTTTGTCATCCCAGTGCGTGACACTGGGATCTAGCCTTTATTATTTGGTTGAAATTAAGTCTTCTGGATCCCAGTGTCAGCTACTTTCATAACATCATCATAAAGTAAAATGAGATCCCAGTGTTAGCTACTTGGATGACAGGGGAAGGTATTAGGATGACACCGTCATAAAGTAAAATGAGATCCCAGTGTCACGCACTGGGATGACAGGAGAAGGAGGCTACTTTCATGACATCATAGAGGCGCTGGGATGACACCCTGACAATCGTCATCCCGCTGCTTTTTAGCGGCTAAGAGATACCGTGGCGGTATGGCGTAGAGCTCGCGTTAGCTATGCTTTTATACTCACCAAATAAGTTTGCTTGTAAGCAAGCAAACTTTCCTAGATTCCAGCGTCACGCGCTGGAATGACATTGTGGGGTGTTAGGTGTCATCCAAGTAGCGTGACTACTTGCTGTATTACCAAGTCCAATTAAGTGCAGCATCATCACTTGTTGGAATTTCAAAGGACGGTTGTGACACTGTCTCTTTCACAACTTCTTTAATCCTTGCATCTGCTACATTAACTGTAAAATTTGGGTCATTAACTACTTTAGCAGCTATTTCGGCATCTGATGGAACTAATAACTCCTTTGCTGTCTTTGTATTATTACTATACACTTTAGCATTTTCAGCAAGAAATCCTTCTAATTTATCCACTAAAATTGATTTGTTGCCATCTTTTGCAGGAAGTATAGCTTCCGCGAAAGCTTTTTGGTTTGCTGCATCTGTAAGGTTGGAAGCATTTTTCTTAGCAAAAGTAGCACCTATTTTGGTTTCAGAGATTTTGTTATTGCCATCTTTTGCATCAAATATAGCATCCACAACATCTTTCGCTGCAGCTTTTGTTTTAAGCTCTGTAGCTTTGACAAATGCAGTATCTGCAGCAGTTTTAGTGTAAACATCTGCAGTATTAGCTTTGTTGGCTAGATCAGCTGCACCAGCTTTCTTTCCTAACTCAGTATCGACGTAATTCTTGTCAGCTTTGTGAGTTAGAGCGGCTGTGTCAGCTTTTTTTGCCAACTCATCATCTACACCTTTTTTAGTATATATACCAGTAGCACCATCATCTTTTGCTAATTCTGGTATTAAAGCGTCTACAACAGGCTTTTTTGCTACTTCTTCTTCAAGAACTGTTTTTGTACCAGCAGCATTTTTTACGCCAAGAATTTCTTTCACAACAGGCTCTTTTGCTACTTCTGTTACAAGGATTGATTGCGGATCGTTAGCATTTTCTTTTGCACTAAATATAGCTTTCACGACAGCTTTTTCTGCAACTTTCTTTGTAAGAACTAAGTCATTACCATCTTTTGCATCAAGTACTTTTCCTGCAAAGTCTTTGTCAATATTAGTACCATCTTTTTTGGCAAACGTGGTACCTAATTCAGTTTCAACTACTTTCACCTGTTTACCTGAACCATCATCCTTTGTTACTTTCAATATTGCTTCTACAACAGGCTTTTTTGCTACTTCTTCTGCAAGAATTGTTTGACCGTCTTGAGCGCTTTGTGTAGCGAATAATGCGCTTATAATATTGCCAAGACCTGTTGTAGTAGTTTCAGTACCACTATTTGGGTGATATTTAAATACTACATCTTTTAGGGTGCTTAGCTTGATATCATCGATTTTAGTAAGACCAGCAATATTTGAAGCATCTAGGGTATATTTATTACCATTGCCATCTTCATAAACTACGACTTTAGCATCACTTAAGTCTGTTGCTTCTTTGACTCTTTCTGGCTTTTCATAAAATTTCAAACTAGCTACCATATAACTCTTCGTTAATTATAAAAACCATAGGGTGCATGAAAAAAGTATAATTTTCGTTAATGCTAGATTTTACATAAGATTTCCTTGAAACTTTTCATTTCAGAATTCTTCTCTTGTCATTCCAGTCCCCCTCTCCTGTCATCCCAGTTCCCTCTCCTGTCATCCCAGTGCTTGACACTGGGATCTCATTTTATTTTGTAATTTCATCATATAAATCAGCCCAATTTGGGTTTTCCCTTTCAACTAAATCAATTTTCCATTCTCTTTTCCAGCTTTTCAAAAGTTTTTCTCTGTTCAGAGCTGAACCTACGTCTTGAAATACCTCAAAGTAAACTAATTTCTGCACATTGTACTTTGATGTAAAGCCAGAAATAACTTTATTTTTATGTTCCCAAATTCGTTTAGTTAAATTTGACGTTATACCTATATACAGAGCCTTATTGTGCTTGCTTGTAAGTATATAAACATAATAACTTTTCATATATAGTAAATAAATTCCCAGTGTCAAGCTACTTGGATGACACCGAAGGGGCTACTCGCATGACAGCTAGCCTGACAACCGTCATCCCGCTACGTGTTAGCGGGATCTAGAGATACCGCTGCGGTATGACGGTTCGCGGTGGTATGACGTAGGACTGCTGTCATCCCGCTACTTGTTAGCGGCTAAGAGATACCGCGAATGAATCGCGGTATGACGTGTTGCTTGGGTCAGCTATACTTGCCTCCCTGTATGTATTAGATGTAGGCTGAGTTGTGGTCGTGATAAATGTGGTCGCTTGTGTAATCAAACATTTTCACAAAGCCATTCTCTAGATAAAGATTATATTCGTGATGTTGATCTGATAATACAATATTATCTTGCTCCCCTAAATTGAAATGACTTGAATCTGACAGCAATTCGTAATTTGGATTATCTATTTTACTAATGCTGCTTATTACTTTGCCATTACCACTTGATATAGCCAAACTATAACTATCACCATCCTTCATTATTTTGATGGACACCTTATCTTCAGGTAACACTATAAGCTTTTTCGTATCACTATCGTGAACTATAAATTTGCCATCTTTAAAGTAATATTTGTCTTCCGGCAAAGCACCAACCTTATAATCTGATGTACGCAGTTTGTTGCAAAAATCTAACACAGATTGCTTTTCCGCTCCTTCTGCTCTATCATATAAGGCTTTTATGTCGTAATAATCTATGGTTACATTTGCCTTGTGCTTCCCTTCTGAGTCCTGCTCGTAGCTCTTTTCTATTTTCAGGATTGTATCTTTCAATACCTGCTCTTTCTCCTCGACTAAAGATGCTCTTTTTGTTCTTGTTAAACTTTGTGATGAAATTGACTGATCAGACTGCATTTCACTATTGTCGTTTGATACAGTTCTCTCTTCAGCAGCTTGTGCAACAACATTAGTAGTATTGTGACTTATGTTAACTTCTGTCTTAGTTTCACTTACTTGCCCTTTTGGACTTTCGGTTTGTTTCTCTTTTGTGAATATTCTCTGATAGTCCGTGTAGCCTCTATTAGTGTCACCGATATCACCATCACCTTGATCGAAAGTTATTTTTTTACTTCCATTCCCCATGTCCTCAATTTCAACTTGAGGAGAAACAGATGCGAGGAAGTCGTTATAACTGTAGTTATAATCAGCAGAAAAGAATATTTTCCCTTTGAAGTTATGGAAATTATTAGATAACATTCCAATTTCTTCATCAGTATCACCATCAAATAGTTTTACTTTAGTGAAATATGCTTGATCTTTTATTCTAACTATTTCACCGCTAGAGTTTCTTTGTATGTGGTAATCATTTGGGCCATACTTTATAGCAAAAAGTTTGCCAGAGCCATATTTCTCTAAGTTTATAAGGCCCACATTTACATGTTTATGGGAATAATCTCTCTTCTCATATTCATTTGCAAATATTGGATCTATATATCTATATTCATCTGGTATGCCATTATACTCTCTCCCTTCAGAGTCAGATGGTGCTAACTTATATTGTCCATCCTTTTGCACTAACTTTAGATGAGTAACTTTTTCAGGTAACTCATAGCGCACATTTTTTCCGTGATCATGAATGAACAAGTTACTTCCATTTGTAATTTCACCTCTTTCATTTTTCACCTCTTCGGTAATATAAAAGCCCATATTTTTGAACTCATGTAAGCGCTCGTCTCCTTGCTTTACAACCGCTTCGTATACATCGTCGTCTGTCCTATCTGTTCCCTTATTATCCAGTAATTTTCCTTTTTCCACGATTACTCCATTTGCCTTTTGCTCATCAGAATATTGTGCATGCTTTGAATCCTGATGATTCAAAATTTTGGTACCTCTAAGGAGCAGAGAATCTAAATCTTTTTGGATGTGTCCAGTGCTAGGATGCAACAATTCATTTTCGTGTAAATGCGCTTCATCAAAGTATTCATCGCGTTCAACTGTTCTGCCATCTATCAGAGAAGCTTTATACTGACCATTTTCTTTTGTAATAGCCATATAAGCACCACCATCATATTGAGTATTTAAGTTGTGCAATATATCCTCAAAAACAAAAGTTTCTTTAGTTTGGCCTTCAACTTGCTTAAAAAATCCTGATTCGCTCAATAATTCTCCAAGCTTTGTATTTCCATCATATATGGACAGCGCACCCTTATTTCCATGACCAAGAGCTTTGATAGAGAAAATCTTACCTTCTTGTAGGTCAATATGATTTGTACCTCTTATCAAGTTTGAATCGATATTGATCATTTCTTCTAACATCTTTTCTACGTCGATGTTCTGAGTTGACTTTAACTGTTTTGAACCAGTGCTTATCATCTCATCGAGCAAGGAACCTTTTAATTCCTCATATTTGGAGGGAATTGAATGATATTTGTCTGAATACTCTTCATAAGAAATCTCTTGTCTATGGTATTTTTCACCTACTTCATTGGATTCCTTGAGAATCTGCTCATCCAGGGCTTTTAATGCATTATCATAAACTTTCTTTAAATTCTCATCGTAATTTGACAATGTCCTTAAAGCCTGATTTTTATATTCTAAGCTGTTTTGATATTCATTACCTTGTTGATCAGAGTAAGTTAGTTTATCCTGTCCATCAGAAGTTTTGATTACCTTTAAGAAATGATATTCCTTTGATATATCGAGGTTATCATTTGTTGCCCTATTAACAGCACGAGCATAATCATAAAACGACACATGTTCTACAGGAGAAAAACTTCCAACGTTTTCTCCATCTATTTTTTCTATATTTGCTTTATAATAGGATACATTTTTAATTTCTCCACCCACTATTTCTTGACCGTTTGCTATAAAATCTCCTTTTGTAACTTGTAGGGCATTAATTTCTTCCATAGCAGTTTCTGTATCATTCTCAGCAAGCCAACTTTTGAAGTCAGCATCATGTCCTTTTATGTCTTTCAAGAAACTTTTTGACTCATCTGAGTTACCTTGACGTAAAGCATCTAGGTAGTCTCTTAATAAACTAGGATCTTTTTCCTGTAAGTACATTATCAACGCATGACCTGTTTTATAAACCAGGCTATTTGCTTCGCTGTCCTTTGAATATTCTAAACTTAAAATTTTATCTAAATCCAAATTTGCAGCTTCAGTTTTGTCGATACTTGATCCTTGAGAATTGAATTTATGATCTGAATGATGCTCAAAGTAATCTGCAATTCCTTCCATTAATACTGTAGGTAGGTGCTTACCTCCTGTAGCCAAGTAAGTTAAACCATGTGCAAATTCATGCTGAAGGTTATGAACGCCACCTTGCTGATAGACATACATTTCAGCAAAAACATCAGCTTCCCCTTTGTAGTAACATTTACCACCCTCATCTCCAAGGTAAGAACCGAAACGCTCGCTTCCGCCAAGGTGAGTGTAATCATCCTTGTCATCAAACATATAAATTTTAAATGTTTGTTCTGAGTTGATGTGTTCTAACTTGAATGTATCTTTAAAACTAGTAGCTGTTTCTTTTATCTCACTTTCAATTGTTGCAATTTTACTTGCTCTTAAATTATGAGAATAAACTTCGACTTTAATATTTAAATCTTTAACTTCTACAACATGTGGCGAATTAAACCCTTTGCCGTTATTGTTAAAGTATTCTTCTTTAGTTATATTTTTATTTATTTGTTGATTGATTGTCATAATTCTAACCTCTAATTTATTAACTCTTCAAATATAAGGTGATCTCTACTAAAAAAGTGTGAATTTTCATATTGGTATAATCTATATCTTAGTGAAGAAATATAAGTAATTAATTTAATATGAACAATATAAGATATAGCTATAACTAAAGCAATTTAGATTTACCGATAATTTGGTAAGCTATGAACTCGTCATTCCGCTACGTGTTAGCGGAATCTATGCTGAGATACCGCGAATGAATCGCGGTATGACGTAGGAAAACCTGACCTGCACTAGCTATAGGCTCTATAGCTTGATCACAAAAAAAATCTAAATTCTAACGTTACATTAGGATAGGGTAAGAATTTAAAAGCAAATTGACTTTCATTCCACCAAAGCACTATACTAAAACCACGATGGGTAATTAGCTCAGTTGGTAGAGCACTTGCTTGACGTGCAAGCGGTCGCTGGTTCGAACCCAGTGTTACCCACGTTTTTGTTCATGAAAAGATTTTATATGACAGCAGTGCATAACGGCAAACACTCAGCAGCACAGTCCAAGCGCTTAATCTATTCCATAATAATAGTTGCGATAACAATGTTTATGGAAATAGTAGGTGGAATAATTTCACATTCGCTTGCTCTACTATCAGATGCAGGGCATATGCTCACTGACCTCTTTGCCTTAGTTTTAAGCTGGTTAGCACACAAATTTTCAGCTAAGAAATCTGATTTGCAAAGATCATACGGGTATCATCGGTTGCAGATAATTGCAGCATTTGTTAATGGTTTAACTTTATTCTTCATTGCAGTAATCATTATAATTGAGTCAATAAAAAGATTTATTTTTCCGGTAAATGTTGAGTGGAAAGTAATGTTAGTAATTGCTACACTTGGCCTGATCTCTAATATTATAGTCTTTTTTATATTACATAGTAAATGCGAGAGCAATATAAACATAAAAAGTGCTGTACTACACGTTATAGGAGATATTTTAGGTTCTGTAGCTGCTATACTTGCATCCATAATTATCATGTTTACTGGATGGCAAATGGTGGATCCGATTTTATCGGTATTTGTCAGTATAATCATTTTGAATAGTGGCTACAAAATTCTAAAGAATTCTTGCCACATACTTCTTGAAGGCACACCTGAAGGGATATCTACTGAGGAAATAAAAAGTAAGATCACATCAGAATTACCTGAAGTGATAGATGTGCACCACATACATGCATGGTCACTGTCTGATAATTATTTTATAATTACCATGCATGCCAAAGTAAAGCAAGATGCACAACACACTGATATTTTGTATGAGATAAAAAAAATACTACTAAATAGGTTCGAGATAGCACACTCTACAGTCGAGATCGAATACGATGAGTGTGCGGATAATAAGATACTTAAACATTGACGTTTTAAATTACTATGCTATTACTAGAGTGTAATGATGTTGAAGATAAGCTATAATAGGTATTTCTCAAATACAATTTCCTCGCAGTGGTTCCAGTAAAGTTAGAATTGCTCTCTATTTATCTTTTTATTATGCGTTAACTATAGTAACCATTCCTACTTCGATAATAGCTAGCTTAGTATCTACTCTATATGATACAGAAATTAAAACATTTCTTGGATATAAAAAAATAAAAGGTGGGGAAAAAATAAGTAATAAAGAATATTGGAAAATATTTGGTCAAGGTAACATAATCAAGTCAATCGCAGTTTCATGTATTGCTGGGCTAACAATTTATTATTTTTTCTCTAAGTCTTTAATATTAGCTTGGCTGCTGGCGCCGATACCATTGGCAATTGGAATAATCCTATTGCAGCCCGAAACAAGGCCAGCAACACTTAACCCTATAGCCTTACTTAAAGCTTCATTAAAGCTACTTTCCGATGGTTTGTATGAGAATTTAGTTGGTACAAAAAATGTAATAAATGCTATGAAAGAACATATGATGCCTCATATGGCAAATGATAGCATTATTGACAGTATTAATACACTAAAAGATAAATATGGTGAGAAGATACCAGAATCTAATGGTGTTATACATAATGATGAATTTGTTAAGTTTATTAAGTTCGTAGAAGGGGAAAAAGAGCTTGGAAACAATAATAAAAAAGAATTTATTAACTTTCTTAATAAATGGTGCAATAATGATGAACAAGTTCATGTTTCTGGACTCATGGGGGGGCAAATTTTATATTTGGTTCTAAAGGCTTGTAATAGTGGAGATAGTGAATCAGTTGCAGTAAAAAGGCAAGAGTTAGTAAAGTCTTTAATGTATGCCATGAACTATGCTAAAGGAACAATTGTTCCTGAAACCTGCTTTACTGGTATTATTGGTGCAATGTTAAAGTCATTAGAAGGAATACACCCTGGTATTAGAGTAGAATACCTTGTAGAAGATAGAATTGGAATATGTGCAGAAGATGAGGCATGTGAGTTTATTAAGAAAGAGCTGCAAAAAAAGAAGAATCATAAAGAAATCCTCAATGCCTGGGATAAGTCAGATGATAGCAGTAACCAAATAACTTCTAATTTTATTCAAGAAATCAAGATACCTTTAATGAGAAATTTGTTTAGCTTGGATTGTAGTGAACAGAATGTAGTAGATACAATAGAAAATCTTGAATATATTAATCCAGGAAAATTAACCGACCCAAACATCGATAATATAAGAAGCAACAGGGTCAGCACATGAATTATAAAAATTTATGTTCCTTGCCTTGCAGAAGATTCATAATATTCTTGTAGTGCTTGAGAAAAACTAGTGTTCCTATAACTAGTAATGTTAAGAACAAATTCCTCTGAAAAAAAAAGGACCATGCTACAACCGTTGAAGTAGCAGTCAAAGAAGCAAGAGAAGAGTATCTAAAGATAAAAAATACCACTATCCAGGTAAATATAAATATCAAGGCAATTGGCATATTAAGTGCTATCAGAACTCCCAAAGTTGTTGCAACTCCCTTTCCTCCACTAAATTTTAGCCATACAGGAAACATGTGTCCTAAAACTGCTAAAATTGCAGATACATATATATAAAAATCGTTATTATCACAAAATTGTTGTGCTATATAAACGGCGATGAATCCTTTCAAGGAATCCAGAAATAATGCCAGAGCAGCAAGACATTTATTTCCTGTTCTTGCAACATTTGTAGCGCCAATGTTTCCTGAACCTACTTCTCTTAAGTTTATCCCTTTTATTCTTGTAATGATTAAGCTAAACGGTATTGAACCTAATATGTAGGATAGTATAAGGATTACGTACCTCTCCATCATTCTAGCATCCTCTCTCTTGTCATCCCAGTGCGTAACACTGGGATCCAGCGAACTTTGTTCGCAAACGAACCTAGTAGATAAATATAAAATTTTACATTAAAACATAACACTATGGTGGAACTATATACAAAATAGATCCCAGTGTCACGCACTGGGATGAAAAGAGGGAATTTTGGGATGACAAGAAAGAGTTTTGGGATGACAAGAGGGAGTTTTGCTATAACAATAAGATGGCACTGGAATGACATCTGTTGTTGTACCTTCATATGCCAAAATTTAATTAATTTTATTATTCCTCAGCCTCTTTAGGTAGCACTGAACTTCATCGTTAATCTGATTACTAAACAGTATAAGCGCTGTCATGTTGATGAGAGCTAAACAAGAGAACAAAGTTCCACCGATATTGGCAATAGCCATTATATCTTTAGAAAGACCAGAGAAAAACGCTACAATTATTACCGCTATGCGATATATCACTATACTTTTTGCACCGAATAAATATAGCCACCCCATTTCACAACAATATACAAATGAAATTACCGAAGAAAATGCAAACAAAGGTGCAGCTATTGTTAGAAGCATAGGAAACCACGGAGAAACTGTCTCAAATGCTTTTTGAGTGACTAATATCCCTTCACCAACACTAGTCTGGTATGCACCTGTTATTACTATTGTTATTCCAGTTAAACAGCAAGTGAGCATTGTATCAAAACACGGTTCTATCATAGCAACAAGCCCAGTTCTTACTGGTTCTTCATCTTTAGTTGTTGCATGAGTAATTGCAGCAGAGCCGACACCAGCTTCGCTGGCAAAAATTGCTCTTTGAATTCCAGCAACAAATGCCCCTACCATCCCTCCGCCAACAGCATTAAAATCTATCATGCTGGAAAATAATATCTTAAATGTGTGACCAAGATTGTGGATATTAAATCCAACAATAACAAGGCAGCTACATATATATATGAGTGACATAATAGGCACTAGTGCAGAAGATACTCTAGCTATCCTTTTAATTCCGCCAATAATCACTAGAGCAAGCAGCGCAGAGATTATGGAAGAAAGAAACCAAGAATGACCATCTACCCAACTTGAATAGCCAGATAATATTGAAACCATTTGGTTGGTTTGAAATGCTACACTTCCACCAAGACCTGATAATACAAAGAATACTGCATATATTGCAGCTAAAACAATACCAAGTTTTTTAAATCCAAATTCCTCCAGACCATTCCTTATATACTGAAAGGGACCACTAAACAATTGCTCCTGATCTTCTGTTCTATGTCTAAATGCTAAAGTCACTTCGGCAAATTTTGCTGACATACCAAAAAAACCTGTAATCATCATCCAAGGCACCGCTCCTGGCCCTCCCATTGAAACTGCAATTGCGACTCCAGCAACAGTTCCAAGGCCTACTGTGCTTGAAAGTGCAGTCATAAATGCCTGAAAATGCGTAATATGACCATCATGGTGATTCGTGTCATATTTTCCACATAAAATAGCAAACGCATGCTTAAACATTCTTATGTTGAGAAATCCAAAACGTAATGTTAGAAACACATAACCAAAAGCTAGTAGAAAGATTATAAATGGCACGTAAAGGATTTTGAAAAACAGCACTTCATTCATGAAGTTATTTATTCCATTCAACACAGCATCATAACTTTCATAAAAACCTGAAGCAGCGTACACATCATTAAACAATAGGCAAAATAACACCATACAAAGTAATCTATAAATCATGTTAATACCCTTTAGAATTGTAATAAGAATCTATTGTATTCAAAACTTCCCTTCTTAGTAGATATATTGCAACAGCATTTGGAATCATAAGGCACATGAACAAACTGTCGCCTAGGTAAGATATAAATTCTATATTTTTTGACATACAACTAATATACACTGAAACCACTATAAGAATTTGGAACGGTATCAGTATTTTTTTATTACCAAATAAATACAGCAGAGCAACTTCACAGTAGTAACAATAAGCTATTATTGTAGAAAATGCAAAGGAAAACATCATTAGCGGAAAAACTAACTTGCTGAACAAGGGCAAAACTGTTGAAAATACCGAACTAATTAGTGTAATATCACCCACGTTATCAGTGCTATGCATACCAGTAATAATTATCACGATACCAGTCAAAAATGAGATTAGTATTGTGTCTATAAGTGGTGCAATCATTGCAACGCATCCAACTTTAATTGGATATTCTTCTTTTACAGATGAATGTGCTATAGCTGCTGTTCCGGTACCTGCTTCGTTAGCAAACACTGATCTTCTCACTCCTGCTATTAATCCGCTCAATACTCCGCCTCCTATAGCTGATTTATTGAAGATGTCTTGGAATATTATGGATAGAGCATTCAGCAAATTACTTCTGTTTACATAAATTAAATATATACACATACCCATATATAGCACTATCATAATTGGTGCTAAGCTCGTTGAAACGAAAGCAATGCGCTTTATTCCTCCCAATATTACAATAAAGACAAGCAGGGATATAATAACAGATGCGTTGTATTCAAAGAGGTTATTTGACAATGCTGCTATCTGATTCGCTTGAAATGGTATACCGCCCAAAATCATTGCAATAAGTAGCATAATCGCATAAGTAAAGGCAAGAAATCTACCAGTTTTTGCAAATCCAATTTTTGCAAGCCCGTACTTCATGTAATAAAAAGCCCCGCCAGTTGCATTTTCAGAGCGATAGGTGAATGCAAGCACCACCTCGGCAAACTTTATCGACATACCAAGTATTCCGGTAATTACCATCCAAAAAACTGCACTTGGGCCCCCTATTGTGATAGCTATTGCAACTCCTGATATTGTTCCAAGACCAACTGTTCCTGAAATTACTGTTGCAAACGCTTGGATATGAGTGATTATGCCATTGTTATTGTTATTACACTTTAGATTGAATAGCGTCTGTATTCCATGCTTGAACAATCTAAAGTTAGTGAATTTGAATTGGATGGTACAAAAAACCCCAGTTGCAATTACCCAAATAATTATAAATGGAATGTTGAATATCTTTATGTACAGAAATGAATTTAACAGTTCACTTATTTTTACAATCATGCTGCTCACTACTTTTTATTACAACTTATAGCTAACGAGCTTTATACGAGTAATATATATAAAGCCCAGTGCTTACTGGAATAGTAAGTACATACACTACACCTAAAATTGGTAGCGTCATCCAGGGCTTACTGATGAAAAATATAATAAGTACTCCAAAAAATGACACAAATATATAGGATAGGCTTTTGGGAACATAAATATATTTTGCAGAGAAAGTTGGAATGTGACTTATCGAAAAAAATGAAATGGCCAGAAAGTAACAAGCTACGTTTCTTGTGTTAAAAAATCGCTCTATGAGAAGTAAGTATTCACTCTCATGAGATTGAAAGGTAATAATTATTGGTAACAAAGAAAGTAAAGCACACACTGGAGCTGGGACACCAGAAAAGAAAAATTTTTCCCAGTGTGATTGTTCTGAGTGTAGCGAAACATTAAATCTTGCAAGTCTTATTGATATGCAGATTACGTATATCATTACTAAAATCCAACCTATGACTTTGATTTCGTTTAGCTTCCAAAAATACAAAAGAAATGCAGGCGCTGCACCAAAATTTAGAAAATCTGCAAAAGAATCAAGCTGGGCTCCAAAATCGCTAGTTGATTTTAGAATTCTAGCTATTCTGCCATCCATTCCATCTATTATTGCTGCAATGATGATAAAAATTACTGAGAATTCCCATTGTTCATTAAATGTAAATTTAAGTGAAGTGAGACCAGAACATAAACCCAATAAAGTTATAAAGTTTGGGAATAATTTAGTAATAGGTAAGAATCTACTGTTACTTCCATCGTTATTCATATAACGTCAAAAGTAAGCTTCTCTTGAACGTTTTCCTTATTTAAGTTTGCTATAATTGTTTCACCACCAATAACAGTTTGCCCTTCTGAAACTCTGACTTCTATATCAGCAGGAACATAAATATTCACTCTACTACCAAATCTTATAATTCCAAACCTTTCACCTGCTTTCACATTCTGGGATACTCCTAAATTACAAACGATACGACGTGCAATTAATCCAGCTATTTGCTCCACAATAATTTCTTTTCCCTTTTCGTATTCAATCACAATAACCTGCTTTTCATTTTCATTACTAGACCTATTGCTCATTGCGGATACAAACTTGCCTTTTTTATAATTCATTTCCTTTATCGTACCAGATATTGGTATACGGTTCACATGGACGTTCAAAACACTTAAAAATATGCTAACAAGCGTGAACTTCTTCTCTTCTCCATTTTCTGCCGATAAAGGATAATTAACTTCTTCAATTTTTGAAATCACACCATCAGCAGGACTTAATATAAGATCCTTATTGTTTGGCACAGCTCTTGTTGGATCGCGAAAGAAATAAGTACACAATAATGTCGTAAACAAGCACGTAACACCAAACCCCCAAGATATAGAGAATGCTATACACGTTACTATAAAGGCAACGACTATAAATAAATAACCTTCCCTGTTTATATTAGGTAAACTAAAACACATAATCTTATTCACAATAACCTATTGTTAACAATTTATCATTTATAATTTCTCATGAAAAGCTTTTTTTAACTGCTTCAGCAAAGTCCTCTTGATACAAGGTAACATTACAGATTAGCACACACCGTCATACTGTAACAACCCATCCAACACAAACTAAGTTTAGATCAGAACACTGATTCTTCTAAAAGTTGCTCACTATCCTCGTCTATTATAATAGAATTATCATGATTTCTGAGTAAATCTCTGATTTTCATTTCTATTTCATTTGCGACTTCTTTGTTTGTTTTTAGGTAAGTTTTTACATTCTCTCTTCCTTGTCCAAGACGTGTATTGTTATATGAATAGTAAGCACCTGCTTTTTCAAGCACACCAAGCTTTGCTCCCATATCTATTATTTCTCCGAGTTTTGATATACCTTCATTGTACATTATATCAAATTTCGCTTCTCTAAATGGAGGAGCAACTTTATTTTTTACAACTTTAACTCTTGTTTCATTGCCTGTAATATTTTCTTTGTCTTTTATTACACCAACTTTTCTTATGTCAAGCCTTACAGAAGTATAGAATTTTAATGCATTTCCACCCGTGGTAGTTTCAGGATTTCCATACACTACTCCTATTTTCATACGAATTTGATTAATAAATATCAATATACAGTTCGCTTTTGAAACGGCAGAGGTTAGCTTTCGTAGCCCGTGACTTAGAAGCCTTGCTTGCAGCCCCATATGTTGATCACCCATATCACCTTCAATTTCAGCTCTTGGAGTTAACGCTGCAACAGAGTCAATAACTATCACATCAACTGCACCAGAACACACTAAGTACTCAACAATGTGTAATGCTTGTTCCCCAGTGTCTGGTTGCGAAATTACTAAATCATCAGTGCTTACCCCAAGTTTACGAGCATATAAGACATCCAATGCATGTTCTGCATCGATAAATGCGCATGATCCTCCTTTTTTTTGTGCTTCAGCAATCACGTGCAAGGCAAGAGTGGTTTTACCAGAACTCTCGGGACCAAATATTTCAATTATACGTCCTTTTGGCAGACCTCCAACACCTAGAGCCGAATCAAGCGCAATTGATCCTGTGGATATTGTGTCTATTTTCTCTACAGGGTTTTGCTTCAACTTCATTATTGCACCTTTACCAAATGCTTTTTCAATCTGGCTTATTGCGTTATCTAATGCTTTTTGCTTATCATTATTTCTTTCTTCTGAGTTGTTTGCCATGGATCATTTATTAACTTGTATAACTTCCATGATAATCGAACGTGAACAACCTGCCAAGGGTTTTTTAATAACGAAGAACGTTATCGTAGAAAAATTAGCTACCTAAATTATATTAAGATAGAAAGTTAGATAGATTCTGCAGTGCGATACAAAATAACGATAGAATACAATGGTAGTAGTTTCTCTGGCTGGCAGAAGCAGCAACATTCTGCTAATTCAATCCAGGAAGCCATAGAAAATGCTATATTTAATTTTAGTGGTGAGAAAGTTACTTTGTACTGCGGTGGCAGGACTGATGCAGGGGTTCATGCTTTAGGACAAATTGCTCATTTTGATATGGAAAAGGAATTTGAGCTTTATAGAATAAGAAACGCAATAAATTATCATTTAAAATCAATTCCCATAGTTGTACTGAATGCAGAAGTTGTAGATGATGCGTTTCACGCACGGTTTTCAGCAAAAAAAAGATATTACGAATACAGAATAGTTAATCGCTATGCTCCTGCCGCTCTGGAGACAGGTTATGTATGGCAAGTGTTTAACCCACTTAATGTAAATATTATGCGTGAAGCTGCTAAACATCTACTTGGAAAACATGACTTTTCAAGTTTTCGTTCAAAAGATTGTCAAGCCGCAAATCCGATGAGAACAATTGATGATATCGATATAATACAAAATGGGAATCATATACACATCAAAATATCTGCTATTTCCTTTTTACATAACCAAGTGAGGATCATTGTGGGTACTTTAGTTGAATTTGGAAAAAATAGAACTAATCCACAAGAAATGCTAAATATATTAAACCAATGCAAAAGAAATGCAGCTGGAGTTACTGCACCACCTTTTGGCTTATATTTGGTAAAGATAGATTACTAATTTAATAAAAAGTAACGTTCTTAGTGAAATAAGTGTCATACCGCCACGGTATCTCCAGATCCTGCTAACAAGAAGCGGGATGACAAGTTTAAGTTCTCATTGGCATCACTACATATAATACACTTGAATCGTCTTCATCAGTGATAATTGTAGCACTATTACCATCGGCTAAGCTAAACTTACATTTATTTTTTATGCAGGATAGAACATCAAGTAAATAACGCGAGTTAAACCCTATTTCTATAGGGGCTTCATTGTAGTCCACTTCTATGGATTCAGTTGCATCATTGCACTCTTGAGAGTTTGAATGCAGAGTCAGCAGCTTTTCTTGTAGTGAGAATTTAATGGATTTTACTTTATCAGATACAACAACGGAAACTCGATCTATAACATCTGAAAGTTTTTTACTTTCAATAATCATATGCTTATCTTGAGATGCTGGAATAACTGCTTTATAATTTGGAAAAGTCCCATCTATTAATTTTGATATTAGAATATATTCACCGCATGTAAACTTGATTTTTCTGTCTGAGAGTTTTACATTAATTTCATTACAGTCGTCCAATATTTTTAACAGCTCCATAACAGTTTTACGTGGAATGATCACACCAAATTCGCCATTGATGTTCCCAGGCTTTGGTCTCTTTATACATGATAAACGGTGACCATCAGTTGCAACGCAGTACAGAAACTGCTCGTCTGTATGTAGATATATTCCATTTAAATTATACCTTGTATCATCTAGTGATACAGCAAATTTTGTTTTAGTTAATAAGTCTATCAGGTCCGTATTTAGTAGAATAAAATCATGTTTATAATTGTCTTCTTCAAGAGCAGGAAAGCTGCTTGAAACTACATTCGGTAAAGAAAAGTTTGCATTTCCGCAAGACATCAATAATTTTCTTTGGTTGTTTACTTCAAAATTGACATCCAAATCAGCGGGTAACTTCTTCACTATGTCATGTAAAGTATGCGCTGAAATTTTTACTTCTCCTTCTGTTAATACGGTTGCAGCAAGTGAGGCAAACATTGAAATGTCAAGATCAGTTGCCATTAATTTTATGCTGCCGTGTTGTGCTTTGATATTTATACATGCCAAAACATCTATTGCATTACGCCTTTCAACCACTCCACTTACTCTGGATAATGTATTTAAAAGACTTGTACGGCTCACGCTAAAACGCATCTGCTCGCACACAGAATTTTGCTTTTTGATTTCTGTATCTACACCTGCAACCTCTGACATTGCTAACTCTCAAAAATATATTTTAAATGATATCCACATCCTATATAAAGTAAAGTGCTATTTATATTTCCATTGAAAGAGTAGTCTAGTTTATACTATAGCTGGGTATTTTGTTACAATGATTTACTTTGTATGACATAAATCATGCATTTTTTGATACGCTTTTTGAAAACCAAGTAGGGAATAAGTATCATCAATGGTCACTGTTTTTGTTTTTCCATTAACTACCATTGATAATCCCTGCTTCATTTTTAGAATGAGATCTTGATCTATTTTTGTATGCTCTGCCCACGCAAAACTTCCCTGTATTATAGGCAGTGTACATTTAATTTTTTTGTCGATATTGAGAGCTACAGGCTCCTTATCATACTGAAAACCAGAGGTAACGCTTACCTCATCTGCTTTTTTATCAACATAACTGACCATTACATACGGCTTGCGATTGGTTGTATAATGCTCGCTTTTTGTCTTAGGGTAAGATACAATGTAACACACTTTCTCTCCATCTTCTGATGCAGTATATACAAGCCAGTCTTTGTATTTTTCCTTCAATTGCACATCACTAACCGATGCAAAAGCGCCTATTGAAAAAAATATTAGAAATATAAAAAAACTACGCATGCAAACCAAATTTCAAACTTTCTGATTGTATATATTGTTTTACCTTAGCCATCGCCTGCTCAGCCAACTGTCTTATTCTTTCTCTTGAAACACAATATTTTTTACTAAGTTCATCTAGAGTTTGAGTGTTTTCAGACAAATATCTACTGATAAAAATGTCTCTTGCCCTTTCGTTAAGGCTTGCTAGTGCATTGTTTAAAATTGTTTCTTTTAATTCTTTTTCTTCATGATTCTGATAGGTTACTTCTTGACTGACCAAGTTACATGGGATCATATCTTGCAACTCCCTTTTAGAGCCATCACCTATTTTTATGCAATCGTTTAGCGACTGATCCTTACAAGCCAAACGGTAATTCATCTGCAGAACATCTCCTTCGGATACAGAAAGCTCATTAGATATTGCTTTTATTTCTTCATTGCTTAAAGTCTCTCTGTTTGTATACTGTAAAATTCTTTTTTTTATTTTACGTAAACTAAAAAATAATCTTCTTTGTGCTTGCGTTGTGCCTATTTTCACGAACGACCAAGATTTCAATATAAAGTCTTTTATTGAAGCTTCAATCCACCACACTGCATAAGTTGAAAAACGAAACCCTAAATCAGGATTAAACTTTTTTACTGCATGCATTAAACCCATATTCCCTTCCATGACCAGGTCCATCAACAATAGTCCATAATTTTTGAATTTCATTGCAATTTTCACTACCAAATTCAAATGGCTGGTAATCAATTTATGAGCAGAAGAAATATCCTTATATTGGTTCCAATTTTTTGCTAATCGTACCTCTTCCTCTTGAGACAGCATAGAGAATTTTTGCACTCTAGCAATATATTGCATGAGATTGGTTCTGCTATCAACACATAAGCTTGCCATTGGGGTCAACATAACAACTTAAATTAAAACTTCATATATATAATATATTGATTTTCGAGCAAAAATTCAAGCTTTGATTTGAAAAAAGTACAAACCTTCTATCTAATTGGGATCTTAAAGACGATAAGCCCCAACACAGCTACCTGGGTAACACTATATATGACATCCTGCCAGCGTGTAATGATGAACATTATAGTTTAAATACGTAGTAAGTGGTGTTATTCCAGTGCCTTGACACTGGAATCCACATTTCTTTTTTCTAGATCCCAGTGGGCTTTGTTGCATAGCAACGTAAGTTTTTTCCAGAGTAAATAATTTTATGCGACTATTTCAAATTTAGGCATACCAATTGCAGTAAATTTGTTCATTAAGCAGCATTTAATAAGCAGTTTCTTCTCTCTATTTGTCTCAGATTTATTCTTAAAACTAAACCCAAATATTCGCTTCAACCTTGAGAAAAATCCTTCAATATAAGATCTTTTTCCGTAATTTACTTCTTCTTTCCATCTTTTTATACCATTCTCACCATGTAATTTCATTAACTGAATAGCGGCATTTCTATCAAGCATATAATCCAATTTTGGATGCTCTGCTGCGTTGTTTTTCGGAGGAATTTTCGTTTTTATGCCATATTGATTACACAGCTTATAGAGCTTTTTTATCATATGCCCTATCTGCATATAGTGCTTTTATAGCATATTTAACATCAAATTTCCCCAATGCTCCATAGTGATCAGAGTAAACGCCATTACTGTATTTTGTAGCTATGACTTGTTTGCTCAACATTATGTGCAATTTTCTTACTTGTTTATAGCCGCGGTACTCTCTATCTTTGCTATTCTCTTTGCTGTGTGTTGTTGTATATACTAATTCCTGTACTGTCTATAGCAATTTCGATATCTTCCATGTTATTTTTATCAACTCTGCAATCATTGATCTTAATATCAAGTTTCTTTTGATGCTTGTGAATAGCTGCAAATTTTTTCCTATTTGTTCAATTTATCCCTCTAAAAATCCCACTCAAACCTATTCTGAATAGATGGGTTATTATATGTATCAAAATTACCACTTTGTTGCTGTAAATATTGTTGCCACCCTACATTTTTGGCCCAATTTCATACCAATTTTCTATGGCTTCGTTGATATAATGAAAAATATTTCCTCTTTTTTCTAGAAATTTGTTATATTCTCTATGATTACTGACTCTCATTTTTTGTGGCATATTTATCCTTAAATCGTCATTTTATAATGAATTTAGTCAGTAATCACTAGTTTTTCTGCTGCTATGCAACAAAGCCCACTGGGATCCAGATTGGATACTGAGTTGGTGAGTATAAAAGTATAGCTAACGTGAGCTCTGCGTCATGCCGCCACGGTATCTCCAGATCCCGCTAACAAGTAGCGGGATGACGATTGTCAGGGTGTCATCCCAGCCCCCCTATGATGTCATCCCAGTGCCTCTTTTTTGTCATCCCAGTGCCCAGACACTGGGATCTCATTTCACTCTATAATGGCAGTGCCTCTATGATGTAAGGAATCCAGTTTTTATGCAATCTCATCAAGAACGTTGTGTTTTAACGTAAGGTTGGCTACTGTTTACACTCACTAACTTAGCTGGATCCCAGTGTCTGGGCACTGGGATGACGAGAAAGGAGCACTGGAATGACATCATAGGAGGCTACTTGGATGACAAAAAAAAGAGCGCTGACCATTTTCGGTCTCTTAAACTGCTTTAGCTATAAACATTAAGAAATTTACCAAACGAAAAAAAAGGCAAAAGAAGCCCTAGTCATTATCTATTTTCAGTATTTGGCGTTTTTTAAGTCTTAAACACTGCAATTTAGCTGCTTTTAATTGCAACTAACCTACGCTGCAAATGTTTAAGAAATTTACTAAGTAGAAAAAAAGGCAAAAGAAACCCCGTGTTAGCTAGTTGTCACTCTCTAATCCTGCAAATTGGCGTACTATACTGTCTTAAACGACTTATAAGCGCGTTTCAGCTTGTGTAGGTAAAAACCTAGAAATATTGTGAAGACATAAGGTGCACATAGTGCAAAAAATTAAAAATAAGACGCCAACCACGTTGTTTTCTTGCTGTTTAATCTGCACAGATGAAGATAACTGAATACCTTCACTTTCATGATAAGGGGGCTGGCGGAGTTTGTCAAATAGTTTTGCATTGTGAAAACAATTATCACAAAAATCCTATATCACCGGTCATGAATACGTTATTTGCCCATTCGATTAATAACTTACCTCCTGGTAAATCTACTGAAGTCTGTTGGGCAGTCAGATATCCACGTAGTGTGGATGCAACAAGTGCTGCACAGGCTGCACTACCGCATGATGCAGTAATGCCTGTACCTCTTTCCCAAACTCTTAAAGCTATTTCTCCAGACTTTTCAACTTGTGCAATACTAATATTAATTTTCTGAGGAAATAGTACGTGATTTTCTAGCTTTGGTCCTAAATTTCGCAATGGTATTTCACTTATGTTATCAACAAAAAAAACTATATGAGGGTTACCAATATTTACTGCAACAGGATCTTTTAGCATTTCAAGCTCTATAGGTAAGTGAAGAGTGTCACACTCAGTAGAAAAGGGAATTTCATGCCATTTTAGCAAAGGTTTACCCATGTTAACCTTTATGGATTTATCACCAACTTTAAAACACTCTAAAATGCGTTTGTTTACCAGCTCAATAGTGATATACTCAGTACCTTTTTCTGACATTATCAAATATCCAACACAGCGTGCTGCGTTTCCGCACATTTCAGCTCGACTACCATCAGCATTATAGATATGTATAAAGCAGTCTGCAGCATTAGACATTGTTATAATTATCACTTGATCACAACTGCTTTGATCAGCAATTTGTCTATAGTTCCAGTCTAAATTGTTTGTTGAACGTGAGTCTATGATAACAAAATTATTGCCAGTACCGTGCATCTTGATAAAATTTTTAGGACCTTGGCCACTCATCATAAAAAAATATTTCTTCTATTGGTCTTCTTTTTTTCTTACTTGTTTCAGCGCCCTCTTCTTCGTAACCAACCGCTATCACTGACATTACATTAAAATCATCGGATATGTTGAATCTTTCTACTATTTTATCTCTATCAAATCCACCCATTTGATGAGCCATTAAGTTCACAGATGCAGCCTGTAGCATAAGTGCATAATTTGCTGCACCAGTATCATGACTAGCCCAAAGATTTTCTCCTTTACCTCGTTTACGGAAGTTTTTAGCACTTAAAGATATGATTAACACTTGTGCATCTTTTGCCCATTTTTGATTAGATTCATCAAGACAATTTAGCAGCTTTTCCCATGCGCTTTGATTGTTCTGTTTGTTGCATATCACATATCTCCAAGGTTCATCACCAAAACATGAGGGAGTCAGCCTTACAGCTTCCATTAAAATATCCATGTCTTCCTGAGATATTGCTCTTGTAGTATCGTATGAACGTCCGCTGTGTCTTGCTTTCATCAACGATAATAGATCTTGTTTACTTATCATTTTTAATTTAATAGTGCATAAATAATTCATTGTAGCACAATATAAGCAAAATTTAAATTGCAAAACCTCTTATATATATTACATTTTATAAGTTATTTTTATTGGGAAGGTATGTTTATAACACAATCTAGCAGCAGATCAACACTGGCTGAAATATTGTCTTGCGTTTTACTTTTATTCTTGATGGCTCAAATAAGCGTACCATTGCAGCCTGTGCCTATCACATTGCAAACTTTAGGAGTAATGCTTATTGGGCTTAAATTTAACCGCAGAACAGCATTCTATTCTGTGCTTACATATCTATCACTTGGTGCAGCAGGATTTCCTGTTTTTGCGAATTTTTCTGGTGGTTATCACATTTTTCTCGGACCAACAGGTGGATATTTAATTGGCTGTTTAGCTGCTGTTATGGTAATGAGCAAAGTAAATGAATTACTGAACTCTAAATATAAATCATTTGTGTGTAATTCTTTAAGTTGTCTGGCTGGTACAGTTGTAATCTTTATTTGTGGTGTTAGTTGGCTTGCTGTTTACTTGGGTCTGGGACAAGCAATAATGGTGGGTGTTTTACCATTTATCCTTCCTGGTTTGGTAAAAATTTTTCTACTCGTAGCGGCTTTGCAGTATTTGAAAAAGTGATAAGGTTTCGTCCTCATCATTTCATGTGCACCCTCGCGTTTTGGGGATATGGGTATTCTCAGGGTTTTGTAGAAAATTATAAAAAGATAGCAAGCAAAGTAATGAGTGATCCTAACACTCAAATCAAAGTAGTTGGCAATCTTGATAGTATTTGTAGTGCTTGCCCAAACCAGATTAAACAAGGTAAATGCACCACACAAGCTAAAGTTTTAGAGCTAGATAGAAGGCATATGGGAATTTTAGGAATAAAAATTGGCGAGACTTTAACTTGGAATGAGGCGGTAAAAAAGATTAGAGAGAAAATGTCTTTAAAGAAATTTGATTACGCATGTGAGGGGTGCAACTGGCAGCCATATGGAATATGTAAAAATGCCCTTTTAAATTGTCATTCCTATAAAGGTAGTTGACAAAATGTTAAGATAAATTGAAGCATTTTTGTGGAAATAGACTTCTTGCACTACCTCCCAAGCCACAACTGTCATTCAGTAGAAAAAAAACTTGCTTGACAAACTCCGCCAGCCCCCTTATTATAATAATAGGGGTATTCATGACTCAAAACTTGTTTTTGACCTGCAGGCTCAATGACAAAATTCAGTAAAAAACTCAGGGTATTTATTGGCGGATTACATAAAATTATAGCGGCTGCATGTCTTTTTTATTTTTTCTACATTCAGCCAAATCGCGCTTATTTTAAGCGTTAGCACATTATTACAGCGCCACTTACAGTAATATAGAGTCAAAACTCGCACCACGGGGCTTCTTTTGCCTTTTTTTCCGCTTGGTAAATTTCTTAAATATCTTCTTAAATTTTATAGCTAATCAGTACTGGGATGACAAGAAAGGAGCACTGGAATGATACTATTATAGAGTGAAATGAGATCCCAGTGTCACGCACTGGGATGACATTATAGGAGTACTGGGATGACATCATAGGGGCGCTGGAATGACACCCTGACAATCGTCATCCCGCTGCTTGTTAGCGGGATCTAGAGATACCGCGGCGGTATGATGCAGGAAAACCTAGCCAGCGTTAGCCATAACACAATACTTTTATACTCACCAAACCCAATGCATTACTTGCAATTAAGTTTCCTGGATTCCAGACTAGAATGACACCGTCATAAAAGAACCAGTGTCAGCTACTTGCATGACACCTTCCTGATAGACAATGTTCGTACAGTGTCAGCTACTCAGATAACAGGAAGAAGGTGCTGGGATGACAGGAGAAGAAGGCTACTTAGATGGCAGGGAGGAGCTACTTGAATGACGGTTCTTATCGTCGGTAAACTTAGAGCTATAATAACTATTTGCCTTTTTTCTACTTAAGTTTGGGTTATGCAAGAAGTCTAATAGAGCGAAATATGGAAGACAAAAGATAAGTGCATTCTACGCAGCATCGCTAATTAATAATATCTTTATTATTGTATGAGATAGGTAATTTAGCATTTATGAATTTGTAATGTGTTACGCATAGCTCAAAGAAATAAGGTTTACTGGTTACACGCTGCAGCCAATGCCACAACACTAGGATCTATGTTTGTCTGCATGTTAATTTGCGTTGTGATTTTATGGAGGTCTTCTGTTACCTATGCTAGTGAAAATTTGGAGATACAGAAGGCCTTTGATAGTGTTGTCAAGCATATAAAAGCTGATAAAAAGTATAAAGATCTTGATGTTATTGAGAGAAAAAGTGACAAATTTAATATCAAAATTGCGCAGAATTCTGGCAAGAGTTTTGACATATACTCTACTTTAAAAAAAGCAAAAGATTCCTTTGAGTCAGGAGATAATGAAACAGCTATTTCTCTCCTTAATCAGATCATCACAAAGTTTCCTTATCATAAAAATGCTTTAATTGGATTGGGAAATATTTATTACGCTAATAAAGAATACAAAAAAGCTGTAGAGATTTACACAAGACTGTTAAAAGAATACCCTAGTAACCCTTACATATTAAAAAATTTTCTGACGATAATCTCACAATATGATCCTGATCTGGCGTTGAGTGAAATGTTGAAATTGTATGATATACATAAAAATTATGCTCCTTTATTAGCAAATTTAGGTCTGATTTATATGAAAAAGGAGGATTATGTAAAAGGTAAAGAGTATATGACAACTGCTATTTCCCTTGATGAAAACAATATTTTTTATACCTATAATTTAGCTGTTATTCTAGATAAACTTTCAGATTTTAAAAATGCTACAATATTCTACTTAAAGTTGTTGAACATGGCTACAACTTCGAAAGATGTGAGTGAAAAAATACCTTTATACAAAGTGACAGCAAGACTAAAATTTATAAAACTCCACAGCACGCACCCAAAGATTTCATAAAAGCTTATAGCTTACCTAAATCTAATTTATCGCTATTTTTGTTTACAATAATAATATTGAGCTATAGAATTACATCTAAAGGGGCAATTAGCTCAGCTGGTAGAGCATCTCGTTTACACCGAGGAGGTCGGCAGTTCAAGTCTGTCATTGCCCATTTGCTTAACTGAATGTTAATATTATTAATTACTTCAATCAAAATATAGAAAATGCAGGATAATATAGTACCAATCTCAATAGTAAAAGAGCTGGAAGATTCTTATCTTTCCTACGCAATGAGCGTTATCATAAGCCGGGCTATACCTGACGTGCGAGATGGATTTAAACCTGTTCATAGGCGCATATTATATGCAATGTCAAGGGCTGGATACGATGCTGGTAAGCCATATAAAAAGGCGGCTCGTATAGTAGGGGATGTAATGGGGAAATATCACCCACATGGTGATGCAGCTATTTACGATTCCTTGGTTAGAATGGCCCAAGATTTCTCTCTTCTTTTACCACTTGTTGATGGACAAGGTAACTTTGGTTCGATAGACGGAGATCCACCCGCTTCGATGCGATATACAGAAGCAAGGCTTCACAAAGTGTCGCACTTCTTACTAAATGATATTAACGAAGATACAGTTGATTTTAGGCCAAACTATGATGGAAATGAAACAGAGCCTGTTGTACTGCCTGCAGAATTTCCGAATCTATTGGTAAATGGTGCAAGCGGTGTTGCAGTTGGTATGGCAACCAATATTCCTTCTCACAACCTTGGAGAAATAATAGATGCTTGTATGTTATATATAGATAATCCTGAAGTTACTTTGGATGAGTTACTTGAAGTGATGCCAGGGCCGGATTTCCCAACTGGGGGAACGATTCTTGAAAGGTCTGGAATAAGATCAGCATTTGCAACGGGTCGTGGATCAATTGTTGTGCAAGGCAAGACTCACATGGAAGACCTGCCACAAGATAGGCAAGCAATAGTTATTGATGAAATACCTTACCAGGTAAATAAAGTAAAATTAATTGAGAAGATAGGTGAGCTTGTAAAAGAAAAAAGAATTGATGGTATAACAGAGATCAGGGATGAGTCTGATAAGTCCGGCATTAGAGTAGTAATTGACCTCAGAAGAAATGCTGAAGCAAGTTTTATACTTAATCAAATATTGGGACTAACTCCACTAAGAAGTAGTTTTAGTGTTAACACTTTAGTCCTCAACAACAACAGGCCTGCTTTGATGTCATTAAAAGAAATCATAGCTGCTTTTGTTGATTTTAGAAAAGAAGTATTAATCAGGAGAACAGAATTTCGTCTAAGAAAAACGAGGGAAAAAGCTCATATATATATAGGGCTCTACATTGCGGTCCTCAGCATAGATGAAGTGATAAAAATCATCCGTGGTGCAAAAGATCCTGCGGAAGCAAGTAGAGAACTTTTAAATAAGGAATGGAAAACTTCGAATGAAATTAACACTATTATTGAGTTGATTTCAGATAGCGCAAGCTTTTTGAAAGACGGAGTGTATAGATTAACTGAGCTACAAATTAAGGCTATCCTTGATATGAAACTGCAGCGTTTAACAGGCCTTGAAAAAGACAAACTAGAAGCTGAGCTAAGTTCAATGATCAACCTGATAAAAGAATATATCGCTTTTCTTGGCTCAGAAGAGAAGTTGATGAAAGAAATAAAAAACAATTTACAAGAAATAAAGAACAGATTTGCTGTGCCGCGAAAAACTTTAATAGAGGAATCAGATACGGACATTGAAGCTGAAGACCTCATTCCACAAGAGGATATGGTGATAACCGTAACTATGAATGGTTATATCAAGCGTGTGAAGCTCTCTTATTACAAAACTCAACATCGTGGTGGAAAAGGAAAGCTAGGACAGGGGTTAAAGGAAGAAGACGTAATTACAAAGTTGTTTGTTGGAAATACCCATACTAGCCTTTTATTCTTTTCTAATATTGGCCGAGTTTATAGATTAAAAGTTTATAAATTACCTCTTGCAGAACCAACTGCACGTGGTAGAGCACTTGTTAACATATTTCCGCTTAGCGATGGTGAAACGATAACTAATATAATGCCATTACCAAGTGAAAGTGACGAAAATCAAAACATAGTTTTTGCTACTGCTTATGGAAACATAAGGCGTAACTCCTTGGCGGATTTTCACTACATCCCAAGCAATGGAAAAATAGCAATAAAGCTCGATGAAGGGGACAAATTAGTATCGGTTAAAGTATGCAATGAAATTGATCATGTTTTACTTTCAACAACGCTTGGAAAGAGCATCAGATTTGTTGTAAGTGATGTGCGTCAATTTAAAAGTCGCAATTCAGATGGCGTAAGAGGTATCAAACTTGCAAAGAATGACAGCGTGATATCCATGACCATATTAAATGGGATAGGTGTAGCAACAGAAACAAAAGAACTTTACTTAAAAGTTCCACTTGCAAAAAGACTGGGGACTGCAATTAATAACTCCATTGATTCCAAATTGGAAAAGACTTTGAATGATTTAGGAATAGATAACGAATTGTTCTTAAAACTTGCAGTGAATGAGGAGTTTATATTAACTATTACCGAAAATGGCTTTGGTAAAAGAACTTCTGCGTATGAGTATAGAATAACTAACAGGGGTGGTGTTGGTATCACCAATATTCTTACTACCAACAGAAACGGTAATGGTGTTGCTAGTTTTCCAGTTGAGCAGGGTGATAATATCATGCTTATTACAGATAAAGGAAAGTTAATTCGTATTTCAGTAAATGATATCAGAATTGCAGGACGTAGCACTCAAGGAGTCACTCTGTTTAAAACAGAGAGTAGAGAAAAGGTGGTGTCAGTAGCGAAAATTGAAGATCCTGATTCCACTGAAGATAGTATTTCTGAAGTTGAAAACTCTATCTCTTCTCAACTGTAGTACATGTTAAACAAAAAGCGCAAGTTTTTGTTGATTAATACGCAGTATTTAATTTAAAATATATACTTATGGCTAAGTAGAGATCAATGGACAAAAATTTAACTAAAAATAAAAAACCACTGGCAAACAAAGAGGATAAAAAAACACCTCATGTTAAAGATCTTACTAAAAATAAGAGTAGGAGAGATTTTATAACATTAACTACATGCGCTATGGCAGGTATAGGAGCTGCAAGTGGACTTTGGCCACTGGTTAAGTCTATGAATCCTTCTGCTGAAGTTTTAGCAACTTCCACAGTGGAGGTGAATTTGTCTGGAATTCAGGAAGGACACGGAGTAAAAGTAAAGTGGCAAGGTAAACCAGTATTCATTCGTAGACGCACAAAGCAAGAAATTGAGGCTGCAAGAGCTGTGAATGTGAAGAGCTTGAGGGATCCTCAATTAGATGAGCAGAGAGTATACGAAGGAAAAGACGAATGGTTAATTATGCTTGGAATATGTACACATCTTGGGTGTGTGCCGATTGATCACGCTACAAAAGATGGTAACGGTTGGTTCTGCCCTTGCCACGGTTCATATTATGACACATCAGGCCGAGTAATTGGGGGTCCTGCACCAAAAAATATGGTTGTACCTGATTATTTTTTTCCCAGTGAGAATGTTGTGGTAATTGGCAAGAAGGCTTAACGGAACTCGTTAAAAAAAACTCACAGGATCAACATCTATTATCACTGCAATACTCGAATTCAAGTTACAATTTTTAATCCAACATTTCAGCTTCTTTTGTATAGATAGACTGTGCTTATTGTGTATTTTTAGCAACACCCTATACCGATACTTATTATTTAAGAAATTTATTGCTGCTGGTGATGGACCAAGAATTTCAAATTCCTTTTTGTCTGCACTTACATTTTTTTCCTGAATACAAGTAGTTGAGCTACTTGTATGACAGAGAAGAGATTTTACTATTTCATTCGCTGCTTTTTGTGTCGCAATCTGATTCTTACCACAAATTATAAGCGCTATTAATCTGCTAAATGGTGGCATTTTGGCTTCGCGTCTTGACTTAAGTTCAATTTCATAAAATGAGTCCCTTTTTTGATGTAGCAATGCTTTTATTATTGAACTTTCAGGATTATTGGTTTGCACTATTACCATTCCTTTTTCATTGAACCTTCCTGACCTGCCTGCAACTTGGTGCAACAATTGATACGTCTTTTCTGCTGCTCTTAAATCAGAATTTTCGAGACTCAAATCTGCATTCATTACTCCAACCAAAGTTAATTTAGGAAAATTGTGCCCCTTAGCAATTATTTGTGTGCCGATTATAATGTTCACCTCTTCTTTCAGTACCAAGTCAATTACGTTACTAACCGACTTCTGATCGCTGCTTATCATCGCAGTTTTTGCGTTTGGTATTAATTTCACCATTTCTTCAAGTAACCTTTCAATTCCTACGCCATAAAGGGAAAATGACTGTTCACTCTGGCAATCAGAGCATTTTTCTGGGAGTTTTAATTGATAAGAGCAATGATGGCACAAAAGAGCATTTTTTTTCTTGTGATATGTAAGCCAAACAGCACAATTTAAGCAGGAAATTTTATATCCACACTTTTTACAAACTGCCAGTTGTGCATACCCTCGGCGGTTTAAAAAGAGCATAACCTGCTGTTTTTTCTCTATGGTTTGTTTTATGCTTTCAAAAAGCTCAGAGGAGATCCATTGCTTGTTGTTCCTCATATCTACTACTTTAATGAGTGGCAATTCTGCACCACCGAATCGCTTGGTTAGCTTTACATGATTATAATTCCCGCTTTTAACATGATGAATCGTTTCAAGCAGTGGAGTTGCTGATGATAAAATAATCGGAATATTTTCAAATTTGGCTAAGATTATCGCCATATCTCGAGCATTATATATAATTCCCTGTTCTTGTTTAAAAGATGAGTCGTGCTCTTCATCAATGATAATCAATTTTAGGTTTTTATAAGGCAAAAAAAGCGCTGACCGTGCACCAATAATTATCTGCGCATTTCCACTTGCTATATTGAGCCAATTATTCCGGCGAGTTTTTGGAGTGAGCCCTGAGTGCCATTCAACTAAGTTTTTTGATATCTGACCGCGAACACGATTTACCAATTGTGAAGTTAAAACAATTTCAGGCAAGAGGATTAAAATTTGTGCACTGTTTACAGTTTCTACCAATTTTGCAATTGCGGATAAGTAAACTTCCGTTTTTCCAGATCCTGTCTCACCGTCAAGCAAAGTCACTGAATACTCATTCAAACTGCTTATTATTTTATCGCTAGCTATCTGCTGTTCAGGGTTTAATTGGCAACTTATTTCACTTATTTCCTGCTTCTGCTTAGCACAAACCAATTTATCTATTTGGTTTACTTTTAACACTCCTCCCATTATCACTTTGGCAAGCATACCAATAGGCATTACATTGTATTGTGCAACCCACTCTGCAAATGTGATCAATTTTGGTCTAATATTTGGTAAATCGATTTTTTGCTCAATAAATTTTAATGCTCGACCACTCTTGTCACTATATTTCCAAACTATTCCGATCAAGCGTTTTTTGCCAAATGGCACCACTACGTAATCTCCAAGTAAAATCTCAGTATTTTCCTCAATTGCATACGAAAATAACTGATCAATTGGAAGTGGTAGTAATACATCAACTGTTCTTGTCATAGCAGCCTAAGTTTAGCACTATTTTGAAAATATTCGTTTGATTTTTGTGGATTGATTGGTTGAACTGATATTATATAAGTTTATTTGGCTAGGATGGTAAATATGCAAGAGGCTCATATACAGAAACTAATAGAATTTTCTGAACTTCATAAGAACTTTATGCAGAACAGAAGACCAAGCGAGTCGGAAAAATAATTGTTTGAGATAAGTGAGGAATTTAAAAGGAAACACCCTGAAGTTAGATTGAATGCACGCAGTAATGTGATTGATAAGAGAACTTTTGCTGCACACGGTACCAATGCTTGGGCACTTTTTTCAGCATTTGCTTTTACAAATGGCCAATTACTACCAAAAAATGAAATGAAAGTAAGGGGAATACCTGTTGTTGCAGGCGAATTGATATATGAGAAAAATAGATATGGTCCAGGTTCCTATTATCCAAACACAGTGAGCCAAAATAGTGTGTCAACAGTTAGGCTTAATGATGAAAGCTCGCATTTGCTTGACACATTTCGCTATGCAGAAATGGCAACAAAAGATCATAATTATGATTACAGTAACTTCAGTAAAAAATATCTTAGTAAATATCAGAAGAGAAGCGTAGAAAGCATTATAGAAAAAGCAAGAGCACTTTTGAATGACAAAGAAATGCAAGAAGCATATGAAAGGTTATCTTCTATTCGAATGGTTGTTTTAGGTGATAGAATTGGAGGAACGTCAATAGGTTCGAGTATAGATAATGAATATGGATGTGAAAGATTTAACATTAGAGTTGTTATAGTGGATGAAGAAGATAAAGAGTATGTCAGAAATTTGATTAATAAAATCAATCCAAAAATAGCTGAAGGTATAGTGTATCTAGCTATCGAAGAGGTTATGGAGCTTGAAGGTGAGCATATTAAAACAGCCCCTAAAAAGTTCTGCATGAAAGAGATCTTTCTAGTGGAGAGCATATTTCTCTTCCAATTGCTTTTAAAGATAGTTTTGCGAATGATTTTGAAAAAACATTTAAAGATAAACTAACTTTTAGTTTTTCTGATCAGTTTAATGTGTGTAAAATAGAAAAGAAAGAGCTAGTAAAAAGAACGATAAAAGGTAGACTCGAAATATCTAATGCCACTATAACTTACTATCAAAATCCAGATCCAACTTCAGAAACAATAATTGATGATGTAAATTACAGTGTAGTGTTTACCGAATCATTTCAATCAAAAGTAGGTAGCGATATAGTTATTAACTGTGATAATGAGCAAATTTTAGAACAACCGGCTGCAAGTGATACCACTACACAACCGTTTGTTTCAACCCCTCCACAACAAGAACAACCAGTAGACAGTGGCCCACAAACGATTACAAGCAGTGCAGTTCCATTGCAACAAACACCTGTCAGTAACGAAACTAACAATAATTTTCAGCAGAAAAAGCAAATTAATCAGCCACCTATAGTAGGCAACCCAAAACGTAATTCTCCACAAAAACAAGCTTCAGGAATTTCCCCAAGAGTTATAGGCTTAGCATTATTATTTGGTGCTGTAGGAGCCACACTAGCTGCAATAGGAATTATACCTGAGATTATTGCTATCGGAGTAATTGCAACTGCTGTATTATTAGGAATTGCAGGTGCAGCATTAGGTGGTATAGTAGGGTATCTTACAGACATAACAGTAAACAAATGTCATAAGCGAAGCTGTTATGAAAGTTGCGTAACTAACAACTAATGTCATTCAAATAGCTCGTCTAGGCATGTTTTTTTCTGGATTCTATAGTATTTTCTAAAACGAATGATAAACGTCTAAAATGGTATTACCAACTAAAAGGTGTAAGTCTGTACATTGATGCATTAGAGGTCTGAGGCGACTTTTGATGGTGTGCCAACAATGCTCTATCGGATTTAGATCTTACTATTACCCACAAATATAAATGTTTGTTGCATAGCTCTTAATGGCATAACTTTTGCTTGAAATAACTGTTTATATGGTGCAATTTACAGCTTTTAGTTGCTAAAATTATAACTCTTAGTTTAATAATTTTAATCCAATAAGCTTTCAGGTTAATAAAATTAAATTATTTGAGTAAATACAATACTATGTTTTTATTTGTGGGTAATAGTAAGTCTTTTACCCCATCGTTTTTTGCGATGAATTCAGCATATTTTTCCAACAGTTTTGCATCTAATTTATCGGTTTTTGCAAAGTGATTGCAGGCTTTTGCAAATGCATATGCCCGATTTGGGTGAGCTCTATGAACAGCTATGTTATACAACTTTATTACAAGTTTCTCATAACCTCCTGTTTACACATAACTTAACAAATACGTTAGCCATTTTTGACTTTATAAACTCAGATATAGCTGTCTCTACATTTTCTATACGCTGATGTTTATTGTTGATTGAGATATCAAGTGTTTCTTTTGAAACATCAATACCCATAAAAACTGTTCTAGCCATTTTTGTACCTATAAATATAATCAAATAATAATGCAAATGCTGTACAGGATTGTGATTCGATCTTTTAGATCCCCCTACCGTTCGTACTACATTTTTTCTAGCTAGGAGTGTACTAAGATTCCACCCAATCAATCCAGTTAACAGCTTGCTCATTATAGTCTTGCGACTTTGATTTAATATACAATCCAGGAAATTTATTAAGTTGGTAAGCATAAAAGTAGCCGTTTTATGTTAAAATACAACGTTTTGATGATTATGAAAAAGCTGGATTCCAGACTGGAATGACACCATTTGTTGTAAACTCACTTTTTCTTGATTTTTTGGTTTATCTTGTCTACCTATTTTGCCATTCTGCTGAACGGATACATCCGAGTAGCACATCCTTTACTTTGTGGGTATACTTTTTTTGACATGTGGTTATATCTTTTTTAATATAAAGGATATATACTTATGCATTATATATTTTTTTGTATGAGGAGTTATATGAAAATGAAGAGATTATGCGTTTTGGCTGTGTTGCTTACTTCATCTCTAGCAGGTGCAGCTAATAATAGTGCAAGTAAGTCAGAAGATCAGTACTATGCAGGTTTAAACTTTGGTGCTGGATGGGGTGGTGGCTTTGTAATGAAACCTAGCGTTGTTTTTGGTTATCATCATGACAAAAACTCTAAGTTTGAACTTGAGGTTCTTGCTAACATGAGTGATATTGCTAATAAGGATACAAGGAAAATAGGGGCTAGCTTATTGGCAAATTATCGTTATTACCCTGACCTTGATATTGATCCTGTTAAACTATATGTCAGTGGAGGTTTAGGAGGATACTTACAAGTAATACCTTTTGGCTTTGGTGAAGGTGGTAAAAGCAAAGATTCAAAACCTCAAGATCCAGGAGCTACCACTACTTCGAGTGCAGGTGAGGTTACTGGAGCTGCTGCAGAGGAGGCATCTGTAGTAGATAAAATACTGGGTTCTATTTCCTATAAACTGAAGGTCGGTGTTGATTATGAAATTGCTCCACAGATAGTTGGTGCAGTTGGTATTGCTGCAGGCGGGCAACTAAGTGGTATAAAAGCATTACAAATACCAGATGCAACTCTGGAGGTAGGAATACGTTATAATTTTTAATGCTGCTAAATTGTAACTTAGTTCATAAAGGTAGAGACAATGTTGAGGATGAAATAAACAGCATTGAAAAAATCTGGAAATATATGAGATACTTTTCGAATATGGTTTTGAATGCTAACTATAGATTAAAAAAATAACAAGAAAAAGGGTAAACTCCAGTATTTGTAACCGTTCACGGATTGTGAGAATGAATAAGGAAGTAGGTCCAAAGTGTGATGGTATTGATTTAGTATAAATAATTCAGGATGCTTGTGTCCACTGGTTACATATAAATTCATAAGGTTTTGAGAGTTTTGAGTCTTTTTGCGTAATATAACAAAGTTGTAAAGGTGTAACCATAATTCCTCCTTCGATGGCAATTTCTTATATATCATACCATCACACTTTGGAACTGTACACCTAAGCACTCTGTTCAACAAGCTAGAACTGCTATATTTGAATACATAGAAATTTTTACAAAAAACAGCGTAGGCATTCTGCTATTAATTATTGCATTCCTGAACATTGTGATTCATCATTCTTTTTGTAAAAAATTTTCTTAACTTTCTCTCCACTTTTTCTGGGTAAGGTCACAGAATTTTTTACTGGAAATCTTAATTTTGTCTTAGCAATAAATCAACTTAAGGTCATAATATCTTGACATTTATTTAATGTTGCTATATAACAGCTATGTACATTTTGTGTACTATAGCAATAAAATCACCCTGTAATAGGTGTATTGGACCCGAGGGCAGTACTCGGCGCCTCCACCATATTTTTAATTTATATGGGGGCGAATAAGGATCGACATGCATAGTAAAGATGGTAGTTTTGCTCGGTTAGACACCACCGCTAAGAGTTCATAATTTAAATGCAAACGATAATTTTGCTGCTGAAGACAATGATGCAATAGCTGCTTAATTTAAGCACTATAACTTCATTGCTATAAGCACGGTTCAGGGAACGCCGGGTAACAGAAGTTCCCCAAAAATTTACGTATGTGGAAGTTATATGGAGCAAACAGATTACAAAAAATTGCTTAATTCTGCCAAGTTTCAAGTTATCAAAAAGACTTTAGATGTTATATCAGGTAATGGTTTTATCCCTCATTTAGAAATATTATTTTTCACATATTTTAATGGTGTGACCATGCCAGATCGTTTGAAAAAGTCATACCCCACTCAAATGCTTATTATATTACAGCATCAATTCTATGATTTAAAAGTTTCTGAGGATAAATTTAGCGTCAGTTTGAGTTTTCAAGGAAAACAAGAGCGAATTACTATACCGTTTTTTGCTATTAGTGAGTTTCGTGATAAAATTTCAGGAGATATTTTAATATTTGACAAAATCAGTATCGATTCTGATAAAGAATACAAAAGTGAAAAATGTACTGAAAAATTATCAAACGGTAGTATTATATCCATAGATCAACTGCGTGATGAGTAATTGCTCATCTTTGTAAACAAAAAATATTAATAGAAAAAAGTGGTCTAACTTAAGTAATAGAATAGAGGAATACTATCGTAGACAAATATGCTAAATCTTTAATTGTTTATTAACGCAGGTGGCAAAATTTTTCTTACATATCATCAACTTTCTTTATTGAAAAATTCAGAAAAATGTTGTATAATTGTCAGTAGAATTTGGTAAAACATATGGCAGATTCAGGAATTAGTATAACTTTTGACCCAAAAACTTCGCAGCATCTTGTTGAACTAGCTAGAGCCACTAAGCAGTCTGTTCAAAAATTAACAGAAAAGCTAGTCAAGGAAGCAATCGAACTTGAAGCGGAAGATATTGCATTTTCCAAAATTATTAGGGAGTTAAATGCTGATGATGCAGAAGAAGTAGAGGATAGTGAAGACATCTGGAAATAAGCGATACACCATTAAATATCTAAAGCATGTTCTTAAAAGAAATTTGCCTTTCTTGCCGAAAGATGTAAAGCCAAGTATTAAAGACGCAATAAAAAAGTATCTTGAGATTGATCCTATTGGTAACGGTGTGTTGCTACACAAGAGATTAAAGGGATATAGAAGAATAAAAGTTGCTGATGATTACCGTATTGTCTATCGTGTAAATACTGCAAAACGTATAGTAATTATTGTTTCAATAGGACACAGGGACAATATTTACAAGCAGGCAATATTGGACCTACTGAAACATTAAATATATTTTATACAGCCCTCCTTCCTCCTACCTTAGGTGCAGCTCAAAAAATGAAGTTTTTTTTGGTTCAGCAAAAACAACATTTTGAGTTTGAAAAGGCTAAATACTTGTCTTTATTATAACTTTCGTGTAATAGATATGCATGCATCCAATTATATATCTACTCAACACGTTACTTGATCTTTATAGCTTCATTCTAATATGTTGGATTGTCCTAGATTTACTGATTAGGCTTAATATAGTGAACGTGTATAATGATACTGTCAATCGCATAATGCGCACCTTGAATCAGCTGACTTACCCACCATTGAAAATTATCAGAAGGTATATACCACCATTCAACGGATTAGATTTATCTATAATGATATTGCTAATAACAATTCACTTTGTAAAATATACAGTAGCTTACTACTTTAGGTAGATGTTAAAAAAATATCTAAAATCAGCAATATATCTATCCCTTTTAATATATGTATATATATCAGTTTTTAGCTACAACTATAAAGATCCTTCCTTAAACACGGCTACAAATAAGGAAGTGACAAATTTAGGTGGAATAGTAGGTTCATATTTAGCTGATATATTGGTTCAATTTCTTGGATTAACTAGTGTTACAATAGCTACAACCATAGTTTACTTGTTGATCTTCAGGCCAGCAAAAATACTGCTGAAAATTCTCTATTTAATATTAATCGATTTAGGGGTATGTGCTATATTACCACAACTTTCGCTAGGCATCACTGCAAGGTACAGACACAGTGGAATAATAGGGAATGCACTCGTTAATAACTGCCCATTTTATGTATTTGTGATAGTAACATCAATAGGTCTTGTAGGATCGGTTGGTTGGAAGAGAGCAATTTACTCTCTATTCTTCTTATGTAAAAAAATAGCTTGCTTATTTGTAAATGTTCCATTCTTCAGATCACATAAAACTGCTGAATATTCAGTTGCACCATTAGTAGTAGAAGAAAAACATAGAACTAAAATCACTACTAAACAACAACCAAAAGAAAGACAGAAAAAAGCTACCGAAGAAATTTTTAAACCTTCCAGTGAGTTCGAGTTTCCAAGCATTCATTTACTTTCTAAAGCAGAGGAGTCTTTGCAGAGAAAGCAGCTGAATGAAATGGAGAGCAATAAAAATTTATCTCTGCTGGAACAAGTCCTGAGTGATTTTGGCGTGCAAGGAAAAATTATCAGTGTATGCTATGGGCCGGTTGTGACTTTATACAAACTTGAACCACAAGCTGGTACGAAATCTGCAAGAGTAATTGGCCTTGCAGATGACATTGCACGTTCGATGAGTGCACTCTCTGCACGTATTTCAATAATTCGTGGGCAAAATGCTATGGGAATAGAGTTGCCGAACAAGGAACGAGAAATTGTAATGCTGCGTGATTTGCTTGAATCACCAGAATACCAGAATGCAAACTTAAATCTCCCAATTGCCCTTGGCAAAGAAATAAGTGGAAAACCAGTTATTGCAGATCTGACTAAAATGCCCCACTTGCTCGTTGCTGGAACCACAGGGTCGGGTAAATCAGTTGCGATTAACACTATGATTCTTTCGCTCGTTTATCGATTAAGTCCTGATGAATGTAAGATGATAATGATCGACCCAAAAATGCTTGAGCTTTCAATATATGATGCAATACCGCACCTAATGGCGCCAGTAGTAACAGAGCCAAAAAAGGCTGTTATTGCTCTTAAGTGGATAGTGAAAGAAATGGAAAATCGCTATCGCATGATGTCGTATTTAAATGTACGCAATGTAATAAACTATAACCAAAAAATCACAGAAGCGATGAATAGTGGAATAGAATTGGAGCGCGTTGTGCAGATTGGCTTTAACTCAACAACAGGCAAACCTTTGTTTGAAAAAATACCAATCAAGATGGAGACATTTCCGTATATTGTAGTGATCGTGGATGAAATGGCAGATTTGATGCTTGTTGCTGGCAAAGAGATAGAGTGCTCTATTCAACGTTTAGCTCAGATGGCTCGTGCTGCAGGAATACACATCATAATGGCAACACAACGCCCATCTGTGGATGTGATCACAGGTGTGATAAAGGCGAACTTTCCAACGAGAATCAGTTTTGCTGTTACTTCTAAGATAGATAGCCGTACAATACTTGGCGAACAAGGAGCTGAACAATTGCTCGGTATGGGTGATATGCTCTATATGGCCTCTGGTGGTAAGATCGTTCGAGTTCACGGTCCATTTGTGAGCGATGATGAGGTGCAAGATATAGTTAATCATCTGAAAATGCAAGGTGAGCCAAATTACATGGAGGAAATTACCAAAGAAGATGAAAATTCTTCTGTGGAATCAGAAGGTGAAACAGAGGATGAAGAAAACGACCTTTACAACCAAGCAGTGGCCATCATTCAAAGAGATCAAAAAGTTTCAACCAGTTACATTCAGCGACAACTTAGAATAGGCTATAACAGAGCTGCAAATATTGTTGAAAGAATGGAAAAAGAAGGAATTGTCAGCTCTCCAAATTACTCAGGAAAGAGAGAGATATTGGTTGAATAGCAACCTTGTAATACATTAACTTAAGTTTTTGCACTTTCAAAAAGCAAGTCAAACAAAATTATTAAAAGGTCAATACATAATGACAGTTGATTTAATGCTAATTTAAGTACTAAGAACGTACAATAGTAATATATTAATTAATTAGGGGGTAAAAATGTCAAATATTTTGAGTAATGCTTGGTATAGTTTGTCTGGCAATGACATAACAGACATAACAAAATTGCAGGAACAAGTAGAAGAACTAGAGAAGCTATTAGGAAACTTCAAAGGTTTGCCAGAACAAGTAACAGAACTGTCAGATAAATTCGGTGGTTTATCAGAAAGATTTACAGAGTTGTCAGGTAAATTTGACGGTTTGTCAACAGATCTATCAGATAAATTCAATGGTTTGCAAGAAAAGTTTACAGGCTTGCAAGAAAACTTCACAGGTTTAGAAGAAAAAGTGGAAACACTCACAGAAGCAGTAGCAGATCAAGAAAAAACACTACTAATTTGTGCCATAGTCAGTGCTGTTGCCGCAATAGCGATAACTTCTTTTGTTGCATTCTGCATCTATCAGGGAGTTAAGCTTGAGAGGGAGAAAGAAAAGAACTCGCTTGATCAAGATACACCAAAAGCAAAACTTAGTAATGTAGATACTACCGATGGTACTGAAAAACTACAGAATAACTTAAAAGTGCAAACTATATAGCTGCATAACACTCTTCTTAAGAAGGTGTTACATAGCTTGTAACACCTTACTCTTCTCTTAGCCTATGTAGGTTTTTTTGATAGCAAACATATCACTTTTTAGAAAAATATTTGTAACATATTATTGTAAAGTTAGTAAAGATTCTGGTTTACTTAAAGTTCGTTAATTGCTATCTTTTAAAACACGATATTTACTATAGCACCATATGCTTAGGGTTTTTTCTAAAGTTTTATTTATATTAATGTTTTTGGTTTCTAGCTTTTTTACTGTGCATAGTGCTGAAGCTAAATCTAAGCTCAGTAAGAGATACATACCTCCTGGTAACCCTGGTGGTGCAAACTTTCATACAGATGAGGATTTTGCTGAGTCATATAAACTGTATGAGAAGCGTAGGGAGCTCCTCAAGAAAAAAAAGTTACAAGATCGAGCTATAAATAAAGAAGATCTAATCAAAAAATTAAAAGAGAAAAAAATTGCTAGTCTTGATAATGAGCCAAATGACATGGAAGCGTGCATAGTCGACGATGAAGAGAGCGCTATGATAAATCAGCATGGTATTAATATCGCACGTTTAAAGGGTGCTGTATTTATAGATCAAGAGCCAGTTTCCCAGTATGAAAGCGAGCAGCATGAAAGTGAACAACAAGAAGGGAAGAAAGTTACTTCAACACGAGAAAAAAAAGTTTCTCCTATAAATGTCACTATAAAAGAAAATCCATCAAGAAAAACGTGCTCACATGATTCTATTGCTAATTTGGATAACGTAGATGCTTATAGTTTGAATGGTTCAAGTTCATTTGGCAGCGTAGCTGACACAGTAAAATAGTATCACAATATTGGCCATTAATAATATGCTAGATAAAGACCTGATATTGAATGACGATGCATATGAATTATCGCCAATTTCCAGGCACAAAACTCATGTTGTAGAAGTTGGAAAAGTAAAGATAGGTGGAAATAATCCTATAGTCGTACAATCTATGGCGCTTGGTGTGCATATAGATTCTGATGATATAAAAAGTAGCGCAAAACATTATGCAAAAGAAATAACAGAACTAGCGCGCGCAGGTTCAGAGTTAGTACGGATTGCTTTGAATTCAGAGGAAGTAGCAAGGGCAATACCTTATATAGTAGAAGAGATAAATAAAGAAGGTTTTGACGGTAAAATATTGGTAGGCTGCGGTCAATATGAGCTAGATAAATTAGTTCAAGATTATCCAGACAACATCAAAATGCTGGGTAAAATTAGAATCAATCCAGGCAATATAGGCTTTGGCGACAAACGTGATGAGAAATTTGAAAGGGTGATAGAGTATGCAATAATGCACGATCTTCCTGTTAGAATTGGGGTAAATTGGGGTAGTCTTGATAAATACCTTTTACAAAAACTGATGGATGAAAACTCTTTGCTTAGTAATGCAAGGCCTTCTGATGTTATACTGCGCAAAGCACTTGTAATGTCTGCTCTTGATAGTGCAAAAAAAGCTGAAGAAATTGGTCTAAATTCAAACAAAATAATCATTTCATGTAAAGTTAGCAAAGTACAAGATTTAATTTTAGTTTATATGGCACTTGCAAAATCTTCCAATTATGCGCTGCATTTGGGTTTAACTGAGGCTGGTATGGGCAATAAAGGTGTGGTAAATACCGCAGCAGGGCTTACTTATTTATTGCAAAATGGCATTGGAGATACAATACGGGCTTCTTTGACTCAACGTCCTGGTGAATTGCGTACTAATGAAGTGGTGGTGTGTCAGGAAATATTGCAATCTATAGGCTTGCGACACTTTAACCCTCAGGTTAATTCATGTCCTGGTTGTGGGCGCACGAGTAGCGATCGTTTTCGTATATTAACTGAAGAAGTGAATGGCTATATAAAAACTCATATGCCGATGTGGAAGAAAAAAAATCCAGGTGTAGAGCATATGAACATTGCTGTTATGGGATGCATAGTAAATGGTCCTGGAGAAAGCAAACACGCAAATTTGGGAATCAGCTTGCCTGGATATGGAGAAAAACCTGTTTCAGCAGTCTACAAAGACGGCAAGTATTTCAAAACTTTACAAGGTGATAATGTCTCTGAAGAATTTAAGGCAATTATTGATAATTATGTGAAGGAGCATTACACGTAACCTTTCACGGTTAATTAATAGATAAATCGCAAATAAAAAAGAAAATTAAACCTTGTTTTTCTTTTTTCGCTATTAATATATTTATAACACAATTGAGTTTAAATAATTGGTATGAAAAGCTTTTTACGAAATTTCTTGCACTATCTTCTGTCATCCCAGTGCTTGACACTGGGATCCATATCTTTTTTTCTCTGGTCACGCGCTGGAATGACACCCAGGACGTGGTGTAATAGTTGTACAAGAATCCTACTAACTTTACTATTAATTCTATTTCCACTTTTAGCATCATCTATAAGCATTGAGGACATCGAAGAAAATTGCGATTACGAATATTACCCTAAATTAGATTCTTCTTCTGCTGATGAGTTACACGTTATAAAGCGAAATTATTATAGATACGGTGAGGAATTAAAAATACTAGCAGATGAGAGGATAAAGGAGATCACTTTAGGCACTAGTGATAAATAATTGTAACCAGACTGCATTCTGTGATTTTTAGCAAAACACGATCTTTCATTTGAGCTTTCTTCAATTTAAAGTAAATACAGAAAATTGCTGCCTATAGCTGAACTGACCTTACCCAGAAAAAGTGGAGAGAAAGTTTGGAATGTTTTTTACAAAGAGAATAAACTATTTGCCATATTTTGAAAAAACGTTTTATTTTACTCCAAAAACGTCTTAACTTTCTCTCTACTTTTTCTGGGTAAGGTCACACTTGACTACTTGGATCTAGTATGATTTAATTAACCAAGAAGTAGACATGAAAAAATTATGTAGTGAACCAGTTTGCATGACGCTAAGAAGGAAAATATGGATAGAAAAACGAGAATAGAATCAGACAGCTTAGGGGAAGTAAAAGTACCAAGTGAACATTACTGGGGAGCGCAGACTCAACGTTCTTTAGAAAATTTTAAGATTGGCACAGAAAAAATGCCAGAGCCTCTGATTAAAGCATTAGCAATAGTAAAACTTGCAGCAGCACGTGTTAACATGAAGCAGGGTAGCATAGATAATAAGGTAGGGGACGCAATCTGCGCAGCCGCAAGGGAAGTAATAGATGGCAAATTTAATAATGAATTTCCGCTTGTTGTTTGGCAAACCGGATCCGGAACGCAGACTAATATGAATATGAATGAAGTGATCAGCAATCGCGCAATAGAGATTTTAGGTGGTAATTTGGGTAGTAAATCTCCGATACATCCAAACGACCATGTGAATTATGGTCAGTCATCAAATGACACCTTTCCAACAGCAATGCATATAGCAGCAGCAGAGCAAATAAACTGCTTGCTTATTCCAAATCTTGAAAAATTGCATAAGGTGCTGGATAATAAGGTTCAGGAATTTAAAAATATAATAAAAGTAGGACGCACTCACTTACAAGATGCAACGCCCCTAACACTGGGACAGGAGTTTTCTGGCTATGCAGCCCAGATTAAAAAGGGGATAGAGAGAGTAAAATTAACTTTAAGTGGTATATACGAGCTTGCACAAGGTGGCACTGCGGTTGGTACAGGACTCAATACTAAAAAGGGTTTTGCTGAAGATTTTTCAAGCAAAGTTGCAGAAATTACTAATCTTCCATTTACTTCAGCAGGCAATAAATTTGAAGCGCTAGCAGCAAACGATGCTTTAGTTGAGCTCAGTGGAACACTCAATACAGTAGCAGTCAGTTTAATGAAAATTGCAAATGATATAAGGTTGCTTGGTTCTGGTCCAAGATGTGGAATTGGGGAAATAATGTTACCGGAAAATGAGCCTGGTTCTTCAATTATGCCAGGTAAAGTGAATCCAACTCAGTGTGAAGCAGTAACTATGGTGTGCACTCAAGTTATGGGAAATCATGTTGCTGTGACCATTAGTGGTTCAAACGGTCATTTTGAATTGAATGTGTTTAAGCCAGTGATAATTTACAATGTTTTGCAGTCTATAAGACTTTTAGCTGATGCAAGTTTAAATTTTACAGAAAAATGTGTAGTTGGTATTAAGGCAAATGAAGAGAGGATAAAAGATTTACTGAATCAGTCGTTAATGTTGGTCACTATATTAAATACGCATATAGGGTATGACAATGCAGCAAAAATAGCGAAGCTTGCTTATAAAGAAAATATCACTCTAAAAGAAGCAGCAGCAAAACTTCAACTGCTCACTGAGGAGGAGTTTGAAAGGATAGTGAAACCAGAAGAAATGGTGAATTATTTGTAACCGTTGGGAGTGTTAAATAAACCATACGCGTCAAGTTAAGAGGTATCCGTTCAGCCAATGGCGTCAACTTAAGAGCCTCCATTAGCAAACTCTCCTAAAAACATGATGGCGTTTGGGCTTATCTACCTTATTGTGGCTGCCCTGGTCGAATTTTAACTTTAGCACGCATGCTTAAAAAGGGCTTGAAAGTTTTTTGGCGCAATAAGTACTTGATAAAGTTTCTGCCTCATTACACCAAATAAAACTGAAAAATTTAAACGATACTCAGTAATTTGATCTGGGTTCCAAGGCCCTTGTGCATCACACATATGAAGCGATAATATATTACACATAACTAAGTTCGCCCAAAATTCTTGTAATACAGCCTCTAGGTGTATGGTCCCATAATTCCTCCTTTGATGGTATTGTTTTCTCATATTTTATCATACCATCACACTCTGGGACTGTACACCAGGAATTATCCTATTGAATTCTATGATATTATTTTTGTAACATTGTCTAAAGTGCCCAGTGTCAAGCACTGGAATGACACCATTTCCGTGAATATTGCTCTTAATTTGTAACTAACCTAAGCCATAAATATTAAGAAATTTACCAAACGAAAAAAAAGGCAAAAGAAGCCCCGTTGGTGACTAGTTATTTATATGTACTTCAAAATATTGGCGTTTTTTATTCTAAACGCTACGATTCAGCCGCTTTTAAATGCGATTAACCTAAATTATAAACGTTAAGAAATTTACTGAGCGGAAAAAAAGGCAAAAAAACCCCAGGGTAGCTAGTATTCAAATTCTCCCTTGTCTATTTGACGTCTTTTACTGTCTTAAACGCTTTATAAGCACGTTTCAGCTTATATAGGTAGAAACCTAGAAGTTTTATAAAGACATGAGGTGGACATAGTGCAAAAATTAAGCATGATTTACGCCAAATACATTAAGTTTTTTGTCATTAATCCACTGCAGAGATTGCGAAGATAAATAAATAGCTTCACTGTTATGATAAGGGGGCTGGCGAAGGGTGTCAAGTAAGTTTTTACATCTAATTTATAGCTCCCTGCATGATACCACGTATTATCTATACCAAGGTGTTCTTCTTGTAGATATTATACCAACAATCCACTATTTTTTTTATGTCTTGTGGTTTAGTTTCTGGACCTATACTGATTCTAATTGAACACTCTGCTTGCTCTTTTGTTGCCCCCATTGCAAGCAAAACATGGGAAGGCTCAACTTTTCCAGAAGAACATGCAGAACCATTACTAACTGCAATATGATTCAAGTCAAAATGCATGAGCTGCACATCACTCTTTACTCCTGGCATATAAATAAAACTTGTGTTTGGCAGCCTCTTAGAGTTTTTACCGAAGATTCTTATATCACTGGCAAGATTTAATAATTCACACTCTAATTGATCACGTAGCTCCTTTACTTCATCCATTTTTGATAGAAGGTCTGGAGTATTTTGCAGTGCAGCAGAAAGGCCTGCAATCGCAACAATATTTTCCGTACCACCACGAAATCCCTTCTCTTGTCCACCACCTATTATAATAGGTTCTATCGCAAGTTCTTTATTGAATATTAAAACTCCACTGCCTGCTACACCGCCAAATTTATGGGCGGATAAAGTGAGTAAATCCACTCCTAAATCTTCCATATTAACTTTAATTTTCCCAACACTTTGAGCAGTGTCAGTGTGGCAAATTGCTCCAAATTTGTGTGCTATTTCAGCTATTTCCTTAACAGGCTGAATAACTCCGGTTTCGTTATTTGCCATCATAACTGAAACTATTGCTTTGTTTCCTTTAAGTTTGCTTAGAATTTTTTCTAGCTCTAAAAAGTCAACAATGCCCTCCAGATTAACGGGTATTATATATGGATTACATGCAGAATTAAGAATTGAAGGATGCTCTATAGCTGAAATTACATGCAGATAGCCTGCTATTCCTCTCATAACAAGGTTATTCGCTTCAGTCGCACCAGACGTAAAAACTATTTCTTTATCACTTGGAACACCAAGAGCATCACGTATGTTATCTCTTGCATCCTGAAGAATCTTCCTCGCTTCTTGTCCTCTTTTATGTAGTGATGATGGATTGAGCGTTTGTTTTAACAAGACCTCAAATATACTTTTTTTTACATTCTCACTAATTGGAGCAGTTGCATTGTAATCAGCATATACGTAACCACTATTTTCTAAAGAGAATGGACTCATCTGTCACTTAAATAAGTTTACCATCAACTATAGCCATAACTATGTACGTTAGCTTTAACACGATAAAAAATTTATTGCAAAAACAGCGAAATTAATACATAATTAATAATTCATGTCATCAATACCTGTCAAGCAGGTTTTTATTAGGAGTTACCGTGGTAGAAGTTTTTTTGAATAATGCAACAAGAAAGATAGAAGGTGAATACCACCAAAGCAAAGATGCCAACGCGCCGGTTGTGCTGGTTTTACATCATCACCCTCAATATGGTGGTAATATGGGTAGTAAAATTGTACATGGTATATATACGTCTTTTATCGATAACAATTTTTCTGCATTGAAAATTAACTTTCGTGGTGTGGGAAAATCTACCGGAACTTTTGATAAGGGTATAGGAGAATTAACTGACGCTGCGGTAGCTATTGATTGGCTTCAGGAACATAATCCTAGCAACGTTCCAATTTGGATCGCTGGTTTTTCTTTTGGAGCATGGGTGGCTATGCAGCTAACAATGCGTCGCCCTGAGATAGTGGATTTTATTGCTCTTTCTCTTCCGGCAACTAAGTACGATTTTTCTTTTCTTTCTCCCTGTCCAGTTTCTGGGCTTATAATACAAAGCAGTAACGATACAATCTCAGAAGAAAGCGATGTAACAGAATTAGCAAAAAGGTTAATAAATTCAGTAAAAAGTGATCACATGAAATACCATATAATAGACGATACTAATCACTTTCTAAGGGATAAAGAAGAGGAAGTGACTCAAATCGTAGATGGTTATATAAAACTGCGCTTAAACAGTGCAGCTATTTCTTCTCAAAAGGTCAAAAAAGAGGTAAGGGTAAAAGAATATGCCTAACCTTTACAAACAAGAGAAATGAGTGTAGTAATATAAATGAAAAGGTTTTGTTATGTTTAAAAAGCTATTATTTTTTGTTTTAGCTGTGTTTATGTTATCGGGGTGTTCCCTAAGTAAACAGCGTAAGTTAAAAAGTCCGTGTATAAAAAGCAATGAAAGCGTTTCATGCGAGTTGTACTCTGTTAATGATCATTGGTTAGATAAGTATAAGGCATAGGTAGTTTTAAATTGTGCTATTTTTCCTATTCACAACTTCACTAATGATCGATCTCTCAATTGGAAAATGCAGTCTGCCTTTTCTGCAAGGAGATGATTGTGCGTTACTATAAGCATAGAGCTGTTATTTTCCTTTACGTATGAATGTAGCAGTAAAAACACGTTAAAAGAATTTGTTGGATCTAAATTTCCTGTTGGCTCATCTGCAAGTAAAAGCTTTGGAGAATTTACAATGCTTCTTGCAATTGCAACTCTCTGCCTTTCCCCACCCGAAACTTCAGATACCATGCTACTTGCTTTGTTTTCCAGACCAAATTTTTCCAACATTGCTTGCGAATTTTTTTTTGCTTCAGCTTTGCTTTTTCCTGCAATAAGTTGAGGAAGCATAATATTTTCCAACACCGATAACTCTTGTAACAAATAGTGAAATTGATAAACAAAACTAAGAAAATTTCTTCTTACATGGGTTTTATGCTTATTATTGGCTTGTGTGCAATTTATTCCATCTATCGTAACTATACCTGAAGTTGGCTTGTCCAACAAGCCTGCGATTTGCAATATAGTTGTTTTTCCTGCACCTGAATTGCCAATCAGCGCTACTACTTGCCCTCTTGTGACACTTAGGTTGATGTCTTTTACAACAGCAGAATTGTCCTTGAAGCTTTTATCTACAGAAGTTAGTTCTAGAGCTACATTATCACCCATGTTTAAAAGACCCAGAAGGCATCTAAATTTTGGTAATAATTAAACCGAAAAACTGTTACCACAACCACATTGAGACTTAGCAAGGGTATTCTTTATTTGAAAACCAGAACCACTGAGATCCTCAGTATAATCTATAACTGAGTTATTTAAAAATTTTGCTGAACAATTATCAACCATTAATACAGGATTGCCATTTTCATCATTAATTACTATATCTTTACCTTTTTCGCTAAAATTGGAGTGGCTTCTATAGTCCTCGCTTTCTTCATAGTCATCATCTTCGTCTTCGTCATCAAACTCATCATCGTAATCATCATCTTCATCATCCAAAGATAGATTTTTATTCATTTGATCCATAAGAAAATTGTATTTGAAGCCAGAACATCCACCGCCTGAAACTGCAACCCGCAAAACGGAACTCTTATCCCCTTCCTGCTCTGCAAGAAAGTGGATTTTTTTTAGTGCATTATCAGTTAAGTTGATGTTGTAATTTGTTGACATAGTAACCACCGTTTATTATTGATAATTTATTATAGTAGAAATTTTACATGTCAAACAATAATTTTCTATTAAGTTATGCATGCTTTCCAAGCAAAACAAAAGGGAGATACTTCAAAGAGCCAGAAGATGAGAATCGCAGCTGCTTTCAGCGTGATAGGGATCGCATTGTTCACTCTAATGCGTTTAGGAAATTGGGGTACAAAACACAAGTTTTTATCAATTACGAGCACGATTACTATCGCACTCGGCTGACTCATAGCCTTGAAGTTGCACAAATTGCAAGATCCATCGCACGCAGGCTCAGCTTAGATGGGGACATCACTGAATGCATAGCGCTTGCACATGACCTTGGTCATCCCCCATTTGGTCACACAGGTGAGGATGCTCTAGTTCAAGTTGATAGTGAGAAGTATGAGTTTGATCATAATGTTCAAGCTATAAGGATTTTAACTTATCTTGAACAAAAACATGCTGATTTTGATGGTATGAATCTAAGTTGGGAGGTGATTGAAGGGGTTGCAAAACATAATGGTCCCTTGCTTGGTCAAAACGCGGAGTCTTCTACAAATAATCAGCTGTTATTAGAATATAATGAAAAATATGATCTAAAACTTGAGGAATTTTCAAGCATTGAAGCGCAAGTTGCTTCAATTGCCGATGATATTGCTTACAGTGTTCACGATCTTGATGATGCACTCAGAGCAAATTTAGTAACCATCGAAGATTTGCTGAATGTCCCTTTAATTGGAAAAATGTTTAAAGACGTAAGGAGCGGATATTCAGAATTGCCTCAGAGCAAACTCATACATGAATCACTGAGTGGAACTATAGGAACTATGATAAGTGATGTTGTTTCTCAGACTGAAAGAAATATTGAAAATCACAAAATAAAAAGCGTAGAAGACGTAAGAAGTCTAAATAAAATGCTAGTCACATTTTCACCAGAAGTTGCGAATGCTACAAAAGAAATGAAAAGATTCAACATGGAGAAAATATACAGAAGCTATAAACTGAGTAGAACGATGAACAAAGCGAAACGCATAATACAGGAACTTTTTCAATGTTTTTATGAAAATCCAAGATTACTTCCTACAGAGTGGAGCAAACTTGCTTGTGAATCCCAGCGTTCAATAGTAATATGCGACTATATCTCGGGAATGACAGATAGATTTGCTATACATGAGCACAGGAGAATATTCGACACTTCATATGAAATGACTTCTTTCTAATGACTGATGATCATTTCATGTCAATTGCATTAAGGCTTGCAGAAAAAAATCTTGGGAATGTTGCGTCAAATCCTACTGTCGGGTGTGTTATTGTAAAAGATGGTATAATCATTGGTGAGGGATATACAGGAGTAGGTGGGCGCCCACATGCAGAAGTGGTTGCTTTGCAAAGTGCAGAAGGTTTAACCCATGGTGCAACTATGTATATCACGCTCGAGCCATGTTGCCACTTTGGAGTTACAGGACCATGTACTGCGGAAATCATAAGAGCTGGAATAAAAAGGGTAGTAATTGCAACTATTGACCCAGATAGCAGAGTTTCAGGTGGAGGCATTAAAGCTCTGAAAGAAGCAGGAATTGAAGTTGAGCAAGGTATTATGCAAAAAGAGGCAGAAGAACTGAATGTCGGTTTTTTCACCACTAAAGAATTTCATAGACCATTTATAGCTTGCAAAATTGCAACAACTCTTGACGGAAAAATCGCAACATTTACAGGCGATAGCAAATGGATAACAAGTGAAGATACGAGAAATTGGGTGCATGAGCTCAGAGCAAAATATGATGCAATTATGATTGGCAGCAATACTCTTATTAACGATAATCCACTCTTAACTTGCAGATTACCAGGACTTGAAAATAGATCGCCAATAAGGCTAATTATTGATAGCCAGGAAAAATTGCAGGAAGAGCATAATATTGCAAAGACTGCAGGTCCCTTGTATAGCTATGATTTAAGCAAAGAGCCAACAGCTCACTCTTCGGTGTCATTCCAGCGCGTGACGCTGGAATCTAGAAAAAAAGAAGAAGAATGGATCCCAGTGTCAGCTACTTGGATGACATCAAGAGGCTTGGCGGCAACTTGGGTGATTACAAACGATAAAGCAAAGAAAAAAATAAAAAATATTAACTACTTAGTAGTTAATTCAAACAATGCTGGAAAAGTCTGCCTAAAAGACATGGCATCAAAACTTGTTTCAGAAATTGGCATAACAAGGTTATTAGTTGAAGGTGGAGGAGTGTTAATCACAGAGCTACTGAAGCATAGTTTAATCGACAGGCTGATAATCTGCCGCAGTGGTAAAATTTTAGGTAATGATGCCATCCCCTTTATAGGGAATTTAGGAATTCAATCCATCAACAACTGTTACCAATTTAAAAAAGTAGAGATAATAGAGTTTAATAAGGATGTAGTTGAGATGTGGGATAGATTACCGTAACTCTTCTCAAATGAAAAAAAAGAGGCAGAACCACCTCTACCTCTTCTTTCATTAACTTTAAACTTTTTTAGCGTTTGATATAGCATTTTCTAATGCAACATCTCCTAAGTTAGTTGCTATTCTACCTTTTAAATCTTCCAAAGCTTCATTACTCACCGCAACTTTTGATAACTTAGAACCACCATCCATACCTAACTCTGCTTTCATTTCAGCAAGCTGATCTTTACCACTTACGCTAGTTAATTGTACTTTATATTCGGTAGCACCAACATCAGGAACTTTGTGATCAAGTTCAACAACTTTTCCATCTGCTAATAATATGTGAACTGTTTTTTTACTTTTTGTTAGTTCTTTGTAATCAGCAATTGGAAGTGTCAGGAATAATTGCTGAACATCGTTCCCGTTGTCTTTTTTAACTGTTTCTTCAACAATCGTACCACTCTTTACCACATCTTTGACAAGAGTAGCAAAATTTGCATCTTTACCATCCTTACCATCCTTACCATCCTTACCGTTCACTCCTATTTCTTCATTCTTCTGCATTTGCTGATATGAAGCATAAGCTGCTGCGGCAAAATATACAGCGGCAATAAATAGAACTGCAATTCCAGCAGGGCTAGCAACAAGTGCTAAAGATGCAGGTCCAGCAATTACTTTAGTAGCAATTAATATTGCCGTTATTGCTCCCGCTAAAGATGCAAGTGCAACTAAACCTTCAATACTCATTTTTGTTATATGTGCAGTGTTTTCCCACTTCAATATGCTTTTATTTGTATTTACAGTCATAATAGTCCCCTTAAAAGGGTTAAGTATGTGTTAATAGATGCATGTTAGTCAAGCTATTTTTTACATTATTATTTAAAGTATATATTTCAAGCTGCTTCCTAAACTGTCATCAGCTGTATATAATTCACATATGATACACGGCTGGCTGAATCTCGATAAACCAATAGGAATTAGTTCTGCACAAGCTGTAACCCAAGTTAAAAAGATCTTTGGAATTAAGAAAGCTGGTCATCTGGGAACACTTGATCCTTTAGCTTCAGGTGTGTTGCCAATTGCTCTTGGCGAGGCAACAAAAACTATACCGTATTTATCTTGTGACTTAAAGGCATACGATTTTACAATAAAATGGGGCGAACAAAGAACAACGGATGATTTGGGTGGTGATATCATTAGAACTAGTGATATAAAACCCGAATATAATCAAATAAATTGTGCAATTAAAAATTTTATTGGTGAGATCAAGCAGACTCCTCCTCAATTTTCAGCAATAAAAATCAAAGGAGCAAGGGCATATAAATTGGCAAGAAGTGGGCAAAAGGTAAATATAAAACCCCGACAAGTCAAAATACATGAGCTGAAATTGATATCTGTGGACACCATAAATAATAGTGCAAATTTTTCTATGATGTGCGGTAGTGGTGTATATGTGAGATCAATTGCTCGGGATCTTGGCATTGCATTAAATTGTTTTGGACACATTACGAAATTAAGAAGAACTATGGTAGGTGACTTTAGAGAAAACGAATCAGTGACAATTGAACAGCTCGCTGAAAGAAACACAATAACTTACTCTCCGATAACAAAAGGTGATACTGGAGTAATAGAAGGTACAGGGAGTAATGCAGAAAGTTTCATCATTCCCATTGAATCGGCTTTAAAATCGATGTTCAAAATTGAAATTTCCCCAGAAGATGCGGGGAAAATCAGAAAAGGTCAGGAAGTTGTATTAAATAACTTGCATAATTTAAAGAATTATGATATTTGTTGTACGATAGTGGGTAGTGTACCTATTGCAATCTGCAGTTTTATTTATGGTTGTGTGAAACCTATTCGTGTTTTTAATATTTAAAATGAGGTTTAGATGTCGATAACATCCGAAAAGAAAAAGAGTTTGATAAATATATATGCGATTAAAGAGGATGATACAGGTTCATCTTTTGTACAATGTGCAATTTTGACCGAGAGGATCAGTAACTTAACTGAGCATTTTAAAGTGCACAAGCATGACCATCACTCTAAGCGTGGTTTACTTATATTGATAGGTAGAAGACGCAAGCACTTAAATTATATAAAGCGTAAATTTGGTAATGAAGCCTACCAGGAATTAATAGAGAAGTTAGGCATTAGAAAATAATCGAGGAATTTAGTATGTTTAAAATTATAAAAAAATCTATAGAGTGGGGTGGTCGTCCCTTATCTTTAGAAACAGGAAAAATAGCACGCCAAGCTCATGGTTCAGTAGTTGTAAATTACGGTGATACTTCTGTTTTAGTAACTGTTGTACGTAAAAAGAAGGAAGAAAGCGTTGATTTCCTACCTTTAAATGTGCAGTTTATCGCAAAAAGCTATGCCATGGGTAAGATCCCTGGTGGTTTTTTTAAAAGAGAAGGCAAGCCATCTGATAGAGAAACTTTAATCTCAAGAGTAATAGATAGGAGTGTAAGGCCACTCTTTCCAGAAGGATTTCATGATGAAATTAGTGTGGTGTGTAATCTATTAACTTATGATACAGTCAATCCTCCTGAAGTGCCAGCATTGATTGGTGCTGTTGCAGCTCTTGCGGTTTCTGGTGTTCCTTTTCACTTTACTATAGCTGGAGTGATAGTTGGTTGTGATGAAAATAATAACTATATACTCAACCCTTCTGTTCAAGAGATGAAAGCAAGCAGCTTGGATCTGTTTTTGTCTGGTGATGAAAATTCGATTTTAATGGTTGAGTCAGAAGTGAAAGAGCTCTCTGAAGAAAATGTTTTTAATGCAATAAAATTTGGCCATGAACACCTTAAACCTGTCATTAAGCTCATAAAAGAGTTTGCTGATACAGTTGGCAATAAGCCTGAAAGCTTTGCTCCTGTTGATACATCAGATATAACACAAGAGCTCGAAAAATACGGTAAAGATTTTGAAAAAGCATATTCGCAAACAGTAAAACAAGAGCGAGTTCAAGCTCTAGAAGCGGTCAGAGAGAATATATTGAATACTCTTAAAGAGACTGGAAAAGATGAAAAGTTAATTACATATGCAGTAAAAAACTTTGAAAGATCTTTAGTACGTGAAATAATTAGGAAGAAAGGTGTAAGGATAGACGGTCGTAAGCATGATGAGATACGTCAGATAGAAGTTGAAGTTGATATTCTGTCCAGAACTCACGGTTCTGCGCTGTTTACAAGAGGCAACACTCAGGCATTGGTTGCTACTGCTCTTGGTACTACTCAAGATGAGCAAATTGTGGATGATATTGAAGGGGATAGACGTGAGCATTTCATGTTGCATTATAACTTTCCCTCATTTGCTGTTGGAGAAACTTCTGCTGCACGTGCACCAGGAAGAAGAGAAATCGGTCATGGCAAACTTGCTTGGAAAGCAATTCATCCTGTTTTACCCGATAAATCTGAATTTCCTTATACAATAAGAGTAGTATCCGAAATTTTGGAGTCTGATGGTTCTTCTTCTATGGCAACAGTTTGTGGGACTTCTCTTGCTTTAATGGATACGGGTGTGCCAATAAAGGCCCCTGTTGCTGGAGTTGCTATGGGCCTTATTAAAGATAAAGACGAGTATGTGATACTTTCCGATATATTGGGTGATGAAGATTATCTTGGTGATATGGACTTTAAAGTAGCAGGAACTAGTGAAGGGGTTACGGCACTACAAATGGATATGAAAATTTCTGGTATAAGCTTTGAAATTGTTGAAAAATCTTTAGAACAGGCAAAAGCTGGAAGATTACATATTTTAGAAAAAATGAATGCAGTGATTTCAGAACACAGTGATGACGTCAAAGACCATGCACCAAGGATGTTATCATTTTACATAGATAAAGACAAAATTTCTGCAGCTATTGGTGCTAAAGGAAAAAATATACGCAGTGTGTGTGAAAGAAGTAATGCAAAAATTGAAATAGGAGATGATGGTAAAGTTTCTGTTTTTGCCACGAGTGGCACTGAAGCTGAAATTGCAAAGAGTATGATGATTGATTCAATAATAGAACTAGAACAAGGTTCTATAGTTGATGTCAAAGTTGTAAAAATAGAGAAGTCTATTGTAGAGCTTGAATTTCTTAATGGCAGAAAAGGAAAAATGCACATAAGTGAAGTAGCTAATGAACACATAGATTCTATAGAGAGCATACTTAAACAAGATGATACTTTCAAAGCACTAGTAATTGACTTCGAAAAAGGTGGATGTCCAAAGTTGTCAAGACGTCGAGTTGATCAAGAGACGGGAGAGTTTTTTGAAGGTGAGCTTTACAACGAGGAAAGGAAAGATGGTCCAAATGACAGGGATAATTATTACAATAATTCATTTAATAGAAAACCTGGAGGAAGTTACCATAAGAAGCCTTCTCGTCCTCGTTCTGGTTTCAGCAACAGAAATAAGCCGAAATTTGGTAATAATGATTCATCATCAGGCTTTTATTAAAAGTAAACTTCTTGCGTTACCTCTTGTCATCCAAGTAGCTTGACTACTTGGACCAGAGACTTTTTCAAATTGGTAGATAATAGAAATAATTTGTGTTAACTAGCTAAAGATCTTAGGTTTGCCAACATTCCGCTACGTGTTAGCGGCTAAGATACCACGAATGAATTGCGGTATGACGTAGGGCTGCACTAGCTATATAGGATTACCACGATGGATTTTTAAGATCATTTACGGCCTTCTTAATATCTTCAGCCTTGAATATCGCCGATCCCGCAACTAAAATATCAGCACCTGCTTTTATTATATCAGTTGCGTTAGAAAAGTTAATTCCACCATCTACTGAAATTTGTGTTTTAAGATTACGCTCCTGTATCATTTTTTTTATAGTAGATATCTTGTTCAACTGTGAATGAATAAATTCCTGCCCTCCAAAGCCAGGGTTGACTGTCATAATCAGCACAATATCTAGCTCATGTATTATGTATTCAAGCACACTTGGGGAAGTTGAAGGAACAATTGAGACTCCAGCTTGAATCGTTTTTTTTGCGTCGTTTACATTTTTGTATGACTTTATCTTTCTTATCAACCTCTCAAGGTGTATCTCTGCTTCTGCATGTACAGTGATAATATCAGCACCAGCATTTATAAAGCTTTCAATGTGGTTACCAGGAGATTTGACCATTAAATGCACATCAAAAGGAAGATTGCTATATTTACGTATTGCAGAGACAACGCTAGGACCAATTGTAATATTTGGAACGAAATTCCCATCCATAACGTCTATGTGTATGTAATCTACACCTAAATCGCTAATTTTTCTTACTTCTTCTCCTAATTTTGCAAAGTCTGCTGAAAGTATAGAAGGTGCAATTTTAATACTCATGAGCTGTTTTTTACTAAAAAATAACTTATTTTTAAGACTCTGTCACCCTAATACTATTTGCATCATCTGAGTAGCTATAGGAACTGGATACCGATATCGGCGATGGTTTATGCCTATTTAACTAGATCTTAAATTAGATAAAAAAAGGTAGTCTTGATAAAACTTATTTACAACAAGTTTTTTTACATTTGGATTTTCTGTTTGTTCTTTTTTGTACCCTAATTTATAGCTTATTGAATCCTTATATGAACTGATCGTTTTGTATGCTTTGTTCATCTCTCTAGGAAAGATGCCATTAGCAATTACGACGCATAACCCTGTAGCTGTTGCAAAAACTAGAGTGGTAAATGCTAGATTTTGTAAAAAATTCCTTCCACTAATTTTTTTTTCCTGTATATTAGCAGAGTGCGATTTGTTTGACGCTTCTTCTAGATGTTCATGCCATATATGATTGCAGTTCGTACACTTTACCTTTCTTCCAAATGCACCAATTTGCTCAGAAGATACTAAGTAAGTTTTAGTACAACTATTACATTGTATTTTCATAGCACTTACATATAAAGTGGTAACAAGCTCAAATGATACAGAGCTATAAATTTAATATTAATATATATAACAAATGGAAGGTTTGCAACTAAAAAAAACACAAAGTGAGATAGAAAATATTTGGAAAAATAGAGAAAAATTTAATGACTGTAACCTAAAGGAAACAGCAAGAATAGCAATTAAAGAGGTAATTGAGCTCCTTGATAGTGGCAAAATTAGAGTAGCAGAAAAGCTATCAAGTGGAGAATGGGTAGTACATAAGTGGATAAAGCAGGCAATATTATTACATTTTCTCACTGAAGAAAACAAAATAATAGACAATACCAATTGCTGGTTTGACAAGATCGGTAACAAATTTAGTGAATGGAATGAGGAGAAATTTCGCCAGTTAAAAATTAGAGCAGTTCCTGGGTGTTTTGTCCGCCGATCTGCTTATATAGGTACAAATGTTGTTCTAATGCCAAGTTTTATCAACGTTGGTGCATATGTTGATTCAGGAACAATGATAGATACCTGGTCAACGATTGGTAGCTGTGCGCAAATAGGAAAAAACTGCCATATTTCCGGTGGAGTGGGAATAGGTGGAGTCCTTGAGCCTATTCAAGCTTCACCTGTCATTATAGAAGATAATTGCTTTATTGGAGCACGTAGCGAGGTAGCCGAGGGTGTGGTAGTGAGAGAAGGATCAGTCCTTGGCATGGGTGTGTTCATTGGAGCATCAACAAAGATTATTGATAGAGAAACTAGCGAGATATTTTATGGCGAAGTGCCACCTTATTCTGTAGTGGTACCAGGGTCTATTCCATCTAAAAATAACATTTCAACCTATTGTGCAGTTATAGTAAAAAAAGTGGATGAAAAGACGAGATCGAAAACCTCTATAAATGAAATATTGAGGGATTAAACTATCTCACTGCTTGTCGTCACTTTTTTTATCATTATTACTAACCACAGTAATGGCATACGCACATAACTCTGAGAAAGAGACTCCATTTTCTTGAGATAGTTTATATAATTTTTGTAGACTTTCTTTTACTTTATTAGGGATATTCCCTCCACGTTCTTTTACAAGCCAGGAATCTTGATGATGAATTGGATGAGCATCACTTTTTGGATTTCCTATATATATTGCAAAGGGTGAACTTTGTCCTTTGAAGTCACATTGTACAGTAAATTTTTTTATAGATTCAGCCATCTAAAGACCTCTACTTTTCTTTTTGGTCGATTTTATAGCAGGTGGAAGAGGTGGTTTCTTTATAAAATCTTGTCTATTGACAACACTTTCTTTACCTTCCAAAGCTCGGCGAACATCAGCTCTGCTTAATTGCGACTCTTTTGCTACCTTCATTCCATGCTTTGCCATAATATTAGCATATGCTAGTACTTTTTTTACCAATTCTAGATCACCATCTAGCATTTGAACTAGCACTTGAAACACTTCCGCTAAAGTTAGTCCATCAGCATTTATAACCTTGTTTTCTATAAAATTGACAGCTTCTTCAAATTTGTATTCAATACTATCATCTTGAGGTATAAGGGCAACATAATCGGTGTTTTTGTCGTCCATAACTGAAGCACTATTACTCACAAACTTAAGTTTATACTATATATATAAATACTCTACTATTTTATATTATGGCACGCTATAGTTAAACATTTATTAATAACATGCTCACTTATATACACGAATTAATTGACAAAAGTCAAGGATCAATATCCATCAGTGATTTCATGAATGCCGTTTTGTACCATGAAAAATACGGCTATTATACGAGTAGATTACCACTTGGTAAGGATGGTGATTTTACTACTGCACCTGAGATCAGCCAATTATTTGGTGAAGTAATTGCAGTTTGGATAATGCATACATGGGAAAAATTAGGAAAGCCATCAAAATTTTCTCTAGTTGAACTTGGGCCAGGCAAAGGAACACTCATTCACGATATAATAAGAGTCACTAAAAAATACAGCAGCTTTTTTAATTCAATGTTGATCCACTTAGTTGAAATAAGCCCTACTTTACGGAAGATACAAAAGGAAAAATTAAAAGGCTTAGGTGTTAATTGGCACAAAGATATTGACAACCTACCAGAACAACCAACCATTTTTTTAGCAAATGAGTTCTTTGACGCTCTTCCGATAGATCAGTTTGTATATCGTGATGAGGGGTGGTATGAAAATATGGTGACAAAACAAGATGATGGCAGTCTCTTGGTGTCATGCCAGTGCGTGACACTGGAATCCAGAAAAAAAGAATCATGGATTCCAGTGTCAGCTACTTGCATGACAGGGGGTTTCGATGGTGCAGTGGTGGAAATATGTTCAACTGGGGTTGAAATATTAAAAAAACTTGAGAAGAAGATACATAATAATAAAGGAGCTGCTTTGATTATAGATTACGGTTATGTATACCCCGCATATAAGAGCACTTTGCAATCGATAAAACAACATAAGTATGCTAATTTTCTTGAGAATGTTGGTAATAGTGATATTACTGCACTTGTGAACTTTCAAGCATTAAAAGATTCATTAAAACACGTAGATTGCGAGATTTTAACTCAAAGAGAATTTTTATATCTTTTTGGCATAAAAGAAAGAACCCAGGCTTTAATGAAAAGTGCAAGTGATGAACAAAAGAATAGGATCTTTAGTGAATTCTTAAGGTTGACTGAAAATATGGGCACTCTTTTTAAAGCAATGCTATTGATAGCATTGCTAAAATAATTTATGTTGTTGGGAATGTTGTAACAAAATTAGGTATATTGGTACATACCTAAGTGGGGTAAAAGGAGGCTGACATAGCGGGTTTTATACTATTCTAGAAGTGATATGCGGAAAAGGGGGGATTCGAACCCCCGACATATTTTCATATGTGCACGCTTTCCAAGCGTGTGCTTTAGACCACTCAGCCACCTTTCCATGCATATTCATAATATTGAAAATTGTGCTGCTAAACAATATAAAAACCTGGTATATAGGGTTCACCACGAAAATTTACAGTATTGTTAAACTTGCTTCTGCAAGTTGGAAATGTTTTATCGCAACCTGCGAGTATTGAATATTTATCTCCAGCAAAAATTTGGTATGAAGGCGAAGTAAACAATGTAACTACTTTATTTTTATATTCTTTTACTATACCTTCAAATGCTGTTGAGCCAAAGAATTTCACTACTCCGTGCTTATAATATTCATCACTCTCCGTTAAATTCGTGTCTTCAAATCTTCTTTCGTCTATTACTTTAGTGATTGTACTTATTTTACTAAATTTTTTAGTATCGGCTTTGCATTTATCATCGCAAAATTGTGCTCTGCATGCAGGAGAGTATAATTCTGCTATGCTTCTCTCAAGCTTTGCTGAGAGACCTCTAATTTCAACAATAAATCTTCCACTACTTAATGTCACTTTACCAAAAGTTCCTGAATGTAGATTCATTGTTCCCTGGGTCAAGTCTTTATAATTCACAAGAAATATTTCAATATTTGCAAAGTCGTACTTTCCTGATAAAATATCTTCTTCTTTAATATCACCACTATTTAATATCCCTTCAATTTCTAGATTATCAGTTTTTAAATCGCTGTTTAATATTATACTACTGGCTGTAAATCCACTTGAAGATTTATAGAGTATATTATTAATATTTAAATCTTCATCATAGTCAGTGAATCCCATTACTTCTCCACCTGCGAGCTTTAATTTCCAGCACGTAGCGGTGGTAAGTAATTCTCCAGCTAAATGATTTTTTAGTGTGGTTTGCATAGGGGCCTCCTGTTTAATTGATTGAATTTGAAAGTAGCTATACGGCTAGTAGATAAGCCAGTGTGTTCTTTTCCCGTCATCTGAGTAGCTATAGAGTGTCATCCCAGTAACCATAGGGTGTCATTCCAGCAACCATAGGGTGTCATCCCAGTGCGTGACACTGGGATCTAATTTTACCTGACTATGTTATCATATAAATCTACCCAATTTGGATTTTCTTTTTCGATCAAATCAGTCTTCCATTTTCTTTTCCAACTTTTTAACAGTCTTTCTCTATTAAGAGCTGAATTTATATCTTGAAATTCTTCAAAATGAACTAATTTATGTACATTGTATTTTGATGTAAAGCCAGAAATAACTTTACTCTTATGTTCCCAGATTCGTTTAATCAGATTTGATGTTATACCTGTATATAAAGTTCGATTATTCTTGCTTGCAAGTATGTAAACGTAATAATTTTGCATATAACTTAGATCCCAGTGTCACGCACTGGGATGACAGGAGAGAGGACACTATATGTTTATTTGATTGACAAATAAACACTAACAAATAAGATACACACCACATTAAATTGTGGTGTGTACTAGCTGGTTAGAAAGAAAACTTCACACCAGTAAGAAGGAGAATTCCTTGGTTAGAAGGTGCCTCTTCTGTGGTATTACCTGCTTTTGTAATCTTATGATTTGCGTTTTGTTTCTCGTTAGTCATAAAATAATGGAGAGCTGCGTAAGGAACAAATTTGCTCTTACTGCATGCAGGAGATAGATCATATTGAGCGCCAAGTGCGCCATCGTGAAGCATATCTCCATCATTCATTCTGCTACCAAAGTATGTTAAACTTGTGTAAACATTCTCATGTTGATAACCAGCTCCTACGGTCCAATACATGGTATCTATACTATCTTTACCAAATTGAGCTTTCAGCCCTTCCATTCTTTTGTCAGCATCAGGAAGCAGTTCATGTTTTTCAATTTTATTATTAGTATCTTTTGTCAGTATTTCAATACCTTTTGGTTGACCAGATTTGCCCAGATATGCAAAAGAGGCAGCAAATTTTATGCCTTGATCCTCATTAATCTTATAATCAGCGCTTACACCCAAATTAACACCCATAAGGTCATTGTACTCTACAAATTCCTTATAAAGATGCTTATCTTTACTTGGTTTTTTCGCTTGACCATACTCACCAACTGCAGAAGTTTTAACTTTCACCTTATATTTATCAAAGTCATATTCATATGATGCACCAGCACTTATTATGTGCTCATAGTCTGGACCGACATGCTTTATCTCTTCTTTATGCTTTAGCACCTTAGTACCATTTTTATCCTCCTCAAAAGGAATTGTTTCTTTTACAGTAAACAAACTACTATCATAACGAGGTGAGTAGCTGATACCAAATCTTGCGCCCATATAATTTGGTGAGTAGTAAGCAACTCTAAATGGCAGTGTAGTCATAACGCCTTTGTTATATTTCCCTGCCATGCGGAAAGAGAATCTTTCACTTTCACTCGAAAAACTTTCAGTGTAAAGACGTGGTGTTACATAAAATGGAAAGCTTGCAGCGCTTCCTTCTAAGTTCACTTTTCTGAACCAGTCACTATCTGCAGCTCCGTCAACAGTTGCAATTCTTGTTGCATCAAGTCTCATCAGAGCCTCAGGACCAAATTGGTAACCAAGCTTCACGTTACCATATTTTGAGTTAACAAACACATGCGCACTTCTGCCTTTCGCAGCATAAACACCCTGTGAGGCTCCCTTACCTTCGGTCACTGGAACATGAAACTGCACATCAGCACCATAGAGAAGACCTAAATCTTCATTTTTGTTTTCAGCTCTTAAGTGCAATATTGCATCAGCAATCATACCCATATCATTGCTATAGTCACCGATATTTCCTATTTCAGGGAATATTGGATTTGCTCCTTTTGCTGTATCCTCAGTAAAATGATGATAATCTATAGATTTGTCTGGCATAACGTGATAACGTTTATAATCTGTGCCACTTGGCCCTGCTTTACCATAACCTTGAGCATCAACAACACCACCAAAAGTTATTCTTAAATTACTTTGCCCTTGATTGGTGTCGATAATATCAACTCCACCAACTGAAACAACAGGACTTGCCTTACCTTTTTCCTCTGTATTTTTGTTAACAACTTTTACATCCTTCTTTACATCTTTAGCTTTAATTTTAGCATTCTTAGTTTTAGAAGCCTTAGTTTTTGAAACTTTACCTTTTTCTATATTAGAATTCTTAGCATTTAGAGCTTTCGCTTTTGAATCCTCTATAAGCTTTGCTTTTTTCTCATTTGCTAGCCTGATCTCCTCTTTTTTCTTCTGCTCGGCTGCTAATCTTAGCTCCTCTTTTTTCTTAAGCTCTTCAGCTTTTTTTCTTGGATCAGCATTACATATTCTGTCCATCTTTTCTTTCAGTTTTTTATTTGATGTTTTCATAACTTCTGTTTTTCCAGAAGTTTTTGTGCTCTCTTGCTTTTTTATTTCCTTCATACTCTCATCAGGAAAGTCAGCTGCAAAACTGCTGAAAGAACATAAAGTTAATAAAGAAACTAGAGCAGTTCTAGTATAAATAGATTTTTTCATGAAGTGCCCCCAAAAAATTTCGAAATCATTGTCTTAAATGTAAATATATAAAAATGTTGAAAATTCAACTTAAAGCAATCTTATAGCGAAAACAGAAGTAAAGTGCAACACCTTAAAAACAACTTTTTTAATATGCCTAACGTTTATATTAACCAAAATTTAGCACAAAGGTTAATATTTTTTGCTTGCTAGTGCATTATAACTCTACTATTTATTCTATGGAAGTAAAATTTTTTTATTCTAGCAATAGAAAGATTATAGAAAATACTATTGACAATAATATCAATCTACATTATAGTTAAATAAATTGTTTAGCTGATAGTAGATTGAGGTAGTTATGGATTTTAGTTTTTTACGCAATTGATTTAGCACCACAGGTACTAGTGCAAGTAGTATAGATTCACAATTAGGTGATGTTGAACAATCAAGCTCCATCTTAGCAGATAACGGCAAATATAAGGTGGATGATGAGTTTGAGATCATTGAAGATTATGAATTTATAAATCCTGCTGACCCAAATGAACCACATTCTTTACCTTCTGCTTACCAGATAGATGAAAGTATCGCAGAAATTGCAGGGTTTGATAAGGAGAAATTATTGGAAATGAGTAATTTCTGTAAAATAAGCTATGGTGATAGTGACGATAAGTTAGATGAAAAAAAACATCATATATTAACTTGTAAAAATGTAAGTGAGGAAGATTTTATAGTTATTGAAGCAGATGGGAGAATGCACAAAGAAACTAATCCTTCTGAGGATATTATTTTTGAATTTAAAAAAATGTATAAAACTAGAGCTGAACTTTTTAGCGAAGGTTATAAAATCATTCCATTTGGTAATAGTTTCGAAGAAGATGCTGGGTATGTTTTCATAAAAGGTGAAGAAATAACAATAGCTTACCACGGTACTCGTGGCTTAAATGATGCAATCACTGATCTAAATGCATCTTTTACTACTTCAGAACTTTTACCTGACGGTGGAAGAATTCATCGTGGTTTTTATAACTCATTTACGGATTCATGGCCTAATCTTTATGGCATTTTGAAATCTCATGCTGAAAAACAAGGATCAGAAATCAAAGATTTTAAAATCAATCTCACAGGTCACAGTATGGGAGGAGCTATTGCTGAGATAGCTGCTTTATGCCTCAACAAAACAGAAGGCGCTGAAGATGTTCATGTTGCAACTTTTGCTGATCCAAGGGTTTTTGACCTGACTGCCAGTGAAATTTATAATGACGCTCTTCAGGAAAAAACCATAAGGGTCACTCACCATCAGCGAGATCCAGTGCCAGCATTGTGCCCTGGTTCGTTTGGTTATGCTCACGTAGGTGCACAATTAAGAGTATCGACACCAGAAAGATATTCTAGTCTAGTAAGTTATTTGCATGGAATAGATGGTTATCATGAGGCCGTTTATAGGATGGATGAAAGTGATTTTCGATCAAATAATAACGTATCTCTCTTTTACTATCCTGTTAGGATATTAAATCGAATTAACTCTGCAGTTTTAGGTGATGCTCAACATTATGCTGCAAAATTAGGAAGTTATATTCTCGGTGGAACAAATTTTTTTGACGAAGTAAAAAAGGAATATCAAGATAATAAATTAAAAAATTCTTCTCAGGTTGAACAAGTAGAAGTTGTGCAAAGCAAGATAGCATATGAGAATTACTTGTCTACTGCAAGGAGTTTATAACTATTACTATGGAGCAATTATTAGATTGCTCCATAATATCTATTCATTTAAATTCAATATAAAAGTTTCCACCACAACCATTCCTCTTTAAATTTTTTTAGATGTTCTTTTTTTTCGCACTCTAAAAGCAGCTCTTCCACGCTTTTGTTGTAGCTTTCAGTAGTAATCCTTCCCTGATGATGCATGAACCTCAAGTAAATCAAATAAGTGTTAATCACATCTGTTTCACAATAATCTCGAATCTCTTGTATCTTGCCGCTATCATATAAGCCCATAACTTGTGACCCATCAACTCCAATCTTACCAGGAAGATTAAATGCTGCACAAACTTCGTTCATTTTTACTCTTGCAGAGGCTCCAAAATCAGAGAGAGATTCAAGCAAATCACAATGCCAATCACTACTATATCTTTGATTATAGCTATTCCACTTATCGCCAGCTTTATGAAAATATTCTGCTTGAATGCCATGAACCATAGCACGATACTTCAGCACTGGTATATCAAAAGTGCGTCCGTTGAACGAAACTAATCTTGGCTTTTTCTCTGATATGTAGTTAAAAAATCCTTTTACTAGCTCTTTTTCACTGGAATTTAGTGTGCCTCCAGATCTTATTTCTTGCAGTGTAAACACTTCGTAACCGCTCTGATAGCTTATATTACAAAGTAAAAAACTAATAACTACAATTTGGTGAAAAGGCTGGCGCAGAAAAGAGTTTTGCCCGTTTGTTATTTCGAGATGATATTTTGTTAATGCATCCCTCTTCTCTTCTACACTACTATCATCACTAATATTGAGTAAATTTTTGCAGGAATTTACATCTGGTATAGTTTCAATATCAAATACCAATAAAGAATTAAGCATTTCCTATATACTCCTCAGGACGGTCGATCCAAGGTCGCACTTTCACAAATAAAAAGAGGTGTACCTTGCACTCAAATAATTTTTCTAGTTCAGCACGTGCTTCGATATTAATTTTTTTAATATTACTGCCACCTTTCCCTAGCACTATTTTTTTATGACTATCTTTCAACACGAATACAATCTGTTTGATGACTAAACTCTTATCTTTTTTTTCCTCAAATTGTTCAATTATAACAGCTGTAGAGTATGGCAATTCTTCACGCAAGTTCAAGAATAATTTTTCTCTTGTAATTTCTGCTGATAAAAAATTTGTCGAGGAATCGGTTATTTGATCTTCTTCATAAAACCAAGGGCTCACCGGTGCAACTTCAGACAAGTAATTCATCAAATCAGAAAGTCCATCATTTTTTAATGCTGATATCGTAAAAACTTTTTCAAATTTATAAAGCAAATTCAGATGCTCATGCGCCATCTTGAGTTCTGGCCTTTTTACCAAATCAGTTTTATTGATAACCAAAATGCATCTGCCTTTTGTGCGCTGCAGCCGCGTAAATATAGTCTTAATTCTTTCTATATTTTTCAAATAATTGCTTACATCAACAAGTAACAAAGTGATGTCATCACCCTTGATTGCTGACCATGCAGATTTGACTAAAGCTTTTTCAAGTTTTGTTTCTGCTGAGAAAATTCCTGGGGAGTCAGTAAAGACAATTTGTGTGTTGTTGCATGTTGCAATACCCCTTATTTGCGTCCTTGTTGTTTGCACTTTGGGTGTAACAATTGCAATTTTCTTGCCTATGATGCTGTTAATTAATGTAGACTTCCCAGCATTTGGTAAGCCAGCTATGGTTACAAATAAGCACTTTTGTTCTTTCACAAAGGAAATTATAAAGAAAACTGGATGCCAGTGTCAAGCACTGGAATGACAAGTTCTCGGCAACCCCTACGTCATACCGTCACGGTATCTCTAGATCCCGCTAACACGTAGCGGAATGACAGCAATCCTACGTCATACCGCCGCGAACCGTCATACCGTCACGGTATCTCATCCGCTAACAAGCAGCGGGATGACAGCAATCCTACGTCATACCGCCGCGGTATCTCTTAGCATAGATCCCGCTAACACGTAGCGGGATGACGATTGTCAGGGTGTCATCCCAGCGCCCCTATGATGTCATCCCAGTGCCCAGACACTGGGATCTAGTTTTCCATAAATGGTGCATTTTAACATAACTTTTATACTTGATAAAATTCCTGGATTCCAGCATCAAGTGCTGGAATGACACCTCTCTTTGAGCTATAAACATTAAGAAATTTACCAAACGAAAAAAAAGGCAAAAGAAGCCCCGAGTAGCGAGTTTTGACTCTATATTACTGTAAGTGGCGCTGTAATAATGTGCTGACGCTTAGTTTAAGCGCGGTTTGGCTGAATGTAGAAAAAATTTAAAAGACATGCAGCCGCTATAATTTTATGTAATCCGCCAATAAATACCCTAAGTTTTTTACTGAATTTTGTCATTGAGCCTGCAGGTCAAAAACAAGTTTTGAGTCATAAATACCCTTATTGTCATAATAAGGGCGCTGGCGAAATATGTCAAGGGATTTTTGACGAAATGATTTTGAAAGTAAAGAGCGGGAGAAGGGGTTCGAACCCTTGACCTCAACCTTGGCAAGGTTGCGCTCTACCAACTGAGCTACTCCCGCAATTAAATTAACCTAAATTTACTTAATTATAGGCATATACAGCGATTTGTAAACCCCGTGTACACGAAAAATGTGAGAGCCCATAAATTTGCGTGGTTCCTTCTATGATCTTTTCGTATACTTAAGGCTCATTTTTGATTATCATAGGTTTTCAATTGTGCCAAAAAATGTATTAATTTTATGGGAATATTTTTATATAAAGACGACTTGCCAGCTAGTTCAATACCAGATGATATAAGGTCTATAGCTGTTGATACCGAGGCAATGGGGCTACTTCATAGCAGAGATAGATTATGCCTTGTGCAGCTCTCTTTTAATGATGGCAACGTTCACTTAGTTCAACTCAAGAACGATTACACAGCGCCAAATTTGAGAAAAATATTAGAGGATAAAAATATAACTAAAATATTTCACTTCGCGCGATTTGATCTGAGCATAATACGTTATTACTTGGAAATTTGGGCACTTCCGTGCTATTGCACAAAAATAGCTTCACGTTTAGTTCGCACTTACACAGATAATCATAGCTTAAAAGAACTGTGCTTAGAACTACTTGATACCAAATTAAATAAGCAACAGCAATCTTCTGATTGGGGAAATGAAAATTTGACAGATAAACAAAAAAATTATGCTGCATCTGATGTTTTGTATCTCCATAAGATAAAGGAAAAGCTAGATTTAATGTTGGAACGTGAAAATAGAAAAGAATTGGCCCAAAAGTGCTTTGAATTTCTTCCTACTCGCATTGAGTTAGACTTAATGGGTTGGGAAAACGTGGATATCTTTAATCATCAGATATAACCATTTGTGAGAAGTTTTTTCTTTGTGCAAGACACTTTAGGGCAATTTTTCAGAAGAATTTAGTTGATTAACTGTTGATTGATGCGCTATATTTTACAAGCAATCGTTCTAAGTTTAGGTATTTTATGAGTGATGACATTATATCAGTAAATGATCAAAATTTCAAATCTGAAGTCACTGACTATAAAGGGTTTGTTCTGATAGACTTTTGGGCAGAATGGTGTGGGCCATGTAAAAGTCTAATGCCGCGTATTGAACAGTTGGCTAAAGACAGAAAAGGCAAGATTAAGATCTGCAAGTTCGACATAGATGAAGGGACTGAAGTGCCAAGTAAGTATGGAGTGCAATCTATACCCACTTTAATCATATTTCAAGATGGTAAGGAAATTGCACGCAAAATTGGTGCAACAAATGATTTGCTAAGTTGGGTTGATAGTGAAATAAGCTAATAGACAAATTTGCTTTTGTGTGTATTATAAATATTGATAAAAGGGATTGTAGCTCAGTCGGTTAGAGCAGTTCGCTCATAACGAATTGGTCGTAGGTTCGAGTCCTACCAATCCCACCATTGTGTTGATCTTAGCATGATCGTAACAATGAGAAAACTATAGTATATGAATTATATGTTGATATAATAGAGGAAATAATGGAATTTACTAAATCTTTGAATAATAAGTTAGATGAGTTGCACTTACTAAATCATCCATTCTACCAATCATGGAATACAGGAAGCTTAAGCTTGCAAGCTTTACAAACCTATGCTAAAGAATATTATCACCACGTTGCTGCGTTTCCTTGTTATATCAGTGGTATACATTTTTTGTGCCCAGATCTAAAAATGCGACAGGTTTTGCTTGGTAATTTGATAGAAGAAGAACAAGGTGATGAAAATCACCCAGAGTTATGGAAACGTTTTGCTGAAGGGCTTGGTGTAACACGGTCTGATCTCCATAAGGATGCAAAGATTAAAGAGACACAGGAGTTAGTTGATGGTTACTTTGATATTGTACGATCAGACTTTGCTTCCGGTTTGGGTGCACTTTATGCTTATGAACGTCAAACTCCAGAGGTTTCTAAGTCTAAAATTGAAGGTTTAAAAAAACACTATTCAATAAGTGATGAGCGTTCTCTTCAATTTTTTACGGTTCATATGCATGCTGATGAATGGCATTCTGAGGAATGTGCAAATCTTATTGCAGACTTAAGCGAAGAAGAGCAAGAGAAAGCCATGCAAGGCGCTAAAAAAGGAGCAAAACTCTTGTGGGGTTTTCTTGACGGGATGATGAACGCTAGTGTGTGTCATTAATTGTAAGTAGATTAAACTCAGTGATATTAAAATGCAATGTAATCTTCTTATATCTGACCTGCGGCTTTGGGTTCATTTAGGATGTAGTGCAGAAGAGAAGTTTCATTCTCAATTAGTTAGTGTTAATATTGATTTTACCTTTAAATCCCCCCCTTTAGGACTTACAACTGACCGGCTTGAGGATACTATATGCTACTTGGAGGTAGTTCAGAGTATTCAATCTCTCGTTCAAAGCAAGCAATTCAATTTAATCGAGCACTTAACCCATGATATATACAGAGCCATTAATAATCTTTTGGTGCAAAAAAAACATATTATTTCTTCCATAAGAGTGACTGCTCACAAAGTTGCACCACCCGTTCCCGGTGTGCATGGAGGTGTTCTCTTTACTTATTGTAATACATTACAAGAACAGGAAGGTAACTAATGATCTATATTTCTATTGGCTCAAATATAGGAAATCGCTTTTCCCATTTACAAAGGGCTGCTCAGTTACTAAAGGAACGCTATTTTAAAGATTTAAAGTCTTCGATCATTCTAGAAACTAAGGCCATTTTACCAAACGGTGCTCCACCTGAGTGGGATAAGCCATTTCTCAACATGATTGTCTATGGAAGTTGTTCTTCTTCTCCCGAAGAGCTATTAAAAGGTCTAAAACAAATTGAGTGTGATATTGGCCGCCTGCAGGTCTATGAAAAGTGGGCACCTCGCGTTATTGATTTGGATATTTTGTTATGGGATGATCTAACGCTCGATACACCCTACCTTAGAATTCCTCACCCAGAATTGATAAACAGACCATTTTTGCTTCACTTGATGGCAATGCTGAGCCCCATGGCAGTAGTTAACAAAACGTTTGGTACTGTTAACCCTAACATTAAGGATTGCTTTTTAAGGAGTTTTACGCTTTCACCAGAGCTTGTAGGTATTGTCAATATTACTCCTGATTCATTTTCAGATGGTGGTCTTTATTATGATTCAGATCAAGCAACCAAGCAGGCACTGCGGCTGTTATCAGATGGTGCAAGCATAGTTGAACTTGGTGCTCAATCAACAAGACCTGGATCTTTAATGCAGATCCCAGAGGAAGAGTATGCACGTCTAAAGCCAGTACTTGATAATCTCAATCAGTATATGAAAGTTGGTGATATTAAAGTCAGCATTGATAGCTTCTGGCCAGACGTTATTTTAAATGTTTTGGAACACTACAACATTGCCTGGGTAAACGATCAGAAGGAAGCTCTAGATAATAATACCTTAAAAGCAATTGCTAGTAATGGTTGCAGCATCGTTATTATGCATTCACTTTCAATACCACCACATAGAGACAACATTATTCCAGACGACACTGACCCAATTGATATCATAAATAATTGGGCAGAGAAGAGCATTAGCAGGTTACTTACCCTAGGTTTTGATCAAAGCTCGATAATTATTGATCCTGGTATTGGTTTTGGAAAATCTCTATATCAGAATATCTGGCTTTTACGCAATATAGAAGCATTGCAAAGTTTTGGCTGCAAAGTTCTGGTTGGTCATTCTAGAAAGTCGTTTATTTCTTCTTTTTCTACAGAACCTGTCTTTAACCGAGATTTAGAAACAATTGCTTTATCATCTGCATTGCACAACAAGGTTGATTTCCTTCGAGTGCATAATGTGCGTGATCACATGCGATTTTTTGTAGCTCAAGCTGCTTTACAGGAATGAAGATTATCGGAATTATGGCTGTTGATCCCAAGGGGGTGATTGGAATAAATAATGGATTGCCCTGGCATTATCCAAGTGAGTTAGATCATTTTCGTCAGGTGACTGACAAACAAGTTATTGTTATGGGAAGAAAAACATTTGAAACAATACCACAAAACATATTAAAGCCTATTGTTTTTTCTCGTAACAAATTAAGTCCTTGTTTTAATAAAGGCATAGAATGCACTATTGTTTCTTCTATGCAAGAGTTCTTGTCAATCCAAGGTAATTGGAGTTACCCTCAAATCTTCATGATTGGTGGAGCACAAATAGCGCACCTTTTTTTGGAGTATGATCTAATTTCAGAGTTTATCATAACAGAAATTCACAGACTTTATAAAGGTGATGTATATTTCAACTTAACACTTCTTGATGGATGGTATAAAACCGCTCTTGCTAAAACAAAAGATTATACTATATGTAGGTTAACACGTTAATATGCATATTGAAGCAATTTATACCCACCGCATTGAATGTGGAGAAGTATTAGAGCAGGTTCTTGATCGCTATGTTTCAGAGTTGCTAAGAGAGGAAGTTGTTCTTGCTATCACATCAAAAATCATTTCCGTTTGTCAAAAACAAGTAGTTTGCAAAACTGCTTGTTCTAAAGAAGAGCTAATCAAAAGAGAAGCTGATGCAATTGTTGATATGGCTCACAGTATCTGTTTAACGATTAAAGATAATATCTTAATTCCATCTGCTGGTATTGATGAATCAAATGGTAATGAGGTGTATATTCTATATCCAAAAGATGTTCAGAAAACAGCTCTATCAATATGGAACTATCTCAAGACAAAACACTGCATAAAACATCTTGGTATTTTGATTACAGATAGTAATGTAACACCTATGCGTCGTGGGGTTACGGGCGTTGCTCTTGGTTGGTGTGGATTTGAACCACTTTATTCCTATATAGGCAAGCCAGATCTTTATAATCAATCACTGCAAGTAACACAAGTCAATCTTCTTGATGCACTGGCAACATCTGCTGTTTTAGTTATGGGAGAAGGGGCAGAGCAAACACCAATGGCAATAATTAGTGGTGCACCAAAGGTTCGCTTTCTTACTCGTCCGCCAACTACAAAAGAAGAAAAAAGTGTTAAGATATCTATGAAAAAAGATCTTTACTCTCCTCTCCTCATGGGAGCCCGTTGGTTAAAGAGAAACTTAAAAAATTTGCTATTTCTTCATAAGGAAAAGTAGTTAAAAGAATTTACTCTATTTCTCCCTCTTTTTTTATTATTTTTAATCTATAGTTAACGTAAAAGAGATATTCAAAAACTCTATTGATCCATAGTCTGCAAATTATTAATAACACTTACTTTAAAGAACCTTACTTTACGCTGATCTTTGAGCGCTCTTTTGTGGTATTTTGTAAGAGTATAACTTGTGAAATCGTCTTCCCTATAGATTAAAGAGTTACACTGCTTTATATGTGATGCTATCCACTCTGCATAGTCCTGATGATCGGTTGCAATGAATATTTCCCCTGTTATAAGTATTTTTTTTGCTAATAAATTTAAAAATTCCGTATTAATTAATCGTCTTTTATTGTGACTTCTTTTTGGCCATGGATCTGGAAAGAGGATAAAGAATCTTTCAACACTGTTGTCAGAAAAATTTGCAATCAATTCTCTTGCATCTTCTGTCCATATTAAAATGTTTTTTATGTTTTGTATTTCTATGTTTGTTAGCAAGCGAGAAACCCCCTTTAAGTAGGGCTCACATCCTATAAATAATAGATCAGGTTCATTGAGCACCTGGTAAAGCATATTTTCACCGTTGCCAAAGCCTATTTCTACCCATATTCTTTTTCGTGAATTTACAATCTTCTCTATAGATTCCTTGCTGTTTTGAATAGAATATTTTTCCAATATTTCATCAACATCCGGTTTTAACCTGGACCTTCTGGAGAACGATCTAATCCACTTGCTATTCTTAAATAGCATATTCTTGATACATATATAATTTTCTCACTATATTTTATATAGCTTAAACAATTCTCGAAATGAATTAACGAAAAATTACTTGTCAATAATTATTAATATTATATAATATATGAGTTCTAATAAAGTTTAAATTAAAGGTCACATTGCATGAATAATAATGATCCAGTTGTAAATCTACCGGTTACTATCAGAAAGCTATCATCAAACAAGTTTATAGAAGAGATATGTCAAGGCCAATTTGAGGATCAAGATAATGCCTTGTTTGAAGATTATTTTGTTAACAAAATTAAAGAAGGAGATGTGGTAGAAGGTGTAATTACAAGAATAAACCCTAACGACGTTGTGGTTGATATTGGTTTAAAGTCTGACGGGAGAATTCTGATCAAGGAACTCGGTTGTAATGATGAGATCATTATTGGCTCGAAAATTAGAGTTTATGTGGAAAGAATTGAAGATTATCATGGTAATGTTGTTCTTAGCCGTGAAAAAGCAATTAGAGACGAGAAATGGAATAAGTTGGAAGAAGATACAGTTACAAGAGCTGAAGTAAGCGGAGTTATTAAACGCTCAATTAAATGTGGTTTTATTGTTGATCTTGGTGACGGAATAAGCGCTTTTTTACCGCTGAGTCATGTGGATTTGAAGCAAGTAAAAGACGCGAAGCACCTTATTGAAACTGAACAAAAGTTCATCGTGCTTAAAATGGATAAGAAGCAAGGTAATATTGTAGTATCAAGAAAGCTGGTGTTAGAAAAATTGCACGCTGGTGAAAAAATTAAATTTTTAGAATCTTTAAATGAAGGCGATATAATAGAAGGAAAAATAAAAAGCATCACTCATTACGGTGTATTTGTCGGTATTCATGAATCAGATGTAGTGGGAGTTATAGATGGATTGCTACATATTACAGATATCTCTTGGAGTAGAGTGAGTCATCCATCTGCAGTTTTTGCTTGTGGCCAGACTATAAAAGTTAAAATTATAAAAATAGATAAGGAAAATGCTAAAATTTCCTTGGGTGTGAAGCAGCTAGAAGATAGCCCTTGGCAAGATGCAGAGTCAAAATATCCAGTTGATAGTGTGCATAAGGGTTATGTAACAAGCATAGAAGATTATGGATTGTTTGTTGAGCTTAGACCTGGAATTGAAGGTTTAGTGCACTCGTCAGAAATAACTTGGGTTAAGAGTAATTTACAAGTTAGTAGTCTCGTAACAAGGGGACAAGAAGTATATGTAAAAATTCTCAGTATTGACATTGCTAAGAGTAGGATGAGTTTAAGCATGAAAAGGTGTGTAGACAACCCTTGGCAAGTATTTATCAAGAAATATCCTCCTGGTTCTATTGTTTCTGGTGAAGTGAAGAATAATACCGGCTCATATGTATCTGTTGCTTTCAATGATTCTGAAATAGATGAGAACGTAGAAGGGACAATATATGTGAAAGATTTAAGTTGGTCTAAAAATAGCTCAGATGAGATAAAGAAGTATAATGTAGGTGATAAAATAGAAGCAAAAGTAATAAGGGCTAACGTGAATCGGGAAAGAATTTATCTTGGAATAAAACAAATAGAGTATGATCCTCTTGAAGAACTGATAAAGAAAGTTAAGGTAGGCGATAAAATACAGGTTATTGTAGGTAAGAGAGAAGATAATGGACTAGTCGTTGAAGTTGAGAACGATGTAACCCTTCTAATAGATCAAGAGCATTTACCGGAAAATAAAAAGTTCTCTATATCAGAAAAAATAGAAGTTGAAGTATTGGGTGTTGAAGAATATAACATAGTATTATCTGCTAAGTGATAAGGTTTACTTATTTTGGCTTCATATAAATGGCAACAAAGTCTGATATAATAGCGAGGGTAGCAAAAAGACATCCTTTTTTAGATAAGATTGTTATAGCAGCTATAGTTGATAGATTTTTTGGGATACTTTCAAGCACATTGAAGCATCATAATAGAGTTGAAATTAGGGGATTTGGTTCTTTTTCAGTTAGAAGTTATAACTTGAAAGAAACAAGCCATTTAATGTTACAGAAGTTTACAAAGAATCAATACTTTAAAACATATTTTCGTAGCAGTAAAAAATTATCTGATTTGATAAATGAATAAAAATTTATACCATAAATAAGATGAAAGTAGGGGTTTGAGTTTATACTGTACGATAGAAATTTTTAGCACCATATGCAAGTAGTAGAAATAGTTATACGTAATAACACATACAAAATATCTTGCGAAAGTGGGAAAAAGAGCCATTTATTACGTCTTGCTAATAGTTTTGACAAGCTAGTTGGTTCTGTATCTCAAAAAACTGGAGGTAAGGGTTCGGATGCATTAAATTTCTTACTTGCAGCGCTAATTCTTGAGGATAAAATTTTAGAATTAACAAAGCGGTTGGATGAAGCAAATCAAGAGCGCGAAAAGTATAGAAACGAGAAAAGGATAGAATATATTGAGGTACTAGATAAGGTAAATAAGATTATCACTAATCTTGAGTGCATAAAGGATTAGCTTCAATAAAGCAAGCAATTAAATTGACTATCTGACTATTTAAGCCAGGAGGGAGGTTTGTCTTACGAGTTATGTAACAATATAATTCGTAATCATCAAGATCAACTATTTTTTCGTATTCGATTAGTTCGCTCAAGGAAAATTTATCAAGATATTTCAATGCGAAATGCCCTAAAAGTATATCGGTTTCTTTGCAACCCCTATGCCAGCTTCTATACATCAATTTTCTTCTGAGTAGTGAGGTATCTGTCATTACAATTAAACTTTTTTTTAATTTAAAAGTTAAACTAAATACTTGTCAAGCGAGGCGTATTTTAATATACTTAAGATTTGGTTAAGATCTAAATATACAGGTGGAATTAATTTCTAATCTTATTCATCAATTTAGCGATGGAATATATTGTTTTTTGTCATTTGCCTTAATCATTTCTGTTATAGTGTTTGTGCATGAATATGGGCATTATGTTGTTGCCAAAGCATGCAAAGTTAAAGTTGAATCTTTTTCTATAGGTTTTGGTCCTGAAATTTTTGGTTTTAACGATAAGTCTGGAACTAGATGGAAACTAAGCGCTGTTCCATTGGGTGGTTATGTTAAAATGTTAGGGGATACTAATGCAGCGAGTGTCCCAGCTGATCAAAAAGAATTAACTGAAGAAGAAAAGTTGTATTCATTTCATACAAAACCGCGGTATAAAAAAGCAGCAGTGGTTTTTGCAGGACCTTTTGCAAATATGATACTTGCTGTTATAGCTTTTACAATATTTTTTAGCACGGCAGGTTATTACCGCACTCCACCGGTGATTAGGGATGTAATTGAAGGAAGTGCAGCCAAACAAGCTGGCCTATTACCAGGTGACACTATTACACAAATCAATGAACATAAAATAAAATACTTTGAAGATATTTCACGTGTGATAATGTCGAACCCCAAGACGAGAATGGAAATTAAATATAGCAGAAATAATGAGGAGCGTAGAACTAGCCTCACTCCATTGACAATTGAGAGTAGAGATGTTTTTGGCAACATAATAGAAAGAGAAACTATAGGGATTATTTCAGTCAATACATTAAAGCAGTCATCTTTTCTTGGGGCTGTGAGCTTATCAGTAAGTGAAACTTACCACACTATGTGCTTAACGATCAAAGCTATCTTTCAAATTATCGTTGGTAATAGAAGTGCAAGTGAAATAGGTGGACCAATAAAAATTGCAAAATATTCAGGGCAATCAGCCAAAAAAGGATTTATTATGGTTGTGTATCTCATGGCAATTATTTCAGCTAATTTAGCTGCGATTAACTTGCTACCAATTCCGCTACTGGATGGTGGGCATTTATTTCGTTATATTATAGAAGCAGTTATACGTAGAGATTTAAGTTTGAAATATCAAAAATATGAGGCTAACTTTGGTGCTTTCATTTTGTTCTTGCTGATGGCAATTGCAATTTCGAATGATATTAGGAGTCTTTTTTAAAATAAATATGAAAAAGCTATTTTACATACTAATAGTAATTTTTATCTCCTTTCCCGCTCTACTTGTTGCTTTAGAAAATAAGGAAAAAGTACAGATAAAAGATATCAAATGCATTGGCAATGAGCGAGTAAGCAATCAAACAATAGGGTTTTATATAAAGTTAGAACCTGGTAGCTATGTAGACGACGATGATATAGATTTGATTATAAAAGGTTTATATAAAACAAAGTTGTTTGCTAGTGTTAACGCTTATATCGATGATAAAAAAAATTTAGTAGTAAAAATTCAAGAAAATCCACTAATTAACAAGATAATATTAAAGGGTAATAAATTATTTAACAGCAAAGAGCTGCTAAATAATGTAATTCAATCAAAATCGCTAACTATTTTCACTGAAACAAAATTGCAAAACGATTTAATGAATTTAATCACTACTTATAGGAATAACGGTAAGGTTGGTGTTAACGTTGCATATGAGCTGAATAAGCTTGATAGTAATAGGGTCAATCTAATTTTTAAAATAAAAGAAGGTAAAACCTCTAAAATTAAGGATATAAGATTTGTAGGTAACAAAAACTTTTCTGAAAACGAGCTAGAGCAAGCTATTAAAGTGCATAGTAATGACATATTTAGTAAGTTATTTAGAGCCATGTTTAAGGGCGGAACTCGTTATTCACCACAATATTTATTGATTAACACAGAATTGCTCGATCGTTTTTATTCGTCTAAGGGATATATTCAAAATAATATTCAACCGATTGTTGAGATTGATAATAACAATCAGATAGAATTGACTTTTTTTATTGACGAAGGACAGCAATATTTGTTTGGAAATAATGAGGTTAATATTGAAACTGAAATTCAGGATTTAAGCCTAAAAGAAGAAATATTGGACTTTATAACAGAGGAAAACGATAAGATATTTAATAGAGTTAAAATTAATAATACAGTAGAAAAAATAAACAAGTATTTAAATGAGAAAGGATATATATTTGCAAAAGTTAATCCAGAGTATGCACAACGTGACAATGTTGTAGATGTGACCTACAGAGTGCTGCCGGGTAAAAAGATTTATATAAATCAAATTACAATTGATGGTAACGATCGCACTTTAGATAAAGTGATCAGAAGTAAGCTAAGTGTAGCAGAAGGTGATGCATACAATATATCTGAGATTCAAAAATCACGTAAAAAACTAATTAGTAGTGATTTTTTTGAAACAGTGAAAGTAAATAGTTACGCAGTTAATGACAATGCAGTAAATCTTGACTTAAATGTTAAAGAAAAAAGAACTGCTTCATTATCTTTAGCAGGAGGTATGTCCTTTCCTGGTGGAGCATTTGTAAAAACTGATTTCACAGATCTTAATTTATTTGGTAGTGGTAAAGAGCTCTCTTTTGCTCTTGAGAAAAATCAATATTCACTTTCTACTAATGTAGAGGTTGTTGAAAATAATTTTAACGATTCTGATACATCACTAGGTGTGGGCGTATTTTATGAAAAACAAGATAAACCACACACTAGCTTCGACAGTTGTGACATGGGATTTTCAACAAAATTATCATACAAAGTTATAGAAAACTTAACTAATTCCATTCGCTACTCTTACAAGTATAACCGTATACATATGGATAATAAGGATGGAAAAGACAATGACATCTCTGATATAATAAAGGGGCAAGAAGGTGAACATCAGATTTCATCAGTAGGATACACATTAGCGTATAATAAACTGGATAACCTCTATACTCCAAAAGAAGGGTATTTACTGCGCTTAAGTCAGGATATTTCAGGATTGGGAGGGAATGTAAACTTCCTAAAATCTGAGTTCTTGTCTTTTTACACGCATCCTATATTAAGTAAAATTGACGATAGCATAATACTACGCTTTAAGATGGCAGCAGGTCATATTTTTTCTTATACCGATGAAGATCTAAACATTGGCCAGCACTTTTTTAAAGGGGGTAATGAGATTAGAGGGTTTGACCTTTCCGGCATTGGACCAAGAGCAGAAGAAAAAAATAAAAGCTCATTGGGAGGCAAAACTTATTTTAATTTAACACAGCAAGTAGATTTCCCACTACCAAAACTATATGACTATGCTGGTATCAAAGGCTCATTATTTGTTGACTATGCAACACTTTTTGGCTTAGATGATAAAAATGAGAAATATAAAGATCCATATAATGATAGTAAGCTTATAAGAGTGTCACCAGGTTTTGGCTTTTCAATGCCTTCTCCTTTTGGTAGACTTAGATTAGATTTTGGGTTTCCTTTAGTAAAGGAATCTTATGATATAATACCATCACCAAATGTTAAATTTTCTATTGAAGCGGGGATTTGAATGAAATATATACAGTTATTTATATCAGTTATTGCCTTAATTATTTCCTTATTTGTGGGGTATAAGTTTGCAGGATATCAACCTCAGAACACAAAGGCTGCCATTATTGATAGTGATAAAGTTATCAATGAATCTCTTGCTCTGCGAAACATACAACAACAAATAAAGGAGCAGAATTCTAGATTACAACAAGAATTTGAAAGTGAGTTAGAAAAACTTAAGCCATCAAAAGAAGAATTTGAACTTTTGTCAGAAGAAGCAAAAAAGGAAAAGACAGAACAGTTTAATAAGCATACTGTAAATGCTAGAGATGCTTACGCTGAAAAAATGTTGTATTTAGAAGAAAGTTATAGAGATGCAGTAGAGAGTGTTTTTAACAAGATAAAAGAAGTTGCTAAAAAAACGGCAGAAAAAAACAACATAGATTTAGTACTATTTATTTCAAAAAAGAACCAAGTTTTATACTCTATGGATGAAGTTGATTTATCGGATATGGTATTAAACAATATAAACAAGGAAATAACTGAATTTGCTTTAAAAGGCATTGAGTAGGCTTATGCAATTTAATATCAGTGATATTATAAAAATACTACCACATTCTTATCCGTTTCTCTTAGTAGATAGGGTTATAGAGTGTGATCCTGGTAAAAGTATAAAAGCAATCAAAAATGTGACTTTTAATGAGCCATTTTTTATTGGTCATTTCCCTGGTCATCCAATAATGCCAGGAGTCTTGATAATTGAATCTCTAGCTCAAGCATCTGCTATATGTGTTCTTGGTAAAGAAAGTCAAGGTACAATAGAAAACAAAGCTATTTACTTTATGTCTATTGAAAATGCAAAATTCAGAAAGCCAGTCACTCCAGGGGACACACTGATTCTGCAAGCTAATGTTAAAAACGCACGTTTAAGTGCATGTAAATTTGAGTGTATTGCGTGTGTTGGTGAAGAAAAGGTTGCAGAAGCAACGATTTTAGCTATGCTACAAAATACGTAATATACAAAAGACAGTGTGCATACTGTATAATGCAGCTTAATATCTCATTTTCAAATTTATATACTTGCAGTGGATTAATAAAATTGGATGAGACATTTTTGAATTATATTAAATCATGTGATGAAAGCTTGTTTTGTTCATTAATTGAAGCAAGGGAAAATCAGATTGGTGATAGCCAGTTAATAATAGACCTCTCATATTTATTTGACGAGTTCATTGCAAAACTTTTCAACATTGAAAAAGAAATAGAAGAGCTAAAGAAAAAACACAATGACTTTGCTGTGATATATAAATGCAAAAGGTTATTTGTCCAACGCTACGCATTGAAGAAATACATTAATGTGGCGAATATAGATATTACTAACAAACTAAGTCATTTTCTCACTTTGCCAACAACAGAAAAAAATTTTGCCGAGCAGGTGATGCATTGGTTTGAAGATAAAGAAAATCACAAAGAAGAAATAGAACTTGCGGCACAATATGCAGTGTGGAGAGTAAAAAATAAACGGAGTATACTCTTTAGTATCCATAGGAAAATTGACCATGAAAATCTCATACCATTTTCTAAAAAAGAAGTGGACAAAGTTGAAGTGCTGTATTCAAATGAAGTAAAAAGACGATATGGTTTTGATCTAACAAGCAAAAAGGTGAGTTTGAACAAAGCATTAGATAACGCTCACTACTGCATATTCTGTCATAAGCAAAATAAGGACAGCTGCTCAAAGGGGCTAATTAATAACGACAATACTTTTAAACAGTCCCCACTAAAAGTTGAGCTGCATGGCTGTCCACTAGAACAGAAAATATCAGAAATGAATCTGGTGAAAAGCGAAGGTTACAGCATAGCAAGCCTTGCAATTGTGATGATAGATAACCCATTATGTGCGGCTACTGGGCACAGAATATGCAATGACTGCATGAACTCGTGCATATATCAGAAACAAGAACCCGTAAATGTGCCAATGATTGAAACAAGGATTTTGGATGATGTGCTTAATTTACCGTACGGATTTGAAATATATTCTCTGCTCAGCCGTTGGAATCCTTTAAATTTTCAGCGTTCATTGCCAAGAGAAAACACCGGAAAAAACGTTCTAGTTGTAGGCCTTGGTCCTGCTGGTTTTAATTTAGCTCATCATTTGTTGAATGATGGGCATAACGTTATCGCCATTGATGGACTAAAGATTGAACCTTTAATCGATAATTTCCAGCTAATTAAAGATTTTGAACACGAAAAATTGAGTGAACGCACGGCAGGTGGGTTTGGTGGAGTGGCAGAATATGGCATTACTTCTAGGTGGGATAAAAATTACTTAAAGATTATTAGATTACTGCTGGAAAGACGTGAGAATTTCGCACTTTATGGGGGCATTCGTTTTGGTGGCACGATTAATGTTGATGATGCTTTCAACTTGGGTTTTGATCACATCGCACTAGCACTTGGCTCTGGCAAGCAACGAATGATCAAAATAAAGAATATACTAGCTCGTGGAGTGCGTATGGCATCTGACTTTCTTATGTCGTTACAACTGACTGGCGCTCTTAAATTTGATTCTATAGCAAATCTGCAAGTTCGTATGCCGATAGTTGTCATAGGTGCGGGGCTTACTGCGATTGACACTGCCACTGAAGCTTTAGCGTATTATCCAATTCAAGCAGAAAAATTTCTTCTTCGTTATGAGATATTAGTTGATAAGTATGGAAAGGACTGTGTTGAAAAGGATTGGACAGAGGAAGAGCGCGAAATTGCGAATGAGTTTATATCGCACGCACAATTGATCCGAGAAAAGCAAAAGTTAGCAAAAAAAGAGAGTAGAGAAATAAAAATATTAGAGTTAATGCAGAGTTTGGGGGGAGTGAAAGTTGTATATAGAAAAGAGCTAAAAGATTCGCCAAGTTATCGATTAAATAGCGAAGAGGTGCAAAATGCACTGTCAGAAGGGATTTACTTTATTGAAAACTTAGAGCCAGTTGAAGTTGTGACGGATAAATATAATCATGCTGAATCAATAAAACTAATAGACACAAAATCCGGCGAAATCAAATGCATGAAAGCACGTTCTATTTTTATAGCAGCAGGTACTGAGCCAAATACAGTTATTGCAACAGAAGATAAAAAGCATTTTAAATTAAGCAATGGGTATTTTACTCATTTGAATTCATCAGGAAAAGAAATAGATCCAATATTTTCTCCTAAGATGCAGAATAAAGACAGAATATTAGTATATAAGCAAGGCAATAAAACAATTAGCTTTTTTGGTGATCTTCATCCTTCGTATAGCGGCAGCGTCGTGAAAGCTATGGCAAGCGCTAAGAATGGTTACCCTGTCATTTCTCAGCTTTTGAATAGAGTTAATAGCTTCATTTCTGCCACTCCAGCTAGAATCTCGGAGTCATATGCACAATTGTATGAATGTTGTAATGTAAGAGTAACTTTCACCAAAAAAGATGTCATTCCAGTTCCCAGACACTGGGATCCAGAAAACTTAATTTTGAATGAGTACACCAGATGGTTGTATAGTCAGAACTGGATTCCAGTGTCGGCTACTTGCATGACACCACCTGCTATGCGAATTACCTACAAATTGCAGCATTTGTACACTAAAGCGTCACGCGCTGGAATAATATCAGAACACCTGGCTAACAAAGAATTTTTCAATAAAATCAAAGAGCAATTCACTGCAAAGGTTATAAAAGTTCAATATTTAACAGACAAAGTTGTGGAAATAGTGATCAAAGCACCACTTGCGGCAAAGAATTTTAAACCTGGACAATTCTTTAGGTTGCAAAATTTTGAAACCAATAGCAGAAAAGCCAATAATACAAACCTTGCTATGGAAGGTATAGCCGTAACCGGCACTGAAGTAGACAAAAAAAAAGGAATTATTTCCACTATTGTGCTTGAAACTGGCGGTTCCACTAATTTATGTAAATGTTTTAAAGAAGGTGAACAAGTAATTCTTATGGGTCCAACTGGCAGCCCTACTGAGGTTTACTAAGTCTGGATATTAAAGTGATGCCAAATTTTATTTCAAAAAGTAAATAATTTACTAACGCTCGTGCACAAATTAAAAATAAATTATGCACGAGTGTAGCATTGTGAATTAAGAATGCTATATTAAAGCTTACCTCACTATTAAAGCTATCGGTCAGATTAGATTAAAAACCTAATCTGACCGGTTTCTCTATAACCCTCTAAACTCTGATATAATTATATGATAATTAGTTTAATTAGTGGTTAATATGCAAATTGATTTTATTCATATATTGAGATAGCATAAACCATATTGGTTTAAATTATTGTGCAACTTTATAAATCGTCACTGTTACTTCTACTGACTGTATTAATAGTTATAGTCCTAAAATTACCTGAAAATTTGAGCATTGCAGTAAATTGGTCTCTCCCAATTCTGGATTTTGATTTATCTTTTCGTATCATACTAATATCTTTTTTATCAGTTGCATTTTTAGCTGTTCTACCAGCACAAAATTTGACTTTTTCAGAGATGCTATCTTTTGCTGCTTACACTATTAGTTCACTTTATGCAGTTTTATCTGAACATATGATATTGGTTATAATATTCTGTGAATTAATGACCGTCAGTGCATTTTTTACTATCGCAGCTGGCTGTAGAGATAGTGGACCTACAATAAGGTACGCTTGTGTACACTTTTTCGTTGGAGTTATATTAACAGCAGGATTGGCACTGCAAAGTACTAACCTGATAATTTTAGGTTTATTGATAAACTGCGCTTGTTTCCCTTTTTCGTTTTGGGTTGTTGATGCATATCCTGCTGCATCGCTACATGGCACTACATATCTCTCTTTATTTACCACTAAAGTCTCTTTTTTAGTAATGCTTTTACACACTTATAACCTATGGCAAGATTGTACTGAAATATTAGCGCTTGTAGGCGCCATCACTGCAATTTACAGCATTATATTTGCTTCTCTTGAGCAAAATATTCGTAGATTTTTATGCTATAATATTGTAGGACAAATGGGCTTGCTGATTATTGCAGGAGGTTTACTCAGCCCTTCGGAAAAGGCAATACCAATTTTGATACTGCATATAATCTTCTCTCTTGTTTATCAATCATTATTGTTTGTGGTCAGCAATTCGATTATTTCACGAACAAAAACAATTAGTTTTAATGGAGTAGGTAAACTGATGTCAGTGGAAGGCATGTGTGCTATAATCGCAATACTTACAATGGCTGCATTTCCTGGAACTGCTGGATTTATCAGTAAATCATATATCACAGCTGAAATTGAAATGAACACTGTTGCCTTAAAAGGGTATAAAAATTTATATAAGGTTCTAAATTTGCTGCTTCATTTAAGCGTGGGGCTAAAGTTTCTTTATTACTTATTTATTGCAAAAAGTAAGTCAAAACCGTTAGCAGAGAGGGGGGGCAAAATGACTATGATCATTTTAGCATTTATATGCGTAATCGCTGGCAATCCTTACTTACCTATTTACAATAAACCTTCGATTTTCGATTTTGTGTACAACACAAAAAATATTTTGTCGCAATTTAATTTGTTACTATGTACCACTTTATTGTTTATTCCTTTACGCAAGTTATTTTACCCGAGAGTAAATTTTAAAATGGATGTTGATTGGATTTTGAGAGCTTTCATATCCTATATTATCTTGCTGTTCAATCAGTTAGTCTCTAAAACTAGAGAAATGTTTGCCAGCATAGTGCAAAACTTGACTAATTCACTTGCTGGTTTATACTTTAATAATATTACTAAACTTAAAGAAGTGCTGGATTATAACTCAGTGAGTTTTGTTTCAGCTTCTTCTCTCTTTTTAATGAGTATTCTACTAACGCTATTATGTTTAAATCGTTAACTGAAAGTTTAAATTCTGTATTTAGTAAACTGAGAGGAAAGTCGATCATTTCTGAAGATGATTTTAATCTTGCCATGCGTGAAATACGTATAGCTTTAATTGAAGCTGACGTTTCACTTGAAGTTGCGAAAAAATTCATCAATGACATTAAAGATAAAGTGATTGGGGAAAAAGTCATAAAAAGTGTTTCTCCAGCACAAATGATAATTAAAATTGTGCAGGATAATTTAGTTGCAGTTCTCGGATCAGAGAAAAGTGACTTAAATCTAGCAGTTAAACCCCCTGCTGTGATTATGATGGTGGGCTTACAAGGTGCAGGTAAAACAACTACCTCAGGAAAGCTTGCTTTAAAGCTAAAAAAGCAAAAGAAAAAAGTGATGCTTGCCTCTTTAGACATTTATAGGCCGGCTGCCCAGAAACAACTTGAGGTGCTGGGTAAACAAATAGACGTACAAACTTTATCTATAGTAATAAATGAGGGGCCTATTGCAATTACAAAAAGGGCACTGGCAACAGCAAAGAGCGATAATTGTGATGTATTAATACTAGATACCGCAGGCAGGCTTCATATTGACAATAATATGATGAATGAGTTGAAAGCCGTAAAGGAAATAGCTTCACCTGCAGAAGTTATTTTAGTAGCCGACGCAATGATAGGCCAGGATGCGGTCAACATTGCCAAATCATTCAATGAGGCAATAGGTGTAACCGGCATTATTCTTACCCGTGTTGATGGTGATGCACGTGGTGGTGCTGCTCTTTCTATGAAAATAATCGCCGATTGTCCAATTAAATTTATTGCTTGTGGTGAAAAATTAAGTGACCTCGATGATTTTTACCCCGATAGAATTGCAAAAAGGATACTTAGCATGGGTGATGTTGTCTCATTGGTTGAAAAAGCTGCTGAGATTGTTGGTCAGGAAGAAATTGATAAGTTACAAAAGAAAGTAAAAAAGGGTAAATTCGACCTAAACGACCTAGTGGGAATGTTAAAAACTCTCAATAAAATGGATGGTATTAGCAACATAATGAAATTCATTCCTAGTTCATTCACAAAAAAGCTAAGTAGCAGTGTGCCAGATGACAATAAAGTGAAAAAATATATAGCTATCATAAACTCAATGACTGAAAAAGAAAGGCAAAATCCAGATATTTTAAATGGCAAAAGAAGACTTAGAATTTCTAAGGGGTCCGGAACAAGTGTAACTGAAGTTAATCTTCTGATTAAGCAGTATAATCAAATGAGCTCTGTGGTAAATAAGTTCAGTAAAGTTGACCATAGTAAACTCAAAGAATCTGATTTGATGGATATGCTAAGCAGAAAGTAAGTCAGCAGGTAGTGGAATGAGACGATTGTCAGTAAACCTTTAGCTATATACTTTCCAACCTGTTTTCACTCCTAATCTTTTCTTATTGATTTACAGCAGGTTCTTTGTTACAGTTTGTAGTTATGCAAAGAAACCTAAAGCCTTATGAGTTTATTTACAGTCAGTGATTTACATAATTTGGAACTGTATAGCTGAGTATTGTATATGATAATATTGATAACAAACGATGATGGCTTTGGAAGTGAAGGAATAAAATTACTCAAAGAGATTGCACGGAATTTTGCGTCAGAAATATGGATAGTGGCACCAGATACTGATAGAAGCGGGGCTGCAAGATCTCTTGATTATCCAGTGAAACAATCTATTGGAATAAACCAACATAGTGAAAGGGAATTTAGTGTGTCTGGTACTCCTGCAGATTGTGTCATTATTGCGCTAAATAAAGTTATGAATAAAAAACCAGACTTAATATTGTCCGGAGTAAATATTGGATCAAATGTCGGGGACGATATTTGTTATTCAGGAACAATTGGTGCTGTAATGGAAGGTGCTGCAAGGTCTATACCTTCTATTGCGCTGAGCCAAGTTTATCATGATAAAATAGACTGGCACAATACAAAGGTTTTTGCACCAAAGGTTATTGCCAAGCTAGTTAAGGTTGGTTGGCCCAAAAACATAGTGATAAGTGTAAATTTTCCTGCTACGGAAAAAGTAAAAGGAGTAGAATTTGCTGAACAAGGTGAATATAACATTGATGGGGATTTAACTTTTACTGAAAATTCGAATGGCTTTTTTAGCTTAAATTGGTCTCGAGAGCACTCAGGCAGTGGTAGTGTAAATAAAATAAAAGAAGGATTTATTACTATCACACCAGTAAAATTAGATTTTACAGATTATGATACATTGAATGCTATGAAAAATTCTTGTGCAGACGAATTTTCTTCTATAGCTGACTAAGAAAAACATTTGCATTGCTCCTAATTGATGTTTTCTATTGTGTTATCGCGAGCAATTATTTTTTCTTCACCTGTATCCATGTTTTTAATCTTTAAAGTTTTACTACTCAATTCTTCATCGCCAAAGATTAAAGCAGCTTTAGCATTTGCTTGATTTGCTTTTTTCATTCGGTTTTTAAGTGCTCCGCTATATTCGTAGACTACATATAAACCATTTCTGCGCAATTCATTCGCAAGTGTTAGAGCATGTTCATCAGCCTCTCTGCCGATCGGAATTAGGTAAATAGGTCGCTCTTCTTTCGGAGAATAATTGATTAACTCCATTATGCGTTCAATACCTCCTGCAAATCCTATCGCTGGAGTGTGTTTTCCACCTACTGAAGATACTAGATTATCGTATCTTCCACCGGCAAAAACTGCCCCTTGTGCACCTAAATCTTCTGTGACAAATTCAAATACTGTGTGACAATAATAGTCTAGACCTCGAACTAATTTGCTATTTACAGTGTAAGGTATGCCAAGAGCTTGCAGTCCATTTAACACCTGGTCAAAGAAATATGAAGATTCTTTTGTATAGTGATCACTGATTTTAGGCGCATAAGAAATTATTGATTTATCTTTCTCATCCTTAGAATCCAGTATTCTGAGTGGATTTTTGATCAACCTATTTTTGCTATCTTCTGATAGATCGTTTTGATACTTTGTAAAGTATAAGATCAAAGCTTCTCTATACTTAGTTATTGTTTCACTATCACCTAAAGAGTTGATTTCCAGCTTTACATTTTTATTGATGCTAAATTCAGTTAGTAAGTGCTGAGCGAGTGATATCAATTCAACATCGGCTTTTGAATCTTCTACACCAAAAACCTCAAAATTTATCTGATGAAATTGCCTCTGTCTTCCCTTTTGCGGTCTTTCGTAACGAAATGCAGGCCCTGTTGAAAATAATTTTATCGGCGTTTGCAGTTTTTTTTCAATTAATAGCCTAACAACCGCTGCAGTGAACTCAGGACGTAAAGTTATGCTCTTTCCCCCTTTATCATTAAAGGTGTACATCTCTTTAGTGATGATGTCTGAGCTATCACCTAAAGTCTTTGTGAAAACTTCCGTATATTCAAATATCGGAGTTTGAGCAGGCAAAAAGCCATATAGACTTGAGATTCTGCTTGCTGTTTGCTCTATGTGTTTAGACTTGTACCATTCATCAAACAGGAGATCTTTTGTTCCTCTAACCGTTTGATTAGTCATAGTGTGGTCTCTATACCTGCAACCTCTGGTATGTGGTAGCTCAGCATATTCTGCACTCCTTGCTTTAAAGTAATTGCAGCACTTGGGCATCCAGAGCAAGCTCCTTGTAACTCAACATAAACTATCCCGTCTTTATAGCCACGAAATTTGATATCGCCACCATCTTGAGCAACTGCAGGTTTGATATAACTTTCCATCAATTCTTTTATTCTATTTACAATTTCTATATCATTTTTATCAAAAAATTCTTCATCCGGTATATTATTATCATTTACTCCTTCTTTATCTAGTGCTCTTCCACCTGAAGTAAAGTGATCCATGATTGTAGTTAGAATTTCTACTTTTAATGTATCCCAATTAATTCCACCCAATTTTGTTACTGAAATAAAATCATGACCAAAAAACACTCTTACCACATGTTCTATTTGAAAAAGATTTGCTGCTAGCTTGGAGTTTTTTATTTCATCTGCATTTGAAAAATCAGCCGTTTCTCCTTCGTTTAGAATTGCAAATCCAGGGAGAAATTTCAGTGTGTTTGGATTTGGTGTTTCTTCAATCTGGATGAACATGTTATTTACCATGACAATTATAATTGTTACTATTTAATCATAAAATGATAAAAAAATATACATGTCATTCATCTTTTTTCTTTTTTTAGTATTCATAGTAATTACATTTGTCTTGCCTAGCGTTGTTGTATTTTTTCTTTTCCTGACAAAAAAAAATAACATAAGTTTCATGATGAACTCTATATTGAGTAAGTTTTTGAACGAATTTAATAGCAGTAGAAGTTATACTGAAAATTACACTGGTGATAACATGTCCAAAGATGAAGCATTAAAGATACTGGGGCTGAATCCTGAGGCAAGTCAAAATGAAATTAATAAAGCATATCAAAATTTAATGAAATTAGTTCACCCAGATAAGGGAGGCTCAGAGTATTTTGCACAGAAATTAAATGCGGCACGTGATAAATTGTTAAAAAAGTGATCTTAAAAAAAGTTTTCGTTTAACGAATTTCTTCCTTTGCTTTTTCTAAATAATCCAATATTGCTTCATGTAGTGCAGTCCATGTTATCTTCTCTTTCAAAGAGGGTATAAATTCTTTCTCCCAGGCATTCTTAAATTCCTGAAGCCATTGCTCCTCAAAATCCTGAAATTCTAAAGAAATATCTGCTTTAAAGCTATCAATTAAACTGGAGACTTCTGCAGCCTCAGAGCTATCTAGTGATTTTAAAGATAACACTCCACTCTTTAAAATGTCTAACTCTTCCAATAAATTAAGCTTAAATGGTTTATAGAGTGAAGACCATATGCGATATCTTAAATAAGAATCATAGTATAACTTAATTTTGTACATTAAAGTGGTAGATGCATCAGGAGAAATGTTATTCTCATATTGTGCAAGAGAAGATAATAAATTCTCATAATCTACTTTGCTTAAACATGATTGTAGAGTCGATTTAATTTTTTCACTAAAGGTTAGATAACTAGAAGAAATGCCATGACTATATTTACTAAAGAATTCAGGAAATATATCTGCTTGTTCTAATTTAAGAGGTAAATCTTTTCTAATTTCTCTTGGTAAACTATGTATTGAAAACTGATAAATAACCCATACAAAATTCTCATCAAACTCATCTGAGTAATCAGCATTATTATCAGGAAAAATTACATTACCTTTCTTATTATTCCAAGGTAATATCTTATAGAAAAATCTGTTCAGCCTTTGTTTTAATTTCAAAATACCTTCATTTCTATCACCTGCTTTATACAATATTTCGCCCATTTGCTGTTTAGCATCTTTAGGGTTTATTCTGTCACTTATGTGCAATCCAATTCCATTTTTCTCTAATAACTCCCAATCAAACAATTTGTGTGGATCTGGTTTACGCATTGTATAGCCAAGTTCTTGATTGTAAACTATGGTTCCTATTTCAGAATGACTAAATATCATATCCCTTTTAATTTTAAAACGCTCCATAAGGTATAAAATCAGCTCTTTAACGGACCTCATTTGCTCTTCCGGAAAAGGCTCAAGTCCTGTGTTTACAATTTCAATACCTACAGAATAGTTGTTAAGCTTCCGTAGCTCTTCAAGCTTGCTATCTATCTTAACTCTTGCATAACTAATACCAGCATGCCATGCTTCTTTCTCTAATGGAACCATTAAGGTGATGCTGCCATCCCTATCGACAATAAAATGAACTGACAATCCTCTAGCATTCAGCGTATCTTTTGTATCTTTTAATGTTGATGTTTCAGTATGGTGAACTATAACCATTAACACTTTTTCACCTGCCCTATCACCATAATTTAAAGCTGAAGCTGGACTTAAAAATAACAAGTCCTGATCTTTCAATAATGGTAATTTTTCTTGTAAATCTTGAAAATCATTCTCGATACTGCTTGAACTGGATACTTGCCCAGATATGAGAAATGCTGAGACAGTAATCAGTAAAACTAATAAATATTTGTTGACTTTAGATAGTTGGATTTTCATACCATCTTTATAAACACTTTGTAGATAATTTTTCATTATATAGTTAGAATAGGGTTGTTGAATAAATTTACAAGACAAAATCATACTAGTTCGGTAGTAGTAACATGTCCAAAGATGAAGCATTAAAGATACTGGGGCTGGATCCTGAGGCAAGTCAAAATGAAATTAATAAAGCATATCAAAATTTAATGAAATTAGTTCACCCAGATAAGGGAGGCTCAGAGTATTTTGCACAGAAATTAAATGCGGCACGTGATAGGTTGCTGAAGAGGTAGTAATTAATATCGCTTTAAACTTTTTATTTGTGTGTAAAGGATAAGTTGCTACAATAAAACGAGTTAAAGGTAGAGAAGGCTTTAAGTTATGCAGAAAAAAAAAACAACGATAGAAGAAGAAAAAGGCATATTAGGGTGGATAGAATATAGATTGCCTATATTTTCTTTTTTGAAACACACTGCTTCTTACCAAGTGCCAAAAAACTTAAATTATGCTTGGAACTTTGGCTCTTTGGCTGGTATAGCGCTAATTTTACAAATAATAACAGGTATATTTCTTGCTATGCACTACACTCCGCATGTTGATTATGCGTTTAATAGTGTAGAGCGCATAATGCGAGATGTGAATTACGGGTGGTTAATACGCTACACTCACGCTGTTGGAGCATCGCTCTTCTTTATGGTAGTCTATGTTCATATAATGCGTGGATTATATTACGGATCTTACAAGAGGCCACGAGAGATGGTGTGGTTTGTTGGTATATTTATATTTTTTGCAATGATGGCAACTGCCTTTATGGGATATGTATTGCCTTGGGGACAAATGAGTTTCTGGGGTGCAACAGTCATAACCAACTTATTTTCAGCTATACCTTTAATTGGCAATAAAATAGTTATATGGTTATGGGGTGGTTTTTCCGTTGATAATCCAACACTTAACCGTTTTTTCGCTCTGCATTATCTTCTGCCTTTTGTTATTATTGCTTTAGCTATGCTTCATGTGATAGCTCTGCATAGGTTTGGCTCTGGTAACCCAAGTGGAGTGGAGGTAAAATCAGATAAGGATACCATTCCTCTCTATCCTTATTATATAGTCAAGGATTGCATAACTTTTGGTCTGTTTTTTGTAGTTTTGTTTGCATTTGTTTTCTATGCTCCTAATTATCTTGGACATCCAGACAATTATATAGAAGCTGATTCTATGGTCACTCCGGTACATATAGTGCCAGAGTGGTACTTTTTACCTTTTTATGCAATGCTACGTTCAATTCCAGATAAACTTACTGGTGTGCTTACCATGTTTGCGTCTATTTTAGTTTGGTTTTTGTTACCTTGGCTTGATAAATCAAAAGTTAAAAGTGGTGCTTATCGCCCAGTGTTCAAAAAATTTTTTTGGGTTTTCGCAATAAATTTTGCACTTCTTGCCTGGCTTGGAGGACAAGAGGTGAAAGAGCCTTACATCACTATGAGTAGGCTATCCACTCTTTATTATTTTGCATATTTTGTAATAATTTTACCACTGCTTAGTAAATATGAAAAGCCAAAAGAACCACCAAAAACCTTAAGTTATTCTGTGCCGGAGATGAAGTAATGCTGATGAGAAGTATGTTAGCTATACTTTGCATATTGTTTTTTGCTAATTTTGTGTATGCAGAAGAATTCAAGCCATCACCAAATAAAAAAATGGACTGGAAATTTGATGGAATTACCGGATCTTTCGATAGAGAGTCAATTCAACGAGGCTATAAAGTGTATAAAGAAGTCTGTGCTGCTTGTCATTCAATGAATAGGATAGCATTTCGTAATTTGCAAGATGTTGGTTTTTCTGAAGAAGATATAAAACAGATTGCAGCTTCTTATCAAGTTAAAGATGGTCCGAATGATTTGGGTGAAATGTTCGATAGACCTGGAGTACCTTCGGATTATTTTGTTGCACCTTTTGATACAAAAGAAGCAGCTGCAGCAAGCAATAATGGTGCAGTTCCACCAGACTTATCGTTAATTATTAAAGCAAGGCATGATGGTGCAAATTATGTCTATTCACTGTTAACAGGCTATCAAAACGGCGAGCACGATGAAAATGATTTATACTTCAACCCTTACTTTTCAACAGGCAGGTTAGCTATGGCGCCACCACTTTCTGAAGGAATGGTGGAATATGATGGTGCAAGACAAGCCACAGTTGAAAATATGGCGTATGATGTGATAAATTTTTTACAATGGGCAGCAGAGCCAGAATTAGAGCGCCGGCATAAACTTGGATTAAAAGTAGTGGAGTATTTTATAATTTTAACAGTGTTTTTTGTATTAACTAACAATAGAATTTGGAGCAAGCTCTATAAAAAGAAGTGATAGTCAATTTTGCCTCAAATACAATGGTTGTCATCCAAGTAGCTAACACTGGTTCCTTTATGACGGCAGTGCCCAGAGGTGTCATGCAAGTAGCTGACAACATAGAAACGAAAAACTTACTTGACAAACTCCGCCAGCCCCCTTATCATGAAACTGAAGCTATTTATTTATCTTCGCAATCTCTGCAGTGGATTAATGACAAAAAAACTTAATGTATTTGGCGTAAATCATGCTTAATTTTTTGCACTATGTGCACCTCATGTCTTTATAAAAACTTTAGGTTTCTACCTATACAAGCCGAAACGCGCTTATAAAGCGTTTAAGACAGCAAAAAACGTCAAATTGACAAGGGAGAATTTGAATACTAGCTACCCTGGGGTTTCTTTGCCTTTTTTCCTGCTTGGTAAATTTCTTAAACACTTGCGATGTAGGTTAGTTGCAAGTTAAAAGCAGCTAAATCGCTCTTAATCAAGCGTTTTAGAATAAAAAAAACGCCGATATTTTAGTACATAGTGAATAGCCAACCACCACGGGGCTTCTTTTGCCTTTTTTTTGTTTGGTAAATTTCTTAAATATTTATAGCTAAAGATTGCACGAATGTTGCAATTACAAAAGCGATCTCTACTAGGAGGATGTCATCCCAGTGCACAGAGCACTGCCATGAATGAACCAACAGGACCAGAGCCTGCGATGATAATGTTTTTCATTTTTACCTCATATGAACCACCTAACGCTAAGCTTACCACAATATGAGATATAATGCAACAGTTTTTTTATTTAGAAATAGACTACTGTGGTGATTGCTGTGCTGCCACAAAACGCTCATATTCTACTTTTGCCATTTTAGTACTGGGTTTAAACGCTTCATATGTAATACGACCAGCTGCAAGTGCTGCTACTGTAACTATAGCCGCTGCACCTATTATACGTGGTGCATCTGGTGTAATGTTGCCAGTTGTGAAAAGTGTTATTGCTGCTACAGCACCCAGTAACAGTGTTGAATAACGAACAAATAGATCTTTATTGTATGCTTGTTTTAACTTCATTAAGTACCCAGTTTCACGAGGACGGTCTTGTGTGAAACCCCAATCAACACGGCTTTGCCAAGCTTGCCTTTCATACACATAATGGTCTATTGGGGTTGCACCATTGTTATCCTCTATCCAAGGGTCTGCTCCAAGTTCTACTAAGGCTAATATTGTTTTCTCTGAACCTAAATGTGCAGCTACATGTAATGGAGTCTGTCCAAGATTATCTATTATATCGATTTTTGCTCCTTTTGCTGCCAGAAACTTAATTGTGTCCACTTGAAATAGCGAAGCAGCTTTATGTAGAGGGGTATCTCCTTGTGCATTTTTGATATCAGTATTTGCACTGTTTTCCGTCAGAAATTCTATTTCTTCTATATTGCCATTATGGGCAGCATTATGCAAAAGAGTATCGCCATCTTCATCTTGAAAATCAATATTAGAACCATTTTTGATCAATAGCTCTGCTATACACCTCTACTACCGATCGCATAACCTAAAGGTGTAGACCCATGTTGACTTGCTGCATTAACATCTGCTTTTCTCTCTATGAGGAATTCTATTACCTCTATATACTTTTCATAATCGGAAATGTTACTTTGTTGAAGGGCAACGCGAGCTTTTTTGACGGCAATGTGTAGAGAGGTCTCTTCACGTACCTCAGTTTTTGCATTGATATTTGCCCCATTGTCCAACAAGAACTTTGCTATGTCTTTATTACCAACTTCAACAGCAACACATAAAATTCCACATCCACAATTTATGTCAACACCTCTTCCTAATAGATATTTGAGCATGTCTTTGTCATTTCTTCTTACTGCATAATGCAAAGGTGTGTACTTATATTTATTAAGTAAATTGACGGTTGCACCTCTGTCTTTTAGGTGCTTCACGATTCTCTCATAACCATTTTCAGCAGCAATGTGCAGAATTGTTCCTAGGTGATAGCTATCAAATTGACAATCCAATGAAAAATTATTACTCTTCCATAATTGATACTCTTTCTCATATAGTTTATATTCATTCTTACAAGAATCCCACTTTAGGTACAATTCATCCATTTTTCTTTCGAACTCTTGTTGTATCTTTTCAACTATATTATTTGAGTTTAGATTTTGATCATTATTATTTAATGTTTCTAATATTTCATATAGCAGACCCATAGTATTCCCCCTCTTAAATCTTGTGATTAAATAATATATTATGACTACCCTGTAGAAGAGAGTCAATTAAAAGGCATTTGAGGCAAAACTTTCTACAAATTAAATTATGTAAAAAAATGTTTGCACATTATGTAATTGTTCAATATAAATGGCATTAATTGTCAAGATAAGGTGTTTTATGCAAGCTGCAGAGCAAAAAACAGAATAGCAAATATTATCAAAAGAACTAAGAGAGGATAAAAGGCTATAGTTAACAAATATAACTGAAGAGCAAAAAGCTGCAGCAATAAAGCAACTTGAAGCACGAGGAATCATCATCCGCAAGGGAGTTTAAACGCCAACTGCCTAACTGAAGAGCAGAGCTACCAAACATCTTAAAACACACAGCATTAAGGGGAAAAAACATGCAAAATCCATTTACAAATCCAGCATTTAGTATGACGGAATTAACCAAAGCAATAAACATATTGCCGATAAATTATGGTTGCGTCGAAAATTTAAATTTATTTCCAAGTAGATCGGTAAGATTTCGACATATTACGATAGAAGAGCAAAACGGGGTATTGAGTTTATTACCAACGCAAGTTCCGGGAGCACCAGCAACAGTGGGAAAACGTGGAAAACGAAAAATAAGAACATTTACGATACCACATATTCCCCATGATGATGTAGTGTTACCAGAGGAAGTACAAGGAATAAGGGCATTTGGGTCAGAAAGCGAACTTATAGCACTGGCGAGTGTAGTAACAGATCACCTGGAGTTGATGAGAAACAAACACGCAATAACGTTAGAACATTTGCGAATGGGGGCGCTCAAAGGAATAATTTTGGACGCTGATGGCAGTGAGTTATTAAATCTGTATAACGAATTTGAAATTACACCGAAAGTAGTAAATTTTGCACTGGGAACAGCAACAACCGATGTCAAGCGTAAGTGTCTGGAAGTATTGCGCCATGTTGAAGATAACTTAAGTGGTGAATATATGACGGGGATTCATGCGCTGGTCAGTCCTGAGTTTTTCGATGCATTAACTTCTCATACCAAGGTAAAAGAAGCATACGAGAGATGGCAAGAAGGAGCAGCATTAAGGAACGACATGAGATCAGGATTTACGTTCTGTGGAATAACATTTGAGGAGTATAGAGGGCAAGCAACTGACCCTGAAGGAAATGTGAGAAGGTTTATAGAAAAAGATACGGGGCACTGTTTTCCACTTGGTACAGCCAACACATTTACTACTTACTTTGCACCAGCAGACTTTAATGAAACAGTGAATACCCTTGGGCAGCCATTATATGCAAAACAAGAGCCGAAGGAGTTCAATAGAGGGACTAAATTGCATACTCAGTCGAACCCTTTGCCAGTGTGCCATCGTCCAGAAACATTAGTCAAAGTCGTTGCAGCATAACAATACTGATAGAGCAACTACAAAGTATGAGACTGCTCTACCAGTATGCCCCTTCTTAGCATGCATGTAGAGGTTAGTGCATAAAAGCAAAAGATGCAAGAAAATATTAAAAGGTTATTGAAAGATTGTTTTGCACATCTGGGAGAGCAAGCGTTGTATGAATCAAAGGATAAGTCATACAAGGTACAGATATTAAAGCAACAGCCAGATAAATTATACGAGATTGGTGAAGGACAATTTGTCGGGGAGATGGTTTTTCTTGAGGTGAGTATATTCGATGTATTGCAGCCAGTAGTAGGAGATATCTTTATTATTGGTAAGCGTAAGTACAAAGTATATTCACCACCACTTAGGGATAATTCAGGAATATTGTGGAAAATTCAAGCATCAGGGGTGTAGATGCGTATTAACATCGAAGTGACCGGTAGCATAGAAAAAGTTATGCAAAGCATAGATGCAGAGAAAGCGAAAGTGGAAAAAGCGACGGTGAGGGCATTAAACAAAACAGCGCTGTGGGTAAGGTCACAAACTGTCAAACAAGCAAAACAAATACCAAAAAAAGCAATGAGAAAAAAGTTAAGTGTGGATAAAGCAAATAGAAAGCGTTTATGGTCAGTAGTGAAGCTGAGTTCGCAGTGGATAGGAGTAGCAAAACTTGGAAATATAAAGCAGACAAAGATAGGAGCAAAAGTAGGAAGCCGTATGTATGAAGGAGCATTCATAGCAACAATGAAAAATGGTCATATAGGAATATTCAAAAGAAGGTACATGACACCGTTACCAATAGATGAAATTAAAGTAAACACGCAAGCTCGGGAAATAATGAAAGAGTTAGTTGATAATGAAGTAGAAAGAGTATTTGAGAAGTATTTCGACCATGAACTTAATTTTATTTTAAGAGGATCATAACGTATGTTTTGGAGAGATCTACATCAGAAGATTTGTACAACGCTAAAGGAAGAAATACCAGCAATACAGACATGTGAAATTTATCCAACAATAAGGAGAGAATTAGTAGCTCCAGCGGTATTTGTAGAATTGTCAAGTTTAGAACCAGGAAAAGATCCGGGGACTGAGGAATTAGCGTTGAGGGCAAGATTTGAGGCAAGAGTAGTAGTTGATGGAACAGTCGAGGATTCTCAGGTAGTGGTAAGGTCACTGGCAGCGGAAGTTGCAAGGGTTGTAAGTAAAAATACTTGGAACGTGAAAAATATTGCACCTGGAGAGTTTTTATCAGCGGAAGTAGACGATTTTAAGCCAGAGTTGGATGCATACCTTGTGTGGTTAGTGGAGTGGACTCATGAGCTACATATAGGTCAATCAATGTGGTTAGAAACTGGTATTATACCGCATATTATTAGTGTGGGGGAAAATGTTAGACCATAATTTTGCGATTGCAGAGCTAAATAGAAGGCTAGCGAACATTATTCGTATAGGTCTAGTTAAAGAGATAGACTATGAAAAGGCAAGAGTGCGGGTAAAAGTAGGAGAATTTTGACCGATTGGTTACCGTGGATAACAACAAGAGCGTGAGAAGATAGAAGTTGGTTTTCCCCAGATATTGATGAGCAGGTGATGGTATTATCGCCATATGGAGAGTTGTCATTAGGGGTGGTGTTACCGGCAATATATCAGGAAAAGTATCCTCCTCCGGAAAGTAAAAAAGAAGTAAGTAGTGTAGTATTTAAAGATGGAACAAAATTATCGTACGACAAGGAGAATCATCATCTTGAGATTGAAGTAGTAGATAAAATAACGTTGAAAGTAGAAGGATCAAGCGTAGAGATGACAAAGGATGGAATAAAACTTAAGGCACAAAGAATAAATCTAAATTAGGAAAAGGAATGAATAAATCAGTTATATGCCTAGGAGATCACTGCGGGGAAGCGTTGCCGCATTTTTGTATAAGTGGAAGCAGAGATATATTTGTAAACGGAAGACCAGTTTGTCGGCAAGGAGATAGTTTTACAGAAGGTAAGGTAATGGCACAAGGGTCAAAAACAGTGTTTGCAAATGGTCATGGTATAGGAAGAGTTGGGGATTTAGTATCTTGTGGGTTTAAAGTAATAAGTGGAAGTAGTAATGTTTTTTCAGAATAAAAATAAACCATGTGCTATACTTACCAAAAGTAAAATTATGAACATGGATATAACTACTAGCCTATTAGGAGACGTTAGTAATTTAATAGATAGAGCAAAGAATCATCTTTCTGTTCAATTCAATTCAATTCTACTCTAGTATTGTTAAACTGGGAAATTGGCTCCAGAATTGATCAAGATATCTTAAAGCACAAACGTGCAGGTTATGGGAAGCAAATCATCTCCCAACTTGCAAAAGAACTTCAGATGAAATATGGACGTGGATTTGATAGAGCTTCATTGTTTCGGATGGTGCAATTTTCCAAATTCTTTCCCGATCAAGAAATTGTCGCGACACTGTCACAACAATTGAGTTGGTCACATTTTGTAGAAATTATTGCAATTTCTGATGAGCTGAAGCGTAATTATTATATAGAAATGTGTCGTATTGAAAGATGGAGTGTTAGAGCACTACGTAGTAGAATCGATACCATGTTGTATGAACGTACAGCACTAGCAAAAAAGCCTGAGGACTTCATAAGACAAAGCATCAAACAGTTACGTGAAGAAAATACGTTAGCCCCCGAATTCATTTTTCACGATCCATACTTCCTTAACTTTGTGGAATTGCCATCAAGTCATAGTGAGACTGATCTAGAAAATACGATTTTGGATGAATTGGTAAAATTTTTACAAGAGTTTGGTAATGATTTTTGTTTTGTGACACGTCAAAAAAGGATGAGTACCGAAAGAATTGATAGGTATTTAGACTTGCTATTTTTTCATAGGGGATTAAGGCGCCTTATTGCAATAGAACTAAAAATTGGTCGATTTGAACCAGCTTATAAAGGACAGATGGAATGGTACTTAAATTGTTTAGATAAAAATGAACGAAAACCAGATGAAGAAAAACCCCTAGGTATTATTTTGTGTGCTGATAAGGATCAAGAAGATATAGAATACCTGGAGCTTGAAGGATCTAATATTCATGTTGCACAGTATTTAACACAGTTGCCTCCTAAGGAAATCCTTGAGGAGAAGTTGAGAAAAGCTATCTCTATAGCTCGTGAAAAATACGCAAGTACTAAGAAGAAAATGATTAAACAGATATAACACAAAAGGCAACGTGTTTATGCGAGGAATGGACGTTAATACTGGAAAAGAGTTAGAAGGAATAGAACATTTAAAGCAATCAATAGTTAATATTTTAACTACTCCTATTAACAGCAGAATAATGCGCAGGAACTATGGGTCAAGATTACTTGAGTTAGTTGAACGGCCAATCAATCGTGATTTTACGTTAGAAATTTACGCAGCAACAGCAGAAGCACTACAAAAGTGGGAAAAGAGATTTAAGTTAGAAAAAGTAAAAATAACAGAAGTGAAAGAAGGAAAAGTAACGCTTGACCTAGAAGGATTGTACTTACCAATGGGGGAAAAGATTCGCTTTGATGGAATTGTGGTATAAAGATGGAGCAGCCTAACATTATTGAGCCACTGAACTTCGAAGAAATCTTTTCACGTATGAAGGAGGAGTTGATACGTCGAGACTCAAGTTTTACAGCATTAGTAGAAAGTGACCCAGCAATAAAGATTTTAGAGGTAGCAGCATGGCGAGAACTTTTGCTCAGAGAAAGAATAAACGAAGCAGCAAGGGGCAACTTACTTAAGTTTGCAAGGGGAGAAGAACTTGATGATTTAGCTGAATTTTACGGAGTGGAAAGGGAGAACGGGGAAAAGGATGAACGATTTAGAAAAAGAATCAAGGCAAGAATAGTTGGCTCAAGCACAGGAGGAAATTATCGGTATTATGCATTATCAGCAGATACGAGAGTAAAAGATGCATTAGTAGAATCACCTGTACCAGGAAAAGTACAAGTTTCAATCTTATCCACAGAATTATCCACACTGCCAGAAGAATTACTAGAAATTGTCAGAAATCAGCTAAACAGGGAGGATGTGAGGATTTTAACAGATACAATTGAAGTGGTAAGTTGCAATATTATTGAAATAGATATCCACAGTAAAATTAGCATTAAAAGACCAGATATTATTGAAACGGTGAAGAAGAAATTTATAGAAAAGTTTGAAGCAAGCAAAAAACTCGGATGGAGTATTACAAGATCATGGATTATAGCGAATCTTTTTGTAGATGGAATGAGTAACGTAGAGCTGTTAGAGCCAAAGGAAGATGTTGTTGTAGCAGGAAATGAGTGTGCTAAATTGGAAAATTTGAGAATCGAATTAGTGAGGCAAAACTGATGCTATTACCACCAAATTCTACGAAACAAGAGCAAGCGATAGTAGATGCAGTTGATTACAAAGTTGATACAAGTTGCATTAAGGGATTTAAATTCAGCTTAAAAGAAGAAATCCTACCTTGGTTAATCGAAGAATATGGCCTAGAAGAAATTCTATCATGGGTGAAGGATAAGAAGAAATCGATTAAAGAAGGAGTAAAATTTCAAAAACTAAAAGGAACACCTGCCTCACTGAAAATAGCATTAAAGTGGGCAAATATAGAAGATATTACAATTATCGAGGAACCACCTGGAAAACATTTCTTTGAGTTGCAGATAGGGATAAGAGATGTTCCGAACGACTTCTTCGTTGATGCAGTAGTAGAACTAGCAAAACTATCATTACCTGCAAGATCACGGCTAATGAGGCTTTTCAATGACCACTATAATATTGGAAGATTTATTTTAGATGAAAGTTTTTTTGGCAGTTTGTTATCGAGGGGTAAAAATAGAAAAAGATGGACCAGTGTTATCATTTGGGAGAGTAAATTTTTTCAGGTCTAGTGGTCCAGTTATTAGGATTATAGAAAACTATTTACGCGATCATTATGAACGAGCTTTAAGCAGTGATATATACCGGCTAGATGTAGCAATCCTTGGAGGAACCGAGCCTCACACAAAGAATTATAACGGTATTTATGAAAGAAGTCATCAGTGGAATAATTTAAAAATGTTATATCCGCTACCACAGAGCTTATTACCAGCAATTAAGTTTGCTAAAGCGCAGATAGTATTATCGGATAGCTGGAACTTAGGGAAAATAAACGCATGTTTTCCGGTTACGAGTACAGAAGAAGAAGGGAGCAAGTTTTTACTAGGAAGTGATAAACTATCTGAACAACTGTGGAATTTAAAATACAAGCCAATTTTAGAAAGGTTTAGCGTTACTCACCACTACAGGGTAGAAGATTTTACCAACCAAAAAGTTATAAGATTTGGTGTGGCAGAGCACAATATTCACTTTAAAAATGGTTTAGATTCAAGACAAAAAGATTCAATACATGAGTTAGAAAGTTACATTTTGGTGTTTTATCCAGGTGTTCTAACTTGGCATGAACATCGTCATTTGAACAGGTCTTGGGAAGAAAAACAACCTATATGCTTAATGAATTAAATACATATATTTATATCTTCATACACTACATTAACATTCGGTAAAAATGTGTGTTTTTTGAAAAAAAGAAGTTGCTTTTCCATGCCAAAACAGCTATAAATTAGGTAGGTGTAGGTAAACATAAGAAATTGATCTTGCACTAAAGTGAGCCAAATTAGGCGACTTTATGTATGTTTTTATAGTGGGGTAACTAAAATGTTCAATTTAAATAAAAGACTGGAAAAATTAAAGGAGAATTCATTTAGAAAAATAGATGAGAGAGGAGAAGATGGTAACACTGTGTTGCATTTAGCAGCATACCTTTCTGATATAAAGTTACTAATAAGAAAGGGAGCAAAAGTAAATATAGAAAACAATAGCGGAGAAACACCATTACACCTAGCAGCATTCTATGGAAAGGTAGAGAATGTAAAAGTACTGTTGGAAGAAGGAGCAGATGTAAATGCTAGAAACGGTAAGAGAAATACGGCATTACATTATGCGAGCCTAATGGGGTATGAAGAGACGGTAAGGGAGCTAATAAAAGGAGGGTCAAAAGTAAATATAGGAAATGAAATAGGAAGACATGAAGCAGTATTTATGAGGGAAATAGGGAACGTGAGAGCAATATTAGAAGCAGGAGGTGACGTAAATGCGAAAGACCAAAAAGGATATACACCAATAGATCTAGCATATATGGCAAATAGTGAGGAAATAATGAGAGAGTTAGTAGCGAAGCAGAAGGTTATGGAAGTTGATTGAGAAAAGGAAGGAAATGGTGGAAAAGGAGGTGTTGTCATTAGAGAGAAAACCGTTGGCAGAGCTGAGGGAAAAGGCACAATTATTTGATGATTTGGGAGAGTGCTCAATTGATGAAAGATAGCGGATGCAGCTATGTGTTTCCAAAATTGTGCATAAAAGTAAAACAAAACGAAGGTTGACAGTTGCGTCTTTTTCGCAAGAGTAATGGATTTATGGAAAAAAGGAGTGCCCGAACTATAAAAATATTTACAGGAGAAACAATGAGAAAAAAGGTATTAACTGTAACTTGTCGATATGAGCCTGATGAGTTAGCAGATAAACGCTTATCGGATGTATACGGGCAACTGATAGAGAGATTGATAAAGAGGAAAAAAGAAAATAGAGAGAAAGAAACAAATGAAAGTAGTGAGTTTATATGCGAGAGTGTCATCGTGCAAAAAATTAAGCATAGTACGACAAATACAAGTTTTCTTGTCGTTTTAATCTGCACAGATTGTGAAGTTAAATGAAATAGCTTCAGTTTCATGATAAGGGGGCTGGCGGAGTTTGTCAAGGAAGTTTTTCGTTTCTATTCCCAATAAAAGTTTGTTATATGGTTATGCAAGAAGTCTATTGTTGGTTAATGTTTTATGGCTTTACGGAAAGTTTATAGCTATACAACTTATCTTAAAAGCAATATAGTGTTCACTATGCAATGAATCAAAGATAGTAAATAAAGTCTATGAAATTTCAAATCACTACACATTTTCAACCCGCTGGAGATCAACCGCAGGCAATCGATAGTTTAATTGCGGGGCTAAATAGCAATAAAAGAGAACAAGTTTTACTTGGGGTTACTGGTTCTGGGAAAACTTTCACTATGGCAAATGTTATAGCAAGGACAAACAGACCTGCGCTGATCATGGCACACAATAAAACCTTAGCAGCACAACTTTATGAGGAAATGAAAGGATTATTTCCCAATAATGCTGTTGGATATTTCATTTCTTATTATGATTACTATCAGCCCGAAGCTTATTTGCCGCAAACTGATACTTATATCGAAAAAGACTCTGCAATCAACGACAGAATTGACATGCTGCGTTATTCTGCCGTCTGCTCCCTCTTGGAGCGCAGGGACACGATCGTAGTTGCCAGTGTTTCTTGCATATACGGTCTTGGTTCGCCTGAAAGCTACCGCAGCATGACTATATCTTTAAGTGTTGGAGATAAAATTCATGTTAATGATTTCTTGAGTAACTTAGCTGATCTCCAATACAAGCGCTCTGATACCAGGTTTGAGAGAGGATATTTCAGAGTGCGTGGCGATATTATCGATATATTTCCTGCCTATTATGAAAATAAAGCTTGGCGTTTATCGCTGCTTGGTGATGAAATAGAAGAAATTTCTGAAATTGATGCTATAACGAGTAATATTACCAAAAGCCTAAATACAATCACCATTTTTCCAAACAGCTATCACATTACATCACGTGAGACTCTGTTGCAGACAGTTGAGCTAATCAAAAAAGAGCTGCATGAATGCTTGGATTATTACTACTTGCAAAACAAGATTGTTGAAGCAAAGCGCCTCGAGCAACGCACTAATTTTGATATTGAAATGATGAGAACAACAGGAATATGTAAAGGTATTGAAAATTATTCGCGTTATCTCTATGGAATGGAAGCTGGGGATCCACCGCCTACTTTGTTTGAATATTTACCCAAAGATGTAATTTTGTTTGTTGATGAAAGTCATGTCACCGTTCCTCAGATTGGTGCGATGTACAGTGGTAATGAGGCACGTAAAAAGAAATTGATTGACTATGGCTTCAGGCTCCCTTCCGCTTTTGATAACCGTCCATTAAAATTTGAAGAATGGGAGAAAGTTAGGCCGCAGACTATTTACATTTCAGCTACTCCTGGAAAGTATGAGTTGGCAAAGACCAATAATGTATTTATAGAGCAAGTTATCCGTCCAACAGGACTTACAGACCCAATCTGCATTGTGAAACCAATAGAGAGTCAAATTGATGATGTAATTCATGAGGCACAAGTGACAATAGGAAAGGGATTTTGTGTTTTAATCACTACACTGACAAAAAAAATGGCTGAAAATTTAGCTGAATATATGAGTGAATTAAATATGAGAGTGAGTTATTTGCATTCTGATATTGGTGCGCTGGAGAGAATAGAAATTATATGTAAATTAAGATCTAAAGAAATTGACGTTTTAGTAGGTGTTAACTTGCTTAGGGAAGGTCTTGATATTCCAGAGTGTGGTTTGGTTGCAATTTTAGATGCTGATAAAGAAGGATTTTTGCGATCAGAAACATCGCTCATTCAAACGATCGGTCGTGCTGCGCGTAATGCTGAAGGTAGAGTAATTTTGTATGCAGATAAAATCACTGGTTCTTTAGATCGTGCATTAAGAGAGACTGAAAGAAGAAGAAAAAAACAAGAAGAACATAATATATTGCACAATATTGTCCCGAAGACTATAATAAAACCTATATCAAACACCTTACAGGAGAGGGCAATAGCAGAACCAAAAGTAAATACTAATAAGGATGACTTGAGAAAGCAAATGATAGAGCATGCTGAAAATTTAGAGTTTGAAGAAGCAGCAAGAATAAAAAAATTATTGCAAGGTTAAGTAATATATGATGCTATGGGCATAGCATGAAAGTGTAAACAACTAAACTTCCACTATTCTCCTTCTTACTTTAACTCATCTTTTTGAGATTTTTGACAATTTCTTAGAACTGAAGAAGGAAAGGTGTATTTTTTTATTGACTTACCTGTGTGTTACGGTAATCACTAAAGAATTAGTGGGTAATGGTTATAGAATATGAATGATGGGGTACCAAGCAAGGAATTAAATGAAACTTTACTTAACATTTTAGATCAGTTAGAAAGCGATAGCAATCTATTAGATAATTCCGATAATATTAAATATATAATTTTTCTTCTAGGAGAAGGAGCTGATAAAAATACAAAAAACCAAGCTGGAAAAACTCTGTCAGATTACTTAAATGAAAAATTATCTGACATTTTAAATAAGTTAGCAATCGATAGAAGTCTATTAGATAATTATGCTCAACATATAATATTTCTTCTAGGAGCAGGAGCTAATCGAGATACACAAAACCGATATGGAAAAACTCTGTCACATTACTTAGATAAAAGATTATCTGATATTTTAGGTTGGTTAGCAATCGATAGAGGTATATTAAATGATTATATTCAACGTATAATGTTTCTTCTACAAGCAGGAGCTAATCCAAATGTACAAAACCAAGATGGAAAAACTCTGTTACATTACGTTGCTGAACGTAACGATACTGACGGTATAGGATTTCTTTTAAAAGCAGGAGCTGATCGAAATGTGCAAGATCAAAGTGGAAAGACTCCATTTGAATATGTTACTGAACATAACTGCCTTCAAGCTTTGAAGGATTTAGGTTGTAGTTCTAATGATGAAACAACTTGTACTAAATTAAGTGATCCGGATCCAGACAAGGATCAGGGCTATTATTCAGATGATTTTCGTAAAAATGAAGGGAATGGCTCCGGTGATGATAATAAAACAGTTCCTACTAAAGATAAAGGGAATTTGACAAATGATTCTAGTAATTACCCTAACAAGCACAATGATGATCAGGCACTTCGTGATGATCCAGGGTATAGCTCCGGTGACGATAATAAAACAATTTCTACTGAACCGAGTGATTGTGACCGGAAAGACGAGGATTCGAGCTGTAGTTCAAGTGATCATCTTTTTCTAGAAGACTTACTTTCGATGAAGCTAGAAATACCATTAACTACAAGCGAAGAGGGGCTAATTAAAGATTTTTGTGAGAAGATAAGAGGTATAACAGCACAAAATAAACAAGAATCTGAAGAAAGTATTCTAGAAAGTATTGAGAAAATAGTAAATGAGTACTTGAAGAAAGGAATAAGGTTGAATTCAAGTTGTAGTAATGGTAATGAAAATGACAATGGTGATAAAGAAACTGTAACAAGTTTAATACTTGAAGAAATAGAAGGTGTTCTTAATAATCGTGTGAAACCACGCGATGAAACCAGAGCGCGTGAAAGGCAGTCTGATGGTATCGCCGACCAAGACGATGGCAACGAAGATAAAGTTTCAGGCATCATAGAAAGCATCACTAACAGGTTATTGTTAAAAGGTGGGAAAGCAAGACAAAAATTTTTCTCCGGTAATACTGAGCTAGCACAAAATTATGGATCTAATTATATAAATGATCTCTCTAAGAAATATAAAGAAACTAAAGACAAGCTAAAGAGTATAGCATATGAAAGTATTGTAGGCAGAGATAGACAAGCTCAAAAGGGGGAGCCAGAAGAGGTAGACATAGATAATGTATGTTTTTATGTGAAATATTCACAAGATAGTATTATTGAACCTGTGAAAATCTTTAACAAAGCTGAAGATTTAAATTTAAAAGTCGGCATACTTCAAGTTGGGGAGAGTATAGTAAGAGTTGAAGGTACAAAAGATGGAAAAAGAAATTACACAGATGTCTTAGAAAGTAGCATTAAAATGTTTTTTACCACTGAGGCAGGAGAGATTAATATTTATCTAAGTCCTAGTGAGAAAGATAGTAATAAAATAGAAGTAGAAATTGATGATGAGAGTGAAGAAAGGCTTAACGAGTTAAAAGCTGAGAAGAAAAGTTTAGGAGAAAACTGTCTTTTGGGAGGAAAAAGTGTTCTGGAAGCTATAGAAGAGAAAGGTTTTAAGAAAAATGGTAATGTACCTACAGAGTCAATCGAGACTATTAAGGATGTTCGACGTACTGATGTTACGCAAGCTTATTCGCAGCAAATTAACACAAGAGCTAAAGGCAAATAGCGATCTACCGATTATTGAAATAGTGCCACACAATGACAAACTCACTCGATTTTATCAAATTGTTCCAATTATAGAGTCTGGCAGGGTTTTTCTGCCGCATCAAGCAGTATGGCTCAGCGATTTCGAGTACGAAATTTTAATGTTCCCAGAAGCCCGTTATGATGATCAGGTGGACAGTACGGTACAATATTTACAATGGATGAGAAAAACTAACACCAGTGCTTTCAGGGTCAGGGACTTTGGCCCCAACCCTAATAAAACACTTGGGTGGTTAAGATATATCTAAAAACCTCAATTTTTCTCCAAAACTTTTGACATATACTTTGCCTGTTGCACACTACACTCTTTGCACTCTGAAGAGACACTTCCCTTATGTGGCACAGCAGGAGAACCCATAGAACAAAAACCACTATCTCTATCGACTTTTTTAGAACTAGAGTTATCAGGTGACGATAATTGTGCTTCTGCAAGTCGCAATAACTGTGATTCTTTACCCTCACATAGAGATCTGCTTAGCTCCCATTTCCCCGAAGGAGTATGCGTCAAATATAAATGCTGCTCCTCCCCAGGGGAGAAAGAGTTGGAGTCTAGCTTCTCCTTCATCTCAGAAGAAAGAAATGGGCGTAGTTCCTCCCTCTGATCAGGATCAAGACGTTTTTGCGACTTTAGTCCACTATTAGATTCTACCACGGTAGTACCTTGTGACGGGAGTCCTGGAATACTACCACTAATTGTAGAATGTACAGGAGAAGTCTCTTTTGAGGGTGAATTACTTTTTGCTCTTATTCTAGTTCGGAATGAATGAAATAGTTTAGACACAGGTAGTCTTTCAGTTACAGGAGTTTCAGGAGTACTTCGCGTTGTATCACGCCCTACATCATGTCGCTTAAGGCTTGCGTCACGTTGCTTAAGCTTAAAAGGTGAAAAGAACAATTTTTTTATTTTTTGAACATCACCCCCATGTTTCTTCGGAGATTCACTCTCTTGTGACTTTGCTTCAGAACACTCATCACTACTTTCTCGATCACTTTTATCAGTAACTTGCTGTTTTTCAGGTTCCACACTAAAAATGCTCTCAGCCTTGAAATGCCTCGTTTTAATTTGCTTTCTTGCCTCTCAAGATCTTGCTCCAATGGTGACTCTCTGCTTCCCTCCAGTCTTTGTTGGTATTCATTTATCATCCCTTCCGGCTCATTCAATATGCTTTTTACTTTTTCCCATATAGCCATCTCTAATACATCTGCACGGACCGATTTACTGTTACATGTTCCCCTAACACTACTGCTAAAAGCATATATGGTGCTACAACGATAATAGTAGTTGACCCTTCCTTTTTTTTTACTTCCGCTACGCACACCGCAATAGGCATATCTACAGTGTTGACACACGATTAAACCTTGTAGCAGGTATGTTGCTTTTCTTTTCTGTATCCTCGCTCTTTCTCTATTTTCAGCCAGTTGTTCTTCCACTGCATTAAATAATGCCTCATCTACTATCCTTGGTATTGGAATGTAAATCCAATTCTCTTTGCTTGGATAAGTAAGAGAACGCTTTTGCTGGCTGCCAGCATTTCTTTGTGGTCTTATTCTTGGTTTTGCTGGATTTGACTTTGTTTTACCAAATGCTGCTTGCCCTTTATACGCAGGATTTTTTAATATCTGCTGGATGGTGCTTTGGTTCCACATCTCTCTTCCTTTTTGTGTCCTTACTGACCTTTCTTTTAGCCTACGTATTGTTTCATTAATGCTTACTCTTTCTTCACCTATCCACATGAACAGTTTTTTTACTATTCTCGCCTCTTCTTCATTAATTTCAAATCTCCTTTCTTCACCTGTTGTGCCACTCTTTATGTATCGATAACCATAAGGCGCTACAGCCATTACACTTATACAGCCTTTTCTTGCTGCATGCAGTCTTCCTCGGCGATTCCTCTCCATAATCTTTGCTCGTTCATACTCTGCTATTGCTCCTTGCATTTGTAGTAGTAAATTAGATTCTGGACTATTACCAACCTGATGGTTTAAAAAGATCACCTCTGCTCCTGCTTTTTGAAATTCTTCCAGCAATATCATCTAATGTACGTAATTACGTGATAACCTATCTGGTGAGTGAATATACACTTTATCAATTTTTCCTTCTGCTACTTTATCTCGTAATTCATCTAAACCAGGACGCTCTAATTTTGATCCACTATACCCATTATCTATGAATTTATGCTCATTTAGTAGCTCTTGCTTATCCTCATTAATTCTACGCTCCAACTCAGCTACTTGACTTTCTATTGTTCCTTCTTGTACTTGTCTCTTCGATGAAACTCTTGCATATAAGCTCACTACTTTCATTTGCACCTTTCTTTCCTCCTTTAACTTCTCACACTAAACTCATAACAGCTTTTTACGGTTTGTTGTTCTTACAGTTAGTAGCTCTTCTGTGAAAAACTACCTATTCTAATTCTGTCTTACAATTTTTCCTACAAATGCACCTTTTGTTTTCCCCATCTACTATATCAATTCTTTTTTATTGACCTCGCCTATTTCTATCATAAATTGCTGCACCTTACTCGCTTTTTGGTCGTGCAATTCTTTCTCTGATAGCTTGTATATCTTGATTTTGTTTATTTTGGGTAACAAATTCTTTTATTCGAAATACTATAGTTATATTATCAACGTTAATCTCTATTCTCTCAATTAACTTCCTTACTACACTACGTTTATCTAACCAATCCAATTGATCTAGCTCTAATTTTATCCCAGAACAAAACTCCTTTATGTTACCTATTATATTAGTCAACTCTTCCTGTACCTCTTTCTTATCTTTTATCCTTTTCTTTTCCTCTTCCTTTTCTTTTAATCGCTGTTTCATTCCTTTGATTCTTAACTCGAATTCCTCTTGATTTATATACCCACTTGCATAACTATCAATCAGCCCAGAAATACCTCGTTTTAATTTGCTTTCTTCCCTCTCAAGACCTTCCTCCAATAGCAACTCTTTACTTCCTAGCAGGTGCCGTTGATATTCATTTATCAACCTTTCTGGTTTCTTCAATATACCTTTTACTTTTTTCCATATAGTTGTTTCTAATGCATCTGCTTGCACCGGTCTGTTGCCGCATGCTTCCTTATAACTTGGAGCAATACAACGATAATAATAATAGTAGGTTCCCCTCCTATTTATAACATATGTACCGCAATAAGCATATCTACAGCGTTGACACACAGTTAAACCTTGTAGCAGGCGCGCTGCTCTCCTTTCCTGTCTTTTCACTCTTTCTCTATTTTCAGCCAGTTGCTCTTGTACTGTATTAAACAATTCTTCATCAACTATTCTTGGTACTGCAATATAAATCCAATTCTCTTTATCTTGAGAGTACCTAGAACAACTTTTCTGCCTACCAGCATTCCGTTTTGGCCTTATTTCTGGTTTTACTTGGCCTGCCTTAGTCCTGCCATACACTGCTTGCCCTTTGTATACAGGATTTTTTAATATCTGACTGATGGTGCTTTTGTTCCACCTCTCTTTTCCTGTTTGTGTCCTTATTGACCTTTCTTTTAGTCTACATATTACCTCTATAGTTCTTATTCTTTCTTCCCCTACCCACATGAACAATTCTCTCACTACTTTTGCTTCCTCTTCATTAATTTCAAGTTTCCCTTCTTCACCTATTGTGCCCTTCTTTATGTATCGATAACCATAAGATGCTTTGCCTATTACACTGACACTGCCTCTTCTTGCCGCATGGAGTCTTCCCCGCCGATACCGTTCCATCATCTTCGCTCGTTCATACTCCGCTACTGCTCCCTGCATTTGCAATAGTAAGTTTGACTCCGGACTTTTATCCGTTTTATAGTTTAAAAAGATTACCTCTACTCCTGCTTTTTCAAATTCGTCGAGCAAGATCATTTGATATACAGTTTTTCGTGATAACCTATCTGGTGAATGAATATAAATTTTATCAATTTCTCCTTTTCCTACTTTATCGCGTAACCTATCTAAATCGGGACGCTCTAAATCTGATCCACTATACCCATTGTCTATGAATCTATACTCATTTAGTAGCTTGTGCTCATCTTCACTAATTCTACGCTCCAACTCCGCTATTTGACTCTCTATTGTTCCCTTCTGTGCTTGCTTTTCTGATGATACTCTCGCATATAAACTCACTACTTTCATTTGTTTCTTTCTCTCTATTTTCTTTTTTTCTCTTTATTAATCTCTCTATCAGTTGCCCGTATACATCCGATAAGCGTTTATCTGCTAACTCATCAGGCTCATATCGACAGGTCACAGTTAACGTTCTCTTTCTCATAATTTCTCCTGTAAATGTTTTCATAGTTCAGGAGCCTGACCACTCCCTTTTTCCATAAATCCATTACTCTTGCGAAAAAGACGCAACTGTTAACCTTCGTTTTATTTTACTTTTATGCACAATTTTGGAAACACATAGCGCTATCTTTCATCAATTAAGCACTCTTCCAAATAATTGTCCCTTTTCCCTCAGCTCTGCCAAAGGTTTTCTCTCTAATGACAACACCACCATTTCCCTCCTTTTCTCACTTTTCTTCCATAACCTTCTGCTTCGCCACTAACTCTCTTATTATCTCCTTAGTCTTTGCCATATATGCCAGATCTATTGGTGTATATCCTTTATGATCTCTCGCATTTACATTGCCTCCCGCTTCTAATATTGCTCTCACGTTCCCTATTTCCCTCATAAATACCGCACTATGCAATGGCGTTCTTCCTATGTAGTTCCCAGTATTAACATTTGACCCCGCTTTTATTAACTCCCTTACTGTCTTTTCACAACTCATTAAGCTCGCACTATGTAATGCCGTATATCCTCCATCGTCTATAGCATTTACATTTGCTCCTCCTTCTATCAGTACTTTTACATTTTCTACCTTTCCATAGAATGCCGCTAGGTGTAATGGTCTGTCTCCGTTATTATTTTCTATATTTATTTCTGCTCCTTTTTCTATTAGTAACTTTATTACTTTTTCATCAGAAAGGTATGCTGCTAAATGCAACACAGTGTTACCATCTTCTCCTCTCTCATCTATTTTTCTAAATGAATTCTCCTTTAATTTTTCCAGTCTTTTATTTAAATTGAACATTTTAGTTACCACACTATAAAAACCACAAAATTTTAGTGCTTGGTAAATTTTTTTTGTTTACCTACCACTATTCCAGCTATGCCTGTTTTACCATCAAAAGCAAGTTTTTTTTACAAAATATACACATTTTTTTCGCATATTAATGTGATATATTAAGATGTAAATCTATATATTTAATCCATTAATAATAGCAGGCCTGCCTTACCTTTCATCAAGCTCTTTTATCATAGTGTTCATTTTGCCCACACCCTGCTTATTACGTTGTTAAAATCTTCTATTATTAGCGACTCATCTCTTTTTCTTATTTCTTCTAAACTTACCACCTTCCCTTTTAACTTCGGTAAAAATTTTCTACTCCATACATCTACCATTTCTCCAACTGATTCCACTACTTCATCGCATATTTTTGGTGTATCTCTTACTACACCACCTTGCTTTTCCAGGAATTTCTTCACCTCTTTATTCTTTTCATTGTCCATTAGCCAATACATTGGTGCATTACCAAATTTATCCGGCTGATTAACTGCTGCTCTTGCTTTTACCAGCTCTTTTATTACACTTTCTGCACCTACTATACATGCAAGGTGCAGTGGCGTGTATTTGCTCATTCCTTCAGTAGCATTGACTTCGGCTCCTTCTTCCATCAGCACTTTTACGTTCTCTAGACGTTTCGCAGATACTGCCCAGTGCAATGGTGTAAAACCCCTATTATCTGTCGCATTGACGTTCGCTCCTTTCTTGACTAGAAAACTTACTTTTTTTCTTGTCGACATTCTTGCTGCCTTATGTAGTATCGTTTCCCCTTTTTCATCTTTTTCATTAATATTCTTAAACGAGTTCTCTAATAATTCATAAAATGACTTATTAAAAGCTTCTCTCTTTTCCTTGCTAAACCTCATTTCATACCCCACTATAAAAACATACATAAAGTCGCCAATTTGGCTCACTTCAGTGCAAGATCAATTTCTTATGTTTACCTACACCTACCTAATTTATAGCTGTTTTGGCATGGAAAAGCAACTTCTTTTTTTCAAAAAACACACATTTTTACCGAATGTTAATGTAGTATATGAAGATATAAATATATGTATTTAATTCATTAAGCATATAGGTTGTTTTTCTTCCCAGGACCTGTTCAAATGTCGATGTTCATGCCAAGTTAGTACACCTGGGTAAAATACTAAAATGTAATTTTCTAACTCCTGTATTGCATCCTTTTGCTCTGAATTTAATTCGCTTTCAAAATGAACATAGTGCTTTGCTAAACCAAATCTTATAACTTTTTGATCGGTAGAGTTTTCTACTTTGTAATGATAGGTAACGCTAAACCTTTCTAAAATTGGCTTGTATTTTAAATTCCACACTTGTTCAGATAGCTTATCACTTCCTAGTAAAAACCTTTTTCCCCTCTCTTCTATACTACTTACTGGAAAACATGCGTTTATTTCTCCTAAACTCCAACTGTCCGATAATACTATCTGCGCTTTAGCAAACTTAATCTCAGGTAATAAGCTCTGTGGTAGCGGATATAACGTTTTTAAATTATTCCACTGATGACTTCTTTCATAAATACCGTTATAATTCTTTGTGTGAGGCTCGGTTTCTCCAAGTATTGCTACATCTAGCCTATACAGATCATTACTTAATGCCTGCTCATAATGAATCCGAAAAGTACCAAACTTAAAAGTTGGATTTAAGATTTTTAGCTCAAATGTGTTCTTCCGACCAAATGATAACACTGGTCCATCTTTTTCTATTTTTACCCCTGAATAGTCAGAAAGAAGATCTCCAAATAAACTCTCATCCAATATAAATCTCTGCGCATTATAATAATCGTTAAAAATCCTCACTAGCCGTGATCTTGCAGGTAATGATAGTTTTGCTAGTTCTACTACTGCATCAACAAAGAAGTCTTTCGGAACATCTTTTATCCCTATCTGTAATTCAAAAAAGTGTTCTCCGGGTGGCTCTTCAATAATTGTAATATCTTCTATATTTGCCCATTTTAATGCTATTTTTAGTGACGCTGGTGTTCCTCTTAAACGCTGAAATTCTACCCCTTCTTTTATCGCTCTTCTTTTCTCTTTTGCCCAACGCAGAATCTCTTCTAACCCATATTCCTCTATTATCCACGGCAATACTTTTTCCCCTGGGCTAAATTTAAATCCTTTTACACAGCTTGGGTCTACTTTGTAATCGATTGCATCAATCAGCGCTTTTTCTTGCTTTGCTGCGTTTGGTGGTAATAGCATTAATTCAACTCAACATTTAAACTTTTTAAGAAAGCACACTCATTCCCCAGTACCACAACATCCTCTCTTGGCTCGATTAATTCTACGTTTTCTACCCCATCCACAAACAGGTTGGCTATAATCCATGATTTCGTTACTTTCCATCCTAATCTTTTCGTTGTTTCAAATTTTTCTATAAATTTCTTCTTCACCGTTTCAATAATATCTGGTCTTTTAATGCTAATTTTACTGTGGATATCTATTTCAATAATATTGCAACTTACCACTTCAATTGTATCTGTTAAAATCCTCACATCCTCCCTGTTTAGCTGATTTCTGACAATTTCTAGTAATTCTTCTGGCAGTGTGGATAATTCTGTGGATAAGATTGAAACTTGTACTTTTCCTGGTACAGGTGATTCTACTAATGCATCTTTTACTCTCGTATCTGCTGATAATGCATAATACCGATAATTTCCTCCTGTGCTTGAGCCAACTATTCTTGCCTTGATTCTTTTTCTAAATCGTTCATCCTTTTCCCCGTTCTCCCTTTCCACTCCGTAAAATTCAGCTAAATCATCAAGTTCTTCTCCCCTTGCAAACTTAAGTAAGTTGCCCCTTGCTGCTTCGTTTATTCTTTCTCTGAGCAAAAGTTCTCGCCATGCTGCTACCTCTAAAATCTTTATTGCTGGGTCACTTTCTACTAATGCTGTAAAACTTGAGTCTCGACGTATCAACTCCTCCTTCATACGTGAAAAGATTTCTTCGAAGTTCAGTGGCTCAATAATGTTAGGCTGCTCCATCTTTATACCACAATTCCATCAAAGCGAATCTTTTCCCCCATTGGTAAGTACAATCCTTCTAGGTCAAGCGTTACTTTTCCTTCTTTCACTTCTGTTATTTTTACTTTTTCTAACTTAAATCTCTTTTCCCATTTTTGTAGTGCTTCTGCTATTGCTGCATAAATTTCTAGCGTAAAATCCCTATTGATTGGCTTATCTACTAATTCAAATAATCTTGAACCGTAATCTCTTCTCATGATTCTACTACCAATTGGTGTGGTCAAAATATCAACTATTGACTGTTTCAGGTGCTCTAGTCCTTCCAACTCTTTTCCCGTTTTATTGCTCATCCCACGCATTTTTAGCTCGCAAATACATTTTTGCTAATACTCATTACATGAAAACCACACGATGCCAAGTCTCCTGTTCTTGTTACGCCAATACCATTAACAAATACGCTGTTTGACCCTTGCGTTAGTTTCTCACCTAGAGTTAAGATATCTCCTTTTCGACAAACAGATCTACCGTTTACAAAAACGTCGTTACTACCACTCATACAAACATGAACCGGTATCCCCATGCAATGATCTCCTATACAAACTATAGCTCTTCTCATGTCAATTGAGATCAACTCTCCTTCCCTTAAGTTTTATTCCTTCTTTTGTCATCTCTATACTCGATTTTCCAACTTTTAGCGTTATTTTATCTACTACTTCAATCTCAAGATGATGATTCTCCTTGTCGTACGATAATTTTGTTCCATCTTTAAATACTACACTACTTACTTCTTTTTTACTTTCCGGAGGAGGATACTTTTCCTGATATATTGCCGGTAACACCACCCCTAATGACAACTCTCCATATGGCGATAATACCATCACCTGCTCATCAATATCTGGGGAAAACCAACTTCTATCTTCTCACGCTCTTGTTGTTATCCACGGTAACCAATCGGTCAAAATTCTCCTACTTTTACCCGCACTCTTGCCTTTTCATAGTCTATCTCTTTAACTAGACCTATACGAATAATGTTCGCTAGCCTTCTATTTAGCTCTGCAATCGCAAAATTATGGTCTAACATGTACTTCACCTATCTCTATAATATGCGGCGTAACTCCGCCTGAAAATATTGACTTGCCTACATGGATTTCATGCACCCATTTAACCATTCACACTAGATATGCATCTAATTCTGGCCTAAAATCATCTCCTCCTGCTGATATAAATTCACCTGCTGAAACATTTTCCACGTCCCAAGTATTCTTATTCACTACTCTCGCAACTTCCGCTGCCAGTGACCTTACCACTACCTGAGAATCCTCAACTGTTCCATCAACTACTACTCTTGCCTCAAATCTTGCCCTCAACGCTAATTCCTCTGTTCCCGGATCTTTTCCTGGTTCCAAACTCACAAGCTCTACAAACACTGCTGGCGCTATTATTTCCCGACGTACCGCTCTATACATTTCGCACGTTTGTATTGCTGGGATTTCTTCCCTGAGCTTATTACAGATTGCCTGATGTAAATTTCCCCAGAACATTATTTCATATAACTCATTTGCTGATCAAAATACTTCTCAAATACTCTCTCTACTTCATTATCAACTAACTCTTTCATTATTTCCCGAGCTTGCGTGTTTACTTTAATTTCATCTATTGGTAACGGTGTCATGTACCTTCTTTTGAATATTCCTATATGACCATTTTTCATTGTTGCTATAAATGCTCCTTCATACATACGGCTTCCTACTTTTGCTCCTATCTTTGTCTGCTTTATATTTCCAAGTTTTGCTACTCCTATCCACTGGGAACTAAGCTTTACTACTGACCACAAACGCTTTCTATTTGCTTTATCCACACTTAACTTTTTTCTCATCGCTTTTTTTGGTATTTATTTTTCTTCGCTAACTTGTTTGACAGTTTGTGACCTTACCCACAGCGCTGTTTTGTTTAATGCCCTCACCGTCGCTTTTTCCACTTTTTTCCTTTCAGCATCTATACTTTGTATTACCTTTTCAATACTACCGGTAACTTCAACGTTAATACGCATTTACACCCCTGACGCTTGAATTTTCCAGATTATTCCTGAATTATCCCTAAGCGGCGGTGAGTGTACTCTGTATCTACAACTACCTATGGAAAAAGTATCTCCCACCATTGGCTTTAATACATCAAACACACTTACTTCTAAAGTCAAAATTTCTCCTACAAATTGTCCTTCACCAATTCCATATAATTTATCTGGCTGTTGCTTTAATATCTGCACCATGTACGACTTATCCCTTGACTCATACAACGCTTGCTCTCCTAAATGTGCAAAACAATCTTTCAATAATCTTTTTATTTTTTCTTGCATACTTTACCTTTATGCACTAATCTCTACATGCACGCTAAGAAGGGGCATACTAGTAGAGCACTTTCATGCCTCACCACTTTTGTAGTTGCTCTACCAGTATTGTTATGCTGCAACGACTTTGATTAATATTCCTGGGCGATGGCACATTGGTAAAGGATTTGACTGAGTATGTAAATCGGTCCCTCTATCAAATCTTCTTGGCTCTTGTTTTGCATATAACGGTTGTCCTAGTGTATTTACCGTCTCATTAAAGTCTGCTGGCGCAAAGTAAGTAGTAAATGTGTTGGCTGTACCAAGTGGAAAACAGTGCCCCGTATCTTTTTCTATAAACCTTCTCACATTTCCTTCAGGGTCAGTTGCTTGCCCTCTATACTCCTCAAATGTTATTCCACAGAACGTAAATCCTGATCTCATGTCGTTCCTTAATGCTGCTCCTTCTTGCCATCTCTCGTATGCTTCTTTTACCTTGGTATGAGAAGTTAATGCATCGAAAAACTCAGGACTGACCAGCGCATGAATCCCCGTCATATATTCACCACTTAAGTTATCTTCAACATGGCGCAATACTTCCAGACACTTACGCTTGACATCGGTTGTTGCTGTTCCCAGTGCAAAATTTACTACTTTTGGTGTAATTTCAAATTCGTTATACAGATTTAATAACTCACTGCCATCTGCATCCAAAATTATTCCTTTGAGCGCCCCCATCCGCAAATGCTCTAACGTTATCGCGTGTTTGTTTCTCATCATCTGCAAATGATCCGTTATTACATCTGCCAATGCTTTCAGCTCATTCTCTGACCCAAATGCCCTTATCCCTTGCACTTCCTCTGGTAACACTACATCATCATGGGGAATATGTGGTATCGTAAATGTTCTTATTTTTCGTTTTCCACGTTTTCCCACTGTTGCTGGTGCTCCCGGAACTTGCGTTGGTAATAAACTCAATACCCCGTTTTGCTCTTCTATCGTAATATGTCGAAATCTTACCGATCTACTTGGAAATAAATTTAAATTTTCGACGCGACCATAATTTATCGGCAATATGTTTATTGCTTTAGTTAATTCCGTCATACTAAATGCTGGATTTGTAAATGGATTTTGCATTCTTTCCCCCTTTCCCTTTAATGCTGTGTGTTTTAAGTTGTTTCTATGTAAGTTGCTGAGTCTGGTAGCTCGTTAAACTCCCTTGCGGATGATGATCCCTCGTGTTTCAAGTTGCTTTATTGCTGCAGCTTTCTGCTCTTCGATGATATTTGCTGGCCACATCACTGCATGATCAGCTAGCATTGCTATCCGTGTAATGATTACTGCTTTGGTTGCGTTCACATCACTTATGATTACACCTATTGCTGTTTGCGTCCCATCCGTGGCTGTCGGATTTATTATCTTAATCATGTTATCTTTATCATAGCCAACAACTGTTCCAAGTTTGAGGTTTTGTCCTTTGGCTAAGGTTATTTCCTCTCTTGTATAATCTCTATATACTTCATATTTCAGAAGATCACCTAAATTATTTGTTTCAGTTATACTTGTCATATTTCCCCTTTTTTTCCTTTAGTTTTACCGCCGTGTTTATAGTTGTTATATGCGGCGGTTATAGTTGTGGCGCGCTTTGTTTACCGCGGTGTTTATTATTGCTATACGCCGCGGTTATAATTGCCTGTTCTGGCGGACTTATTTACCGCGGCATTTGTAATTGCTGGTACCTAAATTTCTCAAATGCCAGATTGCGCTCGAGTTCTTGCTACCTGCATCATCAAGTCTTCTGGTGTATTTTGCGGTATTGTACTCAAAATCTCTGTCTTCTTCGTACGCTCTGCTAGTATCGACATTAATATCTCTTGCGCTTGTTTCGCATTTACATTCTGCTCAATAAATTCCCCTATCTTCTCTGGCATCTTTGATAAATTACATAATCGTATTACCTCTAATACTTCCGTGCGGCAGCTCTCGTACCCTAAACATCTTCCTTGCTCAATTAGATCATCAATATCTATTGCTTGTTCTTTTATCTCAGTTTTAGTCATATTATTTCTCCTATAATTATCTATAAATTCAGAAAACGTTGTGATTCCATCCGCAAGTCCAATCTCTATTGCTTTCTCAACAAAATATAGCCCTGCTTCCGTTGATCTGATCTTTTCCGTTGAAAGACCTCTATTTCTTGCTATAAGCTGCAAAAACATTTCATATAGACGATCTACTTCTTTTTGTAAGCTTTCCACACTTTCTGATGTTATTGGCTCATGCGGATTTAAATCGTTCTTTCGACTTCCTGCAAATACTGTGGTATATTTTATCCCTTGTTTTTCATCGAACCCACTTTGATCTATATGACTTGCTATTACTCCTATACTTCCAACTCCTGATGTTCTTGTTACCAATACTTTTTCAGCACTTGACGCTATCGCATACGCCGCAGAATATGCATCGTCATTTGCTATTGCTACGATCTTTTTTAATGCCCTTGCTTCGTAAATAAAGTCAGAAAGGTCGAATAAACCGTTTACTTCCCCTCCGGGGCTGTCTATGTCCAGTAAAATTGTCTCTATACTACTATTTGCTAATGCTTGTTTAATTTGTTCTTCTATTTGCTCATACGATGTCATTCCCAACATGTCATCAAAAGCTCCTGGTTTCTTGGTCAAAATTCTATGTATTGGTATTATTGCTATTTTTTCTACGTTGTTTTCTGCAGTGTGTTTTATGTTTTTAAACGTAGGGTGTTTTCCAGCATGTAATGACAATAATTCAAAACTCCTTTGCTCTATCATCATCGGCTTATTCATCCAATTTATTTGTGTCGTCATATGTTTTTAAAATTTTTTATTTGTGTCTGGGGCAATAAAAACCCATTTGTCATAGAAATAGAATTTTATATCATTTCAGCATTAGAATTCACATCAGAATCAAAATTTAAGCCCAGTTCACTAGCACGTCTTTGATCTTCGGCAATTTCTTGGTCGACTTCTTCTACATCATAACCAAGTTCCGAAACCACCTCTGACCTACTCTTAAACCCATTCCTTACCGCCATTTGCTGTGCTTGCTGGTCTTTTAGCGGATCCACCCAATCAAATCCTTGTGCTATCCATTTTACTTCTTCTTTTCCCCCTTTTTTCGTCCATTCTTTGCCTATATCAAGTTCTCCTGAGAGTAGGGCTAATTCTAACCACCTATCCCATACCGGACGGCAAAATTGAAATACCATTATGTTATGCTGTAACATTCCGCACTTCCGGCGAAACTCTATTAACCCAGCTCGGATTGATGAATAATTGACACCACTTAGATCTCCTGTTAGCTGCTCGTAAGTTATTCCCATGCCTACTGCTATTGCTCTGAGCTGCTGTTTCATGAATGCTTCATAACTTCCTCCAACATCTGATGGTTCCGAGAACTTGATATCTTCCCCTGGATCTAAAAGTTGCATAGTCCCAGGTTCTAAACCTGATAGTGCTACTCCATGCTCATTTGCTTGCGCCTCACCTAAAATATTTGCCTCAGGATCGAGTCTGGTAATAAACCCTGCAAACATCGCTGCAGTCTTTTTTCTCACTAATTCCGCATCGTCATATTGATCAAGTTCATAGAGCTTTAACAGTACACTGGACAACCACGGTACTCCTCGAATCTGCCCAGGTCTTAGTGGTCTATAGATATGTAAAACATCATTTGCTGGTACACGAACTGATTCGCCAAATGATCCTTCTCCAGGGTGTTCTCTAAATAGGTAATATGCTTCCCTCTGCCCAAGCCTATTGAACTCAATCCCGTTTCTAATTACATTACCGTTGGCAAGGGTTTGATTGCTCTTATTGTCTAAATGCTCTGATTCCAGTACTTGCAGTTGCAACGGCACACAAAGACCATCTTCTCGTTTTCTTGTTCGGAGTCTTACAAAACATTCCCCTCCCTCTATCATGCTCCTACAAACCAAAGCTTGTAACCCATAAAAATCACTCACTCCGCTACTGTCTGCTTCATCTGTCCATCTCAGCCATAATTCTTGGATTTTTTTCCTAAACTCTCCATCTTTAGCTTTTGATTGCGGTTTTATCCCTGTTCCAACGCAATTACTCACTATCGTATCGATTATGTTTGCCGCATAGGAGTTCTTTCTTACCATATCACGAGACCGACTGCGTAAGTGTTCAAGGCTTTGGGAAAGTAAGCTATTTATACTTCCTGACTCTGGTTGAAAGTGCAATAATCTCCTTCCTGAACCTGATGCATCCCAGGCTGAGCTCTTGATTTTTGGCTTACTAAATAGTTGTTTTAAGGTCTTTAACATCCTGATAACCAAAAATTCTTTAATTCTTCTATTGTTCCGTTAAACTTATTTCTGTCACATCTTCCTATTCCTTTAACTTCATGTGCCACTTTTCCATCAGTGTACTGCCATAAAACCCACTTATTCCACCCCTTTGGTAACACAGGCTCCTCTCCCCATCTTGCAATCCACAATGGGCACTCCGTCAAAATTGGTGTGACAAAATCTTCTAAAAAATAGGTGCTTCCATAAATCAGTGGTAAACGACCTGTTACTTCGTGAACTCTATCAACAAAATCTTCTGCTTGCTTTGGCGTTATGTTTTTTCCGCTTTGGTTTTCTTCAATATCAAGCGCAAGCAATGCTTGAGAATGATCTCCTACTGTTTCTAAAAAATGGTTAGCTTGATCTTTTCCGTTTTCTCCTACTCCAAAATGATATGAACCCCATAAAAGTCCCTCTTCTTCAGCAGCTTTTCTTCTTTCTACATACGTTGGATCAATATACTTCAGTCCTTGCGTTGCTTTATGAATGACGCCAGCTATACCATCTTCTTTTGCTAATTTGAAATCTACGTTCTTATCCCAATGCGAGAGGTCTACCACTGCATTTATAAACTTTCCTGATGCTATATTACCTGTGGCTATAATATACTTTAAATGCTCTAAAAAGTCCGGATACTCATTTTCCATCATATAACTTCTCATACCACTCCTTTACTAGTTGCAATAACAATCTTTCTCTTCGGCTTCACACCTGCTACTTTCAATTCAGATTTAATTCGTTGTCTTAAATCCAATAGATCTTTTATCTGAACTTCTCCATACCTAACCACATGATCGCCGTACGCAATTGATACTACTCTCTCTCCGCTCTGTAGCTTCTTTATCGCTTCTTCTACTTGAGTTAAATATTCTTGGTTGTACATCAACTTTTCTCACTCAACCATTGACTTCTTCTCACTCTCTTTGACTTTTTAGCTTTTTCTCCTACTAAACTTTCCCATTTACTCTCTGGCCAACGATCAATCCCCAGGGCAATAGACGCTGCTCTTGCGTAAATTCGGCAATCTAGTACTTCATTTCGGTCTCTTATCTTTTGCCATTCTTGCTTGGTATACCCTTTTACTACTTTGGTAATTAGTTGTTCTGCAGTAAGTTGCTTAAAATATTCAGGTGGATACTCTGGAAAATGACAATACCCCGGCGCCCCTTCTATTGAAACATTAAGTAATTGAAAAAGCTCGGACTTTAATATCGATACCCCAACTGGCCACAGCTTCATTCCTCTCTTTAGCTTTTGTCCACTAACTGTTACATCTACTCTACTTGGGCTGCTCAGTGGCACTAGCGCTTTGTTTGCCCCTTTCACTGCCATTACTCTCCCAGAGCCCTGGTGACCTCTTACCCAGTTGTATACCTCTTGTGTTGCATAACCAGCATCAACCGCCATCATACTTATCATGTATTCAAGCCCATTTTCACCGATAAAATGATGATTTAATAACTCCGAAAGTTTTCCCCATACTTCTTCCCCTCCCGGATCTCCTTCAAATACCTGGTAGTCTATTGACCAACTTTCTCGGTTTTTTCCCCATGCTACTACTTCTACTTCTAACCGATCTTTTTGCACATCAACCCCTGCCGTCAACACTATTTTTCCACCTTTTGGCACCATACCTATCGGAAAATTTTCTTGACGCTCAAATAGTTGCTTCCAGTCTGGTACTTCTCCTTTGTCTACCCAGGTTTCTCCGAGTGTTGTATTTATCCAAACTTTCAGTAATTGCTCATTTTCCTTCGCATGCAGATAATCTTCTACTGCTTGTTTCCAACTATACCAGCCAACTGGGCTATACAAGCTTGAAAGGTGGAATCCTATTTTTGTCCCTTCTTTTGCCTCTTTTTTTCCTTCTTTCCCTGTAGCTCTCCATTTTCCACGGGCTAGCATCTCTGTTTTCTGATGATTTTTTATTTCTCCCCTACACTCTATGCAAACGTATTGGGCTGTTGAGGGTTCTTTATCTTCCCACTTTATCTGTGGCCATTTTAGCACCTGATAGTAATTACAATGTGGACAAGGTACAAAAAAGTAACGTTTGTCTGAACTCTCAAATTCCTTCTCTATTCTGCTTATTCCGTGAACTGTTGGTGTCGATACCAAAAAAATCTTTCGACGAGCAAAAGTATTAGTTCGCGCGATACTGAGAAGAACTGGATCTCCTTCTCCTCCTGAATCTCCTGGATATGCATCTACTTCATCTAAAAAAAGATATTTTACCGGCATAGAGCGCAGACCCACTGGACTGTTTGCCCCAGTTACTACTACCGTTCCTCCCGGAAACTCTTTGCTCTGCACAGTATTGCCTGAATCTCTCGACCTTGGGTCTTTTATTTTACTCCTTAAACATGGGGTATCTTCAATGAGCGGCGCAAATCTTCCCTTTGACCAACGCTTGCCCATTTCTACTGTTGGCTGTACTACCAGCATTGGCCCTGGCGTCTGATCAATAATATAACCTATCCAGTTATTCCCTGCTTCTGTTCCTCCAATCTGCGCTCCTTTCATGAATACCACTTTTTCAGCCGGTGAAGACGAAGATAGTGAATCCATTATTTCTCTGAGGTAGGGCGTTCTCTCTGTTCTCCATTTTCCTGGTTCTGATGATGCTATCGTTGAAAGTTGACGATTTCTATCTGCCCACTCTGATACTTTAAGTAGCGGATCTGGCTTTAACCATGTATAAAAGCTACTGCTATACATCACACCATTGCCTGCCAAAATTTTGCTACATTTTCTACTTCCATATCGGTAAAAGTAGAACTTGGTTGTTTACAGTGGACATCTGTTGATTCTTTAGCAAAACAACTTAGAATAATGACTGCAATTATTCCTGCATATGCTGTAGAAATAGAGATGCTTATAGCTATTGAGCCTATTATTATAAGGCGTCTACTAATTTTCTTTAATAATTTTAAATTATTTGAATATAAATTAACAGTAGTCATTAAAATGTATTTTTCGATAATTCTTCGAGTGCATTGGTAATCTCTTCTGTTAACGTTTTATGGATCTTCTCTGTGTCATTTATCGATGCCAGTAATGCTGATACTCTGTCTGGGATATTCAAAAGATTGTTTCTCACTACTCTTGCCACGTTAAATGCTTCAGTCTTTACTTCTTCTACTGAGATAAGTTCACCAATTTCAGCTTTTGCCTTTGCCTCCAACAATTTTCCCCGCTCCATCTCGTTTTTTATCCGGGTTTTAAGCAACATCGTGGAAAGTTCATTATTTCCTCTTTTTTCCCCTTCTTCTCCACCTTTTCTCCTCAGTGGTTGATTTGGATCTCTAATTGCTTCTATTGCTCTATTTGCTTGTTCTCGGTCAATCAAACCATCCTCCAGCTCAACTATTCCTTTCTTTACTAAGTAACAGACGTATTGCTTTGAAACTCCCAGTTCTCTTGCCCATTCCGTCTGCGTGATTTTCGACCCTCCTCTTTCCACTTTTTTTTTCCTCTTTTTACCTTACTGTCTTGATTCTTGAATTTGTGCGAAAGTTTTACCAGAACCGAAAAGGGTGGAATCTCTTCCCGTATACACCTGCCAACGTTTTATGGTTACATCTACAAACGTAGGATCTAGCTCTATCGTCCTACAGATTCTTCCTGTCCTCTCACAGGCAATTAATGTACTCCCAGAACCACTAAATGGATCAAGAACTATGTCTCCTGGTCTACTGCTGTTTACTATCGCTCTCTCCATTAACTCCACTGGTTTCATCGTTGGGTGCAGCGAGTTGTACGTTGGCTTATCGTAAAACCATAGGTCACTTTGATTGCGTCCTCCATGCCACTCACGTTTATTGCCGTTTTTCCAACCGTAGAGTATTGCTTCGTATTGTCTTTGGTAATCAGATCTTCCTAGCGTAAAATGATTCTTTGCCCAAATGATGAATGTTGACCATCTTCCACCTGCTTCTTCAAATACTTTTTGCAAGGTCGAAAGCTCTGATGATGATGCACAGATGTAAATTGCCCCTTTGGTGTATGCTAAAACATGAGTGCAAATGTCATACAGAAAAAGTTCGTAATTTTCATCTTGATCATCGTTTAGTATTTTTTTGTCTTCTCTTTCCTGACTGTCACCATATGCTACGTTATACGGAGGGTCACACACGGTAATATCTGCCATTTTATCGTCTAATACCGCTTTAAATGATTCAACCAGACAACTATCACCACAGTAGATTCGATGACCACCTAAAATCCATAGATCCCCTGGTTTTGTTATTTCCACTTTTTTGTCATCACCAGCTAAATCAGAAAATTTTTCTCCCTTTTCCCCTTGTTCTTCCCTTCCATCAAGGTTATCAAGAAAGCGTTGGACTTTTTCTAGCTCAAATCCAGTCATTTTGAGGTCAAACTCCAAATCTTCTAACTCTTGAATTTCTACCTTTAAAAGATCATCGTCCCACTTTGCCCAGTTAGCTGACTGATTTGCCAGTAACCGAAAAGCTTTGGTTTGGGCTTCACTTAAGTTATCACTGAGCACCACTGGAATACTTTCCATACCCAGTTTTCTTGCTGCTTTAAGGCGTAAATGACCATCTACCACAGTGCCATCGCTTTTTGCAACTATTGGAATACGAAAACCAAACTCCCGGATTGAAGCACACATTCTGTTTACTACATCGTCGTTCTTGCGAGGGTTACGCTCATATTCGACAAGATTTTCAATAGGATAGTAGTGTATTGCTAAGTTCATATTAGTGGAATAATTTATTAGTGGAGATTCTTAACGACTTGTTAAAAAGTTAACAATCAAAATACGTCTGACGCTAGAGAGGGCCTGGGGTTTCGCGCCCAAATCCCCCAGCCTGGCGGGAAGGACCCACATTTCACCCCGTTTCTATATTATTAAAATCGTTACTTATAGTAGAATTAGTATTAAAACTCATTATGTAAAATATTAATATCACAGCATTCGCTAAAACTCATTATGTAAAACATTAATGCCAAAGCATCTGCTTCATTATCGTCTTGAGGAAAAAAACCTTTGCCTTTCACAGCTTCAATGACTTCACCCTTACTTGCATTGCCTTTACCGGTGATAAAACGTTTTATCGTCTTGACAGGTACACCTTGATAAGGTATATTGCTTTCCTCGCACCAAGCTGTTAAATGAGCTAGAAAGCCTCCGTAGCAATGTGCAGCGTCAGTACCTAAATGTCTTCTTACTTCTTCAAAATATACCGTCCCAAACTTCTTTTTCATTGAATTAAGCCAGCTACGAAACTTTAAGAATGTCATTCCACCTCCGCTGAAACGGCTACCATGAAAGTTTTCACTCCCACTTTGAATTACTCCATCTGTAAGAATAGCCCAGCCAGTTTGTTTGCCGAGGTCAAGTGTTAGGATTGACATAACTGGAAATTTTTATCTAGAGACAGCAAATATATGCATGTAATATATATACGTAATTTCTCAGAAATTCGTCCAAAAAATGTAAAAAAAAGTTAAAATAATTTTAAGGCAGCTAAGGAATTAAAGAGCTTTGAAAACCAGCTATATCTTTTACAGCAGCTTCTTCGCTATTTGAGTTGTTTCTATTTTAGAAATATTTGAGAGAGTTTTTCCTCCTAACCAAAGCTTAAAATCTGTTCTGCCTTGAATATATTTTTTAGAAAGCTGTTGTCTACTGGTCCTTTACTATATTCACCAAAATTATAAAAGCTTTTTTGAAAAATTTTCTTTGGCAAGGCGTAAAAAACGTGATAGACTTACTTGTAAGTTTACTTTGCAGTAACAAAATTGCTAAAGGTGCCTTTTATTCGGGTTTAAATGTGGTCTACAAGCGTTTGTTAAGTGAGGGTGGTATGATTCCATCACAGAATCGCTTAAAAACGCAATTACCGGCATTTGTTCTTTTCTGAAATCTCTTATAGTTTTTTTGCTTAGTAGTGTATTATTTATTATTTTCCATTCTTACTATTTTATTATTATTTATATTATATGTATATATAATATTTACATATATTATATAATATATAAGGTTCTCGGAAATTGGAAATCAGCCAGTATAGCGGGTTTCACCCCCTTCCAATTTTCTAAATTTTTAAGAATGGAAACGCAAGATTTTTGCACATAAAGCAAGCAAAAAGCATAGAACTTCAATAACTTAGCTGCAGTATATTTTACGTTTCCAAATTTAGATAATTCGCTGGAAATCATAAAACTTTACAAAACCGGAAATCAAATTTTAGCTAAAGCGTTCCTTGTCTTCTGGAAGTTGCTGTCTTATTTAATTTTAGAGAAGTCTTATTTCACTTATTAATAAAGTTAGAATTGTCTTATTTAGTTTATTAATAAAGTTAGAACTGTCTTATTTAATTTTTCATAATAGATAAATCTCTCTTATTTAAATTCTGCAGAGTCTTAGGAAGGCAATTAGTAATAAACCTTTAATTATTGGAGGTTTTTATGCAATCAAGGAACTCTTTTTCAGGTATTGATCCTATAATTGTTAAATATATAAAGTATTATGCTAGTTGTCTTAATCATGTTGGGTGCTTTATTCACGAAAGTCTTGAAGATATAGAATTGGAACTTTTTTGTGAGGTTTGGCCTGACCTTAATCGATATGACGAAACAAGAAGTAGTTTTAATACTTTTGTTGCCAATTTAACCAAATATCGTGCACGTGACCTCTTGCGTAGTCAACTACGTGCTAAACATCAGATAGACTTTGGTATCGATGATGATATACCAGATTGCAAATACCTTGAAAGTGATATGATGGTATACATTGATGTAAAAAATATAATTTCAAAACTACCAAAGTCTCATAGAGATTTATGTGAGCTGCTAAAGGTTTTTACTATTACCGAAGTTTCCAAAATAACAGGCATACCAAAAACAACTGTCTACAACATTTTAAGGCAAATACGCGATAAATTTTTATCTCTAAAATGAGATTTACTTAAACTTTTTTTTGTAAATTTTGGACGAATTGCATAGGTCACTACGTATATATATCCGGGTGATAAAAACCAGGAGAAAAATGAAAATAATCGATAGAGATGAACGACTGAAAACACAAGCAGGCATAACAGCAGTGATAATTGGTCCTGCTGGTATTGGCAAAACTAGTCTGCTTAAGACTATAGATAAACCAACACTTTGTCTTGATATCGAAGAGGGTCTTGGCTCCGTTAAGGATTGGGATGGAGGGTCCATTGAGATTGAAACTTGGAACGATATACGTGATATAGCTTGTCTTCTTGGTGGACCTAATCCTGCTGTCAGAGCTGATCAAGCATATAGCCAGAAACACTATGAGTATGCATTCAATAAAAAGAAAGAGCTTTCTCAAAAACTGTCCCAATATCAATGCATTTTTTTCGACAGTATGACAGCTGCTTCAAGACTATGTTTGGCATGGGCACAGTTACATCCAGATGTTTTCTCTGAAAAAACAGGAAAGGCAAATGAATGGGCAGCATTTGGTAAACTTGCCCAAGAAATGATAGGTTGGTTAATTCAACTCCAACACATAAAAGACAAGGATATTATTTTAACTGCTACTCTTGGAAAATCTCTAGATGAGTTCAATCGTCAAATTTGGACTCTACAGTGTGGAGGTAATAAAACTAATAACGAAATTCCTGGAATTGTTGATGAAATGATCAGTATGGTTGGACTAAAAAATAATGAAGGGAAAGAAATACGTTCATTTGTCTGTCAGACGATTAATTCCTGGGGATACCCTGCTAAAGATCGAAGTGGATGCCTTGATATGGTTGAAGAGCCGCATCTCGGTAAATTACTTGCGAAAATTAAAGCTAAAGCCTTTTCTACTGCTGCTTAATGGAGAATAATTATGCTACAAAACATTTTCACTATTGGTCAAAAAATTCCTTTTTTCAGCGTAAAAGAGTATTTAAGTGACAAAGCACCAATCCCAGAAGACATCATCTACCCAAGGATATTAACTCCAAGGGGTTTGTTGGTATTTGGCGGGCCACCTAAAATTGGTAAAAGCGATTTTCTAATTTCATGGCTCATGCACATGGCTGCTGGTGTTTCATTTCTTGGCATGATTCCAAACAAGCCTATGAAAGTTCTCTGTCTGCAGACTGAAATTGATGATGGATATTTAAAAGAGCGTCTACAAGAGTTAAAACTCGATAAAGAATTTTTGGACGTTGGTGCAAACAATTTCATGATCACGCCAAGAGTGCAACTATCATTCAGTAGTGAAGAGATAGATGAAATAAAAAACTCTCTAGAGGACAAATGTTTTAAGCCTAATATTATTGCCATAGATCCTCTACGAAATATCTTTAATTCAGGTGAATATGGTAATGAGAACGATAACAGCGCTATGCTATTCTTCCTGCAAAAAACGCTTGAAAGACTGAGAAATGTTATCAATCCAGATTCCGGAATAATTTTGACCCATCATACGAAAAAATTGTCCAAAAAGATGCTGGAAGAAGATCCATTTCAAGGTTTAAGTGGTGCTGGGTCTTTAAGAGGGTTTTACACCACAGGTATGGTGATGTTCCGAAAGGATGAAGAAAACAGAGAAGAAAACGGAAAAGAAAAAACTGCATGTCAAATAGTTTTTGAGTTACGCAATGGAAAACATATTCTGCGCAAAACTGTCGATAAGATAGATGGTCGCTGGCAGTTTGTGGACCAATGGAATAGCTGATTTCAACTTTATTATGGAGACATTTATGTTACAGGATTTAACTGATTTTAACACTGCAAAGTCGCAAAGTAATTTAATACCTAAAGGTACAACGGTAAAAGTCAAAATGGCTATTAAACCTGGGGGTTATGAATGCTGGCTCACTAAAAGTCCCACTACTGGTAGTATCTATTTAAACGCAGAATTTACCGTCATTGAAGGGCCATATGCAAGGCAAAAGCTTTATCAAGCAATTGGGATAAAAAGCGGCAAAGCAAACGTTGAAAGAGAAGACGTTTGGGGAGAAATGGGTCGTTCTATGATTCGAAGCATTTTGGAGTCAGCACGCAATATTCATCCACATGATAATTCAGAAAAGGCAACTCTTGCTCGTAAGCTGAACTCTATTGCAGATTTAAATGGTTTAGAATTCAGAGCAAAGGTAAGTATTGAAGTTGATCGGTATGGGGAAAAGAACAAGATTGCTACGGTTATTACCCCAGAGCAACTTCAAAATACTGAAAATGATTGGATCCCGTTTTGAAGTACGACGAGGAGAAGCTCTGGATTGCTGTCATTAAGAGAGCTATCAAAGATGCAGCAGGAAAAAATGCAGAGCTAAAGAAAGAAGCAATTGAATGGTTTGATTCGGAGTCTTTTGAAACTGTTTGTGAGCTAGCTAATCTCAGCTCTAAACGTATGAAAAACATGTTGTTAGGTTATGGAGGTTTTATGTCTAAAAAGGAAATAAAGGTGTCATTAATTGATAATATTAAGGAATGTGTGTCTCATCTAATTCCAGATGGTAAGTTTTACCAAGAGAAGACTTATGTCGGCAGCTTAAATGGAGATACCATTATGGTCAAAATAGTAGGTAAAAAAGCTGGTAATTGGCGTAATTTTACCACAGGGGCTAGTGGTGACATTATTGATCTTTGGACTTTAATTAAAGGTAATATAGATTCTGCTAAGGAGTGGTTAAATACTAAAAATACTGAGAAATTACAAAATAAAGAAGCAAAAAAAGGGGGGAAAGAGCGTTTTCTCTGAGACAGTATTTAAGCGATCAATCTCCAATGCCGAAAGATGTCATAGGACCAAGAATTCTAACACCAGGTGGGCTTTTAGTTATAGGTGGTACTCCAAAGGTGGGAAAAAGTAGTTTTCTGCTTTCTTTATTAGCACATATGGCAGCAGGAGTACCATTTCTTAAGATGACACCTACAAGACCGCTTAGGATACTCTATCTACAGGACGAAATGGGATATGACGGCATGAGAAGGCGCGTGCAGGAACTCAAAGAGCTTATGAGTTTGGTAAAAGAAAACCTGGTTATTACTTCAGAAATAAAAATAACGTTGAATGACGAAGGAGTAGAGAGAATCAAAGACATTATTGTGGAAAAATTTGGGACAAAGATGATAGATCTTATTGCAATAGACTCTCTGACAACGCATCTGATGCCACTTTCTCTTTTACGGAGTGGGATTGAAAAATTACGCTCTATTGGCATTGGAATAATCATGACCCATCACACTAAAAAAGTATCCACAGCTACACTGGAAAAAAATCCATTTCAAGCTTTATTTGGAGCTAATGCATTAAGAAGCCTCTATACATCTGGTATAGTAATGTTTCAACCTGACAGACGTAAAAATATCCTGCAGGTAGCATATGAACTTGGAAACGGAAAACCTATACCAGCAAAATTTATTAGCAGGGCTAACGGATGTTGGAAAGCTTCTAAGGTTGTGGCTATAGCATAGCAGAACTTCAAAGCTAAATCTTGAAATTGTTAAATCTATTGTGATTTTGCACTACAGAAAAACGGGCATATCGATTGAAAAAGAAGAGCTTAAAACTCAGCTTTTACAAAACATCAGATCATGCCTTTCTTACTTACTACCCAATGGCACTTTTTGCAGAAATGATTTTCAAGTAGGCGATGTCTGGGGTAATAGAGGAAAAAGTTTAAGAGTAGAACTAAGTGGCAGTAAAGCCGGGTTATGGAACGATTTTGCGACCGGGGATAGTGGTGACATTATCGACCTTTGGGCAGCTGTACATGGGAAGAATGCGAGGACAGAGTTTTCTGAAGTAATGGCTTCTACAGGTGAATGGCTTGGCAAACAACACACTAGAGAAAAAAAGAGTATCAAAGATCTAGAACAGTACCTGACTTGTAGCTGGAATTATTACGATGAGAACAACCAAGTTATTGTTATAGTTTACCGTTATGACCCTCCTGAAGGAAAGAAAGAATATCGTCCATTTGATGTTAAGAAGCTGAGTTTTGGTGAACCAGATATAAGGCCACTCTATAACATTCCAGGTATTCTAAAATCTGATAAGATTATTCTGGTTGAAGGAGAAAAATGTGCAGAAGCGCTCATAGAGAAAGGAATTACTGCAACAACAGCAATGTTTGGAGCAAACGCACCAATTGATAAAACAGATTGGACACCGCTTAAGGGTAAAAATATTATTATTTGGCCAGATAATGATGAAGCAGGTAATAAATACGCAAAAAATGCTAAAAAAAGCTTTCAGAGCTTGGAGTTGCATCACTTGTTGTTCTTAATATTCCACAAAATAAACCGAAAGGCTGGGATGCTGCTAATTGTGTGTTAGAGGGAGTGAACGTTGAAGAATTTATCGAAAAAAATTCTGCAAAACAGTCACTTAACATTTTAGATTGGAGTGTGAGTCGTTATTTAGGTCAAGCACCAGTACAAAGATTTCTTGTTGAAGGATTATTTCCTTTAGGTGTTACTTCAATAGTAGCTGCAATGGGAGACACAGGCAAAAGTATGCTTCTTCTTGATCTAGCGCTTAAGGTTGCAAGTGATACAGATCAAGTATGTGGTTTTGGTCCACTTGTTACAGAACACGGAGCGGTGGTAATTTTTTCAGCAGAGGACGATGCAGATGAGATACACCGTCGCCTTGATCGCCTTGATCCTGAAGGCAAAAGAGCAGAATATCATGATCGGTTGTTTATTATACCTATGCCAAATACAGGAGGGCCTTTCTCTATACTAAAAACCAACATGCGGGGTAAATGTCCTGAAGTTTCAGAAAAGTTTGAAGATATTAGTAGACAATTAAATGCAATCAAAAATTTAAAACTAATCATCTTTGATCCATTAATATCATTTGTTCATGCAGATATAAATTCAGATCCAGAACTTGGCTGGTTTTCTACAGGATTGCTTGCAAGTTTAGCAACTGAAACAGGAGCTAGCGTAATTACTGCACATCATATGAGAAAACCTAAAATTTCAACTGTAGAACAAGCAAGAGAGGCAATAAGAGGAACTACTGCACTTGTTGACGGGGTTAGATGTTCTTTTGCATTATGGCCTGCATCGACGGAATGTCAGAATTCAGTATTTAATGATCTGAAAGTCGCAAAAGTTAACAATGCAATTTATCAAGGAGCTATAGTTAAATCCAATGGGCCATCGGACAGGAGCATAAGAACTTACTTACGTTCGCCAATTGGCTTACTTGAAGATATATCTGAGCAGCTAAAGCTTAGTGAATTGTCTGATGAATACTTAAAAAAGATACTTACGCAAGCCATTACAATTTCAGCACAAGAAGGACATCCATTTACTCATACAGGTGGAGCAGGAATATTTAAACAAAGGCACAGATTATCAGCTATATTTCATAATATCAGTAGGCATAGGCTTGAGCACTTAGTACAGATTTTATTAAACGAACATAAGGTAGTGAAAGGTATGGCTGCAAACTCAAAAGAAGATAAATGGCTTGATGTATCAATTGGTCCTTTTGCAAGAGGTGAAGGTAAATTCAAGCTAGGTGCTGAGCTCAAGCTTCATTCTCCAATAACATTGAAACCTCAATTCTTTTAAAGTTAAAGGTGCTAGCAAGAAGTTTATTCTATAAAATCAAGAACTTGAGGTTTAGTAGCACCTAAAGAAAGTATAAAGGGATTAAGACGATAACCATGCCCTTTGTCAGAATATCCTGGCCAGCCAATACTCTCAATGACGTCTTTGCAATCAAGCCCAAGCTCTTCAAATAATTTTTCCTTTATTGCTTGGATCATTCTGTTTAGTGATTTTCTGATTTTGTGTTCTAAGTTGTGAATTTCCGGATTAAAACCCAAACGTTCTGCTAGTTGAGTGATATTAAGGAACTTATATTTTTCTGCAGGCAGCCCATCTTTAAAATTCTGCCAAAACTGAGCTAATAAAACATGCATGATATTAAGACGTGCTGCTGAGTGCTTACTGACAACTTCGACATTATTTATATAGATTGCGTTACCCCTAATATGTAAATACAGTATCCTAGGCTGAGATAGCTTAGTAGAAGGAGTTTGCAACGTTTATTAATTTATCATGTTAAACAAGCGCATTATAGCACATTTTCAATAAAAAGTAGAGATTTTTTGGACGAATTTTGAAATTACTACGTATATATATAATACAGGAGTCAAACTTTCAAATGTCAATTCTCACCCAAACGGGAAGAGCAGCAATAGCAGCAAGTATAAAAGAGCAAGTTATACATCTTGCCTGGGGCAGTGGTGATGGAAACTCTGGAAGTAGCCATCAGGTCGAAAATTCTTTCACCCCTGATGGCGAAATAAAGCTTGATCATACCACTATTAAAAACGTAAAAGTTTTTACAGGACAGACAATTTATCAGCCAAGTATAGACTATACAGTTGATAGCGGTACTGGTGTTATTCAGCGCACAGAAAATAGCTCTATCACGGCAAATAATGCAGTTACTGTAGAGTATACTCAAGATACACCACCAGAGTCCATTACGTCTGAAAAACTGCTCAATGAACTTGGTAGACGTACCGCTGATGAGGCTCTTTTCTGCACAGGTGATGAAAATGGAGAGCTTTTGACCCCTTCTGGGAGGTTTAAATCTTCCGCTGTACCAACCAACAATCTCTACCTTAAATTCACTTTCGATTTCACGGACGCAGCAAATCAAGTGATAAGGGAACTCGGGGTTATGGTTGGTACAAAAGTGAAAAAAGAATTGCTTCCAGGACAGAGATATTTTGAACCACAAGATATAGAAGACCCGGGGATTTTGTTAGTTTTAGAACACACGGTACCACTTATTAGAACTGCAGCAACCCGTGAAACTTTTTCATTTGTTGTTACATTCTGACAATTTCTTGAGATAAAATGACCCTGAATAACTATTATAATCGCTCTGACAAAGAATACGAGAAAAGTTTATTCTTAGCAGGAAGAGGTTTGCAGTCAGCAGAATTAAATGAGATTCAAGATTATGCTCTTTCAAGGCTTAAAGGCATAGGAGATGCGATATTTCGTGATGGTGATATTATAACGGGAAGCAATTGTATCATAGACGGGGGAAAAGTTACACTTGAAGCAGGAAAAATCTATCTTCGTGGAGCGGTTAGGGGGGTAAAAGAGGAAAAGTTTACTATTCCACTAAATACCACAGTTCGCATAGGTGTTTATTATGTAGAATCCACCATTACAGAACTTGAGGATGAAAATCTTCGTGATCCTGCAGTTGGTACACGTAATTATCAAGAAGTTGGAGCTGCAAGGCTTAAAGTTTCCACCATTTGGGGTTATCAAGCTCAAGGTGTTTCTTCCCCTTTTTCTGCAAATGGAGAATTTTATCCAATTTATAACATTGAAAACGGAGTGTTGGTAGAACATTCACCGCCACCACAAGCAAACATAGTAACTACAGCTCTTGCTCGTTATGACAAAGAGGCAAATGGTTCCTACGTAGTAAATGGCCTAGAAGTAATGTTTTTGCAGAGGGAAGAAAAAGGGGGAGAAAGAGGGGCACAAATATTTGTGATTAATGAGGGAAAAGCTCATGTTGATGGCTATGAGATTGAACTTCCTCACAGTATTCGTGTTTATTTTGATGAAGATCCAGACATAAAAACAGTTAAATCAGAATTTCACACCTTTCAGGCAAATAGCCAAAGAGTAATGGAGCTTAAAGTTCATGATTTTCCGGTTAGTGAGATAAAAAGGGTAGATATAACTGTTCAGAAAACTATTACCATGACGCATGGTTCATATTCTGGAGTTGTTGATCCGATACCTGACTCTGCAGTTCAGGAGATTATTCAAGTTAAGTAAGGAGATGTAATTTATGAAAATAGTACAGATTACAAGCTCAGTGGAGGAAATGTTGATTGGTCATTACCGGGAAAGGAACCAGCACCAGGAAGTAGTTATCTGATAACCTACCGCTTTCGCACTCATGTTAGCCCTGAAGATGTGGATGAACAAGGATGTAAAATAAAGGGGGCGGTTGATGGCAGTTTAGTTTCAGTTGATTACACTTGGAAAATGCCCCGTTATGATTCAATCACTCTAGATGCAAAAGGAGTGGTAAGAAGAATCAAGGGAATTGCCCACCCTTGGAGACCATCAATGCCAAAAGCCCCTAGCGGACAACTTTTGCTTTGCTACATTCATCAGACGTGGAAAAAAGGGGAAGAGGGGAAAATAAAGATAGTGAATAATGCTATCCATGCTGTGCCGATGAATGAATTGGAAGCAATGAAGAGTGGAATAAGAGATCTTTATGCACTCTTTGCAGAGGAGCGTCTACGCAGTGATGCAAATTCAAGAGAGCCTACTACTAAAAAAGGAGTATTTGTCGATCCCTTCTTTGATGATGATATGCGCGATCAAGGAATTGTTCAGTTTGCAGCAATAGTAAATAAGGAACTGATATTGCCGATAAACGTGGAAATTATTGATGTTGAAAGAGGTAAGGAACCTTATTTATTGCCGTATGAACTTGAGCCGGTATTGGAACAGCTTTTACAGACTAAAAGTGAAAGGATTAATCCTTATCAAGCTTTTGACCCAGTACCGGCAAAAGTTACCATGAACAAAAACATCGATCACTGGACAGAGGTAAAGACAAATTGGTCAAGTCCAGTGACAAGAGAATTTAATACTAGAGAAACAACAGAGCTATTGTCAAGTAATTCATATGAAGCTGAATTTATGAGAGAAGCAGTACAAGATTTTGAGATCGAAGGTTTTTCGGTCGGTGAGAAACTTAAAGAAATAAAATTCGATGGCATCAGCATTCAACCCTTAAATTAAAAGTAGAAAAAAAGTGAACAATCAAGGACAAATAAAGGGAAAGATAAAAATACCGGCAAATATTCCAGCAGGTACTAAACTAGTGCAGTTTTACGGGGATAAGGGAAGTTATGGAGAAGCAACGTATACTGGTAAAAAAACTATTACCATAGAAGAGCGAAGAAGAGTTTTTTCCAGCAAACGTGTTGATCCTTTAGCACAGACATTTACCTTGGATGAGAGTAGACATATAGGAGGTATAGACTTATGGTTTACAAATAGCGGCAAAAGACGTGTTGTTGTGCAGATTAGGGAAACAACAGTTGGAGTGCCCTCGCAAACAGTTGTCGCTGAAAATTCCATCGAGCCAACTAAGATCAATACTGATGGCACAGCAACACGTATAACTTGGTCACAAGTATTTTGCCATGGATGGCAAGAGTATGCGATAGTTTTACTGACTGATGATGCAGATACAGCGGTAAAGATAGCAGAACTTGGCAAATATGATGCAGTAAACAGCCGTTGGGTAACCAGTCAGCCTTATCAAGTAGGAGTATTACTGTCATCGAGCAATGCAAGTACGTGGACACCGCATCAGAATTTTGACCTTACCTTTCGACTTTTAGCAGCGAAATTTACTGAAAGTTTTCACGTTATTGATCTTGGCAAAGTTACTGCAAATAATACATCAGACTTAATCGCTCTAACCAACATAGAAAAAGTGGGTTTTGATACTAATGTAGAATTTATCTTAACAGATGAGAAAGGAGAAGAAAATTTTCTGTCTGATAATTTGCCGCTCGCACTGCGCGCAAGAATAAGTGGAGAATTAACGGTAAAAGTAGCGCTCAAAGGATCGGGGAAAAAAAGTCCAGTTCTCTACCCTGGGTTACAGCTAGTTATGGGGAATATTTCAGAGTCCGGAGATTATGTAACTAGGAGCATTACAGCAGGATCCAACACTAAGATAACAATTACCTATGATGCGCTGATACCTGGTACTGCAGACGTTAAAGCATATGTGCAGAAGGGGGTGGAAAAAGGAGAAAAATGGCAGTTAGTTGATTTAACAGCGGGAAAACCAATCGGAGAAAATTGGGTGGAAAGAACTCACGTGCTATCAAATTTTAATGGTAATGAGACAAGGATAAAATTGGTTTTAAGTGGAACGGTTGTCTATCGTCCAAAGGTGAAGAATCTACGAGTAATTATCACGTAATGCCAAACGAAGAGACCAAAAGAGGATATCCTTTGCCGCATCCAGAGAACATTGCAGTGGAAGATGTAGTACGTATTCGCAGAGCCATAGAAAAGATAGATGAAGATATGAGTGAAAGAGAAGATGAACTTAAAAATAATTTTGAACGATTTAGATTTGAAACTTTTTTGAATTTTTGGGAATGAAAGAAGCAATAGAAGCATTACACCAAAGGATAAAGGATTTAGCAGCAAATAGCACACCTGATCAACTGGCATATCTTGCAAAATCGCTGGAATTGATAGCAGATAAAAAAGCTATTTCCAACGTTAACGTTGTGCAGATGACTGGGGTAAAAGGGATAATTGATGCAATACAAAAGAGACTTAAGGATTTAGCAGCAAACAGTACACCTGATCAGCTAGCATATCTTGCTAAAGCATTGGAATCAATAGTCGACAAAAGTGCAGTGTCTGAAATTGTACAGATGACAGATGGAAAGTTGAAAGAACTCTTGAGCGCTGCAAGATCGCACTTGAATGAGATAAACAGCAATAAGGAAAATTCAATATCGGCGATAACTGAAGCAAAGGCAGAGTCTGTAAATGAGATCAATACGCTAAAAACTAACACCTTGGATACTTTAAAAGCGTCATCAGATTCATATGTATCGCTACTTGATACGAGAAAGGATGCGAATATTGAGGCAATAAACAGTATTAGCAACAATCATAAAGATGGTCTTAAAGGTTTAGTAGAAGATTTTCGTGGTGTGAATGATGTGCCAGATGGTTCATCGATCATGAAGGAAATAAAAACCAGGGAAAATCAGCTAAAAACACTGACAACCAAATTTAACTCCATCAATGATTTGCCAAGCGGTTCATCAATTATGAAGGAGGTAAAAACCAGGGAAGATAAACTAAATACACTCACAACCAAATTTAACTCCATCAATGATGTGCCTAGCAGTTCATCAATTATGAGAGAAGTGAAAAAGAGGAATATGGTTGAACCAGGGTCATTACCTTTCTTGTTTGGTGTGCTAAGTAGAAAAAATAATTATCTTGGCTATGGAACTTTCACAACTGAACTTGGAAAGTGGAACAGTGGAACCGACTACATGCTACAACTACTAGCAGGTAGCCATATATACGATACAAGTTACGTTAGTTTTTATCGGCCAAGACAATTGAGTTTTATAGAGGGAAATAAAGGAACATTTATTTACGGAGAGTTATATACAAACAGTTTTTCGAGTAGTCATGATTCAATATATTACTACCCATATGCTGCACTTGGAGTAATATTTGTAAAAGATACAACCAATGCGAACATAAATAAAACAATAGAATTTGTTGGATCATCTTGGAGTGCGGAATATGCAAGTGCAGGATTATTTGTGGGAACTCCTGATAACACCAATGCTAATAAGTCAGGAATTTCAAGGATAACGTGGAAAAATGTTTACGTACACACGGGTTATAGTAGCAGCTTTGCTGGATCCGGCAATGTAGAAATTCCAGCAGGAAAAACAGTTGCAGTATTACTTTATACATCATCTTATCTATATTCCAGAGGAAAAGTTAGTGAAGGTATGCTTTCAGGTGATGTACATATCTATGGTCAATTTATCCAGTGGGGAATTTATAACATACGTAACAACTTTTTAACTGCAGGGCTTGAAGTTGATGTAGAGAGAACGCTAAAAGCTTGGCAATGTCCAGGGTTAGCTAATACCTATGAGATTTGGAGGTAAAAGAGTGCCTATCTATATTAGATTCAAAGACAACAAACAAATTGAAACAACAACGCTTGAAAGCAAGCCAACTGGGAATGATTGGTACGAAGCGCCAAAGAATTTCGACTGGCAAAAGAGTTATCGGTTAACAGAAGGAGGGAAAATTGTTGAAAGGAGTCAAGAAGATATTGAGCTGGAATTACTGGAAACTGCGAAACTTTCTGCATTTTCTAGTCTTCGTGCTTATTATGATAACTATACTCACGAATACACAGGATATTCTCGTCAGAAGTCTAAGTCGTATGAAATACAAGCAAAAGCCGCAGAGAATATTCTAGCAGCACCAGAATCTATAGACGAAAAAGATGCAGAAATTATAGAGCCTTTAGCAAAAGTCCGAGGAATTTCAGTAGTAGAAATGGCAAGAATAATTCAGGAAAAAGCCAAAAAAGCAGTAAAAGCAATAATCAAATGCGAAGAGCTTGAAGATTTAGCCAAGAAGAAAATTAAGGAAGTCAGGGGTAAAGAAGAGCTGCAGAGTTTACTCAACGATTTTAAGCAAAAAATGCAAAAGGTTTTAGAAAGTTAAAAAAGAAACCTTTTCTCTATCCACCTTCCAAAATTCAACATTACAAGGAGAAAAATGACAGAACAGTTTTTACATGGGGTAAATGTTATTGAGATTACCTCTGGAGCAAGAACAGTACGAACAGCTAAATCATCAGTGATAGGAGTAATAGGTACTGCACCTGATGCTGACGGGGAAAAGTTTCCACTCAATAGTCCAGTATTAATAGTAGGAAGCTTAAAAGAGGCAGCAAAACTTGGAAAAAGAGGAACTTTGCCTTCTGCAGTAAATGGAATATTTTCCCAGGTTGGTGCAACAGTAGTAGTTATTCGAGTTAAAGATGCTGATCAAGAAGAAGAAACGTTAAAAAACATCATTGGAGGAGTGATGAAGAAACCGGGGAATATCAAGGGATTCAAGCATTCCTCAGCAGTGAAAGTATAGTTCATGTTGCCCCAAGAATACTAATTGCCCCTCAGTTTACTCATCAATTGCCCGAAGGGTCTGTGAATCCAGTGGTTAGCGCTTTAATACCGATAGCAGAAAAGCTAAGAGCAATAATAGTAGCAGATGGGCCAAATACCAATGATGAAGAAGCAATAAAGTGGAGAAAAAGTGTAGGCAGTAGCAGAGTTTACGTAGTTGATCCATGGGTAAAGGTGTTTGAAGGGGAGGAAAAACCGCCAAGTCCATTTGTTGCTGGTTTAATAGCAAAAGTAGATAGTGAACAAGGCTTTTGGCAATCACCTTCAAACAAAGAGATAAATGGTATTGTTGGGACAAGTAGGGCTATTGATTTTACGCTCGGTGATACAAGTTGTAGAGCAAATTATTTAAATGAAAATGAAGTAACAACGATAATCCACCAAAATGGCTACAGACTATGGGGGAATAGAACATGTTCAAACGATGAAAGGTGGGCTTTTCTGCCGGTTAGGCGTACTGCAGATCTAATCAATGATAGTCTACTTCGGGCTCATCTATGGGCAGTTGATCGAAATATTACCAAAACTTATATAGATGATGTGATTGAGGGGGTGAATTCTTATCTTGCCCATTTAAAAGCCCAAGGAGCGATTATCAGTGGAAGATGTTATGCAACTCCAGAACTCAATACACCGGCAAATATTGCAAACGGGAAAGTGTATTTTGACTTTGAGTTTACACCACCATATCCAGCAGAACAGATTACTTTCAGGTCACACCTTGTGAGTGGCGCAATATCGTAAAAAGGGGAGAAAAGGGGGAGAAGAATGTTACCGAAGATTTTAAAGAATTTTAACGTATTCGTAGATGGTAAAGGCTATGCAGGAAAAATAGATGAAGTAACCTTGCCAAAACTTACCATAAAAACAGAAGAATATAGAGCTGGTGGTATGGATATTCCAATAAATATTGATATGGGCATGGAAAAGCTCGAAGCTGATTTTACTTTTGCCGAATATGATTCAGAGCTTTTTAGGCTGTTTGGTTTAATAGATGGAAATTCGGTTTCTTTGACGCTAAGGGGTGGTCTTCAAGGCAGTGGAAGTAATGATATTGAAGGAGTAATTATCAATCTCAGAGGAATATTCAGAGAATTTGATTTTGGTAGCTGGAACCCTGCTGAGAAAGCAACGCTGAAATGTACCGTAGCTGCGCATTATTACAAACTTACTATCGGTGCTAGAGAACTTATCGAAATCGATGCTGAGAATATGATTCGCAAGATTAATGGTGTTGACCAGATGGCCTTGCTACAAACGATTTTAGGTATTTGATGTAGTTGACAAAGTCACATAAAAATGTTAAAATATAATAAGTTGTAGGTATATGGCTGCTATGGATTCTAAAGCTCATGTAAATTCTGAAGATCAGTTGACTAGTTTACTCACTAGTGTAGCTCAATCTCAAAACAAATCCGTTTTAAAACTATTGGCTGAGTTAATGGAAGAAGAAATTGAAGATATGGAATTATCTAAGATTGCTGACGAACGCTACAAAGAAAAGAGGGTTAAACATCAAGATGCCTTCTGGGTATAATATAGAATATTCAGAATCTGTCATAAAAAAAGACATTCCAGCACTTCCAGTCAAAGTGAAGTCAATGGTCAAAAAGGCGATACTGGAGCGTTTAACAGTTGATCCAATTGGACTTGGAAAGCCATAAAGCACAACTTAAGTGGGCAACGTAGTCTACGCGTAAGTACCTATCGTATACTTTATTACATAGATGTACCAGAACATACAGTAGTTATTACCTCCATAGAACACAGAAAAGATTCTTATCAAAGCTAATCCTATTTATAGCACCATAATCATAATAAAAAAATTAGTTATATAAAAGCCACGAAGACTTTTATTTAATTAACTTTTAGGGGGAAACATGACAACAGTAAAACTTGATAATCCAATAACAGTAGAAGGAATTGAGGTTTCGGAATTAACTTTTAGACCAGTCAAAGTAAGAGACTGCCTAGCAATGGAACGTGCCGGTAGTAGTGATTTTGAAAAAGAAGTTGGATTAATAGCAAACCTAGCATCTGTGACAAAAGAAACAATTTGGGAGTTATACTTTAAAGACTACATGAAAATACAGGAGGAATTGAAAGATTTTTTTCCATCGGTTACACAAAGGACTTAAGGCTAAATGTACTAATGCTCTGTTCCGTTATAGGTGGCGGAATTGAGCAGGTACTTGAGATGGAAATAAACGAATTTATTTTATGGGCCAAAGCTGCGGGAGAGTTTAAATGTCAACATTATCAGTAAAAATAGGTGCAATACTAGATGGTAGCTTTAATAGCGCAATGGCAGGAAGTAGTGCTCAACTTTCCCGTCTTGGGAGTACAATAAGGCAACTTGATGCATCGATGAAATCGGTATCAAAATTTAAGGAGTTAAGTCGTAACACATTAGTTGCCAAGAGATCCTGGAAAGGCTTAGAAGTGCAAGTAACGTCCTTGGCTAAGCAAATGAAAACAACAGCAAAGCCAAGTAAAGATTTAAAGGCTCAGTTTGATAAGGCTAAGGAATCGGCAATAAAGGCCAAAACAGCATACTTACAGAAGAGAGACACTTTACATGCGCTCAGTGAAGAATTTAAGAAAAGTGGAAAGAATATACAGTCTTTGATAAGAGATCAAGATAAACTAGGTGCTTCTGCAGAGAAGTTGAGAAGTCAGTATAGTAAGTTAAGTACCGCTATCAAAAATCGGGACATGTTTTTGGGAAGAAAAGCATACTTTAAATCACAAATGTTGGAGACGGCTGGACTCGCATTAACGCTTGCAGCGCCAATTAAAGTTGCAATTGACTTTGAAAGTGCTATGGCTGATGTTAAGAAAGTAGTAGATTTTGACGAGCAAAAAAATGAAGCTAACGAGTTTGCTGAGACGTTAAAGAAATTATCCCGTACAATACCACTATCAGCAGCAGAGTTAGCACAAATAGCTGCAAGTGGTGGACAACTTGGTATTAAAAAAGAGAAACTGCTTTCATTCACAGAAACAGTAGCTAAAATGTCTACAGCATTCGATATGTCTGCAGAAGAAGCAGGTGATTCCATAGCTAAACTTGCCAACGTTTATGGAATTGAAGTAGCAGGCATGGAAAGGGTAGGTAATATTATAAATCACCTTTCAGATAATAGTGCTGCTAAAGCAGGAGATATGGTTAAAGCATTAGCTATAGTTGGTGGTAGTGCAAAACAGTTTGGTCTTGATATTAAGGAAACAAGTAGTTTAGTAAATGCCTTTATTAGTTTAGGCAAACAACCGGCAAAAGCTGCTACTGCAATAAATGCTCTACTTAGCAAACTTCAGACCGCTGAGGGACAGAGCAAAGAGTTCAAAGCAGCATTGGAAGACATGGGAATAACTGCAGAAGAGATGACACAAAGGATTAGCGAAAATGGCCAAGACGCACTACTTTATTTTTTTGAAACTCTGGAGAAAGTAGATAAACAGGAACGTTCGCAAATTCTTCTCAATCTTTTTGGTCAAGAATATCAGGATGATATTGCATTATTAGTCGGAAGCTTAAAGAATTATAAAGATGCCATAAATCATTTAGCTGACGAGAAAAAATTTGAAAAGTCCATGCAAGAAGAATTTAACAATCGCGCAGCAACTACAGCAAATAATTTACGACTACTGAGAAATGCGATAGCAGAGGTTGGAATGAACCTGGGCTCAGTAATGCTACCTCCTTTAAAGTGGATAAGTAATATTTTAAGAGAGATAACTAACCCCATAGCTTGGTTTGCAGAAAAGTTTCCAGTTATTACTACAGGAATAATGAGTGTCATAGCAGCACTAATAGGTCTTAAAGTTCTAGCAGTAAGTGGTGGTTATGCATGGAATCTGATTAGAGGTGGAATGTTAACTTTTTCGGTTATTTTGCATGGGGTAGTTAAGCCAGCACTGATATCATTATCGTCATATGCTATTCCAGCGGTAATTACTGGGCTGAGTGTTTTAAAAGCTACAACTTTGAGCTTAGCAACGAAAGCTTTTCCTCTACTATCATCAGCTCTACCTGCAGTAGCAGCAGGAGTGAGATTTTTGACAGCAGCAATTGTGAGCAACCCTATAGGGGCTATTATTACCTTACTTGCATCTGGTGCGATACTTGTTATATCTAACTGGCAAAAGGTAAAGAACTTTTTTTCTAGCATCTGGGAGTATATAAAATCGATAATAAAACCCATTGGAGAGATGTTTTCATGGCTGGGAAATACTGTTGGTAGCATATTTGGAAAGGTTGCCGAAAATAGCCCACTGAAAGAATTTGAAAAAAGAAAAAGTATTGTTACTGAAATAAAAGCAGTCCATACTCCCCTTAAGAGCAGCATTCTCAGCAATGGAAATCCTTTGTTGAATAACAGTATAATTAAAGAAATATCTGAGAGAAGAAAGAATAATAAAAGCCTTATTGAGGAGAAAAAGTCCACAGAGAGCGATAATGATAAGATACTTGCAGACTTTGCAAGGAGTCAGTTTGAAAATAAAGAACAAAAAACTATGAATAAAACTCAGAATATCACTAATAATTACACTATCAGCATTAAAGCAGAGCCAAATCAAGATGTTCGTAGTCTTGCAGATGAAGTAATAAAAAGAATAAGAGAAAAGTCACGAGATGTTATGTTTGATACGGTAGATCCCATTTACTGATGCTATCCCTTGGTCCATATAAAATTTCCCCAACGAGTTTAAAGTATAGCAAAGAGAAGCGTTGGAGTGTGGTTGAGTGTATTGGCAAGCAGTTACTACAGAACATTGGCCGAGGGGCAGAAAATATAGACCTAGAAGGGGTTATTTATCTTAGTAATTTAAGTGAATTAAAGAATATGAAAGAAGCAGAAGCAAATCAAATACCCCGCACTTTAGTTGATGGCATGGGAAATGTTTTAGGACAATTTGTAATTACTCGTTTTGAAGAAAAGCGAACGTCATTTTTCCCTTGCGGGTTACCAAAGAAAGTTGAATTTAATTTAAGTTTAAGGCGTTATTTATGACTATATACTACTTAGCAAAAGAAAATGAGATGCTAGACCATATTTGTTGGAAACACTACGGATTTACTTCAGGAGCAGTAGAAATAGTATTAGAGGAAAACCCTGGACTTGCAGAATACAGAAGCTTTTTACCAGCGGGGCTAAAAATCAAGCTGCCTGTAATTGAGAAACCTCTACAGAAATCAACTTTAAAAATTTGGGGGTAAAATGCAACCAGAGTTTGTCATTGAAGGGTATGAATTAACAAAAGATCGCTTAGTATCAATGCATATTACTGATGAATCAGGGACTATAGAAGATGTAGTTGAAATATGTGTTGATTACAGGGATGATAACATAAAAGTTCCAAAAGAGCTAAAGATTGCTTTGGGATATAGAGAAACAGGAGTACTACCCATAGGTGTATATACAGTTAATGAAGTTACGGTGCAAAGTCCACCAAAAACCTTGATGATCAAAGGTCATGCAACAAATTTGATGATATCACTAAAGGAAAAAGTATCTAGGGAATGGCATCAGATTACACTAGTTGATTTAGTCAAAGAAATAGCAAATAAACATGGGTATGGATATAAAGTTGCTGAAGAATTTAAAGATATATTAATACCACACATTGATCAGACTGAAGAGAGTGATATAAATTTGTTAACTAGAATAGCTATAGAGCGCGAAGCTATGGCAAAACTGGCAGGAGGATATATATTGTTTATTCCAAAAGGTGCAGCAAAATCAGCAACAGGAAAAGCTTTAGGAACAACGACTATTAGACCTCAAGATACAATCAATTGGAAAGTGCATTTTACTGCACGTGATAAATATAATTCAGTGATAGCAAAATGGTATAGCTATGAGAAGGGAGAACCAATATCAGAAACAGTAGGTAGCGGTAAACCAAGTTACCCTATACAAACAATTTACCCAAATGCAGAATCAGCAATTAGTGAAGCAAATGCCAGATTTAAACAACTACAGCGTAATAATGAAACTCTAGAAATGACAATACCAGGTAATCCAGAATTATTTGCAGAAGCAAAACTTAGTCTTGTAGGGTTCAATCAAGACATAGATGGTGAATGGGTAATTGATAGAGCAGAACATACTTTAAATAGTTCGGGATATCGTACTGCATTATCGGCATCTTTGAGTAAGTGAGATTTATGTTAAGAGAAAAAAAGTAAATTGCTGATTTAATGTGGAAAAAAATGCTGAACATGAGCAAAAAGTCCAAGAAATAAGCTACATTGTGGTTTATAGTGGTAATAGTATGTGTTGTTATTACGTATTACTATCAAAAATCTAAGGCTGCTGAGGAGTATCAGAAAATGTTGGAAGTGGCAGCTAAGAACTGTAACTTAGAAACTGTGAAATCATTAGTAAAAAAAAGTAGAGATGATTCAAGTATTAGTAAAAAGGCATTATATTGTGCAGCAGAGAAAGGATGCTTAGAAGTTGTCAAATTTCTGTTAGATGAAGGAGTAGACATAAACACTATGAGTTTAGCACTGCTTGATGCTGCTGACGGTGGTCAATTAGAGGTTGTAAAACTTTTGTTGGAGAGAGGAGCTAACCCTCATGTTGGAGACTGGAAAGGGAGAACTGCAAAAACTATAGCAATTAGGTCATCTTATCATGAAAGTAATAAGCCTTACAGAGAAATCATAGATCTACTTGCTAAAGCAGAAAAACAGTATAAGCCAGAGCAATAAACCGTACGTACAACGCGTAATACAAACTTTCAATAACTATTTATAACAAATTAACATTATGCAGAACCAAAAGATTCCAATCGCAGTAATTATAACGATGGTAATACAAACTGTGGCAACAATTTGGTGGCTCGCCAAGCTAGATTTACGGGTTCACATTCATGATAAATTTATAGAGCAGAAGAACGGATTGACCGTTACGGTATACCGGCTTGAGGAGAGAATAAAAAACCTTTCTGAGGAGTTAGATGAGTTTAAATTACAAGTTTTAAGCGGAAAAATTAAACCTTAATATCTTTATCTAAATTTTCATTTCACAATGACTAAATATATCTTGTCCGTTGACGGCGGAGGCATAAGAGGAATAATACCAGCCATAATACTAGCAGAAATAGAAAAGAGAGCAAGAAAACCGATAGCTGAAATCTTTGATCTGATGGCAGGAACCTCAACCGGTGGGATTGTTGTGGCTGGGTTATGCAAGAAAGATGATCAAGGCAAACCTCAATACTCTGCAAATGATTTAGTTGAGCTTTACCAAGAGTATGGGGCATATATTTTCAAGTCTTCATTTTTTAGGCAATCAATACTATCGTGGTTTAACTGTGCACAATACCCATATGAAAACATCGAGTCGATATTGGACAAGTATTTTAGTGACGATATTCTAAAAAACACTTTAAGTAAGGTACTAATTACAAGTTATGATATTCACAATAACTGCCCATTTTTCTTCAAAAGCTGGAAAGAGGACAGAAATTTTGTCAGGCTAAAAGACGCGCTCAGAGCCACAACAGCAGCACCTACCTATTTCATACCAAAACATCTAAAAATTAACCAAAAGGAAATGGTACTAGTAGATGGCGGAGTATTTGCCAATAACCCAGTGGCATGTGCGTATGCAAATAGCAAAAAACTTTTCCCTAATGAAGAAATAGTTCTGGTTTCAATTGGTACAGGTAGGCTCTCTAAGCGAATAAAGTACAGGAAATTAGGGAAGATAGCCTGGATAAAACCTCTGTTAAATGTGATGTTTGCATCGAGCCTTGATGTAGTAAATTATCAGATGAGTAATGTAATGGACGACAGATATATAAGGATACAATCACAACTGACAATAGCGTCGGCTGAGATGGATAATGTAACACCTAAAAATATTAAATGTCTGCAGCAGGAGGCAAATGCGATGATAGAGGACAACCAGGAAGTAATAGATAGATTCTGCAATATTGAACTATAAACGATGCCAAACAAACTAAAAAAATTATACCACAAAGCAAAGAAAGGTTTAAAAAACATAGTTTTGCCCAAAAAGCATAAAACTGTGACTAAGGGGCAAGAAGCTAAAATTTCAAACGATAAGCCAAAACCGCTCTCTGAAATTGTGGTGAAACCTAACCTATGCTCGAAAGTAACCTCTAAAGCAGAAAATGTCAAAAAAGATAAAAAAGGAATAAAAGAAAAAATAAAAAGCTTCAAAGCAAAACCCGTAGAAAAAGACTTAAAAAAAAGCAACGTGTTCAAAAAAGGCTTCAAAAAGCTAAAAGGGAAAATAAAAAAATTAAACCCCATAAAGGTTAAGAAAAATAAGATCATTGGAAGCAAAAAGTTAGCGCTTTTACTGACATCTGGTACGATTGTGGCAATTTTGCCGATGTTTAATTTGGCCCCTTTTCCAGCACTAGCAATAACTTCTGCATGTGTTTTCAGTATTAATTTTATTGCAGTCAAAACATTGAAGAAAGTTGTCAAACAACGCAAATTAGCAGCAGAATCCCAAGAAGCCAAAGAAGTAGCTGAGCCAGCAGAAATTCAAGATGTATCAGTCGAATCAATAAAAGAAGAATCTAAACAAGTTTCCAAATAATAGACATCTATATTAATATTAAATACTTTTCTATTTCTACTTAAATATTATATATTTAATAAAAAACACTAGCAAAACAAAAATTTTGTTCGTAAAATAACACAAAAGTGAGTGCGCGAGTTAATAATTTAAAAATGTTTGTCGCTGCATACTTATATACAAACACATTTTTTGTGAGGTTGTTATGACAATAGAAAAGATGTTAAAAAAGACTGCAAAGAAAATTTATCACTTCAGACATCCTAGTCTCCTTTCATTGATCGTTTTCGAGACTATCAAAACTATTATTAATACTAGACTTGGTACTAAAATCTTATATTTCTCTGCAAAACACAATCTTTACAACTTATTTCTATCCTTCGTTAGATACGATGCTAATGTTGATTTAGCAGATAGAAAAGGTAATACAGTACTACACGTTGCCTCTCAATATGGATCCACAGCAATAGCAGAGGTTATTATAGCAATAAGCAAAAATGTTAATGTTCAGAATATCGATGGCGACACTCCTTTGCATTATTCAGTAAAGTATGGATGTATGGACGTTATGCAAAAGTTATTACAATCTGGTGCAGACATCAATTGCCAAAATCATCTAGGTGAATCACCGCTACATATTGCAGCTCAATGCTCTGATGGTGTAATATTGGGATTACTAGCAAAAGGATGATCTTGTATCAACATTGAAAATAAAGATGGATATACACCTTTGCACCTTGCAGCTTCATCCAATTGTAAAGATTTTATGGAGATCTTATTGCGAAATGGGGCAAATATTAACGCAATCGGGAAAGGTGGTTGTACACCTCTACATCTTGCTGTTATGAATGGCAATAAAGAAATTGTTGAGTTATTAACGTCATAAGGCAAACGCTCATCTGGAATGTTCTTATAACTCTAATGAAGGTTATACAGCACTGGAAATCGCTGTAGCAAATCGAAACAAAAAAATTGTAGCATTGTTTCTGCTTCATGGAATAACCTTAGAATAGTGGAATACGAAAAATGTCTATCGTTATATATGGTATAATATTAATTGTTGCTATTAAAATATTTCTCTTTTTTAGGAGAATATACACAAACCTCGTCAGAAGAAGGGTTCTATTTCATCTGAGAGAGAGTGAAAAGAAAACAGAACATATATATCAAGAAAACAAACTTCACCTTGAGAATCAAAGCCAGGTTTATAAAGAGAATCTGGAAATAGTTGCTATTGCAAAACCAGTGGGTAAGTGGACAAAAATGGTTATACTGAGTGATGGATTGATGCAGCGTTTGGCGCAATTGATACAGAAAGAAGGCGATCAGAAGGGATACTGGCAGTTATTTGTGAAAGCTCAAGCTTCAACTCAAGGTAAGTATAAGGGAAGAGGGCGGTAGCTCCGTTTGCATAGAATGTAGCAAATTCCTGAATTACATACGGTTATTTCGGGAATCCATATCATGTTTCAATCCCTGTGTAACAACTTGTACTCCAACTTCTCTTTCGCTGGCAAATAGCCTTTGCACTGAAGCTTTATCTTTAGACAAATCGTATGCTGTTTCGCCTTTTTTATTTTTTATAAAAAGCTTTGCACAGTTGGTTAGTAATAATCTCACAATAGGTATATTTTCCAACATGATAGCCTTGTGTAGAGGTGTATTGCCATTACTGCTGCGTTCGTTGAGATCAATACGTTTTCTATCAATGACTTTACTTTATCCACATCACAGTTTGAAACAGCTTGGTATAATTCAGGTTCACAAAATAACGTATCGCTGAATCTGCCTATGGAGACACCCTTTATAGCCCTTATTATTTTCCATAGCTTCCTCATCTTTACCCCCTCTCTATTTACAGAAAAAAGTTTCCTTAAATTTAAGGCATATATATAAAGTTTTTGTTAAAAATGCTACATATAATGCTTATAAAGGTATACCTTGTCTATAAAAATATTGAATAAAGTTTCAAGCTAGCTATCCTTCTCTTCACTAATCTTTACAACCTCAGACAAAAATGAATACAATAAATCTTTTAACTTTTGATTATCAATTTTTTGGTATTCCCTCATTATACTCAATATCTTCTTTTCTCCTTCACCATCCTCATCTTCACAATACCTCTCTGCTTTTGATGTAGGCAGTAGAACTCCATAATGCAATGATAATCCCTCTGCCATTTTGGGTGCTATTTTGAACGATACCTCCCCTTTCTCATACCTGACTACTTGTCCATGGGGCATTCCACTTTTATCCGCTAATTCCATCTGTGTACGCCCTCTTGCAAACCGCCAATCTTTTGCCTTTTGCACCATTTGGTAGCTTATAGGTCTTATCTCTTCTGTAACCTTACTAATTTGAATTCCTTCTGACAAAAATCTAGTTAGTACACACACCGCATCACGAACCTTCCAGTCCTTAATTCTTTTTAGGGTTTGCACTAAATCAAATGACTTCTTATCTTCGCTACTAATACAATTTGTTGATTCAGGGAAGAATTTTTCGATATCTTTCGATAATTTTTTTGCCATCTCCTCGAGCGTTTTAGGTGGAATACTGTGTACCCTTCGCTCATACTTTTCTATTAGTGACTTTGCTACACCAGTTTTTTCTGCGAAATCCGCTTGAGTGCATTTCAGCTCTAGCCTAACATCTTTTACCTTTTGAATTATATGGTAACATAAAGAATCAGGATCTATCTTCTTTTCGATACTCATGTTTTTATTCAATTGCAGTACAAATATATATATACCATTTTATAAAATTTTATTAAAGTCCTTCACAGAAAGCTCAATCTAAGTCAGCTACATAAAATTCTGTTAATATTAAATACTTTTCTATCTTTATTTAAATATTATCTTTTTAATAAAAAACACTAGTAAAGCGGGAATTTTGTTTGTAAAATACCACGAAAGTGAGTGCGCAAGTTAATAATTGATTTACAATTGACGCTGTATACTGAAACAGTGGTTGAGGTAAATTATTATGAGTGAAAATGCATTACAAGAAGAAATAAAGCGTCACAACGAGTTGTACTATCGGGAAAATAGGCCAGAAATCACCGATGCAGAATATGATGAGCTGGTGAAAAAAGTAGGTATTCAAACTGTTGGTGCTGCACCTGATGGTAGGTTTTCCAAGATAGAACATATTGTGCCCATGCTCTCGTTAATCAAAGTTTACAGCCAAGAAGACGTTGAAGAATTTATTGCTAAGTCTAAAAGACTTCTAAATGTGCATGAACTGGAAATCATGTGCGAGTTGAAAATAGACGGCTTAGCTTTTACTGCAATCTATGAAAATGGCGTACTCATTAAAGCTGGAACACGTGGTGACGGTAATTTAGGCGAAAACGTTACTGATAACATAAAAACCATAAAAGATTTTCCTAAAGTTTTGCCTGGTGTAAAGGGTAGATTGGAGGTGAGAGGGGAAGTATACATAAGAAATGATGATTTTTTAAAATTAAATAAGGATAATCAATTTTCAAATCCACGCAACACAGCGTCAGGTTCATTAAGACAATTGGACCCAGAAGTTACCGCTAGGAGACCGCTGAAATATTTTGCTTACTCTTTGATCGGTGGAACGGAAAAGACCCAGTCTGAAGTATTGAATAAGCTGAAAAAGTTTGGATTCTGTGTAAATGAGCATCAATGCTTAGCAAAAAATGTGGATGAAATGCTAAAGTTTTATAACAGAATCTATGATAATCGTCATGAATTAGGTTATGATATTGATGGAATAGTCTATAAAATCAATAACTTACAGTTGCAAGAACATCTTGAAAATACTAACAAGGCACCACGCGGATCTACAGCACACAAACTTTCTGCAACTCAAGGGAAAACTAAGGTAAAGAAGATATCAGTACAAGTGGGCAAAACTGGTGTACTCACTCCAATTGCTGAATTAGTGCCAATAAACATAGGTGGGGTGGTTGTTACTAGAGCAAACCTGTATAATAAAGATGAAATTAAGCGTAAAGACATAAGAGAAGTAGATGTCGTAGTAGTGCAACGAGCGGGCGATGTGATTCCTAAGATCATAGATGTAGACAAAAGTTTTCGTTCTCCAAATGCACCTAAATTTGTGTTTCCTGATACTTGCCCGGAGTGTGAAAGTGCAGTAGATATATTTGAAGATGAAGCTGCAGTTAGATGTTCAGGTGAAAACGTTTGCCCAGCACAGCAAATAGAAAAACTGAAATATTTTGTTTCTCAGTTGGACATTACCGGCTTTGGTGATAAGCAAATAGAGTTCTTTTATGACCTTGGTTTGATAAGGAAAATATCTGATATTTTTGCTCTCGAAGAAAAACTAAAAAATTTCAACTTAAGTGAACAAAGGGGATGGGATAAACAATCCATATTTAATTTATTGCACTCTATCAACAGCAAAAGAACTGTAACGCTTGAAAAGTTTATAACTTCTTTGGGAATTAGACTTGTAGGACCACATGTAGCAAAATTACTTGCACGACATTATAAATCTTATGATAATTGGTATGAGGCCATGGCTCAATTATCGTCTAGGGTATCTAGAACAAGTAAGATTTCCTTAAATCCTGCTCTTGCTAACGATGATGACAAGATATTGCTAACCGTAAGCGTGGTGAGCTCTGGCAAAGCTTTCTTTGAGTTAGTCGAAACTAGTAGTGTTGGCGAAAAGAAGGCAGAGTCTTTAGGAGATTTCTTTTGCGAGGAAGACAACATCAAAATGGTAAACGACCTTGCCTCTCAACTAAAGATTGAGCCTGTAAGTGCTAATGTTAGTAATTCCCCTTTTAGCGGAAAAATAGTAGTTTTCACAGGAGAATTATCAGGAATGGAAAGAAAGGAAGCGCAAGCAAAAGCTGAATCTTTAGGTATAAAAGTTAGCTCTAGTGTGTCCAAAAATACGGACTTCTTGGTTGTCGGCGAAAAACCTGGGTCAAAATATAAAAAAGCTGTGGAACTGGGTGTTAAAATTTTAACTGAGGAAAAATTTAATAAATTAATCTTGGGAGAAGAATGAACCCTTCTCGATCAATTCTTGTATCTACTGCGTCATTTCCTCTGCACAGTTAACTGTTTTCACCTTCATATTTTATTGATTCAAGCAACTAATGCTTCTATTTTATAATGTTATTTGTATGTGCACATCTTTGCATTTTCCGAAATGATACTCCGATTTTACTTGCTAGATCCTTTTGGGTATACCCTCGCATTGGCATATAATTTTCTACTTTTTGTGCTATTTCATACCTTGTAGCACACTTTGTGTTATTGTTAGCTTTTTTTGAAACCATACTTTTTTATAGAAACAACCACATATATTGTATCATAAAATTTTATCAAAGTCTATTATTTTTTTCCACGTATCCATAAGCTCTATATGAAATTCTTGCTATAGATGCCTATTTGGGTTTCAAGTTCCTCTGCAGTCAAGCTAGTTATTTGAGAAATATCATCAATAGAAACACCTAGTATAAGTAGATTATTCGCAACCTTGATTGACTCTACTTTATCAATCTTTTCTTTGTAAATTTGCCTTCTTTGGGATAAAAATTCTACCCATATATCCAGTTCATCTAGTGATTCTTGATTGTTAATTTTTTTAGACTCTCTCACCCAACTTAATAGTTCTTTTTCTCCCTCACCATCTTCGTCTTCACAGCAGTTTTCTTTCGTTGATTTAAGCGCCAGATCTTCAGCATTCACTGATAGTTTTCTTGCTATTTCCCATAACCTTTCACCGAACATGGTGCTCCCTTGTTCATAGTAATGTATCTGCGTACCTCCTACACCAAGCTCTTTTGCTAATTCCTCTTGCGTATACCCTTGTATTATTCTCCACTTTTTCATCTCTTGTCTTTTGCTTCGACGCTTAGAACCTTTTTCCTCTTTATCATCATATTCATCAGCTGATAAGCCTGTTGCTCGGTAGATTATATCATTAGCAAATCCGGCCTTTAGCATATTCTCCACCATTCTTATTCTTGCTGCTTTTATAGCACTTTCCTCCTCAGCTCGAATAGATTTGGTTAATGCATAGATTGCCTTGCGTCCCCTTGTTTTTTCTATGAAATTGGACATCCATTGAGTCTTATCACAACAACGATTTTCTTTGAGTACTTTTTGTCTAGGAAGTAGATCACTCAAGCTAACTGACAATGCGTCTGCTACGATTTGTAACTCTTCATCTGGAATGCCACATATCCCTTGTTCATATCTTCGTAGCGTATGATAGTTTGTACCTGTTTTGTCTGCTAAATCTTTTATGGTATATTTTCTTTTTAACCTCCAGCTTCTTACCTTTTGTGCTATTTTGTATCTTGCAGGGGCTACCATTAATGTTACTACTCTTTTTTACATAAACAAACTAACTCTCAGATGCCTGTTGAAAACTAGTATATTAAATGCCTACTCCGTGACAAGCTAAAATTGGCTCCATCTGCATGCTATTGCCACTGAAATATGTTGATATTATTTTTTTGAATATTTTACAATATAGGATGTGAGGGGCTAATCTCTCGATTGTTAGGTAATCGAGTTTTTACGCTCGTGCTTTTATTAGGCTCTTGCACCAAAAATAAGTGTTTTTAAAGCTCTTTATAGCTCATGAATTCATTTGCTGGGCTTTTGAGAGGGTTTACAGAGGCAGTTGTAAAAGATGATAACTGACATCCAAGATGCGTAGTAGCATTCTAGGGTCATCTATGAAGGTAGTTTTTTACCAACTCTTGAAATTTAGCTAAATTTACCACTTTAATAGACCAAACACAAAAGAGTTGAATATTTCTTCAGAATTGTGTATAATTATTAATGCTTTTTAGGTTAGTTCGTTATGGCTCTTTCTAAGTTTCTCGATCCCAAAAATGATGTCGCCTTTCGCCGTATCTTTGGTACTGAAAAGAATAAAGATATCCTCATTCACTTCCTTAATGATATTCTGGGTTTTGCTGGCAAAAATGCAATACAGGATATAGAGTTTTTAAGTGCTATTCAAGACCCTGATATCGCCGCTAAAAAGCAAAGTATTGTTGATGTTCTCTGTAGAGATTCTACAGGTGCTCAATACATTTGCGAGATGCAGGTCGCTAAAACTAAAGGCTTTGAAAAACGCGCCCAATACTATGCAGCTAAAGCTTATTCAAGACAAGCTGATAAGGGCGATCAATACCATAACCTTAAGGAAATTATCTTCATTGCTATAGCAGATTGTGTACTGTTTCCTAATAAATCTGAGTACAAATCAAAGCATACTATTCGAGATGAAGACACTAATGAACACGATCTAAAAGATTTTTATTTTATATTTATTGAATTGCTAAAATTTCCGAAAACAAAAGAAGATCAGTTAGAAAATATAGTTGAAAAATGGATATACTTCTTTAAATATGCAGATGAGACTAGTGAAGAAGAGCTGGAAAAAATAATAGGTAGTGATCTAATAATTAAAAAGGCCTATGAAGAGCTAAATAGATTCAATTGGTCAGAGAAAGAATTTATTGCCTACGAACAGGAAATAAAACGTATTCTTGATGAACAGGCTGTCCTCGCTCAAAAACTTGATGATGCTACTGAAAAAGGCATAAAAATCGGACATGAAAAAGGCAGAGCGGAAGGTAGGGAAGAGGGCAGAAAAGATAGGGATATTGAAGTCGCAAAAAACCTACTTAAGGCTGGCGTTTCCATTGATACCATCTCCCAAGCGACCGGTCTTCCTAAAGCTGAAATAAAACAACTTCAGGAAGAAAATACTTTTTAACCATTTTTGTTAAGCTCTTCACAAAAGAGGGATTTCATAGCCCTAAAACATGCTTTATGCCTTTAGCTACTGATGTATCGCTTAAGAAGGTATCAGGCTTTTTAGATGGCTCCATTGCAACTACTTTCCTTGAAACACTAGATGTTGGCTGATCTGCAGTCTGCTTTTGTTGTAGAAATACAGTTTCCTTTTTAGCCAAAAACTCTTCTAGATGGCTTTTCACATGAACTAGAAACTCACCAGTTTGTTCAAACTCTGGACAAGCTTCTTTTGCAGATGAGTATAAGGTTTTTGATATTTCAGAGAATTTACCACTTCTTATTTGCCCGGCCACCTTTAAGAATACTTCTACAGGATTAAATTTTAGATTTGTAACTGGTATTCCTGACTCAATAGCAGCACTCTCTAATGCTTGTTCAAATTCTTTTGCAATAGGTAATGCATAAATTTGCGCTTCCTGTTCAGAAATACTCCTTATATCGTTAGAAATATACTTTTGGCCTGTAACTTTTCTTATAAATACATCTAATAAAAGAAGTGTACCATTTGTATCAATACCTTGAGCTGTAATAGCTTTAGAAGGTTGGGAATGCTTCATATCTATAGCTGGCTTAAAAAGAGAAGAGATAAACTGAGAAATACCTTTAACAGCATCTACTATAGTATTAGCAAAAACATTTATCCATGAAGATTTCTGATTCGCACTACTTGCTGCTATCTCAGGTTGATTACTTAAATCTGTAGCAAGAAGCTTACGCAATGAGTGATGATGAGGGTGATCTCCATGGTGATGACGACGCTTACGTTGTACAGGCCTCTCGTTTTGTTTTTCCCTTAAAAAATTCGCTATTTCTGGGCTACTAAGTCTATCTGCTTCTCCTAGAGGTATTCGATCAAACGCATTTTAACATTAATGTTAGCACCTTTATTAACCAAAAATTTAACCATATTAAATTTATTATGGCGAACAGCCTCATGTAAAGGAGTACAACCATTATTTCCTTCAGCCTCAATGTTAGCACCTCTATCGAGAAGAAATCCAGCCATATCTAACATACCTTTCTGAGAAGCTAAGTGCAAAAACGTCCAACCACTCTCGTTCTTAGCTTCGACATCAGTACAATCATCAAGAACATCTTTAAAAATGTCACGTTTTACTAATAATAAATTAGTAAGCAACAACCTATCGCACTCTCTATTATCATCACTGGTACTAGCACGGCCATTATGAACAAGTTTAATTTTGTTTAGATCATTAACAGCATAATTTAGTACTATATCACCTTTAATTACTTGTATTTGAGATACTGTAATACCTAAGTTATCACTACTCTCTGCAATACCTCTTGCAACTGCATAAGCCGTGGTATTTTCTGAACCTGTAATATCTGCAATTATTACTGCTTTTGATCTTTTTTTACTGTTTTCTATAATTTTATCATCAATATCAGCTCCTGTGTTACTTAGCTTTTGACGTACCATATCCTTTATTATGTCAGGCAGGGATTTATCTCGTATTACAATTGTTACTGCTGTTCCCATTTTAGCTACTAGTTTTTCGAAACTATCTATCCTAACACTAGCCTTGACTTCTTCATCATACGCTACAAAGTCCAACCTGTAACCATTTTGATGATCATTTATCCTTAGTTGCGAGATATCAAAACACTTCACATATATTACGTCCAAATTTTTTTTTTGATCGAGTATTACTAAAACTTATAGTAGCGCCACTACCACTGCTTTGATCAACGATGAATATTGTCTGTTTTATGCTTCTAAGGTGTATATCCTTTTTATTAACCTTTCTTATTTCATAATCTTCGTCTTGACAGTAAACATCATAATTTTGTATGGAATTATTTCCTCCACCTTTTCCTGCATCAACATATCTTGTTTTGCAGCCAGTAGTAATATTTTGATTGGCTGTAGAATGAGAGATGTAATTATATATGTAGTGACGGAATATATTAGTAACAAGTCTTATTCGTGAATCTGCAATATCAATAATTCCGGTATGTAATCTGACGGAAATGTCAGAGGTATTGCAATTCATTACTATAGTATTATTTGCTGTCCCTCCTGTAATATAGCCGTGAGTATCATAATTGATAATAAAAGTATTATCATGATATTCCGAACCTTTATAATTTACCCTACCTTTCGGAACATGCATCACTGCTGGATAGTTTCTTGCTGCTACTAACTGACGAGGTCCTGATAGATATAGTATTGGGAGAGAACTACTTCTTTCTATATTAGTAAAAATAAAGGGCTCACCTGTAAGATTAAAAGTTTTTATACATTTCTTATGAACCTTACCATTGTTACACTCTGTAGAGGGATAGCCAAAATATTTAATTTTCTTATTTATTACATTACCACATATTAGGCTGCTTGCACGAAAACCACTTGGCGCCTTTACAAACCTTAAGCCATCATTATATTCATCTAAGGTTACACGAGGGAGATGCTTGATATCTTTATTAATAAAATAAACTTCTTTACCATCTAAAGTAGAATGTTCTAATGGTAGTACTTTAGATATATCTAACGAAGACAAATTCCCTATATTGCTATTGATTTCACCAAAAGAGCTGTTGATGTATTTGAGTTCTGTGATACAATCAACTGCAGCAGACCTAGGGGTTCTATAAGACTCAATAATCTCAGAGTACTCATCCTTAATACTAGTTACATATTGAACAACTGCAGATAGACCATCATTACTTCTTTTACTAGCTAAACATTGAGTGACTGCAGCTACATCACAAGGATTTTTAATACTAGTTAAATATGCATTTAGACTATCATTGTCTCTCTTACGTAAATATTTCAAAGCTGCAGCTACATTATAATCACCTGCTTTGACACTAGTTAAACATTGAACAGTTGTAACTACACCAGAGTAACTTAGTATCTCTTTTCCTTCTGCTAAGATCAAATCCAAAAAACCTTTAATTTTTATAGCATCTTCATAATAATCACTAGAAGGTGTTTTACCTCCAATCAATTGATACCATAGCATGGCTTTTAAAATACGTTCAGTAAAAAGTTCAAACTGCTCATGATCTGATAGGGGTATTTTTCCTGCTATTGCCTTTACATATTCTCCTGCTTCATGTATAGTTATGCCAATTGTAACTGCAAAGTCGACAACTGCGGTAGCTACTGAGAGCTTCCCTAAAACCTTACTTACACCTGACACCACTCTTAAAGCTTTAGTTGTTGCGCTGAGCCCCTTTACTGCGGCACCAACTCCCATGCTGATGGGCTTCATACTCATACTTGCAAGTTTTATACCATTACTTGTTGCAAAGTAATAGTTTAATGGGTGATGATCACCTTTGACTATTGCATCTATGTTATGCCCAAATTGATAAGCAACAGTTGCAAATGTTATACTTTCAACTACTGGATTACTGATAACTTTAACAAAAGCTTTACGTGTAGAAAGCGGTATTTTTCTGAATATCCTCCCCACCGCACTGTCAGGACGAATCTTTGTTACCACCCTACCATCAGAACGCATGTAGACAGCACTAAGGCTTTCTCTTACGTCATTCACAGCATCCAATATACCGTTTATACCAAATATTCGTTTCAAAGCATCATTATCATGTCGTCCAAGTGTTGGTACGTCTTTTAAACTATCAAATAAATCATATATAGCCATAATAGAAAAAAACTTGTTACCCTTAGCTCCTTTCACTTTTGCTGTATTGAACTTGCTTCTGTTAAATTCAATATTGTTTTTTGTCAGTTCCTCTGATATATCACTTACATATCTCCCAAAAACTTCTTCATTAACATAGTCAAGCTGCTCTTTAAACCGATCAAAGGTGCTCTCACTTACTCCTTGCGCCAATAAGTTTTGCCTCACTTCACGGATATAATCTTGATCCGATACTTCAATATCAGTCATAGCTTCAATATCTTTTTTTGTTGTTAATAATTCTATTTTGTCTTGTAGCTGGTCTAATTTCCGGCGAATATTACCTTTTGCTTGAGTAGTAAAACTTTTAATTATATCGCCAACTTTTGTCTTATAACCTGCAATATTTAGGTAATATTTTACTTCTCCATCTCTCTTTTTACATGTTATAGTATAATCCTTGTCACTTGCTACTTTTAACTTAATTTCAAGAGTTTCCTTATTATAATCATAATTTACTATATTTCTGATATCTTCAATACTACCTATTATTAACTGTTTAACGTCACCATTGTTATCTCTTACTTTTACATGTACTTCATTACCGCTAGTAAAAACTTGAGGAGAATGTATGGTTATTACTTCTTTATCATAGGCTTCAAATTCAGCACCAAACTTTTTAAGTTCATCTTCACTGAAGTAACTTTTGATCTCGTCAATATCAAATTTTTTATGTATATCATTTAACTTATATTCACTATTTATGCTGCCATATAGATTAATTTTACTTTTTACCTCACTAGAACGTAAGTCACTTGCATTACCCTCACTTCTACGCAAGTAATATAAGTCATTTGCTATGTTTAATAATTTGCTACGTTTAATCTTAGTCACCAAATAGCGCATATGTTGCATGCGTTCATTTCCGTTATGAGTAACCTGAATATGATTTTTATGATCGTGGATAAGTGCACCCAAATTAATCAATGTTTCATAATATATTCTTTTTTGTAAATCTGTAGATATTTCAGTATCTTGATTCATTAACAAACTTAGCCCTACAGACTTAAGGACATAGTTCGACAAATCAATCTTATCTACATCTTGGTTAGCAATGCTCTTTATTTTTTCTACATTTTCTAAAATTTCTTTATTTATTTGATTTTCCAGATCTTCAAAATCCTCATATTGCAATTGCTGTTGCTTGTATTTTTCAGAAATAAGATTTTCAACATTTGCAAAGACATTTTCTAGTAGATCCTTGTTTCTAATCAATTTTTCTGGGCTGTTAAATAGGAGAATTTTGAAACCCTCATCCTTAATAATAGGCGAGATAATCCTCAACAGATTGAGTTTACACATCTGCTCAAAATAGCTTATATTTTCACTCTGCATCCCATCTATATTCTCCAGAGCAGGAAATAGTTCTTCCCTTACTACTTTATCAGCATCACTAAAAGATTTAAATGCTTGTGCTTGCTGAATTTCAATTACTAATTGATTCAATTGGTTGTTTATTTCACTTCCTTCATCTTTTATTTCACTTCCTTCATCTTTTATTTTCTCTTGATATGCTCTTAATTTCTCATTGTCTATTTTACTCTCATCAAAATTCTCTTCGTTAATCTCTATTCCTGTTTTCTCTTCGTCCACTTTCCTGTTTTCATCCATATCCAGTAAACACACATCCGCTGCTCTTTTTGATCTCATTCTTTTAGGTTGAGAAATACATATAACAACACCCGAAGCATCTATTGGTCTTTTAGGTTGAGAACCATCACTAGGAGACAAAGAAGGGTTATTCTTAGACGTCCCAGGTGTCTTATCTAAGGTCTCCCCTGTAGTGCCTGCTCTTCGTATTGATGAATGGACAAGATTAACAACAGAAAAACTTTCTTTGCTCATTACAAGAAGGGAGGCTCCATCCTTAGCTCCTCCGTCCATAATAACACCAATCAATCTTACTTCATCACCATCTGCAACTATCTTATAAGCAGCACCTTTCACATATTCTCTAATTTGATTATTTGCATATTTTTTTGCGTTTTTTAATGATATATCATTTCCACCCTTCTTTGTTTTCTTGAACTCTAACCCTACAGAAAAACCCTCTTTGATATTTTCATCATCATCCAGAAGAGAGACTTTAACAAATGCATCAATGCGTTTTCCTTGACCAAGTTGAAACTCAGGTAAAAACAATATCCTATTTTTTGGAGACTCCTGGAATTTTAGGTCGATATAATGATTAAACGCTCCGTGTAATATTCCCTGGAAACGAGCTTCCGCATTAATGAGATTCTTAAAAGGAAATATCCCTTCTCCAAGTTTCTTGAATAATTCCTTATATTTATCTATTGATGGAGGCTGACCTTGCACACCACTGAGTTGGGAGTTTACTGCTTCATCAAATGCTTCTTTTAACTCTTCAGGATAAGGAACATCTTTTAATTCTCCTTTGAAAAACTCTCTTTCTTCTCGATACTTGCTTAGAGAGTTATATCTAGTAATCTTATCTATACTAAAAAAATCTGATTTTTTTGTCTCATCTAAACTTATATATACTTCTGTGATTTCACTTTGTTTTGATGAATCTACAGAAATAAGTACTTTCTTATTACTAAGTTCTCCTCTTCCTCCTTCTCTAATATGAAAAATAAATATCTTATTTTCAGAACCTTTTTCTTTACTCAACACAAATGTTGTCACAGGAGAGTCAGAAAGATCTTTTTCTCTCAGTCTTGATTCAAGTGGATACTCACCATACAAAAATATGGATTTTTTTAGATCGGACCTTTTAAACTTGTTGGCAAGAATAAGTTGCCCCAGGAGAAATCCACTAAAGTAATTACCACTTTTCTCTCTTGTACCAGGAAATGTATAATAAACACGTTCTAGTGGTACCTTTATTTCATTCTTTACTTGATCTTTTGTGTCTTCTTCACCACTCCATTCTGAAACTCTTTCCAAAAGCTGCGACATTGTAGGTTGACTAGGTTCTCTCTCAGCAGCTGGGGAGAAATACGTATCATACATTTTAGGCGAGTCTAAATCGACTACCATAGAAAAAACATCCATTGAAAAAGTTTCAAAGCCCATTGAACTTGGCTGCAAACCTTTTACATAGCCTTTTACATAGCCTTTTACTTGCTGTAAACCATCAACTAGCGAATCCTCGATTTTCCTTATTATTTCACTTTTCTCACTTTTCTGTTTTTCCGATAGCTCTCCTCCTTCTTCTTCTAGCTCCTTCTCCAAATCCTCTAACTTCTTTAACTGTTATAACAATTTATAAACAACAGACTTCATTTCTACAACAATAAGAATGGATCGGAACGAACGATCAGGACCACGAGCTAGTAAAACAATATCCGCATAGCCTCTTCCTACAAATTTCTCCAAGTAAATTTTAAGATTATACCTATAGTGAAAATTCATAAAAACACCAGCCACAAACCCATGATGTGCTGCCTCACGTGCTCCTTGAGCGTAACTAAGTGAGTTCTCATATTTAGAATAAATTTTATAAATGTTTTTGAAAACTTTCTTGGAAGATTTTTCTACTGTCTGAATATCGGGACTAGCTAGCTCAGCTATGTAATCTTCCGGTTTGCCTTTCGCTTCGTTTTCTGGATCTTTCCATATTTCCTCTTCTTTTTTTATTTCAGAAAGCTCGTGGCTAGCATCAGAATCAAGTATTTTTTCATCTTTCATCTCAACAGAAATACCACCTTCTTTCTTTTTAGAAATCAGTACTAACCTGGATTCTACTCTATCTTTAAACCTCTTCTTAATATCCTCAATACCTTGATCAGTCAGTCCCTCAGACCCTATGTTTTCCTGTAATATTTTCCCTAATTCACCAGAAGTAAATGGAAGGCCATTCTTATTCTCGTCTTTTTTGCCTTTTTTTTCGTCTTCCTCTGAAATGGAAAATAAACTTATATTGTGAATAGCATCTTCAGCACTTCGAATTTGATCATTTCTAATAACAAACACCCTTAAAGTTTCTGCAGTATCAAAACGAAAATAAACCTTTTTAACGTTTAACTTTTCTGCAATTTGTGTATCCAGCAAAGTAGAAAAACTTCCTAAGAAAAAATGGGGAAAGAACCCTTCCTTCTCCACTGAATGCAAATAAGATGATATTTGATCTATAAATGACTGAAATCTCTTTTCAAAAGATACATCAAGTCCACTACTAAATCGAGGTGGGGTACGCATACCAATTTCTGCTGGTTTTTGAATTAAGAGCTCTATTAACTCAAAATCTTGAGGTTCTGACTCTGATGGCTTCACCTTTTTTCGTTGCGGGTCTTCTGACAGTGAATTCGTAAGTCGTTTAATTGGTACAAAGTGTGATCTTCCTTCATTAATTATGTGTATTATGCTGCAGTCTCTATAATCTGCATTATCAATCGACTTCGAACTTATTTTATCTATAATTTGATGTATCCACCCTGCAGTGGGTTGTCTCTCAGCAATATGCAATTTTACGTTATATTTTTGACAAAGTATTCTACCCTCAATATCTGGATCACCCCACCTGTTGTTATTTGGAATATTCTCTATGTAAGATCCTAGAGTCTCACTTCGCACTCTACCACTGTTATCATGACTGTTAGCGATAGCACTTATAAACCATTCTGGCGGATTGTCTCGCGCAAATTCTTCACAATCATTTCTCAATTGTTCTACAGTAATTCGTATTCCTAGCTGTTGTTCCAGACCTTGCCTAAACGAGTCAAAAAAACAGTTTCCATCAGTAACTGCCTCCCCTATCCCAAAACCCTCTGGTAATCCTAGATCATCACCTGAACGCTTGAAACGCTTTAAGATAGACTTTTGTTGCCAAGCTACTTGCTCTACCTCTGAATGAGCGCTTTCTTTTTTCAGATAGTCTACTGGATATTGCACCCTTAATATAAAAACCTCCAATTTTCCAAACTTACTACATAGCAACTAAAAACATCAACAACCAAGCCACTTTTACCTATGAAAAGACTTAAAGATAAATCAACCTCACCTCATTTTAGGTCGCTTAGCTTCATGTGCTTCACTTAAATCCACCTCACTCAGACTAGCATTTGGATTCTCAAGCTCTTTAATTGTAGACCCACCGTATGATAAAAATTTATTTAGTGAATTTTCATCTCCTCTTTCCTTTAGCACAGAACGTATGTAGTCCGCTTGTCTAGAACCCATAAATTCTTTAATTTGATCAGGACTAGCTTTGTCCAACACTGCCCACACTGGTTCCATACATCCCTTGCTAACAAAAGGTACTAACAATCTTCCTTGAAAGACAGAATTGTTCATCATTGTCCCATTCAACGCTGAGGCACGATGACTGTCAAACCCCTCCCTCACCCACATATGCATAAAAAGCTTTACACCTGAATCTAAATAACTTCCACAGCGTTTTTCTATTTCTATATACCGTAACAAGGTACAATACTTATCTTTTGGAATATCAGCTGGCCTTAAGCAGTCAAATAATCTCTGAAATTGATCAAAGCGGAGTGCGCCCTGTAGTGTGTTCAAACTACCATAATAACGATTTTCAGCTAAATCTCTTTTTAGAAGGTCTGAATATTTATCGGGACTTACTTGACTGAAACAGAACTCAAATATTTCAGGATAACTGTTACAACCATTTCCCGCTGCACGCACTGCAGTTTTCATAAAGACTTCATCTTTCTGCTGAGTACTTAATTCATCTTCAGGCAATGATTTTATTGTAAAAGAATTCCACTGCTTCCAACCGTTTCCTCCACATACCTAGTGCACAATCAAGTCCGTATATATATAGGTGCCTACCTTCTAATTTTAGTTCTGGAGCATACCCACTTACTACATGTGACCAGTATTCCATCATTGGATCTGTACAGTAATTTCCACTTACTGGTTTTACTAACTTTTTTAATGAAGCTGCATCACTATCCTTTATTTTATCCTCCTGTTTAAAGTGCTCAAATAAAGCAACTATGTCCTCTTCTAAGCAACACCAACACGCAACCTGATAACGCTCAAAATCATCTAAAGGATTACTTGTGCCCTTCCAGCTCCGTGGCTCAACCATCTTTTTAGCTGCTATTCTCCTATTAAGCTTTATACCATGTATTGTATCAGTTTTCTCCCAACACCCCTTATCCGATAATACATCCAAGAAGAACGGAAGTCTTGTCTCACCCCAGCTATCAAATAAATTCAAAAATGCACCACACCAATTTTTTACTTGAAGTTGTTTAGATGCCTTGTAAGGATCATCGTCCTTAATGATAGAAAAAACTGCTTCTTTTAGTTCGTCATAATCCATAAAACCCCCATGCCTTTACTACAAAACTTATGCTAATTACTGTGCCTCATCTTTCCCTATTAAGAAAATCTCTGAATAACATCAACGCCTAATTTGAAAAAGCTCGGACACCACGTAGAGAACGCCCTCCCTAATGGAAGACAAAACCCCTGAAACACCTTCTCACGCAACATAGCTACCTCTTGAAATGAATAGAAAAAACCGCTTTCCTATCCATGCTAGCAACTACATTTTGAGCATGATATTCCATCATTAAAACTTGTCAACCATCATTTAGAAATTTTTTTGAAATAATTTTTGATGAAAGTTTTTAATGGATTATTGTTAATTTAGCAACATATATTACTAATAACTTAAATAATATAACCATTTCCAGCAAACGTGAGAACAATTTTGTTGGGAATGTGTTGGTCAAGAGTTAAGATCTTGGATGTTTTGGAGCATCTTTAGTGAATAAGCATTTCCTCCATTTTCAAGTTTCCGGATCGAGGTTTAGAGAGTTTTTTACTATTTGTATTGCTCTGCCTCTGTTGCTCTGATAGCTGCTCTTTGATGATGGTAATTTTATATCATTACACTCTGAATATAATAACTTTGCACAATGTTATACCAAAGAGTATAATAAAACTTATATCAAATACTTTACAAGAAAAAGTAGTGGTAGAGGCAAAAGTGAACATTAATAAGAAGGAAAGCGCATGCTAGAGCTTGAAAAAGCAGCAAGAATAAAAAATATTATTGAAAGGTTAAATGGCGTATGATATACTATACATAGTGTAAAAATATAAATAATTTTATTGACATCTTTACGTTAACACTTCTTAAATGTTTAGTACTATAGAATTAAATTATTAAGTTTTATGAAGGAAGTAAAAATGATAGAAAGCTTTTCAGGTAACAATAAAGACAGTAATTTTATTGAGGGGACAAAAATAATGGAAAATTTTTCAGATAATAACAAAAACGGTAGCTCAATCTTCCAAGGAAAAATCAGGGAGCAAGATTTCTCTGCGGAGCAGAAGCTAAACGAACTAAAAGCAGCCATAGAGAAGCTTGACAGACAAGATTTGCTCAGAAGGCTCGAGTGTGAGTGTCAGGCTTCTAGTTGTATCGATGAAATATCATCTCAAGCAGAGCTACATATCGAAGGTGGTGACGAGGGCTACTTCGATTGTGAAAAACCACTGGAAGATTTCTGGAGTTTCTTTGAACCTCTCTTCAACCTCTTTGAAGTAGATGTAGATGATCCGAAAATCTACCAAATGCTCAAGGAGAAGAAGGAAAAAAACCTGATTGCTGCGATAATGAAGTTTTTGCGTGATAAGCTTAAGGAGTTGATCAAGAGGATTTTTGCACGCGATTTAAGTTTCGATCAGAGGTTGGACAAAGAGATAAAAGAATTGCAGGAGAAATTGGCCAGTGGTGAGTTATCAGAAGAGGAGCTTGCAAGGGTGCTCGAACGTCTACAAGCCTTGACGGATCTGAAACTCAAGTTACAGCTCGCCGTTACCGGATGGATTATTACAATGTTCGCAGAGATTTTTAGAGTCGAACTAACAGCTATAGTAGAGGCATCTACAGAAGAAACAACTAAAGCAGAAGATAAAAAAGCAGAAAAAACATCATTAAAGGAAGAAAATAAAGAAGTTCGTGAAAATGTAGAAATAAAAGTGGATGAAAGAGAAAAACCTAAAGTGCCAGTTTTCCTTTTTGACGTTTCACCCGGATTTGTAAGACCGGTTGTTCTGAGCAAACCAGAACTTGATCTTTTACCAAAACCTATGAAAGAACGAATGCCTAAAGAGGTTATAAAGGAGGAGATCCGCGAGGTAAAAGAAACAAAACCAAAAGTGGAAGATAAAAAAGTGGAACAGCCGAAGAAAGAGGTGTGTCCACTGAAACCTGCGGAGCAGCCAAGAGTTCAGATAGAGAATGAGTGGGTTGAAGCTGGTGACAACGATAAATTAGAAAGAAAAAAGCTAGGTGACGATTACAAAGATCAGCCTATAATAAGAAGGGATACTAAAAGATCTTTTCCTGTACATGATTATCCAATTGGTCATTATCAAGCTTCATCAGGAACTACTGATAATGAAAAGTCTAATGCTAGTGCTGCTCAGCAGGGTTCTGCAAGTGATGTTCAACCACCAAAAGAATTGACTAATGATGTAAAAGTTGAGAAATGTGTAGAAGGTCAGTCAGTAGGGAAGACATAATCATGAAAATAGTTAGATCCCAGTGTCTGGGCACTGGGATGACACCCTCTTGGATGGAACCAGCATCAGCTACTTGGATGACGCCTCACCATGTCATTCCAGTGCGTGACACTGGAATCCAGGATGTACATTAGGTTTGATAAGTGTATGGTTTTATGTTAAAAGGGAGTGTTTTTGATGAAATTGCAAAAAAGACTGGATCCCAGTGTCTGGACACTGGGATGACAAGGAAGGGTAGCGCGTGACGCTGGAATCTAGAAAACTGAATTTTATGAAAAAGAGTGAATAAAATTTTTTGAAAAAAAATATAAAAAAGTGCTTGCACTTAATTTTATTTTTAGTATATTAATTACATAACATTTTTACTGGGAGTGGTTATGGATAAAAAAGAATCTAGTCGTACTGTAAAAGGAGGAGGAAGAATTGATCTAAGCAAAATAGATCCAAAGTATATTGATGACTATCGTGATAGGTTTAAGCAAGAAGATGAGGAGAAGGCAAGAAGGAATGATCCTAGCAGTTCTATGAGTAGTTGTAATAGTCAGAGTAGTAGTAAAGGTAGTTCAAGGTCATAAGTATATTTAAAATAGGGAGGAGAGATGTCTAATGTAAATGAAATGAATCAAGAATTAGTAAGGGCATTTAATATTAGTCTTTGTTATAATAGTATTGCCATTACTAACCTTACCGTGCAAAATTTGCATGGTAAGGATCATATTGTTGTCTCATTTGATAAAAATATGGATTCCAAACAATGTATGAAGTATTTGAATAACGTGAAGGAGAAAATAATTAAAAGATCTTATAGAGATGAAAAAGCTGCTGGTGTATCTTATAACTTGAAGTTTTTTCCGTTCGCTTTTAACACGAAACATTTACCTAGAGATGATAAAGGAAGAAAGAAATTTTCAGTAGAAATAGATGAAGGAGTGGTTTTTAATTTAAAATGCTATCTAGTTCAAGCACTTACCAGAGATATAATAGAGAAAATGGGAAGTAAGTTTGGTGTGGAACGTATAAAAAAGAGTATATATGATACAAATTTCGATAGGGATTCCTATTTATATTGTATGCTTTTTCATGATAAAGGACTACAAAAAGACTTTGTTGATTCATTTTCAGCACAAATTAGACGTTACGGAAATGCTCCAAGCGATTACTTGGAAGAGAATGGTAATCTTGTATACATTAAAAAAAGTATTTTTAATGATGTTGAGTTCATAAAAGACACAGAAGCGTACAATGCATCTTTAATATGTCGTCATTTTCAGACTCCTAGTGCTAAGAGTAAGGCCGTTGATAAATTGAAATATACAATAGTTAATTTTATGGATAAGGTAGCAAGTATCCCAGTTCGCACTATTATTCGTACTTCTTATAAGGGAAGCAATGAGGATTCAGTTCTTATTCCTATTGTTGCTAAAAATGCGAAAGATAATAGACTTTTCGATGATAATGATGCATATAAGATTAATAGTGCATTTAATATGGAGATATTAAGTGATGTTAGTGAATCTATTTCAGTGAGACTACCGAAGTCTGACAGCTCTGACAGTATAATATATGGTATAGATTTTTCTGACTTGGACATTGCCTGTTGTGTGCTGAATAAAATCATGGAAAGCTCTGTAATCAATAAAGACCATGAACTGTCCATTGACCCTGAGCTTCATTTTCGAGCATTGTCGCCTCCAAAAACACCGCCCAACCAAAGGAAAGCAGACACAGATAGTGGTTATGATAGTAATTCACCTCCGAAACCTAAGGATTCTGGTTCTTCAAGTGGTGGTCCAGGGCCATCGTCTAAGATATCACATTCGCAAGTGAGTCCTCCTAGGCAAGGGTCAATCCTGCACCATGATGTAGGTGCTGCTGAGGTAGGTGCTGCTGCGAATATGCCAGCATGGACTAGTGCTTCGTTTCAGCCAATGAACCGTTGGTCATTACCGGTTTTTTATGCACAAAGTAGTGATATTAGTGTTCCACGATTCCAGCCACCGACACAGTTGAGTTCTAGTGGACCTTCATCATGGAAAGGTGCTGCTAAAAATGTGCAAGCAAGTACTATTGCTTGGACTCAGCAACCGAACCGTTGGTCATTACCGGCTCCAAGTGCAGGATTCTCGTCATGTTCACAGAGTGGAGCTTCATCATGGAAAGGTGCTAATCCAGTAGGGACTAACCCTTGGTCTCAGCCAATGGGCCATTGGTCATCACAAAGCAGTAATTTAAAGGAGGATTGTAAAAAGATTTGTGAGGATTTTGAAGAGGATTATGAAAAAATTGAAAGTGATTCATCACTTTCAAAGGAAGAACAAGAGTTGTTTAAAGCATTGCTTTATTGGTTTAACTTAAATAATTATGCTTTGGATCCTCTTCATACTAACTTTATTGTAAAAAATGGGAAGATTGCTAGTTTAATTGATGATAGTGTTAATGTAAAAGAATATTTACAGAAGGTGATAGATAAAACGAAAGAAGAGTATCGTGTCAATAAGAAAGAAGCCTATGATCTCAATGAGTTTCCATTTAAATTTCTTTCTAATTGTGAGAAAAACCAAGAAACAACAGTTGTTGCTAATATAAGTTGTGGTGCCTTATATAACTTAAAAAAACTTTTTATTCAGAATCATGAGAAAGAAGTAGAAATAAAAATAGAAGATATCGACATTAACATCGTCGAAAAGTATGTGAAATCTGAAAAGGACGAATGGGTAAATTCCCAGGTGCGAGAATATGGGTTATGCCCTAAAGCAGCAATTACATCCTGTTATCCCGATGAAAGCGAATTAGAATATATTTCAATTATAGAAGGCAAAGGTGGATGCTGGATTGACCGTATTTATGATCCTTTGGAAGTAAAGTCGTTTAGGAGAGAGCGATGGCCTGCTAAAGGTACATCAAAAGCTGAAAAGATGAAGTCCGAAGATAATAAAGCTGAGGCAACAACAAGTGGATCAAGTGGTTATGAGTCTATGGATTGTGAGAATACTGAAAGAAACCCGCTAAACCGTAAGTCTTCATCATCTGAAGGTAGTTCAAGTGAATCTTCGAGAAGCGGAAGCAGTAATTCATCGCCTAAATCTGGTGGGGAGAATACTGGAGGAAAACTGCAAAAACGTAAGGTTCAATCGCCTGTAGGTAGAGATAGTCCAGCAAAAAGATCTCTGAAAAGCGAAAACAGTAATTCATCGTCTGAAGAGGCAGGAGATTCACCACACCCAGGTCTTTCCGGTTCCACACTCGAACAAGTCCGCAAACATCTCAGTAAAACCGGGATATTAAAATGGTAAGGGACCTTTTGGAAACTAACTTAGGTTTATTATCTAATCCACTGCTCTCAGCCATCTAAGCGTTTTATTAGGGTTGGGGCCAAAGTCCCTGACCCTAAAAGCACTGGTGTTAGTTTTTCTTGTCCATTGCAGATATTGCACGGTACTGTCTACTTGATCATCGTGGCGAGTTTCTGGGAACATTAAAATTTCGTACTCAAAATTATTGAGCCATACTGCTTGATGCGGCAGAAAAACCCTGCCAGACTCTATAGTCGGAACAATTTGATAAAATCGAGTGAGTTTGTCATTGTGTGGCACTATTTCAATAATCGGTAGATCGCTATTTGCCTTTAGCTCTTGTGTTAATTGCTGACCACTTGTTTTTGCTTCGATCAAAATTGCATGTGGTGCCCATCTTGCAGCTAGTGACAGAACTTGCTCTTTAAGCTTTGTATACTCAAGCTTTGCTCGATATACATCAAGTAAATAGAATTTATTATCTATTTTTGCCCAGGTGGTGCAGACGCTAAAGTCGCTGGAATCGTTTGTTGAAACTGCAGTGTCCCAGCTTTGCGTTACATGTGAGGGATTATCAGGGAAATTTTTATAGCGCTTTAGCCACTCTTGTTTAATTATACCGCTTGAAAGCGGCAGGGGGTTTTGTTGATATTGAGCAGCAAAAGCGTAACTCCCGAGTTCAACTTTTATCATCTCAACTTCTTCTCTTCCTCCCTCCAGGGGATATAATAACTCATTCTCTTCTCTTGAATATAAACCTTTTTCTAGTGTCGTAATTGAGTTGATTATCTCCACTTTTTCAGAAATCATTGGCAAACAAATGTGATGCCATATGTTTTTTGGCTTGGATAAGAGGTGCCCAGTTAAGTCTTCCAGGTGCAGCCTGTGCATAACAAGCACAATTACTCCTTTTTTTCTATCGTTGAGCCTCGTTACCAAAGTCTGATCGAACCAATTTGTAACACGCTTTCTAAACGTTTCACTCAAAGCTTGAGCAGGGTTAAGCGGATCATCCACAATAATAAAATCACCACCTTCACCGGTTAACGTCCCTCCAACTGATGTTGCGATTCTGTATCCTCTCTGCACTGTTTGGAATTTATATTTAGTGTTCTGGTCTTTGGATAATTTTACCTCTGGAAACAGCTCTTTATACCAATCAGATTGCATTATGCACCTGGTATCAAGCGAGTGCTTTTCGCTGAGCAGCCGAGAATAACTTGCAACTATTATTCTTGCGGTTGGCTGATTTCCCAGTATCCATGCGGGTCACGCAACGCTTATGCACATGGACTTCATTGAACGCGGAGGCATATTGAATATTATGCGCCTTACTTCGCCAGCATTCGCTGCTTTCAGCCTGTCTTCTATGACTTTTATGTACTGATAATCATTATACTCACATCCCGGCACCACCGTTTGAAAGCACAGTTCAATGAATTTTAAAAAGTTGATTTTGTTCATGTGTATATTTTAGTAAATGTTCTTACAAGTAGCTGACACTGGAATGACATCCTTTGGTTTTTATATATGGTTATGCAATAAATCTAATGTAGATTTGATTTATTTGATAAGATTGAAGTAGCTATAATGGCAAACGCTACTGCTTTGTGAATTTAGTAAATAACCTACGAAAAGTGCTATTTCTTTAACTTTATTGAAGTAAAAAACTGATTTCCATTGCGGTAAATGAGCAACATTATTGAATCTTTACCGTTTTTCTTTACTGCTGAATCAACTTGTTTTTGAAAATCATTAGTATTTTCTATATCGGTTCCATCTAATTGGATAATAATGTCTCCTTTTTTAATACCACGCAGCGTGGCATTACTGTTACTATCTACATTAGTAACTATCACACCTTTTGTAGGATTACTTTCTTTTGATTCTTTTGGCAGGTTTGAAACAGTTAAACCAGTTATGTAATCGGATGTTGATTTATTTTCTTCTTGATTATTACCTTGACCATCATTTGCAGATTCTTCAATCACAACCTTAATATTGACCTCTTTGCCCTTTCTAAGTAACTTAATTTGTACTTTTTTTCCAGGTTCAGTTCTTGAAACCATTTGAGGCAGTTGTGTCATTCTATCAATTTTTTTATCATCAAATTCTAATAATATGTCACCCACCTTAATTCCACCTTTTTCTGCAGGGCTATCCTTTACTATACTTGCAACCAGTGCACCTTTTGTATCTTTTAAACCCAAAGACTCAGCAAATTCTTTCGTTATAGGCTGAACTTGCACACCAAGCCAACCATGTTTTATTTTTTTGCCACTTTTTAATGTGTCAATAATTGACATAGCTAAATTAGATGGTATAGCAAAGCCTATACCCACGTTACCGCCAGACTCAGATGGGGAATAGATAGCGGTGTTAATGCCTATAACTTTTCCATTTAAATCAAATAATGGCCCTCCAGAGTTGCCTCTATTAATTGCAGCATCAGTTTGAATAAATTCATTCATAGTGCCGATACTAATGTCTCTGGACCTTGCAGATATAATTCCTGTGCTTACAGAGCTACCCAAACCAAATGGGTTACCTATTGCAATAACTGTATCGCCAACCCTTGCTGTATCAGAATTACCAAATGCAACAAAAGGAAGATCTTTATTAGAATGAACCTTAAGCACAGCAAGATCAGTTCTTGCATCATAGCCTAAAACTTCTGCTTTGAAATAAGTATTATCGTTCATAGTAACTGTGATATCTTGGGCGTTTTTAATAACGTGATAATTGGTTACTATAGTTCCACCTTTATCTATAATAAACCCAGAACCAAGCAGCACCACCTCTCTGTTAACACTAGGGCCCCTATCCATAAAAAACTGATCAAAATGCTCAAAAAATTCTCTAAAATCATCAAAGAAATTATTTCTTGGCATAAAAGGGATTTTAGTTCTATTGTTACTTTCTTGTTTGATTATTTGTTCGCTTGAAATATTTACAACCGCAGGAATGAGTTCTTCCACTAAATCGGCAAGTCCTTGATTACAGTTACATGCAGTAGTGCTAGCATCAACGACCTTTTTTGCATTCCAATCAAACATATTAGCGTATGAAGAAAACGCAATTAGAAAATATGCAAATATAGATAAAATAAATACCTTACTTTTCATAAATTATTTCCATCCTTTGTTTAAAATATCTAAAAAGTTATTGTTTGGTGAAAGTACAAATTTAGTATTATTTTCGGCAAATGATTTACTGTAAGCGCTCATAGAGCGATAAAAGTTAAAAAACTCTTCATCAACCTTAAATGCCTCATTATAAATTCTAGTTGCTTCAGCATAACCACGGCCCCTTATTTCATATGATTCTTTTACTGCACTGGAGATAATTTCCCTTTTTAATTTATCAGCTTTTGATCTAACTTCCTGCCCAGCTTGCTCTCCTTCTGCTCTAATTTCTTTTGCTTCTTTTTCCCTTTCAGTTTGCATACGGCGAAATATTGCAGAACTATTTTCTTCTGGTAAATCTGCTCTCTTAATTCTTACGTCTATTATTTCTATGCCAAATTTTTCAGCTTCAGAATAAACTCCACGCTGAATCAATTGCATAACCTCTGATCTTTTTTCATTCAACAAACTAATCAACGAAAATCTGCCTATATTTTCTCTTATGTGTGCTTCTATAACCGGATACAATCTTCTAACCAGCCCTGATTCATTCCTCACAGCCTGGTAAAAAGTAACAGGATTTGTTATTTTATATTTTGCATACGCATCTACTATAATACGTTTTTGATCCGCTGTTATCACTTCCCTTGGGATCTTATCAGGACTTAAATCTAAAACTCTTTTATCAAGAAACTCTACACTGTTTATGAATGGTAACTTAAAATATAAGCCACTTTCCCTAACATCTCTTACAACTTTACCGAGTTGTATAACTATCGCTTGCTTTGTTTCTTGCACAACAAATATTGAATTAAATAAAACAATCAATAAAACAACAAATACAGAAACAAAAACAATTTTAATATTACTACTCATGGTTATTTCCCTAAATTTGTAAGAGGTAAATAAGAAAACATACCTTTCAGATCATCAGTTACAACAACTTTGTCTACCTTACTGAAAATATTTTCCATAGTTTCAAGATAAATACGATTCTTAACGAGAGAAGGATTCTGTCTATATTCCTCATAAAGAGATAAAAAGCGATTTGCATTACCTTTTGCTTCATTTATTACTTCATTCTCATATGCCTCTGCATCTAATTTTATCTTTATCGCTTCACCCTTTGCTCGAGGTATAATATCATTATTATAAGCATATGCTTCGTTTATAGTACGCTCTTTGTCTGCACGAGCACTTTGTACATCTCTAAACGAACTGATTACTTTTTCTGGTGGATCAATTTTTTTCATTTGAACAGATAAAATCTCTATGCCCATTTGGTATCCATCAAGAATCTGCTGCAATAGAATTCTAGTATCTCTAGAAATTTCTGGTCTGCCTTGACCAAGTGCAAAAGAGATCGTGTTTTTACCTATTATTTCTCTCATGGCACTTTCAGCAGCATTTTTAACACTGAAACCGGGTTTGTAATCCCGCACTTTGAATAAATAGTCCTTAGCATCTCTAACGCGCCACTGAACCTCGAAGTTAACGTTGACTATATTTTCATCTCCAGTTAGCATCACACCTTCACCGCGATCTGTGTCTCGCCCATAAGAATTACTTACCCCAATTTCTTCACGATTTACTTCCTTAACATTCACTTTAAAAACCTTGCCAATAGGGTAGGGGAAGTGATAACGCAAACCAGGTGTTTCTGTATTAGAATATTTACCAAAGGTAAGTTCTATACTTTCCTCACTAGGACGGACAATATAAAAGCCAGTGCAAGCATAGAACAGTAAAATAATGAAAATGATGAAATAAGGTTTTTTGCCCCTGTTTCTGGTTAATCCATTAAGAAAGAATCTTACATCAGATACAACTTTACTTAAAATATCTTCATTATTAGGAGTTTTGTTCCCTACCGGTTTCTTTCCCAGATTCCAAGGATTATTCTCATCAAACATAATGATTGATTCTATAATTAATACGCTAATATTACTTCTTTAATAAGAAAATGCAAACATAAATTGCTATTTTATTTACAAATTAATCATCAGGATGGAAAACATGATCGTACACTTCCTTTTCTCTATGTAGTATGGTCGACTCTATAGAATTTTCTGGCTTTTTTTTGAATTCTTTGTTGTCACTCTTTAAGTGCACTACGTCTTCGTGAAAATGGGAATTATACCTAAATAGTAAAGCTATTATTATTAAAGTTATAACAGCCAAAAAGATGAGTGCCCTTTTTATGCACCTCATAAATACTCCGGCTTCTTGACCTAATTTTCTACGCTTCCAAAAAACACGTCAAGCAGAATTATTCAAAGACAAATGAACATTAACAGCCAAATTAACACTAACTTAAGAATCGAGGGTGTACAATATGAATATATTTAATTAATATTGAGGTTTAAAATGTTAGCCAGTGAACAAACAAATTCAAGTCCTGTTAAAAAAAATTCTCCTTTCATGGAAACTGTGCAGGATAAACTAAAAGATATAAAAAATTTCTCTAATTGGTCTGCAAAAGAGCAAATGATTGCAGTAGGTGCAGTAGGTGTGATGGTTGGTGCATTACTTCCATTTGTGGCAGTTGCTTTACCGGTTGCTGCAACAGGTGCAATAGTTGCCCTTACTCTATTTTTTGCTGTGAAAGCAGTTGAATACACATTCAAAGGGCTCAAATGGTCAGCAGAAAAAACAGTTGATGGGGCGAAATATACTGCCGAGAAAGTTAAGGACGCGTCAGTATATACTGCAGAAAAAGCAAGAGAAGGTTATCATTCAGTAAAAGGAGCTATAAGTTCTGTGAGACGAGCAACAAGAGAGGGAACTGGTGCTACGTTAGGAAAAATGGGGCGCAGTTTAAGTAATTTAAGTGAAAGTATGTCTAGTTTAGACGCCATTCCATATTCAATAGGTAACGAAGGTCAAACTGTTGTTTTGAAAACAGAAGAAAAAACAAGGAATTTCAATAGTGTAAAGGAGATGTTTATTAAGGAAGTTCTTGAAGACAAAGCCGTGAATAGCTCTGCTTTAACTAAGGAAATATTTTCTAAGCTGGGAGAAAAAATATTAGAGAAAGCTTATTCTGTTGGTGGTCCACAAGGTGCCAAAAAGGACCAGTTGATCAATCAGTTGAAACAGCAAGCAGATTTTGTCAATAAATTAGACGCTAAGAAGTTGCAAAGTTTGTTGTCTAAAAATAATAACAATCTTTATGAAATTTTCTCTGAGCATCACGATGAAATTAAGAGGATTATTGAAGAGTGCAAAAGAGGGCATAAACTTTCTAACTCTGTGGAGAACCTTAATAAAGTAGCAGGAAAGTATGGTACACTCAAAGGTTCTATACAATTTGGAGGGAGTAACGTAGAAAAACAACTTCACGAACCTTTTAGTTCTGATCTTGGGGTGCTTGACAAAACTGCAACAATAGGACAAAAACCTTCTGGTAAGCAGTCTATTCCAGTTGCTCTACCAAAAGTACCTGAAAGTCCAACTTTAGAGGATGAATGGTCAGAGTTTGTTGATCAGCGGGTAAAAAAACATGTGCTTTCTACACCCAAATCAACCAGAAGCAATTCACTGGATGAGGGAACTCTAACTCGCAGTAATTCTTCTGATAGTGCAATAGGTTTATCTGATTCTTCTACGCCAAGTGAATATTGTACACCTAATGCTTCTGGTGTGTCTACGCCAATAGGAAATCGTTTTTCACAAGGGGTTGACGGCGAAGGGCTCAAGAGAAGGTTGGAGAGACTAAAATCTGAACCGGTAAAACAGAAAAGGGATTTTACTTCCAGTGATTTCCATGGTAGCGGCAGAGGTTCATCTGGTTCTTCTACGCTAAAAAGTCCTTCTCCAGAAGACTTAAGTAAAGCTCGTGCAGAACTGAAAAAAACAGGTTATCTGGACAAACTGGTGGGACAGCCTTCTACGCAAATGGCTTTTGAAGCTGACGTTCATCCACAGCTTGCAACTATACAAGGAGCTACAAATGTGAAAGCATAGTAGTTATAAACAAAGCTACTCACCTTCTTCAAAAGGATGTTACTCAATGAGTAACATCCTTTTTTTGTTTTTAAACTATAGAAAAATCCCAGCGTTATGCGCACAACCGTATGAACATTATGATTTCTCCGCTAGGAAAGGTGTCATCCCAGTGCCTTGACTACTTGGATCCAGGAATTTTATTAAGTTGGGAAGCATAAAAGTAGCCGTTTTATGTTAAAATACAACATTTTGATGATTATGAAAAGGCTGGATTCCAGCGTCACGCGCTGGAATGACATGGTGAGGCGTCATCCTGCTGCTCCTTTCTTGCCATCCCAGTAGCCTCCTTTCTTGTCATCCCAGTAGCCTCCTTTTTTTGTCATCCCAATACCCCCTCTTGTCATCCCAGTGCGTGACACTGGGATCTAGCCATTTCACGCAATCCCATCGAAAACGCTGTGTTTTAAAAAATGTTAGCCACTTTCATGTTTACCAACTTAGTGCTCAATCAAAATTCCTAGATCCCAGTGTCACGCACTGGGATGACAGGGGAAGGAAGCACTGGAATGACAGAAGAGAGCACTGGAATGACAGAAGAGAGTGCTAGAATAACAGAAAAATCTCATCTATTTTCTCTTGATGAATAAACCTAAGTGGAGTATAGTAGAAATGCATTTATGTAGCTACTAATGAATAGTTTAGTTTTGATTTATACAACTTTTTCAAGTTTTGAAGAGGCTAAAACTGTTTCTGAGGAATTGTTAAACGAGAAATTAATTGTATGTGTAAATATATTTCCCGAAGTGAATTCTCTGTATTTATGGGAAGGTAAAATTAGTAATAGTTGTGAAGTAGTAGCAATTATGAAGAGCAAAAATGATCAAGTTGATAAAATTGTAGAAAAAATCGAAGCAATGCATTCTTATGATCAGCCAGCTATTGCTGTGATGTCCATAGAAAAAGCAAATAAATCTTTTACTAATTGGGCTAATAGTGTTATTGATGTAAGTAGTATTGGGGTGTAGCCAAGTGGTAAGGCAGCGGTTTTTGATACCGTCACGCGAAGGTTCGAATCCTTCCACCCCAGCCATATTGAAGTGGGTGTGAAATGATATCACTTTTCTATAAATTAAGATTATTGAATTATATATTAGGTAGTCTAAAAGATATAATTGTGAAACTGTTTCTCTTCACAATGTATCTTTACACATCCAGCATTGTGCTCATGTTTCTCAGCAATGGTTTTTGGTATGCTGTAGAATTTGGCTCTTTCAAAAATGCGTTTTACCATTTATTTCAATATTGCAAGTGGTATTATGAAAATAGGGAAGACCTCGGTTACGGAATTTCTATTCGAATATTAGTAGCATTCCTTACTCCGCATTTTCTCTATAAGTTGTTCCTTAGCACAGGCTGGAAGTCTTTTTTAAAGGAAAAGATAGTGCAGATACTCAGCACAAGAAGAAAAAAGGGTAGTGAGTTCAGTAACAGTAGTAAACCGAGTGGCAGTAGTTATAGTGATAAGAATAATTACAGCAATAACAGTGAGCATCACGCTCAAGATGCAAAGCGGAAAGTAAACATAATAAAGCAGCTATTAATCAAAGATATAGAGGCAACTATAGATAGGAGATTGAATGATATTTTTTTCGGTAAAAGGAGTAAACCTCATTAAAAAGGCTTTATCTAGTAAGGCTTTTTAAGATTGGCTGTATTTTGTTTTTTACGTATACCGGATCACAATCAGCCAATATACATGTGTGTGCAAAATCTTGACTAAAGTCCGATAACCAAGAAATCGCCTTACGTTTCTCTACCAAGCTTTCTGTTTTTTTACAGTGACTTGCTGCATCAGTCATTGCCTGCGCTATTACTGATTTCCACAGCAAATAATACCTTTGTATATCATCTGACGTACTATTTGTTTCATAGTGGTTAAAAAAATTCTTTAAAATTGAAGTTGTTTGACATAATGATACCTCTTTGGATTGAAATTTGAAATGATTTGAGTTTATGTCGCCACAGCAGATCCCGCTAACAAGCAGCGGGATGACGATTGTCAGGGTGTCATCCCAGTGCCTCTCTATAATGTCATCCCAGTAGCCCCTATAATGTCATCCCAGTAGCCCCTATAATGTCATCCCAGTGCCTCTCTATAATGTCATCCCAGTACTGATTAGCTATAAAATTTAAGAAATTTACCAAATAAAAAAAAAGGCAAAAGAAGCCCCGTGGTGCGAGTTTTGACTCTATATTACTGTAAGTGGCGCTGTAATAATGTGCTAACGCTTAAAATAAGCGCGATTTGGCTGAATGTAGAAAAAATAAAAAAGACATGCAGCCGCTATAATTTTATGTAATCCGCCAATAAATACCTGAGTTTTTTACTGAATTTTGTCATTGAGCCTGCAGGTCAAAAACAAGTTTTGAGTCATAAATACCCTTATTGTCATAATAAGGGGGCTGACGGAGTTTGTCAAGCAAGTTTTTTCGTTTCTATGTTGTCAGCTACTTGCATGACACCATTTGTTGTAAACTCACTTTTTCTTGATTTTTTGGTTTATCTTGTCTACCTATTTTGCCACTCTGCTAAACGGATACCTACTGAATAACAGTAAGATTTTTCAATCCTGTTCCACAGCAAATTTTAGTGCCATGTGAGTAGTTATAGTGCTGTTAACAATCAAAACGACAAAAATTAACATGGTGATTAGTAGTGTATAAATATTCAAGGACAAATTTTCAAATTGAGTTAGCATTTTAAAATACACAAAGGTTGGCATTATCATTGGCAAAACAAGAATTTGCGATACTCCTGATGCTAAGTTGTTTCGACCAATCATCAATGCATTTCCAGTAGCTGAAATATTAATGATTATCAGCGTATTAAATAATAAAGACACTCCAACTGCTATTGAGTGTTCAATACTATTGCCTAGAACTGCAAAGCTGAATATGGAAGAAACCACTGAAATCGGTAGCCCAAATAATAACCAGTGAGCGAAAATTTTATAAGCAACTATAAGCCTAGAAGAGAGTGGCTGTACAAAGATTTGCTCTAATATTCCATCATGATAATCAGATGTAAACAAATTATTTGTAGAGATCTGCAAAACAAATGTAGCACATATCCATGTTAATGTTAACATAACTTCTTGTTTATGGTTGTTTTCAAGTGTAAATGAAGATAAACTTAACATTATAATAAAAATACATACTATATAGGTAAGGTTCTTACCATCTATTACTAATTTTTTTACTAAGTCGATCATACTAGGCTTTTAAATGTTTATTATAAATTATAGTGTTTACTTTGAGGGTAGTATAATTTTTTGTTCATAAGTTATATAGGTTTTATTATTTTTTTGATAATGCAATTATGGAAAAGTTACCGAAAATAAAGTCACCAGAGGATTATACTCCTTCAGAAGATGAAGAATATATGAGCGTAAAACAACTGGAATACTTCAGCTTAAAGTTACAATCAATACTCGCTGAGTTGGAGAAACAAGAACTAGAAGATAATAGTATTGATACATACTATTCTGATGGAGATAGTGGAAATGAGGAATTAATCAAGCGCCGAAAAGATAGAAAAGAAAAGATTAAGGAGGCGTTAGAAAAAATAAAATTAGGCACTTATGGTTACTGCGATGGAACAGGAGAAGAAATAGGAGTCGAAAGACTTAAAGCTAATCCGCTTGCTATATATTGTATTGAAGAGCAAGAGAGAGTAGAAAAAGAAAAGAACGTGTACAACATTAACGATTAATTTACACATAAGTGGTGAGCTATTGGGCTTCAAGAGGAGCAAGAGGCGGATCAGGACTGAAGTATGTTATGCTATAAAGAAAGTGGAAAATTGGACATTCTCAACTCGACTCCTGCAGATTAAAAATTAAGTTGAATTAAAAATTGGGTTTGACGCAGTTTTTTCCCATAGTTTAAAAAATTAAAAATTTAACGATTAGAATTATAATTACAAACCACAGTAAAAAATAGACTTTTCCATTTGATTTATTTTTAACTTGGATGTTTTCTAATTTTTTATCAGCTATTAGGTTTAATTTTTCTATAAGGCTAAATATCCCTTGGATTGTTTTTACAGGATAAGAATTTCTAATTTTTTCCCTATACCCTATTTTACTTTCATGTTGACTGCTTATCCACGCTTCAACTACTTTCCATATATTGATTTCTGGGTAGATCTTTCTACATGTCCCTTCCAGTAAAATCATAGTTTTCTGCAGCAATAACAATTGTGTTTGAACTTTCATATCAAAATCACCAGTTATTTTTAATAGCTGAGCAAGTAAACTAGCAAATGAAATCTTCTGTATAGGCTGCCCAATAATGGGTTCACCTATTGCCCTGCAAGCTGTGACAAAATTTCTATGCTGTGATGAAACGTAACCAGCTTTAAAGTGCATTTTTGCAACGTGGTCATAATCCCGATTTAAAAAGCCTTTGAGTATCTCTATAACGTAATAGCATGTCTCACGATCTATTCTACCCATGATTCCACAATCCAGGGCAATAATATTGTTATTACTATCAACCATTAGATTTCCAGGATGCATATCAGCATGAAAAAAACAATCCCTGTATACCTGACTACAAAACGATTCTATAAGATTGATAGCTATTTGCTTACGATTATTCAGTTTTTCAACTTCGTATATTGGTGTTGCTTCTATCCATTCTAATGTTAAAACCTTTTTTGCAGTTCTATTCCAATCTATTTCAGGTACATAAAAACCTCTGTCATTTTTTGTGTTTTCCTTTAGTTCTGAAGAGTGAGCAGCTTCAAAACGTAGATCTAACTCTAATCGGCAAATTTCAGCAAAAGTTTTGACTAATTCAATTGGCCTCAGCCTTTTTGATTGTTCGCTAAATTTTTCTGCAATTTCTGCGAGCCAGGAAAGCATTTTTATATCCCTTGAGAATGTTTTCTCAATATTTGGCCTTAAAACCTTCACAGCAACTTCCTTACCCTCAGTTGTAACCGCTCTATGCACCTGAGAAATCGATGCTGCTGCAATTGGCTTTTCAGAAAAGCTTGAAAAAATGTCGCTCAATTTACAATTAAACTCACTTTCTATAGTTTTAACTGCTATTTTATGTGAAAATGATGGCAATCTATCACATATCAATAACAAGTTATTTGTTATATCCTCATTTAAAACATCAGTACGTGATGAGATAGACTGCCCAAACTTAATGAACACCGGACCTAATTTTTCAAGAGCACACTTTAGCTTATGGCCTTGTATTTTATTTATTGATTTCTTTGATGGTGGAAGTAAATAAGGTAATATATTGTAACGTGTTAGCACTGTAGTTATGTGCAGAAGACGCAAAATATTTTGAATCATTTTGCTGCGTAACTGCTAAATATTTCATTTAGGGTTCTATTTTTCATAATCTCATCAGGCTTGCCTTGGCAATAGATAGTATTATTTATACAAATTACGTAATCTGAGGATGGTAGAGCAGAGTTAAGATCATGAGAAGTCATAAGAATCGATACCAATCGTTTTTTTGCTATTTTATTTATAATATCATAAAATTTAGCCCGCGCGTTAATATCCATTGCACTGACTGGTTCATCTAGAATGATCAAGTCAGGCTCTGCAATTAAACAACGTGCAAGCAGTAGTAGTTGTGTTTGCCCTGCAGAAATTTCTAACACTTGATTCTTCAAAATGTTACCGATACCAACCAACTCTATCGCTTCTGTAATAATGGATTGATTTTTCTTTAGTCTTTTCAAGGAGCTATTTAAAAGGAAATATTCAACTGTTATTGGCATCAAATTACTAATACTAAAATTTTGCGGCATATAGCCAATTTTTATGTTGTCAGCAAATACGATACTACCGGTACAGCTTTTATTTATGCCAGCAATTGCTTTCACTAAAGAGGTTTTACCTCCACCATTTGGACCAAGTATTGTAATTACGTCTCCTCTTTCCATGAACATATTGATATTGTCAAGGATTCTTTTACCATCATATGTGAGAGCAAGATTTTCTATTTTTAGAACACGATTATTGACATTATTTAACTTTTTGGCAAAATTTAACTTCTTCTCAACGTTTATATGAGACATTTACTGCCTTTTTTTCTATTACTTTCATTTACACTATACTATAATATTGCCTTTTCATCCAATTTAAAAGTTGTAGCTACAATCAAACCTATCCACTCACTTGTAGCTTCTGTGACAGAAGGGATTTTAGAACCGGAATTGCTTGGCTATGCAACATCTGCGCATAATTATATATTAAAGCCGTCTGATGCGAGTAATTTGGAATCAAGTGATGTTATATTTTACACTGACGATAACTTAGAGACGTTTGTTCAAACTTTCGCCAAAAATAATAAAGAACTAGTGCAATTGTCAAAGGTAATCAACCTACTTCCTGCTCGGCCACATTCATTTTCTAGAAAAATTACCAATACTCAAGATGAAAAAGACCTACACATTTGGCTGAGTCCCGAAAATGCAAAGAGCATGGTACTTTTTATAAGTGCAACATTGTCTAAAATAGATAAAGAAAATTTCCATCGATACAACTCTAATGCAACAAAAGCCATAAAAAAAATAGACCAAGAAGTAAAAGAAATCGTGAAAGAACTGAATGATTTTAAAAATCAAAAATACATCGTCACTCACGATGCTTATCAATATTTTGAAAAATATTTTGGTTTAAATCACCCAAGCGCCATTCTTTCTATAGAAGAGGATTCGTACATAGGTATGAAGAGTTTAATGAAGCTAAAAAAGATAATGAAGGAAGAAAACGTTAAATGTATATTTGCTCATTCACAAGAAGATAGCATAAAGCCTAATGCTCTTTCTAATGACGCAAAAATGGTAGTTCTTGATCCTATTGGATCAGACATAGAGCCTGGAAAAGATGCATATCTAGCTATAATCAATAGCATTGCACAAAATTTCAAATCTTGTTTTGTTGAGTAACAAGTTCTTTTTAAAATGCCTCTGACTTACTGTTTTATTGTTCTGCATTTAAATCACCATTTGTCCTTTACATATTATACAGGTTTAGAATTATGCTTTATTCTTACGTTTATGTCTTGGTCCAATGCAATCAATAAGTTAAGCAAGTATTCTAAGGAAAACCCTTCGATTTTTGACCTATTGATTTGAGATACTTTAGGTTGATCAATCTTTAGAGCGCTTGCTGCTTTTTTCTGTGTTTTGTACCTCTTACTTATTAATTGTGCAATGACCTTTATTAATTTCAGTTTTGTATCTTTTACATCCCCCAACTCTACTATTATAGGATAACTTAATTGTAAATTTTGCATAATAATAAAATTCCTTATAAAAAAACTACTTTAATTTTTCTTCTTTAAATAATACGTGCCTTCTGACTACTGGGTCATACTTCCTAAACTCCAGTTTTCTGGTGAGCTTTTTTGGATTACGCTTTTTTACATAAAAATAGCCAGTTGATTTTTCTTCACCAGTTTTTGTTATCTTGATTGCAGTGCTGACTAACTTAACGAGCAAAGAAGCATTTTTTTTCGCCATACTTATAATGATATAATAAATTCTATGCGAGTTTATTACGCAAAACACTAAAAGTCAACCGAATAATGCAGATCGTAAAATTCTTGACAATCAACAGTGCATTAAGTAGCATGAAGTTAACTTCAGAATGAAAAGCAAACGGTAAATAAGTGGCAAATAGTGGCAAAAGGTTATTATTGATAGAAAATTCTGCCTGTTCTAATGAGGTAAGAGTTGCCTTATCAGTTAATAATAAGGTTGTAGAATTTGAACAAGAATTCAAGGAAAAAAAACAATTAAGAGGTAATATATACGTTGCTTATGTAAAGCGTATAGAGCCTTCTTTGCAAGCCGTATTTATTGAATATGGAAAAAACAAGCAAGGTTTTTTATCTTTTTCCGAGATATCTCTAGATTACTTCAATATTCCAGAAAAAGAAAAGGAAACTATCTTTGAGGGCTACTCAAATGACGATTGTACAGAAGAAGCTTCAGCAAATGTTTCTTCAGATTCTGCAGCTAGTAAGAATGTCAACGAGTTAGGTAGTGGTTTTGTAAGAGAGGTACCTTTATATAAAAAATACAAATTACAAGATGTTATTTCAGTAAATCAAAAAGTATTGGTCCAGCTAACTAAAGAGGAACGAGGCAATAAAGGAGCTTCATTTACAACATACATAACTTTAGTGGGTAGATACTGTGTTTTCATGCCAAATTCCATGAGTAAAGGTGGAGTGTCTCGCAGAATTGAAGATGCTAATGTCAGAAAGCAGTTAAAGGATATACTGAGTTCAATAAACTTGCCAAAAAGATCAGGTTTAATAGTAAGAACTGTTGGTTCAGGAAAAGATAAGAAAGAAATTGAGCAGGATTACAATTACTTATCCTCATTATGGCAGAGCATTCAAAAAAATGCCTTCTCTGTAAATGCTCCATCATTAATTTACAACGAAGCAGATGTAATTATGAGATCTGTTCGTGATTTTTGTAGCGATGGTATAGAAGTCATAGTATCTGGGAAGGAAGCTTTTGAAGCAGTGAGACAATATACTAAAAATGCATTAAAAGGTAGTAAGTTGCGTTACAGATTGTATAGAGGTTCTATCCCAATCTTTACTTACTATGGAATTGAAGATCAAATTTCTGAGTTATATAGCAATAGGGTAGAGTTGCCATCTGGTGGGTCTTTGGTAATAACTTTAACTGAGGCGTTTGTTTCAATAGACGTAAATTCAGGAAAGATGACAGGAGAAGATAGCATAGAAGAAACAGCTTATAGAACCAATATGGAAGCAGTACCTGAAATATCAAGACAGGTGAATCTTAGGGGCCTATCAGGATTAATAGTAGTCGATTTTATTGACATGTTGAAATATCAGTATTGCAGAGCTGTTGAGTCTGCTATAAAGCAAGCGTTTAAAGACGATAAAGCTAAAGTTCAATTTAGCTACATAAATGACTTTGGTTTAATGGTATTTTCAAGACAAAGAATTAAACCAAACATACAAGAAATTAATACTACAGAGTGTTTACACTGCAAGGGTATTGGAAGAGTAAAATCGAACGAAGTAATTGTTGCATCGATACTAAGGGATTTACAACACATTGCTCATAGGAACCAAAATAAGTCTTTTGATTTAGTAGCGCATAGTGCAGTTATAGCGCATATTTTTAATAATAAAAGGAATACAGTTTCTACAATCGAAAAAGAGTTTAATATTACATTGAACATTAGTATTGATAACAGTTTAGATGTAAATACATTTGTTTTAAAACAAGGAGATGATGTTAATTCAAACGGTTATAAGCCATTACAGAACTCTGGATACCAAATTGAGGATAGCAGCAATGAAGAAGTTGATAATTCAAATAAACTACGAGGCAATTTTTGGCTGACTAAATGGCTTTCGCGCTTTTTAAGTTCCAATAACTAATTAGAAACCCTAAATTGGGCTTGTAATTAATAAGTCCTATACTTATATATTCTTATATCAGATAATATTTACAATGGGGTACTCATTATGGGAAGAGCAATAGGCATAGATCTCGGAACAACAAATTCTTGTGTTGCAATAATGCAGGGCAAGGATACAAAGGTAATAGAAAATAAAGAAGGGGCAAGAACTACTCCATCTATAGTTGCATTTACTTCGTCAGGAGAAAGGTTGATTGGCGCTCCTGCAAAAAGACAAGCAACCACCAATGCAAGTAATACTTTTTTTGCTACTAAGAGATTAATAGGCCGTCAATACGGTGATTCTGAAATGAAAAATCTAAACGTGCCGTATAAAGTGTTTGCAGCAAAAAATGGTGACGCATGGGTTAAAACCACTGATAATAAAGAATACTCTCCTAGTCAAATTGGTGCATTCATACTACAAAACATGAAAGAAGCAGCAGAAGCTTATCTTGGAGAGGAAGTAAAAGATGCTGTGATAACAGTGCCAGCATACTTCAACGACTCTCAACGTCAAGCAACAAAAGATGCAGGAAAAATTGCCGGATTAAATGTGCTCAGAATAGTAAATGAACCGACTGCTGCAGCGCTTGCTTATGGTCTTGATAAGAAACATGGGCACACAATAGTGGTATATGACCTTGGTGGTGGTACATTTGATGTCTCAATACTTGAAATAGGTGAAGGGGTTTTTGAAGTAAAGGCTACAAATGGTGACACTCATCTTGGAGGTGAAGACTTTGATAACGCAATAGTGAGTTATTTACTAGATGAATTCAAGAAAAGTAATGGCATTGATTTGAAAAATGATCCAATGGCTATGCAAAGAATCAAAGAAGCTGCTGAAAAAGCGAAAATTGAATTATCAAGTGCAATGGAAACGGAAATAAATCTACCGTTTATTACAGCTGATGCAAGTGGTCCAAAACACTTAAATATGAAATTAACGAGAGCAAAACTTGAAAGCTTAGTGAATGGTTTAATCGAAAGAACTATGGCTCCTTGTAAAAAAGCTCTTGAGGATGCTGGTTTGTCTGCTAGTCAAATTGGCGAAGTGGTTCTCGTTGGTGGCATGACTCGTATGCCAAAAGTCATAGAGAAAGTTAAAGAATTCTTTGGCAAAGATCCACATAGAGGAGTAAATCCTGATGAAGTTGTAGCAATTGGAGCTGCAATACAGGCGGGAATCATTCAAGGTGATGTAAGAGATGTGTTACTACTTGACGTGACTCCACTTTCTCTTGGTATTGAGACTCTAGGAGGAGTATTCACTCCACTTATTGAACGTAATACTACTATTCCTACTAAAAAATCTCAGGTGTTTTCAACTGCAGAAGATAACCAAACAGCCGTTACAATTAAGGTACATCAAGGTGAAAGAAAATTGGCGGTTGATAACAAGCTACTTGGTCAGTTTAGTTTGGAAGGGATACCTCCTGCTCCTCGTGGAGTTCCTCAGATCGAAGTAACATTTGACATAGATGCAAATGGAATAGCACACGTTTCTGCAAAAGATAAAGCTACTGGAAAAGAGCAAAAAATACGCATTCAATCTTCAGGTGGTCTATCTGATGATGAAATAAATCGCATGGTAAAAGAAGCTGAAGAAAAAGCGCAAGAAGATGAAAAGCGCAAAAAGTTTATTGAAGTGAAGAATCAAGCGGATAGTTTAGTTCATTCTACAGAAAAGTCTCTGACAGAGTATGGTGATAAAGTTTCACCAGAAGATAAATCTGCTATTGAAAATGCAGTTAACGAATTAAAAGAAGTTAGTAAATCTGATAACATTGATGACGCTGATTCAATCCAGCAGAAAGTTACTAATCTTTCTCAATTATCTATGAAACTTGGAGAAGCTATGTATAATGCCTCACAACAAAATAGTGCTGGAAATGGCTTTTCATCAGAAGGGAATCCAAATGATAAAGAAGAAAAAGTAGTAGATTCTGATTATCAAGACATAGATAATAAGGAAGAGAATAAATAAGGGTGTATTGTTATATCACTTTTCCTGTCATCCCAGTGTCAGCTACTTGGATGACAAGAGGAGCATGTTGTTGCTTAAAGAAACCATTATGGATATTATTAAAACAATAGAAGAAAAGATACGCGATTCGATAGATGTAATTGATATCAACATTGTCGATGAATCAGCAAAGCATGCTGATCATTATTTTGCTTCATCTTCAACATTACCTTCGCACATTAAATTAATATTAATATCTGACGGCTTTATTGGAATGAGCATTCTAAAAAGACATAAGTTGATTTATGAGTTATTGAAGGGTGAGATAGAGCTAATACATGCAATTTCTCTTCACTTGTATACGCAAAACGAGTACAATTTAAAAAATAAATAATAAAAATGTGAAGGAAGAGTCTATATTAGTTAAAGCAGGAAGAAAATTTAATGACTATAAAGGTTCTATGAACCCGCCAGTTTATCATTCTTCTACCATATTATTTCCTACTTACAAGGACTACTTAAATGCAGCAAATGGAGAAAGTATATACGATGTAATCAACGATGGTGTTGTAAGGGATTATAGCTACAGTAATGTTGGTACTCCTACTGTCCATTATCTTTCAAATGCACTGGCTGAAATTGAAGGGAGTGGACAAGCGCTTATTTATCCTTCCGGACTATTTGCACTTACTTTTGCTATTTTGACTTTCACTAAAGCAGGCTCGCACGTTTTAATTCAAGATAATAGTTATTATAGGCTTAGGAGGTTTGCAGAAAATGAGCTACCAAAAAGAGGAACAGAAGTAACTTTTTATGATCCAACGCAGGATATAACTGATTTAATTCAGAGTAATACTTCATTGATAATGATCGAGACTCCTGGTTCTATAATGTTTGAGATTTCGAATATAGAGCATATAGTAAAAGTTGCTAAAGAACATGGAATCGTAACCGTTTGCGACAATTCATGGGCCACTCCTTTGTTATTTAAGCCGCTTGATTATGGAATTGATGTTGCACTATATTCAGTGACAAAGTATCTAGCCGGTCACTCAGATTTAGTTATGGGAGCTATTATTGCTGAAGGTGAAATTTTTAAATTGCTTTATGAGAGCTATAAAAATTATGGAGTAACCATTCAATCGCACGACTGCTACCTTGCACACAGGGGACTAAGAACACTGCACACACGTATGAAAAGGCACCAAAATACAGCAATGGAAGTGGCAAAGTGGCTAGAAGCACAGCAAAAAGTTAGAAAGGTTTTATATCCAGCACTTCCCTCCCATCCTCAACACGAATTGTGGAAAAGTTATTTCAAAGGAGCAAGCGGCACATTCAGTATAGTACTAGATAGAGAATATTCATGTGAAGAACTAAGCTGCATGGTTGATCATATGAAAATTTTTAGTATTGGTGCTTCTTGGGGAGGGTGCGACAGTTTGATATTACCAGTAGATCGTAGATCTATGTCAAGATCTGTAATGAATTCAGATTGTGGTGGAAGTTTCGTGCGAATATTTTGTGGACTGGAAGATCCTGAAGATTTAATCTTTGACCTTAATGACGCACTAAAAAGGTTACCATGTTTAGACTTTCAAAACGATGAAGTAGGACATGAAACTGAGAGAATTACTGCATGATATTGTTGATGTTAACTTTGACGTTGAAATCAAGGGCGTTACATGTAATCCCAAGAGAGTCAAGGAAGGTTATCTTTTCGTTTGTGTGTCAGAAAGGGATAGGATTTACATAGATCAGATATTATCTTGTGGAGCTAAAGAGATAATTGCAAGTGATTGCATAACAAATGGTGTCATTCCAGTGCGTGACGCTGGAATTCATATTTTCCACCCAAATCCTCAAGAAATATACAGCGAAATAGTCAGCAGGTTTTATCAATTCAAACAGCCCAAATATGTTGCTGCTGTAACGGGTACGAATGGTAAAACTTCAGTAGTAGAATTTTGCCGCCAGATCTGGCAAAACTCTGGCTATAATGCTGCGTCTATTGGAACACTTGGAACATGCATCAATAATGGTAGAAAAGGTAATAGCAACAGTCTTACCACTCCAGATGCAGATGACCTTTACGCAACATTGCATGGTATAAATGTAGAACACTTAGTGTTAGAAGCATCAAGTCATGGGATTGATCAATATAGAATCCATGGATTAAAGTTGAGTGCTGCAGCTTTTACTAATTTCTCGCAAGATCATTTAGATTACCATAAAAATCTTGGTGAATATTTAGAAACTAAAAAAAGGTTATTTTACGAGGTATTACCAGAAGGAAAAACAGCGATTTTAAATGCGGATATAGATGAATACTACGCGTTGCTTAAGATAGCTGAAAAACGCAGCAACAAAATTATCACCTATGGAAAAACAGGCTCTGATATTACTTTATTGGAGCAAACACCAACCCCTAATGGTCAACACCTTACAATAAAAATTGGTGGTGAAATTTATGATACGTTTTTTCCGGTTCTGGGGCAATTTCAAGCATATAATCTGTTGTGTGCAATGGGTATAGTTACCTCGTCTGGACTGAATTACAGAGAAATATGCGTAGAAAAACTCGTTTCTCCACCAGGAAGAATGGAAAAAGTGAAACCTTTTGCATTTGTGGATTACGCTCATACTCCAAGTGCGCTTAAACAAGCCCTATTGTCTTTAAAATGGCACTTCAATAAAAAAATAATTCTAGTTTTTGGTTGTGGTGGCAATCGTGATCAAACAAAACGCGCAGAAATGGGTAAAGTAGCACAAATATATGCAGACAAAGTGATAATCACGGATGACAATCCGCGTGATGAGAATCCTGCAGAAATTCGTCGTGGTATTTTACTACATTGCCCTAATGCGCTAGAGATAGAAGATAGAAGAGAAGCTATAGAGAAAGGAGTAGATATTGCCTATAATGAGGGTATGATTCTGCTAGTTGCAGGAAAGGGGCATGAAGGATACCAAATCGTGAGCGGCCAAACTTTTGAATTCAGTGATGTTGAGGTTATTAAAAATCATGCCTTAACATACTGATTTTCACAATGGGCTTACCTCCGTATCTGTTCAGGGACGTGGCTAATGTGCGAATATTGAAGCAAAAGTGATGTCATCCCAGTGCTTGACACTGGGATCCAGGAAAAAAAGAGCATAGATCCAGTGGATGGCAGGGATTGGTGTCATGAAAGTAGCTGATGCTGGAATTTAGCTTTTTATGCAACCTTATCAATTTAGTATAAGATCAGCTACTTTTCATACTCAACAAATCAGTTTACAAGCAAACTTTCCTGGATCCCAGTGTCAAGCACTGGGATGACATCATCCTGGTAGACAATGTTCGTACAGCTGTGTTTCGGGGCACTGGGATGATACCCTCCTTGGCAGACAATGTTCGTACAGCTATGTGCGTAACGCTGGCACTGGAATCTAGAAAAAAATAGATCCAAGTAGTCAAGCTACTTGGATGAAACTGACTGCTAATTTTTTATGCAAGAGGTCCAATCATTCACCGTTCTTGCAAGTGATAGCACTCTCACTTCTTTTTCACCGGAGTTTAAAATTTCTTGAGAGCAAGATCTTACAGTTGCTCCGGTTGTTACCACATCATCAACTAATATCACGATTTTATTTTCGATAATTTTCTTGTTGCTTATGCTAAAAGCCTTTTTCAAATTTTTTTCACGCTGTTTAAGTGAAAGACCAGCTTGAGGCGCAGTATGGCGAAGACGTTTTATTGCAAATGGCGTATAGGATAAATTGGACAACTTACTCAACTCTTTTGCAAGCAGTGCTGCTTGATTATATTTACGTTTAAACAAGCGCATTTTATGTAACGGTATAGGAATTATGACCTCTGCGTTCTGAAACGTATCCTGATTAGCTTGGTGTATCCACTTTGCATAGATTTTTACGTAATTCAAATTATCAAAAAATTTGAAATTTATAATCATGTTTTTACTATGTTGATCATAAGCAAAAACTGATCTTAATACTTTAAACGGTGGAGGATTGATGATGCACTTACTACACGTATGAATATTGTCTGAGATTACTACGCCACAAACATTGCAGTAATGCTTAGTTAGAAAATTGATTTTTTTGTTGCATTCACTACATAGATTAAGATTTTCATCAATGATATATTCGCAACTTACGCATACGTTCGGAAATATAAGATTTGTAGCTTTTTTTAGTAAGAGAAGGTTCACAATTCATTAAATATATTATAAAATTTATATAGTATAGCTAAAGTAACTTGTGCTTACACTCTTTCACTTTTTATTTCATCTCAATGTAATTCAAACTGAGCCACTGCTGAAAAAGCAGAACTTATAAATCAGTTTGCGGTATACCATTGACTAAAGTAGTCTCCGAATCACTCCGATTAGATAAAAGCTGATGTTTTTCTGGCTCCTGTATTTCACTTAACTTACTTTGCACTTTGTTGCAAGCCCACACAAGTGGCGTTATCATTGACGCGGCAGCCCAAATGATAGCAGCGCAAGAATAACTTACAATCTTGTTAAATACTTCAGCTACTGCACTAGCACAATCTTGCCCAGCACTTAAAAATGCATTTGAATGATCAACTAATGATTTTGTACTTGCTTTTAAACAATAGTCCCCTGTTATTTTTGACAATAACTTGGCTGGAAAGTATGACAAATATGCCACCATCAAAAATAAAGGTTGCAATATTATGTTGGCTGCTAAAACAGCACCCAGTGTACACAATGAATACACTCCCTCTGCTCTGTGGCCCATGTATTCACATTTATCATTATCTTTATAATACTTGTTATAATTGTCTTTACTCTCAACTCCACAAATTACCATCTTTCACAGGTCCTAGCACATTATCAACGTAATGTACGGACTTATAGAAACTATTTTCTGGAACTAGTGTGTAATCTTCTGCTCTCTTAGCAGGTACAACTCCATATTCAACGTACCTTCTAAAGTATCGATATACTGACATTCTTATCTCCAAATCATAAATATGCAACCTAGCCTAATATAATTAAGAAATAGTTTATAATAAATACGTTTTAAGATACCTGCCTGTAACACTTTCTGGAATTTTTGCCACTTCTTCTGGAGTTCCAGTAGCAATCACTTCTCCGCCTTTTATTCCGCCCTCTGGTCCGATTTCTATTATATAATCTGCAGTTTTTATAACGTGCAAATTGTGCTCGATAACTATAACAGTGTTTCCCAGATCGACTAATCTATGGAGTATTTTTAGTAAGTTATTTATATCTTCAAAGTGTAATCCAGTTGTTGGCTCATCAAGAATATACAATGTTCTTCCGGTAAATCGTTTTGATAGCTCTTTGGACAGCTTTATTCGTTGTGCTTCACCCCCAGACAACGTTGTTGACGACTGTCCGAGTTTTATATAGCCAAGCCCCACTTCCTGCAAAGAAACCAACTTTTCTTTTACCATTGGAAGGTTTTCAAAAAAATCACAAGCCTGATCTATCGTCATATCAAGCACATCAGAGATTGATTTTCCTTTATAAGTAACTTCCAATGTTTCACGATTATACCTTCGCCCTTTACACTGCTCACACTTCACATAAACGTCCGGTAGAAAATGCATCTCTATCTTTAAGTGCCCATCACCTTTACAAGCCTCACACCTTCCCCCTCTGGTATTAAATGAAAACCGGCCTATATTATATCCCCTTGCTTTTGACTCCGAAAGACCTGCAAACCAATTTCTTATATGAGTAAACATACCGACATATGTTGCTGGATTTGACGCAGGAGTTCTACCAATTGGCGACTGATCAACTTCTATAACTTTATCTATATATTCAAGGCCTTCTATTCTATCACACCGACCATACCGTGCAGACGAATGATATATCTTATGTGCTGAATATTTATATAACGTTTCTATGACTAAACTTGATTTTCCCCCTCCTGATATTCCAGTAACACAAATAAGATTCCCTATAGGAAATTTAACGTTCACATTTTTTAAGTTATTTTCACATGCATTTATTACTTTTATGAACTGAGTTGCTTGCTTTCTTCTCCTTGGAATTAAAATTTTTTTCTCTCCACTCAAATATTGCCCTGTTATGCTCCCTGAATTTCTTTGCACCTGGTCTGGTGTTCCTTCTGCAATAACTTTTCCACCATTTACGCCAGCTCCAGGACCAATATCAATCGCATAATCAGCAGCCATTATTGTATCTTCATCATGCTCAACAACGATTACAGTGTTACCCATGTCTCTCAAGTCTTTCAGTGTAGCAATTAACCGATCATTATCGCATTGATGAAGGCCTATCGAGGGTTCATCAAGCACATACAGCACTCCTGTTAAACCAGAGCCAATTTGCGAAGCAAGTCTGATCCTCTGACTCTCACCGCCAGAGAGAGTGCTAGATTCTCGATCGAGCGTTAGGTAATTCAACCCTACATTCTTTAGAAATACTAGCCTCTTGATTATTTCATTTAATATTTTACTTGAGATTTGCTTCTGTTGTTCTGTGAGCTTGTCTGGCAAATTTTCAAACCACTTAAGGGATTTATCGATGCTGAGCCCTGATATTTCACCTATATGTCTGCTATCAATTTTCACTGTGAGTGCTTCTTTTCTCAATCTATAGCCAGTACATTCCTTACAATGAATAACGGAGCAGTATCGCTCAACAAGCGTTTCATCATAATCCATCTGGTTCTCCAAGATACTGATCAAACCTTGAAATTTATTAGAGCCAAAGAGTATCATATCTTTTACTTCTTGATCTATGTTCTTCCACGGAACATCAAGGCTAAATTTACAATTTTCAGCCAGTGATAGAATTGCACTTTTTAGAAATCCATAACTTGTGTGCACTTGACGGAACATTGGTCCTACTGGCTTTAAAGCACCCTCAGATATTGAAAGAGTTTCATCTGGCACTATCAGCTTTACATCAACAGCCAGCTTTTTACCAAGCCCATTACACGAACCACATGCACCGTAAGGGCTGTTAAAAGAAAATAATCTTGGTTCTATTTCCTCAAGAGTGAAACCAGACTCGGAGCATGCAAAATTCTCTGAAAAAGTCAGAATTTGACCATTTTTATACTCGGAATTATGGTTGTCAGGTAGGTTTACTACTTCTACATACATTAGACCATTACCAAGTTTTAGTGCGGATTCTATACTACTTGGCAGTCGATTTCCTATATCGCCCAATATTGATATTCTATCTGCAACCACAAAAATGTTGTGTTTCTTGTTCTTATCGAGTTTAGGCAAGTCATCTACATTGTACACTTCACCATCTATTTTGAACCTTACGTAACCTTGTCTTTTAATTTCCAATATCTCTTTGAGATGTTCTCCCTTTCTACCACGCACAACAGGGGCAAGTATATATATTTTAGTTTCTAAAGGTAACGCAATTATAGTATCTACAATTTGAGATACAGTTTGCTTTGTTATCGGTAATCCAGTTGCAGGTGAATAAGGAACCCCTATTCGTGCATATACTAAGCGCAAGTAATCGTAAATTTCGGTAACAGTTCCAACTGTTGACCTTGGATTTTTTGAGATCGATTTCTGGTTGATAGATATTGCAGGGGAAAGACCTGTAATCGACTCAACATCTGGTTTATCCTGAATGTTGAGAAATTGACGCGCGTAAGCTGATAGGCTTTCAACGTATCGGCGTTGGCCTTCTGCATAAATCGTATCAAATGCGAGACTAGATTTACCAGAACCACTTAGCCCAGTTATAACAACTAGCTTATTTTTCGGTATATTGACGTCTATACCTTGCAGATTATGTTCCCTTGCACCCTTAACTCTTATAAAATCGTCCATATTATACTATATAACGTATTTTAACCATTATAGCCTTAAAATACATGAATTTACAGTGATATGTTGATTTTCTATTGATTTTTTCAACTGTTACGGAAAATTAGGCAGCGTTTGGTAAATCGTCATTCCGCTACTTGTTAGCGGAATCTATGCTGAGATACCGGGCGGTATGACGTAGGGCTGTACAACTTGTGTTAGAATCTTAGGGCAAATCTACTACCTATAAATTCTAAACTGTTGTTACGTATTAGGACCACCAAATACATCCCCAGGACCCAAAGTCAGTTTAGCTATATCAGAAAACAGGTTATGTGGAAATCTTAAAATACTTCTTGTTCGCCAAGCAAAATAAATACATTCCTACAAACAAGCAGATGCTTAATACTGACGCATAAGAAAACTTAAAAATTAAATCTCTAATATATATTGCTAAGCATTTACCTGCAGAAAATTTGTATAGTAATCCAACACATACAACGGCACTATCAATTACTGATGCCATAATTAAAGTAATGAAATTTGCCATATGAAAATTCAACTTGGACTTCAATTTTTCAAAAACAATTATGCTTGAGAGAAGAGATACTAAAATTGCAGCATATGAAGTCAATATCATCAAACTAAAACTTTGCCATTTTAAAATACAGCATAGCGCTGTACACACTATTAAGCTATACGTAGCTTTTTCTTTGCCATAAAATTCAACCATTGAATTTACAACTAAAGCAGCTCCTATAAATAAAGCAGCACATATCATCAATTTATTTGAAGTGTTGAGTAAAGAAAGACTGATAAATAAGAGTGTCGGTAAAATAGACATAACTACCTACCCAAATTTAATGACATACGTTTATTTTAAGTAAATATTGCACATAGTGAAAGAGTTATTTAACCTAATGGAAAACAAAAAACATTTTAAACTGACATGCTATAGCTACCCAAGAAAGGTTTTCCTACGTCATACCGCCGCGGCCGCTAACAAGCAGCGGGATGACGAGTTTGTCGTTTATCAAATCGTCTGTAAACCTAAGTTACTTTAGCTATATAATAACTATTTCCCAAATCTTTCAGATTTACTTTTAAAACATCCTTTATGTTTAGCACCTTTTTCTCTGTTACTTTGCCAATACATGAATAAGCCGCATCTTCAAACAACGCTTCAAACCTCTGCTGATTTTGTGGTGCAATAGTAACCAAAATTCTACTTTGCGATTCAGAAAACATTATTATCTTGTTTATTATGTCTGTATTTTGTGTTTTTCCTATTGGTACTAGTGAAAGATCGATTTCAGCACCAAGGTCTCCTGCAATTAGCGATTTTGCCAGAGCAATAATTAAGCCGCCTAAGTTTGGTGCAATTGCAGAGGCAATTATGCCATCTTTTATTGCCTGGTTGTAACGCTCATACAACTTCCTAGCGCTCTTTGCATCAACTTTTGGCACGTTGTTATTATCTATTCCACTATATAACTGATATTCAGATCTACCAAGCTCATCGTGGGTTGTACCAAGCACATATATCAAGTCCCCTGGCATTTTCACATCAAGCGATACCGCATTTTCAATATTTTCTATAACTCCAATTGCTGAAATGAGTAATGAAGGTGGTGCAGATATCATCACTTTCTCGCCATTTTCGTCATATCCCTTGAAGTCATTGAACATACTGTCTTTTCCGGATATGAATGGCGTTTTAAATGCAGTTGCAAAGTCGTAACAAGCCTCTGCAGCTCTCTTTAGCTGCCATAGCCTTTCTGGATTATAAGCATCGCACCAGCAAAAATTGTCGAGCAACGCTAGATGATTTATATTTCCTCCTGCAGCTACGTAGTTGCGTATTGCAGTGTCAATCGCACATGCTGCCATGTGATAAGTGTCAATTTCTCCATAACTTGAGCCAAATCCCTGCGATTTTACAACACCTTTGTTTGAAGAAAGGACTGGCCTCGAGACAACAGCTTCACTGCACACTCTTCCCTTGCCTTGCAGTGGTTTCAGTATTGACGATCCTTGAACCTCATGGTCATATTGCACCACTATAAACTCTTTGCTGCATATGTTTGGTCTGCTTAGCATTTCTTTTAGTTCAGTCTCTTGGCTGAGTATCATTTCGGTGTTGTGCGCTGGAATGACAGCAGGCTCCTTAGACCATGGCTTTGTCTGTAAATGCACTTTGGGATTACCGTCATGCAGAAATTCAGTTTCGATGTCCATTATTACTTTCCCTTCAGGACATTTAACAACAGCTTTACCACTTTCGTTAAACTCTCCAATCACACAAACCTCCACATCATGTTTTTTCATGATTTGCTTAAACATAGGAAGATTTTCTTCTGGCACTGCTAAGGTCATTCTCTCTTGTGATTCTGATATCCATATTTCCCACGGAGCCATACCATCGTTTTTAAGGAGAACTTTGCTCAAATCAACTTCAAATCCGTCTTTTCCCATTTCACCAATGGACGATGATAGACCGCCTGCTCCATTATCCGTTATTGCATTATAAAGACCAAGCTCTCTTGCTTTTATGACGGCATTGGATAGTTTTTTTTGTGTTATGGGGTCGCCAATTTGCACAATCGTTGAAGGGCTGTTTCCCGACAAAGCCTCTGAAGAAAACGTTGCACCGTGAATTCCATCTCTTCCAACTCTTCCACCAATAATTACGATTTTATCGCCATTTTTTGGTCCTTTAATGTGTGAAGGTACATTATTTATACTGCGCGGAATAGTTCCAACACTTCCAACAAAGACCAGCGGCTTTCCACAAAATCTATCGTCAAAATATACTGATCCAAGTTGTGTTGGAATACCGCAGCAGTTGCCAGCAACATTAACGCCATGAATCACTTCTTTCATTATATATTTTGGCGGTAAAATCTCATCAGTACGCTCCTTGTCCCTATAAAATTTGCCTTTTGCTTCTTTGGCAAAGCAAAAGTAATAGGTATTCATTATAGGCTCCGCGCCTTTCCCGAAACCCACTATATCACGATTAACTCCAAGCACTCCGGTCATTGCTCCACCAAATGGATCAAAAGCTGAAGGGCTATTGTGAGTTTCAACTTTATCTACAATCAAGTAATCGTCATCAAAAATTATTCCTCCTGCGTTGTCGGAGAAAACTGACACGCATATGTCAGAATTTATCTCACGCGTTGCACGCTTAATATAATGAGCATATAGACCGTCTTTTATTTCATCAATAGGGAAGCAAAAAATATTGTGTTTACAATGTTCAGACCAAGTCTGTGCCAGAGACTCAAGTTCAATATCATATGGATTTCTACCGAGTTTTTTAAAGTAATCCTTTATAGCTTTCATTGCTGCCAGCGAGAGCCCTAAAGTGCCATTACCATCGATTCCATCTCTGCTGATCTTTTCAAGCTCTTGGTCACTCACATTGAGGTCAACAGACTTAGTACTATCCTCTGTCATCCCAACCCTACCTTCTGTCATTCCAGTGCTTGACACTGGAATCCAGTTTGCATTATACAATTGCTTGAAATTTTCTGGATCCCAGTGTCGGGGCACTGGGATGACACCAGGTGTTGTATTCGATTTACCATAATATTTCCAGCTATAGTTCTTACAGATAAGTGTGCAATATTCAGTGATAGGGTTGAATTCTTGTTTTATATCATCTTCAGTTGGCAAATTCCCTTGACTTAGAATCAATTTTGAACTTCTTGCTTTGATCTCAATTGGTGTCATTCCAGCGCGTGACGCTGGAATCTGCGTTTTCTCTTTCTGGATCCCAGTGTCAGCTACTTGGATGACAGAAGGGAGGCCTGGGATGACAGGCTGGTCGATATAGCCTTTGCTTATTAAATATTCTGTAATAATTTGTTTTGCTGTGTTGCCTACATTGTCGGTCATGCCAGGTAAAAAGCTTATCTCCAAGCCCCACTTTGCTTGTGGTTCTATGAAGTTATATTGAACTTCTTCAAGGTTTTCATTGTAGAAATAATAACGGCAGTCTTGTATGACTTTATTATAAAATAGCCCACAAATTTCTTCATGTAATTTTGATGGTAATTCTTTGCTTATGTAAATCAAGTAAACATTAACTACCCTTCTGCGGCCAACTTGTTCACATTTATTTAAAACTTCTATTCTAATGTTTGTCATGTAATGTTATTAAGGACTTTAATATATAATAACATAAGAAACTGCGAGCACATTTATATTTTGAGTGATTTCTATATAATAAAATATTGTATTAATTGTTACTGTTAGTGGGAAGAGTTTTTACCGTTAATGTGGATGAGTCCTTTTTCAATGTATTGGTTCAGCACATATTTTCTGAATATGAAAGAGAAAAAATTCCCGAGATAAAGATCATACTTCCCTGCAAAAGGGATGTAATAGCGCTTCTGAGTGCGTTCAAGAATTATAACGCTAAAAAATGCATAATTTTGCCAGAGATAGTTTCGCTAGAGAACATCGATGAGGAGGATTTAATATTAAATCTTGATAGAGTTAAAGTTATCAATCCAACAAAGAGGACGCTGCTACTCATTCAATTCATATTGGAGTGGAATAGAAAAAATAATGATAATTTCCCCATTGATTTAGCTTATAGCCTGCCATCATTGCTTGATAAAATTCAATCTACCCAAACAACGGATTGTTATCAATTCGATGAACATTCAAAAAAAATAGAGAATTTCATAAGCTTACTCATTGAGAGTTGGAATAAAATTTTAAAAGATTTAGGAGTAGTAGATATATTAGAACATAAGAGTGATTACATAAACAATATGATAATCTCTTTACAAAAAGACCAACATATAATCTTTGTTGGAATTGGAAAGGATAAGTCGTTAATTAAGGCTATATATGACCTGCCGTTTGGAAAAATAATTTTTCCTAATCTGAATTTGAAAATTAAAGAGAAAGATTGGCAATCACTTGATAAAAAACATTATCAATATTGCCTGAAAGATCTACTCGATTATTTAAATGTAGATAGAAGAGATGTGAGTTTTCTGCCAGAAGCGTGTTCTGATGTCATCCCAGTGCCCAGACACTGGGATCCAGAAAACTTAACTTTAAATGAGCGCACCAGGTGGCTGTGCAATAGAAACTGGATTCCAGTGTCAAGCACTGGAATGACACCATCTATTACTCAAATTACCTGCAAATTGCAATGTTCATACACCAAAAATCAAAGGGCTGGAATGACAGGAAGTCCTGAGGAATATCTAGATTACATTTTTGATACAACTGCCGATCTAAGCAAAGTTAGTAATGGACATATTGGCAATATTGAAGTCATCACTTGTGATTCCAGAGAGGAAGAAGCACAAGTGACATCATTAATTATAGAGAATGAAGGTTATGAAAACGTTTCTTTGGTTGTCTTTGATAAATTACTTGCAGCTCGTATAGCATGTTTATCAAGGCAACACAGTGCCATACCGGAAAATTATCCTTATATAACACTCCTACTTTATAGTATCGAAGTTTTGACCTCAAATTGGAGCAGTGTATCATTACTTTCGCTCCTTAAACATAGGCTAGTGACTTTTGATTACACTCAAGAAGAGTACTCTCAGATTTTATCTGAATTTGAAATAGAGATATTACGCAACTTTAGTACAAATGGCCTTAAAGATATTATAGATGCTATTAATACCTATAAAAAGCTAAAACATAAAGAGGATATATTGCTTATTATCAATAGGTTAGAGGCTATACTTAATCTTTTACTTAACTCTATAAATTGCCCTATTTCTGATGTGGTGGCAACTCATTTGCAGTGTATTAATGTGCTATCTGGTATAAATTTTTCAGAGCTAAATAGTGAAATAGGTAATTTCACCTGTAATTTCTTGAATGCATGTGAGGGTATAGAAATTAAGTGCTCCTTAGAGTTATATAGCCAAATTCTGACCTTATTTTTAGAGAAAGAGTTTTTCTCTGTAGCAAATGACTTGAATAAATTCAGCTTATATCACAACAAAGTTGTAATACTCGCTGGATTTAATGAAGCGCCAAGCTTTCAAAGTCCGCTTTTGAATGCACTTACGAGAGAAAAATTTAACCTTCCTTCTGCGCAAGAAGAGCAGGGGTATTTTTTTTATACTTTACACAATTTGTTTTGTGCAAGTAAGGTTTATATTACAAGATCGCTAAGCCATAGAAAACCAATTCTATTGCAGCGTTTGGAAATTCTGCTCAAGGAGGGGAAACAGCCGTATCGCGATTGGCTGAGGATATTAAATATGCCTGAATGTACTGTTCCATGTACTCAGCCTATGCCAAAACCTCAAACCGAAGTTAGAAAAGAAAAAATGCAGGTGATGTCTTGCAGTGCAATAGAAAAGCTAATTCGTAATCCTTATTCATTTTACGTTGAATATATACTGGGCCTTAAACAATTAAGAGACTTGAATTTTAAGCCATCGATATTGGAATTTGGCACTATGGTGCACAACATTCTTGCAAGATATTTACGCAACAAAAAGTCGCCAATGAGCATTGCACGAAAAGCATTCTCGACTAGTCAGTTTAATTTTTCAAATATGTGGTGGGTAAGACTGCAAAGGATAATTCAATCTTTTGTCGAATTTGATGAAACTCGAAGCAATTATGTTGAGTTGGAAAAGAGTTTTACCTGTCCGATATTTCATATTCCAGCGCGTGACGCTGGAATCTATATTTCTTGTGATGATGTATCCCAGTATGAAACTGCTTGGATGACAAATAGAGATCTGATCCCACAAGAAATTTTACTGACAGCAAGATGTGATAGAGTTGAGTATCTACCAAGTGGGCAAGTAGCAATTATAGACTATAAACTTGGTTCACCACCTTCCAACGAAGAAGTGATGTCGGGGTTTTTTCCACAGTTAATTTTGCAAGCCTTAGCGGTAGAACATATAACAAAAAGAGAAGTTTCAGAACTTGCTTATTGGAAACTTGATTATGATAAAATAAAAGTTATTTCTATACAAAATTATAGATACAAAATGCAAGAATTAAAAAATGATCTGCCTGGTTTTTTATCTAATTATTTAAGTAATTCCACACCCTTTATTGCCTCTCCATATTTTGATAAATTCCTGAGATTTAATAGCTATAAACAGCTAGAAAGGGTAGGGGAGTGGTTGTAAATGGTGTCATCCGAGTAGCCTCTTTCTTGTTATCCGAGTAGCCCCTTCTCCTGTCATCCCAGTGCTCTTTTTTTGTCATCCGAGTAGCCCCTTTTTTGTCATCCCAGTGCTTGACACTGGGATCCAGGAATTTTATTAAGTTGGTAAGCATAAAAATAGATGTTTTACGTTAAAATACAACGTTTTCGATGAGGTTATATGGAAAACTGGATCCCAGTGTCAAGCACTGGGATGACAAAAAAAGGAGCACTGGCATGACACCTCTCTTGGGCTCTTTTAGCTACAAACGTTAAGAAATTTACCAAACGAAAAAAAAGGCAAAAGAAGCCCTAGTCATTGTCTATTTTCAGTATTGGCGTTTTTTAAGTCTTAAACACTGCAATTTAGCTGCTTTTAAATGCAACTCACCTTAGTTTAAATGTTTAAGAAATTTACTAAGCAGAAAAAAAGGCAAAGGAAACCCCATGTTAGCTAGTTGTCACTCTCTAATCCTGCAAATTGGCGTACTATACTGTCTTAAACGACTTATAAGCGCGTTTCAGCTTATATAGGTAAAAACCCAGAAATGTTGTGAAGACATAAGGTGCACATAGTGCAAAAAATTAAAAATAAGACGCCAACTACGTTGTTTTCTTGCTGTTTAATCTGCACAGATGAAGATAACTGAATACCTTCACTATCATGATAAGGGGGCTGGCGGAGTTTGTCAAGGAAGTTTTTTCGTTTCTATTCCCAAGAAAAGTTCGTTATATGGTTATGCAAGAAGTCTATTATATTTCCTTACCCATTTGCTTAACTTTCTCTCTACTTTTTTTGAATAAGGTCACTATTGGCATGACAAACATTCATCGTAGTCAATATCTGTTTTGTGTTGCAATATTTCACTTTTTTTGAATATGTCATGCGAAACCTTGTCAGCTCTCTGCATTGATTGTGATCTGCAGTAATATAAGCTCTTCAATCCTTTTTTCCAGGCAAGCATGTGTATTTTATGCAAGTAACGTTTGTGTATGTTGGCAGGCAAGAACAGATTGACTGATTGAGACTGACAAACATACGGAGTTCTATCACTTGCATGTTCTATAATCCATCTTTGATCAAGCTCGTACGCTGTTTTAAATGTCAATTTTTCATGCTCACTAAGAAAATCTAAATGCTGAACGGAACCCTCGTTTGTCGAAATTGAAGACCATATTTTATCATTGTCTTGATTTTTTTCTGCTAATAGTTTTTGCAAGAATTTATTTCGCACTACAAATGAGCCTGTCAGTGTCTTTTGTATGAATACGTTTGCTGCATATGGCTCTATTCCAGGAGAAGTATTGCCTGCAATAATGGAGATTGAGGCAGTTGGAGCAATAGCGAGCTTGTGTGTAAACCTTTCCATTAGATCAACTTCTTTGGCATCAGGACATGCCCCCTTTTCCTCTGCTAATTTTTTAGAAACTATATCTGCTTGCTCACGTAAATACTTAAATATTTTTTTATTCCATTGTTGTGCTATTACTGATTCAAAAGGAACCATTTTGCTTTGTAAAAATGAATGAAAACCCATCACACCAAGACCAATACTGCGTTCTCTGGCTGCAGAATATTTTGCTCGCTGCATTTCATTCGGTGCTTTATTTATGAAATCTTCCAATACATTATCAAGAAAGCGCATTATATCTTCTATGAAGAGTTTATTGTCTTTCCATTCTTCGTAGTACTCAAGGTTTACGGATGATAGACAACACACAGCAGTGCGTGACTTATTCAGGTGATCATAACCTGTAGTTAAAGTTATTTCACTGCATAGATTTGACATCTTGATGTCTAAGTTGAGCTTTTTGTAAGATTCTGGCTTATTGTTATTTGTTGCATCAAGGAAAATAATGTAAGGTTCTCCAGTTTCAACTCTTGCTGTTAATATTTTGATCCATATATCCTGCGCTTTTACAGTTGAAATAACCTTATTGTTGTGAGGGCTTATTAAATTCCATTCTTGATCATTCTCAACAGCCTGCATAAATTTATCTGTTACTATTACAGCATGATGTATATTTAACGCTTTGCGATTTGGGTCACCGCCTGTTGGCTTGCGCAAATCCAGAAACTCTTCTATCTCCGGATGAGATACAGGAAGATAGACTGCTGAACTTCCTCGCCTTAAGGATCCCTGACTAATTGCGAGCGTTAGAGCATTTTGCACCACAATAAATGGTACAATTCCTGATGTTTTACCACTACCTTTTACACTTTCACCAATTGAACGTAAATTTCCCCAATAACTACCTATGCCTCCTCCACGTGCAGCAAGCCAAACATTTTCATTCCATAAGTCAACTATTCCCTGCAAGCTGTCTTCGGTTTCATTAAGAAAGCAAGAGATAGGCAACCCTCTCTTGGTGCCACCATTGCTGAGTATTGGTGTTGAAGGCATGAACCACAAGTTGCTCATGTAGTCATAAAGACGCTGCGCATGTTCTTTGTTATCAGAATAGTAATTAGCAATACGTGCAAAGAGGTCTTGGTAACTTTCATTTTCTATTAAATACCTGTCTGATAGAACTGCTTTTCCAAAATCGGTTAATTTGCTATCCTTTGCGTAATTAATAGTAATGTTATTCATAAAATTCCTTTTATTCTTTTATTATATATAGATACTTAAAAGCCACTTTGAGCGATTTTTAAGTTAGGTTTTTCGGATTTTCTTGTTGATGCTGTAATGCAAACAAGATACCGTCAACCTGACTGCCATATATTTTACAGTAACTCATATAACTTATCTGCATATTTATTTTTTTTGCAACATGTTGAACATAACTTTCTGAGTGACGAAAATAGTCTCCTTTGTTTACAAAGTCAATACCTTCACCTTCCTTTCTTCTTATTAAACATATAATAACCCCTTTTTTGCTCGTAGATCTTTTTGCTAATTCCAATTCTTCTTGAAAGTCATGTAGATAATGTAGCACTTCAGCAAAGATAATTACATCATACTGCTGGTTTTTCTTTTGTTTAAGAAACTCTTTCATTTCCATATGTATTAATTCATTGTAAACAGGCTTACCTTTTATAAAGCATCCTCTTGCGATATTTAGCATTCTACTTGAAATGTCAATTCCTGTTATGTGGCTTCCAGTACTATTTATTTTCAAGAAATGACCACATATTCCAGTCCCACAACCAAGGTCAAGTATATTGAGCTCAGAAGTGGAGTTGTTGAAGATTTTTGTAATTATCATGTGTACAAGTTCATGCCCTCTATACTGTTTAGCAATCAACCAATGCTCAACAAAATATTCACCTGTGTAATCAAAATATTGTCTTATGAGGTTTTTTGGCAATTCTGTAATAGGCGCTGAGTTTGTCATTTTTTTTATATAGTAAGATGCCTCCTCATGATCACTATCTAATTTTAGTGTCTGTGTTAAATAATTATAAGCTTTATTAGTATTCCCTACCGCAAAATGACACCTTCCGATGTTATACCAGACTATGGGTAAATGGGGGTAAAATATGCTAATTAACCAAAATCGTAACTTTGCATCTGATATGCTACCTTTATAAAAGTGATATAAACCGATTTCAATGTTGGTATTTAACAGGTTCTTAGATTTTTTAAGAAGCACTGTCATTTCTTTATGAAGAGTATTATATTTATTCACAATGAAGTGTTTTACTTTCTTAATATTTAATACACCAATGAGCTTAGACATACAATTTAAAGCAACGTTTTTTATAAAAGAGAGATTACTTTTCATACATGAGAAATACTCCGAATGTTCATTATCATTTTTAGGCAATTGATTTTAACACATTTTATCTTACAAAATATCTTTTTTATTAATTTTTACTGTATATATAAGTTTACCGCATATTTCTCAGATTGTACTGTTTAGGATTGCTAGTATATTGTTGTTGATAATATAAGTAAATGTTTTGTGCAAAAAGGCGTTGACATATTATTTATTAGGTTATAATATAAAGATTAATTTAGTTTTTAGATGTTTGACAAGTTTTATGGTAGAGATTAATTTAATCTCAATTCAATTTTAATAATATTTAACTCTGCATATTCTGCATATAGTCGGATAAATAAATTATTAAGAGCACTTGATGGATGCCTTGGCGTTAAGAGGCGATGAAGGACGTGGCAGGCTGCGATAAGCTGTGGGGAATTGTCAACAAATTTTGATCCGCAGATTTCCGAATAGGGAAACCCAACTAGCTTAGCTAGTTATTACATACTAAGTATGTAAGGCAAACTTGGTGAACTGAAATATCTAAGTAGCCAAAGGAAAAGAAATCAACCGAGATTCTGTTAGTAGTGACGAGCGAAAGCGGAAAAGGCTAGTGATTTAAGAATAAGAATTAGAATACTCTGGAAATAGTAACCATAGAAGGTGATAGTCCTGTATAAGTAGAAAGTTTTTAAATCCTTGAGTAGAGCGGGGCACGTGAAATCCTGTTTGAATATGGGGGGACCATCCTCCAAGCCTAAATACTCCTTAACGACCGATAGTGAACAAGTACCGTGAGGGAAAGGTGAAAAGAACCCCGGGAGGGGAGTGAAATAGAATCTGAAATCAAGTGCTTACAAACAGTTGGAGCTCTATATCAATCTATTGATATTTAGAGTGACAGCGTACCTTTTGCATAATGGGTCAGCGAGTTAATCTATGAAGCAAGCTTAAGCCGTTAGGTGTAGGCGTAGCGAAAGCAAGTCTGAATAGGGCATTTTAGTTTTATGGATTAGACCCGAAACCAAGTGATCTAGTCATGACCAGATTGAAGGTGTGGTAAAACACACTGGAGGATCGAACCAGTTAATGTTGCAACATTATTGGATGAGTTGTGATTAGGGGTGAAAGGCCAATCAAACTTGGAAATAGCTGGTTCTCCGCGAAATCTATTTAGGTAGAGCGTTGTATGTATGTTGTTGGGGGTAGAGCACTGGATAGACTAGGGGGATTCACCGTCTTACCAAATCTAACTAAACTCCGAATACCAACAATTAATTATACAGCAGGCACACTACGGGTGCTAAGTCCGTGGTGGAAAGGGAAACAACCCAGATCACTATCTAAGGTCCCAAAATTACAGCTAAGTGGGGAAGGAAGTAGAAAAACCATTACAGCTAGGAGGTTGGCTTGGAAGCAGCCATCCTTTAAAGAAAGCGTAACAGCTCACTTGTCTAAATAAGTTTTTCTGCGCCGAAAATGTACCGGGGCTAAAGCTGTATACCGAAGATGTGAGTGCTTATTGATTTCGATCAATAGGCGCGGTAGCGGAGCGTTCCGTAAGTCTGTGAAGGTGGTTTGTGAAAACTGCTGGAGATATCGGAAGTGAGAATGCTGACATAAGTAGCGTAAAAGAGTGTGAAAAACACTCTCACCAAAAATCTAAGGGTTCCTACGTTAAGTTAATCTGCGTAGGGTTAGTCGGTTCCTAAGGCGAGTCCGTAAAGGAGTAGTCGATGGCAATTAGGTTAATATTCCTAAACCTCTTAAGTGTGACGGGTTTCGTATTTGTATAGATCTTATTGGATTGATCTATGCTTAAAAGAAGCTCCAGGAAATAGCACTTATATTTATGAGGCCGTACCGCAAACCGACACTGGTGGATGAGTAGAGTATACTAAGGTGTTGAAAGAATGATGTTGAAGGAACTCGGCAAATTATACCTGTAACTTCGGAAGAAGGGTAACCTGCTTTTAGGCAACTATGAGTAGGTGGCACAAAATAGGGAGTAGCGACTGTTTACTAAAAACACAGGACTCTGCAAACACGTAAGTGGAAGTATAGGGTCTGACGCCTGCCCGGTGCTGGAAGGTTAATAGGAGGGGTGCAAGCTCTAAATTGAAGCCCCAGTAAACGGCGGCCGTAACACTGACGGTCCTAAGGTAGCGAAATTCCTTGTCGGGTAAGTTCCGACCCGCACGAATGGCGTAACGATTTCTCCACTGTCTCCAACATCACTTCAGCGAAATTGAATTCCCCGTGCAGATGCGGGGTACCCGCGGTTAGACGAAGAGACCCCGTGCACCTTTACTATAGCTTTACATTGCTATTAAAAGTGTGATGTGCAGGATAGGTGGGAGACTTTGAAGTTATGGCGCTAGCTATAATGGAGTCAACCTTGAGATACCACCCTTTACACTTTTGATATCTAACTATGTTTCATTATCTGGAACTAGGACATTGTATGGAGGGTAGTTTGACTGGGGCGGTCGCCTCCTAAAAAGTAACGGAGGCGTGCGAAGGTAAGCTAGAGCTGGTCGGAAATCAGCTTGATAGTATAATGGCATAAGCTTGCCTGACTGCGAGGCTGACAAGCCAAGCAGAGACGAAAGTCGGTCATAGTGATCCGGTGATTCTGTATGGAAGGGTCATCGCTCAACGGATAAAAGGTACGCCGGGGATAACAGGCTGATGGTGTTCGAGCGTTCATAGCGACGACACCGTTTGGCACCTCGATGTCGACTCATCACATCCTGGGGCTGAAGAAGGTCCCAAGGGTTCGGCTGTTCGCCGATTAAAGTGATACGTGAGTTGGGTTTAGAACGTCGTGAGACAGTTCGGTTTCTATCTGCCGTGGGTGAAGGAAATTTGAGAAGGTCTGACTCTAGTACGAGAGGACCGAGATGGATATACCTCTGGTGTACCAGCTGTTATGCCAATAGCATCGCTGGGTGGCTATGTATAGATGGGATAATTGCTGAAAGCATATAAGCAAGAAACCCTCTTCAAAAAGATTTCCCAATTAAGGCCGTGGAAGACTACCACGTTGATAGGCTAGGTGTGGAAGCATGGTAACATGTGAAGCTAACTAGTACTAATAGCCTGATTGATTTATTTGCTTTCTATATGTGTGTATGCAGTGTTAAATATTAAGTTAAAATTGTTAAGTTAGAAATTTTTATTGACTTGGTGGCTATAGCAAAAATGAACCACCCGATCTCATCTTGAACTCGGAAGTGAAACTTTTTAGCGCTGATGGTACTTGAAAAGGGAGAGTAGGTCGCCGCCAAGTTTATAAAAATTTCTTTTTATCGCCTTTTAATAATTCTTTTATTACGAGAAGTCGCTTCTATATTCAAGTCTAATAATTGTGGTCTAGGCTTATTCTTATTCTGCTCTAAGTATCGACTTTGCTCAAATGCTAATTCCCATTGTGTACGATAATTAGATTCTTTATATTCATAAAAATCTTCTTTAACATTATTTGTATTTATATTGAGATTTTTATCTTGTTCTTTTCTACTCTCTACCATTAAACACTCACGCCCGTTAATTTATTTTAAAAATTTTACTTATGTTATCATAAAAAATATAGTTGTAAATACCTTAATTGAGATTTTTTTTATTTTATCTTTTTTAAGCAAATAGTTAGATCTTTTTGTAAGTTTTTATAATTTGCTTGCATAATGTTTCTATGAGTTAGTATTATGTAGTAGTGCCCTATATTGCTTATATTTAAAATGCTAATTTTAGCAAGCATTCGTAATTGCCTTTTTATTTTATTTCTTTTTGCTGCTTTTCCGGTTTTTTTACTGATAGCCAGACCTACTCTAATAGTATGAGTGTACTTTTCAGGTTCTCTTTCTTTTATGGCGTACAGTGATATATAAAGCCCACGATAAAAAAGACTGCTGAGTGCTAACTTATTTTTGAAAGCAAAGGAAAAATCTTTTTTTTTATACTTACTATGCGCATAATTTGTTACACCCTAATGAACGGCGCCTATTAAGGATTTTTCTTCCAGCTCTTGTTGCCATACGTGCACGAAATCCATGTCTGCGCTTTCTTATCAAATTTTTTGGTTGAAATGTTCTCTTCATTGTTTTTATATTAATATAATTATTTATTTTAAATTGTTTTACTTTATTGTCAAATGATGGTGAACTTGTATGACATTTTCGTAGAATAAAATTTGATGTATGGGAAAATGAATTCGGTGATAGTCATACCTGTCCTACTAATCCTTTTATTTTGTTTTAGTAGGTTTCAAGAAGTAAATAAGGTTAAATCTTATCTATATCTTAGTTGTGTATGGATGCTAACTTGGTTGTTAGTACTCTATAATAATTGTTTTGTAACTTTTATTTCTATAGCGTTACTTTTTTTCATGCTTGCTTTTATCTTTAAAAATAAAAGAAATAAGATAATAAAACTTTCGTTATTTGTGGCTTTGGCCATATCATTTTTTATCACTTTATTTATAATGCTATCTATTTTTATTCAATCCATTAATTTTTTTAATAAAGTAGCTATTTCAGAATTCTTGTTTTGCTTGAAATGGGGCCACAATGTAGTCACTGTCAATGAAGAGAAGATAGGATGTTTTGGTATAGCGCCGCTTTTAGTAGGTACATTACTTATAACTATTATAGCAATGTTAGTTGTCGTTCCGCTTGGTTTATTTTCTGCAATATATATTAGTGAATATGCGAGTGAGAAAGTGCGTTATATTGTTAATACAACTTTGCAAGTTTTATCTGCTATTCCTACGGTTGTATATGGATATTTTGCGGTTGTGTTCTTGTCTTTCTTTATAAAGCAGGTAGCAAATTTTTTTGGTTTAAGTATACACTCAGAAAGTGCCTTAGTTGCCGGTTTATCGATTGGGATAATGATTCTTCCTTTTATTATTTCTTTACTCGAAGATGCCATAAGATCTGTTCCAAAAAGCTTGTGTTATGGCTTCATGGCACTTGGCGCAACTCCAGCGGAAACTATATGGCATATAACAATACCTTATGCAATGCCTACAATTTTAAGTGCAATTTTATTGTCAATTTCAAGAGTGATAGGTGAAACGATGATTGTGCTAATGGCTGTGGGAATCAACGCAAATTTGACTTTTAACCCTCTTAATTCAGTTACTACCATTACCGTGCAGATCGCTACATTACTTACCGGAGATCAGGATTTCAATAGTGTACAAACTCTTGCTGCTTATGCGCTTAGTTTAGTATTGTTTATTATTACTTGGCTATTAAATGCATTTGCATTGTTTGTAATGAAGCGTAACTAGTAAGCGTTTTAATGTTGCAAAATTTCTATTAATAATATAAGATTTATTTTCTTTAGAAGTTCTTTTATGGAATTATAGTGTTGGGTGATAAAAATAAAGAGATGAATATAGGTAGAGCGATTAAGGTAACTCAAGCAGTTGTTGATATAAAATTTGAAGGTGAATTGCCTAAAATATTTAATGCTTTAAAAAGCAAACTAAAATATAAGGATAAGGAGCTGGTTTTAGAAGTTTCGCAGCATATAGGTGACAATATAGTTCGTTGTATTGCTATGGATAGCACAGATGGCATGTCAAGGGGGGATGAATTTGTTGATACAGGCGCACCAATATCAGTTCCGGTTGGGCGTTCAACTTTAGGAAGGATTTTTAATGTTGTTGGAGAGCTTATAGATGAGTGTGGTCCACTGAAGGGAAAATATAACTTAGAGCCTATACATAGAGCACCTCCAAGTTTTACTGAACAGAGAATACAGGAAGAAGTTTTAGTTACGGGAATAAAAGTTATAGATCTTCTTGCACCTTATCTTAAAGGAGGAAAAATTGGCTTATTTGGTGGAGCCGGTGTTGGTAAAACAGTCCTGATAATGGAATTAATTAATAATATAGCAAAAGCTCATAAAGGATTTTCTGTGTTTGCCGGGGTAGGGGAGAGAACGCGTGAAGGTAACGATCTTTATCACGAGATGATCACTTCAAATGTAATAAATATAAATGAGCATGAAAAATCTCAAGCTGTTTTGGTTTATGGTCAGATGAATGAGCCTCCTGGAGCAAGGGCTAGAGTTGCTTTAACAGCACTTACTATGGCAGAGTATTTTCGTGACCGTGAAAACCAAGATGTTCTATTTTTTGTGGATAATATCTTCCGTTTTACACAAGCTGGTTCTGAAATTTCTGCTTTACTTGGAAGAATACCGTCAGCTGTTGGTTATCAGCCAACCCTTGCAACTGATATGGGTGCAATGCAAGAAAGAATAGCTTCAACAACTTCTGGCTCTATTACTTCTGTGCAAGCTATATATGTTCCTGCGGACGATTTAACTGATCCAGCCCCAGCAACTACATTCTCTCATCTTGATGCCACCACAGTGTTGTCAAGGCAAATAGCTGAAATGGGAATATACCCTGCTGTTGATCCACTTGATTCAAATTCTCAGTCTTTATCTGCTGAAATCATTGGTGAAGAACATTATAAGGTAGCTTCTGAGGTGAAACGTATATTGCAAACTTATAAATCACTGCAGGATATTATCGCAATACTTGGTATGGATGAGCTATCTGATGAAGATAAAATTATTGTTGATAGGGCTCGTAAGATTCAGAAATTTCTTTCTCAACCTTTTCACGTTGCAGAAATATTTACTGGTATGCCTGGTAAATTTGTTTCACTTTCTGATACTGTTTCCAGTTTTAAAGAGATTGTTGAAGGTAAATATGATAACTTACCAGAGGCTGCTTTTTATATGGTGGGGAATATAGATGAAGCAATAAAAAAGGCTGAATTAATACAAGCTGAAGCTAAATAAAAGTTAAAGATTATGAATACTTTTAAAGTGCAATTTTTCTCTCCTGATGATCAAATTTCATTCAGTGGAGTGGTTTCTCTTTCAGTAACTGGGCTCGAAGGGGAGCTTATGATTTTAGCTCACCATGCTCCTTACTTAATTTATTTATTGCCTGGTATGATTACTATTAAAATGAGTAACCAAACAGAAAAGAAGGTTGTAATTGATAGTGGCGTATTAGAAGTTGCAAATAATAATTGTAGCATTATAACAAGTCAAATTCAGGTTTTTGATCGTGCAATTCATGATGAGAAATCGTTTAAAAATAAGAGAATTAGTATATATTTAAGTTATCTTGATGAGAAATTTCTTTCTTAGTTATTTTAGGCAAAAAGTCGGTTATCACTTTCTTGTCATCCAAGTAGCCCAACTTTTGTCATCCAAGTGCTTTTTTTTCTGTCATTCAGTATTCTCTTCCCTGTCATCCCAGTATTCATCTTTGTCATCCCAGTGCGTGACACTGGGATCTAGGTGTAAAAATATTTGTAAATTATGCAATGGGTAATAGATTCTAGGAGCATATAATGTTCATAATAAAAAAAAGATGGATCCCAGTGTCAGCTACTTGGATGACAAAGGAGGGCGTTTGGATGACAAGATTTTGCAAGGGTATTTTTTTTATGGGAGATTAATATGGAAATTTTTCTTGATAGCGTTGATTTAAATGAAATTAAAGAACTAAAGGAGTTCATTGACGGCATAACAACTAATCCTTCTTTAATAGCAAAGTCCGGGCGTAAAGATAAATACGAGGATTTAGTGCGTGAAATATGCTCTATTATCAAGGGGCCTGTTAGTGTTGAAGTTGTTGCAAATAACCATGCAGATATGGTTAAAGAAGGCCTTAAGTTAGCGAAAATCGCTGATAATGTTGTGGTAAAATTGCCCCTTACATATGAAGGATTAATTTCTTGTAAAAAGTTGTGGACAGAGCATAAAATACCTGTTAACATCACATTATGTTTTTCTCCTGGACAGGCACTGCTTGCCGCTAAGGCCGGTGCTTGTTTTATTTCTCCCTTTGTTGGTCGCCTTGATGATATAAGCTATGATGGCTTATCACTAATAGAAGATATATGTACTATATATTCTAATTACGGTTTTGATACTAAAGTTCTTGTTGCATCAGTGAGAAGCCCAGCACATGTAATAGAAGCTGCAAGGCTTGGTGCTGATTCAATTACTGTGCCAGCAAAAGTACTTAGACAATTAATTAATCACCCACTTACTGACCAGGGGCTAGCAATATTTGAAAAAGACTGGGGTGCAAAATAATAAACGGTCACTACTCTGAATCGGTTGACAAATTGGACGCTTGATAAGCGTAATTTGGAGCTTCTTGTGTAATGACTACATCATGAGCATGACTCTCTCTTAATCCTGATGCAGTAATAGTAACAAATTTACAATTTTTTTTCATCTCTTCTATATTCCTATTACCAGTATACCCCATTGCAGCTTGCAATCCGCCAATCAACTGATGGATTACTCCTGAAGCTGGACCTTTGAATGGAACTCTTCCTTCCACTCCTTGTGGAACTAATTTTAGTTTTGAATCTTTATCTTGAAAATAACGGCTAGCTGAACCTCGTTTCATTGCACTAATAGATCCCATTCCTCGATAGCCTTTATATGCTCTGCCCTTATACATGATAATCTCACCTGGGCTTTCGTCAGTGCCAGCAAAAATTGAACCAATCATCACAGAGTCAGCACCAGCTGCAATAGCTTTTGCAACATCTCCTGAGTATTTTACCCCACCATCAGCAATTAGTCTGACGTTTCTTGCTCTACACGTCTCTGCAACATTCTTGATTGCAGAGAATTGTGGCACACCAACACCTGTAACTATTCTGGTTGTACAGATTGATCCTGGTCCTATTCCGACCTTCACTGCATCAACACCCGCATCAATCAACGCTTCAGCAGCCTCCTTTGTTGCAATGTTTCCGCCAATTAATTGCGTATTAGGATACATCTTTTTTATTTCCCTAATGGTATTGATAACGTTTTCGGAATGACCGTGAGCAGTATCCACAACAACTACATCAACTTCTTCTCCGATCAAAGCTTCACATCTTTCTATACCATCTTTTTTACCAGTGCCAATTGCAGCGGCAACTCTGAGCCGCCCTTTACTGTCTTTACATGAATTTGGGTATCTATTGTATTTTTCAATGTCTTTAACCGTAATTAAACCTATACAACAAGAATTTTCATCTACGACCAAAAGCTTTTCTATTCTATTTTCATGCAACAATTTCATTGCTGAGGCACTATTCACTCCCTGCTCCCGCACTGTCACTAACTTATCTTTTGTCATCACTTCGGAAACTTTTACATTCATGTTCTGGTCTTCAATAAACCTCACATCTCGGTTAGTTAAAATTCCAACTAACTTGAGTTGATCGACTACAGGAATGCCAGAATAATTGTGCTCTCTCATTAATGAAATTGCTTCCGCAACTGTTTTATCCGGTGAAATCGTAATTGGGTTATACACGATCCAACTTTCATATTTTTTCACCCTTCTTACTTCTAAAACTTGTTCATCTATTGATAAATTCTTATGTATGCAACCTATCCCTCCATGTTGGGCAATAGCTATTGCAAAGCCCGATTCAGTAACAGTATCCATTGCAGATGATATGAGAGGGATATTTAGTTCTATATTATTTGTTAAATAAGTTTTTGTATCTGCATCGCAAGGCAATATATTAGAATAGGCTGGCAAAAGAAGTATATCGTCAAACGAATAACAAGCTTCCATTTTTTTCATAGGCTTTATTTAAAGCTTATACGCCAATTAATTAAATTGCAATAGGGCTTTTGCAAAATAAGCATTCTACATTATTTGCCAGCAAACAAAACTGCTCAATGGTTAAGTTTTCTGGACGTTCGTTTCCACTCAATTTAGCGTTTTCAAGGACAGTTTCAGCGTGGTTCGTTATATTTTGCAAGCTATTTCTCAGCATCTTTCTTCTTTGAGCAAAAACGGCACGTGTTAATCTTGTTAAGGTTTCCAAATTTACTGCAAACTTTGGGGTAGGCAAAGGATTTACTGTAATTACTGAAGAATGTACTTTTGGCCTTGGAAAAAACTCTTTAGGTTCAATATCAAATTCCTTTTTTATATCACATAGTAACTGGCTTAGCACTGATAAGGAACCATAATCTTTAGAATTGGGTCTTGCCGTAATGCGATCTGCTACCTCTTTTTGAAACATTAATGTCAAGTTCGTAAAAAATTTTATATTATTTAACCACTTTAAAAATAACACTACCGAGATATTGTAAGGCAAGTTAGCAATAACTTTGACTGGGCGCTCTATCAGCTCTTCTTCTATAACATGCAGTGCATCCGCTTCTATAATTCTATACTTTCCTTGATGCTCATTTAGCAGTTGGTCATGGTGTTTTACTAAATCTCTATCTTTTTCTATAGAAAGTAGAGACTTTGGATTATGCACCAATATTTCCCTTGTTAATGCACCATATCCAGGACCAATCTCAATGACGTTAAAATTCTCTAGATTGCCAGCTAAAACGACTATTCTTTTTATTATCTCACTTGATAAAATAAAATTTTGCCCTAGACTCTTTTTTGGCTTCAGTAAAAATTTTCTCATATTATTTTCATTATACAGTATTTTAAAAATCAGTTGACTAAAATCCATTGATAATTGTATATTATTAATGTGTTTAACGCCGGCTTAGCTCAATTGGTAGAGCAACTGACTTGTAATCAGTAGGTTGTCAGTTCAAGTCCGACAGCCGGCACTCTCGCCCATATAAGTAAAGTTGATGTCCTTTTTAATAGTAGCAAATTGGAAGATGAATGGAACACGGTCTTCATTTGTTGACTTTATAGGCAAACTTAATAACAAGAACAATGAGATTACTTCTAGACTAGTGATTTGTCCACCATTTACCGCATTTTCAGACAGTATAGAGTTGAGCGATAATATTAATATAGGAGCACAGAATTGCCATTATAAAAAATCTGGTTCTTACACAGGTGAAATTAGCGCAGAAATGTTAAAGGAATTAGGGTGTACTTACGTAATACTTGGGCATTCTGAAAGGGCTAACGAAACAGATAGTGAAATAAAACTTAAGTCGGAAATAGCAATAGAATCAGGCTTACACCCAATTATCTGTGTAGGTGAAAATTCAGAAGATTATAAGAATGAAAAAACAAAAGAAGTAATAGAATATCAATGCAAAAACCGTTTGCCAACACACGGTGAATATACCGTAGCATATGAGCCAATATGGGCAATAGGCACAGGTCATGTGCCAAATAATGATGCAATTGCTGAGGTGATAGAGGTAATAAAATTGTGTACTGGTAAAAAACACATTACATATGGTGGTTCAGTCAGTTCAGAAAATATAGAAAATTTGTTAAATATTTCAAATTTATCAGGAGTTTTAATTGGCAGTGCAAGCTTAGATTTCGATCACTTTTATAAAATCATACAACAAGTTGAAAAAAAGTTTTCTCTTATCAATTCTAAAAGTAGATAAAAGGGAATTACTCACTATAGGAATAGGGCTATCACGGGCGTCTCAGCAGATTCCGCTAACGCGTACTCCCTCGTCATAACGTCACGGTATCCGCTAACACGTAGCGAGATGACGGTTGTCAGAGTGACACTGGTTTCCATACAAAGGTGGTGTCATCTAAGTAGCTGACACTGATTTCCATCCAAGACGGTGTAATCCCAGTGCCCAGACTACTTGGATCCAGAAGACTTAATTTCAACCAAGTGGCTGCATAATAAAGGCTGGATTCCAGCGTCACGCGCTGGAATGACATCTTTCTTGGTGGACTCAAATCACAATGTTCGTACGGTTGTGGGCTTATAGCTAAAGTAATCTAGAAAATTAACGATATTTTATTCCCCGGTGAACGCTCTATTTTGTTTTCCAACTCTAGTTCTAAAAGAGCCATTAGAGCTATGTTGGCAGAAAGTCCGCTTGCTAATATAAGTTCATCTATATCAACAGGTACAGAGTTAATATGATCAACTATAACAGATTTTGCCTGTTGTAATTTTTCTTGTTTTTGGTTAACAGAATGGTGCTCAACATCAAATAGGTTTTTTTGCTGCGGAGGTAAACTAAACCTAACACTTTCTATTATGTCATCAGCGGACTCGATAAGCTTAGCACCGTTTTTAATTAAATAATTACTACCACTACAGCGTGAATCTAAAGGGAAACCAGAAACTGCAAATACCTCTCTCCCTTGATTTAAAGCAAAATCTGCTGTTATTAGAGAGCCAGAACGTTTCGATGCTTCAATCACTACAACACCCAGCGATAGACCAGATATAATTCGATTCCTTTGAGGAAAATACTGAGGCTTTGGTTTAGTAGCAAATGGAAGCTCAGTAATTACTAAACCACCGTTCCCAGTGATTTTTTTGTATAGATCAAAATTCTCTTTTGGATACACCACATCAATTCCGCTTGCTGTAACAGCAATAGTGGGATGATTTTTGTATATTACACTGTTTGCTGCGGTATCGATTCCTTTTGCAAGTCCAGAAACGATAACAAAACCAGCTTCGCTTAAATCAAGTGCTAGTTTACTGGCAAAATTTCTTCCATTCATCGAAGAGTTGCGCCCACCGATTATTGCAATTATCTCACGGCTTAATAATGATATATTACCAAACGCAGTTATTATAGGAGGACAACTAGAGATATTTCTTAAAAGATCAGGGTAATCTGGGTCACATGCGGGTATAATTTTAGCTCCAATTCTTTCTGCATTATTGATTTCTTCTCGTGCATCTTGAATGCCATACACCTTATTATTAGCCACCCTATTGAGATATTTTAGCACCTCATCTAGCGATCCATGTGTTCTTAGTATACTAAAAAACTTTATTGGTCCTATAGTTCTAGCCAAGCTTAACCATACTTCTAATTCTTTGTTGTTCAATTTATTTATCTTCATAAAAGGCTTGAATTTCTTATCAATTTAGTGTACCCAAGATAATGCAAATATACAGTGTTTTATGACGCATTTTGTTACAGATAAATGCATAAAATGTAAATATACGGACTGTGTGGAAGTATGTCCCGTTGACTGCTTCTATGAAGGTAAAAACATGCTCGTGATTAACCCAGATGAATGTATTGATTGCGGAGTGTGCATACCTGAGTGTCCAGTAGATGCAATTGTAACTGATGATTCCATAAAAGATATTTTAGAATTAGATGAAGAATTACTGAGCAGCGAACAAAAAACTTTCAAGTTATTTTACAGTATAAATGTAGAATACTCACAAAAATGGCCAAACATCACAGCTAAAAAGCAACCTCTCTATACTGCAGAAGAGTATAAGGAAAAAAAGGATAAAACAACTTATTTTGATGAAAATTTAGAGTAATACTGTTGAAGAGGAAGAAACTTCTTTTATATCTTATCCTGTTTGTCTTTGGTTATTGAAAATGGTCGCATTATTTAGGTTTTTAGTAATATTTAATATTAGATTAATAATAATCTACTTGGAAACAACGAAAGATTATGTTAAATATAGAATTAACGAATTATTATATAACTTTTAGTAGGATGACAGTATTATAAAATTTAGAGGCATCAAAATGGAAAATCACGCTAAAGAGAGTATAAACCCAACAAAGCATAAAGTAGTATTACCAAACTCAAAAACAATCAATATTGAAGGAACAAATTTCAAGTATGAAATACATCACGATCAATTAGATGATAAAGATCTTCTTATGATTGAAAAATACGCTAATTATATTTTTCATGCCTACCAAGAGAGATATGGTTTAGATATCAATACAGATCGTACTTTTAAAGGCTTTATATATAACAGCTTAACAGATTTGCGTAATGCACGTCCAGGGCATAACACGGCTTATGCAGGCGCATCTTTTCACCACTACCCTCATAAAAGTGGATCTATAGCTCATGACTTGACAGCAATGATTGATTTTACTCTAAATTTGTATAATAGGGAAAAGCACGGTATTCCTTACCCAGAAGACAAATACACGTTTATAAGAGATGTAGAAAAAGAATTAAAAGCCATTAGATTAGACGATAATCAAGAAGAGTCAAATACAGGGGAGAAACCTGAAACAACAATTAATCAAGAAGAGCCAAAAAAAATAGAACCTTCAGGCTCAGAAGAGGAAGGAAAAATCAAGGTAGATGAGGAAAAAAGTAGCCAAGAAGAAATCAGTCCAAAAACAGTGTTGCCACATTCAAAAACAATCAATATTGAGGGAACAAACTTTAAGTATGAAATACATTACGATCAATTAGATGAGAAAGATCTCCTTACGATTGAAAAATACGCTAATTATATTTTTCATGCCTACCAAGAGAGATATGATTTAGATATGAACACAGATCATACTGTTAAAGGCTTTACATATAACAACTTAGCAAATTTGTCTGACGATGATTATGATTCTATTACCGCGGATTATCACGAATACCATTATCACAGTGAGTCTATAGCTAATGATTTGACAACAATGATTTATGTTACTCTAAATTTGTATAATGAGAAAAATTACGGCACTTCTTCCCCAAGAGGCGAATTTATAAGAGATGTAGCAGAAGAATTAAAAAACATTGGATTAGACGATAATCAAGGAGAGTTAAATACAGAAGAGAGACCTAAAACAACAATTAATCAGGAGAAACAGGAAAAAGAATTAAAGGAATCTGATCAACAAGATGTTATAACAACTACTGATCACCCGCTAGATGATTATAATCATGATTATCACTTAATAGGCTAGCAAGTAGCGCTAGCAAAAATTAATCAGGAAAAAGGGTTAGAGGGAGCAAGATGTTATCTGATCAACCCGCCAGATGAATTATAGTCGTGAGAACCTGTTTATAATCTTTTGAGGAGTAAAGGCTAGGTATACAGATTCCAAAATGAACGGTTCTCACAACCTTTAGTTTTTATTGCTGAAAATAATCATATTATCAAGTTTTTAACATTATTTAATACTAAGTTAATATTAATTCATTGATAAATTTTTAGCTATAGAAGCAGGTTTTTATTGAAGATAAAAGTATCTTCTATATGCTATATAGCAAAACATAGAATGCTCATGATTCCAACTATAGCAATTTTAAGTGGTGGATTTTCTTGCGAGAGAGAAGTGTCGCTTATGAGCGGAAAAGCAGTAAAGAAGGCACTTGATAGCCTTTCATATAATGCAATAGAAATAGATGTTGACAGCAATATTGCTGAAAAGCTTAAAAAAATTAATCCGGGCCTTACTTTTATCGCTCTGCATGGACCTTATGGTGAAGATGGTTGCATTCAAGGTTTATTGGAAATCTTAGGTATAAAATATACACACTCAGGAGTTATGGCTTCTGCTGTTGCTATGAATAAAGTGATGTCAAAGCATATATTTCGATCCCTTAGTATCGACACTCCAAAAGGTTATGTAATTAGCCAAGAAGATCTACTAAAAAATAATATTAAAATCGATTATCCGTACGTCTTAAAACCAATTAACGAAGGTTCTAGCATCGGAGTGCATATTGTTTCCTCATATGAAGACCATTTAAAATTTAAAAATGACGCTATCATACTTGATGTCATTCAAGTAGCTGACACTGGAATCCAGAAAAAAGAACCAGTGTCAGCTACCTCTATGACAAGAGACTTGATGATCATAGAAGAATATGTCCCAGGAATAGAGTTACATACTGCTGTATTGCTAGATGAAGCAATTGGCACTATGGAAATACGACCAAAAAATAAATTCTATGATTATGAAGCAAAGTATACAGATGGATTTGCAGAACATATATTTCCTGCTGAAATTCCTGACAATATATATAAAATGACCTTGGAACACGCACTGAAAATTCATCAATTTTTAGGCTGTAAAACTATTTCCCGCTCAGATTTCCGTTATAATCCCAAAAATAACACTTTAAAAATGCTTGAGATTAATACACATCCTGGCTTTACTGAGTTATCGTTAGTGCCAGAAATTGCAAAATTGGCAAAAGGAATCAATTTTAATGAATTAGTTAAAATTATTATTGAAGATAGTTTGCAGCACAAAAATATTAGGGATTTAAGTCATGTTGAGCAGTATTACTAGAAGCCAAAGGAGTTTTTTGCGCAAGTGCGCTTTCGTTATTATAACTGCGCTTTTTTTTACATTAGTACTTTATAGTTCACTTGATAAAATAATAAATCGATTTAATTACTACTTTACTTGGTGTAATGAGTGCCTATCCAGTTTATTACTCAGCAATGGATTTTCAATCGATGAAGTAGTTGTGAGCGGCAACAAATTTACAAACAAAAAGGATATTCTAAGTTTGACAGATAGAACGCAACCTATCCTGTATATATCACTTTCAAAACTTGCCGGTAACATACAATCCGTAAGCAGATGGATAAAATACGTAAGAGTTCACAGAATTTTGCCCAATACCCTACATATTAATATAGATGAGCATAAACCGTTTGCTCTCTGGAAAGATAATAACAAAACCTCGGTAATTGATTTCGAAGGCAAAGTGATCGTAGATGACTATCCAGTAGATGATCTTGTTGTAATTACAGGACAAAACTCGTTATCAAACCTAGAATTTGTTAGAGATATGTTAGAGAGTAAAACTCAATTAAGTAACCACATTTCTTCTTTTGCTTATATAGGGAATAGAAGATGGAATATCATACTTGATAACGATTCCACAGTGAAACTGCCTGAAGATAACCCTTCTAGTGCATGGGACTATTTAAACCACTTGCACAATACAACTGATTTTACTTTCAGCGATTGGAGTATTATTGATATGCGTATTACTGATAAAATTTTTGTGAAGAGGTGATCTGCTGTCATCCAAGTAGCGGGATGACGAGCTTATCGTCATGCTGCCGCGAACCGTCATACCGCCGCGGTATCTATTAGCCGCTAACAAGTAGCGAGATGACAGCAGTCCTACGTCATACCGTCACGGTATCTCAGCCGCTAACAAGTAGCGGGATGACGGTTGTCGTTTAGCCATAAATATTTAAGAAATTCACCAAACGAAAAAAAAGGCAAAAGAAGCCCTGGTCATTGTCTATTTTCAGTATTTGGCGTTTTTTAAGCCTTAAACGCTGCAATTTAGCTGCTTTTAAGTGCAACTAACCTTAGCTAAAATGTTTAAGAAATTTACTAAGCAGAAAAAAAGGCAAAAGAAACCCCGTGGTAATTAGTGTTCACTTCCTAATCCTGCAAATTGGCGTACTATACTGTCTTAAACGACTTATAAGCGCGTTTCAGCTTATATAGGTAAAAACCTAGAAATGTTGTGAAGACATAAGGTGCACATAGTGCAAAAAATTAAAAATAAGACGCCAACTACGTTGTTTTCTTGCTGTTTAATCTGCACAGATGAAGATAACTGAATACCTTCATTGTCATAATAAGGGGGCCGGCGAAACTTGTCAAGCAAGTTTTTTCGTTTCTATAAATCTGGATTTCAGCGTTATGCGCTGGAATAACAACGTAAGGTAAATTTTTCAACATCCCAAAATTACAGAATTTAGTCTGTTTAATTAAGTGTGAAAGGTTACGATCATGCTAAGTCATTAGGAAAGATTAGAATATACAGCAGCTATAAAAACTGTTTAATAGCTACCCAAAACCCTTATTTCCCACTCAAGTTCAACATTAAATTTATCCTTCACTGCATCTTTTACTCTGTTGCCAAGGTTTTCCAAGTCAGATGCAGTTGCATTATCGTAATTGAGCAAGAAGTTACAATGTTTCTTAGAGATTCTAGCTCCACCAATATTTAACCCTAGGCAGCCAGATTTATCAATTAACTCCCATGCTCGGTAGTTTTTTGGATTTTTGAATATGCACCCAGCAGTTTTTCCTCTTATTGGCTGGCTTTTATTTTTTTTCTCAACAATTTCTTTTAACCTTTGCAATATAAGCTCATGCTCTGAGTTTACTCCTTTAAACTCAGCTTCAACAAAAATCCAATTTCCTTTTAAGCTATGTCCACGATAAAAATATCCCATTTCTTTGCTGGAGAACTCATATAGGTTTCCATCCTCTAGGTTCACTGCTTTTATGGATTGTACAACGCTTGCGATGTCACTACCATACGCACCTGCATTCATTTCTATTCCGCCACCAACTGTTCCTGGAATTCCAACTAGAAACTCGAGTCCACTAATTTGTTGCTCTCCTGTAAAGTAAGCAAGGTTCCTGAGCAGCGCAGCACCACCTGCAACAATGGAGTTGTTACCCTTACTTTTAATATATGCAAACTCCTTACCTAATTTTATTGTTATTCCTCGAATGCCACTATCTCGTACTATTATGTTGGATGTTGCACCAATAACGCTAACTGGCAGTTCAGTATTTTTAATCAAGTATGTTAAATCTTCAATATCACATGGTTTAAATAACACATCAGCTCGTCCACCGACGTTTAACCACGTCGCTTTAGACATTAAGATGTCATAGCGATAGATTCCACGTACTTTAGGTAAGCTTATAAGCATTTTGATTTCAACTCTAGTCCTGCATCCATACCCATTTTCTCCGCATCTTCTATAAATGAAGTGCGCTCAGTGAAGTATATATTTTTTCCACTTGCTAACATACAACAAAGGTGTAGCATATTTTCGTTCACATATTCAGCCAAAGATGCAAGTGGTGTAAAACATGAACCATTCACTGTCTTCATAAAACTGCGCTCTGATTTCACTCTTATAAAAGACATATTATTATTAATTTTCTCTACAAGATCGATAATTTTTACATCATTCCTTCTACATTGAATACAAATCGCTCCCTGTCCCACTGCACTTAACATAACTTTTGGTGGCAATACCTCTGTAATTAAGTGATTCTTTTCTAATCTTATGAGTCCTGCTTCAGCTAGAATTATTCCATCAAAACTTTGATTTTGCAATCTAGTTGTTACATTTCCACGTAGCGATATTATATTTAGATCTGGTCTAACATTTAACAACTGAACTTTTCTTCTTATTGAAGAAGTGGCAATAGTAGCCTGCTGTGGCAAAGACTCAAGGCTATTGTGTTTATGAGAAATAAACGCATCGCATGGACTTAGCCTTTCTAAAACACAAGGAATTGTTAAACCCCCTGAGAAAAACGCAGGCACATCCTTTAGCGAATGAACTGCCATATCTATATTATTTTCGAGCAATTCAGCCTCAATTTCTTTAATGAATAATCCTTTACCTCCTATTTCAGCAAGATTTGCGTTTGCATACTTATCTCCAGAAGTTTTTATCTTAACAATTTCAATAGATAAGTTAGGAAAAGAGTCCAGCAACTTTTGTTTTGCTTCCAAAGCCTGGGCAACTGCAAGCTTGCTTCCTCTGGTACCTATTTTGACTAGCATATGTATGACTGTTTGAATACCAAACCTTAACCTAATTAATTATTTAAACACTTTGGTAGCGTGTATCGCATTAACTTCGGTTACCATCTCTCTGATGTCATCCGAGTAGCTGACTACTTGGATCGAGTTTAATTCATCATATGAGCCTTTGCATTTATTGTACTTTAACTTAAAACCAAAAGCAACTTTGCCTTTACAAAATAATAACCTTTTATATGCATAAATAAGCTTACTGGATTCTAGTACTTGCATGACAGCAGTCCTACGTCATACCGCCGCGGTATCTCACATAGATCCCGCTAACAAGCAGCGGGATGACGGTTGTCAGGGTAGCTGTCATCCCAGTGCCCAGACACTGGGATCCATTTTGCATGTAATTCCGCTATAGTATTATGTTTTAGTGTAAAGTTTGGTATTTATCCATTAAGTTCGTTTGCGAGCAAAGTTCGCTAGATTCCAGTGTCAAGCACTGGAATGACATCATAGGGGTACTGGGATGACAAAAAAAGGAGCACTGACCATTTTCGGTCTCTTAAATTGCTTTAGCTACAAACGTTAAGAAATTTACCAAATGAAAAAAAAGGCAAAAGAAGCCCCGTGGTTGGCTAATTACTTACATTATACTTTCAAGTATGGCGTTTTTTTATTCTAAACGCTTAATAACCGCGATTTAGCTGCTTTTTAATGCAACTAACCTTTAGTCATAAATGTTTAAGAAATTTACTAAACAGAAAAAAAGGCAAAAGAAACCCTAGGGTAGCTAATTATTCACTATCCATTTTTTAAGTTGGCGTTTTTTAATGTTTTAAATGCTTTATAAGCGTATTTCAGCTTGTATAGGTAAAAACCTAGAAATTTGATAAAGACATAGAGTGCACATAGTGCAAAAAATTAAACATGAGACGCCAGATACGTTGAGTTTTTTGTCATTTAATCTGTACAGAGAAGATAAATAAATAGCTTCACTATCATGATAAGGGGGCTGGCGAAACTTGTCAAGGAAGTTTTTCGTTTCTATAGCTACTTGGATGACACCATAGGTTATTTAGGCAACAGAGAATTTTACAAAAATCTATTTTTAACTTACACTGCAATTTTAAACCTACAACTTATGTACAACAGGCTTATAGTCAAATCTTTTTCAGTATTATGCATCTGTTTATTTGCTTTATACATAACGCTGCCAAATTTCTTTGATAATAAGCTTTTTATTTCGAAAAAAAGAATAAACTTAGGCCTTGACCTGAAAGGAGGGGCATCTTTGCTTCTAAACATAGACTTAGACTTCTATTTTAAGGAAAAGCTAGGCATGCTAGCAGGTGAGATAAAAGAGACATTGCTAACAAAAAATATTGAATCTAACGTACAAAATAGCGAACAAGTAATTGTAACTTTAAATAATATTGATGATTATAAAAAAGCATCTGTGTTGATTAATGCGATAAATCCAAATTTAGAGCTAAATAGAAAAGATTCTTCAATTCTCATTTCGTATAAACCCCATTATAAAAATTCTTTGATCAGTGAAGTAGCTGCAGAATCAATAAACAATGTCCAGCGGCGTTTGGACAAACTTGGCACAAAGGAAGTTAGCGTTCAAAAACAAGGGCAGAATAAAATATTAGTGCAGGTGCCTGGAGTAGAAGACACCGAGCAGATAAAATCTCTGCTTGGCAAAACTGCTAGACTAGCTTTTCATTTGGCAAACACTAACATAGCCAAGGTGCAGGATATAGATCACGAAACTACTGTCATGCTCAAGGATTCTTTAGGTAATTCTTATCCAATATTCCGCAAAACTGAAATAGGTGGCGATTCGCTGGTTAACGCATCAGTTAGATTTGGTCACTTAGGTAAACCAACAGTGCATTTTAAATTTGACAGCATAGCGAGTAAAAGATTCGCGAAAATCACTAAAGAAAATGTGGGAAAACCTTTTGCAATTATTCTGGATAACACAGTCTTAACAGTACCTACAATACGTGAGCCAATTTTAAATGGAGAGGGAGAAATTAGCGGTAATTTCACTGAAAAACAAGCAAGCGAACTTGCAATACTTTTAAAATCTGGAGCACTGCCAGCACCACTTAAAATAATTGAAGAAAAAAACATTGGTCCAAGCCTTGGAGAAGAATCAATAAAGGCAGGGGAAATGGCAGCAACAATCTCTATTATAGCCGTGGCTTTATTTATAATTATCACTTACGGCAAATTAGGTATATTAGCTTCTGTTGCGCTTTTTTCTAATGTAATTCTTATATTATCAATTCTCACTCTGCTTGAAGCAACTCTAACTTTACCTGGAATTGCAGGTATTGCACTCACTGTCGGTATGGCGGTGGATGCAAATGTTTTAATATTTGAGCGAATTCGAGAGGAAATCAAATCTGGCAAGAGAGTGGAACGTGCTATTGAAGAAGGGTTTAAAAACGCTATAAAGACAATACTGGATTCAAATATCACAACACTCATTGCTGCAGGAATAATGTTCATTATTGGCAGCGGAGCAATTAGAGGCTTTTCTGTCACTTTATCAATAGGAATTTTATGTTCGATGTTTTCTGCAATCACAGTCACAAAACTCCTGATAGAGTTGTGTATGAACCCGAAGGAACTAGTGCTTTGTTAGTCAACCACCTTCATTCCCACAACGTTATATCCTGAATCGACGTGCAAAATTTCTCCAGTAGTGCCACTACTTAAGTCGCTTAATAAGTATAACGCTGCCTTGCCAACATCCTCTATTGTAACATTGCGTCTAAGCGGAGAATTATTTCTATTCCATTCTGATATGAAGTGAAAATCGCTTATTCCAGAAGATGCTAAAGTTCTGATTGGACCAGCGGAAATTGCATTTACTCTGATATTTTGTGGCCCGAGATCACATGCTATATATTTTACACTTGCTTCAAGTGCTGCTTTACATAAACCCATAACGTTATAATTTGGCATAACTTTTTCAGCGCCATAATAAGATAAAGTAAGTAAACTACCACCACCTGACATCATTTTTTCAGCTCTTTGCGCTAAAGCAGTGAAAGAATAGCACGATATATGCATTGCATTGAGGAAGTTATTGAGTGAAGTATTGACATATTTACCATCTAACTCATTTTTATCGGAGAATGCTATTGCATGCACCAAAAAGTCAAGAGTACCCCATTTTTTCTCTATTATTTCAAAAGCGTTATCTATGATTTCTTCATTTGAAACATCACAGTGTAATATTAGCTCCACATTTAATTCATCTACTATCGGTAATAATTTTTCTTTTACTATTTCGTTCTGGTAGGTGATTGCAAGTTCTGCTCCGTGCTCTGAGAGAGCTTTTGCTATACCGCATGCTATCGATCTCTTATTTGTTATTCCAGTTATTAACCCCTTTTTGCCTTGTAATAGACTTGTCATCATAGAACTATCTGTTTTTTTATAATTTGGAGTATTAACTAGATAAAGTCAAGATATCAACTATGTTTTAAAACATTTTTTGCAGTAACTTGAAGTCTAGTATTAGCAATACCACTGTTAACAAAAAGGCAACGATGAGAGTTTCTATAGGGAGAGTAGACCAGCGGACCTTCCCCGCCAGCCTCTCACAGAACTGTGCATGAACCTCTCGACTCACACAGCTACCATTATTCGGCCCTTGCTACTAATTATAGCATAATCAAGGACTCTGTTTTAATCAATTGCTCATCCCATTTCTGGTTGACAAAACAATTAAAACTAAATCCCTTCGCTCCATTTCCATTACAGAGACTTCTTCACTACTACGCGCCCCTGTTTCTCGCGTCGGTACTCTCATCCTTAGAGATCAGCTCTTTGGACTTCTCCCTTATCATCGAAACGACAGGTTCCCGTAGTTCCACACAATAGCCTAAAATAGATTCACGCCACCTCTATGCCAGACGCCACCTATCCAGTAAACAATCTCCCGATAGATTTATCCCAGGTTAGGTTAGACCCCTGGTTTTGACGTCGTCTAGTTCCTTTCGACACTTTATCAGTGGTTCATTTCCATTCGTCTCTCTATTTCATACATGACGCATAATTGCGCCTTTTCCATAACGCTCACTACCTTAGCTCTTTACCAAAGCAGCTTATGGCTGTTTGAAGCCTGCTCTTGTAAACCGGCTCCGAGGGGCCCACCCTCATCTATTGCGTAGCTTTTGCACTTAGTTTGCTCTTACTTGAACATTCTTTGTGTCTCTACGGCACACCTAACCCAAGAAAGGTTTTCCCACGTCATACCGCCGCGGTATCTCAACATAGATTCCGCTAACGAGTAGCGGAATGACGAATTTGTTGTTTTTCAAATCGTTGGTAAACCTAAGTCACTTTAGGTATAGATTTACTTTTTGAGTTATTTTGTTAATATTAATTATTACACCAAATCAATTGCACAAAATGAAAAAGGTGAAACTTGGGATACTAATTTCAGGCAGGGGATCAAATATGCAGGCCTTGATAGAGGCATGTCAAAATCGTAATTTTCCTGCAGAAGTTGTGTGCGCTATCACAAATAATAGCGAAGCTGCTGGCCTAAAAATAGCAGAACAAGCAGGAGTGCCAGCGTTTATTGTTAGAGATAAACCACTTGATGCTGATAAAATTCATGAAATATTTGTTCAACATAAGGTTGATTTAATTTGCCTTGCAGGGTTTATGAGAATCCTGCAAGCTAATTTTCTCAGTAAATGGAATAACAAGGTGATAAATATTCATCCCTCTCTACTTCCGTCCTTTAAGGGCCTAAATGCTCAAGAGCAAGCTCTAAAAGCAGGAGTAAAAATCGCAGGCTGTACTGTACATTACGTCACTCCTGAAATTGATGCTGGAGCCATAATTGCTCAAGTTGCTGTGCCAGTGTTACCAGCTGATGATATTCAAAGCCTCTCAGAACGCATTCTAGCTGAGGAGCATAAGTGTTATGTAGAAGCAGTAAGATCAATAGCAGAAAGTATTAATTATTGACCTTAAGTGTTTCTCCCAACTTCAACAAAAAATAAATTTTCGGGTTCCAGTAAAGAGCTTGCCAGTTCGTTTACTTTCTCTAATTTAACGTCATTAATATAGCTCACAAAATCATTTATATGGTTAATATCGCGGTTGTTTGTCTGAATATTATTTAGTTTTGCAACTATGTTGTTATTATTAAACATAGAGAAAACATAGGAATTTACCATACCAATTTTTGCATCCCGAAACAACTGCTCATCAATTCCTTCCTTTTTTATCCTGCTAAATGTATCTTTTACTGCTGATATAGCTTTGCCAGCAGTAGAACTATCAGTATTAATACTTCCAGCTATAACGTTCCCATGTTTATTGGAAATAATATTTGCATAAACACCATAAGTAATGCCTAAGTTTTGCCTCAGTTCTTTCATTAATATTGAATTCAGCCCCATGCTGCCAAGCGCATTAATCAAGACTTGAGCATTATAGTAGTCTGGATCTTCATAAGCTATGCCTTTTTGAGCAAAAAGTATCACACTTTGTGGTATATCCATAAAAATGTTTTTATCCTCTGCAGGACCAAAATCATTTTTCACAGGTATTTTTCTAACTTTTGATCTTTTTGACGGCAATTTAGATAAATATTTATCTAATAATGTAATAATTTCTTCTTTTTTTGCACAACCAGCAACACTGATAACTATGTTATCTTTAGCAAAATTACGCTTTATGTATGTTAAAACATCATCTCTAGTAATGCTCATTACAGTGTCAAGAGTTCCATATTCACTTTTTGAGTAAGGATGTTTTTTAAACAATAACGTATTCAATTCTTTTCCAGCAACAAAAAAAGGATTTTTTTCAAGATTATTAAAATCAACTTTGGCTTTCTCGAAAACTCTATTCAACCCTTCAGGGTCAACTTTAGGACGCATTATAGCGTCGCTCAATAATGAAATACCTTCTTCAAGATTTTCTGATAAAGCATCTAATGAAACTCTAAATGCTTCTAAACCAGCAATAAAATTTAAACTAATCCCTTTATCTTCTAGCCTTTTTGCAAAATCTTTGGCATCATTTTTTCCTGCCCCTTCTTGAATTATAAGAGAAGTAAACCAGGTAAGTCCTTGTTTTTCTACATTTTCATATGCATAACCTGCATCTTTGAATGATATATTAAGTGAAATTTTTGGTAAATCGTGGTTTTCAACAAATAGAAATTTAAATCCTTTACGGGTAGTGACCTCCTCTATATTTAGGTTACCACTTGCTTGTAAATTAAAGCCTAGACAGAAAAAAAATAGGAGTACAAATTTACTTATTCTCATTATCATCTCCTTTTGGCAACAAACGACCAATTAACTTATTAGCAGAAAAAATAGCACGGATTTTATTATTTACATCCTCTAAATTGACATCATTAATCTTGCTATATGAAATATCTATTTCATCAAGTGGAATACCAAGCGCTAACTGTGAGACGTAAAAGAATGCTATATTCTCTAAGCTAGATAAGCTATCAAACTGTGCTGCTTTATATCTATATTTTGAGCTTTGCAACTCCTCATCCGTTATTCCTTTAGACATGAAGTTATTAATAGCATTTTCTAATTCTCTTTCAACAGTGCCTAAATTAACCCCGCTTTTTGGAATGACCTGAATATCAATATAGCCATCACTAAAAGTTAAACTATTGTAATAAGCAGATACTGATACTGCCACATCTTTATCTAAAACCAAATCTTTATACAGTTTGCTGGATTTGCCGCCACCTAAAATGTCAACCGCTAAATGAGCAGCAGAGGTTTCACTTGTGTGCTTAAATAAAGAAACACGATAACGAAAATATAAAACTGGTTCTTTTACTTCAGTGCTCTCTAAAATCACCGATAAACCTGCATTATGCACTGGATCCTGATTTGGGTAATGTCTCATTACAGGCTTAGCTTTAATTTCGCCATATTTTTCTTCTGCTAGCTTCACTACTTCATCAAATTCCACATCACCCACAATCAGTAATATTGCATTGCCGGGGTGATAATAGTTATCATGAAACCTCGTTATGTCATCCTGATTGTAAGTTGTGATATCGCTCTCCCAGCCAATAACAGACCTGCCATAGCCAGTACGGTAAAATGCACTATCCATTTCTTCCCACAACAAGCTGTTAGGATGATTATCAAATCTCATCTTCCTCTCTTCCAGTACAATGTTTTTTTCTCTTTCTATTTTATCTTGGGTAACATTAAAATTGCCCATTCTGTCTGCTTCAACTTCCATTGCCAGTGGTAAGTCATTTTTAAGGACTAATTCGTAGTAACAGGTATATTCCTTAGTAGTAAACGCATTAAACTGGGCCCCAATGCTACTCATAGTGGCTTCTATATCTGTTAACTTCCCTGTAGTTTCAAACATTAAATGTTCAAAGTAGTGAGCCAATCCTGCTTTGCCAATTGGATCATCCATTCCCCCAACTTTGTATATTACTGCATGTAAAACGGCTGGAATCCGATGATTAGGAACAACATAGACATCTAGTCCGTTACTGAGTTTAGCATGTTTTATGTCGTGCTCTATGCTTAAAGCCTTCAAAGAAATTGGGTAAGTAAAAAAGAGTGCAGGTAGTATAAGAAAACTAAAAAACTTATGAAGCATTATTTCGACCTAATATAAAAACAATTATTTTATTCCTCATTTTGTTTAGAAATAAACATATCGTATATATACCACTTATATAACAATGTAAACATTCCACAAACTATAGATAAATCCGCTAAATTAAAAGCTGGCCAATACCAATCATCAATATGAAAATATATGAAATCATATACAGCTCCCCAATAAATCCTATCAACTACGTTTCCGATTGCTCCACCAATCATCAGAGAAAACCCAAGGTAAGTTGACCGATCATCAGACTTGTATATTAAGTATGCAAGTATACCAATTATTAGTATTGAAAATGCTGAAAAAAAGAAACCGCCATGCGGTAAAGCGCTACACATTCCAAAACTAATGCCTGAATTCCAAACTTCAACTAGCTTTATAAAGCTAGCGATCTCAATTGATTCTCCCTCATCAATCAATGAGTTTATGTACAATTTGCTCGTTTGGTCAATCAATACTATAATTAATATAACAATTAAGCATAACTTTTTCATAAATTTGCCTTTAACCTATAAATTTTAAGTATATCATAATTTATCTGTTTTGTTAACTCCTCAATACTATGGAATTTTTTTTCTGACCTTATGAATTTTAAAAGTTGTATATTAACTTTATGATTATATAAGTCTTCATCAAAATCGAATATGTGCATTTCTATTATAGGCTTTTTCAGATCCTTAAATGTAGGTCTCATACCAATATTGACTACTCCATATAACCAGTTTGGGTTATTATAAGAAAACATCACTTTAGCGTAATATGTACCAAATTTTGGTTTTATCATGCAATCTTCTATAGGAATATTTATGGTTGGGAATCCTATTTCTCTACCTCTACACGCACCCTTTGTCACAACACCAGAAACTTGATAAGGTCTACCAAGTAATTTATTAGCAATGTCTATTTCACCTTTCTGTACATACTCTCTGATTGAAGAAGAAGAGCAAATTTTGCCGTCAATTATTAATGGCTCTAATTTAGTCAAAGAGTATCCATATGTTTCAGAATATTTCTCTAGAGTTAATATATCACCCAATCGTTTATGACCAAAAGTACAATTTTCTCCGACAATTATGTGTTTAGCGCCATATTTATCTATTAAAATCTCACTGATAAAGTCATCGCAGCTAACCTCAGAAAAACCTCTACTAAAATTAATAATATACAAGTAATCTATACCATAGCTGCTGATTAGTTCCTTTTTTTGTTCTTGGTCTATTAACCTAAAATTGTTTCTACCAAATAAAACAGTTGATGGGTGAGGCTCAAAAGTTAAAACTGCAGAGGGTAATCCTCTTTCTTGTGCTACCTTCTTTAGAGTGGAAATTGCAAATTCATGTCCTAAATGAATGCCATCGAAATTTCCGAAGGTTAGTGCTATATTATTTTCTATCCCTTGCTCACAATTATAAATAATTTTCATACAATTTGATGTTTTTACATGTTTCTTATATATAATAACTATATTTTAGCAAGCTACGGAGATAAATTGTGAAAAATACTAAAGGAAAAGTTATAATATATGTAAAGCATCACTGCCCATTCTGCAAAAAAGCAAAAGAGTTACTGGATAAAAAAGGTGTGAAATATGAAGAAATCGATGTGCTCAAAAACTCAGATCTATTTAATGACATAAAATCAAAGTATAACGTTAGAACAGTTCCACAGATCTTTATTAACGATAAGCACATTGGGGGGTGTGAAAAATTGATGGATCTTGAAAAAGAAGGAAAGTTGGATGATATGCTAAATAATAATGACAATCAAACTGATGTCACAACCTACACAAACAGCAATGATGAATTTGGAGAGTGTGTTATACCACATGATGATTTTATGTAACTTTTTATCTTGTTTTGTCGTGTAGTACGTAAATGAAAACTAGTATGCTCACTTTAAACAATTCTTAATGAATTAAAAATACAATTCATTTAGTGAGTTTTTTTAGTGGGAAAAAATGACAAAAAATATTTCAATTATTAGCAGAAACTTAATTAGTATCGAATTAGTTAACAAACAAGATTTAGAGAATTTCATCAAGATTTTCACAGTGCTTGATAAACATATAGCAGCTAAAACACTTTTTACAGAAGAAGTGAGAATAGAGTATAAACAGCACAACGGCAAAGAAGTTGTTGAATTGCTAAAAGATACAGACTTTACATATCATGAGGTTGAAAATGTATTGAACCACCTGAGTAAACATGGAATGAAGGTGCCCAGCAGTGTTATAGCACACACCCTTTTTGCTGCATACAATCACGCACTTGAATCTAAGAATGTAGCATTTTCTTTTTCTGAAGGCTCTCCACAATTTAACATCAGAGTGAGTAAGAACACCTTCATAATAACTCCTATGAGTGAAGAGAATTTGGAATTGAATTCAAAAAGTAGCAAGACATTAATAGAGTCGTTACAGAGCGAAAAAAATATTTATGATTGTATAGTAGAAGAAAATACCATTAAAGTTATAGTGCATTCTGAAATACATCAAGCTATAAATTTGATTATAAAATCACTGATAAAGTCTCGCCTTTTAGCAAAAGAGGAAGAAGGAAAATTCAAAGAGAAATTGAGACAACTTGCTTTTAAGGATCAAGCTTTTGTTGAATATTCCAGTATCAAAACCATCAGTAGGTATCCACATAATCATCCTCTGAGAAAGCATGAAAGTATTACTAAGGATATAGAAAATATTTTATGTGATTTCATAGCAAATGAGAACAGCGAGTTTGCTATAGAGCGGTTAAATAAGCTGAGCTCAGCAGTTTCTCCGGATACTCCAAGAATCATCACTAAAACTATAGATAAACTTGTTAAATTTCATTAAGGTATACGAGAGCCAATAGACTTCTTGTACTACCTTCTGTCATCCAAGTAGCCAAGCTACTTGGTTCTTTTTTTGGGTTCAGCACTATGTACATAGCTGTACAAACATTGTAGCCGTTATTCAAGTAGTCCGCAGAAGCGAAAAAACTTCCTTGACAAACTCCGCCAGCCCCCTTATTATGACAATAAGGGTATTTCTGACTCAAAACTTGTTTTTGACCTGCAGGCTCAATGACAAAATTCAGTAAAAAACTCAGGGTATTTTTTGGCGGATTACATAAAATTATAGCGGCTGCATGTCTTTTTTATTTTTTCTACATTCAGCCAAATCGCGCTTATTTTAAGCGTTAGCACATTATTACAGCGCCACTTACAGTAATATAGAGTCAAAACTCGCACCACGGGAGTTCTTTGCCTTTTTTTCATTTGGTAAATTTCTTAATGTTTGTAGCTAAAGCAATTTGAGAGACCGAAAATGGTGTCATTCCAGCGCGTGACGCTGGAATCTAGTCTTTATTATGCAGCCACTTATTTAAAGTTAAGTTTTCTGGATCCAAGTAGTCAAGCTACTCGGATGACAGCTAGCCTGACAACCGTCATCCCGCTACTTGTTAGCGGCTGAGATACCGCTGCGGTATGACGGTCTGCGGCAGTATGACGGTTCGCGGCGGCATCCTCGTCATTCTGCTACTCGTTAGCGCCGCGGCGGTATGATGTCTTCCTTGGATCAGCTATAGATTACCTGATCTCACCATCTTTCCAATCACTTTATACATAATTCTCGGATTTTGAAAACTTACTTTGAGTGAATTGCTCATATTCTTTATCCTCTAGTTCTTCAAAAATCTCAGGATAATGTTCACTGGAACGAGTAATTATTGAAATTAGCTCTTGCTTTGTTTTTTTAAGTAAAAACCTTTCAAAGAGAGTCTGTTCATCTGGGCGCGCAGACGACCGATACTCCTCTCTGTCAAGATCAATCAAAGCAAAACCTGTTGCAGCCATATGCTTACATGGACCAAAGTAACAGAATGCAGGGCAGGAACATGTTCCACTGAAAAGAGGACCATAGTGCTTTAGTGTTACTCGATATACATTTGATCCAACTACCTTTGATTTAGCTTGAGATTCATTAACAGATATAATCTGTACCTTTCCTTTGTTAAAATAATCTCTTCCGCTAGAGAGGTAGGGTTCTTTGATAAGACCTGTGATATCTTTATAATACAGTCTCATTTTGCCTCCTTATTTCATATATAAAGCCCTCAATTTTCTAATATATCCTTTCTTCCATAAAAATTTATTAACCCACCACGACTTTTATATGGCCCTGCGGACAACTTTATAGTGCTATAGCTAACTCAAGAAAGGTTTCCCTACGTCATACCGCGATTCATTCCACAACTGTACGAACGTTGTAGTTTGGGCCACCAGTGGGGTGTCATCCCAGTGCCCAGACACTGGGATCCAGCTTCTATGCAACTTAATTAAAAACGTTTGTTTTAGCGTAAGACAACTACCTTTAGCTCATCAGCTCAGTTATAAGCAAAATTCCTGGATTCCAGTGTCAAGCACTGGAATAACACCATTTGCTGTGCAATTTACCTTCAAAAATGAATGTTCGTACAGCTATGGATTCATTCGCGGTATCTCAGCATAGATTTCGCTAACGAGTAGCGGAATGACGAATTTGTTGTTTTTCAAATTGTAGGTAAACCTAAGCCACTTTAGCTATATATAATAGAATTTCGCTTTCTACTATCTTTCCAATCGCTTTATACATAATTCTCGAATTTTGAAAATTTGCTCCATGTTATACGGTATGGTTGGGTTACTGATCAGCCAGCTCTCAATAAATTGTTTATGCTTTTCTATTTTATAGCTTCCAAGGTGTTCTGGCTCAATTTTTTCTTCCTCTGTCAGTTTTAATAACATGTTATTTCCTGGAAAAGTTATGTCAATAATTCGGCTTTCGTAACGAAGATAGCAATGCATTTCTGGAATGTGTAGTAAGTTATACTCATTTAGAATTGCAGAAGCTTTCGGAGTGTTCACTTTATTCATCATAAAGACAGCTATGTGTAGCGTTATGTCGATTTCACATTCGCAACCTAACTTATAAATCAGAGCATGTTTTGTACTACACGTTCCTCGTCTTTCATTGAATACTGATATACAATCTATGCGGTCAAAATTGCGTCCATAAGGCAGCTCATGTACATATTCTAATGCTTCACGTAACGTAATAATATCCAAATTTAAAAAGAGATTCGATATAGGCTTATGATTAGATAAATATATTTGATTTAAGTCATTCATATCATCATTATCTAATTTCTCACTTGTATAAAATTTGTTTTCTTACTTCGAGACCTAATCTACCACGACTTTTACATGGCGCTTCTTTCCTGCAGATAATTTTATAAATGGCTGACCTTTAAAGCTCTCGAAATTTATTATATAGTTAACGTCATTTATAATATTATCATTAACTTTGCACCCGTTGCCCTGTATTAAACGCTTTGCTGCGCCTTTTGAAGGTTCAAAACCGGTGTCACGCAGTAGGTTTACTAAGGATATGCCGCTTGCAACTTGTGCTTTTTTTATGATGTAATCAGGAAGTAGTGAGCTATCTTCATTCTCAAAAGCAGAGACTGCAGCAGATAGTGCAAGTTCCGCTTCTTTGTCACCATGACATATTTTTGTCACCTCTGTTGCTAAAACTTTTTTTGCTTCATTTATTTCCTGATCTTTTAAGGATTCTAACTTTTTGATCTCATCAATTGACACATCAGTGAGCAATCTCAAAAAACGTCCAACATCTTGATCATCAACGTTGCGAAAATATTGCCAGTAGTCGTAAGGCTTTAGCATATTATCATCAAGCCACACTGCTCCACTTTCAGTTTTGCCCATTTTTACCCCTTGAGCATTCAATAAAAGAGGGGCAGTAAGGCCAAACAGCTCAGGTAAATTCAACTTTTTTCCAAGCTCAATTCCGTTTACTATATTTCCCCACTGGTCTGACCCTCCAATCTGCAGACGACAGCCATGCTTTTTATTCAACTCAACAAAATCATAAGCCTGCAATAGCATGTAATTAAATTCCAGAAAGCTTAAGGTTTGCTCTCTATCCAGCCTGGTTTTCACACTATCAAAACTTAGCATACGATTTACAGAAAAATAAGCTCCTATATCACGCAAAAAATCTATGTATTTTATGTTATCCAACCAATCTGCGTTATTTACTATCATTGCACCAGTCTTGCTGTCATTAAAAGACACCATTTTCTCTAATATTCTCCTTATGCTGGATGTATTTTGATTGATGTTCTCTACGGGCAAGATGCTTCTTGCTTTATCTTTGAAGGATGGGTCACCAATTTTTGTTGTGCCACCTCCAAGTAAGACTATCGGCTTATAACCAAATTTCTGCAGGTGACGGAGCATCATAATCTGAATTAGGTGACCAGCATGAAGACTTGGTGCTGTGCAATCAAACCCAATGTATGCGACTATATGATTATTTTCGGATAATAGCTGATCTAACCCTTCAATATTTGTACATTGGTATAGGTACCCTCTTTCTTGGATAAAATTTAAAAACTCGGACTTGTGTTTCATTTTATAAACCCCAGTCTATCCTGTCATTAATGCCGAAGGTAACCCTAATAGGGAAAGATGTCATCCAAGTAGCCAACACTGGGATCCAGAAAACTTAATTATAAACAAGCACACTATACAACGTTTTCGATGAAATTGCATGAAAAACTGGATTCCAGCGTCAAGCACTGGAATGACACCACCTGTGCAGGAGTTGCCTTCAAAATTACAACGTTTGTGCAGTTGTGCACCAGCTATCCAGGCAATCAGTTCCATAACTCTTCTATTTTATAATACTCCCTTACTTCTGACCTGAATATGTGAACCATTATGCCTTGAAAATTCAAAATCACCCAATTGCCTTCATCCATACCTTCTACATCTATTTTATCATGTCGCTCGAGACTTTTTATTACGTGTTCAGCTAACGCTTTCACATGGCGACTTGAATCACCAGATGCAATAATCATATATTTTGCAATAATGGTTCTATTCTGCACATCGAGAGTAACTATATCGTGACCTTTATTTTGATCTATTATACTTACAATCATGCTTTTTATTGATTCTGTATCACTGGATACATTAGTCATCATCTTAAATTATTTAATTTACTTATAATTATACACTCAAAATCTCTAAATATGAACTATTTTCAACGCGACTGTTCGTTAAAAAGGTATTACCTGCATCTATTTTATCATCATGTTTTTAGCATATACAATGATATACTTTTATATATAATTGAAAATAGCTTTCTACTAGTATTCATTATGGACAAGACTCTCATCTACTTAATCGGCTTTCCAGGCAGTGGTAAGTTTACTACTGCAAAGGAAGTGTGTAAAATCATTGATGCAGTAATAGTAAGCAATAATCTATTCAATAATATTATATTTGATATTGTTAAATTGCAGGATGCTGAAGTTCCAGATGAACTATGGGAAAAAATTTTTGCAGTTAGGGAAAATGTATTAGCAATACTAGAAAAACACTACATAAAATTAAAACATTATATATTTACAAATGAATTGATAGAGGGTGACCCCTATGATCAGAGAATATACAACTCTGTGGTAAATTTAAGTAAAAAAATGGATATGAAAATTCTTCCTGTAGTGTTACATTGTAATGACGAAGAACTAGCAAGGCGTATTCACTCAAAGGAGAGATGCCGGAAAAATAAAATTATTGATTCGGATTTTGTTATGAAAAGAATTGAAGGGAAAAGGCTATTTATAACGGAAGGTACACTTGAAATTGATAACTCAAACTTAAGTGCAAAGGAAGTTGCAAAGAAAATTGTTGAAGAGATGAAGGAAGAAAAAAATGGAAAATTAATTAAAACTTCTGTAACAAATCATTTAAAAACAGAGCGTACTCGTGGTTGAGCAGAAAGATAAGTATCGTCCTTGTGTTGGCATAATGCTATTTAACAGACAAGGACATGCCTTTATTGGAAAACGCTTTGATAGCGACTCTTACTGGCAGATGCCACAAGGAGGTGTTGATGATGGTGAGGAACTGGAACAAGCAGCGTTACGTGAGTTGCTAGAGGAAGTTGGTACTAATAAAGTAAAGGTTATAACTAAAAGCAAGGATTGGATATACTACAACTTGCCTGAAGAAGTTATACCAAAGTGCTGGAATGGGAAATATTCTGGTCAAAAGCAAAGGTGGTTCTTAATGAAATTTTATGGAGAGGATAAGGATATTGATATTAATTATACTGATCATCCAGAGTTCAAAGAGTGGCGTTGGCAAAGTATAGATGATTTAGTAGCCAATGCTATATCATTTAAAAAAGAAGTTTATAAAACAGTGATAGAAGAGTTTTCTTCTATAATAAAAGCCTCAACAATAAGCTCATGATAGTAGATTCTCATTGCCACTTGATTTATTTTTCCGATGATGAAATACCAAAAGTAATTTCAAGGGCAGAGCAAAATGGTGTAAAAATTTTGCATAACATATGCGTAAGCATTGATGATATCCCTAAATTATTAAAAATTTCTTCATCCTACGATCAAGTCTACTTCTCTGTTGGTATACATCCACTTGATGCTGCTATAGAAAACGGTGAGTGTATACATGCTGATGAATTAGTTGAATTTACTAAGAATCAAAAGGTAATTAGTATCGGTGAAACCGGGTTAGATTTTTATAAATCTGACAACAAAGACAATCAGAAAAAAAGTTTTGCATCACACATAGAAGCAGCAAGAATAACAGGGTTACCTTTAGTTATTCACACTAGGAGTGCTGATAGTGAGATGATCGATATGTTAAAGTCAGAAATGAAAACCTGTGCTTTTAGTGGAGTAATGCACTGCTTTGCTTCCTCTAAAGAGCTTGCTTATCAATCTATAGATTTAGGGTTATATATTTCATTTTCTGGAATCATTACTTTTAAAAATGCGAGCTTACTCAGAGAAATTGCACAAGGTGTGCCACGCGAACGTGTTTTGGTTGAAACTGATGCACCGTATCTATCACCTGAGCCTTACAGAGGAAAAAAGAACGAACCAGCAATGGTGAAATATGTTGTGGATTGTTTGGCAGAGTTATGGAATGAGTCACCCGACAAAGTAGCAGAAATAACCACAAGCAACTTTTTTAGGCTGTTTACGAAACTTGAGCTACAAGGAAATTCTATAAAACCATTGATTTGCTTATGAGCCTAAATAGTTCTTTCACTGCATTCACAGATTTATCGAACATTTCTCGTTCACTATTATCCATCTTAACTTCTAGGACCTTTTCAACTCCATTTTTTCCAATAATTACAGGAACACCAATAAACAAATCTTTTACACCATATTCACCATTAAGGTAAGCAGCACATGGTAATATACGCCTTTTATCTTTTAAATATGACTCTAACATGCATATAGCTGAAGATGCAGGAGCGTAGTATGCAGATCCAGACTTAAGCAGATCAACTATTTCTTTACCGCCATTGCGAGTGCGTTCAACTATTTCATCAACTTTTTTCTGCGTAATGAGACCCATATCGATAACTTGGGTAAGTGGAATGCCAGCGATAGAAGTGCAATTAATGAGTGGTACCATAGTGTCACCATGTCCTCCAAGCACAAAAGCAGATATATCTTCAACTGAAATATTTAATTCACTTGCAAGAAAATAACGGAAACGGGAAGAATCAAGCACTCCTGCCATTCCAACAACCATATTAGCTGGAAGGTTTGAAAATTTATGCACCACTGAAACCATGGCATCCAAAGGGTTGGTAACCACTATTACAAACGCATTTGGAGAATACTTCTTAATATTTTCACCAACCTCCTTCATTACTTTAGCATTGGTTTGCAGGAGGTCATCCCTGCTCATTCCAGGTTTTCTAGCAATGCCTGCTGTTATGATGATTGCATCAGAATTTTCTATATCTTTGTATTGATTAGTTCCAGTTAAACCAGAATTAAATCCATCAATAGGGGATGATTCTGCTATGTCGAGTGCTTTACCTTGCGTTATTCCATCACTAATATCAAGTAAAACAACATTGCCGAGTTCCCTTAGTGCAATCATATGGGCAAGAGTTCCACCGATATTTCCTGCACCGATTAAAGATATTTTTTTTCTTTGTACTGTCATTTTCTACTCCTTTGTATTTACTTTTATGGTTTTACCTTCCCAAGGCGATAGGCTATCAAGCATACGAAAATCTTGCGATAAATCTATAGGATTATATACAACCTTTTTTGCCTCTATATCGTATCTTACTTCCTCATAACCAGTGAGAGGGAAATCTTTTAACATTGGATGACCTTTGAATCCATAGTCTGTTAGAATCCTACGCAAATCAGGGTGATCAGAGAATTCTATTCCATACATATCAAACACTTCACGCTCAAACCACGAAGCTGTGCTAAATACCTTTGCTATGCTTGGAGGCATATCGCCCTCACATAATTGAAGTTTTATGTGTACTCTAATATTATGCACAATGCTGAGTAAATTATACACTAACTCAAAGCGCTTTTCTCGATCTGGATAGTCAACCCCAAAAATATCAACTAATAGTTCAAACCTACACTTTTCATCATCACGTAGAAAGGATAGGTGCTTTTCAATTTCATCTAAAGTTGAATATATTACAATAATGCCATCATCTTTTTGAATGCACTCACACTTGGTCTTTTTTTGTATATGCCTTGCAGTTTTATCCATGCTTTATATTCTGAGTTCGTTTTATTTTGTTTTGTAGGCATAGCATTCCATATAGCAACGCCTCAGCGGTTGGTGGGCATCCAGGGACATACACGTCAACTGGCACAATTCTATCACAGCCTCGGACTACTGAATAAGAGTAATGGTAATAACCACCACCATTTGCACAACTTCCCATAGAAATAACATACTTCGGGTCTGCCATTTGATCATAAACCTTGCGCAATGCTGCTGCCATTTTATTAGTTAGTGTGCCAGCAACAATCATCACATCTGATTGACGTGGGCTTGCACGAAACATTATGCCATATCTATCAAGATCATAACGGCTGGATGCAGTATGCATCATCTCAACTGCGCAACATGCAAGACCAAATGTCATTGGCCACAATGAACCAGACCTTGCCCAATTCATTACATAATCTATTAAATCACCAAATTTAGTAACAAGAAACCCTTCTTTTTTATAACGACCCCAGTCATCATTAGATAGAATTTGATTTGTCATAAACTACTCCCACTCTAATGCACCTTTACACCATTCATAGATAAAACCTATAGTGAGTATTGCAAGAAATACCATCATAGACCAAAATCCACCATAGCTTATCTTAGATAAAGAAACAGCCCAAGGAAAAAGAAAAGCGATTTCTAAGTCAAATATTATAAATAATATTGAAACTAGGTAAAATTTAATGTCAAAATTTTTTCTTGCACTGGATAGTGGATTGAAGCCACACTCATATGTGGAAAGTTTTTCACCATCTGGCTTACTCACTGCAAGAAACATAGGCAATATACCTAAAGCAAAAGATACTACAATTGATACGCAGATAAAGATTACTATGGTTAGATATTCGCTCATTTAACAAAACATATAACACTATGAGTTTACATGCTTTCCTAACTTTTTACCACCTAAAATATGCACGTGAAAGTGTGGTACAACCTGCTCTCCATTTTCACCGTAGTTAGTGACTAATCTATATCCTGTTTTTTCTAAATTATATTTATGTGCTATTTCTCTGACAATTTTGAAAAAACTTACTATCTCCTCTTCAGAAGCTTTTAGAATAAAATCATCGTATGAAATATATTGATTTTTTGGTATAACTAAAATGTGAACTGGTGCGTCAGGGTACTTATCACGAAAAGCTAGTACATTTTCATTTTCATGTACCTTCTCACAAGGTAACTCACCTCTTAATATTTGAGCAAAGATGTTATTGCTATCATAAACTTCATTGCTCATATTTTAAGAGCGACCTTTCCCTCTTCCTTTATTTCTTTCTACATCAGGCGTAGATAGTGGTTTTATTACTTCACCAGAGGCATCTTCAAAATTCAAAAAAGTACTTCCCAATCCTTCTGCTTGCTTTTTGATATCTCGTTCTGATAACTGCATATTTTTTATAGGAGAAATAGCTTCTTTACTTTTACCAAAAGGAAACTCGTTAGGATTAGTAATGTTAAAAGATTTTACTAATTCATCTGTACTTGTAACAGTTTCTGAAGATTGCCCTGGTGACTTTCCAGTTTGTGCTGGCCCTGGAGTTTTTGATGGTTTGTTCTGGTTATCATATTCTCGATACAATTTTTCTGCAATACCATTCAGCAATTTTAAGTCTGTATGAATTTTAAATTCTCCACCAGTAATTCCTGCAAGCTTCTTAAGGTCTTCGTCAACTTTATTAGCAATTCCTTTAAGAACAAGCTCTTCTATTTCTTTCTTGCTCTTGCCTTTATTATCAGGATTAGTTTTAATAGTGTTAGCTATTTCCTCAACGTTAATTTCAATTACAATTTTGTTTTCTTCTCTAAAAATAGTTACATTTGGCAGGTTTTTCTTTATTTGACCTAATTGTTCATCGTTCAAATAAGGTATATCTCCCGTCAGAGTCCTTGACGCTAAAAAAGCTACCTTTCCTTTCCCTTTCTTTTGCTCTGTTATTTCTACACCAAGATTCTCACTAGCTTGTGTGGTTTCTATAGGTGGGTCATACTCTTCAAGTGGGTTGCCAATAATAGAACGCCCGCCATTTTTTATGTCGTGCCGCATTTCATCCCAGGACTTAAACCAATTCTTTGGCCATATAGGGTATACTGCACCCTTGACTAGGACTTTTACACCTCTATCCAGAAAACTTCCTACCCCCGAAGCTGCATTACCAACTTTAGCTAGTATAGAAGTAGATTCTTCATTTTGGTCGTTTTTTGGCATACACACCTCCAAGTTACTTTCTACAACTAAATACGTTTTAATTATAGACGAAAAAATTTAAACTTCTATATCCATTATAAGATAGAATTATAGGGATTGCAACCATTATTTATACATTGTCTAAAACATGTGGTATTTGCTACTTTATTCAATTTACTTTAAAGAGTACTCTCTAAATTATGTTTAAATGGAACACAAATAATATCATTGATGCAACTGGCGGAAGAGACGTAAATGGTTGTAATTGGACACATAGCTCAAATATTTCAACGGACACAAGAAGCATAAAAAAAGGTGATTTATTTATTGCACTCAAGGGAAAGAATTTTGATGGCCATAATTTTTTGCATGAAGCGTTTTTAAAAGGGGCTGCCGCTGCAATAGTAAGTGAGGGTAAATATAAAAATTTCCCTCTCATTATTGTACAAGATACCCTGAAAGCTTTGCACGATATGGCATCATACTATATTAGAAATATTCTTGTTGATGCTAAAATTATTGCAATTACAGGCAGTGTCGGAAAAACCACTACAAAGGATATGCTGCACACTGTTTTATCGCAATATGGAGTGTCCCATGCAAACAAAGGTAACTTAAATAATAATATAGGATTGCCTTTGACAATTCTAAAAGCTCCAAAAAACTGCCAGTACTTAATCCTTGAAATGGGAATGAATAAAGCTGGTGAAATAAAAGAATTATCAAAGATTAGTAATCCAAATATTGCAGTTATTACCAACATCGAACCTGCACATACTGAAAATTTTTCATCACTATTTGACGTTGCACAAGCGAAGTTAGAAATTCTATATGGTATGAAAAGTAATGGTACTTTGGTCTTGAACAGAGATAATAAATATTATGATTATCTCTCATCACGCGCCAATAGAAATGTAATAAGCCTCGGTAAAGATAAAAATGCTGAAGTTTGTTTGTTGGACCTAATAAGAAATGATGACGGACTAAATTTAAAAATCAGGCTGAGTGATAATCAAACTATAAACTGTAATTTACGTGTGCAAGGTGAGCATTTTGCTTATTCGCTACTTGTTGTTGCAGCAGTTGTGCAGAGCCTCGGACTTGATTTATCAAAATTACCACTTGCACTTAAGAATTTTAGTGTAACGAAAGGTAGAGGCAATATTCATAAGGTCAAATACAATAAAAAATATATACATTTAATTGATGACTCCTATAACGCCAGCCCTGCTTCGATGAAAACTGCAATAAAAACTTTGAGTACATATTCTAATCAGAGAAAAGTAGCTTTGCTTGGTGATATGTTGGAACTTGGTGATAAAAGCATAGAATTTCATACAGATTTGGTTAAGATTGTCACAGAAAATAATATAGATAAAATTTATACAGTTGGTAAATTTATGTTAGAATTGCATGAGCTTTTGCCAGATAATATAAGAGGCGCGCATTTTAATGATTCTAATCAATTGAAAAGTGATTTAGCTAACATTATTCAGAATAATGACGCAATTCTAGTTAAAGGCTCACGAAGAATGAAAATGGATCTTATTGTACGGGAATTCATAATAGAATATTAAGCAAAATCATTGTATTAATTTACAGTAACAAATTATTAGGAACTTTAATCGTGACAAAACGTGTAATTATTTTTGGTGGAACGGGGTTTATAGGGAAACACATCGTAAGACGCTTGGCAGCAGAAGGATATTTAATAAAGATATTCACTCGTAATCAGGAAAAAGCTGCTTGTTTAAAATTGTGTGGCAATTTGGGACAAATATCAATATTTAAAGGCGATTTTTTTGATAAAAAATCAGTTCTAGAGGTTATGGAAGAATGTGATGTAGCCATAAACTTAGTGGGAATACTATATGAAGCAAAAAAGCACGATTTTTACGCTGTTCACGTTAAAATAGCTGAAAGGATAGCAAAAGCTGCAAAAATGAAAAATGTACCTATGATGATACATTTTTCCGCTATGGGAATAGAAAATAGCAAGTTGTCAAAATATGCCAAAAGTAAATTGGAAGGTGAAAAAGCTGTAACTTCAGCATTTCAAGAAGCAATAATAATTAGGCCAAGCCTTGTATTTGGTAAAGAAGATAACTTCTTTAATAAATTTGCAAGATTAGCAACTGTTCTTCCTTTTTTGCCGCTAATTGGCAATGGAACGACTAAATTTCAGCCAATATGTGTAACAGACTTAGCTGAAGTGGTATATCGTATTATCAGTTTTAATAAGCAAGACAAGAAAATTTATAACATGGGTGGACCAAAGCTTTACTCTTTCAAAAGCTTATTGAAGTTTATTCTGAATGTTACTAACAGAAAGTGTTTGTTGATCAATGTATCTTTTCCAATGGCAAAGTTAATAGCTTTCTTTTTAGAAAATAAAATTATTTCTATGCTGCTAAAACCAATAACCGGAGATACGAACCCTGTGCTTACTCAAGATCAGGTGAAAGTTATGATGAATAGCTCAATCGAAAAGTCAGCTGACCTTGAAACAATGAAGGTTCGACCATTAGCAATTGAAAATGTGGTGCCAGAATACTTGAAGATTTATAGAAAGTATTGATAGAAGAGTGTGCCCGGTAGGATTCGAACCTACGACCCACAGCTTAGAAGGCTGTTGCTCTATCCAGCTGAGCTACGGGCACACAATATATATAAAATGCTTCTTAGTACAAGTGAAGTCAAGTATTTCGTGTGAATATGATGTTTGTGGTAATATCTTACAACACCTTGTCATTGCAGTTGTGTGTCACGCGCTGCCGAAATTGGATGCGAGAAGTCCATTTATTTTAGAAAATATTATATAGAAAGTTGCTTGACAAACTCCGCCAGCCCCCTTATTATGATAATAAGGGTATTCATGACTCAAAACTTGTTTTTGACCTGCAGGCTCAATGACAAAATTCAGTAAAAAACTCAGGGTATTTTTTGGCGGATTACATAAAATTATAGCGGCTGCATGTCTTTTTTATTTTTTCTACATTCAGCCAAATCGCGCTTATTTTAAGCGTTAGCACATTATTACAGCGCCACTTACAGTAATATAGAGTCAAAACTCGCACCACGGGGCTTCTTTTGCCTTTTTTTTATTTGGTAAATTTCTTAAATATCTTCTTAAATTTTATAGCTAATCAGTACTGGGATGACAAGAAAGGAGCACTGCTATTATAGAGTGAAATGAGATCCCAGTGTCAGCTACTCGGATGACATTATAGGAGCACTGGGGTGACATTATAGGAGCACTGGGATGACATTATAGGGGCGCTGGGATGACACCCTTTCCTAGATGGAGATAAATTACAATGTTTGTACAGTTATGGAATTGTGCAACAGGCACAGTTTGACATAAAAAGCTTTGCTTTTTAAAATTTTGGGTTATACTTAACTTAATATATTTCAGTAGGAAATTTATTGTGAATAGAAAGGAAGCTTTAAAAATATTAGGTTTTAGTGAGGGTGATAATCCTGAAAAATGGGAATTGAAAGAAAGACATCAGGAGAAATTGTTTTTCACTCTTTCTCAAAATAAAAGTAGCGAAAAGACGTTGGACCAGAATAGAGAATTAATGACTGCATCCCACTCTCTTTCAGAACAATTTATCGGTCCAGATTCCAAGCCTTTTGACTATGTCGATTTAGATGATGATATTAACTCTCTTAGTGATCTACAGTCTGTTTTCCGTTCTGCTACCTCTAGCGAAGATATAGAATACCTAAAGAAGCTTTTTTCTAAGTTCAAGAGTAGCAAAAATGGACAATTTGGTGATTATATAAACCAATCTTATGCAGGGACAAATCTATTATCTTGTGCTGTATTGAATGGAAATATTGAAATTGTAGAGCTTTTCTTAAAAAATGGTGCAGATCCTAATACAAACATTGATGGATTTTTAAACATCCATAAAAGTGAAGCTTATAGGAATAAAGTTGAGAAGTTGTTAGTCGAGTATGGGAGAATTGATAAATCCAGTGTATTTTGTCAGTTAGCTCTTGCAGTTCTAACAAGTTATGTTGCTTTTGCGATTTACTCTTCATGTGATGCCTCTTTCTTATGTTATGCGGGAGTGGCAGCATTTGCTCTTGCTGGAGTTCTTCTTGTTGCAAAAGCTATACATGATGTATTTTATGTACAAACAAAATGGCCTTCTCCTAATTTTGATGAAGTTAATGCTGAACAAGTAATAAATAATGTTGGGCTAAATGCTGAAGGCAATTCTCGAGAAAGCGGCAATGCATTAGCTTAATCACAACTGTACGAGAATTGTGATTTAAGAGCAATCTGCACCAAGAAGGGTGTCATTCAAGTAGCTGACACTGGAATCTAGTTCTTATTGTACATTTACTTGATGTAGAGTTAAGTTTCCTGGATCCCAGTGTCTGGGCACTGTGATGACACCCTGACAATCGTCATCCCGCTACGTGTTAGCGGGATCTATGCTAAGAGATACCGCGGCAGTATGAAGTATAGAAACTAAAAAAGTTCTTTTTTAAAAAACTTAAGTTATACTTATAAGTGTTTGATATCTTATATAGTAATTATGTCGAGTTTAAGCTGCCTTTATGGCGATAATGCAGAATTTGTGGAAGAAATGTATAGCCGTTATCTGCAGGGCGATAAATCAATCGGGGAAGATTGGTATAGAATTTTTTCAAGCAATTTAGAAGTTAATAAAGCAGAGCCCTGCAATGCAACTAAGGTAGATGATTCAGTTTCTAGTTTAGCAAATTTCTTCAGGTCCTATGGTCACTTTTTTGCAGACTTAAACCCATTGTCACCAAGTGAAAATCAAGAAATAGATTACCAAAAATATTCAAATCTATCTCCGGCAAGTGACGCTGAAATCTATAGAGATATTTACTGCAAGAATATCGGTTTTGAATTTATGCATATCTCCTCTTATGAGGAGATAATATGGCTGCAGGACAAGATCGAAAATCAAACCTATACGCTGAGTTCACAAGATAAAAAGGAAATCCTGAGGCACTTGATCGAATCTGAGATGTTCGAGCAATTTCTCCATATGAAATTTCCTGGATATAAGCGTTTTTCTATCGAAGGTGGAGAGTTAGCTATTGTTGCGATTGAGAGAATTATTAGTGATTCTGCGGCTTTTGGCATTGAAGAAGTAGTTCTTGGCATGGCTCACCGCGGACGACTTAATGTTCTGACCAAAGTTATGGGCAAAGAATATGCGGCAATGCTATCTGAATTTCAAGGCAACCTTGCATACCCAAGTGGTCTTGAGGTGTCTGGTGATGTTAAATATCACCTTGGCTATTCTTCTGATCGAGCACTTACAGGTGGCAAAAAAATACATTTAAGTTTATCCCCTAACCCATCTCACCTTGAAGCGGTAAATCCGGTTTTGGCTGGAAGAATAAGAGCAAAACAGAATATAAGGTCTGTGCTTGGCATATCAATTCATGGTGATGCGGCTTTCATCGGTCAAGGTGTCGTTGCCGAGACCTTGAGCCTAAGCAACATTGAAGGTTATAAAGTGGGTGGTATTGTGCACATTGTTATAAACAATCAAGTTGGTTTTACTGCTAACCCATGCTGCGCACGATCCTCTTTTTATTGCACTGACATAGCAAAATCAATAGAAGCTCCGGTTTTCCATGTGAATGGAGATAACCCGGAAGCTGTGAGTTTTGCTGCAAGTCTGGCGATGGAATATAGGCAGAAATTTAAAAAGGACGTAGTGATTGATATAATATGCTACCGCAAATACGGCCATAATGAAGGCGATGAACCGAATTTCACTCAGCCACTTATGTATAAGCTGATATCAAAACATAAAACTCCTGGAACATTGTATGAAGAAAAATTGACTGCAGAGAAAGTATTAGATGGCGATGAAGTAAATAAATTGCGCAGTGAGTTCAGGGCAAAATTAGATAAAAGTCTTGCTGAATCAGTGACTTACACTCCAAAAAAAGCTGACTGGTTCGGTGGAGTGTGGTCAAAATTAAGAAGAGCAAAGCTGAACGATTTGAGCGAATACTACACGGATTCTGGTGTTCCGCCAGATGAGTTGAAAAAATTGGGTGTGCATATAAATAGCAATATTCCAAGTAGCTTTAACATTAACAATAAGGTTAGAAAAATACTCGATGGAAGAATAGACAGCATAAATTCTGGTAGCAATATAGACTGGGCAACTGCCGAAAGTCTTGCATTTGCGTCACTGCTTACAGAAGGAATAGGAGTGCGTTTATCAGGACAAGATTCTGGTCGTGGGACTTTCTCGCACCGTCATTCAAGGCTTGTTGATCAGGCAACAGAAGAAGCGTTTATTCCGCTAAACAATATAAATGAAAAGCAAGCTCACTTTGAGGTCATAGATAGCGCTTTATCAGAGTATGCTGTAATGGGCTTTGAATATGGATATAGTCTTGATTCTCCGTATTCACTGGTGCTCTGGGAAGGACAATTTGGTGATTTTGCAAATGGTGCACAAATTATGATCGACCAGTTTATCGCATCTGCAGAAACAAAGTGGTTGCGATCAAGCGGTCTAGTTCTATTGTTGCCCCACGGTTATGAAGGGCAAGGACCTGAGCATAGCTCCGCACGTATAGAGAGATTTTTGCAACTCTGCGCAGAGGATAATATGCAGGTAGTTAATTGTTCCACTCCGGCAAATTACTTCCACGTCTTACGCAGACAAATGCATAGAGACTTTCGTAAGCCTTTAGTAGTGTTTACACCTAAATCACTATTGCGTCATAAAAGAGCAGTTTCTAACCTATCTGACTTTGAAGGAAAATTCCTCACGGTAATTCCAGAATGTAGAACAGGTTTAGTTTCAAATAATGAAATACGTAAAGTTGTAATATGCAGTGGTAAAGCTTATTACGATATAATTGAAATGCTTGAAACACAAAAAATAAACGATATAGCAGTGATACGTTTAGAACAATTCTATCCGTTTCCGGCCGATAAATTAAGCAGCGAACTTGAAAAGTACAAGAAAGCTGAAATTATATGGTGTCAAGAAGAACCAAAAAATATGGGGGGATGGTTTTTTGTCAACCCATTGATAGACGAGGTGTTATCTGATCTCAATATTCAAGCAAAAAGACCTAAGTGTATCGCAAGACCTGCTGCTGCATCTCCTGCATGTGGTTATGCTAGTGTTCACACTCAGCAACAGGAGGAAATTTTAAAGCAGCTTAATTAAACTTCACCTCTACTAGTGGAATGTTATTCCAGCTATTGCTTCCATAGTCATCAATAGAAGCTTTTAAGTAATCTGTATCAAAGCGCACGGGCACATCAAATTCGAAGCTCGCAGTGATTATCGCATCTTTTACTGGTGGCTTCATAAATGTTATTTCTCCCGTTGAATAATTTACTGAATATTCACTCTCTTCTTTACCATTTAAATAAATCTTTACTGTCCCATGTACTGGCTTTTTGATCATGCGTATATGCTTATCTTCCCCACTTACATAAGTTTTGATTAGCTGAAAAGTCGTTTTTTTGTTATCTCCTATACCAATCTTTTGATTAATGGCTATAAAATCTGACCAATCCTTAAAACGAAACCCTATTGCTTTACCTTTTCGTGCATGAAAAAATGTTATGAGTTCTGTTAGCTGCTCGTTTGATCTGACCCCGTAAGCTATGTTGTATCTAGTGCGTGCATGAGACCAATTGATGTTGCGCTGTTCACAACCGTTATGAGTTGTTACAACGTCAGTGGAAAATTCCGGTCCTCCAGTGGAACCATAAGATATATTTTCTGGAAATCTAATTTCTGTGAATGACATATTTCCTCCTATGAAAGTAAAATTGAGGTGGTGTAGTAAAACAGGAAAGATCTTAAATTTTTAAAGTTGCTTTATTAATAAGACCGTGCATTTTTAATCCTATTTCTTCTAGAAAAGTAAGGGTACTATTTTCTTCTAACTCACTTTTCAGTTCGTTAATGTTCTTATGACTCTGCGTTAATTGATATACAAAAACACATGCAGCAACTAAAGCAATTCCAGCAAGACATGCAAAAGGAATTGCTTGAGTAATGATAGCAGCTATAGCAGATGCTGTGAATACTATAGCAGCTATCACAGCAACTGTGCCATAAACAGCTTCTTTCTTGTAATTATTAATTAATTTTTTTTGTATTTCTTTTTGTTGTGTTTTTTGTTCTTGCTGATGAGAGGAAGGGATTTCTTTATCTATGTGAATTTGTAAAACCGGCGCACTAGTACTGGTATTAATTATTTCTTGTTGTACTTTTTGCTCTGATTGATTAGAAGTAGGAATTTCTCTATCCGTATAAACAGTCGCACTAGCGCTGGCATTAATTCCTTCTTGTCGTGTTTTTTGCTCTAGTTGATGAGAAAAAGGGATTTCTTTATCCGTATAAACAGTCGCATTAGTGCTGGTATTAATTATTTCTTGTTGTACTTCTTGCTCTGGTTGATTAGAAGGAGGAACTCTTTTATCTGTACTAAAAATTTCTTCACTAGAAACTTGTTGATCTTCTTTTATATCTTCAGAAATTCCACTAAGGAGTGGTACAAAATGTTGCATGTAATTCACTACTCCTACAGTTTTTTTACTATTATCTATCTTTAATTGATCAAGATTCACATCTTGTATAAAAACTTCTAGATTATCATCATGTGCTGTAATTTTAGTTACTGTAACTTTTTGACTATCTTCCTCTATTGAATAAATATAAAGCTCCACTTCATACTTATCACATATCATTCTCCCTTCAACCCTTGGGCGACCCCATATAGGTGGGCTAGCTTCTGTAGCCATACTTCTAATATCTTTTAAATATCTATCAAAAGATGCAATATTGTCTGGTATAATATTGTTCTGGTTATCTTTCATTACATTTCCGTTTGAACCTATCATAGGTACAGCATATCCTTCAGCAATATTTTTTGTTATTTCATTAAAAACCCATCGTGAGTCCTTTTTGTTTTCAGCATAATCTGCACAATCTTTTCTTAATGATTTTGCGGTAAAACGATAACCAGGTTTTATATTTAACTCATTCAACCCTTGAGCCACGGAGTCAAAAAAGCAATCTCCTGTCTTTATAGCAATTCCTATGTTTAGATTTTTGGGACAAGCATTTTTTAAATTATGCAGTAAATCACTTGATTTTTTCTTTTCTTTGATTTGTCGAAAAAGAGCAATTGGTTCTCTTGTATAATTAGGCTCTTTCATATTGTAACTTCAGAATGGTAGCTATATGTTAAGTTTAACACTTTTTAATGGATTAGTCAACCTTTGCAGGCTAAGGTTATGCTCGACTGTAGGCATCACCTGCTTTTCTTGAGCTACTGCGTATCTTATACGTACTGCTATTTATCACATTCATAATTGGATTCGTTTACGTTATCAAGTAAAAAAATAAAATTTTATAGCAAATTAATCGCTGAAGCTAGTTTTTGCTTGTGACTTAATTCATCTACTTTTTTGCGTAATACATTCAAATCAGTTGCTCCTACAAACAGACTATCCCCAATTATTAAAAAAGGTGTGCCACCTACTCCCAAATCTCTTACTAGGAGCTTACTGCCATTTATCATTTGCTCAATTTTGTCCGCGTTATTTTTCATGGAATTATTAAAGTCGTCTTCATTAACCCCTATGCTTTTCACTATATCCAATATGCTTTCGTCTGAAAATCCTCCTTTGTGACTTAAAGCAGAATAGTGAAAGTCGAAATATTTTTCTTTATCAATAAAGTAAACAGCTAAAGCGCTTTTTGCTGCCCTTAAAGAGTCATTACCAAGTATTGGAGCATCCCTAAAGATATACTTAATTTTACCGTCGTTAATTAACTGTTTTATATCGTCTTTTATAGTCTTGCAATATCCACAAGAATAGTCAAAGAAACCTACAGCTATAACACTACTATTTTCATTTCCGGAGTAAGGATAAGTAAGGTCAAATATTTGATCCTTGTATTGTGAAATTTTACTTTTGGTCACATTATCTCGAGCAGCGTAACTACTTTTAATCGACTCCTCTTTGAGAGTTTTTACGATCTTATCAAAATTTCTACTTATATAATTATCTAATTTCTCACCTATATAATCATCGCTTAGCATTTGGCTGCGATTTGAAAGCCAATTGTTTATTACTGGTAAACTTGCTACTGCCAGTATAAGGATCAATAAAAACGATATTCTAGACATACAATTTATTTAAAAACCTACAACATAAAACTTTAGTACACATTTATCTGTATATTAAAAGAAGCATCTAATATTAATATATGAAAACATTTATATCAAGTGTATTTTATAACCAGTTTTGCCTCAAATGCAAACTTTACGTACAATGGAACTCAAGCACATTACTGAAAAGCTCATCAGAAGACTTGGTGATGCAAATGACCAAACCATCGCCAGAATAGCCAATTATGAGATGCTCTATCTTTTACCGCCGCGTATAACAACTGTAACCATGGCGGTAAAAAAAGTTGATCATCTTATAACCGCCGTGTATAATGCTAACAAATGCGGCGGTAAATTATATGAGCGAACCAATAATTGGTAGAGAAAAGGAAATAGCCATTCTAGAAAGTAAGCTTCTCTTTTCCCCATTTGCTGAGGTTATTGAAGTGTATGGTCGGCGTCGTGTGGGTAAGACGTACCTAATAAAACAATTTTTCAGTAAACATGCCGATGTTTTATTTGAACAAACAGGTCTTAATAATGGTACTATGCAGGAACAACTTGCAATTTTTACACAGTCGTTATCAAATACTTTTTATAAAGGTGCAAAAATGGCTTTGCCTGAAGTGTGGCTGGATGCATTACAACAATTAACACTTGCTATTGATAACACACATGAGAATGAACACATTGTCTTATTTTTTGATGAACTTCCATGGTTAGCTACAAGAAAGTCTCGTTTTCTAGAAACGTTAGAATATTTTTGGAATATACATTGGACAAACCGAAAGAAGCTTATCTTGGTTGTATGTGGTTCAGCAGCTTCTTGGATGTTGGAAAATATAATTTATACCAAAGGGGGGTTGCATAACCGCATTACCGCAAGGATACCTTTGCAGCCTTTTAACTTACGTGAAACTAAAGAGTATCTAAGATATTTAGGAATCAACCTTAATCACCAGCAGATATTACAGATCTATATGGCTATTGGAGGAATACCACATTACCTTAAGGAAGTAAGTAAAGGATTATCAGCAGCACAAAACATTAATATGATCTGTTTTCAGAAGGGTGGTTTGTTATTTGATGAATTTGATATGTTGTTTCACTCCTTGTATGAAGAGCCAGAGACATATCTAAATATCATTCGTGCGATTGCAAAAAAGCCAAAAGGGATAAGCAGAAAAGAACTTATAAAAGCAACTAAAATCACTGAGGGTGGTCGCTTAACTGCTAAATTAAGGAGTTTAGAAGAAGCAGGATTTATTGGTGGTTTTTTACCATTGAACAAGGGAAAGAGAGGAGTATATTACAGGGTAATGGACGAATATGTATTATTTTATCTAACGTGGATTGAGCCGTTTAAGGAAGTAACAAAAAGGGCAATAATAAGTGATGCTCACTATTGGGAGTTAGCAATAAAGAAACCAGCTTGGCAAACATGGACAGGGCAAACATTTGAAGCAGTGTGTTTTAAACATGCCAATGTAATTAGAAAAAAATTAGATATAGAGCATATAGCAGTTATATGTGGAGATTGGCAATATCAACCAGAAAAATACAGTAAAGAGTCTGGTGCTCAAATAGATCTAGTTTTCGATCGAGAAGATGGATGTGTAATGCTCTGTGAGATAAAATATAGTGATAAACCTTATACAGTAACAAAGGAATTTGTCGAACAATTAAAAAGAAAAGAAGCAATTTATAGAGAAAAAACGAAATCAAAGAAGCAAATATTCTGGGTGTTAATTGCTGCAAATGGAGTTTCTGAGAACCAATATCTAAAAGATACGATACATCATGTGATTACACTAGAAGACTTGTTTTAAGTTATTTTAAATTTTAATATGTACACCAACTTACGCGACTTCATTAAAGCCTTAGAAGAAAAAAAAGATCTGATTAGGATTAAGGAGGAAGTTTCAACAGTTCTTGAAATGACAGAAATTCACCGTAGGGTTTTGTCAAACAAAGGGCCAGCTATAATTTTTGAGAATGTTGTTAAAGAGAATGGTAAAAGCTTGATCCCTGTTTTGGTGAATTTATTTGGTACTATTAAGAGGATTGCATTGGGGTTGAACATAAACCCTGGTGAACTAAGAGATCTTGGTAAACTTTTAGCATTTTTGCGATCACCTGAGCCACCAAAAAACTTCAAAGATGCCGTGAAAATGTTTCCTTTACTAAAAGTTGTATTGTCGATGCGAAGTAAAGTTGTGAGCAAGGCTCCATGTCAAGAAGTGGTGCTAATTGGGGATGAGGTGGATCTTAGTTTGCTACCTATTCAAACATGCTGGCCAAATGAACCTGCACCACTTATCACCTGGCCAATTGTGGTGACAAAAGGCCCAACGGAAGACAAGCAAGATAATTTCAATCTTGGAATATATCGTATGCAGGTTATAGATAAAAAAACGACTCTAATGCGCTGGCTTGCACATCGTGGTGGTGCAGGTCACCACAAACGATGGAAAGAGAAGGAACAAAATATGAAATTTCCTGCTGCTGCTGTGATCGGTAGTGATCCTGCAACAATTATTGCTGCGGTAACTCCAGTGCCAGAAACATTGTCAGAATACCAATTTGCTGGGTTGCTGCGCAAAAAACCGCTTGAGCTTGTAAATTGTAAGACTATTCCGCTTCAAGTGCCAGCTCATGCAGAGATTGTTCTGGAAGGCTATGTAAGTTTGGATAGATATCAAGATGAAGGGCCATACGGAGATCACACCGGCTACTATAATTCTGTTGAGCAATTTCCAGAATTTAATATTACTGCAATTACTATGCGCAAAAATCCAATTTATCTCAGCACTTTCACTGGCAAGCCACCTGATGAACCATCAATTCTTGGTGAAGCGCTCAACGAAATCTTTGTGCCCATTCTTATCAATCAATTTCCAGAGATAGTGGATTTTTATCTACCACCAGAAGGTTGTTCATATAGAATAGCGGTGATATCGATAAAAAAGTCTTATCCAGGGCAGGCAAAAAGAATTGTTATGGGCATACTTTCCTTTCTAAAGCAATTTTTATACACGAAGTTTATTATCGTTGTTGATGATGATATAAATGTACGTGATTGGAAGGAAGTGATGTGGGCAATATCAACGAGAATGGACCCTGTGCGTGATACAATCATGATAGAAAATACACCTATTGATTATTTAGACTTTGCTTCCCCTGAAAGTGGCCTGGGAGGTAAGATGGGATTTGATGCAACAAATAAAATCCCGCCTGAAACCAAACGAGAATGGGGAGAGAAAATTAAAATGAGTGAGGAAATAGTAAGAAAAGTCACGGAGAAGTGGGAAGAATATGGATTGACAGGTGATTAAATTATGATGTAGCCTATCGCCGTATATCCGGGGGTGGGTTGTTGTGAGGCTTTTTCACTTTTTATTCTTGTTAATGTGTTTTTCTCTGTATTACTATGCGGGTTTTATATTTTCGCCCTGCCCAAAAGCTACGGTTTGCTTTTCACCTGGAGAAGATTGTGCTGTACCGATAATCAGCGTAATAGATCAGTCTAAGAAATCTATCTTAGTTCAAGAATATACATTTACTCTTGGAACAGTTGCAAAATCTTTGATTAATGCTAAAGAACGCGGTGTTGATGTTAAAGTCATCTTAGATAAATCGCAACTCTACTCAAAATATAGTGTTATAAATGAATTATTTTCAGGTGGAGTACCAATTTGGATCGATGATAAGCCAAAGATTGCTCATAATAAGATAATGATTGTTGACAATCAAAAAGTCATCACAGGGTCATTTAACCTTAGTAAGACAGCTAAAAAAGGAAATGCTGAAAATTTATTAATTATTACAGATTATCCTGAATTGATTCAGCAGTATGTGAAAAACTGGGAGGCACGAATGTCACAATCTTATAAATACGCTCCCAACTAATCGAGAGCGCTTGCTTAAAATCAGTTCTAAAAACAGCAAGAGAGAGCTTTTTTGATTGATTGGCATAATGATTATGATATAATGAACTAAAAGTTTAAGGAATAAAGTAATGGATTACATAAATGATGCTGCCGGTAGCTACACTGCCATTCATGATTTTTTTCAAAACAACGGTGTTGGAGATTACAAAGTTCAATGCAGTTATGGTGGGGTGCCGTATGCTACTGATGAGTACGTGCATTCTGGCGATAAATTTTGGAGTAATAATTTCATAGACTCACATTTTGGCAGGGAAATAAAAATGTATCCTCAAAGTGAACTTTTAGCTAAAGAATATGCTGGAAATACGTTGCCAGTTTCAATATCACTAGATAAGGATTTAATAAAAATGAAGGAATGTCAGAAAAAAACGAAATTTGTGGAACTAGAAAGGGAGTCAGGTGATTTAGTGTATGATAAGCAAAAGCATGTAAAGTGTTACACAACAAAGCTATCATATGATAATGTACATATTTACAATAACGATAAAGTTTCAACATTTAGCATAAAATACGACGTGCCAAATGATCCGAAATACAGTTTAAATATAATATTTACAAAGGTTAATGATAATAAACCAGGATTTTGGCAAAAATTTAAAAACATGTTTTAACGTGACCATTCACTAGACTTCTTTCAAAATTGTTAGAGGGAGTGTAAGATCAAGTATTTGAAAGCATGAAATATAAGGAAATAGAAAAGTTAGAAGGAGAAAAGTTTTGACGTTTAACAGGGGTAAAAAAAGCAACATTTGAGCGAATGGTAGAAAACATGATTTTCGGATGTTTAGAAAATCAAAGGTAGCAGCATTGCCACAAACTAAAATCTTAGCTGATGCCGGCTACAGGGAAATGCAGAAGATACACAAAAATGTTGTATTACCGCACAGGAAAACGAAAAAGAATCCGTTAAGCAAAGAACAAAAAAAAGAGAACAGAACACTTATGATCCAAAGGGCAATAGTTGAAAACGTAATTGAAAAGGTTTAAAATCATTTCCGATAGACATAGAAACCGACGAAAACGTTTTGGTTTAAGATTTAATTTGATTGCTGCTATCCACAATTTTGAGCTCCTTATATGAATTTTGAAAGAAGTCTATTAATGCCTATTTTGCCTAAACTGAAGCGTCTTTTCCAATTTTTTCTAGCATCAACTCAGCAGCTTTTTGTTCAGCAATCTTTTTACTAGAAGCACATGCAGAAACTTTACCATAATCTTCTATGCAAACTGATATAGTAAATTCAGGATTGTGTGCTGGTCCAGTTTGTTTTACAAGCTCATACTCTGGTAAAGGCAATTTGTTTTTCTGAGTCCACTCTTGCAGTGAGGTTTTAGGATCTTGAGGGGGGTCAAGCATGCTTTTAGCTAGCTTTTCCCAATATTGGGTAATAAATTTTTCAACATTTTCAAGTCCGCCATCAATATAAATTGCACCTATTAGTGCTTCAAGCGAGTTTTCTAAATTTTTTAGATTACATCTCCCTCCATTGCAGCGTTCACTATTATTCATGATGATAAAGCTGCCTAATTTTATTTCTTTAGCAACATTAGCAATGGTGTTGCCACAAACTAAATCCGTCTTTCTTTTTGCCAATGCTCCTTCTTTTTCCTCAGGAAATAGTTTAAACAGTATGGCAGATACGACCATATTCAAAACACTATCGCCCAAAAACTCTAGTCTTTCGTAGCTTACAATCTGGTTTTTGCTATTCCTTTTATTTACGCTTGGGTGAGTTAGTGCCTCTTCTAATATTGCATAATTTGTAAATTTATAATCAATGATCTTAGATATTGCATCATTCAAACTCTTCATACCCATTATTTAAAAGAAAAGCACTTTCTACCACCTTTATACCAGAGAATTAGTCTTATTTTATTAAAATAATACCACCAACTTCCAAAATTAATGTATACAACCCACCACCTCACTAATGTTACTAAATCCATCTCTCCTTATTAGTTCTGCAAGTTCTAGATTAATTTTGTTTACAACTTGAGGTCCGTGATATATGAGAGCAGTGTACAACTGCACCAAAGAGGCTCCTGCCTTTATTTTTTTATATGCATCAGCACCACTTGAGATTCCTCCGCACCCTATCAATAATATTTTGCCCTTAGTAAATTTGTACATATCGCCCAATAACTCGGTTGAAAGTTTGAACAGTGGTTTGCCACTCAATCCGCCACTTTCGTTGTGGTGGGAATGCAGATTATCTCTACTTACCGTAGTGTTGCTTACTGTTAATCCGTCAATCTTATATTCCAACGCAAGCTCAGCGATATTTTCTTTCGTTTGCTGATCTATATCTGGTGAGATTTTTAATATTATTGCGGAATTATCAATTGATTTCCGGGTTAGAGTTATGGATTTCAACAATTCCGATAATTCTTGCTTATTGTGCAGATTGCGTAAATTAGGCGTGTTTGGGGATGAGATGTTCAGCACTATATAATTGCTTTTTCCATATACCATCTTTATTAAATCAACATAATCACTAATTTGGTCTTTCGATGCACTATTTTTTCCTATATTTATGCCAAAAATGCAGTCATCAAGCTTGGTTTCATCTATTTGTTTAAGAAAATAGTCTATTCCTTTATTGTTAAATCCCAATCTGTTAATTACCCCTTGATCTTTAATTAACCGAAAAATTCTTGGTTTTTTGTTTCCATATTGTGGATTATGAGTTACAGTACCAGTTTCAATAAACCCAAAACCAAATGAAAGCATAGGCCTTATAACTTCTGCATTCTTGTCAAAACCTGCAGCCAGGCCCACGGGGCTTCTGAGCTTATTACCAAAAAAATTCACACTCAAAGATTCTGGTAGCTCTATAGGATTCTTATAAGGTATTTTCTTTAATGCCATGATTGCCAAAGAGTGAGCAACTTCAGTCGGCAGTAAAAACAATAAATTACGTAATATCATTTTGTAAAACACTTTGCTTATTTTTAGTTTATTTTTTACCATGAAACGCTATAAGAGTATAACCATAACTTGAAAAGAAATTAGACTTCTTGCATAACCATATAACGAACTTTTATTGGAAATAGAAACAAAAAACTTACTTGACAAGCTTCGCCAGCCCCCTTATTATGACAATAAGGGTATTTATGACTCAAAACTTGTTTTTGACCTGCAGGCTCAATGACAAAATTCAGTAAAAAACTTAGGGTATTTTTTGGCGGATTACATAAAATTATAGCGGCTGCATGTCTTTTTTATTTTTTCTACATTCAGCCAAATCGCGCTTATTTTAAGCGTTAGCACATTATTACAGCGCCACTTACAGTAATATAGAGTCAAAACTCGCTACTCGGGGCTTCTTTTGCCTTTTTTTTTATTTGGTAAATTTCTTAATGTTTGTAGCTAAAGCAATTTAAGAGACTGAAAATGGTGTCATTCCAGCGCGTGACGCTGGAATCTAGTCTTTATTATGCAGCCACTTATTTAAAGTTAAGTTTTCTGGATCCCAGTGTCTGGGCACTGGGATGACACCTTTTTTCTACTTAGTTTGGGTTATGCAAGAAGTCTATTGATTTTACTTATGAATAAATAATGGATAAGCTTTCTCTATAGGTTACACACTTAAAGCTACTGTTGAATTGAGCAACTTTTACAAGATATAGAAAATGAAAGAGGCCGGGACCGGAATTGAACCGGTATAAAAGGATTTGCAGTCCTCCGCATAAGCCATTCTGCCACCCAGCCATTTTTTATGTGTAGATATCCATTATATCTTTTAGCATAGATAAAGCTTCCTCCCTTTTGCGTTGAAAAGTGTTACGTCCAATGATTGAACCATTACCACCACCCTGCTTAATTTCTTTCGCTTCATTGCATATGTCATTCACTGATTTCGATTCGCCACCAGAAAAAACTACTATTCTTTTCCCTGCAAAACAAGATCTTTTAACATATTCAATTCTTTTAGATAATGATTCAATATTTTCTGTTTCTATTTTCTCCCTTTCCAAATATTTAGTTGGAAGTTTTACTTTGATTATATTAGCGCCAAGTAAAGCTGCTATGTGCGCAGCATAGGCAATAACATCAACTGCTGTTTCACCTTCTTTGGAAATTCCTTCACCACGTGGATAAGACCATAGCACTACTGCAAGCCCATAAGATTTGGCTTCAGCTACGATTTCACGGGCTTCTTCCATCATATCAAAACACTTAGCAGAACCAGGATATATAGTAAATCCAACAGCCAAGCAGCCCAAACGCAGTGCATCTTTCACAGAAGAGGTTATTGCTTGATCAGAAGTCAGATTTTTTGAATGTAAGGAGTTGGAACTATTAAGTTTCAAAATAAGTGGGAGCATTCCAGCATAAGTTGAAGCACCAGCTTCAATCATACCAAGTGGAGCAGCATATGCACTTACTCCCGAATCAACTGCAAGCTGAAAATGATAATGTGGGTCATAAGCATCAGGGTTAACTTCAAAGCTTTTTATTGGCCCGTGCTCAAATCCTTGATCTACTGGCAGAATCACTAACTTGCCAGTACCGCCAAGCTTTCCATGCATGAGAATACGAGTAAGATTTGCTTTTACCCCGGGGTTTTCACTTTCGTAGTAGCTTAGGACTTGTTTTACTTTATCACTTATCACTATAATTCAAATTAAATTTAAGTTATAAATTGTAACAAAGATGAAGTTCAATACAAGGATTTTAAACTATATTAAAAGCAATTTTATTTTCTACTTTATTCATATAGATTCTTAATTTCTTTCCTTTTATTAATTTACGATTCAGTATTTCTTCCGCTAAGTAACTTTTTATCTCTTTTTCAATAAGTCTCTCTATCGGACGTGCTCCCATTTCCTTACTATAACCCATTTGTACAAGATAAGATTTCACTTCATCCTCTACCAAGCAGTTTATGCCTTTTTGCGTCAGTTGCTTTTTCAGTTCTAGGACAAATTTATCCACAATATGCAAAATCACATCCGTACTTAAGTCAGAAAAAGAAATAATCGCATCAAGACGATTACGAAATTCAGGGCTAAAAACCTGTTCTATTGCTTTTTCGCTATCACCAATGTTAAAATTTTTATGCCCAAAGCCAACAAAACTTTTGCTGCGTTCAACTGCTCCTGCATTAGTTGTCATAATTAAAATTATATTGGAAAAGTTAACTTTACGCCCGTAAGTGTCTGTAACACAACCATAATCCATAATTTGTAGCAATATATTATAGATATCGCTATGGGCCTTTTCAATTTCATCAAGCAGCACAACACTATATTGATTGTTAGATACAGACTCTGTGAGTAATCCACCCTGATCATAACCTACATATCCAGGAGGAGAACCAATCATCCTTGATATCGTATGAGATTCAATATATTCGGACATATCAAAGCGTATAAGATTCATGCCCATGCTTTCTGCTAATTGTTTTGCTAGCTCGGTTTTACCAACACCGGTTGGCCCTGCAAAAAGATAATTTGCTAAAGGCTTATTGTAATTTCTCAACCCAGATTTAGCAATTTTAATAGAATTAACAAGAGATTCTATTGCCTGCTCTTGGCCAAAAATCACCTTTTCTAGATTAGCTTTTAAAGACTTTACTTTCTGCAAATCATCAGATTCAGATCCGCAAGGCACATTTGTAATTCTAGTAATGGTATTCTTAATATCTCTACTATTTACAATTTTACCCCTGTTTCTTAGCAATTTACAATATGCCCCTGCCTCATCAATAACATCAACCGCTTTATCAGGTAATATTCGCCCAGTAATATACTTATGCGAAAGTTCAGCCGCAGACCTAATGGCATTCTTTGTATAATATACTCCATGATACCCTTCATAGTAGTGCTTTATGCCATCTAGTATCTTTATCGTTTCATTAACAGAAGATTCTTTAACATTAATTTTTTGAAACCTTCTTGCTAGTGCTTTATCTTTTTCAAAACTAGTGCTGTATTCTCTATATGTAGTTGCACCTATACAACGTAGTGTACCTCTTGCAAGCGCAGGTTTGAGTAGGTTACCTGCATCAAGAAAGCTACCACTTGTAGAACCTGCTCCAATGATAGTGTGTATTTCGTCAATAAAAAGGATAGCACCTGGTTTTACCTCAATCGCTTTTATTATAGATTTTATTCTCTCTTCAAAATCACCTCTGTAGCGTGTCCCTGCAAGGAGTGATCCTAAATCCAAAGCATAAATTATACTGGACCTGAGCGCACTCGGAACACTGCCTTCAATGATCTTGAGTACCAAACCCTCAACTATTGTTGTTTTGCCAACACCTGGGTCTCCAACATATAAAGGGTTGTTTTTTCTACGCCTCAATAATATTTCTATAGTGCGATTTAATTCATAATCACGACCAATAACATAATCTATTTTTTCGCTTCTTGCATAGTCATTTAAATTTTTACAATAACTTTGTAGAATTTCCTCATCTTTTAGTAGCTCACCTTTATTTACTGTAGTAGGAGCGTCATTATTTTTATCAAGTTTTACTTTATGATTGGTGGTGTATTCATCTATATCGCTCAAGTATTTCATATTAGATATATGGTAAATCAAATTGGAATCTTTCACACTTTGTTTCTGCAATAGATCTTCAACGTATAAATCTTGCCCAGACAAAATTTCTACTAGAACACTTGCTCCATTTATTTCTTTTTTCCCCAAGCTATGAGCCCGTATTATTGCTCTGTGTATTATGCATTGAAACATTGAGCTAGGTTTAACTCCACTGATAATCAATTCAGAACTGCTTTGTAAAAACCCTTTTATATTATTATTATAATCATTAGCCTTAATATTGCATCTTGATAGAATGTTATCCATATTGATGATTTCATCGGCTCTGATATTACATCTTGATAAAACGTAATTTACATCCACGTCTTTAGTTAACGCCAGCAATAAATGTTCTACTTTCGCATATTTTAGATTAAAATTAGAAGCAATGAGTAGCGCTCTATTCAAACTTGCCTCTAAGTTTTTGGAAATCATCTCCTATTCTCTTTAAAAGTGGGAACTCATATATAATGAATAGCACACAATTATTAAAAAAATTGAAATCCAGCAGTTCGCTGTAGCCAATTTGAATCCCCACTCTGGATCTACGTCATAGCACCACGATATCTCAACATAGATTCCACTAATGAGTAGCGGAATGACGAGTTTTACGCTTATCAAGTTGTAGGTAAATCCTATTTAATACGCTTTTTCTAGTACTCTGCTTTTCTTCTTAAATGCATTGATCTTTTTTCTACCGTATTTAGTCTTTAACGTACTTGGCCTTTTAAAGACCTTTTTGCTATTACGTTTTTTAAATTGCACACTACAATCAAAATTTGGCTCTCCTTCTTTGTCTGCCAATGCAGGCAGTCTTCTCTTATCTTGAGGTGTAACAAAAGATAGCGCATGCCCTTCAGCTCCAGCACGTGCAGTTCTGCCTATACGATGAATATAGTCAGCTTGCGATTGTGGTGCATCATAATTGATAACATGTTGAATGTGGGGAATATCAAGGCCGCGAGAAGCAACATCTGTTGCAACCATGATTTGATTGCGGCCACGACGAAAAGAATTAATGACCCTTTCGCGCTTGTGCTGCCTTAAATCACCATGAATTGCTAAAGCGCTATAGTCATCTTTGTGCAATCTGCTAGCTAGCTGATCCGCTCCTTGCTTTGTTTTGACAAAGATAATGATTGATCCTTCGCGCTGACATAGTTGTGTAACAAGCTTTTCATATTTTTCTGATTCTGATGCATAAACAATCTCTTGCTTAATTTTTACAGAAGTTGTAGTCTCACAATCAACAGAAATACGTTCTGGTCGATTAAGGTACTTCTCAGTAAGTTTAACTATATCACTAGGAAGAGTTGCAGAAAACATAAGAGTCTGCCGTATTTTTGGCAGATATTTCATGATCCCTTCAATTTGAATTCCAAAGCCCATATCAAACATACGATCCGTTTCATCAAGCACAAGAACGCTAACATTGCGAGTAATCAAAGTTTTACGCTCAATATGGTCTATAATACGACCAGGAGTACCTATTACAATTTGTGGTTTTTTCTGAAGCTGATTTAGCTGCCTAAAAATAGGCTCGCCACCAATCAATAAAGCGACCCTTAGTGCAGAATTTTGAAATAAGAGTTTTCTTATCTCATTTGTTACCTGATGCGCAAGCTCCCTGGTTGGCACGATGACTAAAGCTGAACCAGTGTTAGGCTCATTCAGCAACTTAGCAACCAACGGAATAGCAAATGCCAAAGTTTTTCCAGTTCCCGTTTGAGCAGACCCAAGAATATCTTTACCTTGTAGCGCTAAGGGAATCGCTTGTATTTGAATCGGAGTTGGAACGAAAAGATTATTTTTATCTAGAGCTTGTGTAAGCGAAGCTGGGAGACCCATCTCATAAAAATTATTCACAATACGTTAACCCTATTAAAAGACTTCATAATAGATTAATCTTCCAATCTTAAATTTATTGCAGATTTTTTATCTTCTCCGTTTCTACCGCGCTCCTCTTTAACCTCATAACTCACCCTTTCTCCTTTTATCCCCTTCTCTTTATTCTCTCCTTTAAGTGTCTCAGGCCTTATTCCTGAACGTTCCAACGTGCTAATATGTACAAAAACGTCACCCCCTTTACCTTCTGGCTTGATGAAACCATAGCCTTTTTCGGCATTAAACCATTTTACATTACCAAATTCCATTTAAACAACTCCTAAATTATTAATTAACATTACTAATGTGATGAAAAACTTTGAAATTACGATTGAGAATGCTTTAAGCTTAGCTATTGAAACTAAACCTTTATACTCCATAGTCTATTCTTAACATTACATGACAATAATACACAATTGTTGTACTTAATGCAAATAAATTTTTTAATCGTTAAGCGAACCTGCAACCTTCATTTCGCTAACTTTAATCGTTGGTGAATTAAATTGCCCACAAAAAGTTAGATCATCTGCAACGACTAAATTGCTAAACATATCCTTTAAATTGCTAGCAATGGTAATCTCATGTATTGGATACGTTATTTTTCCATTTTCTATAAAAAATCCGGAAGCGCCTTGGCTGTAACCGCCATTGATTAAATTAACACCAAAACCAAATAAATCAGTTACATATATTCCCTCTTTCACTTCCTGAATTAATTCTTCAAACGATACATTACCATTCTCAATGTAGAGGTTACTAGCTGCAGGAATAACTGCAGCATTACTTGCACGAGTTGCACTTCCGGTTGTTTCTGAGTCTAATTTTCTAGCCGAGTATAAGTCTAAAATCCAATTTTGTAATATTCCGTTTTTTACAAATATATTTTTCTTGCTAGTTATCCCTTCTCCATCAAATGGTCTCGATGCTATGCCTCTTGGCAACAATGGATCATCAATAATATTAATTCTATCGTTGAAAATCTGAGCGTTTAAACTACCCCTCAAGAAAGAACTGTTGCTTATAATACTGCTCCCATTTATAGCAGAAGCAAAACTTTTTACTAGCCCTTTTGCTGCTCTTTTTTCAAAAATAACTGGAAATTTACCAGTTTTAATTGTACGTGAATTCAATTGATCAACTGCTCTTTTTGCTGCTTCTTTTCCCATTAACTCTGGCAACTTTAAATCACTAAAATTACATGCTATATCATAATCGTAACCAACCTTCATTTCACTTTCTCTTCCAGCAACAACAGAGACCTGATTAGCAAAGGTTGATTTACTAAACGAGCCAATAAAACCAGAAACAGTCGATAATACTGTATTCACTAAAGCGTATGAAGAAGAGGCTCCTTCAGAATTAGTGATACTCTTATGTGCAAGGGCTGAATTTTCTGCAGCTTCAGCAATTTCTTTTAGGTTATCAACGGTTACAACATTATTATCTGAGATACTTAAATCTGCAGAAGAGATATAATTACTACCATTTACAGCAAAATTAATGCAAGGATCTTCTGGCGCATTCTTTGCCATTTCTACCACTTGGCTTACCGTATCACTAAGATTATTCAAATCGTTTGTAGAAATATACGCAGCTTTGTTTTTACCTGCTATAGCTCTGATTCCTACAGTGCAATTTTTAGATTGTGATATTTGCTCAATTTTTGATAGACGCTGAGAAACTGAAGTCTTATTAGTTTCATATATTGTAACTTCCGCATCTTGATTCTGCTTTTTTATTAATTTAGTGATATCTGCTGCAATATTTAATATATTCATTTTCTATTCCTTAGATTTTTATAAAGACTCTGCACCACCTATAACTTCAATTAAATCAGTTGTAATTGCTGCTTGACGAGAACGATTATAAAGCAATGCTAGTTTGTTCAGCATCTCTTTAGTGTTTCTGTTTGCTGATTCCATAGCAACCATCCTAGCACTATTCTCACTTGTTGCACTTTCAAGCAAAGCAGAGTAAAGAGCAATTACAACGTAATCTTGAACCAAAGATTTTAAAATAAATTCAATATTTTGTGGTTCATACTCATAGCCGTAATCTGTTGTTGGACCAGCCAGAGAGTTGTCAATCAAGGATGAGTCTTCACTCCATGGTTTTATTGTTTCCAACATTGGTTTTTGCGTGAAGGTATTATAGAATTTACTATAAAAAACTTTAACTTTATCGTATTTACTTAAATCTATACCATCAACCAAAGCTTCTACGTGCTTTAACGTGATCCCCTTACTATTTTCAATTTTTAAGATACTTTTAGAGTCAAACCTATTTTTACCTACATCAAAAGCTTTTTTACCAAGAAATACAATATCTACTTTTTTGCCATTTGCGATTGACTTATTTACACGCTCTTGACTAAATTTGACAATAGAAGAGTTAAAGTTGCCGCACAAGCCACGATCAGACGCAACAATGAATACTAGGTAAGAACCGTCGTTACTGACATTTAGAATTTTTGCCAGTAATTCTTGATCAACTGATAGCATTAATGAAGAAATAATGCTATGCAGCTTAGATACATATAATTTTGAATTTGATAATTTCTTTTGGCTTTGTAATAACTTTGCTGCAGAAACCATTTGCATTATTTTCGTGGTTTTCTGTACAGACCTAATATTCTTAATTCTTAAGGATAATTCCTTTAAGCTCTTCATTTTGTATACAACCCTGATTTATTAAAATATATAATTGTTAGTGTCTAAAAGCAAGTTTTTTTGACATTAGAACCAAGTCTAACTAAAAAACTTGCAGGTTTATTATTTTGAAATAAGGGTTATATTAAGAGATCTACTCCAAAAATTGTTCAATAGAGGTCTTTGATGGTAATTTCCCATATATTATTATCATCACACTTTGTGGAACCTTATAATATATAATAAACGCAATTAAAACTATTGCAATTTGAACATTTATGATCCCATTGCTTTAGTTCTCTGTTACAATTTTTACACTTCCAGCCCGGATCAGGCAAAGCTTCTGAGCCCATCTTGTTTAGCCAATAAATTACCTTGTCGTGTTCTTGCAATTTAACCTTAAGTTGTATTACAATAAAGTAGATTGACATGTAATTAGCCTTTTTCATAGCAGTGTCTAAATATTGACTTGCAAGATCATATTTACCTGAACTCATTGAGGACAAAGCAAGTAAACAGTAACTAAAATAATAATCAGGGCGTAAGTTGTATAGTCTTTCAGCACCTTTACTATTTAAATTGATGTACATTTTAGCTGACTGAGGAGTAGGATTTACTGCATATTCTGCCTCTAGCACTGCAGAAGCTTTTCTGATTTTTCCAAGTTTAATATATAATTCTGCCTTTAAATAATTAATGGGCCGAAAAGTTGCATAATAACTTTGTGCTCTGAGTAAAGACTTTATAGCCCCTTTAAAATCCCCTTTACTTTCATATTGTTTTGCCAAAGCACAATAAAAAACTGCAAACATTTCTTTATGGTCAAAGGGAAGAAAAATATTGAACTTAACTGCTTCCCTCAACTTCAAAATTGCATTAATCCAATCTTCTTTCAATATGCAATGCTCTATTTGAAAGGGAATAGATAGCATTTTATCATTAATTGAACTAGAGCAATATTCTATAAATTTTTGAAAGACTACTTTTTCTTGTTTGAGGTGAACAATCAGCTTATTGGCCAGAAGTAGAGCTAAGTTACGATTTTTATTTGCAATATTTGTTAAACCGTTACTGAAAAAGCTGTAATTTCCCGTCTTACCTGAGTTAAAGAGCTTTATTAAAGACAACCTATCGCTCTTCTCATTTAGACTTTTAACTACCTTTTGGGCATTCTCTATATTGTTTAAGTCTATGCTAAAGAAAGCTTCAAAGAGAAGCAATTCTTCCCTATCCCTTCTTCTATTTCTTATGTTGGCAAATGTTGATAAAATGGAGGAAAAAAAGCGTACAAGTGTAATTAATAAAAATAATAAAACTACACAAGTAAAAATAATGAAATATAGATCAATACTTATAGTGTAATTGCCTAATTCCAATTTTATTACTTCACCACTTACCTTGACCCATATGCCAAATAAAAACGAAAGAGCGAAAATTATAAAATAAATCATGAGATATATTGTAATAAGTGATGATATATTGTTGAAATATTCTTAGAAGCTACAATAAAACCATTCAATTTATTCAGCCATGGCTTGAATTCTGAATGCGTTAAATTGCTTACTGTAACAGTTATATTTTGCCAATCATTATCGTTTATTGACTCCTCAATTTCTGCGAATTTTGCCCTTAATGGGTCATTTTTATCTTGTATTCTAATCCAGTTTGAAATGATTTTTTTAGACAATGTACTTTTATTGTAGTTAATAACAGCAATGGTCTTCTCAAAAGATAACTTCAACTCACGTAAAGTATCTACCTCTTTCAAACTTTCCAATTCATTTACTGCATTTTCTATCTCTGGATCATCAAGCTCTGATATCAAAGGCTTTATTGAATTTATATGATTATCAAATTTTGCTTCTCGCAATAACGAATTCTTCATTTTAACTACAAGTAGCAGCAATCTTGCGAGGTTCTTATACCTTGAGCTACCATCACCTTGCTCACATTGAGTGTGCAGACCTCTCTTTAAGTCAAATATCTTTTTTTCTACCCTGGATTGATTAACTTCAAGTGACATTCTGAATTCATCTATTTTTTCCGTTAAAACATTTATATTGTCTTCGCTTTCTTGCTGACTTATTTTTAAAAAGATTATGTTATTTATTGTGATGTAACCGGTAAATAACAATACAATTAAGAACCAACCTATGTACTTTTGCTGAGTATCATTCATAACGTAGTATCTCCGCAGGATCTTGTGCAGATGCCTGCAATGCAGGAGCAATTGTCGCTAAAAATGATAAGAGTAACGTAAGTGCAGAAATACTTACTACATCTTGAGGGACTAATATCACCGGTAAACTTGAAAAAAAGTATATCATAGGATCAAACAGCTTGACGTTAGTAATGTTTTCTAAAAACACTCTAATACTTTCGATATTGAGAGAAAAAACGACACCTATAATACAGCCAAGACAAGTTCCCGTAAAACCGATTAATAGACCACAAGCGCAAAATATGCGCATAATGCTTCCACTTGTTGCACCAAATGTACGCATAATTGCAATCGCGGATTTCTTTTCTTGCACTATCATCATTAAATTTGAGATAATATTAAACGCTGCTACAACTATAATCAAAGTAAGAATTAAAAACATCACATTTCTTTCAGTTTTTAAAGCACTAAAATAATGGCTTTGCTGTGATTGCCAACTTTCAGCTTTCATTCCTATTTCTTTTTCTATAGCATCTGCCAGCTTATCAGCTCTAGTAACGTCGTCTACAAGTACTTCTATATTTTTTATGCTATTTTCATAATTAAAAAAGGCTTGTGCTGATTTTAGAGGCATATATATCAAGGTATTATCATACTCAAACATACCCATATCAAATATTGCTATAACTTTATATTTTTTCATTCGCGGCATTTCACCAAGTAATGCATCAAATTCTTCAGATGATATAAACGTAATTTTGTCGCCATAGTCAACGTTCAAAGCTTCTGCCAATCGTGCTCCTATTATTATCCCTTCATCAAATTTTTTTACATCACCTATAATTACATTATTTGTAATGGTAGTACTATCAAGCAAATCTTTAGTTGACACACCTCGCACTACGCTACCTGCAATTTTACCATTTGCTACAATAATAACTTGATCATTGGTCATAGGAGTAGCTTTTAATATACCAGGAATTTTCTCAATAGATTTCGAAACTGTGCAGTAATCTGAATTTATGTTCCTATCAAAATAAACATTAATATGGCCATCAATGCCAAGTATTGAGTCAAGCAACTTTGCTCTGAATCCGTTCATCACAGACATCACCACTATTAGTGTTGCAACTCCAAGGGCAATGCCGATAATAGAGAACAAAGTCATTATAGAGCAAAATCTGGCATTTTTCGCTCGCAAATAGCAAGCAGCCATAGTAATTTCAAAGGCAATGGACATTACAAAATATTTTGAGGTTAAACATTATATTCTTGAAACTTCGTATAATTGTAGACTTTTCTTTATTTGAAAACTAGATATTTTTACTCCTTTAAATTTAGCAGACTTATAGAGTATCTTTAACATTAGAATTTCAAAATCTTCCATATACATCATCCAATCTCACTATATCATTATCAGATAAATGCTCTCCTATCTGAAATTCAACTATTTCAAGTGGAGAGCTTGTGCTTCTATTTTCAATCCTATGGGAAATTTCCCTTGGGATTTCTATCATATGGTCTTTTACTATAGCATATTCTTTGTCGCCTAAACTAACATACCCAACTCCCGATAGTACTATATGGTATTCATCTCTATAGTGATGGAATTGCTTAGAAGTGGAGCTTAATGGATTTATAAAAAGATATTTTATAAGAAAATTTTCGCTCATTAAAATTATACTACAAAATCCCCATGGCTTGACTTCCTTTCTCATCACTTTTGCTTTTCTAACTTTATTAACAAATGCAATTAGGCTCTTATTTGGCTGTTTATAAACTCTACTTAGTAAATTTCTTGTATCACTTTCTGTCGTCAAAACTGGCTCTCTTTTTTTTGTTACATGTCGGAATGACGACGTAAACTTCTCACTCAATTCTAAAACTGAATTCCAAGTTCCAACATCCAGCCAATCGAAATTAGCTTCTATCATTGCAACGTTTTTTGCTTTTTCCATTACCAAGTAATCAATAGAGACGCCTTCAATTCCTGCAAAATCTCGTTGTTTTAAATACAGAAATCTCTCTTGCGGTGTGAAATGTTTCACACTTGCAAAACATAAATTATAAATAGTCGGGGCAGATTTTTTGATCTCATCTATATAGCGTTTTGCTTTGAACACAAATATTCCAGAATTCCAATAATAATCATTACTTAATACATGCTCAGGTTTCTCTATGAAATCCTTTACTATATGATACTTTTCCTTATGATCATAAACTGCATTTATATAGCCGTATTCAGAATTGAATTCATGAGGCTTAACTCCAAACGTAACTATAGAGTTAGTTTCAGAAGCTAGCTGAGATGCTTTGTGAGCAGAAGCATAAAAATTATTCAAATCACCTATAAAATGGTCTGAAGGCAGAATTAACATTATCTCGTTTTCATTGCAGAGAAGCGCAGCAATTAATATCGCTGCTGCTGTTCCAATTTTCACTGGTTCGAAAATCACTTTATATTCTCGCAGCGCATGCAACTCCTTCTTCACTAACGACTCGTACTGTATATTTGTGGCAATTATGGGTGGCATATAACCACTTTTTAGCCTCAATAAAGTGTTCTGAAACATAGTGTTATGGCTAAATATTTTTTGAAATTGCTTTGGCTTCGATAAAGGCCAAAGTCTGCTGCCACTACCACCACATAGTATTACAGGGCGCATATAGTTAAGAAAATTAATTAAATAATTAATACCTTATACTAATAGTAAAATGCATGCAAGTTTTTGTTGTGGAATAGTTAATAAAGAAAGTAAATGTTAATTTAAAGTAGTGGCCGGTTAGCGAGGAGGTAATTGAAATTTTTCGTCTTGCAATGAACTCCGTCTGCTTAGTACTTCATTAACATGAGGAGTATCACTCACTTTTTCAACATCTGCTTTTTTAGACGCAGCTATTTTCTCATTACTTTTGTTTTGCAACTTCTCCTTCTTTAAGCTTTTTCGAATATCTGGTTCTCTAGATTTATCTATACTTTCACTACTTTTATTTGACGGCTTCTCTAAGTCTTTTTCAATACCTGGCCTTCTAGCATTAAGCTCATCCCATGTGCCCACTATACTAAGTGGCTTATGATCCTTTTGCCCTGGCTTTAGCCTTTCTCCACCTTTAATAACATTAAAGTCACTTTTTGCTTCTTCCCAACATCCTTTCAATTGGTGTTTCCACATAGTGAAGTAAGCATCACCATACTTCTTCTTACCTGCTACAAATAATAAAATTGGAGCCTTAAGTATGGTAGCTCCCATATTCACTAAATTTTTTACTGCCATTGCAGGGGTGAACAAAAGATAGCCAAAAGACTTTGCAATTGGGTTTTGTTCGCTTATTAAATACTCCCCTAACTTTATAGGAAGAGAGGTCAACAATTTAGTACAAACTTTAGCCAAGCTTGTAGCAAAAACGATAGGAACAGATATAAGACTTTTATCTAGCTCTAGATTACCATCCTGATCTCTAATTTCTGAAAAATGGGTGCTTAGCTTCTTGTAATCACTAGCGTATAGTAATTTTCCATTTCTTCCTTTTTCATCTCTATCTTTCTCATCAACTTCTCCCGTGTCATCATTGATGAAGCAACCTTTTTTAGCAAGAAAAGAAGAATTAGTTAATCTAAGTAACTTAGTATCAACCTCAAAGACCGGCAAGTGTTTTTCAAGATCTATTTTTGAAAACTTAAATGGCTTATAAAATTTACTATAATCATTAACCTCACGCCTACCTTTACTAACTAAAAAGTCAATAGTAAAGTAAGATTTTTTATCAATTTCCTTAACCAAGGCTAGATCAAATTTGTATTCATTATATATAAGCTGGTACTCTGGATTTCCGTCTTTATTTTTTACAACTCTCCCAGAATCTACAATCTGATCATAATTTTTTGGATATTGACACTTTCGTCCATCCTCATATATCATTACCTTTCTAAGGTCTTTGACATAAACTTGAGAATCAGATGAACTAAATAGATCCTTCACCTTTAGCGTAAGGTCTATTCCCCACTTTTTCAATGTCTCTAACATATTGCTAAACCAAAATCGCTATAGTTCAATGATAAAACTAGTACACTAATAATATATTAACACAGAATTGGCAATTCTACAAGAAAATATGCCTGTAGAAGACAAAGATTGTAAAAGCGAGGGTTATATAAGTAATGCTTGATAAGTACTTTATGCATGTAATTGTGAAAATCCTTAGAGATACGCTGTGTATATAATCTTCACACACTACCTGCATTCCAAGAACTGCGTGCCAAAAAATGCAAAACAACAATACAACAAAAAATAAAAGCTCTAGAGGGTGATTAATAAATTTTTCACTAAAAGATAAAGAGCTATCAGTATAAAATGCGCAAGAAAATGAATAGATAAACCAAGGAAACAGGAATAGTAAAATTACCGCAGAAACACGCTGGACCCACCAATGATGTACTGAATTTCCAGATTGACTCATATAAACATAAATAAAAAAGCCATAGTAGAAAGAAGTAGCGTTACTGTCAGCAGTATAGCACTCCTTGAAACGCCAGTAATTTCTAAATTAAGCCCAACATCCCAAAATAAATGACGAATACCATTAAGAAAATGATATACAAAACTTATAAAACATAAGACATAAGCTAATTTAGCAACAGGAGTGAATAATAATGCATTTAAGTACCTTACTATAAGTAACTCAGGAAAGTAAACATATAATATGAAATACCAAGAAAGTATCATTAATAAAAGGAATAGCAAGATACCAGTCAATCTGTGCATAATAGAGAAAAAACTAGTAACTTGTACTTTATATATTTGTAAATGTGGAGAAAGAGGCCTATCACTCATAAAATTCCGTTATTGGGAAATTAAAATAAAGTAGAAGTAAAGACAGCAGTATAGCACATAACAACACCATCATTAAAAATGGTAAGTTATGCGCAAAGCCCAAGGAGGTAATCCAGCTGCAGATTCCCCTACTGCTACCTTGTTACGACTTCACCCCAGTCACCGATCCCACTTTAAATAACTCCCTCCTTGCGGTTAGGTCGTTAGCTTCGAGTGAAACCAATTCCCATGGCGTGACGGGCAGTGTGTACAAGACCCGAGAACGTATTCACCGTGGCATGCTGATCCACGATTACTAGCGATTCCAACTTCATGTACTCGAGTTGCAGAGTACAATCCGAACTGAGATGGCTTTTAAGGGATTAGCTTAGCCTCGCGACTTTGCAGCCCATTGTAGCCACCATTGTAGCACGTGTGTAGCCCACTCCATAAGGGCCATGATGACTTGACATCATCCCCACCTTCCTCCAGTTTATCACTGGCAGTTTCCTTAAAGTCCCCAGCATTACCTGATGGTAACTAAGGATGAGGGTTGCGCTCGTTGCGGGACTTAACCCAACATCTCACGACACGAGCTGACGACAGCCATGCAACACCTGTGTAAAATCCGGCCGAACCGACCCTATCCCTTCGAATAGGTATAATTTCCATGTCAAGGAGTGGTAAGGTTTTTCGCGTTGCATCGAATTAAACCACATGCTCCACCGCTTGTGCGGGTCCCCGTCAATTCCTTTGAGTTTTAATCTTGCGACCGTAGTCCCCAGGCGGAATGTTTAACGCGTTAGCTGTAATACAGAAAGTAAACTTCCCATATTTAACATTCATCGTTTACAGCGTGGACTACCAGGGTATCTAATCCTGTTTGCTCCCCACGCCTTCGCGCCTCAGCGTCAGATTTGAACCAGATAGACGCCTTCGCCACTGGTGTTCCTCCTAATATTTACGAATTTCACCTCTACACTAGGAATTCCTCTATCCTCTTTCAATCTCTAGGTTAGCAGTTTTAAAAGTAGTTCCAAGGTTAAGCCTCGGGATTTCACTTTTAACTTACTAACCAGCCTACGCGCCCTTTACGCCCAATAATTCCGAATAACGCTAGCCCTCTCCGTATTACCGCGGCTGCTGGCACGGAGTTAGCCAGGACTTCTTCTGTGAGTACCGTCATTATCTTCCTCACTAAAAGAGCTTTACAACCCAAAGGCCTTCTTCACTCATGCGGCATGGCTGGATCAGGCTTTCGCCCATTGTCCAATATTCCCCACTGCTGCCTCCCGTAGGAGTCTGGACCGTATCTCAGTTCCAGTGTGGCTGATCATCCTCTCAGATCAGCTATAGATCATTGCCTTGGTAGGCTATTACCCCACCAACTAGCTAATCTAATATAGGCTCATCTAATAGCAATAAATTTTTCCCCCGTAGGGCGTATACGGTATTAGTTGCAGTTTCCAACAATTATTCCGTACTACTAGGTAGATTCCTATATATTACTCACCCGTCTGCCACTAAGTTATACCATAGCAAGCTACAATATAACTCCGTTCGACTTGCATGTGTTAGGCCTGCCGCCAGCGTTCATTCTGAGCCAGGATCAAACTCTCAAATTTAGACTTCAACCTATAAAAGGTTGAGGGTACATCGGATAAATCCGACAAAAAATAATTTAGCTTAATACTGCTGTCTTTATTTCTACTTTAGAAATATTTTAATCTCCAACTATTCAAACAACTTTGAGAATATTATTATGTGATATAATCACTATGTCAATATGTTTTTGCAAATCAAAAGCATTAATGTATAAATATATAACTATTTGGAATATTACCATGAAAAAATACATCTTTCTGCTTGCACTCGCACCAATGTTAGTTGGCATCACATTATACTTATTGCGCAACATTGATAACACAAAACAATCTATAACTGCGGGTGACAAGTTTTACGAAGTATTATTCTTTAAAAAAGATAATAAGCCGCTGCTAGAAGAAATAGATTCAAATTGGGGGTATTTAGCAAATTTTGAACACGCATTCAATCATATCTCAGATTCAATGCCAACAAACACAGCATCTATTTATAATGATTTGGCAGATGATAAAGATGCTCCTAATGTTTTGCGTGAGTTAGCACAATACTTAGAGGTAATGAGCTTACTTCACTCCAACGGTGAAAAAATAAATAAAGATAAAATTGATAATTTAGAATCAAGTGCAGTGTATCCTTATTCAAGCCAAGAAGCTATCGCTGTAGTAAAGATACATAATAACGACATTAAAGGTGCAACTGAAATATTGCGTTCCCTATTAAATGACAGAAAATGCCCTATCCTAATCAAAGCTAATGCACAAGAACTACTCAGGATATATGGAAGTTAACTCATTAGACTTTTTGTATAGTTTTTGGCAACAACCGTTAGAAACGAAAAAACTTCCTTGACAAACTCCGCCAGCCCCACTTATTATGATAGTGAAGGTATTCAGTTATCTTCATCTGTGCAGATTAAACAGCAAGAAAACAACGTAGTTGGCGTCTTATTTTTAATTTTTTGCACTATGTGCACCTTATGTCTTCACAACATTTCTGGGTTTTTACCTATATAAGCTGAAACGCGCTTATAAGTCGTTTAAGACAGTATAGTACGCCAATTTGCAGGATTAGAGAGTGACAACTAGCTAACACGGGGTTTCTTTTGCCTTTTTTTCTGCTTAGTAAATTTCTTAAACATTTAAACTAAGGTGAGTTGCATTTAAAAGCAGCTAAATTGAAGTGTTTAAGACTTAAAAAACGCCAATACTGAAAATAGACAATGACTAGAGCTTCTTTTGCCTTTTTTTTCGTTTGGTAAATTTCTTAACGTTTGTAGCTAAAAGAGCCCAAGAGAGGTGTCATCCCGCTGCTTGTTAGCGGGATCTATGTTAAGAGATACCGCGAATGAATCGCGGTATGACGTAGGACTGCTGTCATCCCAGTGCCCAGACACTGGGATCCAGTTTTCCATATAATCTCATCGAAAATGTTGTAACCACTTTCTATGCTAGTTTGCTTGCTTACAAGCAAACTTTTCTGGATCCCAGTGTCGGGGCACTGGGATGACAAAAAAGGGGCTGCTCGGATGACAAAAAAAGGATGCTACTGGAATGACAGGAGAATGGGCTACTTGGATCCTAGAGGGAAGCGTTCGTGCAATTATTGTGCATGAATTTAAATGGCACAACTTATGACAATTATCTTCGCACCAAAACGTTTGTGAGACTCAGTGGTTAGATTTACTTCGCCTATTCAGCTAATTTTTATTACAATTATAACAAAATAATTTTGGCTTTGATGAAAACTGTATATGTATGTCAATCCTGTGGTCATAGCACTGGTAGGTGGGTAGGAAAGTGCATTGCATGTGACAATTGGGATACAGTTGTTGAAGAAATAGCAGTAAAAACGGGCAAAAGAAGTATATCTGCGCCAATTTTAATAAAGGCGTTATCGGGTAGCGAAATTATCACTCCAAGTCGTTTTCTAACAGGAGTAGAAGAATTAGATAGAGTTTTTGGTGGAGGTATCGTTCAAGGTGCTAGCATTCTAATTGGAGGCGAACCTGGTATTGGAAAATCTACCCTTTTGCTTAGAATTGCAGCTAATGTCGTGCAACTTTCCTCTTTTGAATGTCTTTATGTATCTGGCGAGGAATCTTTAGAGCAGGTGAGCCTCAGAGCAAAGCGTCTTAAGATAAATGAACCTAAAATTAAGCTTTTATCTACAGTGTCTTTAACTGATGTAGTAGCAACAATAAAGGAAAATAAAAGTATTAAATTTTTAGTAATTGACTCTATACAAACAATGTATGATAGCAGAATTACATCGGCACCAGGAACTGTAACTCAGGTTCGTACTTGTGCCCATGAATTAACCATTCTTGCGAAACAATATGGTGTTTCTCTTTTAATAGTTGGTCATATAACTAAGGATGGGAAAATAGCTGGACCTAAAACTTTGGAGCATATGGTAGATACGGTATTATATTTTGAAGATGAAAATAGCAATCAATACCGTATTTTGCGTACTATTAAAAATAGATTTGGCCCTGCAAATGAAATTGGTGTTTTTGAGATGTCTGAAGCAGGACTTGTGCCTGTTGATAATCCATCATCATTGTTTCTGATGGCCCATGACAGAGAAGTAGTTGGCAGCGCTGTATTTGCAGGAATTGAAGGTTCAAGACCAATTTTAATGGAAGTTCAAGCGTTAATAGCAGGGACTAATATGGCAACCCCAAGAAGGGCAGTAGTTGGGTGGGATATTAATCGATTGGCTATGATCATCGCGGTGCTAAATGCTCGCTGTAAAATGTTTTTGCATGATAAAGAGGTATACCTAAACATTGCAGGGGGACTCAAAATACAGGAACCATCGGCTGATCTTGCTGTTGCTGCTTCCCTTATTTCAAGTGTAGTAAATTTACCGCTGCCAACTTCTTCAATAATCTGCGGTGAAGTTGCACTTTCTGGAGAAATTAGGAATGTCTCGCATGCTGATCTTAGACTAAAAGAAGCACAAAAGTTAGGATTCAAAAAAGCAATTATGCCTAAAAATGGTAATTACTCTTCTCATGATATTGAGATAATCAAGCTTGGTCACGTAAGGGAATTAAGAGAAATTTTTAATTACAATTAAATAATGCTTCAGCAAACTCTTTACTAGTAAACTCCTTTAAGTCCTCTATACTTTCACCAATTCCTATAGCATGTAACTTTACCTTATAAGCTTCTGCAAGTCCAATTACTACTCCGCCCTTAGCAGTGCCATCTAGCTTTGTTATGATTAACCCTGTAACACTAACCATCTTACTAAATGCCTCTAATTGGCTATAAGCATTTTGGCCGGTAGTTGCGTCAAGAACTAAAATAACATCATGAGGGGCAGTGTCATCCAATTTCTTTATCGTTCTATATATTTTTGATAACTCCTCCATAAGGTTCACATTATTTTGCAGCCTTCCTGCTGTGTCAATTAGAACAACATCAACGTTATCTTTTATAGCTTGACTTACAGCTCTATATGCCACACTCGCAGAATCGCTACCATGCTCTCCAGTAACAATCAAGCAATCAGAACGTTCTGCCCAAATGTTTAATTGTTCACTAGCAGCAGCTCTAAATGTATCACATGCAACAAGCATAACGGACTTTCCCATCTCCTTATATTTATATGCGAGCTTACCTATAGTTGTGGTTTTACCATTACCATTTACTCCACATACCATTATTATATGTGGTTTTCTGTTTAAAATTAACGGTTGCACGACAGGGTTTAATATAGCTTCTATTTCGTTCATTAACTGCTGTGTGATAATGTTATGTTCAACTTCCTTGTCAAACTTGATGCTTGTGAGCCTGTCAATAAGCAGTCTAGAAGTTTTATGACCTATGTCCATGCTGATTAGCAGCTCCTCCAGCTCATCTAAAAGCGACTGATCTAATTTTTTTTTGCCAGAAAAAATATTTTTTACTCCATCACTAAAGCGAGAGGAGGTTTTTAATAGTCCTTGATAAAGATTACTGAACAAACTCAAGAAATACTCCTTCTAAAATTACCATATAAAGAATGACATGCACTATATGTATTTGTAAAGTAAATACACTCGTAACCCATATATTTTGTGAGTAAAATATACCGCTTGCTAGTGTATTTTACTTTAGTTTTTAACCTAAATATGTTATAATGTAAGTAATGGTTTACGGGTAATTCTATGAGTTATAATGAGAAAATTTTGGATCATTACGAAAATCCAAGGAATGTTGGTTCTCTGGATAAAAATGATCCAAATGTTGGTACTGGTTTAGTTGGTGCACCATCGTGCGGTGATGTAATGAAATTGCAGATAAAGGTCAATGACAAAGGTGTTATTGAAGATGCAAAATTTAAAACTTTTGGTTGTGGTTCTGCCATTGCTTCAAGTTCCTTGTTAACAGAGATGATAAAGGGAAGAACCATCAGTGACGTTACACAGATAAAGAATACTCAAATAGTGGAAGAGTTGTCTTTACCTCCAGTGAAGATACACTGTTCGGTGCTTGCTGAAGATGCTATAAAGGCTGCTATTCATGATTATCAAAGCAAACAAAGTAAAGGTGGACATTGAGAACTAAAGCATGAGTGAATATCAAGGAGTAAACGCTATAAAGAAAGATAAAAAACTTATTACTATAACTGCGAAAGCAGTAGAAAGGATAAGGTATCTATTGGACCAAAAGAAGCATACTAACCTTGAGAAACCGGAAGAAGCAATAGGAATAAGAGTGCTAATTAAACAAAAAGGATGTTCTGGTTTAAAATATGATATTGAATATGCATATGATACTCGTCCTTTAGAGTCGATAATTGAGGAAAACTGCAGTGATGACCAAAAAGTTAAAGTGTTGATCGATCCAAAATCTGTCATGTTTATTCTTGGCTCTGAAATGGATTATGTAGAAGAAAAATTTTCATCGGGTTTTGTTTTCAAAAATCCTAATGTGAAAGGAAAATGTGGTTGTGGAGAGAGTTTTCATGTCTAGCAACTATTTTGCATTGTTTGAAATTGAACCAACTTTCAATATCAGCTTTGATGAGTTAGAGAAAAAATATATTGAGCTAAGCAGGACTGATATAAACGAAGGACAATCTAAAAATATAATTAATATTAACAAAGCTTATCAGGTGCTAAAGTCACCTCTAAAACGTGCCGAGCATTTGTTGAATCTTTTTGGTATGAAAAGCCAAAAGGATCATCTAAATTCTGAAATACTAAATGAATCAATGGAAATAAGAGAATATTTGCTGGACTGCGATGATCTACAATTTGCAAGTAGGATGGTTGATGAAAAAATAAAAGATTGCGTTAAAAACCTAATTAACACTTTTGCTGTAAAGAATTTTGATGGAGCTGCTACACAAGTCTTAAGATTGAAATATTTATATAAGTCATTTGAGGAGGTGAAAAAGAATGCAACCAATTCAAATTTCTGAACCAAATTCAAGTGAAGTAGTTTTTGGTATAGATCTTGGCACTACTAACTCTTTAATTGCCATGGTAAATAAAGCTGGCAACGTGGAGATATTTAAAGATGAGCAGGGAAGAGAGCTACTGCCTTCTGTTATTTCGTATGAAAATAATACATTGAAAACTGGCTGTGACGTCGGTCAAAATGCAATCTACTCAATAAAGCGTTTAATGGGTGAAAGTGTTGAAGAATTAAATAAAGAAGGCCTCAATTTTGAAATAGATAACGAAAGTGAAAAAGTTATTAGAGTAAAATGCTCAGAGGAAAAGTATCTTACTCCTGTTGAGATTTCTGCTGAGATATTAAAAGCTTTATGCGAGAGGGTGAAAAAGTCTACAGGAATGGAAGTAAAAAAAGCAGTGATCACTGTGCCAGCTTACTTTGACGATTCAGCACGTAACACAACTAAATATGCAGCAAAATTAGCTGGCATAGAAGTTCTTCGTCTCGTTAATGAACCAACTGCTGCTGCACTTTCTTACTCCATTGAAAAGAACAACAGCAGCGGAATATATGCAGTTTACGACCTTGGTGGAGGAACATTTGATATTTCAATATTGAAATTACATCAAGGAGTGTTTCAAGTCCTTGCGGTTGGTGGTGATACCAAACTCGGCGGTGATGATTTTGATCACCTACTAAGTTCAATTGTACTTGATAAGTATAGAGAAAAAGTAGGTTTAAACAAGGAGTCGACAACACACCTTAATGTCATTCCAACACATAACGCTGGAACCTGCAATATCCGTACCGCGAAAGAATACTTAAGTGAAAATGTATCAGGCACTTTTGGCTTTAACATTAACGGCAAGCCATTTGAATGTGAAATAACTAGAGAGAAGTTCGAACAGGCAATAAGTCCTTTAGTTAATAAGACTATCAATATAGTCACTCGTACTATAAGCGACATAGATCTTAAAATTGATGATATAAAAGGAGTAATTTTAGTTGGTGGTGCAACTAGAACACCATTGGTTCAAAATTCACTAGTCAAGCTCTTTGGAAATAAAGTACTGAATGACGTGGATCCGGATAAAGCAGTTGCCATTGGGGCAGCTCTGCAGGCTCATGATTTAACTTCGAGCTCAAAAGATAGGAATATTCTCCTGGATGTTTTACCTTTATCACTTGGCATAGAAACTATGGGAGGCATAGTTGAAAAAATCATACCAAGAAATACACCACTACCAGTTTCAGAGATAAAAGAGTTTACAACTTATGTTGATGGGCAACCAGCAATGAAAATTCACGTTTGTCAGGGAGAACGTGAAATGATCGAGGATAACAAATCTCTAGCACAGTTTGAACTAAAAGGTATACCACCACTACCTGCAGGTTCTGCAAGAGTTGAAATAGAATTTACAGTTAACGTTGACGGAATCTTGACTGTTACTGCAAGAGAAAAAGCTACTGGAATTGAGCAGACAGTTGAAGTAAATTCAAATTTTGGCTTGAGTGAAGCTGATGTTCAAAATATGGTTAACCAGTCAATAAACAGCTTTGATGAAGATATGAAGGCTCGTTCCCTTGCAGAGGCTAAAATTAACGGTAACAAGCTCATACATCTAGTTGAAAATGTTTCCACTGATCAAAAGTTGAAAAACCTATTACAAAACGCAAAAAACGCTTTACAAGGCAATGACTTGAATGAAATTAACAACGCTATCGCCGAGTTAGAAAATTCTTCTTTAGAGTTGTGTGAATTAACAGATAGGTAGAGTTTACACAACTTTATGCAATATCCTGTCAAATCTCAGAGCAACAGGTAACCTGAAATTAAATGGTAACCAATCGACCTTCCCCAATTTAAACGATAAACCAACTATACTTACACGCCCAATGATATTTTCCATTGGTACAAAACCAACTTCAGGAAACCTGCTATCCAAAGAATTATTTCTATTATCTCCCATAACAAAAAATTGATCGTTAGGTACATAATAAACCGTAGTGTTATATGATAGCTTATTAGAAATGTTATCTACCAAAATCTCATGCTCCTTGCCACTTAAAAGCGTTTCTATATATCTTGGTATGTTACGATTTGACTCATAATCAAAAAAACTTTCAATTTGCCTTCGCTCTACTTTCTGATCATTTAGGTATAATTCTCCCTCTATCATTTGCACTTTGTCACCTGGTGTTCCTATTACTCGCTTAACAAACCTGATGCTGTCATTTCTTGTGGGTTTGAAAACTACTATGTCGCCACGCTTTGGAGGGGTATAAAAAATCCTGCCGCTAAAAATGTTTGGAGAAAATGGAAATGAGTGTTTACTGTAACCGTATGAATATTTACTAGTAAAAATGTAATCCCCTTCAAGTAGGGTGCTTTTCATTGAACCAGAAGGTATATGAAATGGCTCGAATAAAAAACTACGTATTGATAGCGCAATCAACAGTAAAAAAAACAATGAAGATAAAAATCTTCCCGTTCTTATCACCCAGTTTTTGCTTAGTTCTTCCAACTTTTCCAACTTTGTTTTTCTTATAGATTAAGCTTATTATAATACATAAATTAAAAAATGGTAATATGAAATTTTACTTGTGAATGTTATTCCTCTATTCAAAATAATTTTGAAAAGGCGGTTCATTTCTTTCAACGGTGTCATCCAAGTAGCGTGACACATAACTGTACGAACATTGCAATTTGCAGGTGGCAGATGAAAGTAGCTGACACTGAGATCCAGAAAAAAGAATGGTGTCATCCGAGTAGCTGACACTGGTTCCTGCAATCTCATCGAAAACGTTGTAACCACTTTCTATGCTAATTTGCTTGTAAGCAACCTGGATCCCAGTGTCGGCTACTTGGATGACACCATTATAGAGTGAACCAGTGTCAGCTACTTTCATGACACCATCTGGATGCAAATTTCCTTAAACGTTCGTAAACTTAAAACTTTACTTTAGGTCAAACTGCTGTATAGTGGCTTTATAGCTTTAGTTTTACAATGAATATACCTAGTATAGAAAATTGTGATCTTCACAATAAAACCGTCTTACTCAGAGTTGACTTCAATGTTCCTATAAAAGATGGAGAAATTCGTGACGTCACTCGTATTTTGAGAGCATTGCCTACTATTGAGTATTTAGTGAATGCAAGTGCAAAGATTATTATTATATCGCATTTCGGACGCCCAAAGGCCAGAGACAATAATCTGTCGCTAAAAAATGTAATTGACACTTTATCGCAGTTACTAAATAAAAAAGTGAAATTCATTGATGATTGCGTTGGTGAAAAAGTGCAAAAAGCAGTGAGTGCTATGGATGCAAGAGATATAATATTACTAGAGAATCTAAGATTTTATAAAGAGGAAGAGCAGAGTGACTCAAATTTTGCCAAACAACTAGCATCTCTAGCGGATATATATGTAAATGATGCATTTTCTTGCTCTCACAGAGCTCACGCTTCTATTTCACGCATTACAGAGTTTTTACCTTCCTACGCGGGATTTTGCTTACAAGATGAGCTAAAGTATCTTGAAAAAGCTGTATCGTTTAAAGCTAAACCTATTACTGCGATAGTTGGGGGAGCCAAAATGTCAACTAAGATAAAAATGCTTATAAAGCTAACAGAAAAGGTTGATTACCTAGTTCTCGGAGGTGCAATTGCTAATAATTTTTTGTTATTTAGCAAAGTAAATATAGGAAAATCTTTCTTTCAAAATGGTGTTGACGACCTTCTACATAATATTGTTGAAACAGCAAATAAAAACAATTGCAAAATAGTTGTGCCAGAAGACGTTCTGGTTGCAGTAAACTCTGATTACAGCACTAGTATTTCAAGAAGAACTGAGTCCATTTTGGACGGTGATATAATTTTGGATATCGGACCACAAACTTTGAGTACAATAAGCAGTATAATATCAAGCAGTAAGACTCTGCTGTGGAATGGACCTATTGGTGTTTTTGAACATTCAGCTTTTGCAAGTGGTACAATAGGGGTAATGAAAGTCGTAAGTGACTTAACGCACAAAGGAAAGTTAACCAGCATAATAGGGGGAGGTGATAGTCTATCTGCAATAAGCGCTGCAGGCCTTACCGATAAGGATTTTACATATGCTTCCACTGGTGGAGGAGCGTTTTTAAGTTGGCTGGGTGGTGATGAAATGCCGGGAGTTGCTGCTCTGCAAAAATGATTAGATTAAAACTTTTTTAAATTGTTTCTTATAAGCTAGCTTTTTTGTGAACGTGATTATGTCGAAGACAGTTAAACTAATTTTGTGTTTAATAATACCAATAATAGGATTTATTTTTTATATTAGGGATCATTATTTTCACACCAGTTATGTAGAAGAAAATGTTAAGGTCAATTTTGAACCATTTTTCAGTTCACAACCAGGTTATATACCACCGTTTCCAGAATTAACTGACTTCGATAGAGGAGTGTTGAAAGTTTGTGGAGATTGGGGAGCACATCCAGATAAAGAAGATTTCAAAATTTTACTTAGTTGTCCGCAGCATCAAGAAGTAGTGAAAGGAATATATGATAAGCTTGATCATCAAGTGATTACGCCAGATGCGGATTTGGAGTTATTTAAAGATGAACTGGCTAACATTTGGTTTACAAATAGTGAAAGTGAAAAAGAAACTATAGGGTTTGGACATATTTTTTGTGGTGAGCCAAACGATAAATTAGGTGGTATGCATTTTGTAGGTAGATATGTTGAAGCTCAAGAAGATAAATGGGCAGGTGCAATTTGGAATGATAAGTCCCTATGCAATAAATCAGATATTAAGCCACCATTTTATACATTTGGAATGAAATATTTGGGTAAGGATGGGGAAGTGAAAGTTAAATGCCCAAATGGATACGCATATAACCTTCATGCCGATGATATTTTAATTTCTGCAACTAAGGCGTTCAAGGAATTAGGAAAAGATGGAATGTGCCTATATGAAATGGAAGATGACAATTATCAATCAGTGTTTGTAAGAAAGAATGATGCTATACTCACGTTCTATCCCGACTTAACACCAAAATGTGATGATAAGAGTACTAATTGTAGTTGCAATAAATCTTAATTTCAAAACCAATAGGGTGAACAAATGATAAAAATGTTATAGCCAATTTATGCTGACCCAAGCAACACCCGCGGTATCTCATCCGCTAACTAATAGCGGAATGACGGTTTTTCAAATTGTCGGTTTATACTTCAAAAATCAGGTAAACCTTTCTTAGGTATATTTTCAAACTCACCAATTAAAGTTTTTATATCTTGCGGTAAATCAGAGACAAATTCCATGTATTCCTTACTTTTTGGGTGGTGTAATCCTAATTTGTAAGCATGTAGTGCTTGCCTATTGAAATTACGAATAAAACTAGAGTTTTTAGCATATTTTGTGCTTTTACTACTATTTTTTCCGTAAACTTGATCACCAACTATGGAATGTCCTATGTGGCTCATGTGGACTCGAATTTGGTGTGTTCTGCCTGTCTCTAAAGTGCATTTAACCAGGCTTGCTTGTCCTATAATTTTCTGCACTAAATAGTGAGTGATTGCTAATTTGCCTGCGATTTTTGTTACACACATCATTTCTTTATTAACACGCTTTGGAGCAATATTAGTCTTTATCGTTCCTTGTTGAGTAGACAATGTTCCCCAAACTACTGCTAAGTATTCCCGCTTTACTTTACGATTTGATAACAACTCAGACAAAAAACTATGGGCTTCCTCATTTTTTGCAATTACCATCAGCCCACTGGTATCTTTATCGAGTCTATGAACAATTCTTGGTCTTACATCAAGGTAAGCGATAACTGCGTTCAAGAGCGTATCATTGTTTGTCCCAGCACCAGAGTGCACTGTTAATCCACTTTGTTTACTCAGAACTATAATGTCCTCATCTTCATAGACGATATCAAGTTTTATGTCATAATTAGGCTCAATTGATGTGGATATGTCAGGTTGAACGAGATGCACCACATACTCTTCATCTGGTTTTACTATGTGGTCATTATTAATTATCGGTGTGCCAAGTAATTTCACCTGCTCATTCTGTATCAATCTTTGAGCTTTACTGCGCGATATGTTGCATTTTTCAGCTATATAGGTGTCTAACCTTAATTTTTTCTCATCACTATTAATGTTTAAGGTTATATCTATCCTGCACACGCTACTTTAAATGCTGCGTGAGTGTCTTTGTCTATAAAATCTAATCTTGTACTAGGAAGATCACCTTGTTTTTTAATATGGCAAGTTGTCTTAGAGCTATCTTTCCAGTGAATTATTATTTTATTATCAAAATTTCGTAATGTTGCCTCAACCTTTTTTTCTTTATTATCTTTTTCTTCTAGCTTAATAGATTCTAATAAATAATATAGAAAGTCACTTGGTTTGCCGTTGATTTTTTTTTCCCATTCATCTGTTTCTTTTTGTTCAGATTTTCTTTGTGTTAACTTCTGCTCTTTTTTTATCAGCCTATTGTTTTCTTCTTCTAGTTCCAAATTTCTTACTGCTTGACGTTGTGCTTTTACTATATCTTCTAATGTTAATTGGTCAATATTATCTACATCTTCAGATCCTAAAGCGCTATCAGGACTGCCGTTTGCTTGCAACGTTGCAATCTGTTCTTGTATCGACTTAATCTTATTCTGTACCACGTTATTTGTTATTTTACATACTTCTTGAATTATTTCTTTTTTATCTTCCTCTTTCAAAGAGTGATCTTGATCATGAGAATCTCCAGTATCGCCAGCTTGTCTGTTGCTTGTAGTTGGCACAAGTTTAACAAGATAACTTCCCATTCCTGAAGGCTGAAGTTGGTTAAGTTTTTCTTTCAATTCAGTACGTATCTCTTTCAATGACTCACCTATACTTTTACTAATACCTTTCAAACACGTAGTTATCTTTCTATTAGCGTTCTTTTTCACTTTATCTATATCTTTCTCTATAATCTCTTCTAAATTATTGAGTAAAACTTTTAAATCACCTCTTATATCATTAAGCGTTTTCTCAATGTTAGCATTTGCAGGTTTTAAAAGTTTTTTATCAATAGATGTGTTAGCTTCAACTAAGAACTTATCGAATAAATCACTTATTTTATCTGTGAATTCATTGAAGTGCTTATCAAGTAATTTTATCAATCGAGATATGGGATCATTTTTTTCCTCATCTTTTGTCTTCTTTTCCATTACCGATACAATCGTGCCTTTTCTACATGGAAGTAGAATATCTAAGTTATTGAATTTTTTAACAATATTGCATGCGTTATTTACTTCATTACTTTTTAATTTACTCAATGCTATACATATTCCAACAATGAAGACAGCACTCACGAATGCAATGAAACCCCATTCTTCCCAACCATGAACATTGGCAAAGCTAAATTTATTTTGTATCAATGCACCAGCTACAATTAGACCGCTCAGCACATATGGCACAGTAAGCAAAATAACTTTATTTCTATTCTCTTGTCTTTTGTTTTCTAATATTTCTCCCTGTTTTTCAGAGATTGGTAAAATTATTGAAAAACCTTGCTTTTTATCGACCAAATCAGGAACAATTTCTATTGTTAATGCATTTTGAGCAATCTCATTTATTTCATCACTTTTTCCACCTTTAATCTTTATATCTATTGGGCTATCACCATCTTTTGATTTCTCATCTTTTATTTCTTGCTTGTATATATATCTTAGAGCAAGAGAGGTTAATAAAACTACTCCAAAAATAACAGAAACCAGAAAGTAAGTTGGCATTAATGTTGGGTTAAAAGTAGCAATAAAGCTTAAATCGTTAAGGGTTATTACCATTGCAGTTATGTAGGCTAGAGAAAATTGAAGCCAAGTGTTCACAACTGCTATAGGTAGGGTATTATTTACAGAATATTTTTTTGCTGCGTGCCATGCTTTAGGGAGAAAACCAATGGCATCATTTATTCTGGCTACATTATGATCATGAGTTAGGTTGAGGTTTAAAGAATTTCCTTCTTGAGTACCTAAATACATAAATTTCCTTACATTTAAATTTAATTAATTATTGTTAACAACACTTTAAAATCAAGCTTTTTAACTTATGCCAAGGCCGGTTAGAGCGCACTGTATTAATCTTTACGTAACGATTTGTTAACCAAATTGAATGTGTGCCATATGTTTTTAGATTGGTGTACTTAATAGTTCTAGTATTACAAACTGAATAGTCGAATTCACTTAATTGAATTATTAAATCAACTTTATCACAATTTTCTGAAATATCTTCTTTTTTATAAGCAAGCAGTACTGATTTATTATTTCCTTTATTATATATACAGCCATAATCGTTGCACTTTAGTCTTTTATCTGGATTGCTATATTTTGTATGATTCAAAATTTGGTTCTGCCCATTTTGTTTCGCCCATGTTTTGACAACAAAGTTCCTATTTTTTCTGGTGAGAGAATATAGTAAGTTATCACTCTCCTTTGCAGCAACATTATCAGCATTTATTAGGATGTCGGGGGTTTTATATGCGGTGCTAAAGCAAATACCTAGTACAATAAAGAAAATTCCGAAGAAACGCTAATTTCTTTCCCACAAGCACAGCCACAATAAACCAAGTGTTATGATAATAATTGATGAGGCAGGAAAAGTACGAATGGGAATAACCAAATACTGAAGACTAGCGATTGCATTTGTTATATACAAGATACTGTCAATTGGGCGCTCTATAAATGGCGCTATAATCCATTCAATACCTAAAGGAATCAATAAGACATAAATTATTCCAAGTGGAATAATAATTAATGTAACTATTGGTATAGCAACTAAATTTGTGATAATACCACTAATTGAAAAATAATTAAAATTGTATATCGTGTACGGAACAGTTGCTAAACTTGCTATTACTGAGCTGATCATTATCGACACAAAATATTTCATTATTTTTATTTTGAACAATTTATTAGCATTAATTTGATAACTGGCAACCAGTGCCAAAACCGCAGAAAATGACATCTGAAAGCCTGGCTTTAAAATTGCTTCTGGTTCTACTGAGAGTATCACTGCAGCAGCAAACGCAATTGCTATTAACCCTCGATATTTTCTCTCTATCATTATTGCAACGAGTACTAAAATCACCATGATGTAGGCACGCTGAGCAGAAATTTGCATACCGGTAATCAACAAATAAAACGTGGTTGGCAAGATAGTAAGGAATGCAGATATTTTCTTGGTGTTATACTTAAGAGTCAAAGTTTCAGATATTGCGAATAAATTACGAAACACCATAAAAAACAGGCCAGCAACAAATGATAAATGCAAACCAGATATGGCAAACAAATGTGCTATACCTGAATCTCTTATCGCATCCATAGTTTTTTGGTCTATTCCGTCCTTTTTGCCGATTAGTAATGCAGAAATTATGTCTGCATGTGGTTTTTTAATATTTTGCTGCAGGTTTTCATAAATGTATTGACGGAAAGATTCTATATATTCTTGAAATTTCCTTGCTTCAGCCTTTTTGTGCAAAGCTATTTTGCTTGTTGCAAAACCTGTTGCACTTATTTTCTGATAATATGCCATTCTTGCAAAATCATATGCATGCTCCGAGGGCGCAATCTTTAGAGGGAAGAGTTTTGCTGATAATTTTACTTGATCGCCTATTTTAATGCCTTTTTCCACTTTGGTTCTAACTGATATTCTGATGTTATCTAGAGCTCTATCCGGTTTCATTCCAGCGCGTAACGCTGGAATCCATATCTTTTTTTTCTGGATCCCAGTATCAAGTACTGGGATGACAAAAGGGGGTGCTGGGATGACAGGAGAGGATTTTGAGATAGTAGAGACAGAAAGCAGAAATTGTTTGTATGAGCCCCTGTCATTAATGTCCTTCACTGTGGCAATTATATCTTTTACGTATCTCTCTTTATCAAGAATTTGAGTATCAACTAAAGCTGTTCTTAATTTACTAGCTGTAAATCCTATGAGCACTGCAATTAAAGCAATGCATAGTATTGTGTACCTTTTGTGCAGTATCGCAATCAGAGTTAGTGTAGGTGGAAGCAAAAGAAAAATAGATATAGTGAAAATGCAGCTTGGTTCAAAACTTAGGGAAAAATAGGTTAAAATCCCTACACACTGGCACACAGGAAACCACAGTATCAAGTTATATTTTTCATTACGTAGGTTATGACGTATATAGCTCACTATTATGTCAAAAAAAAGTTAATAAATATACTAATATACGACCCATAGCGGATTTTATCCTTGTATATCCTATAATTGCAAGTATAATAGCTAAATAAACAACGACGCGGGATGGAGCAGCTCGGTAGCTCATCAGGCTCATAACCTGAAGGCCGTAGGTTCAAATCCTACTCCCGCAACCATTTTCCAACTGTGCGAATATTGTGGTTTCAGGTAGAAACTACTTGACAAATTCCCCCAGTCCCCTTATCATGATACTGAAGGTATTCAGTTATCTTCATCTGTGCAGATTAAACAGCAAAAAACAACGTAGTTGGCGTCTTATTTTTAATTTTTTGCACTATGTGCACCTTATGTCTTCACAACATTTCTGGGTTTTTACCTACACAAGCTGAAACGCGCTTATAAGTCGTTTAAGACAGTATAGAACGCCGATTTGCAGGATTAGAGAGTGACAACTAGCTAACACGAGGTTTCTTTTGCCTTTTTTTCCGCTTAGTAAATTTCTTAAACATTTAAACTAAGGTGAGTTGCATTTAAAAGCAGCTGAGTCGCGGTTATTAAACGTTTAAAACATAAAAAAACGCCAATGTTTTTAAATAGATGTTAACCGGGGCTTCTTTTGCCTTTTTTTTCATTTGGTAAATTTCTTAATGTTTATAGCTAACATGAACAAATATTTAAGAGTAACTTCTACTAGTAACGCTAATGTGGAAAGTGTTGAGGATAGGCAACAAAAATGCTTATATAAAAAATTATTGCTAAAAACGGGAAAACCATGAACAAAGAGCATAACTAAACTACTAATGACTGCTGAGTGAACTTAAGATCCAATACAGACTGCTTAGCCTTTAACACTTGCTCTTCACCATGAACAATGCGTTGATAAATAGTTTCTTTTGAGCATTCTTTTTTTAAGAACCTAAAAGCAGATGCAGCAAGATATTCTCTATTTTCTTCAAATGCTAACCAGTAACGGTCTTCTTGCTCACATACAAAACCTGTTGTGTTAGAACCAGCAAAAATATCTAAAACAACATCTCCTGGTTGTGTTAGAAACTGAATAAAAAATTGAGGTAATTTAGCAGGGAATCGAGCTGGATGCTCTTTTACACCTAGTTCCTTACATGCAGCAAGATACTGGCTGTTAGATTCTGAATTGGGGATCTGCAAAAGATTTGATGGAATAGCTCCTCCATTATCTTTACCAAAGCTACTACCAATATTATGTCCTGATGGTCGTTCTTTTGGAGTATAATAAGCCTTTGGGTTCTCGATAAGTTTTTTCATGCGGCCACTGTATTCTACTAGCACCTTTGTGACATCTGCTTTAGGCCACTCAGTTTTGCTGAACCACCATACTGTATTAACAGAATCTTTTGCTCTGATTTTTCTCTTATTTACCCATTCAATTGGACTTGGCAATTTAGAAGGATTATACCAATAGAAATCTTCTGCAAGGAAGAAGCCTATGTCATCACAGAAATGTATAAGCACTCTAAAATTATATAAACTTCTGGATGGCACGCCTTTTTCATAAGCCCCACCTAGATCAAGTACAAAACTGCCTGTATCTTTGAGTTTGCTATGTACTAATTTTGCAAATTGACTAAGCCAGGCAACATATTCGGCTTGGGATTCATTTCCGTATTCTTTTTTTCTTTGCAAAGCAAACGGTGGGCTGGTTATTACGAGATCTAAGCTATTATCTGGTAATTGCGGCAATAGGTTAAGAGAGTCTCCACAATATGCAGCTCCCCTGTCTGTAGTATATGTGGGTTTATTATTAAATTTAAATTTTTCCAATATATGTGCCATATGAAAGATACTTATAGTCTGTAGACTTATAATTGTCAACTATTATCTTACAAAGATGACAAAAATAAAAAAACAATCTTTGCGGTTACTTCTTTCCCAGAATATACGAAAGATAAGAAATATAAAAGGGCTTTCCCAAGAAACTCTTGCTGATTTATGTGAATTACACAGAACATATATAGGCTCCGTTGAACGTGGTGAGAGAAATATCTCTATAGATAATGTTGAGCGCATAGCAGATGCCCTTGGTGTTGAACCTACTGCACTTCTAAATCAGGATCAAGACAGAAAATGTCTGAAAGATATATTTCCTCATATACGGAAGTATCAAGAGTTTGCTGTTAAGCATGGTATAAATGATATCTTTCAGGACAACGGCGGAAAAATCCTACAAGTCTTATTACTAACTGGACTCACTATTCTTCCAGCACGCGAGGGAAATGATGCCATTGATGAGTATGGTAATGAATATGAGCTTAAATCAGTAAATGCTCTTCTTACAAAAAGCTTTTCTACTCATCATCATATGAATCCTACAATAATTGCAAAATACCGAAAGGTGGATTGGGTATTTGCTATTTATGAAGGAATAGAGCTAAAAGAAATATATAAATTAACGCCGCAAGACCTTGAACCATATTATATTACATGGGAAAAGAAATGGCATGATACTGGTGGTAAAGACATCAATAATCCCAAAATTCCTTTAAAATACGTCAGAGATAAAGGTAAGCTTCTTTATCATTGTGATGAAAGAGTATGTGACCGCCACTAACTTCCTCCATCCCAGGTTGATTTTAAATTGTCCGGAATGCTGTATTATTTAAAATCCTAACATTTAACTCTTTTTTTGATAAACTTGTTTATTTGCTGTTTATTAAAATTTTCACTTCAAAATTTAACCTCACCAAAAGTATAAGAAGCCTGTCCAATGAAAAATTTGCAGTCCTTAACCTTCTATAACTAACCCAAGAAAGGTTTCCCTACGTCATACCGCCAAGGATAGATTCCGCTAACAAGTAGCGGGATGACGAATTTGTTGTTTTTCAAATTATCGGTAAACCTAAGTCACTTTAGCTATAAAATTATAAGTTATTTGCTCTTTTTTATCCTTAATCCAGAATTCGGATTAGTAGGGTGTCATCCAATTCTCAATGGTAAATTAAGAAGGGTCTGCAACAACGAATGTAGCTAGGGAGATAATTGCTCTATTTTCCAATCGCTTCCCTCAACAAGAGTATATCTAAACCTAGCGTGTCTCCTATATTTACCTTCTTGCCAAAATTCAATTACTTTTGGGATTACGCAAAATCCCACCCAAAAGTCAGGACGAGAAACTTGTGTATTGTAAAATTCTTTCTCCTTCAATTTTATAGCTTGATCAAAATCTTGCCAATCTTTCAGAATGCTCGATTGTTTTGAGCACCATGCGCTAATTTGACTATCGCGCGCTCGAGAAGAGAAGTATTTGTCAGTTCTTTCATCGTTTAGGAGTTTAACCTCTCCTTCAATTCTTACCTGCCTAGCAAATTCTATCCAGTGAAACACTAATGCAGCTTTAGGGTTCTCGGTCAATTCTTTTCCTTTTCTACTATTTATGTTAGTGAAGAACACAAAACCTTCTTTGCTGTATTCCTTTAGTAATACTACTCTTGCAGATGGAATGCAGTCTTTGCTACAAGTTGCTAGCATCATTGCAGTTGGTTGTTTACACGGAGAATTAAGTACTTCTTCATACCACTTTGAAAACAAGTTAATCGGATCTTTTTCAGGTAAAAATGTCATATTCAAAAATAAAATCTTAATTCTGACATACGTTGCAGAAATAAGTGCTACGGCCATTTTGTCGTATAAGTGTTATGATATTGTTGCAGATTTTGCAAGGTTTTTGAACTTTACCATATACGTAAAAGTTATTTTGAAAGTATCCAGCAGATCCAGATGGCTGTGCATAATCTTTCAGTGTTGAACCGCCTGCAGCAATTGCATCACTCAGAGTATTTTTTATTTCAGCAGCAAGTTTTTCGCACTCTCTATAGGTCAAGTCTTTTGCTGACCTGAGTGGTGATATGCGGGCTCTAAACAAACTTTCAGAAGCATATATATTGCCTACGCCAACTATTAATTTATTGTCCATTAATGCTGATTTGATATTCACTTTTTTGTTTTTCAGCAACTCCTGTAAATAGTCTCCACCGAATTCATCCGTGAGGGGCTCTATTCCAAAACCATCAAAAAAATTTATTTCTTGTTCTTTGCTTAAAATAATAACTAATCCAAATCTTCTTGGATCATTAAAGATTATTGAAGTATTATCGGAAAATAAAAATACCACGTGATCGTGCTTATTCCGCACTTGATCATGGTCAGCATATATAAGCTTTCCGCTCATGCCAAGATGTATGATTACAGCCATACTACCATCTGTATTCCAGATCGTATACTTACCTCTACGCTTGATGTTGCGTATGACTTTGCCCTTTAGCATATCATCAATATTTTTTGTTATTGGGGCACGTAAATTCCAATTATTAACTATAACATTACTAATTTGCTTGTTTTTAATTTTATCAAGCAAGAAGTTAGAGATTACTTCTATTTCTGGTAGTTCTGGCATGATACCTCCTTCAAAACTTAAGTTTCTGATGGTAATTTTGTCGTTAAAGCTTCCTCAAATACGTTTGGGTATTCTGCGGCGCTTCTTCCTAAAAATTCCTCACCACAAACAAATTTTGAAAGGGGTCTGCTTTGTCTACTCTGTTGCTGCTTTTTTCTTTTCAAAATATTTTGCTTTAAAGCTTTCGCTAATCTTTTTTTCTCCTCTTCTTTTTCCTTATTCCTTTTTGTATTATTCATTATCATAATATATAAACTTGCCGTTGTAGCTCAGGTGGTAGAGTACGTCATTGGTAATGACGAGGTCCCAAGTTCGAGTCTTGGTAACGGCACACTGATTACACTTATAATATTGCATAACTTGTAAGCAAGGCTTAGAAGAAAGTTACAGAGGTAAGTTGTCATGCTTTTTCCATATCCTTTCTACTTTCTTGTTTTTGAGTAGCTCTAATGCTTTACAAAAGTAATGCCTTGTTTTACTTGGCACTATAATGTCATCAATGTATCCATATGATGCAGCAAAAAATGGATTAGCAAATTTCTCTTTATATTCTTTGATTAACGTTTGCTGGTCTTTTTCATGCCTAAATATAATTTCAACTGCACTTTCAGGGCCCATTACAGCTATTTCAGCAGTTGGCCAAGCATAATTTATGTCACCTTTTAAATGTTTCGAGTTCATAACGATATATGCACCACCATACGCTTTTCTAGTGATAAGGCTAATTTTCGGCACGGTCGCTTCAGCGTAAGCGTAAAGCAACTTTGCTCCGTGTTGTATTATATTATTGTATTCTTGATTTGTACCAGGTAAAAACCCTGGAACATCAATAAGTGTGATGATAGGAATGTTAAATGCGTCACAGAATCTTACAAACCTTGCAGCTTTTCTTGAAGAATCAATATCCAAACATCCTGCAAGGTGCATAGGTTGATTTGCAACAATACCGACAGTATTTCCTCCAATTCTACTAAAACCAATTATAATATTACGAGCAAAATCAGGTTTTAGTTCAAAGAATTTCTTCTCATCACAAACTTTTTCAATGAGTTCATACATATCATAAGGAGTGTTAGGATTGGTAGGAATCAGAGTGTTTAAGGATTCATCAATCTCATTAACATCATTACGGGTTGGTACAGATTTCGGTGATTCTTGATTATTTGCTGGTAAGAAAGTAAAGAATTCACGCATTTTTAGCAGCATTTCAACATCATTATTGAATGCAAAATCTGCCACTCCTGTTTTGCTTGTATGAATTTTTGCTCCACCGAGGTCTTCGAAGCTTACATCTTCATAGGTAACCTTTTTTACTACATCTGGTCCGGTTATAAACATGTATGAACTATTCTTTACCATGAAAATAAAGTCAGTTAATGCTGGAGAATAAACAGCCCCTCCTGCACATGGACCCATAATTAAAGAGATTTGTGGTATAACGCCCGATGCATTTACGTTTCTTTGGAAAATTTCTCCATAACCAGCAAGGGAATTTACTCCTTCTTGAATTCTGGCTCCACCAGAATCATTTAGTCCGATAATTGGAACCCTGGCATTAATTGCCATATCCATAATTTTGCATATTTTTTTTGCATGTGACGCACCAAGTGATCCACCAAAGACAGTAAAGTCCTGAGAATAAACAAAAACTTTCTTGCCTAAGATAGTACCATGACCAATCACTACTCCATCACCTAAAAAATTAGCATTTTGCATGCCAAAATCAGTTGCGTTATGCTTCACGAATTTATCGTATTCTTCGAACGAATTTTCATCAAGCAATATACTGAGCCTTTCTCTAGCAGTTAATTTCCCTTTTTCGTGTTGTTTATTGATTCTGTTAGAACCGCCTCCTTTTTCAGCTTCTATTGCTTTGGTTTTTAGATTTTCTAGTATTTCAAAGTCTTGCATACAATAAAGTAGTTTTCAAATTAGTTGTAGACTTTATTAAGTTTACAAACCCTATTAACTATACACATACACTATTGCTATATGCAACAGTGTATGTACATGTTAACCATTAAAACTTTAACCTAAAGATGATGATTACAGTGAGCGCACTTGAATGCACTAACTTCTTCCAGAACACTAAATGGCTCACTTTGTTTTCCGTTTTTCTCTTCGACAAAACTTTTGGCTCTACCAATGATCTTTTCTATACGTGGTTGCTTTTTTAGAGTTTCATAATGTTTTAAGAAAACTTCACAACTTTTATCATCCATATGCACCATTATTGTGCCAAAATTTAATGCGTTGTTTTCAGGTTCATGAGCTTTTTTAGAGAATAAAGACATCTCGAGCTTCTCATTACCAAGTTTAAAAGTCATTTTTATTCTACCTTTCATATCATGATATTGCCCATTTCGTGTCCGAATTATATTATCTCCTTCTCCCATTAGCAATGCACCATATTCTAAATCCTTAAATTCCGGAGAATTCATAAACTTTGCAGGAGTGATCACACTTTCTTCTGGACATTTTACACAATAAAATTTATTATCTCTTTCTACTACAATTCCTTCTTTTTTGTCATTTTCAATACTGTCACACACAGCTTTCTCTAGGCTCAATAAGTAGCTGTTACGCTTTTCTTCTAGAGCCGAATCTATTGGTATATTGTTGCAACACAAGTCCAAGATTTCTTTACTCACATACGTGCCTGTTGAAATTAAATCAGTTATCTTTGAGCAAAGAGAATCCAACTTTTCTTTTTCACTATTTTCAAGGCTTAAATTTTGTCTTTTGATTAGGTCTATATTTTTTATCAAGTGCCCTATCAGTGATATTTCTTTTGCTGCTCGTTCTTTTTCTTCATTAGATAGTATACCATGCACCAAACCATACGGCATACCAAACATAATTTGGTCCTGATATGCAAGCTTTACAATTTCTAGTAATTCGTCAACCATTTTTTCCGCAGTCTGACTATCAGAAAGCACTTTATATTTTTCTTCTATATCTTCTACTTGCTTTAGGATCTTTTTCCGCTTCTCTCTCTCAATTTGTTTATATGTCCTACTTAATAGGAATTCATCCGTCTTTTCTGGACGCTTTATTTTATATGAATGCTTTTGTGACCCTTGTTGTTCTAATTTTCCATTACCTACACTTTCTATTTGCTCTAGCCCTAACATAACTCCTCCATTTCACATAATAAAGTTAAGATAAAATATCTTGACTTGAGAATATTGATATAACCTACAAAGTCAATAGTTACATTGCAAGATTTCGGTTATAATTTACTGTGTATAGAAGGTGCTCTTAAATTATGCTAAAAATCGCTATAGTAGGCCTACCAAATGCTGGTAAATCAACTCTTTTTAATAGATTGGTGGGAAGAAAAGCAGCGGTGGTCAGCAATATTCCAGGGGTTACACGAGATAGAAGAGAAGGAATAGGCAGAATTAGCGATTTAGAGTTTAAAGTTATAGATACAGGAGGATGGAACGACCAAACTAATTTTTCACTACAAGTTATTGAACAAATAAAATTTTCTCTATCCAATTCAAACATCATTTTCTTTCTTGTTGATGCAAAAGTGCAAAATGAGCAAAACAAAGAATTTGCAAAGTGGCTGAAGAGAAAAATAAATAAACCTGTGATACTGATAGCAAATAAATGCGAGAGTCATAAGTCTGAAAATGTTGATTATTTGCAGTTTTTTGATTTTCTTGGCCCGGTGTATATCTCTGCCGAACATAATCTTGGCATGGTTGATCTTTATGATGCATTAGCTGATGTTATTGAAAATTTGAACGAAAACACTGATCTATTGGGCAATGAGTCCAGTAAACTTAGAATTGCAATCATCGGTCGCCCAAATGTCGGAAAATCAACTTTTTTAAATAGCTTGCTTACAGAAAACAGAGTAATAGTGAATTCAGAGCCAGGCACCACACGTGATTCTGTAGATATTGTATATGATCATAATGGGGAGCTAATTACTCTCATTGATACTGCAGGAATCCGCAGAAAGGCGAATGTTATAGATGACTTAGAATCAAGATTTGTTGAAAAAAGCTTAGAATCAATCAAGCGCTCTCATCTGGTAGTTTTAATGCTAGACTCCCTAGTTGGTATTGAGCAGCAGGATTTATCAATTGGTGAAGCTGCAATTAAGGGAGGGAAAGGGATTATTGTTGTTTTAAATAAGTGGGATTTAATAGTTAAGGATGACAGAAGTAAGTTAATAAAATTTGTCAAACAACAGGAAGTGACTCGGTTATTCTTGGAAGTGCCAACTGTAACAATTTCTGCATTGAAAGGCATGCGCTGCGGCGATGTGATAGATAAGTGTCTTGAAGTGAGTGAATCTTTGAACAAGAAAGTCAGCACTGCAAAACTGAATAAGTGGCTAATTGATGCTTTAGATAGGCACTCTCACCCGCTTGTAAAAGGTAAAGCAGTTAAAATGAAGTATATCGCTCAAATTGGTACTAAACCTCCAGCTTTTTCTTTGATATGTAACATACCTGAAAGTGTTGATGAAAGTTACAAACGCTATTTAATTAATGATCTTAGAAAAAATTTCTTCGTAGATGGTGTGCCAGTCAGATTACTTTTGAAAAAAAATAAAAATCCCTATGCAAAATGAATACTCTGCTTTATACTTTCAGGGGTCTTTATAATAATTTACTTAAAGTCGTGTGTAATAACTCCAGAATTCCTACAATCTTTCTGCTATCAAGTGCTTTTGCTCTAATTTTTGCATATGTGCTAGAATATTTTTTCAACATGCTGCCATGCAAGTTATGTACATACGAGCGGGTAGTTTACTATGTTGCAGGGTTACTTGCAGTAGTATGCATGCTTAAAGACAACAAAATTCTAATCTATGCAATGTTTTGCAGCTACCTCATAGGTGCAGTAATATCTTTTTATCATGTAGGTCTTGAACTCCACTTATTTCATGATGTTTTAGGTTGTACAGAGCAAGCAAGTGGTAACGTTAGTATAGAAGAGCTCAGAAATAATCTACTAAATCCTAATTACTCTCCATCTTGTGACAGACCTCATTACGTTCTAGGTGTTTCCTTAGCAACATGGAATTTAATTTATCTCATAGCAGCTCTGTTCGTATCAGGTAAGGTGTATTGTGGAGAAAGAAAGAAATCTAAATAATTTAAGGTACAGCAACAATCAGTTCTTGCAACAGGCAATTAGAGTAAATCATGCTGGGGAATATGGAGCTATTTGCATTTATTCTGGTCAAAAATTTATTCTTAAAAAATCTTCTATAATCAATGAAATAATTGAAATGGAAGAGCAGGAAAAAAAGCATTTTCACTATTTTAATGAGAAAATCAAAGAGCAAAAAGTTCGTCCTACTGTTTTGTTGCCAGTTTGGCGTGTTTTAGGAGTGTCACTTGGCGTTGCAACTGCCATTATGGGCAAAAAAGCTGCTATGGCTTGCACTGCTGCAGTTGAAGAAGTTATAGGGGAGCACTACAAAGAGCAAGTTTCACATTTAGAAGATGGGGAATTAAGAGAAACTATAAGTAAATTCCGCGATGAGGAGCTAGAACACAGAGATATTGCAATTCAGCACAATGCTGAAAGCGCATTTGGCTACAACATTTTATCTTCATTCATAAAAACAGGCTGCAAAACTGCTATTTACTTGTCCAAGTTAATTTAACTAAGCAGCTTTCTTAAAGTGTTTTTAATGTTATGATGACAACAGAAACCAGGAAGAAATTCAAGTGTAACAATTATTTTATAACTATATTTACATATTATAATTATTAATCAATAATTAATACTTGTGAATTAACTGTATTTGGAGTATAGGTTACAAAGTGGTGGCAAAAGTGCGTTTTGAATTAGAAACGGGAGATGTAATACCTGTGGCACAGGTTATCATGTGGCTGCTAAAGTAAAAGTAAGTAATGGTTTAGAGGTTGATATGAATCTTGAAGAATGTGAAAAATCTAGAAGCTTAGAAGCAAAAGTTGAATGTTTAATAAACGTGATTGAGACTCTGCAGGACAAAGTAAAAGGAATGACAGGACCTCCGGGTCCAAAGGGTGATCCAGGTGTTCCAGGTTATGATGGTCTTCCAGGTGAGCCAGGTTTTCCAGGCCGAAAGGGTGAACCAGGTTATGATGGTTTTCGAAGTGAGCCAGGTCCTTCAGGATAGAAAGGAGATAGAGGTGTTCCAGGTTATGGTGGGCCAGGTCCAAAGGGTGAGAAAGTTGTTCCAGGCATTAAAGGTGAAAAAGGTAATCCTGGAATGGATGCAAAGCCCGAGGATGTGGCAGCTATTTTATTATCAAGTGAACTAGAAAGATTCGAAAAAGCGCTGTTTAATACACCTATAACTGAATTAAAAGGTAAAACACTTAATAACTATGTTACTCAAGACCTGCCGAAGGAAATTGCAAATAATAAAAACTTAAAAAAAAGTATAAAGGGTGAAAAGGGCGATCAAGGATTAAGAGGAGAAGTTGGTTCTCCAGGTCCAGTAGGTCCTAAAGGTCTAAGAGGTGAGAAAGGTTATCCAGGTCAAGATGGTAGAGACGGAACCCCTGGTCCTAAAGGACTAGATGGAGCTCCTGGTCTTAGAGGTCCAGTAGGTCCAAGAGGCTTTAATGGCACGCAAGGAGAAAAAGGTGCTAAAGGTCCAAGTGGAGCAAAGGGAGCGCAAGGTAAAGCTGGTAAAGATGGAACCCCGGGTTCTAAAGGAGCAGATGGAGCTCCTGGTCTTAGAGGTCCAGTAGGTCCAAGAGGCTTTAATGGTACGCAAGGTGTACAAGGAGAAAAAGGTGATCTTGGTCTCAAGGGAGATAGAGGTGAAATTGGAGCACCAGGAATGGATGGATTGCCAGGTCTACAAGGCTTTAATGGCACGCAAGGAGAAAAAGGTGCTCAAGGTCTAGTAGGTCCTAAAGGTGATAAAGGAGATTCAGGTCCAGTAGGTCCTCAAGGAGTAGATGGAGCGCCAGGTGTGTCTGGTAATAAAGGGGATGCTGGTCCAAAAGGCGATATGGGTGATAAAGGAGATACCGGAGTGCCAGGTACAGATGGATTAAAAGGTGACAAAGGAGTAGATGGATTACCAGGGATGCCTGGAATAAAAGGTGATCTTGGTCTCAAGGGAGATAGAGGTGAAATTGGAGCACCAGGAATGGATGGATTGCCAGGTCTACAAGGCTTTAATGGCACGCAAGGAGAAAAAGGTGCTCAAGGTCTAGTAGGTCCTAAAGGCAACACAGGAGCGCCTGGTCCTAAAGGCTCAAAGGGAGAAGATGGAATAGGTGCTGCAGTTGCTGATCAGTTTCTGCGCAAGATGAATCAAACAAAAATTGAAATTCAGAATGCTCAGAAAGCAGCAGAGGTAGCTAAAAGCGCTTCTGAAAAATCTGCCAAAGAAGCTAAAGATTTTAAAGAAGAGGCTGACAATTTTGCTGATAAAGCATTTCAATCAGAACAAAATACTCAAGCACTTTATAGTAAGGTAAAGGATATATTTTGTGAAACAAAACCTACAGATCAAGTTTGTACTGCACGTATAAAGAAGAGGGAAATTAAAAATTCAGACAATCTGCCAGTGACAAGTGGAGCAGGTAGACCAACTTCATTTATATCTCAAGTAATAAATTTCTTTTATCCTTTTATAAAACAAGATGAATATAAAATAGAGAATAAAATACAAGAGCTTAATCAAGTGGTAAAAATAATAGATGCAGCAGATATTGCTATAAAATTTGAAAAAGTATTAGAAGAAACAGCTTCAAAATGCGGCATTCTAAAGAAAAGCCTAAATTTTGATCCAGTAAAACTACAGTCAACCATTCTAGATAGGTCATTATTTAATGATGAAAGTCGTAATGAGCTGTTAAAACTCTTATATTTATCTGCAAAAAAATCATGTCCAAATTACAAACAAACTGATAGATTTTTGACTACTTTCAAAGATCGTATGGAAAGAACATTAGAAAATAATGAGCAACAAAGGGGGTTTGTTAATATTGAGAAAACAGCAACAGATAACGAGCAGCCAAGGAGTTTTATGAGCGATGTCACTCCTCCAAGTAGTTTCAAGGCGATTGATCTGAAGGCTGTTAATTGTTTAAGGTAATAGTATGGGAAATACATTTAGAATAGATAATAAAGATCCGCTCTATAAGAAGCTGATTAAACTTCCTACTGCATATTACAGGTTAGAGATTAATAACAACAAGTATACTATTCGTTCACACATTGGTACGGCTGAGTTGGGTGATACTATTAGTGATTTAAAGTTACAGAAGCTGGGTGATAAAATAGTTTTATATAAGGGAAAATCACCTCTGAAAGTGAAAAATAAAGATGGTGAAGAAGAGAATCTTATTATACAGCAAGAAGATATCATAAGTGCAAACAGGGACAATATTATAGAAAAGCTTAGATCAAAACCAATAGAGATTTCGCTTTACCACATAGAAGATATTCCATATTTTGGTGCTAAATTACCCATTTCTAGACACAGTACAACAACTGAAGTACTAAACTTCATCAATTTTAATGATGAAAATGATCCAGTACTACAGAAGATCAAAGGAGAAAATGGTGGACTTTATTTTACAATAGAAGGTGATTATATCTATATATCAGACAAAAATGGAAAGTGTCTTTCAGTGTGTAAAGATGTTGGTTGCTATAAATATCAATACACAAAAGATAAATGTGATGTATTAACAATAAGTGATGTATCAACAATAATAGGCAATTTAACCGAGACTAACAACGAAAAGCAGAAATTCACTTTGCAAAAAGGGGAAGAGTTATCGGATAACATCTATGAAGCAAATGTTGCCTTGAATGATAAGCCCATAGCTACTTTACCAAAAATAGGTTACTACATGCTCGATGATCAATTGGTCATGCGTAATCATGTTACGAAAGAGGAGGTAATTGTCCCAAGGGATTTTCACTATTTAAAAGTTGTTAAATTTAATAATGATGATTATAAATTAACGTTTTGTAATTTTTTAGGTAATGAATTCTTTGAATACAAAAAATACGATCCACAGTATTCGAACGTTTCAGATGAATATAAATTCATCAGTTTAAATTGTGCGAAAAAAGAATGTAATCCGAATCCTTGGGAATTATTTAGTCATCGACCATTGTTTTTTATTACAGAAGAATCTCCTGAACCAGGCTCTCCAGGTCACTATTCAGTTGCCGTGCTCGAATTCATAAGTGGTAAAAAAGGTAGGAAAATGGCTAAATTGATTGATGAATTTGGTTATTTTGATAAAGATAATAAGTTTTACTATTGCGATTACCATACAAAAGCAGAGTATGGTGTTTATGATCCTTCTAAAATTAATAAAAAATACACAGCAACAGATGCAAATAGCGAGTTTTACCTTACAGGAGACGATGAAATAGAAAACGACAATATAATTCTTCACACCATTCCAGAGTTATTGTAATTATACGCACCAAGTTAGGAAAAAATGAAGTAAAAGAGGAATAGGCTATAGGATGACAGAAGTTGGCTTTATTAGCTATAGGTGGTATGATACTTAGTCAATTTAAGTAAGCAGATGATCTTAGCTACAAAAGTATTTTTTACCTCATTTGTTTTTGGGTTTATTCTTTTTCCCTATTTTATAAAGCTTCTAAAAAAAATAAGTAAAGATGGGCAACCAATTAGATCATGTGGACCAGAAAGTCATTTAATAACAAAAAAGAATGTACCACCTATGGGCGGAATAATAATACTGATTTCTTCTTTATTACCAATTTTACTCTGGGCTCAGTTAACACAAGAAATCTTGCTGCTGATATTGATAACTCTATTTTTTGCTCTACTTGGATTTATTGATGATTATTTAAAATTGAAGACAAATCACTATCGAGGTTTAAGTGCAAAAACCAAAATACTTATTCAGTTTATTGTAACTCTGGTTAGTATGTCTATACTTAAGCTATACTCTGCTGAAGGTTTTACAAAAACGTCTCTATTTAAAGGAGTAATAATCGACTTTGGCTATCTATATGTTCCGTTTGCTGCGTTTGTAATTGTCGGCTCTGCTAATGCTGTGAATCTCACAGATGGTTTGGATGGCCTTGCTGCAACTCAAGTCATCACTTCCTTTGCTTTTTTGGGGCTAATTGCATATATAACTCAAGCAGATATGAATATTACTTTATTCTGCATTGCATTTATAGGAGCTATTTTAAGTTTCTTGTGGTTTAACACACATCCAGCAAAAATATTTATGGGTGATGTTGGAAGCCTGTCAATTGGTGCAGCTTTAGGGTTAACTAGCGTTTTAATGAAGAGAGAAATGCTTTTTGCCGTTATTGGAATAATCTTTGTAATAGAGACTCTATCTGTGATTATTCAGATATCATATTTTAAATATACAAAGTTTAAATATGGAGAAGGAAAAAGAGTTTTTCTTATGGCACCAATACATCATCACTTTGAGAAGAAGGGATGGTCAGAAAATGTAATCGTTATGAAATTTTGGATAATTTCTATTATCTGTTCAGTTTTTACTATAACTTTCTTATTATAAAAACCTATGAAATACCCAGACTTTACATTAGAAAATAAATTATCAGGAGTGATAGCAGGAGTGGATGAAGTTGGAAGAGGTCCGCTAGCTGGTCCAGTAATATCCGCAGCCGTAGTGTTTATTGATAGAAATACAATTATTGATGGAATCAACGACTCGAAAAAGTTGACTCCTCAATGTAGGCAAGTCCTATATGAAAAAATAACATCCGTTGCAAAATTTGGTATAGGAATGGCAAGCGTAGAAGAAATAAATTCATACAATATCTTGCAAGCAACAAAACTTTCAATGAAACGTGCGTTGATAGACCTGGACCTAGAATTAGATTATGTGCTAGTTGATGGTAATCAACCACCTGAAGTGAAATGGCAAGTGAAATCCATAGTAAATGGTGATAATTTGAGTACATCAATTGCAGCAGCTTCAATCGTTGCAAAAGTTACGAGAGATCGGCTTATGCAAGAATTGCACAATAAGCATCCTGAATATAATTGGTATAAAAATAAAGGATATGGGACAAAAGAGCACCTTAACGCTATTGGCCTTTATGGAATTACAGAACATCATAGAAAAAACTTTGCACCCATATCTCGGGCATTATAGCCTTTAGATAGTAATCACTTACCTTTTTTGAAAGGCATGTTTTCATTAAATAGGCAAACTGTACTTGATCCATTCCTTAAGGTAAACACTGAACTCACCCTTTCGATTATCAGGTAGTTGTCAGCTGTACGGAAGTTTACTAAAGACTCATACCCTGCAGAATCAACCATAAAAACTGCCGGGAAATCAGAGTTTATTTTATTGAATTGTAGATATGTAAATTTTCCGTCATCAAAAACCTTAATTGGTATTATTGACTGACTGCCTTTAACGTGCGAGATGGAATAATTAAAATTTAAGCCCTTCTTTACAACTTCAATGTCGTTTATATCAGGAATAATGGTATGACTAGCTTGTTCGAAGATATCGCCGTTATTTGTTGTGTAAATCTCATCACTGCTAAATAATGGATAAAGAAACCTTACTTCATATGCTAATTTTGGATCATCTAGTCCAGTTGCTTCTTCAGCATGAAGTTCAAAGTAATAAACTCTTTTATTGGTAATTATAGTTGCGTTAGTATCGGCAATATCATCTATAGGCTTAATAAACAATCTGTTACCTTGAGGAAGGAGTTGCCAACCAGTTGAATCACCCATTGAAAGGTTTTGTATTACCTCCCCTGGTTCAAACAATATGCTGGATTGATAACCATAAAAACCCGTATACTTATGTATAGCTTGTGGGTTATAATTTATTACCTTTATGTGATTATCTCCAGCTATTGAACGTGGCTCCTGTTTTGCAAGTGCATCACTACCACAAAAAAACAACAGTACGGCAAACAGTAAACCAATCATAATATCAAAATAAATTAATCTTCATTTTATCATTGATAGACATGCACTGCAACTGTTAAGCTGTACTATAAACCCCAATTATAGGTTAGCAAGGGGTAGAAAAGACAAGAAATAAGGCAAACTCCTTAAATACTTTAGAACTATAGGAGGCTTCACCTGAACGGATATACTTGGAATCCTGCCATTTTCACTTCGTAAACATACCAAGAATTCTGTCCATTATTCCACCCATATTTGCTTCAGCTTGAGTATACTCTATTTTACCACCGTGCAAGATTAGTTTAATATCTGATCCAGGTGATATATTAACAAATTTACTGCCAACAACTCCACTGCTAGTGATCAGAGCTGAGCTATCAACTGGCAACTTTATATCTCGGCTTACGCACATATCGATTCGTGCTATGTAGGTAGCTTTGTCAAGTGACACACCAGTTATGCTTCCAACGTCCACACCAGAGATCTTGACACTATCACCAACTCCTATACCGTTAGCGTTAGCAAAAAGACCATATATTTTATAGCAATCCTTATAGTTTTTCTTTATGTAAGATAGCTTATCAATAGCAAAGAAAATCAGAAAAATAGTGAAAACTAATACAAATAATCCAGCGGTTATTTCAAGTATATTTGACCTTCGCATCTTTAGTTATCAGGACTCCAGCTTTTATAGTAATTTTTCACTTTTTGGTTTGGATAGTATGCATCTTTTGTACCCGTTAAATTAGGAGTATGTTTTACTTTTCTTTTTTTATTATTAACTGGTACTACATTATCAGTATAGTGAAGCCATATATGCCATTCCGGAGGCACTGTTGTAGGCTCAGAAACACTGCTATACATAATCCACCTTTTCCCTTTACTTGATTCATAGTAAGAATTTCCATTTTCATCTCTTCCTACAAATTTACCTTCTCTTCGTAATAGGCGTTTTATTGCGTTACAAATTTTAGATAACATAAGAGTATTAAAACAAAAAGTATTATATATACTAATACTTTAACGATATATTAACAACAATTTAATGCAATTACCAATTTTACAAGTTATTATACCAATAATTGCATCAATGTTTTGCTTTCTTACCAAGAAACACAAGGTATCTTGGTTTATTTCTTTTATTGCAACAACAATCACTCTTATCATTTCATCAATACTACTCATAAAAACATATAGAGGCGAGATTATAACTTATCACCTTGGAAATTGGGCTCCTCCGCATGGAATAGAGTTAAGAATCGACGTGTTAAACTCCTTGATTCTAACTTTGGTGAATTTTATAGCGCTGATTAGCGTGCTTTATAGCTTTTATATTAACGAAAAAGAAATTAGCAAAAACAAAATCACTGGTTTTTACTCTCTATTTCTACTGTGCTTAAGCGGACTGCTCGGGATTCTAGTAACAAACGACATATTCAATCTTTATGTTTTTTTGGAAATTTCATCTCTTTCTTCTTATGTATTAGTTTCAATGGGAAGGGATAAAAAAGCCTTGGTTGCAGCATTTGAATATCTAATTAGTGGCACTATAGGGGCAACGTTTTACTTGTTTGGTGTTGGGCTTTTGTACTCCATGACAGGAACGCTCAATATGTCTGACATGGCTGAAAGAATAGTTCCATTATACGATAACAACATCATAAAACTTGGCACATTGTTCATTTTTGTTGGTCTCTCAATTAAAATGGCACTTTTTCCATTAAGCAGGTGGCTGATTAATGCATATAGTGAGGCACCAAGTTTCATTAGCATATTCTTTTCAGGCACAGTGACAAAAGTGATGATATATGTTTTCATTAGGATCTTCTATACTGTTTTCCATCAGAATTTCTTCTTATTTAAACCATCACTAAGCAACGTGATAATTATCCTCGCACTTTGCGCTGTTATATTTGGGTCAATATCTGCAATAACTGCAAAAGATATAAGAAGACTGCTTGCTAATTCTAGTGTCAGCCAAATTGGTTATATAATTTTAGCACTGAGTTTTAACTCAAAAACAGGTGTATTTGCAGCAATTCTTCACATAGTAAACCACAGCATAATAAAAACATCTTTATTCATGGCTGCAGGATGTATTTCTTACAAATTTGATACAACAAAAATAGAGAATTTATCGGGACTCAAGAAATCAATGCCTTATACAGCACTTGCGTTTACTCTACTTAGTTTAGCATTAGTCGGTGTGCCGCTAACAAATGGCTTTGTAAGCAAATGGTATATAATGAAAGCAGTTATAGAATCTCGCGCGTGGATTTCCCTGATAGCTTTTGCTGCCGGTTCTTTTCTTGCACTAATATACATGTGGAAGATGGTAGAGAAAATGTATTTTGAAAATAGTGCAGCATCAAGCGCTGGAATGACACCGGACAAAATTAATGATGTGCCATTTCCTATGCTTTTCTGTCTATTGTTTATGGCAGCTTTAACAATAGTAACTGGAATATATAGCACTCCAATTCGGTTAGTAGTTGAGAAGTTGGTTTTTTGATTTTTATCTTTGTTTCATATTTTACTATACTTTAAGGTTATAAGTGTGGATAGGCTGAAGAAGATTCATTGGTTATTAGTCATTAACGTGATAGTGCTGTTTTGCGTTGGCATTGCTGTTCAATACTCTTCTGCTGGAGGAAAGTGGGTACCATTTGCAATTCACCAAATAGTCATATTTTCCTTCTTTTTCCTACTCGCTATAGCTATGTCATTCATAGAGCTAGATTTTTATTTGAAGCACGCCTACTTTTTTTATATAGCAGCAGCGATTTCGCTATTAGCAGTAAATTTTTTTGGCTCGCACATAATGGGTGCGACGAGGTGGATAAGAATTGGGTCAATTAGTTTGCAACCATCAGAATTTGCAAAAGTAGGCTTAATACTTGCGCTTGCTCGTTATTTTGATAAGCAAAGTGTGTATAAAATGATGGAATTTAAAAGATTGCTTAAGGCGGTAATAATTATTTTCTTGCCTGTATTCTTGGTGTTAAAGCAACCTAATTTAGGCACAGCTGTGATAATGTTGTTTATAGGAGCATCAATTATATTCACAGCAGTAATAAAAAGAGCTCATTTAGTAATTTGTGGGACGCTTGGCATTTTTGCAGTACCGGCTATTTGGCCTTTTTTACGTCCTTATCACAAGCAAAGGATATTGTCGTTTTTGGATTCATCAGTGGATCCACTTGGAATAGGTTATAATGCGCAGCAATCTCAGATAGCTATTGGTTCAGGAGGTTTGCTTGGTAAGGGCTTTGTTAACGGAAGTCAAACTCAACTTGGATTTTTGCCGGAGAAACGTACGGATTTTGCTTTTGCAGCGCTGAGTGAGGAGTGGGGCTTTTTAGGTAGCATGGCTTTAATTTTGCTTTATACCTCATTACTTGGCATAATTTTCTCTATCGCTTATAGGTCGAAAAATTATTTTTCTAAGTTAGTATCTATCGGGATTTTTGCTTTTTTTGGCGCTCATTTTTTTATAAACATTGGAATGTCAATAGGCCTCTTGCCTGTGATAGGCGATCCACTGCCATTTCTTTCCTATGGAGGAAGTACAACTGCTGCAAGCTTGATATGCATAGGATTATTGCTGGCAATAAAAGCAGATGAACAACAAAATGCTTGTATTTCACCTATGCTAAAGTAAAATTAAACTTTACTTAATAGTTTTTATGCTAGATGAAATGCGTGAGGAATGTGGAGTATTTGGTATAAGCTGCAATAACGATGCTGCATTTAACTCTATACTTGCTCTCCACGCTTTGCAGCATAGAGGTCAAGAGTCTTTTGGCGTAGTAACCAGTAACAACGATAAGCTGCACTCTTATCACTTTCAAGGTCAAGTGAGCAGCGTATTTGATGATATAGATGAAATAAAGAAATCCTTACCTGGAGATTGTGCAATAGGTCACGTTCGATACTCAACAAGTGGTAGTAAATTTGGAGTGCAGCCCATGCTTGGCAAAAGTGGCAAATTTGGGGATTTTGCCATAGCACATAATGGTAATTTAATTAATATTTCTCCGATACGCGAACAATTAATTAAACAAGAGTGCGTTTTTCAGTCAGATATTGATACAGAAGTAGTAGTGCATCTGACAGCAAGCGGTGAAAAAGATAGCTTTTTAGAGAGTTTTATATATGCATTAAAGCAAATACAAGGTGCTTATTCTTTTGTGGCAATCAACCAAGAAGTAGTTATTGGAGTACGTGATCCATCTGGAATCAGGCCTCTTGTTTTAGGAAAGTTAAACGGTTCTTACGTTCTTGCATCTGAAACTTGTGCTCTTGATATAATAAATGCAGAGTTTGTTAGAGAAATAGAACCAGGCGAATTAGTTACCATCAGTTCGGATAGTAAGCTAGCCTCAATGTTTCCTTTCCCACAGCAAAAATCAAGTTTTTGTATTTTTGAATACGTTTACTTTTCGAGACCAGACAGCATAATGGAGAATAGGTCCATATATGATATAAGAAAAGAAATAGGAAGAATACTTGCAGAAGAGAGCCCACCAAAAAACAATGTAAATATGGTTGTACCAATACCTGATTCTGGAATACCTGCAGCTATTGGATATGCAAAGCATTCAGGATTACCTATGGAACTGGGGATAATTCGTAATCATTACATAGGAAGAACTTTTATACAACCAACCGCTGAAGTACGTAAAGTTAGAATAAAATTAAAATTCAATGCTAATAAGCACACTTTGAAAGGTAAAAACATAATTTTAATAGATGATAGTATAGTGCGTGGTAGTACGCTCAGAAATATAATAGTTATGCTAAAGGATGCAGGAGTAAAAGAGATTCACCTCAAAATTTCAAGCCCACCAATTAAGCATTCTTGTTTTTATGGAATAGATACGCCAGAGTGCAAAGATTTAATTGCTGCAAATAAATCTGTAGAGGAAATTAAGGAAGTTATAGGAGTAGATAGCCTAGCCTTCTTGAGTATTGATGGACTATATCAGGCTGTTAAAGGAGAGGTGCGTAACAATGCTACACCACAATATTGCGATGCTTGTTTCACTGGTGATTATTCGATTGGCAAATAGTCTACGCAAGATCTTAAGTTTAGAAAATCTTAAACCGCCAAAATTTCTCTTGGCCTTTACTAATTCCGATTCTCGGAGTGCACACATAATCCGGGTTGAGGTGAGATTCATAAATACAAAATTTGTGGCTTATAGTAAGGTCCAGTTTATTGTGTTCTTTTGTAATGTTTAATCTTTTGCACAATATTCCTGGTCCGCCTAAGTTTGCTTCAAGCGGTTCAATGAGCTTTAATCCCCGTATTAACACTGCTGCTGGGAACCCTTCTGCTTCTGTTACAATATTTAAACAGTAATACATTCCATATATAAAATACACGTATGAAAACCCCGGCATACCAAACATTACTGAGGTTCGGTTAGTATAGCCTCTTGCCGCGTGACAAGCTGGGTCATTCATTCCTATATAGGCTTCAACTTCGGTTATTATTCCACTAAAGTTAGAAAATTTGAGGACTTTTCCCAATAACTCTCCAGCTACAGTTAAGGTCGGCCGCTCGTAGAAATTTCTTGGTAGTATTATGTTGCTCATTATAAGAGTATAAGTTACTTGCAAATGCAAGCAACTTATACTGAATTTTCACTACTTTACCTATTTTGAGCAGCAGAAGCTTGATGCTTTTGTGGTGCGCCGCTCAAGTCTTCTACATTTGTTGAAGGCTGCTCCAAAAATTTTACTTCTTCAGAGCTTTGTTGTAATTGTGTTTGTGGCAATTGTGATGCTAATGCTTCATGTAAAGACTTTGGTTCACGTCTCTTGCCTACTTTTACTTCTTTGTTTGCACGTAACTGTTCTTCAGTAACACCGTTGCTTTCAAGGAGCTTTACACCATTCTTATCATCAATATTAATTTTAATTTTACATTCTTTTCCATCAACATACCACTTTAAAGTCATTTCATATAATCCACTAATTATTTCATAAACTCTTTCCCCTTTATCATTAATAATGACAAAATGTAATTGTTTTTACATTGTACTTTTTACATATATTACCACTCAGAAGTTTAGCTATATCTACTCCTTCTTTACTAACATTCAACACAACTCTCACGGAAGGGTAAACAACATTCCCTTCCCTTTTGCCTTCTTTTATCATTATGGACCCTATGGTATTATTTTTCATACCTTCAGATATCTCTGATTTAATTTGGTCAGCAATTTTGCCTACAATCTCTTTGCCGTGATACTGAGATTCTCCTTTCTTTGGAGAAAAAGGTTTTTGGTTTGTGGTATTGGTAGAAGGGTTGTTCTGTAATGCAAAGAACTTATTCCATTCTTCATCGCTTTCTAACTCGACATATTTACGCTTATTCTTGTCTGGTGTTGATTTAGGTATATCCTGAGTGCTCAAATCGCTAGGAAGTCCTTTTGTTTTATCAGAATTACCGCTCTCCTTTGCTTTATTACTTAGAAGGGTAAGATGCTCTTCTGGCTTTTTCTTATCCGGTTTTAAAGTTGTATCATCAGAAGGAAGTTCCTCCACCATAGGCACATGAGGATTTTTAACTTTATCCTCATTGTGGAAAAATAGAATAGTTTTTAGGAATTCTTTAACCTTACCTAACATATACCCTCCATTATTCTTGATATATAGATGTTAGCATATAGATACCATGCCGATTAGTCAATATAAATTATGATGTTTAATGTTGAAAGCTCAAATACTCCTTTGCTTGATCAGTTAGAACGCGCCCCCTTGGTGTGCGCTTTACAAAACTAATTTTGATTAAATAAGGTTCTACTGTTTCTTCAATATTGCCAACATCCTCGGATAGCGCAATAGATATGGTGTCAATTCCAACAGGTCCTGAGGTGTTGAATAAAAATCTTAGATAATGCATATCAAGTTTATTGAGTCCCATTTTGTCTACACCCAATTTTAGCAATACAGAATCAGCGACTTCATAAGTGATTTTTTTATCATCTTTCACTTCAACAAAATCCCTTATTCTTCTGAGTAACCTCAAAGCAATTCTTGGAGTGCCACGTGCACGGCAGGCAATTTCCCGTGCTGCATTTTCTTCAATTTCAGTAGAAAGAACTCTTGCGCCTCTTTTTATAATATTAACCAGTTCTTCAAAAGAATAAAACTCAAGATGCAAGGGAATGCCAAAACGATCTCTGAGTGGCGCAGAAAGTAATCCAAGCCGTGTAGTTGCTCCGATTAACGTAAATGGTGGTAGATCTATCCTTAAAGTGCGAGTAGATGGACCTTCACCTACTAATATGTCCAAGCAAAAATCTTCCATAGCAGTATATAAAACTTCTTCGATGCTGCGATTTAATCTATGGATTTCGTCGATAAATAGAACATCTTTTGCATTTAAAGTGGTAAGCACTGCAGCCAAGTCCCCAGCTTTACTAAGTAAAGGACCAGAAGTTGCGCGGAAGCTGACCCTTAATTCTTTAGAAACAATTTGTGCTAAAGTTGTTTTGCCAAGTCCTGGGGGACCATACAATAAAACGTGATCTAAGGCTTCAGTTCTTGTCTGTGCAGCATTTATAAACACTTTTAAATTTTGTATTAAGTCTTTTTGCCCGACAAAATCATCAAGTTGCTCAGGCCTGATGTTGATATTGCGCGCATCTTCAGTATATTCTTTATCGCACGATATTGATTTCATAATGTTGAGAGCTCCTTAAGCGCCATGCGAATAATATCCTTGGTGTCCAGATTTGACGATTCGTCTTGTATTTTTTTTATCGTATCATAAGCTTTCATTTTTTCATACCCAAGATTGATCAATGCTGAAAGGGCATCTTCATTGATTGGATGAAAATTATTGTTATTTATTTCTAATTTACTCACTTTGCCACTTAATTCAGTGATGATTCGATTTATGAGTTTCATGCCAAGTCCACTCATCTTGAGTGCTACTTTATCTTCATTCATAATTGCCAAAAACAGCTGTTCTGGAGTTAATTTACTCAAAATTGACATTGCAGTTTTATAGCTAACACCACTTACTTTAACAAGCAACCTCAAGCACTGCTGTTCTTCTTTGCTTATAAAACCATATAGCTGAGCGACATTTTCTCTGTTATTTGCATAGGTTTCGATAAGTAATTTAACTCTACTTCCGATGGAACATGCATTTAAAGTTTTGGCTGAGAGATACACCATATAGCCAACATCATTCACATTCAGGATTATGTGATCACTGCGCACTTCATCAACTATTCCGCTTAGATTTCCTATCATTTTTAGCACTGTATAGGGTTCAGTTTAAATACTCCTGGATCTTAGGTCAAGCAAACGAACATTATAACAGAGAGCCAAGTAGCTCATAGAAACGAAAAACTTCCTTGACACATTTTGCCAACGTTTGCCGCTTCAAGTCTGTCTGCTATGACTTTTATATACTGATAATCATTATACTCACACCCCGGTACCACCGTTTGAAAGCACAGTTCAATGAATTTTAGAAAGTTTATTTTGTCCATGATATAATGTTGAAACCAGCGCGTGACGCTGGGGTGACATTATAGGAGCACTGGAATGACAAGGCTATAGGTTGCAAGCGAGACGTCATACCGTGATTTATTCACGGTATCTCTTGGCATAGATCCCGCTAATAAGTAGCGGGATGACGAATTGCTTAATTGTCATACCGCCGCGGTATCTCATCCGCTAACAAGAGATCCCGCTAACAAGTAGCGGGATGACGATTGTCAGGGTGTCATTCCAGCGCCCCTATAATGTCATCCCAGTGCTCCTATAATGTCATCCGAGTAGCTGACACTGGGATCTCATTTCACTCTATAATAGCAGTGCTCCTTTCTTGTCATCCCAGTACTGATTAGCTATAAAATTTAAGAAGATATTTAAGAAATTTACCAAATAAAAAAAAGGCAAAAGAAGCCCCGTGGTGCGAGTTTTGACTCTATATTACTGTAAGTGGCGCTGTAATAATGTGCTAACGCTTAAAATAAGCGCGATTTGGCTGAATGTAGAAAAAATAAAAAAGACATGCAGCCGCTATAATTTTATGTAATCCGCCAATAAATACCCTGAGTTTTTTACTGAATTTTGTCATTGAGCCTGCAGGTCAAAAACAAGTTTTGAGTCATAAATACCCTTATTGTCATAATAAGGGGGCTGGCGGAGTTTGTCAAGCAAGTTTTATGGCCTAGCGTCACACGCTGGAATGACACCGGATCTCACATTCATTCTACTGCAACGCAGAAAATTCGTACAATTGTGCATGATGTAGGGTTTCTGGCTACATTTTTCTATTAAACTCACCTTTCCTCTATGTAACAGATTTCGTATTAAATTTTAAATTTAATGCGCCTAGATATACAAGCATTCCTAGCAAAACCATAGGTATAGAAAGCAACTGCCCCATAGTTAAATCAAGCCACAAATAGCCAATTTGATAGTCTGGTTCGCGAAAAAACTCAACGAAAAAACGTGCTATTCCATACCACATAACTGCAATACCAGTTAACGCACCGTGATACAGTCTTATTCTAGTCAAGAAAAACAGTGAATTTGCAACTGCAAAAAGTAGCAGTCCTTCAAAAAGTGCCTCATAAAGCTGGCTTGGATGACGCAGCAAATTATCACCACTTTCTGGAAATACCATACCCCATGGCATAGTTGTAACTCTGCCAAATAACTCTCCGTTTATAAAATTGCCTATGCGACCTAAAAATAAACCTATGGAAACTCCGCAAGAAACTAGGTCCAGTGCATAAAATATAGGAATGTTATGTCTTTTACACGAAATTATTACTGCAAGCAAAACTCCTATAGCACCACCATGAAATGACATTCCTCCTTCCCAGGTCTTCAATATCTCGATAGGGTTGCTTATATAAAGAACTGGATCATATATCAATACGTAGCCAAGTCTACCTCCAAGGATAATGCCTATAATAGTGGCTGTTAATAACGAATCGTAAAAATTCTTAGTAAATATTTTTTGGTCGTCTAGCTTGTGTAAATACCAATATGCAGACACTATACCCAAAACGTAAGCTAAGGAATACCAATATATAGAAACAGGACCGATGCTGAAAATTACTGGATTTAAAGACATATTTTGCTATAAATTATTCTTAGACAATCTACTTTTTTCACGATCCCACTCTCTCTGTTTTATGGTTGCTCTCTTATCGTAGAGTTTTTTTCCTTTTACAATGGCAATTTTAGTTTTTGCAAATCCTTTATCATTAAAATAGATCGAAAGCGTCACAACAGTTATCCCAGCGGTTTTGATTTGACCAATTAGTTTGTTTATCTCTTTTTTATGTAAAAGCAGTTTACGTTCCCTTTTTGGTTTATGATTTTTTCGGTTTGCAGCTTTATATTCTGCAATATGCATATTGTGCAGCCATATTTCGCTATTCTTTTCGATAACGTAGGTGTCGGAAATATTTACTTTTCTTTCTCTTAGCGATTTAACTTCACTGCTTAATAAGACCATACCCGCTTCAAATTCTTCTAAGATGAAATATTCAAACCTTGCTTTCCTATTTTCTGCAATAACTTCCATATCTAAAGATATCTTTAAGCTTCAATATATTACAGAGTTTTTGACTTAATTCATAATATATCTTTCCTTAAAAAATCATTTAAGTTATACTGCAAACCATGAACCTTAGGCAAAAAATCAAGTTTTTTTCTCTATCATTTGTAATTTTATTTTCTCTATGGACTGTATTGTCTGGTTATTTTGAGCCATTTTTTATTTTTTGTGGAGTGTTTTCCTCTACATTCACATTATTTATCTTTAGAAGGTTGATAAACGCTGAAAGAGCTCTTAGCAAGATTTTAAATGGTACGAGTAGACTGTCGTTTTATAAGTTAGTAAGTTATATACCATGGTTAATGTACCAAATCATTTTATCAAGTGTTTATGTAACAAAAAAGGTGCTACGACTCAAATCTAAGCTTGAGCCAATCATTATCCTAAGAAAATGCAAAGGGCATAATGATGAAAGCATTGCGTTATTTGCCAATTCGGTTACAATCACTCCTGGAACTTTAACTATCAATGTTGAAAGTAAGCAGAAAACATATTTCTCTACCATGTATCTGATAGATAAAGATCTTGAAAGCGGCATTTCTGAAATAGAAAATAAAATCTTAAAAATACTACGTTCAGTTAAGTAATTGCTTTAAATAAGTTAACAGCATCCTTATATTCCCTTACAAGACTTTCAAGCATCTCTTTTGGAAGGCTATTGTTAACAATAGAACATAAATAATTATGTAAATCTTCTAACCTTAGTATGTTATTTCTCTTCTTGCTGTTGAATTTATACGGAAAAATACCTTCCATAACTTCAATAGTAGTAGCCTTGTTTAAAAATACATTTTCACTTGTCACGCTTATTCTTGCTAAAACAGTGTTAATTTCAGTTTCGTCATTTGTATAAAAATCTGATAGCTGAGTTATTCTAATAACGTATAAAGTTACTATTTTTGATAAGCAATTATCAGCATATTCACAATTTTTTATTACCTCCCACTGAGTAACCTGGGATTTACCTATTTTTGCATTGTTCGGTAATTTACTCATTCAGCTTTCTCCATTTAATCCAGTAGATAGATTATACTAATACTTTGTTAAATAAATGATAACGCAATCATAAAAATATATATTCATAATGGCATGTTATGTAAAATAGTACGATATCCAGACATTAAAGTTGATTTAGGCTGGTTTATATTGGGCACCTCTTATTTCTGCATTACCTAAGCAAGCTAAGCTGTAAAATGACAGTTGGACATCAGCTCATAACAGGAGCACTCTGAAATATAGGGAGAGTAGACGAGCGGACCTTCCCCGCCAGTCTCTCACAGAACTGTGCATGAACCTCTCGACTCACACAGCTCCCATTATTCGGCCCTTGCTACTAATTATAGCATAATCAAGGACTCTGTTTTAATCAATTGCTCATCCTATTTCTGGTTGACAAAACAATTAAAACTAAATCCCTTCGCTCCATTTCCATTACAGAAACTTCTTCACTACTACGCGCCCCTGTTTTTCGCATCGGTACTCTCACCCTTGGAGTTTAGCTCCTTGGATTTCTCCCTTATCATCGAAACGACAGGTTCCCGCAGTTCCACGCAATAGCCCAAAATAGATTCACGCCACCTCTATGCCGGACGCCACCTATCCGGTAAACAAGCTCCCGATAGATTTATCCCAGGTTAGGTTAGACCCCTGGTTTTGACGTCATTTAAAAGGTTTCGACACTTCATCAGTGGTTCACTTTCGTTCATCTCTCCATTCCTTACATGACATATAATTATGCCTTTTCCATAACGCTCACTACCTTGCCAAAGCAGCTTATAGTTGTTTGAAGCCTGCTCTTGTAAACCGGCTCCGAGGGGCCCACCCTCATCTATTGCGTAGCTTTTGCACTTAGTTTGCTCTTACTTGAACATTCTTTGTGTCTCTATGGCACACCTAACCCAAGAAAGGTTTTCCTACGTCATACCGCCGCGGCGCTAACTAGTAGCGGAATGACGGTTTTTCAAATCGTTGGTAAACCTAAGCCACTTTAGCTATAGCAGCCGTCTATCTTAGATTGCTTCTTATTAAAAAAACAAAGCCTTATTAATTAAATATTATAGTTAATAATTACACTCTTTTGAGAAGTAATTAAAATAGTGTTAAACTGTGTGCATAAAATAATTAGTGAGGTTGCAATGTTAAGCAGTATTATAAAAGTAAAATTAGAGAAAAACTGTTGTCCTTTTGAGGAATTAGAAAACTTCTTTGCTAAAGGGGTATTTCATATAGATGATAGAAAAAGGTTCAAAGAACCTTCAGTAAAGTTAGTTATCGAACATGGATACAATGAAACTTTAACTCTACCAAGAGAAGCAATACCTAATTCTTTCGCTTTGCAGCTTTTATCTTCACTTTATAGAGGAAATGCACTAGCTTTACCTATTATATTAAAATACCTTGTTCACAGGAATTTATCTAAAGATTTTGATGAGATCAGTAAAAAATTACAGGCCAAAATGGATCAAGATATACAAGAAGCGGAGCTACAAAGCAATTCTAAAATTTCTAAAAAAATTGAGGTATGCAAACAAGACATTTTAAATGTTCTTAGTGGCGGTAAATCAGTATTGAGTGATCAATTGAAGCAAAAATACTATTCTATACTAGAAAATGAGGTTAAAGAATTAAAGGCTGAGATTTCAAAAGAACTAGAAGACTATACTAACAACACTAACATTCATGAAATATATCAAAGCCTTAATAATAAAAAGAAAAACGGAGGATTATTAAAAGAAGTAGCTTTAGGATGTTTAGGTATCACTGCTATAATATTAATGCTTACTTCTGTATTCTTCTTTCTCCCAATAATAATAGCCATTAACCCACCCACTCATATGAGTATGCATGAAGTAACGGTTTTTAGGTATATAGAAGTTTCACCTTTCATTGTTATGGCATTAACGCTTATAATAGCAGGTGTAGCTTACTTAGCAAGTTGTTATCTAGAGCATAGTTTTGCAAAAGAAATGCAAGACTTTATAGAAGGACCAAAATATGTAGATAAAGCAACTAATACTGAAGATGTGAAGAAATTAGAACAAGAAGAAACAGAAGTAGGCGATTATGGTAAAAAACCTTCGGCACCACCATACGATGGACCTAAGCAGCCAAGATTGTACCCAAATCTTTCAGAAGTACAACAACCACCATCATACGAAGAAGCTTGCTCTACCGTGCAACCGAAAGATTCACAACCAAGCAGTAATCTTGATTCTGCTGAGCCTGAGCAGCCAAAACTAGTTATGGATCTTTTAGAAAGTCTTCCAGAACAACTAAACGCAAAATTGGGTCCTGTTCTACGTCCATCTAATACAGCAAGAGGTGTAATTTAGGGCTAGAGGTTATGATTGTAATAAAGATATAAAAAAACGGACAAGTCAAGTAAAGTTACAAATGTAATTTTGCTTGACTATCCATTTATCACCACCTAAAGCAGCTAACAAAGCCATCTCATATGACATTTTGTCTATACCTAATTAAGCATATCAATAAGTAAGTAAATTTTAATATAATCTTATTATACTTATAAATATGCTGTATATAGCTAACCTAAGTAAGGTTTCCCCGAGTGCTGAAAAACAAAATCAATAGCCGAATTGATATCGGGCCAAAAGCTTGGCAGCGCTTTTTTTTATGGCATGCTTGATGGCAAACCAGAACTTCTCAATTGGATTTAAATCAGGCGAGTATGGCGGCAAAAATAAAACTTTACATCCAACACTTTCTATTAATTTTCTCGTTCTTTCAGACTGACCTTACCCAGAAAAAGTAGAGAGAAAGTTAAGACGTTTTTGTCATGAGAATGATGCATCAAATTGTGCAGGAATGCAATAATTAATAGTAGAATGCCTACGTTGTTTGTTATAAAAGATTTCTATGTATTCAAATATGGCAGTTCTGGTTTGTTGAGCGAGAAGTATCAATAAGCAGCTCCCTTTTGAGTGAACTTTTCTGCAACAGAGTTATCGTAACAACATCCCTTATGGCTCATGCTGGAAATGATGTTTTTTGTATTCAATAGAAATTGGTAATTTTGAGAGGTATACTGTGACCCTTGATCGCTATGTAACAGCAGATTTTTATCGGGTTTGCGCTTATTAACGGCCATCAATAAAGAGTCAATAACCAATTGTTTATTTATTGAACTGCTCATTAACTACCATGCGTGAATATAGATCCTGCCAAATATAGCCATCCTTCTTTGGTTTTTATATAAGTAATCCCATATTTTATTTGGTTGATCGACAATAAAGTTTTGGTCTAATATATTGAGAGCTACGACTCTATTGTCCTTTTGTTGCTTCTTAGTTTTAAATTTTCTTCTCAATATAGCCCGAATACCATTTTTCTGCATAACACTTTGTACTGTTTTAATTTTTGCCTAAAGCTTTTAATTCAGCGTGAATTTTAGGGATCTGCATTTGGATGCTTTTTTTGAATATCTTCTAGAAGCCCATCTTTTGCTAATTCCTTACTGCTTTTTCCCTTAGCAACCCATTTATAATAACCACCAGCAGATATGTCTAAAACCCTACATAGTTCCTGTATTTTATAGCAATTTCTATATAAAAGAATACTTTACTCTTTTTGTTTGGTCAGGGCTTTTTTTTAAATGTCTCTTTCTCTTGTTACTCTTGCTAGTTCTTTTTTTAGATCAAATCTTTCTTTGTCATAAGGAGCCTTTGTCTGGAAATGCGTATGCTTCTGACATTTTTCCATCATATTTTCTTACCCATTTACTTAACATACTGCCATCTATGCCTAGATCTTTTGCTATTTTTTTACTTCTGTTTCTTTAACCAGCTTAACAGCTTCTAATTTGAATCCTGCTGCTTCTATTTGCCATATTTTGAAAAAACGTCTTAACTTTCTCTCTACTTTTTCTGGGTAAGGCCACTAGACACTTATGCAGCTGTGCATAGAATGACAGAAGAGACTTGCGTTAGATATTGTTTATTTACTTTCGATCTTTTCTATCAATTTTTTAACTGAGCCTCTTAGCTTTTTACTGGATTCATCAAGCTCTTGAATCTGCGAGCTATGCTCTTTCATTAGTTCCTTATAGTTACCTCTTATGTAGTCAATCATTTCCTTCATCTGAGCAATCATCTTGTTAACATCCATACTACCCAAATCAGGTACCATGCCAGGCATAGCCCCTTCTAACATACCGCCAGCCATAAGCTGCTGGGACATTTGCATAAATGGTTTTAAAGTCTGATTAAGCAATTCAGGATCCTTGGCTAATTTTTCTATTTGCTCTTTGCAAGTATCCATATACTGCTTCATAAATTCATCTTCTTGTCCTTTGTCTATCATAATATGTCTACCTAAAAATACGTACTCTTTATTATATATCGTTTTTAAATTAAAAACAATACAAAATACCTATCACAATTGCATTAATACTTTTTAAACAATAAAAAATGCTCCTTTGCTTACAAATGGTCACATACCTTCTTTAACCATTCCTTATCTTTTACGCTATTTTCTAAGTTTTCATAGACAAATTGATGATAGCTATTTATCCATTCAATTTCATCTTTAGTAAGCATTTGCACATCTATTAGCCTTCTATCATATGGAATGAAGGTCAGTTGTTTGAAATGTAAAAAGCTATTTTCTTGTCTGTCGACATACATCAGATTTTCAATTCTTATTCCATACTCTCCCGGAATGTAATAACCAGGTTCGTTGGAAAGTATCATTCCTGGCGTGAGTTTCACTTTATTGCCCTTTGATATTGCTTGTGGTCCTTCATGTACTGATAGGTAACTTCCTACTCCATGCCCTGTACCATGCATATAGTCCATTCCAAATTTCCATAAATGCGTACGTGCCAATATATCCAATTCTCCACCAGTAGTGCCAGAAGGAAAGATGACACTTGCTACAGCAATGTGAGCTTTCAATACTATTGTATAGTGGGTTATTTGCTCACTAGTCGGATTACCAACGACTACAGTTCTTGTCACATCAGTTGTGCCATTAAGGTATTGGCCACCAGAGTCAATCAAATATAGTCCACTTTTCTGAATTACCTTATTCGTCTTACTGCTTGCACGATAGTGAATTATTGCACCATTTTCATTAAATGCGGAAATTGTTGGAAAACTTGGTTGCTTAAACAAATTCTGTTCTTTTCTGTATTCTAAAATCTTTTCTTCAGCTTCAAGTTCTGTACCAACATTACTTTCAAGCCAATGTAGAAAGTTTGTAACTGCCACTCCATCTCTGATATGCGCATTTATAGCCCCAGCTATTTCAGTTTGGTTTTTTACTGCTTTATAAATTAGACAAGGATCTTCTCTTTCAGCTACCTGTTTATCTTTTATTACAGCCATGATACTCATTGGAGTTGTGTTTGGATCTATGACTATTGAATTTATCTTGTGCAGCGAATTTTCTAGCTCACTAATATCAAAAATATTTATATGATTGCCTAAATTTGCTTCTATAGTTGAATGTTCTTTATCTTGAATAAACAAATCAACATTACCGCTTTTATACAATATAGCACGGCCAAATATACATGGAGTATATTTGGCATTTTCATTTCTTAAATTTAATAGCCATGAAATTGAATTTGGATCAGTTAAAAGCACTGCTTCAGCTTCTTTATCTATGCTTTTAGCGACTTTTTCACATTTATTCTTGCTACTTTCACCAGCATATTTAATAGAATGTAAAACCACTGCTTGTTTTCGATAGTCACTTTTTTTTCCAGCTAAACAGGGTATTAATTTACAGATATTCTCATACTTTCTTATATCTTCTATGGTAAAATATTGCAAATAGTAACCTAGTGAGGTGGTCAATGTTAAGTTTGCTTTTACCCATTCGCGTGGATCCTCTTCTTGTATATTATATACTTGAAAATTGCCCCGATCGAGCTGATTGCGAGCTTGTGTGATATAGCGTCCATCCGTAAAAAATGGGCACTTGTTGTCTTTTGTAACGATAAGTAGCCCATTTGTTCCTGTAAAGCCACACAGCTTTGTTAGCTCCTCTGAATAATCATTTAAATATTCATCTTTAGTATGCAACATAAATGCGTCAACATTTGTTTCACACATAAAAGAACGAAATTCTTCGATTTTTGACATATACCTCACGCAAAACTAGCAGCTACTTTCGTTTTCTTATTCCTAAGGTACACTAATATGCTCACTATCGCTGCGGGAGTGATGCCTTGTATTTGCTTTGCAATGCCAATCGTCGCTGGTTTTATCGTCTGCAACTTTTCTATTACTTCACTTGACAGGCCTTTAACTTGTGAATAGTTAAAATCAATTGGAATTTGAGTGTTAATTTCCTCTCGTAAAAACTTCATATCTGCTTCTTGTCTTATTAGATAAGGTTTGTATTTTGCTTCAATTTCAACTGCTTCGCATATTTCATTCTTAGTTATGCTACCCATTGCGGCGTCATTCCAGCGCGTAACGCTGCTTTTTTCCTGGATCCTAGTGTCAGCTACTCGGATGATATGAGAGTGTCCTGAGATGACGGAAGAGGATCCAGTATCCGTTGTGCAGCGCGTGATGCTGCTTAACTCCGGCCATATTTCTTGTAATTTATTCCAGTCGATGTTTGGATAGCTGAGTAAATCTAGTGCCGTTTTTCTTATCCCATCATAAGATATTTTAATACCATAAGACCTAAGCTGCTCAGGAGTAATCGTCAGACTCCCTAACTTCTCTTCAAGCTGCTTAATGGATTTAAGTTTATTCTGTAAAACAGAGTATCTCTCATGCGAAACAAGGGAAATATCATAACCTTTTTGTGTTAATCTTCTATCCGCATTGTCTGACCTGATAGCTAGCCTATATTCTGCACGTGAGGTAAATAATCTATAAGGCTCGATCACCCCTTTGGTGACCAAATCATCTATCATTACACCGATATATGAATCTGTGCGGTGAAGAACAAAGCTTTCTTTTTTTTCAGATGCAGAGAGTGCTGCATTAATTCCGGCGATAATTCCTTGCCCTGCTGCTTCTTCATATCCAGTGGTGCCATTAATTTGGCCAGCAAAATATAGACCTTTAATTTTCTTAGTTTCAAGAGTATGGCTTAGTTCTCGTGGATCAATATAGTCATACTCAACTGCATATCCAGACCTCAATATTTCTGCGTTTTCAAGTCCTTTGATACTCTTTATCATTTCATTTTGCACTTCAACAGGCAATGAATTTGAAATTCCGTTTGGGTATACAGTATCATCATCCAGCCCTTCTGGTTCTAAAAATATTTGGTGACTACTTTTTTCTGCAAATTTATTAACTTTAACTTCAATGGATGGGCAGTATCTTGGTGCAACAATGTCATCCAAATACGAAGAAGCTGACCTATGAAGATTTTCTCTAATTATTTTATGCGTATTTTCATTAGTATGGGTAATAAAGCATGATACCTGAGGTTGGTTAATTTTTTCTGTGAGATAAGAAAACGGCACAGGTGGGTTATCACCCACTTGTTCTTGCAATATTGACCAGTTTATAGTATTACGATCAAGCCTTGGTGGAGTTCCGGTACGCAGTCTACCTAATCTAAAATCATACTTCTTCAACGTATTTGCAAGTTCTACTGCAGACTTATCTCCCATTCTTCCTGAAGGAGTTGTTTGCTCTCCTATATGAATCACACCCCGCAGAAAAGTCCCTGTAGTTAGAACGACTTTACTTGTTGATATACGTTCACCTGAGCTTATCATTACAGCTTTAATGCACGGTTCTCCATTGCCATTACTTTCTATAAGAAAATTGTCAACTGACTCTTCTTTTACCGTCAAATTGTTATAATTTAGAATAATTTCCTGTATTGCCTGCTTATATAATTTTCGGTCTGCCTGTGCACGTGGTCCCCATACTGCTGCACCTCTGCTGCTATTTAAAATGACTGAGTGTATGCTTGCTTGATCGATTGCTCTTCCCATTATTCCATCAAGAGCGTCAACTTCCCTAACTACAACACCCTTTGCAACTCCTCCAATTGCTGGATTGCAGGACATTTCTCCTATAGTTGAAATTTTATGAGTTATAAGCAGCGTGTTTGCACCAAGGCGAGCTGCCGCAGCAGCAGCTTCGCACCCTGCATGACCACCACCTACTACTACTACGTCATATTTATGCATGCTTTTTTGAGTAATTCTACTCTACTAATATTCCGATTATCAACGGTTAATGTCAAATCTTGTTATTCCAATGTTACACACTGGAATAACAGAAACCTTACTTGATTAGCTTAAACTTTCTTCCTTCCCTTTTGAAGAAAAGTGCTCAAATTTATTAGCAGAATGGGGTGGATGCTATTGAAATTAAGCACGTTTCGGAGTGATTTTATTAAAAATGTACAGTATTTCTGTGAACTCTCTCAAACAGCTAAGGGGTATTTAATCTATACAGGTCAGCAGACACGCAAAAGTTAAACTTATGCCAATAAATGAAATAGATCAACTATCCAGAAAGTAATCTACAGTATTTAGATTTGCAAATGTTGCATTATCTGCATTTTATCAGCATAATATAGAAGTAATGTAATGCAGATATTATGCCGATAAAATTTACACCAAATTATACAATTACCTCCAAAATCGCTGGTTGTCTTATGAGGATTGAAGCAGCAAAGGAAAAAGTGTTACATTTACCACTCACTGTATCAATGCTTTCATCTCTTCGTGAAACTGCAAGGCTCTATACAACACACTACTCTACTATGATTGAAGGAAATCGACTTGAACCTAAACAGATTGAAGAGATTTTAAAGCATAAAGGTCACTTCCCAAGGTATAAGAGAGATGAAAATGAGGTTAAAGGATATTATGCAGCCTTAACTCGAATTGAACAATGGGCAGCAAGGAGAATACCCATTACTGAGAAAGCTGTTCAAACACTACATGCTCTAGTAATAGCAAGTGGAAAATCTAAAATAAAACCAACACCTTATCGTGATGGTCAAAACGTTATTCGTGATAGCCGTACACGTGCAATAATTTATATGCCACCTGAAGCAAAGGATGTACCAAAGCTCATGAGCAGTATGATTGATTGGATTCGTGACAGTGAGCAAGTGCCTTGCCCAATTATTGCAGGTATTGCGCATTATCAATTTGTAACAATTCACCCTTACTATGACGGTAATGGTCGTACTGCAAGATTGTTGACTACATTAATTTTACACCTTGGTGGATATGACCTAAAAGGACTTTATTCATTGGAAGAATATTATGCCAAGAATCTAGGAGCGTATTATGAAGCAATCAGTATAGGTCCATCGCACAACTATTACATGGGAAGAGCTGAAGCAGATATTACCAAGTGGATAGATTATTTCGTGGAAGGTGTGGCAATTGCATTTGAGAATGTTTTACAGCGTATAAACGAGGAAGGGCACAGAACTGACCAGACTGATCTTATACGTAAACTTGATCCTAAACAGCGTAGGGCTCTTGAGCTCTTTGGAGAATTTTCCATGATTACAGCTAGTCAAGTAGGCAAATTATTTAATTTTAAGCCTCGCACCAGTGCTCAGCTTTGTAAAAAGTGGGTAGAAATGGGATTTATTGAGGTTGTAGACTTTTCCAACAGAGGAAGAAAATACAAGCTTAGCAAGCAATATGAGGATTTGATTTCAAACTAAAAACTGTTTCTAATCTAGAATTCGGGTTAAAAGCACGCACTCAAGGCAAGTAGGGCATCGTAGGACATGAGTACTAGCAGAATGGGGTGGATGCTATTGAAATTAAGCACGCTTCAGAGTGATTTCTTTAAAAATATACGATATTTCTGTGAACTCTCTCAAACAGCTAAGGGGTTATACAGGTCAGCAGACACGCAAAAGTTAAACTTGTGCCAATAAATGAAATAGATCAACTTACCCAGGTTGCTCGGTTGTAAGCAAGAGAAGACAAGGAAAGGAGCAGGTTAATCCAAACAATTTTACTATTATTTAACTGCTAGTCTGGTATGTTAGGCAATCGTGTTAGGTACAAGAATGGATAACTATGCAGGAATTACTAAACGTGTTGCAGCATATGTAGTTGATCAAATAATATTTCTAGTCCTTTGCTTATTCATTTTATTCATATCATCAGATGAACTCTTTACTGAACTTTTTAATTATATCTTTTCTGATAACGATACAACTTCTATGTCAGTTCAATGGGAAATATTAGGAACATTACCGTTTATAGCACTAGAAACATTAACGATAACAAAGTTTGGCTGGACTCCTGGAAAACTGCTATTTGGCATATACATAAAAGATGCAAATACACTTAAAAACGTTACTTTAATGCAAGCAGCGATAAGGAGTACTCTTAAAGAGCTTGTGTTGTTACCTAGCTATATTTCTGACTGGTTCTATATTTTACCAATTTTAGTTTTAATATTTGCAATACTTGATCGACATAAACAGACTTTTTATGATAAAATTGTAAAAACAGTGGTAATTGATTACAAACCTGAAAAACATCACTTAGATTTAAACTATGTGGGAATAACTAGGCGTGTTATAGCATATATTATTGATCGTTCTATTATTATTGGAGCCTCTTTGTTTTGTGTTTCTCTTGTAAAAACAACTTTCCACCCTGATAAATCTCAAATATTAATCATATACTTTTATTTATTTTTTTTCCTACCAATAGTGTTAGGAACATTTATAACAAGAAGACTTAGTGGCACTTTAGGGCAATTGTTATGCTATATTTGCATTAAAGATATAAATACACTTAAAAATCCTACTCTAATACAAACAATAATTAGGTGTGTTTTGTTTGAAGTTATTAACTTCATATTGATTTCTATATTAATTATGAATATATTTTTTGATGCTCTTGATAAGTATACTTCTGAGTGGTGGTTTGACCCTTTATCAAGCTTAACCTTTATAGCTATAATACTAATTTTTACATCTGCAATATTTGACAAACGAAAGCAGTTTTTTCATGATAAAATTGCAAAGACAGTGGCAATAGATTATAAGCCTTCAAGCTGATTTCTTCTCCAGTTGTGGGTTTATACTTACTTTTTTTCTATTCAAATTCTAATCTGCATAAAATTTATTAAAAAGACTATTGACACTAAAAATACCTGTGTTACAAGTAAGCTATATTTGATATTTACATAAATTGTTTACAACCATTTGGTTTTACGGTGAGGGTAATTTTTAGTTATACTTAAGGGGGTGGAATGCATATTAATCAACAACAATCAAGTAGTACTACTAAAAAAGACATTATTCTTCAGCTATTACAGTCTGGTGTTTTAAAGCAAAGAAATCTTAATGATAAAATTAGTCATGAAGAAATAAGCAGATTAATAAATGATATTATAAGTTTAAGCGAAGATAATACGGGTGAACTTCGTCGTTCAAAGCGAGATATAGGAAGAGGTATATATTACTCAGTAATCTTTATGTATCGTGCATATCGGCTGGTAGATAAACTGGGTTGGAAGCGTGGTTTACAGGTAGTCAATCGGTACTTAGGTACAAAACGTGGACAGGAGAAAACTCTAGAAACAGCCAGGGAGCTTTTAGGTGATATAGAAGATATAGAAGATTTTCTAGATTTTCTAGATGGTCTCAAACAAATTCTGTCTCCTGAGCCAGGTGAAGAGCAAGTTATAGAGGAATATAGCAACACATCTTTACACTTAGCTGCCAAGCAAGGTAATTTAAATGCAGTGAAATATTTTGTAGAAAAAGGGGCTGATATTAATGCTAAGACCAATGGTGATGATACTCCTCTCTACAAGGCTGTATTTGTGGTCGAAATCCAGCTCGCTCGCGACAAGGGCTTTGAAAAACGCGCACAAGCATATGCTGGTAAAGTTTACTCAAGACAGTCTGGCAGATACACTAATTTAAAGAAGGTCTTCTTTATTGCGATTTCAAATTGTATTTTGTTTCCTAAGAAATCCAATTATATATCTAGCCATACTATAAGAGATGAGGAAACTAATGAGCATGACTTACAATGCTTAAGCTTAAAGCATTAGATGCTTTTTACAAGATACAAGGCAGAAACTTATCAATAAGCCCCCATCAAGAATCTTATCTGTTAGCTATATATAAAATTTGATACTCTGACTACAATATACTACTATAGATAAAAGTGTTATCAATGGAGCAAAGTATGGAATTAACAGTAGGAAATAATGTACCATACTACTATAATACCACAGAAGTGGTATTAATGGAGCGAGGTATGGAATTAGCAGTAGGAAATAATGCACCATATTACTATAATACCATAAAAGTGTTATTAATGGAGCAAGGTATGGAATTAGCAGTAGGAAATAATGCACCTGATTTTAGCTTACCAACAGATTCTGGTGAAAATTTATCATTGAGTGAATTTTTTGATAAAAAAAATGTAGTTCTTTATTTTTATCCTAAAGACGATACTCCGGGTTGTAGGATGGAGGCAAAAGGCTTTAGAGATAAAATAGATGATTTTTCTTCCCTTGACACAGTGATAATTGGTGTATCAAAAGATAGTGTTAAGCGCCACGCTAACTTCAAAGCAAAATATTCTCTGCCATTTTCCTTAGTTTCTGATGAGAATGCTGAAATGTTGGAAAAATATGGTGTTTGGGTAGAGAAAAGTATGTTTGGCAAAAAGTATATGGGAATAGAGCGCACTACTTTTTTAATAGATAAAAAAGGTAAAGTAGTGAAGATCTGGAAAAATGTAAAAGTTAGTGGGCATGTTGATGAGGTTCTGGAAGAAGTAAGGAGAATGTAAACTAAAGAATAGGTTAATGGCTACCCATTGCTACATAAAAAAGCTGAAATTACATAATTTTCGTAGCCACTCAAACTTTGAACTGGATTCAGATGATAGCTCAGTTGTAATAACTGGCGAAAATGGTATTGGTAAAACTAATATACTTGAAGCAATCTCGTTGCTTGCTAAAAGCAATGGAATGAAAAAAGCAAAAGCCAGTGAGATACAAAATAGATTCAGTAATGAAGATTGGGTAGTGCACTATGATTTTTTTAATGGAACGGATTTTAATTCAATTGGTATCGCAAAGAGTTTTGATAAGAAACTAATACAAATTGATGGAAAAACGCAATCAAGTTATTCATTTCTGTATAAGATATCCAATGTAATATGGCTGATTCCACAAATGGACTATGTTCTTCTTAATTCTCCAAGTGACAGATTAAAATTTTTAGACCGTATAGTTTCACTGTTTGAAGAAAATTACACTTGCTGCTACATGAAATATAGAAAAGCTAAACATGAGCGAAGTAAACTATTGAGGGAGAACATTTTGAACAAAAACTGGTTCTCTAGTCTTGAAAACATAATGGCCGTTAATGCAGTTAGTATTTTACATATGCGATCGTCTGTTTTAAAAATATTACAAGATACAATTGATAACCATTCCAGTAAGCTTTTTCCGAAGGCAAGTTTGAAATTCAGCAGCCAGCTAACTTTGGACGATACTGCAGAATATTTTCAGAATCGTCTAAAGGAAAACAGAGAAAAAGATTCATTGACTGGTAGAGTAACCCTTGGTGTGCATAACGATAATTTTCGGGTTTTTTGTCAAAAAAGAAACGTACCAATAAATCTGTGCTCCACTGGAGAACAAAAGTTATTACTGCTTTCTATTATTTTATCCAGTGTAAAAGCAAGGTGTATTCATTACAATAAGGCACCACTTCTTCTACTTGATGATATAATGTCTCATCTGGATAAACATTACAGAAAGGCGTTAATAGAGGAAGTGTTAAGTATTCAATGTCAAACTTGGATAACTGATGTAAATCAAGATAATTTCAATAGCTATCTTTATTCTTTCAAGTTTTTTGAATTGTTAAGTAAATAAGTGACAATATTCTTCTGCAAAAGGAAAGAAATACTTACGTCCTTGGTCTTTTATTATATGACTGTGACCTTACCCAGGTGATATGAATAAGTATTGCTTGGTTGAAAGCAAGAGAAGATAATAACTTTTCAGAGTGAATAGGTGGCAGGTTGGTACTTCTTTTGAGGCACTTTCTGCTCTTACATGGAGTGTAGGAAGAAGACCTCGTGACCCAGATTCTGCCACCGGCGAGGCTCACAAAATGTGATGACCTCGTATAGGAGTTTGGAACAACCGGTACTCTGATATATTGAAATATGCAATTGGAGGAAAAAATGCGTCACATTGGAGTTATACTAATAGCTTTACTGCTTGTTATCTGCAAGAAGGGAAGCCAGAGTATATTCAAACGTTTTGCTTAAAAGACTTGGATAATTTTATCGAAAATCTTCAAGAAACAGATAAAGTGGCTATAGAAGCAACAGGCAATAACTGTTTCTTTTATGATGCAGTTTCACCTTACGTTAAGCGTGTGGTAATAGTCGCTCCCGGACAGTTTGAAGTTGTGCGCCGCTCTATACACAAAACAGACAAGCATGATGCAAGAGCTATTGCTTTCTTTCTAAGCAAAGATATGTTGCCTGAGGCAAGGCATAAAAGCAAACAATGTTAGCAGTTATAGTATTTTCTAAAACGAATGATAAACGTCTAAAATGGTATTACCAACTAAAAGGTGTAAGTCTGTACATTGATGCATTAGAGGTCTGAGGCGACTTTTGATGGTGTGCCAACAATGCTCTATCGGATTTAGATCAGGTGAATATGTTGGAAGATAAAGCAAATGACAGCCAAAAGACTCTATTAATGACTTTGTTTTGGGAGTTTTATGGAATGTAGCATTATCCATAACTATGGTTGTATTACGCTGCAATTGTGGTTCGCTCTAACCATACATTATTACACCCTCCTGTGAAGGTCATTGGTGTAATAAACTTCTTTTCAATCCATCCACCTATTATACTCACTCTTTCCCGCTTTTTTCCTGGAACATCAGCATATATTTTTTCTCCTCTTGGAGCTTGTGCATATTCTCGGTATAGAATATATTATACCTTTATCATTCGCTTTTGAAAATACTATAAAACAGAAACAAAAGTGCTGTTTATTGCAGCTTTTGGGTAATTTAATAGTAAAAATTTTAGAGAGAAATTTTATACACTATCACTGATATTTTCCCTTAAGTTGACGCCATTGCCTGAACAGATACACTCGGATTTTTTATATAACTATATTTACTATCTTATTTGGTACAGCATATACAGTGCGAACTTTGCTTTGACCGATCTTACTGGACACAGAGTCTATCGCTATTTTCTTCAATTCTTCTTGAGGTAAGTTAATTGCTACCTTTATTGTTGTGCGTAATTTTCCATTGATTTGCACTGCTATAGTTACCGTATCGTCAACTAATAATGATTCATCAGCTTTTGGCCAAGGTTGATCTCCTATTTCTTGCCATAGGCTTTCAGCTAGATGTGGTATGAATGGTTCGATTACTCTGATTAATATACATATACCTTCATCAATAAGAGATTTTCCAGTTTTTACATCTATTTCAGCTATTAAGTTCGTCATCTCACGAAATTTTGCCACTACACAGTTTAATCTGCAGTTTTCCAAGTCATCTGTAAGTCCGTGTAAGAGTTTATGAATTTTTTTTCTGTACTCTAGAAGTCCACCCGTAATACTTTCATTATCATAGTGTATATTTACAGGTCTCAGCTGCATGACCATACGCCACAATTTATTTACATAACGAGAACAACCTTCCACGCCATCATCGGACCATTCCATATCTTTTCCTGGAGGAGTGTCGGACAACACAAACAAGCGAGCAGTATCAGCACCATACTTTTCTATGATAAAATTTGGATCAACTGTGTTCTTTTTCGACTTGCTCATTTTTTCAACTTTGCCCACTTGAACCTTAGCTCCTTGTGCAATCAACTCTTTTGCTTCTGCGGGAAATAGCCACTTACCATTTTCGTCTTTATAAGTTGCATGGCAGACCATTCCTTGAGTGATTAAAGTAGAGAAAGGCTCTTTAATAGCAAAATAGCCACATTTGGTTAAAGCACGGCAGAAAAATCGTGAGTAAAGCAAATGCAGAATTGCATGTTCTATCCCACCTATATAATAATCAACAGGCATAAAACGATTACATGTATCTTTGTCTATTGATTTATCTTCACTACAGAATGCAGCAAAATACCAGGAAGACTCAAAAAAGGTGTCGAATGTATCAGTTTCACGCTCTGCTTGCTTTCCACATTTTGGGCAATCAACGAACTTCCAAGTTGGGTGCTTATCCAGCGGATTGCCACCACTTGTAAATTCTACATCTGCAGGTAGAACTACAGGAAGGTCTTTTTCTGGCACTTGCACAGTTCCACAATCTTTACAATATATTATAGGTATAGGGCATCCCCAATAACGTTGTCTCGAAATTCCCCAATCATGTAAACGATAGTTTGTTGTTTTCTCACCTATCCCTTTTTCTTTGAGCTTTTTAATGATTACTTCCTTTGCTCTACTTACCGTTAATCCGTTTAAGAACTCAGAGTTAAACATTATCTCATCAACGACCTTCAAGGTCTCTATAGTTTGTGCACCCTCTTCACGAACTACGGGAATAATCGGCAAATTATATTTCTGTACAAATTCAAAATCACGCTGATCATGTGCAGGGCAACCAAAAATCGCGCCTTCCCCATATTCCATCAACACAAAATTCGCTATGTAAAGCGGCAATTCCTTATCAAGAAATGGATGCTTAACGTTTAATCCGGTGTAAACTCCTATTTTTTCATCATTCTCCCCATTTGTTTTTATGTTATCGATAAAGTCCTGTATTTCTTTATTTTTTAAATCCTGCACAATAGGGTGCTCTGCTGCCACTGCACAAAAAGAAGCCCCAAATAAAGTATGAGGATAAGTTGTAAAAACCTTCAATTTCTTATTTAAGCCAACTACTTCAAACTCTATAGTTGCTCCTTCAGATTTTCCTATCCAACGCTCCTGCATTGTTTTGACTTTTTCTGGCCAATTTTTCAAACTTTGCAGGCACTTGAGTAAGTCTTCAGCGAAATCAGTAATCTTTAAAAACCATTGGGACAACTTACGTTTTTCAACAACTGCACCTGATCGCCACCCTTTTCCATCAACTACCTGTTCATTTGCAAGCACTGTTTGGTCCACTGGATCCCAGTTAACCCATGACTCTTTTCGATAGGCAAGCCCATGCTTTAAAAAATCCAGGAAAAATTTTTGTTCGTGTTTGTAGTAATCAGGCTCACATGTGGAGAGTTCACGCTCCCAATTATAAGAAAGACCTATAGATTTCAACTGTGTACGCATATTATCTATATTCTCTTTTGTCCATGTTTCAGGGCTAATATTATTGTCCCTTGCTGCATTTTCAGCTGGTAATCCAAACGCATCCCAGCCAATTGGATGCAAAACCTCAAATCCACGAGCTCTCTTGTAACGCGCTATCACATCCCCTATTGCATAGTTACGTAAGTGCCCCATATGAATTTTACCGGATGGATATGGAAACATCTCCAATACGTAACATTTCTCTTGTTCACTATTCTTGCTTACAGAAAAATCCCATTTATCTTGATAAAATTTTTCAACACTTTTAAAATCATATTTCATATAAATCCAAATTCAATTACAGTTCACATGCATCAAAGGATCAACCGCTTGGCCATTATGCCGTATTGTGAAACACATCTGTGGATCTTTATCTTGTGTGCTTGATTTACCTGCAGATCCAATCACTTGACCTTGCTTTACTTTATCACCAATTTCAACATGTATGTTTTTTAAATAGGAGTACACAGTCATGTAATTATCTTTGTGTTCTACTATAATTAAATTTCCATACCATCTCAGCCCTTTGCCTACATATACCACTTTGCCGGGTGCAGAGGCAACTACATTCGTTCCATTTTGAGCAGCAATTTTTATGCCATCCTTACACATTTCATCAGAAGAGGTAGCTGAAATAACTGTACCTTTAACTGGCATTACAAATTTGCAATTTACCCCCACGTTTTGTGCATTATTGTTATCTTTGTATATCCTGTTTATGATGGCTTTTCTATTTTCTTTTTTTATTAAAGGCTCCCTAATTAAATGGTACTCTCTTGTATATTCCAGCTCTCTTTTTCCGTAAAATTCTTCGCCTTTAAGCAGCACAGGTGCAGGTTTTTGCAGGCCACAGCCTATTAATATTGCTAATAATATAAGAAATGAAGCTATATGCCACATTTTAGATATATCAACTCTCACAAAACTCCAAAATTTTAGCGAGACGTAGTGTTTCACGCCTGTTCGTTACTTTCCTCGTTATTTATTTTACTAGTTAAATAATCCCTCAAATCGGTAAGTTCTTGCAACAAATTCTTTGGATCACGATTGACTTTTATATCATTACCAAATTCTTTTTGCACTCCTTTTATTGTATATCCTTTATCATATAGCATGTATTTTACTTTCTTTATGGCCTCTATACACTTAAGATCATATAGCCTTCTTCCTTTACGCTTTGTAGGCTTAATTTGATGAAATTGACCTTCCCAAAATCTTAAAACATGCTGTTCCAAATGTAGCTCTTCAGCTACTTCCCCAATCGTATAAAATAATTTTTCCTTATTCATTAATTATTGATTAATTTTTTTATAACTTTTGAAGGCCTAAAAGAAATTGAATTTCTTGCCTGAATCATCACTTTCTCTGATGTATTTGGTATATTCCCTGGTCTTTCCTTCTTTTTCTTAACCAAGAATGTTCCAAATGACGATATTTTTACTATTCCATCCTTTGCCAAGCTTGTCTTTATTTCGTTCAATATATCATCTATTATCGAAGCAGAGTCTTCCTTTGATAATCCTATTTCTTGGTTTATATTTTCAGCTATCGTTGCCTTAGTTACTGTTGTGTCTTTTGTTGTAACGTGATCCATTATTGATAAATATTACAATACGTAAATATAATATAGCAATCGACTCGAGATTCAGCTACTTTATTTTTTAGGGTATGTCTCTTCTGTAGCATAATTTAAAATACTAGCAACTGCCAACATTACAAATATTGCAAAAAGCGCCATTTGATGATCTGTAAAAAGTGCTAGCATTGACACTATAATTCCGCTGACAATAAACATAAACCCATTGATAATGGATGATGATGTGCTAATGTATTTTCGTTTCACAATCTCGCTGCCGACAGTAAAATTAACCATATGTCCTCCCGCAAAAAACCCGAACATTAACATACAAAAGTACACAACGTGGACTGTTAAGTGGCTGCACAACAAAATAATCATTGAAATACCTTGTAACAGAGCAAAAGCAGAGATTACATGCCTTCTATTTTTAAATAGATTTGAGATTCGATCTGCAATTGGAGCACCAACTGCAAGACCAAGCCATAATATTGCGGTTGCTACACCTGACTCCACTGCATCAAGTTCTGAGTTGCTCAGTAACCTTGGAGCCCACAAGGTATTCAGTGCTAAAAATGTTCCAAAAGTAATAGCACCCACCACTGAAGTTATCCAGATATCTCTTAATTTTAGCAATGTGAGTACAGAGCACATTACTGTTCTTATAGAGCTTTTTATTGTGCATTCTTCTGAACTGCTTTCTGGAAGTGTGTTTGGACAAAAAAGCGTAAGTACAAATATCAACACACCAAATAGTATTATGCATACAATCAGATTCTTCCAATCTGCACCTTCGGCAAGCAAGCTAGAGAACAACATTTGAATCACCAAAGCGGAAAGACTTGAAATTGTCTGCACTAGTGAAAACATTAATCCAAATTGGGCAACGGAAAAACATATGCTACTTGTATGAGCAGCACCAATAAAACCAAATGATGCTCCAGTTGCAATCAATACTTGAGATAAAATCAAATGGGAAAAATTGTCACTATTAATAAGGACAAAAAACCCCAAGATCATAGTTGATAATGAGAAAAAATAAATTTTTTTACTGGAAAAAACATTAAACGTTGCCCCACTAAAAAATTGTAAGATAGCAAAAGTCCAAGTATATACTGAGTTAGCTAGCGCAACTTGCGCGATTGTAAGTCCAAGTTCTTTTTCAAGATTCACACTTATAAAAGTATAAACTATCTGAATATTGCTGAATATAACAACCAAGTTACTGATCAGCCAAATGAACCAAGCCTTAGCTCTGCTTTCCATAAGATTTATTTTTATAAGTAATCTATTAGAAATTTAACACTAAGTCTCTTTTTAAGCTATTGTTTCCTGAATAAGTGCTGGACTTGACTTCCTTTAGCTTTATTGTACAATTAAATAATTTTAGGGTTAGAGTAATATGGCACCACGTGAGTCTCAATTAAAAAAGTTTAGGAATATATTTGCAAGAATAAGTAATAATATTGACTCTGGTAAGGTTAGTTATACTGGAATTTATGAGGAAATAAAAAATCAGTTAAGAGAAAATTTTAGTACTGTATATGAAGAGTGGAAAAATAGTAATTTTAATCCAAGTTTTAAGTTCAAGTTATACAGTAGTTTAAATAGAGTTAAAGAAACAACGCTACTACATAGGGCAATTGAATGCAGAGAAAAAGAGCCTGCATGTATACTACTAATTCAATGTTTATTGGAAAAGTGAGCTGACATTAATATAAGAGATAGCAATAATCAGACTCCGTTAAGTAGAGCTGTTTACACCGAAGAAGATAAGAATAAAGAAGTAGTAAAATTATTATTAGACGCAGGGGCAGATCCAAATGCAATGAATGATGATGATAATGTCCATGATTTAAAAACTCTATTATCCAGAGCATGCCGTTATTCTGATGAAAGTCTCAACGCAGAGTCAGCAAAACTTCTACTAGAAAGTGGAGCAAACATTAATGAAGTGGTGGATAATAGAGGAAATACTGTTTTACATCAGCTTATTCGTCAGTCATTTGAAATATTAGATAGAGAACAAGCTTTCAAAGAACAACTTATTGATTTAATAGAATTTTTTATAAAATATGGGGCTAATATTTATGCTCAGAACACTGGTGGCTACACTCCTGAAAGTGATATTGAAAATCAACTTCGTACCTATAGCGTGAGAGATAAAGAGTTCTTGACTTCTATACAAGAACTTTTAAAGAAGCAAAAGGATTCAATAGAGTACCACAGAAAGTTACTTGAGTTGGTAGATAAGAATAAGGACCTTGAGTCACTTGTTAGTATCATAAGAGGAAATGGCCTAATCAGTACAAGGGGCCTTCAAGTTTGCAGTAAAGCGATACCTCAAATACTTGGAATATCAGGTATAAAGCTTGCCGTTAAAGGTACTATTGTTGACGGTGAAGTTGAACAAGAGTTTTCTCAAGGGCCTGTTATTGAGATTGAAGGTAATCCTCTTATTAAATATTACAATTTATTTGACAAGATCATTGCTGCATTTCCAGGAAACCCTGTAATCGGTAAACTACATGTACGATTTTGTAGCCCACCGAAGGAACTAATGTCTACACTGGTCACTATGCAAGAGCTTTGTGAAAACTTTAAAGAAACGTCAGATAAGAAATTCTTTAATAACCTGAAACAAGAGCTCAGTAATCTTAACAGTCTTAAAAAAACGCTAAATGATGAATACTACAGTAGTCTGTACGCTATAACGTCAGGCCTTCAGACGTTTGTAGGAATGCTAGAAATTACGCTAGAAAAAGAAACGGTTAAAAGCAGTTATACAGAACTCAATAATGAACTTGTGCCTATAAAACAAAAGCTGTGTGGTTTTATAGAACAGCTAAGAAGAAAGGAGCAAGAAGTAGAAAAGCGGAAAGAAGAAGATCTAATGTATGAGGTATTTCGCTATATCAGAGATAACCTGCATGTTATAAAGCGAGAGCTTTGGGGTGAACCAAGAGCATCAACTGAAACAAAAAAAGAGGAAGGTAATGTAACAAAACAGCATGTTGCACAAAAAGAGCCTGATAAAGGTACTGTAAAACAGCACGGTAAGAAAAAAACAGGAGGTGATTCTGATAGCAAAGAAAAAAGGGAGAAGGCAGCTAGTGAGAAAACAGTAATGGGACATCCTCCTGTTAATTCTGGGGTTTATTCTCAAAAAGAGCCACCAATATTTTCTAGAAAACAAAAAATTGCAATTGCTGTTGGTATTGCTGCTGCACTAGCAACAGCTTTGGTCTGTTATTCAGTTCAACTACCCATTTTGGCAATAGTTGTATCTGCGTTAATAGTGGGAGCTGGTGCTTACATGATATCAAGCAAGCTCTATGAAGTTGTTGTCAATAATGGCGCTAGCCAGCAGCCTAGCTTTTAGTGACTTTATGTAAAGTATCAATAACTTGAGATACAACTGGTTTTCCTACAAAAGTTCGTGGTATAGGGTTTTGTTCTTTTAACCTATCAAGATTTCTCCCCAATTGTTCTAATACCAATTCTCATTATTAGTGAATCAAATAAGAGGCATTGCAGAGTTGTTTAATTGTGGAGTGAGAAAGAGAGGCAATAAATTTGCACAAAGCGCTCTCAAGCAGAGCAATTGTATCATAGATTTTATTGCGCAAAATGTTCTGTTTTATGTATAACCAAAACCTCTCAACAGTCAGGTGAATATGGAGGTAGGTATATAATGTCAATATTTTTAGGCACCTTTAAATTTTTTGACTTATGCCAACTAGCACAATCCATGATAAGAAATGCTTCCCTTGTTCCTAAATATTGTGACATCTGCTCAAGGAATATATTCATACAATCAGTATTGACGTTTGAGCCAGAACTCTCTCCATTTCTGGTGCACTATAGAGATAAAAATTTTCCTACCTAGTTTTACCTTAACCTGTGTCCTAATGCCTTTTTTAAACCACCCGTGTCCAATCTTTGAATGTGTGCCAAACCGCGATTCATCGAAGAAAAACAGCTCTTTTTCAGGATACATGACAATAGTTTCATTAAGATTTTTTTTTAAACTCCTCTTGTTTACTTTTATCTTGTCCGTTATGCACTGGTCTTGGTGTGATATATGAGAATTTCATTCTTTGCATATTACGGTGTACTGTAGACTTGCTAAACCAAACTTTTCCTGAATTCTTATTCTCGTTTCTTTAATGGTAATGTTGGGATTTTCTTGTATCCATGCTTCAACTTGTTCAAGTTGGCTTTGGTTCAATATAGTTTTTCTACGGCGTTGAGGTGGAGCAAATAATTTTTCTTCTCTGCCAAATTTTAGGTCATGCAGTAAGTGCCTTTCTTGAAATGCAACATATCTTTGCTACGGCTGTTATACTATGCTTTTTTGCTGCAATTACAGCATTTAGTTTTTTTGCAACATATGTGTTATTTCTTACTTTCTTCAGCATTTCTTTTGCTCACTTTTTCATCCAATAATTTTGATCTTAATGCCATTTAAACCTCGCTATTTTACTTACTTCAGTATGGCTTTTTTTTCATTATTGTCTATCCGTTGCTTGTATAGCGGGAATTGGTATAACTAATTTACTTATCAACATATCCACTAACTATAATCTGTATACCGCTACACAGTTAGAAGTATTTTTTGATTTTACAATACAGCTTGAGATTCAATTTTTATAATTTTCTTGTTGACTAGCCAGAAGGTATCTACCTTCTCGGCTTGCTGCTTTTGATAAAGTGTGGTTTTCAAGACAATATCAAATAGATCCTATTAAAAATCAATCGAATCTTCACATGTTTGTTCTTCATAAAAGAAGTTCAATGTTATCGTAGTACCAAGTTTTGCTTCACTTTTAATGTCGAAAGTTCCACCCATTAACTCTACTAATTTCTTGCTTAGCGGTAATCCGATGCCCGTACCTTCATTTCTATATCCCGAATCTGCTTGGCCAAAAACAGACATAACTTTATATATATCCTGCTGCATTATTCCTATTCCATTGTCATGAAACTCAATAGTTAATAAGTTTTTTTCTATATTTTCTTTTATCACCATTCTTATTAAACCATCTTTGGGAGTAAACTTGATTGAGTTTGATAATAAATTTATTATAACTTGTTTCATTCTCTTAGGATCTGCAATGACTAATAATTGTTTATTAGTCGTCTCTTTTTTTAAATTAATCCCGGCTTCTTTTAATTTAGGTAATAGCATATTTACGCATGAATCTATTATTTTGTTCAGGTTAAACTTCACTTTTTCTACTGTTAAACTACTTGATTCAGCTTTTGAAAAATCTAACATATCATTAATTAAGGTAAGTAAGTGTGTTCCTGCATTATATATATCGTCTGCATACTCCTTGTATTGAGAGTTATCCATTGAACCTAAAGTTTCATTTTTGATCAACTCCGCAAATCCAATAATAGCATTAAGAGGTGTGCGTAATTCATGTGTAACGCTTGCAAAAAATTTTAGCTTATTTGCATTTTCTTGCTCTAATGCCTCTTTTATCTGCTGTAATTCAATGTTAGTTTTATGTTGCTTGGCTAGCATTTGGGTATTAGAAAATTGCAAATAGAACATTATTAATATTAAAATTATTAATAATAAGCCCAAAAATGTTAAAAATAGGCCATATGCTATAACATAAGAATTATTGTAGTTTCGAAGAATCTTCAAAAAAAACGAAGGTTTAACGATATTTTCATGGAATATAGGAAAAATAGAAGTTAATGTATTTCCTGTAGTATAAAATATTTCTTGGTTACTTAATAGTTCATCAATTTCATCGTTTGTAAGTAACTGTTCATAATCATAATCTTGAGTGTTAAAATTACTGAATATTATTCTGCTGTTTTGATCATACAGTATTAAGCTGAAATCCTTTACTTTGCTCACTGATTGTAATAATTCAGCACGCAGTTTTACCAGTTGGTTTATGTAGTCAAAATTTTTGTATTTAATGTGATGCTTTTCTATTAGTAAATAATGGTATTTTTTTATTATGCCATTTTCCAGTATACTTTTTAAGTTTACACTTGAATCACGGTAAGAAGAAAGGAAATTACTCCTTAGTAAATAATTACAATATATCACACTGAATAAAATCATAAAGATCGATGAGAGTAATGCAATAACTTTTGTGTATTTGTTTTTCTCCAGCGCAGAAAACATTGATTTACCTAGCTTATACATATTCTTCTTATTGTGAAACAACGGTTTTTATGTTATTAATAATAAAATTTAGCATATAATATTTTATGACAATTTCTCCTATTTTGCCAGTTTATTCTCCTGTTAACATAAATTTTTCTTATGGTAAAGGTATTTACTTGTATGATATTGACGGTAAGCGCTACGTAGATTTTCACTCTGGAATAGCCGTTAGTAGCTTAGGTCACACCAATTCGCGATTAATTAGTGCTCTAAAATTGCAAGGAGAAGAATTATGGCATATATCAAATACCTATAATATACCTGCTGCCAATAATTTTGCAGAAAAATTAATAAACAACAGTTTCGCTGACACTGTATTTTTCTCAAATTCTGGATCAGAGGCAGTAGAATGTGGGCTTAAGATTGCTAGGGTCTATCAAAACGGAAAAGGCAATAAAAACCTTCACAGAATTTTAACATTCCATGGTGCATTTCATGGAAGAACCTTCCTAACTTGTGCTGCAAACGATAAACAGAAATTTTCTGAATTACTGAGTCCCTGTATTGATTGGTGTGATAATATCGAGCCCAATATTGAGAGCGCAAAGAAAGCAATTTCAAGTGGTATAGGCGTTATATTAGTAGAACCAATACAAGGTCAAGGTGGTATCAAAGTAATGAATGAAGTCTTTATGAAAGAACTAAGAAAGCTGTGTGATGAAAATGACATATTGTTATTTTTTGATTGCGTACAATGCGGTGCTGGTAGGACAGGAAAATTATTCGCATACGAACATATAGGAGTGGAACCTGATATATGTGCTCTTGCAAAGGGAATAGGAGGAGGCTTTCCGCTAGGGGCTTGTCTTGCAACTGAAAGGGCTGCTAAGTATATGGCGGTCGGTATTCACGGTTCCACTTTTGGTGGCAATCCGCTTGCAACCTCAGTAGGTAATGCTGTGCTCGAAGAATTGCTCAGTCCTGGCTTTTTGAAAAATGTTGAAATTAGAGGTAAGTATTTAAAAAATAAATTAGAAGACTTAGCAAGTAAATTTCCAATAATAGAAGAAGTAAGAGGAAAGGGGTTAATGCTTGGAATAAAAGTGAAAGCAGACAATCAAAAGTTTGCAGAAGAGTTAAGTCATCGTGGTTTACTCACTGTTGGAGTAACATCAGATAACGTTGTGAGAATTCTACCTCCACTAATTATCACTGAAAATGAGATTGATGAAGGAATTGAGATTCTTAGACAATACTTATCTGAAAAATCTTCTGATTAAGTGCTACGTATCAAGCAGATGCAGACACATAAGGAGATTTCTCTTCATGAGGTATTGGCTGTATCAGGACTGAAGATAGGTCAGTAGCTATAGCATCAGCCATCTCGTTCATGTATTTTACCTTATCCTGCTCTCTTATCAGTGTAAGCTCATTCATATCACTTAGTGAGTCAAACTTTGTTGCATCCTCAAATATAAATGATTGTATGATGCTTGTCGGAGTATAGAAAAAAGCGTTATTACCAAGCGACAATGTTATGTCTAATAAATCCTGTACTAAATCGTTTCTAAAAACGCATTTTGACAACTCCCCTAACAGGATTGGTATTCCAAAAAGAAAAAATGTTCCTTTCACTAAATAGGTCGTTACTCCACATAATAATGCACCACACAAAAATGCTAGCGGTCCAAATGCTATGGAACCGCAAAGTGATGGCAATAGCATAGTATAGCCTAATGATATTTCATATATAAGCTTCACTGAAACTATAAGTCCGATGAATAGCATAGCTGTACCCAAGACCATCCTTTGTCCAGAACGTTCTGTCAAGTTCTTGCGCCACAATTCAGAAAAGTCATTGTTAACTTTTACTTTAAAAATATTATGGTTAGTTTTTAATTTAAGTCCTAAATCAAAATTTTCTCTAAGCTCTGGTCAAGAAAATTTTCCCACTCTGAAATTACTTCATAACACCATTTATGGCAACTTACAATATCATCAATTACCATACTAATTTGATTATTGATCTTGTATAAATTGCTCATTTTATATGAACATCCACAATAATGCTTTTTTCTAAAGTCTGTGCAGCTTAAATTCTTTAAATCACACAAAAAGTCTTTAATTTCTTGTGCTGTTTTATTAGCATCATCTCCGTAACCTACGGCTTTCAAAACTGTTGCTAAATGCTCATTTTCAATGCAAGCAACTGTTTTATCTAATGCGTGTATATATTGTTTGGATTGAAAATATGAGATGATTTTTTCTTTACACCTATCTCCATTGCCTTCGTACAAACTATTTTGTGTAAAACTATCATCATTTTCTCCGGCAATTTTTAATACATGACCTAATACATTTTTAGCCTTCACACTACTTTCAAAGTAGCAGTTTCTGATTATGTGCACATATGCCTTTGCATCAGCATTTTCAGACTTACCTACATTATACGCTTTAGCTAAAAAGACTAAATAGTCAAATCCTGCCCATAGATAATACATGGACTTTACAATAGCACTTCCCACAGAAAATAGAACTGAGCGTGTGTAAGATAATTTACCGTTGTTTTTAATTCTGTCTTCATATGAACAAAGATATTTTTCTGTGCTTTTTAAAATCTTACGTAAATCTTCTTCTGTCTTTCCTACGTCAAAATCATTTATATCATGTACTTTTTCATACACCTCTTTTATCAAATCCTTTGAAAATTTTTTCAGAGCTGCGTCATCGATATTTCCTAGTGCATCCATGTTTTCGCTAATATAGATCTCTATTTTTTCTCCAAGCTCTATTCCCATTCTATTTTTTATTAGTTTATTGTACCTATCAGTGGCTGGAAATAAAACCTTTTGACAAAAATCCTGCGGTGCGCTTTTTAATTTTGCTAAAACTTTATCTACAAATAACTCAATTTTTTCACCTCCAGCAGCAAAAAACCAAGGTTGCCTGTTAGGATTGCGTTCTCTATTTCTTCCCAAATTCTGCAAAGCTTCTGCTGGATTGTTGAACTGACTAGTTGAATCTCTAAATATTGATGCAACGTGATTATACTCACTATCGAAACCACGGCCTTTTGACTCGTCTATAATTGTTATCAACGCATATTTAGCCAATGTACTTAAATCACCTTGGTCATAATTACAATAGTCAACTTCATATTCACCTTCGTCATTACGTGTTATTTTAAAAAAAGGTTTATTTGTCTCAATACCAAGATCATTTTTTCCAAGTCCTGCAAAAATACATTTATTTTTTTCACAGAAATCGCTGAGATTGCGTAGTGCACCTTCTATAAGATCATGTAGCTTTTGACTTAAGTGCCAATTGTCTACTATTAATCTACTTTGATCATCGTTGCTTGTTTTCAGTGCACTAATAACTGTATTTACCTGTGGTAAAAGCTTATCCTTAGCGAATTGCTCACTAAAACCTTTTTCCTCTAGGAAAGCTATAATGCTGCCATTATTAGCAGTACTAACCTTATCTTTAACACCTTCTATTAATCCACCTAAATCGTCTCTTCTTTGTTTATCCAAAGCGGTGTTATCGCATCCCATTAAATACGAGAGTGTAAGATCGATCATTGAATGCATTACTCTGTATTCTAGATACTTAACAGTATCGCTAAAATCTACCTTGTCTTTCAATTCAGATATCTGTTCTTCCGTTAGAACGGGGTGTTGCTTTTTAATGCAGTTTATAAAGTTTGATTGACGTAATTTGAGTCTGTAATCTTAGTACGACATCCCTTCAGGCTGAAATTTATTATAAACTTCATAACGCGTACCATCTTCATATACCAAATTATTCTTACCTTGCAATGCAAAGCTAAGGTTAATTATGCTATTCACATCATCAACTAGAATAAGAGCATTTTCCCCAATTGGGCTTTGTACGTTCCACCTTACAGATTCCAGCAGATTATCAGAGTCAACAAGTTTATTGTAATTAAAAACTTCTTCACATTCTTCAACATATTCATGAGCTGGACTAGACTTTTCCCTAGTAAATAAGCTGCGCACGTTAGCAGCAAACCTAAGGAGCAGTTCTTTTGATTCTACTCCAGTTATTTTGGTCAATACCCACCAAATTGGCAACATTACTATACTAAATATAAACATAGAAACTATACAATATAGATTCTCAATTAAAGCGGAATACAGCCAATAATCTGAAGTTAGACCAATTATTGCAGCAACATTACTATTTATAATAGGGAATAATGTAATTAAAGGTATTATGGTAGCAGCAACATTCACCACGAATGCTCGATTGAATTTTTCTCTTTCATTAGTTTTTGCAATAACATTTACTGTTTTGATAGTGTCTGCAATGCAGCGTCTACTTGATCTTGTAGGACTGATAATTTTTCCACATCTGTTTAAGATCCTTTTCTTTGGTGTTGCGGTTAGGTAAGTCGTAGGATATTCCGCATCAAGTTTGCACATATTTTCAAAGGCCTGCTGCTTGTTAATGCTATCTGCTTCATCAACACTAACCCACAATTTAGGCTTTTCACCGTTTTGCTCTTCAAATTTTCGATCATTCTCTTGCTGTAAAAGCAGATCATGTGTTACTATAATTGTTGTAGGTTCAGTGACTTTCAGCGCATCTTTAATTTCTTGCACAGTTTTAGGTGTTTTAACATCTACAGTAAATGCACCATCTATCATTTTCTTAGCTTGTTCAACTAAATTACCATTTGGCACTGCAACTAAATGGTGATATCCTGCTTGAGCTAGCGCATGACTCCACAATCCAATATCATAAGTCTTGCCAAACCCAGTTTCTGCATCAATCATAGTATTACAGTTAGTGATGGAAGAACTTTCTAGATGCTTTAGCATCTCTTCAACAACAGGTTTACGACGTTCTACTATTATAGATTCTTTGTCACTGAAGAGCTTTATAGATTCACCTTGTAGCTTACTATGAACTTCCTTTAAATGAGGGATAAGCTCTTTTATTTGATTAGTAATACATTGACTCATATCTTCCCACTATCAATACAATGTATTCCATAATACATTGTATTGATAGAATTACAATAAACATTTTAGGTATTTTATGCCTTATAGACAAAAAATCCAACATTAGTTATCATCTTAATATGAACGACAATCTGGTATGCCTCGGAATGATTACTTCTCCTCACGGAATTAAAGGAGCTGTTAAATTAAAAACTTTTACCGAAAAACCTGAAAATATCTCCTTATATGGTGAGCTAATAAGTGGTGATGAGAATTATAAAATAGACTTAGTATCCGTCATAGGTGATAATCTAGTAATAGCTACAATCAGCGGAGTAAATTCCCGTAATGAAGCAGAGCTTTTAAGGAATAAGAAGCTATATATAGAAAGAAGCAAGTTACCAGAGCTAAATGATGAGGATGAATTTTACCAAAGTGACCTTGTAGATATGGAAGTAAGGTTGAAAAGTGATGAATTATATGGCCATGTAAAATCTGTGTATAATTTCGGCTCAGGGGATATATTAGAAATTTTAGTTATCAGCACAAAAAAACGCATTATGCTGTCTTTTACCAAAGAAATGTTTCCGCACATAAACATGAAGGAGAGGTATATGGTGCTCAATATGCCAGAATTTATTGACTAATAAAGACTTTGATATTTATATAAAGCTATTTATAATTGTAAGATCGAACTGAAAATGTAATTATGGCAGAAAGAGCTAACGATATCAGACCAGGTCAGGTGTTGGAACATAACGGCGGATTATTTTTGGTTGTAGGTATTATGCATACTCAACCTGGTAAAGGTGGTGCATACATACAAGCCGAAATGAAAAACATTAAAACCGGAGCAAAACACTATGAAAGATTTCGCTCTGATGCAACAATCAGAAGGGCAATTTTAGATGAAGAGGAGTATGTTTACCTTTTCACTGAAGGAAACATTGTAAATCTTATGCATCCAAGTAATTACGAGCAAATCACTATAAATTTGGACTTATTGGGAGAAAAAAAGATTTATCTACAGGATAATATGAAAGTTAAAATAGTAACTTATCAAGACAAAATAATTTCTGCGCATGTACCTGATTATGTTACACTTGCTGTGAAAGAAACAGAGTCTGTTATTAAAGGACAAACTGCTACTGCTTCTTATAAGCCTGCAATTTTAGAAAACGGAATGCGCGTTAACGTGCCTCAGTTTATAAAAGAAGAGGATAAAATTGTAGTATATACTCCAGATGACAGCTATTATGAAAGAGTGAAAGAGTAAAAGGAAGAATGTCCATCTCATCACCACGAATTAATGTGATGCTTGATTCTGTGCGTAGTGCTTCCAGGCAGCTTATGCGCGATTTTAATGAATTGCAAATTTCTAATGTTAAATCAGCAGACTTCATTAATAAAACTTATTCAAAATCCAAGCAAACCATATACGATTGCTTGCACGACTACAAACGAGACTATGGGTTTATTTCCGAAGATGATACTGACCAAGAAATAAAAGATAACGGTTGCACTTGGTTTATTATGCCTATAGAGGGCAGGGAGAACTTTTCTAGTTGCATGGTTTATTTTGCAGTATCAGTCTGTCTCATTCATAAAAATAAAGTTGTGGCAGCTGTAATTGATGCTCCGGCTCTTAGAGAAACTTTTTGGGCAGAAGAAAAGAAAGGTGCTTTTCTTGAGGATTTTAGATCTCGTCATATAAAAATGCGGGTGAAAAGCCGTGAAGGGGGTCTAATAGATGTAAGTGGTAATTTATTAAATAAATTGCTGCCTGGCAATAGTAATGTACGCTCCATCGGTTCAACAATTTTAGGCTTTGCGTACCTTGCAGCAGGAAGGCACAGAGGAGCAGTTTACTCTGGAGTTAACAAATATAAAGCCTTGCTCGGTAGACTTTTTCTGCAAGAAAGCGGTGGAAGGCTAACGGAAGACAACGGATTGATTATTGCTGGCGATATTAAATTAGGATAAACAGGCTACAGAGATAGACAACTTTTCGAAAACTTTTATAAGAGATTCTGTTAAATGTTCTATCATTTCATCAGTATGATAAGGTGTAGGGGTAATACGGAAACGCTCAGTTCCTCTTGGCACTGTTGGATAATTTATATGTTGAACGTATATTCCATGCTCATCAAATAATAATTTTGATGCTCCTTTGGATAACTCTGGGTCGCCAATTATTATTGGAATTATATGAGTTTCTGTTGGAATGAAGTTAATTCCTGTATTTCTCAGTGAGTTTTTTACTTTTTCAACGACTTGCTTTTGCTTTTCCCTTTCAATGTTGCTCGATTTTAGGTGTTCAACGCTTGCCTTTGCTGCCGCTGCTAAAACAGGCGACATAGCAGTGGTGAAAATAAATCCTGGAGCGGAACTTCTTATTACATCTACCAAGCTCTTTGAAGACGCTATATACCCACCCATCACTCCAAAAGCCTTCGATAGTGTACCTTGAATGACGGTTATTCTATCCATCAGGCCTTCTCTTTCTGCAATTCCGCCACCATGTGAACCATACATGCCAACTGCGTGCACCTCGTCCAAATAGGTGATTGCATTATGTTGATCTGCAAGATCGCATATCGCTTCAAGCGGCGCTATATCGCCATCCATTGAATATACGGATTCAAGTGCTATTATCTTTGGTGTTTTTGTGTCTAAGGACTTTAACAACTGCTCTAAGTGATCAACATCATTGTGTTTAAATATATGTTTTGGTCTTTTTCCTGATTTTATGCCTTCTATCATTGAAGAATGGTTCTTCTCGTCTGAAAAAATTACTACATTTGGAATAATAGACGATAAAGTGCTAAGTGTTGTCTGGTTAGCAAGGTAGCCACAAGCAAAAGTTAAAGCAGCCTCTTTTTTATGCAAACAAGCTAAGGATTTTTCCAGTTCGACAACCTCTTTTGTTGTACCAGATATATTTCTTGTTCCCCCCGCACCAATTGATGAATTTTGAATAGCGGCAATAACTTTCTCATTTTGTGACATTCCTAAATAGTTATTACTGCACCAGACTATTACTTCCCTATTTCTTTCATAGTCCATAATGTGGGGGAGCCTACCTGGCAATGACGCAAAGTGCGTAAATTCACGGTAGCGCCCCTCATCTTTTATATCTTTGATTTTGTTTAAGAATATTTCTTCGTAGTTTACCAAGTTTTTATTCACTAATAATTAATACAATTATAATAAATTATTAAATGGTAAACTACAATATTTATTCTTCAACTTACTGTTGTTCAACAAACTTTCTGTTAGCTACAGGTTCAACATTACCACCCTCAAGTGAATTTGAAGGCCTATTACAATAGTATGTAATTGCAGATGCAACCAGACAACAAGCTCCAACTGCTATTCCCACTGCTAACATCTCTAGGCAAACTACAATAGCCGCTCCCGAAGCAACTCCAGCTAGTGCTAGTGCAAAAGCAGCTATAACAGGCAGCTTACTACTTTTTGTACTTTGTGGGTGCGTTTCAACATCGTTATCTTCAACAACTACGTTATTAGAATTATCGATGACAATAATCTGCGGACCTTGTGAATCACCTTTACCTGTAGGTTGATCATTACCCTCTTTACTATCTGTTGTAGTTACCAGAGGCCCTTCATTGTCAGTAATATCTTCAGTTGTAGACACATCGCCAGCATTTGAAGAGGTGCTGCTATGCTCATCACTGCTTGAGAGACTAGCATTATCATCCAATGTGTTTGTATCGTTAAATAAAGTTTCTGGTTGTGGATTATCTTCACTTTCACGCTGGTGATTATCCTCCTCATCACTTGAGGAATCTGGCGTATCACTTGTTTGTAGTGTTATGTATTCAGTAGACTGATTAGCAAGAGTACCTGTAGTATCACTAACATCTTTACTTGAAGAATCTAGCTCATCACTTACTGATTATGCATGATCATTTTGAATTACATAAAGAATTTCTTCTATGGCCTTTCCTTGGTTAGTTTGAATCCCAGAAAACGGAAACAATTCCTTAATTTCTTTAAGTTTGCTTTCTTGTTGATTCTTTTCCTCGCCCTGCAAACCATTAATTTCTGCCTCGGCCTCATTTATCGTTTCTCGAAGAGTAAAAAGTTCTCTCAAACTGGTCGACCTTTCATTACTTTGTGTCTTTTTTTTAGGACGGAAAAAATGAGAAAGTCTTTTCCGAACCGACCCCTTTTTACTTTGTCTCTCCTCTTTAGAGTTGGTCGACTTGTCAGCATCAGGAGTTTCTATTCCCGAATTGGTCAAAATATTAACATCGGGAAGTCCTTCTGCCAAACTGACTGACTTCTTTTTACTTTGTTTTAAATGGACCTGATTGACACCCATAGTAGGTACTCCTAGACGGTTGTGCTTACTAGGTTTAGGATTGTTCAAATACTTGTTAAAATATTCTACACGTTCAACCACAGTCTTTTCACCTTCTTCAAGATTATTCGGACTGCCAATATCAGGAATTTCTCCCAAATCGTCCCAGTTTTCAAACGATTCTGCCAAACCAGTCATATTCCCTCTATTTTGCTCTTCAAAATTGGTCATTTTACCAACTGATCTTTCTTTCAAGTTGGTCAGATTGTCAATATTAGGAAGTCCTCCTCCCAAACTGACTGACTTTTCACTTTGTTCTTTAAATTTGGTCATTACACCCTCCTTATTATAATTGCCTCTGGGCTTCTTTATTGAAGCCCTTATGTCACCCATAATACCATTTCTTCTATCTCTGTCAAGAAATTTATCATTTCTATTGCTGAGCTCAGAATATCTATTAATTATTTCAGAGAATGAAGCATTCTTATGTTGATCTTTCACTCGTTCAAAATATTGTTTATCGCTACTTGAATGGGTGCTTGGAATAAGACAACTGGGTACAGTTAGTACATCATACACTTCCCTAGCAGTCCGGGAAAGGATGTAGCATGTTGCAGATGTATTATTATCCGACTTAAAATTTTTTGGCTTTATTTTTAAAATAAGATCATGATAAACTTCCAATTTGTGGTCATGTAGCGCCGGCACGGAATGTCTTCCTATTTTTAATTGTTTGCCTACATGTTTATAGCCCATAAAATTAGGTGGTAATGAAGGTATGGAATCTGATCGATCAACTACTCTAATAGTCTTTCTTCCGAAGAGCTCATTACAGACTTTAGCAGCATTACGGTTAAAAACCCTTGGTGCACCAAAAGTTGCAATATGCAAATCTTTTGCATCCTCTGTTACACTTAAACATAGAGCAGCTATGTTAGCGACAGCACCTCCCATGCTGTGACCTGTAAGATTAATTTTTAAATCTCTGATTTCTAATCCTTGATCGTTAGCATATCCTTTTAATATCCCGTAAAGGCTCTCCCAGGAATTTTCAAATACGGAGTAGAAGCCTAGGTGAATTTTACCACCTTTGGGCAGAAGTTCATATTGGCGAATTAAAGGTATTTCAACATCTCTCTTGAAGTCATAAGAATTACAAGTACCGCGGTATGCTATAGTTACTTCCTTACCCCTTATGAAAACATAACCAGTATGTCGAACTTCTTGGTCAGAAATAATGCCATGAAATTGAACAACTTTGTAACCCTCTTTCTCAAGTTGAGCAGGAGTTTTATATCCTCCTTTCTTTAGCTTAACAAACTCATTGTTTTTACAACCACAATTACTAACATAATAGCCTACCATAGCGAAGTTGATCATCTCTAATAACTTCTTTTGGTTAAATCCTGCAATTTTAGTTAGATTCCTAGAATTATTCCTGCTTTTACCTTTTCCTGTAACACCTGCTGTTTGTGGAATAGGTTTTCTAAGTAGATTAATTATATATTACCTCACATAAATAACTAATCTAGTATAGTATTAGACAACAATCTTGCCAAGCAAATTATTAACTCTCTTAGCAAACAGACTTACATCATCCATCTCTTCACCTTCCACGATGCAAGCTTGGTAAAATAATAAATGAATCATGTCTTCCAATGTTGGGTTTTCACCATTTTCAGCGTGAGATTTCATTATGCTTTTTATTACAGGATGCTTAGTGTTAATTTCCAGTACCTTTGGCGTGCGGTAATTTAGCTGCTTTTGTTCACGCAAAAAACGCTCCATGCGAAGATCCATAGCACCTTCATCAACTGCTAGACATACAGGGCTGTCAGTCAGTTTTTTTGAGATTTTCACGCTTTTCACTGAATTGCCAAGAACCTTGGTGAAATATTGCAGTATAGAGTCCGTATTTTCTTCAGTCTTTTCTTCATCTTGCTTATTTTCCTCATCTTTTTTATCTTCTTCTGAAGAGAATTTTTCCAAATCAACATCAGCGCGGGTCACGGACTTAAATTTTTGATCTTTATATTCATGAATCACGCTAGTCCAGAAATCATCAACTGGATCAACAAATAGGAGCACTTCTAGTCCTTTACTGACGAATCCCTCAAGTTGCGGACTGTTTTTCACTGAATCGAGGCTATTTCCGGTGAGATAATAGATATGCTCCTGCTCAGGCTTCATTCTGCTTATATAGTCATCAATGCTGACTAATTTCTCATCACCAGTGCTATGAAATCTGCAAATCGAGAGCAGTGCCTCTCTCTCATCAGTTGGCATAGCTTCACAAAGACCCTCTTTTAATACTGCACCAAAATTGGTCCAGAATTTTGTGTACTCTTCCAAATTCTCTTTTGCCTTTTTACCGAGCTCTGATATCGCGCGTTTAGTTAAGGATTTTCTGATTTGCTCAACAACACGATTATTCTGCAGCGTTTCTCTGCTGATGTTAAGAGGCAAATCCGGTGAATCAACAATACCTTTCAGAAAACGTAAATACTGCGGTATGATCTGTACATTATCTTCAGTGATAAATACTTTATTTACATATAACTTAACAGAGCAACGTCTATCTGGATGGAATAAATCAAAAGGTTTAATGGAAGGAACATAAAGCAAATTTGTATATTCTATTGCACCTTCATTTTTATTATGCAATATCATCCAAGGCTTCCCGCCAACGTGAGCAACACTGCGGAAAAAATCATTGTGTTCCTCTTGAGTAACATCATTTTTTGGCTTAGTCCAAATTGCAGCCTTACTGTTTAACTTTTCACTTTTTCCTTCTTCATTTATGAATTCAACAGGAAAATTTATGTGATCAGAGTAAGTAGTGACAATGTTTTCAACACGAAATTTATCTAAAAACTCATTCTCTTCAGGACGCATAATGAGTGTAATTTTAGTTCCACGAGAAATTTGATTATCTAGTTTACTTATCGAATACTCTCCATTTCCCTTGGATTTCCAGACCCAAGACTCCTCCTCTCCAGCTTTTCTTGACTCTACTATTACTTCTGATGCAACCATAAAGCTTGAGTAAAAACCAACACCAAACTTCCCAATCAGCTCCACAGCTTGGCTTGAATCCTTGCTATTTTTAATCGCATCTAAGAACTTTTGCGTACCAGAGCTTGCAATTGTACCAAGGTTATCTATTAAATCTTGTCTGTTCATTCCGATGCCATTATCAGTGATATATAGCTCGTTCTTATCTTTATTGGAGCTAATAGTGATTTTTAACTCATCACTTGAATCTAGCAAATTTGAATTAGATTGAGATTCATAGCGCAATTTATCACATGCATCCGATGCATTTGATATTAACTCACGCAGAAAAATGTCCTTATTAGTATAAAGTGAATGAATCACTATATTCAGTACTTTCCCTACTTCAGCGTCAAATTTTAAATTTTCAGTTTCTTGTACGTTATGCATTTTGAGCTCCATTATTTGCCTACTACCCTAATAATCTAAGTATTGCACTGCAATCTTTCAAGGTCACGCACGCCAAAATTAATGTAGCTGCCATATTATGACACCCAATTTATGGGATCTCTTGCATAAAAATTCCTTGACAAACTCCGCCAGCCCCCTTACTGTAGTACTAAGGGTATTTATGACTCAAAACTTGTTTTTGACCTGCAGGTTCAATCAAAAAATTCAGTAAAAAACTCAGAGTATTTATTGGCGGATTACATAAAATTATAGCGGCTGCATGTCTTTTAAATTTTTTCTACATTCAGCCAAATCGCGCTTAAACCAAGCGTCAGAACATTATTACAGCGCCACTTACAGTAATATAGAGTCAAAACTCGCTACTCGGGGCTTCTTTTGCCTTTTTTTTATTTGGTAAATTTCTTAATATTTATAGCAACATGAACAAACATTTGAGAGTAACTTCTGCTAGTAGGGTGTCATCCCAGTGCGTGACACTGGGATCCAGAAAAATTGATTATGTACTATACAACATTTTCGATCAAAAGCTGGATTCCAGACTGGAATGACATCATAGGGGCTACTTGCATGACATCATTCTTCTTCCTGGATCCCAGTGTCTGGGCACTGGGATGACAAAGAAATAGGCACTGGGATGACGAGAAAGGAGCACTGGAATGACATCATAGGGGCTACTCGGATGACAAAAAAAGGAGCACTGGAATGACAGGAGAAGGAGGCACTGGGATGACATCATAGAGGCGCTGGGATGACACCCTGACAATCGTCATTCCGCTGCTTGTTAGCGGATGAGATACCGCGGCGGTATGATGATTCGTGGCGGTATAATGAAGCTTGAAAGCGGATCACCTTTCACGACCTGTATTTACTTCAGGAGTATTAACAGGTGTTATCGTTGGGTTTTCAAGTTGTGTTGCTTGCTCTAAGCCCTTGCTTATACTTTGGTCCTGATTTAAAATTTTATCAAAGTGCTTACTCTTTTGTTGCTCTTCGTTATTTGACGTATCTCTTTGAGCATCTTCTTTTATGCCACGAGCATTTTCCACACTCTTTTCATCCTCACCTAAAAGTTTTTCTAATATTTTCTTAACAAAGCGCTTCAGAAGACTCAAAAACCCTTCTTCTTTTTGATTTTCTTGTGGTTGAGGTGTGTTATCTTTTTTGCCTGGCTCAGTGTTGAGCTTCTCTTTTACAGAACTCTTGCTCACTGAGGGACTAACATCATGCTTTGATGGCTGTGTATCTGTTTGTACAGAAGCCTCAGAAGTCTTTTTTTGTCCACTCTGTTCAACGCTTTTACCTTCTGCTGTAGTTTCTCTAAGAGTGTTGGCTGCTTCTTGAAATTTTTTGTCATTTTTTGATTCTGCAACTTTTTCACTTGTGAAGATGCCCTTCCCTTTATATTGTTGTTCAAGCTCAGCAATTCTTTCAAAATCTTGACGTATTTTTTCATCTGTACGCCTTTTTTGACTTTCAAATTTCTGATTCAATTCTGCAACGTTTTCCATTTTGTTCTCAAGCTCCTTACTTTTTACAGCTTTTAGAGCCTTGGTTCCTTTTGCAATATAATTAACCTTCTCTTCTAATGAGGTGCCTTCTGGAAAAGCACCTGGAGAACGTTCAAAGACACCTTTAAACTTTTTTTCAACACTTTCTTTAGATGTCTGGGCCATACCTGTTACCTATTAAAACATATCATATAACCAGTATATTAGCTAATTATATAAAAAACAGTTAACATAACTTGTGGTAAAGAGTAAGAGCGTCCTATTTATATTTTTTTTATTAAAATGCTATTTACTTACTTAAGTTAAAATGTATAATTATATAAGAGATGAAAGATAGCCCATTAGCAGTAGTATTCGATTGGGATAATACCTTAGTTGACACTCAAGATAACATTTTTAATGCTATTAAGCATACCATAAACTCAATGGAGTATAGTAATAAAGCTGCTGATAGAAATTCCCATGAGTCGAGAAAGAGCTATATGGTCAATTTATTTGGCGATCAGTGGAAAAAAGCGAACCAGATATATCAACAATATTTAGACGATGCACTATTGCAAAACATTGCTCTGAATCAAGGAGTAGAGAAAATGTTGCAGACACTAAAAAGCCACAATATTTATCTAGCAATAGTAAGTAATAAGAAAAATACTAATTTACGTGAAGAAGTTACCTATTTTAAACTGGATTCTTACTTTGAAAGAGTGGTTGGGTCATGCGATACCGCGGAAGATAAACCATCTGCAACCCCACTGCTATTTGCACTAGAAGAGAGTACGTTGCCTATAAATAGAGAAAATGTGTTTTTCGTTGGTGATAGCATCACAGATGTTCTGTGTGCACAAAATGCCAATTGTTTACCTATTATATACGGTCAATCAATAAGCGGTTATGAAGATTTGTTATGTTTTCAACATTTTGATAAGCTTACAGATTTCATAATAAAATATTTGGAAGATAGGTAATGACCGCTGTTACAGAGATTGCCAGTATAATAAGACGCTTTTGCGCATATTTAATAGATGTAGCAATTTTATTAATTCCAACTTTATTAATTATACTGCTATTAGAGGATTCTCCGTTGATCTTACATCTATCATACATGTGTGTAAATTGTAGTTACTTCACATATTTTATATCTTCAAAGGCCCAAGCAACTCCAGGTCAACAGTTAATGAATATATGTACTATCAATTTAGATAATTCTAAAATAGACTTGAATTTAGCGTTTGACAGAAGCACTTCCCAGTTTTTTCTTCCTTTGTTAAACAGTGTAGTAGTTGTCCTTACTGAATTTTTGCAAGATCAGGAGGTATTAGTGAATGTCTTGAGTGCATTGAAAGTAATTATAATGCTGCTCACTCTCTGCTGGTATCTAGTTGCTTGTTTTTCTAAAAAGAAACAGACATACCACGACATGCTATTTAATACGGTTGTTATCAAAGGAACTATTAAATGAGTTGCTATAATCATCGTTATCATATAAATTATGCTGATAAATTGAACTAAGGGAAGATTATGAATGAAGAGATAGTAAAACATTTGAACAAATTATTGACCAATGAGCTGACTTCTGTACGTCAGTATCTTTTGCATTTTGCGGTTCTCAAAAACAATGGAATTAATAGACTTGCAGAAAAGGTAAAAAATGAGCTTAACGAAGAACTTGAACATGCAAACAAGTTGGCAGAAAGAATTTTGTTATTCAAAGGAGTTCCAAATTTTCAGGATACAAACGAAATATCAAAGCATGATGGAAAATTTACAAAAGACACAATACGGAAAATCTTAGAAGCTAATTTGAAATTAGAGGGAAAAGGTATTAAGGATATCAAAGAAACGATTTCTATCGCTGAGAAAGAAAAAGATTTTGTTAGTGTAATGTTATTAGAAGAGATGTTAAAAAATGAAGAAGAGCACTTCCATTGGATTGAGAAACAGATTGACCTTATTGAACTAATGGGTGTTGAAAACTATTTAAGAACACAAATATAGAGTGTTAAAAAAAACAGTATTTATTTTAATTATACCTTGCTTGCTTCTTTTTTTATTAGGATTATGGCAAGTATTCAGATTGAACTGGAAGAATAATATTATTAAAAGTATGAGTCTTCCAGTTGTTCATCTATTGCCCAATAACGACCTTGAAAAATTTAACTATAGGCATGTCAAGATCGATGGGATTCTAAGTGACATAGAACTATATGTTTTTGCAGGGCAACACGGCTATCACGTGCTGTCTCCTATGTTGCTCACCACTGGACGTTACATGTTGGTGAATAAAGGAATAGTCAGAGAAAAAAAGGAGAAAAAAGTAAAAATTGAAAAAGTAGTTGCAGATGGAACTTTATATTGCGATAGCAATAAAAGCAAAAATTGGTTCATCAAAAACGATACTGCTTCGAATACATGGTTTACCCTGAGTACAGAGGAAATTTCCAATGAGTTAGGTATTAAGCTAGAGAAGTGTGTATTGTGGCCGAACAATTTTGGCAGCAAAGTAGCTATACAGCCAATGAAGCATTTGGAATATGCAATCACTTGGTTTGCACTTTCCTTAACTTGGTTAATTATGTGCGTAATTTACTATAGGCAAAACCTCAATAAAGCTTGAAGCTTTCTGTACATAAAATTAGAAAAGTAGTTATTCATCTTTATCACTACCAAGGTCTTTTAACATACTGTAATTGCCTTTTCTAAATCTACTTTTTAAAGACGTAACTCCATTTTCGCTAATACCACTGAGGCTCAGTGCAGCTCCACCTAGCTGCAATCCTATCTCAGATGTTTCAGGAATAATTTTACTAGCTCCTAGATCTCTATAAACCTCCACATTACTCAGATCTGGTAAGCGTATTACAATATTTACATGCGGAAAATTTGCAGCAACTAAGGAAACAACTTTTTTTATAGTAACTTCATTCTTTATTGAAATAACGAGAGCTTGAGCTCTTTCTATTCCTACTGATTTTAAAATTTCACATCTTGTAACATCTCCAAGATATATAGGAAAACTATCACTTTTTCCTTCTTTGACTATTTTTGATTGAATATCTACAACAACGTAACTTAAATGCTCTGCAGTAAGCATTTTTGTTACCATATATCCCACTCTACCAAATCCAGCAACTATTACATGGTTATAAAGATCTTGTGTATCTGTTTCAACAGCTTCATCATCTAATATTATTTTCTCAGTGCTAAATGAGTTTGCTATCCAATCTCCAAGCCCCGATAAAAGAGGAGTGAAAGCCATGGTTACTGTAGTTACCATCATAAGTACTTGAGCAATTTCACTTGGTAGCACATTTAGCTCATCTGCTAAGCGAAATAAAATAAACGCAAATTCACCGCCTTGTGAAAGCAGTAACCCAGCTTGTATAGCAGGTGCACTCTTAAACCCAAAAAATCTACACAATATATATATGATAGATGTTTTTAAAACGATAAGGATAATCGATAATAAAGTAATTAGTGGTAACTTATTGAGTAAAAGTTCGGTATTGATAGACATACCAACAGTCATGAAAAATAAGCCAAGAAACAAATCTTTAAATGGCAATACTGCGTGTTCTACTGAGTGTCTGTATTCTGTTTCTGCAACTAACAATCCAGCGACAAATGCACCTAATGCCAACGATAAATGGAATTGCTCAGTAATAAATGCTGCTCCTAATACTATTAAAAGCGTTGTTGATATAAAGACCTCATTACTTTCCATTTTAGCAATAACCGCAAATAAAGGTCTAAGCAATAATCTACCAGTTATAAATATCAGCACTAATGCAATAGCTGCTTGCACCAATGAACCTGCCAATGAGCTTATCAGGCTGTGCTCAGAATTGCCAGCAAGTAAAGGTACCAATACTATTAATGGTACCACTGCAAAATCTTGCATTAATAGTACTGCTATTGACAACCTACCAACCTGACTTGCTTGAGAACCTTTTTCTTGCAGAACCTGCAACACTATTGCTGTTGAGGATAGCGCAAGCCCACCACCAATAACTGTTGCTATACTCGTATTCACTCCGAAAGCAAGAGCGATGCACCATATTGCTACCATGGTAACTATAACTTGAAGAGAACCGAACCCAAATACATGAATACGCATAGCGATCAGGCGTTCAAATGTCAATTCAAGGCCTATAATGAATAATAGGAAAACTACACCAAATTCTGCAAGATTATCCATTGCTTCAGCTGAGTGTATCAGATTAAATCCATGAGAACCAATAACTGCACCTGCAACGAAGTAACCGAGCACTGGACTAATATTCATTTTCCAGAACGCTATGACTATAAACACAGCAGCAGAAAGTAAAATTATAATATCAAACAAATGCTGAGAGCCACTGTGCATGATATTTAACCTGTAGAATTAGACCATTTAATTGAGCAGCCAATACTTGATTTTTGGTCAATTGGAGAATTACCAGTTTCTGCAATAAATTTCATAGCTTGAAATAAGTCACTACTTACTACTTCATAGCTTTGAACCTTTTCTTTTTTTGTGTCATTAAAACGTCCACGATAGCAAAGGTTTAAATTGGAATTAAAGCCAAAAAAGTCAGGAGTGCAAACAGCCCCGTATTCTTTAGCTATTTTCTGTGTACTATCAATTAAATATGGAAATGTAAACTTATTTTCCTTGGCAAAATTAATCATATTTTCAAAGGAATCTTCTGGATATTCATTTACATCATTTGACATAATTGCAACAGTGTTTACCTGATAATCTTTTTTCAATTGATCAACATCGCTTACCAGATTGCTAATAATTGACTGAACGTAAGGACAGTGATTGCATATAAACATTACAATAAGACCATTTTTTCCACAACAGTCACTTAATGTATAGTATTTATTGTCTACTCCCAAAAGATTAAAATCTTTTGCAGTAAAACTAAAATCGACTTTAGGAGTATTCAGAGCAACCATAGACTATTATTATACCATATGTAATTTACGGTCTTATTATTTAAATGTCAAACGGTTTCTATGTATACTGTTTGCATATTCTTTTTTAGTATTATAAAACTTATGTTCATAACTTTCGAAGGAATAGACGGCTCTGGTAAAACAATACAATCTAAGCTACTTGCAAATCATTTTAAGCAAATTCACGGCGAAAATAATGTAGTGTCGACTCGAGAACCAGGTGGCACTAATTTTGCAGAAAAGATAAGAGAAGTGTTGTTAACAAATAATATTGATCCTATTTCTGAACTCTTGCTACTTATCTCGATGAGGCACGAACATATGAAAAAATTAATATTACCAGCTCTTGCAGAAGGGAAAATAGTGATTTGTGATCGGTTTATTGATTCAACCATTGCATACCAAGGATATGGGTTTGGAGTTGATTTAAAACTAATAGAAGATTTGCACAGGTTGGCTGGAGTTAGATATCCAGATATTACATTTATTCTAGATATTGATGTTAAAGTTGGGTTAAGTAGAGCGAAAGACAAGAATAAATATGAAGAAATGGATGTTAATTTTTATAATAAAGTTGGAAAAGGGTTTAAAGAAATCGCCATAAAAGAGCCCGTTAGGTGCCATGTCATCACTGAAATTGAAACAAAAAATGATAATCAAGTACACACTAAGATTATTGATAAAATCACTATTGCAAAGACTTAACTATATTTATTTAACCTCTACTAATTTAAACCGAACCTTTAACTTGTGATAGAAAATTATTAATTTTAGGTAACATTATTTCACATGAATAACTTTTTGTTTGAGTAGCTAAAAAATCCTGTATTTTGTCTGGATCTTCTTCACTTATTATCTTATATGCCCTTGTGAGGTTCATTAATTCACTTCTATTTTTTTTATTACTTACTTCAGTAATAGTAAAAAATTGATCAAAATGGTCTAAGAGGTCTTTATTTTTTATTGAAGACACAATATCGTCAATTTCTTTCACAGATAATGCAAGGTTGTGTGCTTTACTACGATCTTCAAAACAAAGATTAACAAGCGCGTTGCAAAACCTATCTCTCGTAGTACTTCTCACTTCTGCTAATAAGGATTTAATATTTTCTTGGCAATGCACTCTCTTTACTGATTCAGCTGGTTCAACCATACCAAGAACATTCTTTACCAAAGATTTTTTTTCACAACTAAATATGAACATGTAATAACCCATAGATAGAGTAAAGAACAAGAATACGGCTGGGAGCAAAAATGGCACTAGTACATTTTGTGATACAGGAAAGATAAACCAGACAGCAGTTGCTGCTGATACAACAAGAAATAGCCCTAATAAAGTTAATTGCGCTCTTTTTTTATACTTATGATCAATGACTGCATTTACACCAATAGAAGCTACGTCAACCATTACTCATACCTCATTAAACAGTAATACTAACTGAATGATAGCATTATCGTGATGAAAATGCAACATTATGAATATTCTAATACAATTTATATTGACAGTTACAATTCTGAATGTTTTATTGCAGCGTTAGCTGATTAGCATTTTAAGCTAGGGTCAGATCTAATAGAGAGAGGATTTTTTTATTTTCTCATTCTTCTCATTTTCCTCTCTAACAATTTTTTTTCCGCTTAATATGTCCTTTATTTCACCTCCTGTTAAAGTTTCAAACTCCAGTAGATTTTCGGCAATGAGATCTAAGCCTTTCTTATGCTTGGTCAAAATGTCTTTCGCTTTTTCATAGCAAGAAGACACAACTTTCTTCACTTCTTCATCTATAAGTTTTAATGTATCTTCAGAAATTATCTCAGAACCATGCATAGTTTGTTCGCGATTGTGATAGATCGGACCTATTTTGTCGCTCATTCCCCATTTTGTTACCATAGAACGTGATAAATCTGATGCTAGTTTTATATCTGAAGATGCGCCGCTTGTGACTTTATCATAGCCAAAAATTAGCTCTTCTGCCACACGTCCACCCATTGCAACAGTTATATCTGCTAGAATCTTTTCTCTTGTGAGGGACACTCTATCTGTTTCTGGTAGTCTCATAACTAAACCGAGTGCCCTACCGCGTGGAATAATTGTTGCTTTGTGTATAGGATCAGAAGCAGGCATATTAACAGCAATCATCGCATGGCCAGCTTCATGGTATGCAGTCAGTCTCTTTTCCTCTTCTGTCATAATGAGAGATCGCCTTTCCACACCCATCATCACTTTATCACGTGCATATTCGAAATCATCCATGGTAACAATCTTCTTGTTTCTTCTTGCAGCAATAAGCGCAGATTCGTTCACTAAATTTGCTAAATCAGCCCCTGAAAAACCAGGTGTTCCTCTTGCAACTGTTTTCACATTTACATCAGGGGCCATTGATATTTTCTTTATATGCGTATTTAATATTTTTTCGCGCCCATTTATATCGGGTAAAGAAATAGTAATCTGCCGGTCAAAACGACCAGGCCTAAGCAGTGCTGGATCTAAGACATCCGGACGGTTAGTCGCAGCAATTATTATTACGCCCTCATTAGACTCAAAGCCATCCATCTCAACTAATAACTGATTTAATGTTTGTTCTCTTTCGTCATTACCACCACCAAGACCAATGCCACGATGTCTACCCACCGCATCTATCTCATCTATAAAAATTATACAAGGAGCATTTTTCTTGCCTTGATCAAACATATCACGAACACGGCTCGCACCAACACCAACAAACATCTCAACAAAATCAGATCCAGAAATGCTAAAGAATGGCACATTAGCTTCTCCTGCAATTGCACGAGCAAGTAAAGTTTTACCAGTTCCAGGAGAGCCAATTAAAAGGCACCCTTTTGGTATTTTTCCACCTAATATTTGAAATTTTTGCCTTTGTTTAAGGAAATCAACGATTTCTACTAGCTCTTCTTTTGCTTCATCAATTCCGGCAACATCATCAAATGTTACTTTTTTCCCACTAGTCATGAGTCTAGCCCTTGACTTGCCAAAGCTTATAGTTCTGTTGCCCCCCGCTTGTGTTTGTTTAAGAAAGAATAGCAAAAAGCCAATAAAGATAAATGTTGGGACCCATGAGATAAGTAATCCACCAATTACGCTCATGGCAGAATCTCCAGTTGAAAAGGAGAATCTCACTTTTCTATCATGTAAATTTTTTATTAGGTCGCTATATATAACACCGCTTGAGTTGAAACTTGAACCATCCCTAAACTTGCCCTCAATGCTCTGGTTTTTTATGACAATATTTTCTACATCATTGTCTTCTAGTCTAGTTAAAAATTCCGAAAAAGGTATGGTTGTTTTACTTCTACCTACATTTCCGCTGAACTGAATATAAACAACTGAAATAAGAACAATAATTACTAACCAGATCAATAAGCCTTCTAAAAATTTTTTCATTTCCATTTCTAACTAAGTACTAATCAAGCTTACCAAATTTTGTTTTATCGTGCTATTAATAATGCATTGAACCTTATCGTCATTGGTATTTTTTTCGTTATAATTTACATCAGGATAAGCAAGCACCTTTCCATCTTTTTGTACTGTAGGCAAAGAATAGAAAACTTCAGGGCAGCAGTTGTAATCCTTCAGAAATTCAGGAACTTTTTGTGTTTTTTTTAATGGAGCGATGATAACTGGATACTCTTGATTTCCGAGTATTGTGCAGCTAAATCTGTTATCCCATTGAGTAGGTTCATTTAAAGGTAGGTTTACGGTAATTTCTTGTATCTTTGACGATTCTCTAATTATTAAGATATTTTCTCCATATTTTCTTATTTTGCATCCAGAAAGTGTACAGTTAACATTACTATCCTTTTGCAATATTTTATTAAATATCGCAATAAGGCTATTGTACCTTGGTTTATAATGTTTACTGTCAATTGCCATTATAGAGTAAAGAAGAAGCCTCAAGGCTATTTCCTCTGGCAATTGATAAAATTCACTTAGTTTAATTTCAATATAACCAAGATCATGAACATTAACACAGTCATTAAATGCAAGGCGTGTGTAGTGCATCAACGCTTTTGCAGCTCTTTTCATATGGAGGGCTGTGAGGCATATTCGCTCTGTTAAAATCTCTTGATTGTCACTTGCTTTAAGTAAGCTACGGTATAAAGTTCGCCTGTATTTTAAGTTATAGTTGCTTCTATCTTCGATCCATTTTAACCGATGAAGCTTAGCGTACTTTTCTATTTCACTACGACTAAAATTTAACAATGGCCTAAATATATAAATACCATTTAAGAAAGATTTGTAATCCATTGATGATAATCCATCTAAGCCACTACCTCGCTCCAATCTTAATAAGAACGTTTCTGCTTGATCATCTTTGTGATGAGCAACGAGCAAACATTTAACATTATTGTTTTTACAACACTCTGCTAGTAACTTATATCGTGCTTTTCGTGCCTGTAATTGAATATTACCTTTAATATTTTGCTTCTCCCAATTTAATATGAACGATTCCTTTGCTCCAAGTTCTTTTGCATAACTTGTAACAAAATCAGCTTCTTTTTGAGACTCTGAACGTAACCCATGATTTACTGTTAATACTATAGGAAGTGAAAGCTTGTTTTTTTTTGCCCAGTTAGTCATTAAGTGCAGTAAGACTATACTATCTACACCACCTGATACTGCAACTGCGATTTGGTTATAGAAAGCAAAGCTATTAGCTATATTTTGAAATAATAACTCTAATTTCATTATGTTTCTTGATGGCAAGATAGTCTCTACGTCATACAGCGACTTATTTGTGGTATATATAGATCCCACTAACAAGCAGCGGAATTGCTCTCTTTTGTCATCCCAGTGCTTGACACTGGGATCCAGGTTTTAATGCAAGAAACTATTTCTTTATTCCAGAAAATGAAAATTCCACTCTACGATTTTTAGCATGCTCTTTTTCATATTTAGAATTTCTAGAATCATCTTTTACATTAACCAAAGGCTCAGTTTCACCCTTAGAAGCAGTTTTTATTCTGTTTTCTATGTAGGGTGCACAACTAACCATAAATTTTTTAGCTGCATCTGCCCTTCTAGCGCCTAGCGCAAGATTATATTCATGAGAACCACGGTTGTCAGTATGACCAGTTAAAGTAACCTTCGCGTCAGGGTTATCTTGTAACACCTCCATTACGTTAAGTAATGCATCTGCGCTTACTTCAGTAATACTAGATTCATCATAACCAAAGAAAACTCTTTTATCACCTATCTGCTTAACAACAGAATTCATTTTATTTGTTGTATTTGCTCCTTTTTTTGGGCAAGAACTTACACCAGTAAGTAGCAAACAAAAACAGCACATTATAACCAGTCTACTCCACATTACTAAACCTCCATAAATTTTAAAATAGTGCGTAACTTTAATTTCAGTAGCTAATAATCTCTCCATATTGTAATATAGTCAAGAGAAATAAAATACTAAATACTTTTTCTACACCCTTACAATTAATTTTCTTATAATATGCTGGACTCTGAGTAGAAAAATCCAATAAAGGAATAAAAAGTACAATTTTTTATTGTACTTTAAGCAAATATACTTTTAACTTTATTATTAATCTATTACGATATTAAAGAGATGTTTTCTAAAACAATGAACAAATTATGAAATCTTATAAGTTTTTAGAGGAAGTATTATATAGGGTAAAGAATATCGAAAATACGCTAAAAGTACTAAACCAAAGCCAATTGAATATAGAGGACAAAGTTGAACAAATGAGTCTTCTAGAAGAAATAAGACATGAAATTATCTCTCATGATGCAATAAAGGAATCATTAGCAGATGCTCTTGGTAACAAAAAAAGTGCAAATACTCAGCAGCTAAAGTTAATAGAGAGAATACATAAAAGCAACAGTGCTGTTCCTATTGATTTAGTAAAGTCTTTATCCAAAGCTAAGGTTGAATGCCAAAATTTATGGAAACTATCTCATTCTGAAACCAGTAACTTAGAAAAACTAAAAGAACGTTTTACTGATTTAATCACACTCATTCGCGAAGTAGCTTCTATAAAATCGCAGCAATTAAAATGCTCAAAATACGACTCACTGCTTGCTGACTATGACTCTGATATCACAGAAAAGAATATAAGGGAAGTATTCCCCAAGGTAGGCAAATTTTTTAGCGAAAATGTGGATGAAATCATTGAAAAGCAGAAAAAGGATAAGGTTACTAATATACAAAGAGTTGCTACTCAGAAGCAGATTGAACTTGGCTCGTTATGTTTACAGCAAATGGGTATTGCACTAAATGAGATTCGTACTTCTTATTACTACCCTATAGATTATGATGAATCTGATTTTTGTTATGGTTTATTTTCACTTTTACGGCATAGTGGTTATGCGATTTATCAAAAATGTTTAGCGCAAAATTCTATAAGTAGCCCAATTACGAGACATGTTATGTATGAAACTCAAGGGTTATTCATGGAAAGGATGATTGGAACATCCAGAGAATTTATTGAGTTCATTCAACCACACATAAAAGAGAAATTTGCTATAAAAGGCAAAACTAATAGCAGTGTTGAAAATTTGCACTTGGTTTTCAATGAAATAAACCTTTCCTCTTCTTTAAAGAACGCAGATGAATTTAGTCTGTTAGCTCATATTATGTTGAGAACTAGGTTAGAACAGGATATAATAAATGGTACACTGGAAGTTAAGGATCTGCACGATGCGTGGCTGGAAGGTATGAAGCACTATAAAATTCCAGTAAAAGCTAAAAATGAGCTGGACACTTATTTTCAAGATGAATATTGGGCAAGCGGTGTTATGGGCTACTTTCCTATAAAAATTATTGCTTTAATTGCTGCTGTGCAGATTTTCTCTTTCGTTAAAAAGAATCATTACGAATCATTAAGTGCTATAATAAAAGGAGATTTTAGTTTACTTATCAGTTGGTTACCTCAAAATATATACAGTGCAAAGTGTGGACTGGAACTGCTAAAAAAAGTAACAGGTAAGGGTTTAGACGTTGAGTGTGTTACTTACTACCTATCTGAAAAGTATAATTTGTCTCAATAAATGGTTTTCTTGAGTTATGTATGAATTTTGTTCGAAAATTGACCGGAAAGTTTTATAGCCTTTTTACTTTCAAAGGTTTGTTTGCTAGCGATATTGCCATAGACCTTGGTACTGCAAACACTTTAGTTTATCAGAAAAATCAGGGAATAGTGCTTGATGAGCCTTCAGTTGTAGCAAGAGTAAAAGAAAAAGGAAGCTACGTTCCTTATGCTTTTGGTAAAAAAGCTAAAATGATGCTTGGAAAAACGCCTGGAGAAATAGAGGCGATAAGGCCCTTAAAGGATGGAGTTATTGCTGATTTTAAAAGTGCGGAAGAAATGCTAAAATATTTCATACGCAGTGCAAACACAAAATTCACTGTTAATAAACCTAATATTATCATATGCGTTCCATCTGGATCCACGCCAGTTGAAAGGCGTGCTATACAAGATGCAGCAGAAAGTGCTGGTGCAAATGAAGTATTTTTGATTGAAGAACCAATGGCTGCAGCAATCGGAGCTGGGCTCCCAGTTACTGAACCTGAGGGTTCTATGATCGTTGATATAGGAGGCGGTACAACTGAAGTTGCAATTATTTCTTTAGGCGGAATTGTTTATTCACGTTCTGCCAGAGTAGGTGGCGATATTATGGATGAAGCAATAAAATCGTATATTCGTGAAAATCATAAGTTATTAATCGGTGAAACAACTGCTGAAAAAATTAAGAAAAACGTAGGTTCAGCCAGTCTGCCAGGTGAAAATAACAAAGAGGGAATGATAATTAAAGGCAGGGATTTAGTGAGTGGCATGCCAAAAGAAATGCTTTTATCAGAATATCAAGTTGCAGAGAGTTTAATAGAGCCTGTACATCAGATAATTTCTGCTATTAGGACTGCACTGGAGAGCACTCCACCTGAACTTTCTTCTGATATAGTCGATAGAGGAATAATTTTATCCGGTGGTGGTGGATTATTGCGTAACTTGGGCAAAGTTATCAGTGAAACAACAAAATTACCAGTTCGTGTTGCAGATGACCCACTTTGTTGTGTTGCCTTGGGTAGTGGAAAAGTGCTTGAAAACATGGATTATTTTGGCCATGTTTTATTCAAGCAAGATTAAATTGTTTTTGAAGGTAGTTTATCGAATTGTTTTGATGGAATTATGTAATATAAATGAGATCCCAGTGTCACGCACCAAGTAATTTGAAGGCAACTTCCAGCAGGAAAGGGTGTCATCCGAGTAGCTGACACTGGGATCCAGGAAACTTGATTACAAATAAATATGCTGTTTTAATGAATTTGCATAAATAGACACTAGATTCCAGTGTCAGCTACTTTCATGACATCATCTACTATGTAAATTGCCCCCAAATCAAAACGTTTGCACAGTTGTATGTTGGAATGACACAAGATTTGCGTTTATAAATTAAGGCGATTATGCTAAAAGAATTTAAAATTGAACCTCTGCTAAAAGATAGAGCTCCACACCAGACCAAGGCTATTGTTGCAATGTCCGGGGGAGTTGATAGCTCCGTTGCTGCAGCACTGCTATATAACTTTGGGTACCAGGTGATAGGTGTGACTCTTCAACTCTATGGCACCGACGGTAATGCTAACGCAAGAAAAGGTGCATGTTGTGCTGGACAGGATATTTACGACGCTAAGCGCGTGGCTGAAAGTGTTGGCTTTCCTCACTATATTTTAAACTACGAGGAAATATTCAAAAAGGAAGTAATAGAGGATTTTGCAAGTACCTATATGCGTGGGGAAACTCCCATACCATGCGTAAGATGTAACCAAACGGTAAAATTTCGTGATCTATTGCAAGTTACAAAAAATCTTGGTGCGGATGTGCTTGTAACAGGACATTACGTGAGAAGATTAGAAAAAAATGGTGAGGTAAAGTTGTGCAGAAGCATTGATAAAAGTAAAGATCAAAGCTATTTTCTATTTGCTACAACAAAGGAGCAGTTGAAGCTTTTGCGATTTCCACTAGGTGGGTTCTATAAAAGTGATATAAGAAAATTAGCAAAGTATTTCAGCTTACAAATTTCTGAAAAGCCGGACAGTCAAGATATATGCTTTGTTTCCGAAAGCTATAGTAAAACAATAGCTAAATTAGCTCCACAATCTGTACAGAAAGGTAAAATAGTGGATGTTAATGGAAAAGTGCTAGGCGAGCACAGTGGCATAGTAAATTTTACAGTGGGGCAAAGAAAGGGCTTGGGTATCGCACACAATGAACCTCTTTATGTGATAAAAATTAATACAGAAAATAATGAGGTTATAGTAGGTCCGATCAACGCATTAATGCAAAAAAAAATATTGATCAAGGAGTTAAATTGGTTAGAACAACCAAAGGAAGGTATGGAAGTAACTGTGAAGCTGAGATCATCACATGCGGGAAGTTTAGCAACAATACATTCAACTGACGAAAAAAATAAAGCCTGTGTCATTTTAAACGACGATTACTTTGGCATCAGTCCAGGTCAAGCCTGTGTAGCGTATAAAGATGAGCAAGTAATTGGCGGTGGATGGATATGCTCTTAACTAAAGGCTTTAATGCAGAGTGTAAACGTACAATAATATTTATTGCTATTTTACCATATATCCTTTATACTATAAGGGTAATTATTATACTACAGGTTTCAGCAATGGTTAAGGAAGTTGAAGAACTAATAAAAATTGTTGGTAAGGGCAATTTATTAGAAACTTTGTTTATTTTTTTAGGTGGCTTTCAACATGCTGACTTAGATCTTAGTATGGACTGCAGAAATCACATAGGTCTTTCTGCATTCATAAAGAAGCAAGATGAACAATTAGATTACTATTTTAACTTAAAATTTAGTCTACAAGGGCTGTTTTTAATTTATGCTCAAGCTTATAACATTCTAAGTAAAAACAACAACCTGAATACTGAAGATGTCATAGATAAAATATATGACATTATTAAAGAGTCTGAGTTAAATGGAGATATAAATGAAGTAGTAGATGGAAGAAAATTAGATTTACTTAACATCTTAGCAAATCCAAAGAGAGAACCAATATTTAAAACAGAAGAAGATTTTGAAAATAAAGTGCTTACTGACGTTAAAAAATTATTAAATGAAAAATCTGATAAAAAATTTTTTTTTAATAAATTTGTTATCGACTGTTACTATTCTATTCATCAAGATATAAAGGTAGATAAAGATGTGGCTTTATTGTTTTCTCTATTATATTCTTTGAGCGGTAGTTATAAAGAACCTTTGTCACCTGACAAAATAGTAAAAAGAGAAGTATTAGAGATATGTGAGAATCAGTTAATAGAGAGCTATATAATGTTCTTAGCTGGCAAACTACACATGATCGGATTATCAAGTAGAGATGGAACCATCAAATATACAATCAACCATGAGAATGTGGATCGACAAGAGAAAGAATTAAAAATGGATGGATTAATATATCCTATAAATACAAAAAACACCCTAGAGCAACTGTTAAAAAACCAAAATAGTGATGAATTTGAACAATTAGTAACGAGCCCTAAAAATATATACTACTCAGTGCCACAAGAAGAGAATAAATGTAGGCCAAATTTCATTGTCAGCAAGAAAAAAGAAAAAGACCATAAAAACACAGTCTGTAAACTTATTTTGGGTATGTTTGTATTATCTGTTGGGTTATATGTTGCTGATTATTTCCTTATGGAGCAAAAATTGCTCAACTCAATAAAAAATGTTTTGCCACAAGATAACCTTACTAACCTGATAGTTGGTGCGGTGCTTACTATTGTAATAGTATATGCTTTATTTCAATTATCACAGAAACTACCACTTTCAACAGTCAATGGAATGACGAATGAAAATTTGAACAGCTCCATGCAAAACAAGCTTAGAACTACATAAATGTAGCAACTTAAAAGCACATATTGTATAATGCTTATTCTTAAGTTAAGAGGTGATTTATGGATTTAAGTAAAATAACAGCGGTACCAAATGCGGTGAATGTGGTAATTGAAATAAGTGCAAATGCTGAGCCTGTAAAGTATGAGTTTAATAAAGAGCTTGGATTGTTACAAGTTGACAGATTTTTGTCTACCTCAATGACTTATCCTTGCAATTATGGGTTTATACCAAATACCTGCGCAGGTGATGGTGATCCTGTGGATGTTTTGGTGCTAACTCAATTTCCCTTAGCATCTAGTGTTTTAATATCGGTGCGTCCAATAGGCGCATTACTCACTAAAGATGAAAAAGGAGAAGACGAAAAGATATTAGCTGTGCCTGTTTCCAGTGTTGATAGCTATTATGACAATATAAAGGACTATTCTGACTTATCTAAAAACCTATTAGATAAAATTGCTCATTTCTTTTCTCATTATAAAGATCTAGAAAAGGGAAAAACGGTAGCAGTTGGAGAATGGGTTGGTGTAGAAGAAGCAAAGAAAATCATTGAAAAAAGCAGAAATTAGTTTACGTTGATTTAGCCTGGAATTACAGTTATTCGGAAAAATGTTGTTGTTTTTAATGGGTAAATATTGCAATTAAAAGCATTAGACAGGCGGTAGAGGTCTTGGTATTATATAATCTTTAGGTTCTAAATTTGGAAGGGTGGCCGAGCGGCTGAAGGCGGCGGTTTGCTAAACCGTTATACGATTGAAAAGTCGTATCGAGGGTTCGAATCCCTCTCCTTCCGTATACTGTTTTAGCACGGTCTGAATTCGCTATATTGGCATGTTTTTAGCCTGTTTACCTGATCTTGTTGCAATGGTTTTTATTTCCGTCTTTGCTTAGATAGCTATTAAAAAGTTGGCTAGCGTTGACTCAGTATTCATTATAGAATTGGTTGTTAACCTTACTTATATGCATAAAATACTAATTTTACTGTTGATAGTGTTGCCACTTAGGTTGCTTGCAACCGAGATTGAAATTGTTGCAGATGTAAATGGTGAGCCAATTTCAAATTTAGATATCGAAAAACGCATCAACTTTATAAATTCATTGTTTGGCACTCAAAGTGTTAATCAAAAAGAAGCAAAACCTCAAATTCTTAGGGAGCTAATAGACGAAATTATCATTATCAATGAAGCGCAGAGGCTGAATATAAAATTGAGCGACGAGGAGTTAGATAATACTATCATATTATTTTTAACCCAAAGTTTTAAACTTAAGGCTAATGAAGTTGATCAATACATAAAAAAGCATAATATAGATCTTAGTATTTTAAGAAAACAAATAAAATGTCAGTTACTATGGAGCAAAATTATTGAAGTAAGAATTGTGCCATTTATTAATATAAGCGATAAAGAAGTAGATGATGTAAAAAGGCAAACAGAAAAGCCGGATTATCTTATCACGTTCCAAGAGTTTATAATTCCTGATCAAAAAGACAAGGATGTTTATGGCATAGCTGAAGATTTAGTAAAAAAATTACGTAATAGTAATAACCCGGAATCTCCAATAAAGATGCGTAAAGCAACAGTTAATTTAAGTCAGCTCAAAGATAAACTTAAGAGCGTTTTAGAAAGACTAGAAACCGGCGATATAGCAGGTCCATTCAGTTTCAGTGAAGGTTACTCTATTATAAAAGTCATAGACAAGGTACAACTTAATTATGCACTGCTGGAAAGCACTTTAAAATTAAAACAGATTGTGGTTGAGGGTTCAGAAAGTTTATTGGATAATTTTCAAGAGCAAAAGGTCAATTGTTTAAATTTTGACAAATTAGCAGATGATTTTAAGTTGCCAAACGCAAAAGAGTTTGAAATAAAAATGCGAGATTTAAATCCTGATTTACAGATTTTATTTAGTAAAACAAGTGTGAATGAAATAGTAGAATTAAGAGAAAATGGCACTGCAAAGTTAATGATGTTGTGTGATATCAAGAGTAATGCAGCGGATATAGAAGCAATTAAACAGCAGATGTACCAACAAAAGATTATGATACAAAGCAACTTGTTATTAGATGATATGCGTAAAAATTCAGCTGTCAGTTATCGGTATAGTTGAAGTCAGAGAGTGTCCTTGTCTCTGTCTTTGTGTACGAAAATTACTTTGTTCTATAAAATTTCAAAAAATTTGAACAAATATAGTTAAAATAGCACATGAAGAATATAATGCTAATTGGTGGTGGAGTTGGAAATGCAGTATTATTTTCGATAGGGAAGGCGTGTCTTGAAAATAATAATAAGGTTTTGTACTTTGCTGGCTATAAGAAATTAAGTGATGTATTTAAACGAGCACTGATAGAGCGTGCATCAAATGCAGTAGTTTGGGCATGTGAAGAAGGATTGATAGAAACAAGCAGAGATCAAGATAAATCCTTTCATGGTAATATAGTTGATGCAATAGTCTCTTATCAACAAGGAAGATTAGGTATTAATTTAAACACTATAGATAAAATTATCACTATTGGTTCTGATAAAATGATGAAAGCTGTGAATGAAGCTAGAAAAACAATTTTAAAGCCATATCTGAAGTCAAGTCACATAGCAATATCGTCAGTTAATTCTCCTATGCAGTGTATGATGAAAGAAATCTGCGCTCAGTGTGTTCAGCAACATATAAATACGGAAACAGGAGAAAGGAGTTTTGTTTATAGTTGCAGTAATCAAGACCAGGATATGGAATTTATTGACTTTGATTTTTTAAGTGAGCGCTTAAAGCAAAATAGTTTACAAGAAAAACTCACTGCGAAATGGATAGATCATGTTCAAAGATATTAAACAGCACAAAAAGGAAATAAGAGAGCAATATAGAGCTATAAGAAAAGATATTGATGAAAGTTATTCCAGTTATGCGGCAAGTTCCCTTATTAATCTCTTTAATCAGAACTTAAGTTACGTTAAAGGCAAAACAATTGCGGCTTACATTCCAATGGATGGGGAAATAAATGTTGTCCCTTTGATGTGTCGTTTGCTCTATTTAGGTTATAAAGTAGCAATTCCCGATAAAAATCAGTTGCTAAGATTTGAGGGATGGAACGAAACAAATGAAGATGTAATTCCCGACACAATCATTACTCCTGTTGTTGCTTTTGATGATCATTTTAATAGATTAGGTTTTGGCGGTGGTTGGTATGATACAATGATAAAAAAATTACGGCCGCTTGGAAAAATATTTATAGGTGTAGCCTATGAGAAACAATATTGTAAAGATTTACCTGTAGAAAAACATGATCAAAAATTGGATATTATAATCACTGAGATGTGTGTTAGATGTGGAGGTGGATTGCTCAAAAAAGTGGATAGAAAGGAGTAGCGTAACCCCACTTTCTGATAGTAATTTTTGCGTCAAAACGCTCCTCAAATACATCAAATATTTGGTCCTGTAATTCCTCCTTCACTCACTCGTGCAGCACTTGAAATACCTAAGTGAGAATCTGGCTTCATTTGATTAACTTTATCATTAATCTTTTGTTCTACATCTTCTATTTTACCGTCACCAATGGCCATAATTGCAGGTTGAAATTTATCCATAAGAATGTGAAATCCTTTCTTTTTAGATTCTTCCGTGTCTTTAGATCTTTCCATATCTGCTAGATGAGTACTAAGACCTTTGTTCATAAGTCTGCTCATGTCATCTTCTGAAAAATTTTCAATGGTTCCATTCTTTACTAACTCTTGTATAGCAGATCGCTGCCCTTCATTTTGAAGCATTTCTAATATTTTTTTCCTATCAGCAAGGCCTTCTTTAATGTTAACGTTTGTGTTATCTTTAAGACTAATGTTTGCAATAGTTTCAAGCACGTTTGTTTTTAATCTACTAAAGTTATTCTCTCTTGCTTGAACTTTAGGTAATTTATCTATTAAATCCTTATATGAACTTTTCACTGCTTTTCCTGCTTCAATCGCTCCTTCTTTTATTTTTTCCCCTGCCTTTCCTATACCTATTCCTACATAACGCGCTCCAATAGCTACAAGCGCTATTAATGTAGCAAGCACAATAAGCGGAGAAAATGCTACTCCCAATACTATTCCTGTAGAAGCTATTCCAATTTTTTTATTTGCAGATGCTGATTTAAAATAATTGACTAGATTGTCCAGCGGACCTTTATTATTATTTATAACATTACTTATTGCTTGCTGATTAACAGATTTTAACGCCTCTTCTATTATTTTTGAGTCAACGTTTTCAGAAGTTAACCCTTTAAGTGCTTCTTCAATGAGTTTTATAAATAATTCTTTATTTACCTCCTTTTGCAAGCCTTGGTCATTAATTGCTAAACTTAAACCTTCGAGATTCATCCCTCTAACTTGTTCTGATAGGGCTTTAAGTAACTCCTCTTTTCCCTCTGATGGAGATTGTGCAATGCTTTCTATTATATCTGAAATAGCTTTTCTTAGTTCTGAGTAGTCAGTGTCAAAAAACGTACTGTTTGTAGGTGCCATATTCAACTTCATCAACTATAAATATGCCTAATTATACATACTAATTATTAATTATATTATAATAAATATGAGATAATTAATATAATAACCTCTTTCCAAATATAGAATTTGTATTAAAATATCTAGATTAGATGAAATTAAGGTACTTTATGGGCGGAAAAAAATTAAAAGCTGCTGTGGTTTTATCAGGGTGTGGTCACCTTGACGGTGCAGAGGTAAGAGAAGCGGTTTTAAGTTTGCTTGTGCTTGATCAGCAGGAAGTGAATGTTAAATGCTTTGCACCTGATATCAATATCACACAAGTTATGAATCATAAAACAAAAGAAGTAGTGAAAGAAAAAAGGAATGTACTTGCAGAAGCAGCAAGAATCGCAAGAGGCGAAATATATGACTTAAAAGAAGCCAAAGCTGAAAATTTTGACATGCTAGTTGTACCTGGTGGATACGGGGTTGCAAAAAATTTGTCTGACTTAGCTGAGAATAAAGACATGGTGACAGTAATGCCTGAATTTGAAAGATTAGTTTCAGAATTTTTTGTTACAAAAAAGCCGATAGGAGCGATATGCATATCTCCAGCCATCATTGTTTCAATTTTAAGTAGCAAGATAGGTAAAGAAGAAAGTAAGGTTAAGGTAACTATAGGAGATGACAGAGAACAGTTGATAGAGAAGCTTGGTGGTGAACACATAAAGTGTGATACAGGGTTATCAATAGAAGACGAAGAACATAATGTATTTTCCTGTTCTGCTTATATGCGTAGCGACGAAAGTATATACTCTGTATATCAAGGGATAAAGCATATGATTGACAGCATGGTAAAAAAGATTAACAAAAAAACTAAACAGCCATTCCTCTAAGATGTAGTAATTTAGACTTCCTTACACAATTAACTGTTGAATTTTACATTCCTAGCTGTATTATGGTTATATAGCTAAAGTGCTCTAGGTTTACGACTATTACTTGTTAGCGGCGTGGCGTAGGGCTGCACTAGCTATATATATTTAGCTCTTTTTTTATAAACGCAAGGTGTTTTATATGTCAGACCTTTTCTATATTGAAACTACGTGTTGTGTGGACGGTCAGTGTGATGTCTATACAGGGGAAGTGAGTTTTAATGATGTCATGTTAGGCAAGTTCAGTCTAAATTCGTGCAGCGGGAAAGAAGCTATGATAAATCTAGACGTTATTACATTCGATATTAATATCGCTATCGATGGTCAAAATGGAAAGACAATGAAAAGAAATCTTAAAGGTCTTGAATTTGTAACTAAAGATGATGGTTCTTGGTATATTAATAAGGATTTTGGCAATGATAGATTTGAAGTTATAGTAAAGCAATCATAATTTTACATCTCAGGTGTAACATTTAGTATAGGTGCTATTCTATTTATAATGTTCTTTACTATAGGCGCAGCAATTATTCCCCCGGTATGGTGTATCCCTTGAGGTTCATCAATAGCAATTAGCACTATATACCTTGGGTCAAGCATAGTTAGCACTCCTATAAATGACGCTATGTTTGCATCTTTGCTATATTTACCATCTACAACTTTTTCCGCCGATCCAGTCTTTCCCCCTATTGAATATGCCTTTATTTTTGCTTTTCTGCCAGTGCCATCTGTTACTGCTGCGCGTAATAATTTTCTCATTTTCCTGGAAGTTCTTCTTGAGATAATTTGCTCTCCTATACTTCTCTTATTCAACATCAAGGTTGCGTTATGAAATACCCCATTGTTGATTAATGCTGCTGCAGTTTGTGCAAGATGTATAGGAGTTACAGCTATGCCATAACCATAAGATGCTGTTATTAAAGTGTTTTCACTCCATTTATCCGGGATTATCGGTGTAGATTTTTCTGGTATTTCTATTTTCAAAGGAGAAAATAGCTTCATAGCTTTAAAGTATTCTACTTGTTTTTCAATACCTAATTTAACTGCAATTTTTGCTGCACCAATGTTGGATGATTTCACAAATATATCTCGCACAGTGATTTCCGGAATCTTAAATTCATGAAGATCATAAATTTTATATTTCCCAATAGTGATTGGCTTTGACACGTCATATAAATCATCAATTTTTACAACGTTTGCATCAAGCGCTGCGGCTATTGTAAAGAATTTTAATACCGACCCCATCTCATACACCCCAAGACTGGCGCGATTAAACTTTTGTACGTCTTCTGCCTTATTCTGTAGGTTGGGGTTAAAATCAGGCAGACTGACCATTGAGATGACTTCACTATTTCTCACATTTAAAACAATTCCTACTCCGCCGAGTGCCTGATATCTGCTTACAGCTTTAGTTAGCTCTTCATGCACTATGCTTTGCACTCGTGTATCTAAGGATAGTTGAATACCCTGGTAAGGTGTTATTCCAGCGCGTAATGCTGGAATCCACGTATTTTTTTTCTGGACCCCAGTGTCAGCTACTTGGATAACAGAATGTTGTTTGTTTTTACTTATATATGCCTCAACTCCTGCAATACCGTTGCCATCTATGTCAGTGTAACCAAGCACGTGTGAAAATAAATTACTGTGAGGATATATACGTTTTACATCGTTATAGAAGTTTATTCCTGGCACGCCGGCATTTTTTATTGCTAACAGTTCTTTTGGAGTCAAGTGCCGCTTTACCCAAGCAAATTTCTTTTTTGAAGTAAGTACTCTATATGAATTCTCGTATTCAAGATCATTCAAAATAGAACACAGTTGTGCTGCTATACTTTCCGGATTCTTTACTTTGGTTGCATCTGTATATAGTGATGTTGTGGGCACATTTGTTGCTATTACCACTCCATTTCTATCTAAAATATCAGGTTGTTTATATACTGTATTATCTTTTCTAAAATTTTCTGAAGTAGTAGGTTGATCAAATGTTAAAGAGAATATGCGAAAAATAATTATTATATAAAACGTAAATAATGGTACTATAAAACACAGTGAGCGGAGCTTATTTTTAAGTAATGCTTGCATATTTACTTGATTTGACAAAAATGGAAATTATCTTAGCTGAGCCGCGAGGTTTTTGTGCCGGGGTAAAAAGAGCTGTGGACATATTAGCTATTACTTTAGAAAAATACAAAAACAAGTGCCAAGTTTATGTGCTACACGAAATTGTTCACAATAAATATATAGTAGAGGACTTTAAGAGACAAGGAGTGGTTTTTGTGAACAGTATCGAGGAAATTGAAGATAATGGAGGAATACTGATCTTCAGCGCGCACGGAGTATCAAAAAATATAGAAGATAAGGCAAAAAGAAAGGGTATTCAAGTGATTGATGCAACATGTCCTTTAGTCAGCAAAGTGCATAAAGAGGCAAAAAGGTATGAAAACAGTGGTAAAGAATTAATTCTCATTGGGCATGAAAACCATCCAGAAGTTAAGGGAATTAGAGGAAGAGTAAATAATCCTATCATTTTAGTGCAAACTGTGCAGGACGTACGCAATTTAAAAGTTAAAGATCCAGATAATTTATCTTATGTTACACAAACCACGTTAAGCATCGACGATACCCGTGAAATTATTGTTGCCCTGAAGCTCAGGTTTCCAAGCATAACAGGTCCAGATTTAAAGAACATATGCTATGCAACGCAAAACAGACAAAATGCTGTTAAAAAGCTAGCTGAAATTGTAGACATGGTGTTAGTTGTAGGAAGTAAAAATAGCTCAAATTCAAACCGCTTATTAGATCTGTGCACTGCCAGAGGAAAAAGAGCCTACTTAATTGATAATTACAGCTGTGTGAATAAAAGCTGGTTTCATGGCGTAGAAAAGATAGGAATCACTGCAGGTGCTTCCGCTCCTGACATATTAGTTGATGAATTAATGGACTACCTAAAAGTAAACCTGAGTGTAAAAATTTCAGTTATGCAAGGTGGTATTATTGAAAATGTTCAGTTTAAAATACCGAGTTTGGTTTAAAACACAACTTATCTACTAAGCTTCTCTTGAAATCACACAAATCAGCATCTATAGCTAAGACGTCATACCGCGATTCATTAGACCTCTTGCATAACCATATAACAAACTTTTATTGGGAATAGAAACGAAAAAATTACTTTACAAGCTTTGCCAGCCCCCTTATCATTGTACTGAAGGTATTCAGTTATCTTCATCTGTGCAGATTAAACAGCAAGAAAACAACGTAATTGGCGTCTTATTTTTAATTTTTTGCACTATGTGCACCTTATGTCTTCACAACATTTCTGGGTTTTTACCTATATAAGCTGAAACGCGCTTATAAGTCGTTTAAGACAGTATAGTACGCCAATTTGCAGGATTAGAGAGTGACAACTAGCTAACACGGGGTTTCTTTTGCCTTTTTTTCTGCTTAGTAAATTTCTTAAACATTTAAGCTAAGGTTAGTTGCACTTAAAAGCAGCTAAATTACAGCGTTTAAGACTTAAAAAAACGCCAATACAGAAAATAGACAACGACCAGGGCTTCTTTTGCCTTTTTTTTCTTTTGGTAAATTTCTTAATGTTTATAGCTGAACGACAACCGTCATCCCTGTAAAAGTCAAGTAATTCGTCATTCCGCTACGTGTTAGCGGAATCTATGCTAAGAGATACCGCGGCGGTATGACGGTTCGTGGTAGTATGACGGTTCGCGGTGGCATGACGATAAGCTCGTCATCCCGCTACTTGTTAGCGGGATCTGGAGATACCGCAGTGGTATGACGTAGGAAAACCTAAGCTATACTTTTATAACCCAATCAAAATCCTGGATCCCGCTAACACGTAGCGGAATGATGGTTTTTCAAATCGTCGGTAAGCCTAAGTCAGTTTAGCTATATGCTTTTAATTCCCCAAAAGGAGAATTAAATATGTGAAGTTCTAGTTGATATGATTTAATGAATGGTTAGTTTAAATTACTAATTTATTTAAGAGATTTTGATAATATTTAACCCACTCGCTTTTCTATTTTCCATATCGCGATGAGCTTGAATTATTTTACCAAATTTATATTTTTTATTGATCCGTACAGTTAAAAGTTTTTTTCTTATCATCTCGAAGATTTCCATTGTGGTAAGCACTAATGTGAATCTATCATGCTTGTAATGGTATATTGAGGTTCCAGTTGCAAATAACGAACGTGAACTAAGTAAAGAAAAACTAATAGGAGCGTTACCTGATATCTGCCCATAGGAAACGTATATGCCGAACCTGCCTAAAGATTCAAAAGAAAGCTTGCTTGTAGCGTAACCTACAGGGTCATACACTGCACCTACTCCTCTGTTTTGCGTAATCTCCATAACTTTAGAAACGAAGTCTTTATCATTGTAGTTTATTGCGTATGTGCAGCCACTTTGTAAAGCTATCTTCATTTTTTCATCAGAGCTTACAGAACCTATCACTACACCTTTTTTATCCTTTGCCCATTGGCATATTATTTGTCCTAAACCACCATTAGCCCCATGAACTAGCACGAAAGCACCAGGCCTAATTTTATAAGATTGATTAACTAAATAGTGAGCTGTCATACCTTTAAACAGCACTGCAGCAGCAACTTCATCAGATATGTCATCTGGAATTTTTATCAGATATTTCTGGTGTATAACGCGCTTTTCACAATATGCCCCTGGAGGAGCTGTGCAATATCCAACTCTATCTCCAACCTTCAATCCATCACTGATTTTCTTACCAAGCTTTTCAATAACTCCCACTGCTTCTACCCCAAGCACTGATGGTAAATTTTTAATTTTGCGCGTACCTTTTCTGTGCTCTAAATCATAACGATTTAAGCCAATAGTTGTGTGACGTACTAAAACTTCCTCGCCTTTTGGCTCACCTATATTCTTATCTACAAATTCTAATACTTCTGGTCCCCCAGTTTTTTTAATTTGTATAGCTCTAACCATGATGAATGTAAGATAAAAACTTTGATTATGTTATCTAATAATTAATATTTTGCAAAGTCATTGTTTCCACAATTAACAAGCTTGACTTTTTTATCAGATATCTCTATATTTTAAATAAGTTATTTAAGCAATTAGAGAGTATAAATTATGTTAGGTAGAAGAGATAGATATATTAATAGGTATATTGCTCTTTGTGAGATATTTAAGAAAATAAGCAATAATATAAAAACATATAATGTAATAGAGTTAATAAAAAGCAAGTTAGAAGAAGGCAAAGAGTATAGTCAAAGCTGCAGTGATTTATTTGAGTTATGGAAAGCTGGAAATTTTGCAATTGACCATGAATTTCGTGTGCAAAATGATGGCAAAGATCCAGATGCCAGAAAACTCTTAGATATAGCTATCAACTCTAAATACCTTAACGTGGCAGAAGCTTTAGTAAGAGCTGGAGCGGACATTAAGCCAAGAGATGAATTTACCTATCTACATGTAGCTTTTCTTATACCATCTCCAAACCTTTTTAAGACTCTCATGGAGAGAAAAATAATCATTACCTCTAATAGGCAAGCATGTGACATTTTAGAAGGTTTTATTAACTTTTCCCTCGATCAATCTTCACCAAATAAAGAGAATGCTGAAAGAGCTGAAAGTCAGATAAAATGTGCTAAGATGCTAATTAATCACATATTAAAGGAAAATCCCAACATAGAAATGCCAGATTCTGTAAAAAATAATAAGGAATTGGCTCAATGTTGGAATGCTTGTGAAGCAAATAATGAAGGAGGGGAATTGATTGATTTAGCAACACCGAACACTGAGACACAAGTAGTCAGTGCGCAAAAAGCAAATAAGAGCTCCTGCTCAATTCAATAGATCTGTTGCATAACTATTATTTGAATAACAACGCACTCCTTCTATAGCTGACCCAAGCAACACGTCATACCGCCGCGGTATCCCATAGATCCCGCTAACAAGTAGCGGGATGACGAGGTTTACCTTATCGGATTGTTTCAACACGTCATACCGCGATTCATTCGCGGTATCTCAAAGCATAGATCCCGCTAACGGGTAGCGGAATGACAGTTTTTCAAATTGTCGGTAAATCTAAGTCAATTTAGCTATAGCTCACGCTGCTTGGGTGGACAATAGAAAAAGTTTGTTACTTAAGCTTAAAAAACGTGTATGATAGCGTTATTTCACTTAAATCTTTTGTATTACTATCAAGCATTATCTCAGGATCTATATAGAAAGATACGGGCATAGCTGCTTTTTGTTTTGGTAGCAACATTTGTTCTTCAAAACAAAAGCATGCAACTTTATTAAAATACTTACCTGCTTTGAAAGGCGTAACGTTATATACTGCCATACCAAATGAAAGATGATCAGATAGATTTTTTGCGTAATAAAATGCTAAACTTTGTTCTCCTATGTTTACGTCAACGTAGTTAGTTTCTGATTTAAATTCCCAAGGTAGATCGGACATTATATCAGCATTGAAGTGGACCCTGATTTTTTGGTCAGTTGCACTTATTGTTGCATTAGTTACTTTTCTTGTTGTGCCACCATACCCGGTAGCTTTACAGAAAATGCTATATAATGGTACCGATGCATATGCAAGACATAGCATCAACACGACTAAAGATATTAAAAAGAAAACTATAGAATTCTTACTACCTTTCCTTAAAAAGGAAAACATCTAGTCCCTATTATTGAACAAGTTAAGTAACCTGAGTAGATTGAGAAATATGTTAATAAAGTTAAAATAAAGATCAGTTGCACCCAGTATTGCCAATTTAGTAGTAGCGACTTCTGATCCGTCGTTATATTTATAATAAACGTCCTTGATTCTTTGAGCATCATACGCAGTCATTAAGGTAAAGACTATTACTGATATGAACGATATTGCAAAGTAGAGAGGACTACTTCCAAGGAATAAATTTACTATGGATGCTATAATTATCCCCAAGACTCCCATAATCAAGAAAGAGCCCATACTTGTAAGATCTCTTTTTGTGGTATTACCATATAAAGCCATAGAGCCAAACATAATTGATGTAATGAAAAACGCTCTTGCTATATTTTCTGCAGTATAAACTATAAAAATATAAGATAAGGAAAGCCCCATTAACACTGAGAACGAGAAAAATATAGTAACGGCAGACTGAGCACTTAGGTGTTGAATTCTATACCGCATATAGATCACCAATGCAGCTGGAGAGAATATTATCACAAGCGACAGAACAGGATTAGAATGAATTACCTGAAAAAGATCAGAAAATACCGTTAGAAACGCAACAAGCCCTGTAACGCCTAAAGCTAAAGCCATGTAATTATATACTTTAGTTAGGTAACTTCTGAGCCCAGCGCTATAATAAACGCCCTGAGAGCGGATATCCTGTTCATTTCTCATGTAAGACATAAATATAACCCCTTTTGTCCATTATTTAACACATTATAATATAAAACCACATTTTTATCAAGTATTTTTATTATAAACAGTTATGCGCTGGCATTTGTTTTAATATAAATAGAATATAGGCCTATTGATGCTGCATTTGAAACATTTAAGCTGTCAATTACGTTTGACATTGGGATTTTTAAAAGATAATCACAATTTTCTTTAACTAACCTCCGCATTCCTTTCTCTTCAGAACCAAAAATGATTACTCTTTTTTGGCCAAAGCTCTTTATTTCATCTATATCCTCGCCAGCGTTACAATCAAACCCATAACACCAGTAGCCGACCTTTTTTAAATACTGCATAGTTTTTACTATATTTGTAACGTATATTAGCGGGACAATATCTAAAGCTCCACTTGCTGCTTTTGCAATAGATGCATTTTCACTCGGTGAGTGGTTATGTGGTAAAACCAATGCGTTGACATTAAAACAAGCTGAAGTTCTTAAAATTGACCCAATATTGTGCGTGTCAGTGACTTGATCTAAAATGACTATAGTAGATCTGTCGTTTGAGCTTTCAGCTACTTCTTCGATGCTTAAGTTACAAAGAATAGGGGCAACATTTAAAGCAATTCCTTGATGGTTAGCACCTTTAGATAAAACGTCATTAAGTATTTTGTTTTCTACTAATCGAACTTTAATGCCCTTACTATTTACACATTGCCTAATTTCTTTTTCGTGTTCTCTATAGAAATTTTCTGTTGCTAATAGTTCTATACACCGCCTATTTTTATTCTTCAGTGCTGACATGCAGGTGTGCTTTCCATACAGCCAAAAATTCTCATTAGTTTTTGACGATTTCATCGTATTATCGAAAATCGGGTTTTTACAGAATAAGCAACATTTTACTATGTTTGGATATTGTTGTAAAATTATACAATTCGATTAATGCGTTTATGTCGGACGATGAGTTGGATTGGCAAAAAAATGTTAAGCCAATAGAATGTGGAAAAGTTACTTTAAAAGTTAATCATAAAGTAAATATAAAGTCTATGGTTGATAAAGGTACCTCCGACTTACAAAGGAATTTTTTTAATACCAATAATGGTAACTCATCATTTTGTCTTGACCAAAACACAAAATCAAAAGTTGATAGGGGTAAATATTTTATAAGCGATAAGCTCGATTTGCACGGCTATAGTATAGAGGATGCTTACTGTAAATTGATAGATTTTATTATCAAAAATTATCGAGCAGGAAATAGATGTTTATTGGTAATTACGGGATACGGCAGTGCAACAAATAAAACAGACACTATAAAGAATAACTTAAATAAGTGGTTAAATGATACTAAAATCCAGCATATGGTTCTATACTACCAGCAAGCTAAGAAAAAACATGGTGGTAAAGGGGCTTTTTATGTTTTATTAAGAAGGCTTAGGCCCTATTAGCTGCTTAAGTTTCCTTTTAAGCCTTAATTTTTCTTATATAGCCATATAAAAACCAGTGTTCGGCAGCGCGTTACGCACAATTGTACAAACATTGTAGCCGTTATTCAAGTAGCCCGCAGAAACGAAAAAACTTGCTTGACAAACTCCGCCAGCCCCCTTATTATGAAAATAAGGGTATTCATGACTCAAAACTTGTTTTTGACCTGCAGGCTCAATGACAAAATTCAGTAAAAAACTTAGGGTATTTTTTGGCGGATTACATAAAATTATAGCGGCTGCATGTCTTTTTTATTTTTTCTACATTCAGCCAAATCGCGCTTATTTTAAGCGTTAGCACATTATTACAGCGCCACTTACAGTAATATAGAGTCAAAACTCGCACCACGGGGCTTCTTTTGCCTTTTTTTATTTGGTAAATTTCTTAATGTTTGTAGCTAAAGCAATTTAAGAGACCGAAAATGGTGTCATTCCAGCGCGCGACGCTGGAATCTAGTCTTTATTATGCAGCCACTTGTTTAAAGTTAAGTTTTCTGGATCCAAGTAGTCAAGCTACTCGGATGACACCCTCCTGATGGGCCCAAATCACAATGTTCGTACAGTTCTGGGCGGTATGACAGCGTTAGCTATACTTTTATACTCACCAACTCAGCATCCAATCAAGTAGTCAAGCTACTTAGATCTGGTAGACTCAAATCACAATGTTCATACAGTTATGCTGTGCCCTATGGTGTGATGTTCTACGAGTTGGGTAACAGGAGGTAATGCAAGAAGTCTAATAGCGCAGCAACACGGAACCCCATGTGAGACCTGCACCTATTGCAATCAGCAGTACCAGATTTCCTGATTTTATTTTTGATTCTTGTATTGCATAGTCTAAAGCCAGTGGAATTGACGCTGCTGAGGTGTTTGCATGCTTATCAACGGTATTAATCACTTTCTCTATAGGAAAATCTAATTTCTTTACTACTGCTTCAATAATACGAATGTTTGCTTGATGGGGAATTAACCAGTCAATATCAGTGATTTTCAAATTATTGCATCTTAGTGTTTCCTCTACTGAGGCTGTTAACTTATCCACTGCATGTTTAAACACTTCTCTTCCATTCATGCATATTTTTCCAGAATCATCAGTAGAGGATACCCCTCCGTTCGTACATAATATGTCCACATTGCCATCAGAGTGTAAGTTTGTTGATATGATGACGCTGCTACCCATTTCCGATTTTATTATCACTGCACCAGCACCATCACCAAAGAGTACACAAGTTGACCTATCTTCCCAGTCAACAATCCTAGACATTATTTCAGCACCAATAACGAGCGCATATTTAATTCTATTGTTAGATTTTATGAGCGAATCAGCAACTGTAACTGCATATATAAAACCAGAGCATGCTGCTTGTACATCAAAAGAAAATGCGTTTTTACATTTTAACTTACTTTGTACAATCGTTGCACAGCTAGGCAAAGTTTTATCAGGCGTTGTTGTTGCAACTATAATCAAGTCAATTTCATCTACTGAAATTTTAGCTTTTTCTATAGCACTTTTTGCTGCATTTACAGCTAGATCTGACGTTAATTCTCCTTCATCTGCTATATGCCTTTGAACTATTCCTGTTCTCTGCCTTATCCATTTATCGCTTGTCTCAACTATCGATGCAATTTCGTTGTTACTCAACGTTTTTCTTGGTAGATAAGATCCAGTGCTTAATATGAAACTTTTATTCAATATGACTTACCCCGTTAATTATCTTTTGATTTAAATTTTCACTAATTGCATTTACTGCAAATTTTATAGCATGGGCAAAAGAAATAGGATCAGAATTTCCATGACTTTTAATGATGATACCATTCAGCCCTAAAAACATAGCTCCACTTCTAATTTTGGGATTAAAACGCGTTAATGCTTTATTTAGTTTAGATTTTAACAATATACCAATAAGCATTTTCGCTATCCACGAGTTGAATACTTCCTGCTTTATTAGATTGATAAAAGTACTAGCGGTTGCCTCAGCTGTTTTGAGCATTACATTGCCAACAAAACCATCAGCAACAATCACATCTATATTACCCTCTAAAAATTCACTTGCCTCTATATACCCTTTGAAATTAATGCCTGGAGCGTTTTTAAGCAACTCAAAAGCGCCGCGCACTGAGTCATTACCTTTAACTTCTTCTGTACCGATATTTAGCAAAGCAACCTCAGGATTGTCAATTTTTAGCGCTACTTTTGCAAATATACTTCCCATTAATGCAAATTGGAATAACGAATCGGCATTACAATCGACATTTGCACCAAGGTCAAGCAAAGCGAAGCTTTTTGTCTTAGTTGGACAGATAGAGACAATAGCAGGACGATAAATATTTGGTAATGTTCCTAAAATAAATCTGGAAATTGCCATCAACGCCCCGGTGTTGCCTGAAGATACCACTCCGGAAGCTTTACCTTCTTTCACCGCAACAATTGCAGCTTTCATACTTGAGTCTTTACGATGTCTCAGCGCAAAAGATGGCTTATCATTTGCAAGGACATTGTCAGAACAATGAGTAAACTCAGAATTGTTACTTACTTTTTTATATTTCAAAAGCAAAGGAGATACTTTTTCCTTATCTCCATAAATATGAAAAAGAACTTTAATGCCTGGTTCAACAAGATTATCCAAAAAAAAACCAGCACCCTGAATTACGGAAAGAGGCGCAAAATCGCCCCCCATAGCGTCAAGTGCAATAACTATGTGATTATTGACCGTAGGTAACATACCATAATAGTCATTCTGCCTGTTGCTTAATGAAAACTCGTTTTCCTTTGTAACTGCCATCTACTGCTACATTGTGAGGCAACATGAATTCTCCAGTTGTTGAACATACCACAACATTCTTAGGCTCAATAGCATGATGAGAACGATGCATATTACGCCTTGACTTCGACTTTTTTCTCTTTGGAACTGCCAAAACTTCCTCCATTCTACTACAAAATTCAATTCATTAATAACATGTTTTTTACAAGAAGTAAACAGGGATAATAAAATAAGTAAGGTTTGCTTATGTAATTGAGTCCTATAGCTAAAGTGGCTCAGGTTTACCTACAATTTGAAAAACCGTCATTCCGCTACTAGTTAGCACCGCGGCGGTATGATGTAGGGAAACCTTTCTTGGGTTAAGCTTTAAATTAAAACATCAAGTATGTTGAACTTAAAACATATCTCAGCTATACTTTGCGATAAAGTTAATAAAAATTTTAATAAAATCAGTAAGACTAACCTCTAGCTAAAATGAATACAAAGTGAGCTTTTTTGATATAAATAGTGTTAGAATAATTGGTAGGTACTTTATCAATTTTTTGTTAAGGCTTGGTAGTGCATTCATATTTTTTATTCAATCTCTATACCACTGCTTTGTGCCACCATATTATTTTAGCAACGTAGCAAAACAAATTATAGAGATAGGCTTTTTCTCTCTGCCAATTGTTGGGCTCACTGGAGTTTTTATAGGAGCGGCGATAGTTTTACAAAGCAGCTTGAGTGACTCATTAATTAACCAAGAGCAGATAATACCCAAACTTGTTACGATCACTATCATTAAAGAGTTAGGACCAGTTTTGATCAGCTTAATAATGGTAGGGAAGGTTGGATCATCAATTGCAGCAGAAATTGGTACAATGCGCATCACCGAGCAAATAGATGCCCTTACAACTTTGAACATCAACCCTTTCAAGTATTTAATTGCACCAAGGATTTTAGCGTCAATCATAGTATTTCCCATACTTACAGTATGTGCAGATCTAATAGGAATATTTGGAGGATGTATCACTGCAGTCTTCGAATTTAACCACAATCTAAATATATACATTAAATACACAGCTCAATTCTTTAATATGTACGATTTTATTGTTGGGCTAATAAAAGCAATTGCTTTTGGCGCCATAATTTCTGTCTCAAGTTGCTATTACGGTTACCATTGCAAAGAAGGTGCACGAGGAGTAGGTGTTGCTACAACATCAACTGTTGTTTTATCGTCCATACTGATCATTTTAGCAAACTACATGATTACTTTGATACATGCGTAACCCCATAATATCAATATTGAACTTAAGCTTATCTTTTGATGATAGGACAGTACTAAAAGATCTAAGTTTCGATATATTAAAAGGGGAATCATTAGTCATACTTGGCGGCTCAGGAAGCGGCAAATCTGTACTAACAAAAACAATTATCGGCTTGCTTGCTCCAGACTCAGGGTCTGTTAAAATAAATAGTAAAAGCAAAAATAAATTTGGGGTTTTATTTCAAAATTCCGCTTTATTTGACTACGTTACAGTGTGGGAAAATATATCTTTTAATTATAAAAAGCGCTTTAATATCAGCAAAAAGGAGGCAAAACAGCTAGTAATCGAGAAGTTAAATGATGTTGGACTGGAGGAAAGCATAGCAGATATGTTTCCAATAGAGCTATCAGGTGGAATGAAAAAAAGAGTAGCACTTGCAAGGGCGATTGCACACAATCCAGAAATCATCGTATTAGATGAGCCAACTTCAGGATTGGACCCAATTATGTCAGATATAGTAAACGAGATAATAATAAAATTATCTAAAGATCTTAACACTACAATTATCACGATTACACATGATATTCATAGCGCATTTAAAATAGCTGATAAAATAGCAGTATTACATGAAGGGGAGATCATTTCCCATGGAACTGTTCAGGAAATACAAAATACTAATAACGAATATATAAAGAAATTCATTCGTTATATAAGGTAGCAGACATTGGAATTCGGATTTTTTCAAACTGGGTCCTATATGGGTCATATATAAGATGACAGAAATTGTTTGTATTAGCTATATTCAAAAGCTCTATTGATATTTTGCAATATTTGTGATAAAATAATAGCTTAAGGTTGAGAGTAAAAATTTATGAGTGAAGCTCAAGGTCCAAATATTGCAGAATGGCAAGCGCAGCAGCAACACCAAGAGGCTGCTGGTGAGAAAAGTGGTTTTGGTCTTGGTCATAGTGATTCTGTTTCAACAGTTGTCGATGGAATGAAATGGTTGTTCAACTTTCATGAAGGAGCAATTGCTGCTTATAGTAACGTGTTTGAAAGTTTGGTAAGTGGCAGTAGTTTAGTAACACTGTTTGGAAAATCAGGTAATATGTTTGGCATAAAATTTCTTGAAAGCCTTGGAGAACATTTTTCAGGTGGAGGTGGGGAAGATATGCCATCAGAAGGAATGGATATGGCTCATGGTGATGAGGGACCTCACTCAGATGATTACCCTCATGCCAATAATGAAATGGCTCATAATGCTGATGGTTTGCAAGACATGCATGATGCAGGTGATCACCATGGTCAATCTTTTTCACCTGGTCCTTCACCATCTGTTGGCGATGACCACGAACATGAACTTGGTTAAACGCTTAAAAACTGCTGAATAGTATGCGAGAAGACCTAATAAGAAAAGTTGCTATTGTTGTGAGTTTGTCTTAGTGAAAAAGGTTTCAGTTTTAGGATCAACAGGAAGTGTTGGAAAAAAGACTGTAGATTTGCTCTCAAGGAGAAAAGAAGAATACCAAGTGGAAGCACTAAGTGCCCACTCAGACTTTGCTCTACTGGCACACCAAGCAACACTGCTGAATGCAAAATACGTTGCTATCTCCGATGAAAGGTTTTACAAAGATTTAAGAGAAAACCTACTTGGTACAGATGTAAAAATAGCAATTGGCGCTACAAATATTGCTACCATACCTGTTGATCTCTCAGTTGTTGCAATAATTGGCATTGCAGGCCTTGAACCAGTTATGCACATCATAGAAAGCGGTACTAAAGTCATTGCACTAGCAAACAAAGAAAGCATTGTTTGCGGTGGAAAGTTATTACTCAAAAAAGCTAAAGAAAAAAACGTACAAATAATCCCTATCGACTCTGAACACAACGCAATTTTTCAAGTTTTGCAAAATGACGACAAATGCGTAGAAAAGATCATACTTACTGTTTCTGGTGGACCATTCTTAAACTATAGTTCTGAGCAATTAAGAAATGTCACCGTAGATCAGGCGCTTAGTCACCCCACTTGGAATATGGGAAGGAAAATCTCAGTTGATAGTGCAACAATGATGAATAAGGCACTAGAGATAATAGAAGCACATAACTTGTTTAACATCAGCCCGGATAAAATTGAAGCAATAGTGCATCCTGAGTCAATAGTACATGGAATTGTAACTTATAAGGATGGGTTCAACTTTGCTGTGCTTGCAGAAACTGACATGGCAATTCCTATTTCATATGCTTTGTCTTGGCCGGAAAGATCAGCTTTAAATCGTAAATTAGATTTAACAAAGCAAGGAAAATTGACCTTTCAAGAACCAGACCATAAGCGTTTTCCTGCGCTAAAGCTTAGTATGGCAGTGTTAAACTCTTCTGCTCCACAAACAAACAGTATTGTGCTCAATGCTGCAAATGAAATAGCTGTTAATGAATTTTTGAAGTCACGAATTGGCTTTTTAAAAATAGTAGAGGTAGTGGAATCAACAATGGAAAGTTTTGATAGTTACACTGATATTAATTCACTATCTGATATAATAAATATTGATTGTGAAAGTCGTATTATTGCTAATAAAATTGTTGAAAGTAGAGTTGTTGCGTATAGCTAGAGTAATGTAACCAGACTGCATTCTGTGATTTTAGCAAAACACGATCTTTCATTTGAGCTTTCTTCAATTTAAAATAAATACAGAAACTAGCTATCTTCAAAAATATGGTTGAATAATTGTATCCGTTCAGGCAATGGCATCAACTTAAGGGATGTTAAGGAGTAAAATACTACAAGAGACAGCACTTTTGTTTCTATTTTATTGCAACAAAAAAGTTTAAAATGTGTCATTTTTAGGTGAGGCATGCAAAAAGGAAAAGATCTTATCTTACAAATTAAAAATGCAATATACTCGAAAACTTTTCAGAAAATCCATTGTGTTGAGTTTTACACGAACAAGAAAACTTCTTTTTTCGACAGTATTTTCTATAGTTAGTTAAAAAAAGTTTGGGAATAGAATGTGAACTTATGGAGCCATTGACATGTACCCTCAAAGCAAGCTTTTTCTAAAGCAAGGTATAAGATTTGCCATACAGGCTTTCAAGAATTTAAGCATCCAAACAGCCTATCAGGATGAACCTGAGTATGGAACTTGGAGAGGCTATAGACTTATTGCAGCAGATGGTTCTGGTATGAGATTACCCAGCTCTGAGGAAATTGTATCCGAGTTTGAACCAAATGGAACAACAGGCACCATTGGCAATTTGTTTGTTGATTTGTGTACTTCGCTGATTTGTAGTGCTCGTTTTACGGCTTGGAATATAGGTGAACAAACGTTGGCGGAAGAGCAATTACCCGAAGTTATCACTCAAATGCGTTCATTAAATCAAGAGAAATTATTATTTATCTATGATCGTCTTCAGTAAAATTCATTCAGCAGCATGATGATTTGGAAGTAGATTTTATTTTTCGCTTGCAAAAAAGAAATTATAGCAAGCTATGGGAACGCTGGCGAATTAGATTTTGATTTTATATTGGAAAATGAAAAGCTAAAAAATAAAATGAAAGGACAGAAAGTAAGAGCTGACATTAGCCAACGGAGAAACAGAGGACTTCACTTTTTGATCGAGACTTTGGAAGATATCAGTAAAGCTTATGTATTAAGGTGGCACATAGAGGAGTGCTATAAACGACTCAAAGTAGGAGCAGAGTTAGAGAATTTTTCTGGAGAGGCTGTATTACAAGAATTTTGGGCAAACTTGGTCATGTGCAATATATTATCGCTTCATATGTGTGATGCACAAGGGCCTTGGAACCCAGATCAAATTGCTGAGTATCGTTTAAATTTTTCAGTTTTATTTGGTGTGATGAGACAGAAACTTTATCAAGTGCTTGTTGCGCCAAAAGATTTTCAAGCCCTTTTTGATAGAGCAAGTATACGCGCTAAAGTTAAGATCCGACCGGGAAGATTGTATAGCCGCGATAAAGTAGATAAGCCTAAACGCCATCATGTCTTTAGGAGAGTTTGCTAATGTATGCTCTTAAGTTAACGCCATTGACTGTTCTCCCTCGTCATACCGCCGCGGTATCTCTAGATCCCGCTAACAAGTAGCGGGATGACGAGGTTATCGTCATGCCACCGCAGACCGTCATACCACGATTCATTCGCGGTATCTCATCAGCTAACAAGCAGCGGGACGACAGCAGTACTACGTCATACTACCGCAAACCGTCATACCGCCGCGGTATCTCTAGATCCCGCTAACAAGTAGCGGGATGACGGTTGTCAGGCTAGCTGTCATCCCAGTGCCCAGACACTGGGATCTCATTTTACTCTATAATGGCAGTGCCTCTATGATGTAAGGAATCCAGTTTTTATGCAATCTCATCAAGAACGTTGTGTTTTAACGTAAGGTTGGCTACTTTTACACTCACTAACTTAGCTGGATCCCAGTGTCTGGGCACTGGGATGACGAGAAAGGAGTACTGGAATGACACCCTCCTGATGGGCCCAAATCAAAATGTTCGTACAGTTATGGGTTTAGCACGCCTTACAATTCTCAAACACCCTTCCCACATTAGAATTATTAAGTTCACTATAAGGAGGAGCGCTTGGAGGAGAGTAAGGAGGAGGTGGTCCATAATTCCTAACTGCTTCTTTAGCCTTCTCAATATTATCTGATTCTTTCTCATGCTTCATATGAAAAGCTAAACCACCAGCAAAACATACGAGAGAATTAACGCCAAGGATAACTAAACCCCACACTGGTAAGACTGGGTAAACAACACAAGCTACCAAAGCCGCTAAAGAAACAGCGCCAACCGCAAATTCTATATTCCTAAGCATCTTAAGCTTATTATCAAGATAATCTATTTTTTCTTCTTTTCTAGCCGCTTTTCTGCTGCTGTTATACCAAAAACACATACCAGCATGGAAAGCAACACACACAACTGCAGCTACCATACCTAAAGCTAATAGCTTTCTACTGTCTTCCGAGTCTTTTTTCTTATCTTCTCTGCTTTGATGGCTACCACTACTGAAACCAGGGTTATTTATAACTGTAGTATGACCACCAAACAGGCTGCGAAGTAGTAAATAATCCCAAAAATCTAAACCTCTATCATTGTGTACATGTACGTGTGTAACCTGAGGGCCTGTAGGTTGCCTGTTATTCCCTGCGTTATATTGATTATTTCTGCTTCCTATATCGTGCCTATTGCTTGAATTTGGATGTGTAAATTTTTCATACGCATTTTTAAAATTCTCCTCACTCCAATTTGTGGTGTTTTGCGTATTACAAAATTGTAAAAACTCTTTAACATTACTGTTACTACCAGATTTTTTTATATAGGCTAACGCATACCTTTTTAAAACACTATCACTTGCTACCATAAATACCCTCTTAAGTTAAGACTAAATTAATAAATACTTATTATAACAAAGTAACGTCTTCTTGTCAAATCAACCATAACTTAATACCCTGTTAATATCCTTTCCACCAGCTCTTTTACTGTCGGTACGTAGCCATTCTCATAAAACGGATCTTGCTTAAATTTGTACACATTGTGCCCGGAAAACATGAGTTCATTTTCAATATCGCCGTCATGTATAATGTTTTGCAGTGTTTTTTGTATACAAAAACTCCGTGGATCTGGCTTTCGTCCTGTTGAATGGTCGCCGTGATCCTTCCAATTGCTAAACAAACAATGACTTAAGCATCCCATACAATTGATTTGATCTTGTCTTATCTCTGCAAATTTGCCTGGCGTCACAAAAATAACAGTTGTATCTGGAGTTTTCATTGCTTCTGTATACCCTGCTTTAGTCCATGTATTTGCCAGCTCTTTGTCTTTTGAAGTAAGGTAGATCTTCCTACCTCTGCTACCCATTGCAAATTCACTACTAAATTCTTCGCTGGCATTTTCTGAAAACTTTATTTGACGTGAATTCCGTTTCTGCAACTCACGTATGAAGTTATTTTTTACTGCAGATGAGTAAAACCCTGTTGGACTGAATTTATTTAAAAACACATCACCTTCTTCTAAAGTGAGTAGCTTCTTTTTCCACTCTGCAGAAATTGGGCTTTCTTTCGTCAAAAGTGGACGAGTGCCAAACTGAAAAGCTATTGGTCCAATTTGCAGATTGTCAAACCAATGTTCCCAATCTTTCAAATGCCACACTCCTCCTGCCATAACAATTGGTGTTTCTGAAAGACCGATCTCGTTCATGAAAGATCTAAGCTCTGCAACTCTTTCAAATGGAGCTTGTGGTAGCTCTGGGTCTTCACTGTTACTGAGTCCATTGTGCCCTCCAGCAAGCCATGGATCTTCATACACTACTCCACCAAGCAAACAGGAAGATATTCTTTGGTAAGTACGCTTCCATAATGCTTTAAAAGCACGCACCGATGAGACAATAGGGTAATAATAAACCTGATATTTAGCTGCAATTTCTCCAAGCCTATAAGGCATACCAGCACCGCAGGTAATACCATGAACTAAGCCTTTTGCTTTTTCTAATATGCCATGAAGCACGCGTTCTGCTGCTCCCATCTCCCAAAGCACATTCATATGTATTCTTCCATGACCTTTTGATATTTCATTCGCTATTTTTGCCTGACTGATTCCAGCTTTAATACTATACTCAATCAATTCACTGTGTTTTTCATTTCTTGTTTTGCCTTTGTAAATCAGCGGCACTAACTCACCATTATCATCAATAAGCTTAGCATTTGCACCAGAAAACGTACCCACAGCATCTGCTGCAGCAAATGCTCCACTTGACCTTCCATCACTGATTGCGATGCCTTTGCCGCCCTCAATGATTGGCCACACTTCCTTTCCCGAAATTACTATCTTTTTTATCTTATTTTTCAAAACTTCCTCGCAATCTTTCACTCTATTTTACTTAATTACTAAAAAAATAATAGCTGTTTATTTTTTCTTATATCATCAGAGCCTCTGCATAGCCAAATTTGGGTTTTGAGTAGACACAGCAGCTACTGTAATATAGTTTCGAAAGAAGTCTAATGTATTTTGCTATATGATCATAGGTCTAACAGGCGGAATTGGGGTAGGAAAGAGCTTTGTAGCTAATTGCTTTCAAGAGTTTGGTGCTGCTGTGTTTGATGCTGATTCTGTTGTACACCAACTTTATAAAGTGGATAAAAGCATAATAAGTTATGCAGAAAAAAATTTTCCTGGAGTGGTAGTAAATGGTGAAATAGGTAGAACAGTACTGTCTAAATATTTCTTAACCTACGATGAAAATTGGAAACAATTTCAATCTTTGGTTCACTCTGCTGTGCTGCGTGAATTAGAATTTTTTATTGCCAAGGAAAAAAAGATCGATAGAAAGCTTTTAGTTTTAGATGTGCCACTTCTATTAGAAACAAAATTTCATTCATACTGTGACCTTATTATTTTTATCTATGCAGATAGCGTTGTGCAAGCTCAAAGACTTAACGAACGCAACATAGATAAAGAAAAGCTAAATTTAATCTTCAATGTTCAGTTATCTATTGAGGAGAAAAGGAAGATGAGTGACTTTATTATCGACACCAGTGTAAGCAAAGAGTATGTTTTTTCTCAAATAAAAAAAATAGTGGATTCATTAAACCTCAACACGTAGCTCTACGTCATACCGCCACAGTATCTCTTGGCCGCTAACAAGCAGCGGGATGACGAGGTTATCTTCATACTGCCGCGAACCGCCATACCGCCGCGGTATCTCTAGATCCCGCTAACAAGCAGCGGAATGACGATTGTCGATAAATCTAAGTTACTTTAGCAACAGTTATTCTCCACCAAATTACTCCGAATTTTAGTTGTATTATTTGCGGATTTCACTGCTGAAATCTCAAATTTTGAGCTTGTGTTCAAAAATGATTCAACTGACCTGCCAAAAAAATCGTATCTCCACCCCTTGAATAGTTTATCTATCTGCCCAGATATTGACCCGGTTAACTCATCTTTTGAAGAAACTAATTTCCTTGATATGTTACTTTCTTTACATTTACTATCTAAAATAATTGAGAGTATATCGAATACAGATTTGTCATAATTATTCGGTAAGATGTTGTTTTGCTGCATCCAATTTTTTTCATTTTCATTAAAAATATTCACAAACTCTAGTAAATCTGCATCTTTTATATTTTTTGCATTCCTCTTGAGATCATCTAAAATCTCATCAACATGTTCTACATTTTTTTCAATAAAACCAGCTATTACAGCATTATTAATTACTTTATTACGATTCATATTATAGCGCTGTGCTAAGGTCTCTTGCCATTCACTAACTGCTTTAACAGTTAATACCAATCTTGGATTTGCTTCATAATTAAATTTAATTCTCTTCCATGCATCTTTTGGACTATGTAAATACTTATTTATATTAACTATTGATTCCATCTCTTCTTGAAACCAACACATCCTATTATTTTCTTCAAATTTATTGCACAATATTTGGTATAAGTCATATAGGTGTACCACGTCGTTTATTGCATAGTCTAACTGATCCTCGGACAACGGACGCCTTAACCAATCTGAATTTTTAGCTTTAATTTTATCCAGCACTATTCCTTGATATTGCTCTACTACTTTTGAGTAACCAATAAAGTCATGATAATAATGACAAAACATAGCGGCAACTTGGGTATCAAAAATGGGAGTGGGAATACATTTAAACACAGTGAGTAAGGATTCTATATCCTGCCGGCAGCTATGAAACACTTTGGTTATCCCCTGATTTAGCATTATTTTCTTAATGAATGATAAATCAATTTCTGGCACTAATGCGTCTACAATAAAACTCTTCTCTCCGTAAGAAATTTGAATTAACGATAATTTTGGGTAGTAGGTTAAATTATTTCTAATGAACTCCGTGTCAACTGCTATAAATTTCGGCTTTTTTGCTATTAATTCTTCACACGTATCTTCCAGCTCTGATGTTGTACTAATTAGCATATATTTTTCACTTGGTGGTTCTACTTTATCTGACCTTACCCAGAAAAAGTGGAGAGAAAGTTAAGACGTTTTTGTCATGAGAATGATGCATCAAATTGTGCAGGAATGCAATAATTAATAGTAGAATGCCTACGTTGTTTGTTATAAAAGATTTCTATGTATTCAAATATGGCAGTTCTGGTTTGTTGAGCGAGAAGTATCAATAAGCAGCTCCCTTTTGAGTGAACTTTTCTGCAACAGAGTTATCGTAACAACATCCCTTATGGCTCATGCTGGAAATGATGTTTTTTGTATTCAATAGAAATTGGTAATTTTGAGAGGTATACTGTGACCCTTGATCGCTATGTAACAGCAGATTTTTATCGGGTTTGCGCTTATTAACGGCCATCAATAAAGAGTCAATAACCAATTGTTTATTTATTGAACTGCTCATTAACTACCATGCGTGAATATAGATCCTGCCAAATATAGCCATCCTTCTTTGGTTTTTATATAAGTAATCCCATATTTTATTTGGTTGATCGACAATAAAGTTTTGGTCTAATATATTGAGAGCTACGACTCTATTGTCCTTTTGTTGCTTCTTAGTTTTAAATTTTCTTCTCAATATAGCCCGAATACCATTTTTCTGCATAACACTTTGTACTGTTTTAATTTTTGCCTAAAGCTTTTAATTCAGCGTGAATTTTAGGGATCTGCATTTGGATGCTTTTTTTGAATATCTTCTAGAAGCCCATCTTTTGCTAATTCCTTACTGCTTTTTCCCTTAGCAACCCATTTATAATAACCACCAGCAGATATGTCTAAAACCCTACATAGTTCCTGTATTTTATAGCAATTTCTATATAAAAGAATACTTTACTCTTTTTGTTTGGTCAGGGCTTTTTTTTAAATGTCTCTTTCTCTTGTTACTCTTGCTAGTTCTTTTTTTAGATCAAATCTTTCTTTGTCATAAGGAGCCTTTGTCTGGAAATGCGTATGCTTCTGACATTTTTCCATCATATTTTCTTACCCATTTACTTAACATACTGCCATCTATGCCTAGATCTTTTGCTATTTTTTTACTTCTGTTTCTTTAACCAGCTTAACAGCTTCTAATTTGAATCCTGCTGCTTCTATTTGCCATATTTTGAAAAAACGTCTTAACTTTCTCTCTACTTTTTCTGGGTAAGGTCAGAGTATCCACTTTAACCTCTCTAAATTTGCTCATAACCTCTTAACTTGACGCGTATGACTCCCTACTTGGATGACAGATAGTAGTGCGAAAGCCTCTTACAACTTACTTTTAATTAGTCTAACCCATGCGTGCCAATCCCTCTCACCAAGATTGCTTTCAAAAGATAGGAGATCCTTTACAGCTTTTGAGCAAATTTCTTCACTTGGAATTGATAACTCCCTATTCATTGCTAACGTTAAACATTGAGTTTTGCACGCTCGTTCTAAATGATACGTGTAAAACATTGCTTCTTGTATAGTCCGACCACACGTTATAGATCCATGATTGCGCATTAACATGACAAAATTTTCTTTCAGATCAGCTATTAACCTCTTTCCTTCTGTATTGCTAAGTGCTAGGGAATTATAATTATGGTAAGAGATTTTATTGTAAAAGTGCAGTGCCCATTGACTTATTGGAAGTAGTCCATCTTTTAGAGAAGAAACTGCTACAATAGAAGGTGTATGCAGGTGAAAAATTGCTTGAATGTCTTTCCTTGCTTGATAAACAAAACCATGAATTATATAGCCAGTTTTATTATATTGATATTCTGTACCCTCAATCACATTTCCATCTAGTGATACTCTCATCAATGAATTTTCATTCACTTCGTCAAAGCGTATACCAAATGGGTAAATATAAAACGACTTTTGATCTTCAGAACATACCGAGAGGTGAGTATATGTATGATCATCCAGCTTAAGGTAAGACAAAATCTGATAGGCATAGACTAGATCCCTTTTTACTCTGCTCTTTGTTAACAACACAATCCTCTGTTAGAATCTTCTGAAGATTTATATACGAAAAAAGGCTTGTAGTAAACTAATAAGTCTATGCCACTCTGTCTTGCTTTCTGAATACCAAACACTTTTGTATTGTAGCTTGCTTAAAAGTAGTTATCGTTATTATAGAGTTTATATACAGAATTTATGTTTCTAAATTACATAATATCTTAACTATAAAAATAATTTTCTATGTAATATTTCATATGTTTTAAAGCTTTGTTTTTATGTTATTATAAATATAAGTTTCAAGATTGAAAATAATATGGTAAATATTAACACAAAAAAACAGCCAGCAGGATTTTTCATATATCTCTCTGGTCTTTCAGGAAGTGGTAAACTTTCCACAGCAATAGAATTGTCCAATATGATAGACGCATTAATTGTAAATAGTAAGTTCTATAACAATGTTCAAGTTTGCTCTATATACAATGGTGTCTTTGAACGTGATCAAATACCTAAAGAAGTTCAAGATAGAATATATGACATTATGCAAATTATGCTTCAGGTAATAGAAAATTATCCGATTCACTCAAAAAATTACATATTTATTGATGAGTTGATGGAAAATAATGACCAGAACATGAGGATGTATGATTCAATAGTAAGGCTTAGTAAAAAAATGAACACAGAAATCCTTCCTGTGGTACTTAGGTGTGATCTACCGACATTACAAAAGCGTATTGCATTAAAAAGGCAAAGAAAAAATAGGAAGGTGACTAATGTAAATAGCATGATAGAGCAATTTAGGATTAACAATTTATTTATACCACCGAGTGCCATAGAGATAGAAAATTCAGATATGAGTATAAAAGAAGTAGCTCAAGAGATAGTAAACCAGATGCACAGGCTTAGCCACATTGTATGTACGCGAAAGAATAGTCTATAATGATTTCATATACTGAGGCTCATTTAAATATAGAGCATCAACTTCGTTTAATTTTTGCTTGTTCTTCAGTCTATAATGAACCAATAGTCCTGCATGGCTAGCATTTAAATTGCAATCCATATGTGTAATGCAGTCACTGCTTGTAGCGTGACACTTGGATCCAGGGTCACGTGCTGCAGTTGGACCAGATAGCGGCAATAAATTGAAATCAAATAACTGCGTATAAAACCCTTGAGCATTTTTGATTATAGCTCTGATATTTTTTTTGCTATTCGTACAAAGCAAAGATATTGTGTAAGCTTGAACTTCCAGCGCATTAACTCCGTATAATGGCTTATTTGTAGCAAGATTTATACCTTGTGCTGCTGATATACCAACTCTAATTCCAGTGAAACTTCCTGGTCCAACTACTACCGCTAAATGATCTATTTTATCATAATTATAATTGTGCTTATCAAACAAAGTATTCAGAATTTGAAAAAATGATTCTATATGATTGTTGCTGGCGGAATTGCACTCTACAAAACAATTACCATCATAATCAACTATTGCTATTGAACTACCAGTACCTACAGTATCAATCGCTAAAATAGACATTACTTAAGCTTATCATAGAGTTTTGTAAACATCATAGTAAAGGCACCATTACCCATAACATTTGCTGAAGTGATTATTGGATCAAACACTATATACAAGGCTGTGATTAACGAAAGCATTTCTGGAGAAAATTTGAGGTATTTCTCAAGAATAGGTAGCATTACCATAATTCCTCCTGCCGGCACTGCAACGATAGCAAACTTAAATAACAAAAAATAGAGAAGAAAAGTTACATAGTCCGTTGTGGACAATAAATAACCAGAAGTAATTACCATTGATAATATTATAACAAAAAAGCAATCACCTACTAAATGGAAGCTAGCAGTTATTGGTATAACAGACGATGCTATATCAGGTTGCTTTACATTTTTTTTGCTTCCTTCAAGAGTAAGCGGCATAGTTGCATTACTAGACATTGTGCTCATCGCAGTAATAAATGCCGGTATCATATTGCTTATACTAGCTATCCAGCTTGTGATCTTGAATGAATTTGCTGCTCCATATAAGAGGAAAACATAAAGGTAGGTTGCAGATGCTATAATAATGAAAATTATTGAGTAATCCTTAAATATTATAGATAAAACTTGATCATTCTGCATTTTTAAAGCAAGCCCAAGTACAAATATTGGAATAATCGGCGTCAAAAACGTCTTCAAAATAAAGAGAGTTAAATCTAACATTTTGTTCGAAAGCTCTTTGCTTTTCTTAGGTAGCAGTATAGACACTACTATGCTGGACACAAATCCACAAGCAAGAGCATGAAAGTTAGAAAGGAGTAGCGGAAGCCTAAACGACCATAAAGGAACAATTGTTTCTTCATACGTTATATCTTGTATTGAATAAGTGTTTTGTATGATAAAATGCCCAACAGAATAAGCTATTAAACTTGAAGCCAGATTCGATAAGAAGATCATTATAATAAGTAACAATATAAACTTTATAGCTGACTGCTTAAGATTGTTAACACTGCTAAAGATTAACGCAAAAATAATAAAAGGCATTATAAATAGCAAAACCTCTTTTATACTCAGGCTCGTTGAGTACAAGAAGGTTTTTGCTTCCATTGGAACTAAATGACCAAAGAATGCAACTGAAGTGATGACCGTGAGTAAGATTAATAGTTGTAGCACGTTCTTATATACCAATGTCCTATGGACATATATATGGTAAGTTGGTTGTTAAGTAAAGCAAAACTGCCTATTGCTACGAAACATTATGAAAGACAAGCAGCTTTTGTTACTCCCGCGCGTACTGCACGAATATTATCTATTAGATCCCAGTGCCTTGACTACTTCGATCCAGGAAAATTGATTATGCACTATACAACATTCTCGATCAAAAAACTGATTCCAGTGTCAGCTACTTGCATGACAAAGAAGAGTGAAATTAGCACTCACCTATTATTCGTGTCGTTTTCAGTAAAAGCCTCCTCCCATGTGCCTTGAGTTGCTGCACGACTATACTCTGTTACTCTATTTTCAAAGAAATTCGTATGTTCAACGCCATTTAGTATTTCATCGAGCCATGGAATAGGATTATCATTGACATCATATATGGACTCAAGACCTAATTGCATTAACCGTCTGTTTGCTACGTAGCGTATGTAATTGCGCACTTCTTCTGCGGATAGTCCTTCAACATCTCCTAAATCAAAGGCAAGCTTTATGAATTCGTCCTCAAGCTCAACAATAGTGCGGCATGCAGAATATAATTCCTCTTTAAACTCGTTGTCCCAAATTTCATTATTCTCTTTAATAAATGTATTAAATAACATAATAATTGAATTGGTGTGCAAAGTTTCATCACGGGCTGACCAGGCGATTATCTGCCCCATGCCTTTCATTTTTCCAAAGCGTTGGAAATTGAGCAAAATTGCAAACGATGCGAATAACTGCAACCCCTCGGTAAATGCACCAAACACTGCTAGAGTTTTAGCTACATGTTTTTTATCGTGTTTTTTGCTTTCCTCAAATTCCAGCATGTATTCATATTTCTTTCTCATAGCATCATACTTTAAAAATGCTTGATACTCGCTTTCTGGCATGCCAATTGTGTCTAAAAGATAAGAATAAGCTGCAATGTGTATGGTTTCCATATTGGAAAAACTTGCAAGCATCATGCATATTTCTGTTGGCTTAAATATATTTGAATAATGCCTCATGTAGCAGTTATTTACTTCAATGTCCGCTTGAGTAAAGAATCTAAAAATCTGAGTTAGTAGATTTTTCTCTACGTTTGAAAGTTTAGTTTTCCAATCCTTCACGTCATCAGCAAGCGGAACTTCCTCAGGTATCCAATGGATTCTTTGTTGCTGCAGCCACGCATCATACGCCCAAGGGTAATTAAAAGGTTTGTATATTGGATCTGCTTCTAACAATGACATAAGACACCTATTATTTTCTAAAGTAAATATTATATTAAGTGATATTGAGAATCAGTCAATTTAACTTTTTGAAATTTGACGGCAGGTAATTTATTAGTGTATTATAGCTTCAAGTAATTTATCAACAGAAATGCGAGTATTAATATCTTTTATTTTATTATTTACAGTGAGCTGCACACACACTATTCACAACCATGGAGCTCCTGGCATTAGTGTTGAATTGTGGAGCAAGATAAAAGCAGGTGACGATAAAGAAAAAGTGGTTCACACTTTAGGATCACCAACATTAGTATCAAAGTTCGATGACAATGTTTGGTACTATGTCTCATATAAAATTAAACAAGCTAACTTCTTAGGAAAAAGGAAGTATAGCAGTAAGTCTCTGCAAATTTCATTCGATCAGGACGGTAAAGTTGCAGATATAAAAAAAACTGACATCTTAGAGAGATCTTTGGCTGTTCCTGATTGAAAATCTGCTGACTACAGAGTTTTTCCCGCCCTTCTTTGTCATCCAAGAACCGTATTACTTCATCCCAGTGCCCAGACACTGGGATCTATTTTTTTTCTGGATGCCAGTGTCACGCACTGGCATGACAAGAAAGGAGCGCTGGAATGATAATGTGAAGTGTCTACTTCTGTCATCCAAGTAGCCTGACTACTTGGATGACAGAAGGTAATATAAGAGGTCTATTGTAAGATTTTACCCATTTAGAATAAAGTCTAGTGTTACTTCACGCCAAATGTGGTGGTGCTGAGTAGGCAAGCCAGTCAATGGGCTACATTTATATACTGCACGCATTGCATTATCTGCTATCGACCTGAAAAGTGGATTATTTCGATAGGAATCACTGTCTGCTACATCGGCCATAATTATCTCGCCTTGACTGGATAATAATAAGTTAATTTTTATATTAAAATTTTCTTTGTAAGCTATGCTTTCAGGAATGCTCCAGCATTTTGTAAGTTTGTCTCTTATAGAGTTAATAATTTCTGTTACAACTAATTCATCCTTTTTATTCTCAAAGCTTTTTTCGTTTCCTATTTCATTTTTTGCCTCTCTAACATCCCTTCTTAGTTTCTTCCCTACACTTTTTTTTCTTTTTGGAACTGGAATGAATTCTTTACCCTCGTTAATAATGACTTCTTCTTGCATTTCGATAATTTGCCTCGGTTGTGCTACAACAGTGTGCTCAACTGTTTCTTTTTTCCTTTGTGGTATAGGAACAACTGACGTATCATTCGTTTGGGCTTTTGTTGAAGGTAACGAAAAAAGCAGAAAACAACATAAAGATAAAAAAAGAATGTAATTAGAATAGAAAAAACGCATATGTTAAGCAGTTTGTTTTACTGGTTTAAAGCTAATATTGCACGTAAAGTCAATATATTTTAGTTGATTTAAGCTCAAAGACGTAGTTTTTGCTGTACTAATTTTACTATTTCTATAATATCATACGTTCAATACGGTCAATATACTCTAAATGAGATGGAAAGATGAAGGCATCATTATAGCTGCTAAAAAATACGGCGATAAAAACTTAATTCTTTCCCTGTTTACAAAAAATCATGGAAAGCGCAGGGGATTAACTAAGCTAACAAACAATAGCAATTATAAGTTTCAGATAAGTAATCTATTACATGCAGAATGGAGTGCTAAGTTACCTGAAAATCTGGGTTTTTTAAAGTGCGAATTAATCGAATCTCCATTCCATCATTTCTTTCAAGATAGGTTAAAAAGCATTACTATTGTCTCTTTCTCCTCTATTTTAGAAAAAGTGCTTCCAGAAAGTGAACCCTGTGCCGTGCTGTATGACAATTTTCGATATTTCATCGATGTAATTAAACACAACAATCAGTCTTGGCAAAGCCATTATCTTAACTTAGAGCTTCTGCTTCTTACGCAATTGGGATTCAAGTTAGACTTATCCAAATGTGCTGTAACAGGTATTAAGGAAAACTTACAATTTATTTCTCCAAAAACTGGTAGAGCAGTGTCAAAAAAAGCAGGAGATTATTATGCAGATAAACTCCTACCTTTTCCACAAATGTTGCATGATGTATACAATAATAACCTACAAAACAGCTACTCATTCCAAGAATTTCAGTTAGGACTGAAAGTCACAGGATATTTTTTAAATAAGTATCTATTTTTGCAGTTAAACATGAAATTTCCAGAGCTGAGAAACCTCATGTTGTCGCTTTAACCTTAGTTATCATTTTTTTGAAATCATTTCAGAAATCTATAGCTAACCCAAGCAACACGTCATACCGCGATTCATTCGCGGTATCTCAGCATAGATTCCGCTAACGAGTAGCGGAATGACGGTTGTCGGTAAACTTAAGCCACTTTAGCTATAGCCAGTAACCACTCTATTTCTACCACTGTTTTTTGCCTTATATAAATATTTGTCAGCACGTACTATAAATTTTTTAATATCGTCAAGGTCAGATCCTTGCATTTCTGCAATTCCAATGCTCACAGTTATGTTATGGGTTGTATTTTTGTCCGCAAGTATAAAAGGTTCTTTAGCAATAATTTTTCGTATTCTCTCCGCAATAGTGTACGCATCTGATACATTGGTATCTGGCATTACAACAACAAACTCCTCACCACCAAACCTAGCTAGTAAATCTGTCACTCTGATATTTTCAGAAATTCTTTTCTGTACTTGCTTTAAAAGTTCATCTCCAGCACTATGCCCAAAACTGTCATTCACCATCTTAAAATAGTCTATATCAAGTATCATAAGAGACAACCTTCTATCCTTTTCCACAGAGTCCTTAACAATGTTTCTTAAGTGTGCATCAAAATATCTTCTATTATAACAGTTAGTTAATGGGTCCTTTATAGACATTTCCGCATTATTAAATAAATTCATTCTCAAGGCATCTTGATATCTTTTGCGTTTTACTTGCGAATTAACCCTTGCTATTAACTCACCCTCATCCAAAGGTACTGTTAAATAATCATTAGCACCTACATCAAGTGCTTTTACTAAATTGTTTTTATCATAATCCTCAGAAAGAATCAGAATTGGTGTATAGCGTGTTTCTACTTTACTACGAAACTCAGAACACAAACGCAGGCCGTCAGTTTTTGAAAACTGCATATCAGAAATGATCAGGTCGTAATTATTCTTAATACCAACCTTTAATGCCTCCACTGGATCACTCAGTATTTTAATTGACCTAAAGCGGTGCTTTAGTACATTATATATCTGCTCTGCTTGAAAGACATCTTCATCTACAACAAGTATGTTAGCATCAAAAATCTGATTAGAATAATCCATAATACTGTTTCCTGCTACTCCGCCAATCTCAGCGTTGGTTTCTCCTCTTAAACGCAATTCATCTATAATCATTTTTAAGCGCGTGAGAGACTTGATCCTTGCAGATAAAGCAGTTTCGTCTATTGGTTTAGTCAGAAAATCATCTGCACCAGCATTAATGCCCTGTACTCTATCATGAGCGTCATGCAGCGCAGTTACCATAATTATTGGAATATGGGTTGTCAAGGGATCATTCTTTAGCTCCTTACAAACTTCAAAGCCATTCATTTTTGGCATCATAATATCGAGTAATATAATATCGGGCTGCTGTTTTGCTACTAAATCCATGGCTTCCGCACCATCATAGGCCACGATAACCGTATAGTACTCTGCTTTTAGTCGAGCTTCTAAAAGCTTAACATTACATAGTACATCATCTACTACTAGGATCTTTGCTGTCATTATCTTTGGATGTATTATCTATATCGTAAGCAGGATAAAGCTTACCATTTTTACCAACTATGTAATTTACTTTCTCAGTATTACACTCTTTATATAAGTCTTCAATTCCTGCGTCTTTCAATAACCTCCTAGCTTTTGATTTTATAATCATAAGATACTTATATGTATTCCTAATAAGATCAATAAATACAGGCACCTTATTTCTATCAAGAACAATTATGCTCACTAAAGCAACGACCAAAATTTCTGAAAGACCTATATTAAACATTTTTCCTATGAAGCAAGTACTTTAATCCTCCTGATTATAAATATTAATTTGCTTAAATCAAGTTTAGAAGCAACTATCTCATCTAAAAAACTATTATAACGTTCTATGTAGTCCTTATCATTACAAGCCCAGGTTTGAACCTTATCTTCGGGGTTATCAGTAGCTTTTATGACTTTAACAGCTAGCTTGTGATGGTAATTGCTTAAATCGTCCAATAAATCATTAACTAAGCTGCGATCCCAATAAGAAGAGCGGCTTTTCATCTTGATGGCAATTGTTCTAATCAGATCGAATCTTAACAGCGACTTTAACTCAAAGTATATTTTACCAGCATCAAGAATGGACAAAGATGTCTGTTCAGCAACAGATATAATGTCCAGTGCATAAGCAAGAACGTATAGATCAGCAACTTTTTTTGCTAGATCTTTATTTATATTAAGTTCTACTAAAGAAGTTGATCCATGGCTACAGACCTTTAATAGGTGTTCATCTAAAACATCAGTTAAGTTCTGGCCTAAAGTTTCAATTGCATCTTTAAATTTTGTAACATCATCCAACTCTACAAAGCTAAGCTTGCCAAGATTTTTCACTAACCAAAACGATACTCTGCCAATAAATTTCTGCACGTTCCTCACTATTTGTAAGTATGAGTTAACATCAATTTTTCCATCCAATTCATCAATTTTCTGCCACAGGCTGTTTAAATCATACAGGTGGTTAACAACAATATATATGTTAACCGCTTCTTGTACCTTAATTCCAGTGTTCTCAGCCAAATTATTGATGAATATACAGCCCATTCTATTCACTACATCATTTGCAATGCAAGTAGAGATAATTTCTCTACGAAGTTGGTGTTTTAATATGAAATCCTTAAACTTTGTTATCATCTTTTTAGGAAAATAACCTAGCAAGTAGTCATTAGATATAAGATCTTTTTCAGGCAGATCGGAATGTATAATGTCATTTTTTATTGCCGTTCTAGCATAAGACATTAGAATAGAAAGCTGAGGAGAACTGAAACCTTCTGCACCAGTTAACATCCTTGCTATCTCTTCTTCAGTTGGAAGAAATTCTACGCTTCGGTTTAACAGCCCAGATTTTTCTAAACTGAGCAGTAACCTGTGGTGCTGCTCCAATCTCTCTTTAGCTTGCAAACACTCAAGAAGTAATGCTTTTGTTTCAATTCTGTTTTGGTTCTCAAGCACTTTGGATGCAACTTCGTCCACCATACTTGCCAGTATTTCATTCCTTTTTTCTAAAGAAACACCCCCTGCTTTCATAGCTGAAACAAATGCAATCTTGATGTTAACTTCAAGGTCCGAACATATCACTCCGGCTGAATTATCAACAAAATCTGCATTTATATATCCACCTCTTTCAGCATATTCTATTCTTCCAAGTTGTGTGCATCCCAAATTTCCGCCTTCTATAAACATAGAAGCTCTAATATCTTTACCATTTACTCTTAACTCATCGTTTGCTTTGTCACCGACCATGCTATGATTTTCACTCTTTGCCTTAACAAACGTGCCAATTCCTCCATTCCATATGAAGTCCACTTCTGCTTTGAGTAGATATCTAATCAAATCACTTGGAGGTAGCATATCTTCTGTTATATCAAAGCATTTTTTTATTTCTTGAGAAATGTTTACTTGCTTGCTGCTACGCTCAAATACTCCTCCACCCTTAGAAATCAAATCTTTGTTATAATCCATCCAAGTTGAAAATGGTAACTCAAAGAGACGTTTACGCTCTGTGAAACTCTTTTCTGCACTAGGATTTGGATCAATAAAAATATGCATATGGTTAAATGCGCCGATTAAATGTATATTTTTTGAAAGCAGCATACCGTTTCCAAATAGATCGCCAGCCATATCTCCAATTCCAATAACAGTTGCATCTTGGTAAATATCCTTATTCATTTTCCAAAAATGCCTCTGCGCTGCAATCCATGCACCTCTGGCTGTAATACCCATTTTTTTGTGATCATAACCTGCTGATCCACCAGATGCAAATGCATCGCCAAGCCAAAAATTGTATTCAGAGGCTATTTGGTTTGCATAGTCAGAAAAAGAAGCAGTGCCTTTATCTGCTGCAACTACCAAGTATGGATCATCCTCATCATACCTAATCACATTCTCTGGTGGAATTATTTTGCCATTAACTACATTATCAGTAATGTCAAGCATTCCCCTGATAAAACTCTTATAGCATTCAACACCTTTCTCTCTTAAAATATCTTTGTCTTTATAAACTTGCTTAATTACAAACCCACCCTTTGCGCCAACAGGTACAATAACCGCATTTTTTGTCATCTGAGCTTTCATGAGCCCCAAAACTTCAGTGCGAAAATCTTCCGTCCTATCCGACCACCTTAAGCCACCACGGGCTAATTTCCCTCCTCTTAGATGTATTCCCTCAAAAAGATTTGAATAAATATACAATTCACGATATGGACGAGGATCAGGCAAACCATTTATTTTATTTGAGTCAAATTTTGTAGATAAATATGGTTTATCGTCTTGATAATAACTAGTCCTTAAAATAGCCATTATCAAGTTAAATATCGAGCGCAAAACGTAATCATGTGAAACATTGCTGATCTCTTTTAGAAGTTCCTCAATTTTTTCTATGAAAATGTCCGTGGTTTCTGCTCTATCAATGTCTATGCTAGGATCAAATCTTGCATGAAATAGTTGTATCAAATACTTTACTATTTTGGGATACTCTGAGACTACCTTTTGGATATATTCTGGATTGTAGTTAAATGACGTCTGCTTTAGGTAAGCACTGAGCGCTCTAACCAGAAGCACTTCTTTCCACTCCAGTCCAGCAATAATGACCAAACTATTGAAATAATCATTTTTAATTTCCTTTCTAAACACTTTCGCAAGTGTTATTTCAAATTGCTCTTTTAGAGTAATGTTGTCTATTAATTCATCGACTCTTGACAACACAAAATGGTGTATCCATATTCCGCCGTTAATTTCTATGTAATAGCCATTATGAGATAGAATCTTAGCTCCCAAATTCTTAGTAATTCTTAATATCTTCGATAATTCAAGACCTCCATTGCTCGAAGTGTAAACCTTTAATTGATAATTAAGATTATCACGAGTAAGTCTTAAATCGACCTCGCTAACTCCTTTTTTCCTCACTATCTCCAATTTTTTCATATCGTAATATGCGTCATGAGGTTCGAAACTCTCTTGATAGCTTATTGGAAATGCCTTGCAATAACGGATGAATATATCCTCAACAGTACTAAAAGTATTATATAAATTGTCTATAAAACGATCTTCCCACTTTTCCGTAATGTTCCTTAATTTGTTTTCGATACGCAAAACTTCGTCATCAGGAACACTAGCATTTTTGGTCTTTAGCACTACATGCAATTTCATCAAATCATATTCATTGATAATGTGATTGTTATAAATATCTGAACTTTCTGCACTTGTCTCATCCTTCAATATGTCACGTATCTTGAACATTAGCCTAGCGCTAGCATAACGCATTGGTATCAGCACTATGCAACTAATAAAATTCCTTACTCTTCTTAAAAATAATCTGACCCTTGGCCTAATCGCAAGAGACATGATCGAAATGCAAATTTTAAATAATTCGTCTTCATTTGATTGGAATAATTCATCACAAGAGAATGCTTGTAAAATAGAAATTAAAGCTTTGTTATTGTGGCCCTCGGTTACAAACCCTGCATTTTTTTCTATAACTTTAACTTTATCTCTTATTATTGGAATAGTTCGAATATCTTGGACCTCCGCTACAGAAGTAAATAGCCCAAAAAAACGCCGTTCCTTTACTACATTACCCTGGTCATCAAATTCTTTTACTCCTATACAATTCATGTATGTACGCCGATGGACTATTGAGATTAGATCTGATCTCAATATGTATAGGGAATCAAGGTTTGCAGAAGGAATCAACGTACTTTGACCTACTCTTATCAGGCCAAGGTCCTTTTTGCTATCACAGAAGAGTTTTTCATCTTTACCAGCAATATATTCTTGATAACCTAGAAATACAAAATTATTGTTTTTTAGCCAATCTAAGAAATCTTTTCCTGGTGTCACTCCAGCGTTCGACGCTGGCTGCTCGATGGCAAAAAGAAGACTTTTTGCTTCATCAAGTTTCTTGAGCATTAAGTGCCAATCTTTCACAACGCAATTAACTGCTTTCAGCGTTTTTTGTAGAGATTCTTTTAATGTATCAACAAAACTGTCACTTATACCTTTGATAATTACATATATAACTGATTCTTTGACTCCATTGCTTTCTTCCAAGGAGTAAATCTCATCTATTAGGCCATCTTTTCTTTTAATGTTAATTATGCTGTTGCTGTAATAGCATATGGTTAAATTGTGCGATTTAATAGTTGCAATAACAGAATCAACCAAAAATGGCATATCATCGTTTGTTATCTTAATCGTGGTAAAATCGCCTTCTATTCCTGGTATATCATCTATATTGCTTACTACTAACTTACTTTCATCTTTCTCTTTTTGAGAAACAAAATTGTAAGCATCGTTTACAATATATAGCAAAAACTTATCGTTGGCTTTTAGGTCGCTTTTATAAACAAAACTATAAAAATACTTAATAAATTTTTTAATTTTTTCTTTATCTTGCTGATTTTCTTGATCAACTAACTCAAATAAAGACTCAGTGTCAACATTATGATCTATACACATTTTTTTAACAAAAATACACAGTGAACTTAAACCTTTTTAACTAAGATTTCATTATCAAGAGCGTACACTATTAGCTCATCATTTTCTACTACTTCCCCTGATAAAACTAATTTAGCTAAATTATTTTGAATACACTCTTGTATAACCCTTTTTAGGGGTCTTGCTCCATATTCAGTGTCATAGCCAGTTTGTGCTATTAGTTCTTTAGCTTCCTGCGACAAACTTATACTCAGTTTACGCTTAGCAAGTGTTTTTTGTAAATAAGAAAATTGAACATCTATAATTTTATAGATGTCATCTCTGGTTAAACTGTGGAATATAATAATTTCATCCAGCCTGTTTAAAAATTCTGGACGAAATGCTGATTTAACTATTTGCATCACTTCGCTTTTTACAGAGTTAGCAACTCCTCCTTCCGATGTCATTCCAGCGCGCGACGCTGGAATCTGCATTTGGATCCCAGTGTCAGCTATTTGGATGACAGGAGGTAGAGTCTCATTTTCTGTAACTCCCTTAAGCATTATCTCTGCACCAAGGTTAGAAGTTAAGATCAGTATGGTGTTGCGAAAATCAACTAATTTGCCATGACTATCAGTGAGTCTACCCTCATCCAAGATTTGCAGCAATAGATTAAATATATCTGGATTTGCCTTCTCTATTTCATCAAACAGAATAACCTGATATAGCCTTCTTCTTACTGCTTCGGTTAATCTGCCACCTTGCTCATAGCCAACATACCCTGGAGGCGCGCCAATTAGCTTTGAAACAGAATGTTTTTCCATATATTCTGACATATCAAAACGCAAAAGCGCTGATTGATCGTCAAACAGAAATTCAGCAAGGGCTTTTGCCAGTTCTGTTTTTCCAACCCCGGTTGGGCCTAAGAATAAAAATGAACCGAAAGGCCGATTAGTATCTTGCACACCAGAGCGAGAGCGCCTAACTGCATTACTTATTGCTTCTATCGCGCCTTTTTGCCCTATTACTCTTCTTCCTATTTCATTCTCCATGTTAAGAAGTTTTTCCTTTTCGCTGTGCATCATGTTATCAACTGGAATTCCTGTCCACTTTGAAACAATGTTTGCAATATCATCTCCAGTCACTTCTTTCTTTAAGAAACTATCAGTAACCTTTTCCTGATTTTTTAATTCATTCTCAAGCTGAGGGATCACACCATACATCAGCTCTCCTGCTTTTCCTAAATTTCCACTCCGCTGAGCCAATTCCAGCTCTTTTCTGGCGTTATCTAATTTTTCAACTGTTTCTTGTATTCTAGCTATTTTATTCTTTTCCATCTGCCATTTGCTGTTCAAGTCAGCAAATTTACTGTTTAGATTTTCGATCTCTTCATTTATCTTTTTTAAACGCTGTTTAGAATTTTCATCACTTTCTTTTTTTAGAGCTTCTGCTTCAATCTTTAGCTGTATAACCTTTCTCTCAAGTTCATCAATAACTTCAGGCTTGCTATCCATTTCTATTCTCACCCTACTTGCTGCTTCATCAATCAAATCAATTGCTTTATCAGGTAAAAACCTATCTGTTATATATCTATTGGACAACGTTGCAGCAGCAATTATTGCACCGTCTGTAATTCTTATACCATGATGCACTTCATATCTTTCCTTCAAACCCCTGAGTATTGAAATGGTATCAGTTTCAGTTGGTTGAGAGATAAACACAGGCTGAAAACGCCTTGCAAGTGCAGGATCTTTTTCTATATGCTGACGATATTCATCTAAAGTTGTGGCTCCTATACAGCGAATTTCTCCACGCGCAAGAGCAGGCTTTAGCAAATTTGAAGCATCCATTGCACCACTTGTTGCTCCTGCTCCAACTAAAGTATGAAGCTCATCTATAAACAAGATAACTTTTCCCTCCGCTTTCGAAAGCTCATTAATAACTGCTTTTAACCTTTCTTCAAATTCTCCTCTAAATTTTGTTCCAGCAATTAATGCGCCAAGATCGAGGGCTAAAACTTTTGCATCACGCAAACCAAGTGGCACGTCATTTGCAACGATTCTATTTGCAAGCCCCTCAACTATTGCAGTTTTTCCAACACCAGGTTCACCGATCAGCACTGGATTATTTTTTGTCCGCCTCAGTGATACCTGCATAGTTCTTCTGATCTCTTCATCACGACCAATTACAGGATCAAGCTTGCCTTGCATAGCAAGCTCTGTAATATCCTTTGTATATCTCTTAGCAGCGTTCAATTTTTCCTCACTATTTGGCGAGTCTGCACTGCTGCCTTTTCTCATTTCTGCAATAACTGAGTTCAGTTTTTGTGGAGTCACACCATTCTCTGCCAGAATTTTGCCTACAGTATCATCTTTTTGTGCAGTGAGGCCCTGCAGTAAACGCTCAACAGCAACAAATGAATCTTTATTTCTCTTTGCAATACCAATTGAATCTTCAAAAACTTTTGCTATTTCTCTTGAAAGTTGAAGGCCCCCACTTCCTGGACCTTCAATTACTGGCAACTTTTTTATTGCGCTATCCACAGCATCAGAAATACTTTGCACATTTCCACCACAAGCGTTTATCAAATCCTGAACTAAACCTAATTCATCCTCAAGCATCACTTTGAGTAAATGCTCAGGCATAAAAATCTGATGCCCAGCTCCCAACGCTTTCATCTGAGCACTTTGAATTAGACTTTTTGCTTTTTCGGTAAATTTATTTAAGTCCATAACACCAGTTAAATTCGTATTTGCTGATATATATAACAACTGATTTCATAAATTTAAACCTAAAGTTGTTTATTGTTAGGTATGGTTTGCAAAAATTTAAAACTTTCTTAAGAACCTGTTTAAAATCTTCGTAATAGGAGAGAAATGAAGGAAAGGACAATCATTTGCAAGCTGGTATTGAGTTTACGTTCGCAATTTTTCCACAACCGCCTACACTTTTCCAACCAAGCAAAAGAGCGCTCAACGACCCATCTCTTTGGCAATACAACAAAGGTCACTGGGATCCAGAAAAGTTTGCTTGTTTATAAGCAAACTAGCATGGAAAGTAGCTGATCTTATACTAAATGAATGTTTTTGATGAGGTTGCATAGAACCTGGATTCCAGTGTCAAGCACTGGAATGACAGCAGTCCTACGTCATACCACCGCGAACCGTCATACCGCCGTGAATTAACCGTCATACCGTCATGGTATCTCTTGACATAGATCCCGCTGCGGGATGACGAATTACTATACCACCGCGAACCGTCATACCACCACGAACCGTCATACCGTGATTCATTCACGGTATCTCTTAGCCGCTAACAAGCAGCGGGACGACGATTGTCGTTTAGCTACAAACGTTAAGAAATTTACCAAACGAAAAAAAGGCAAAAGAAGCCCCGTGGTGCGAGTTTTGACTCTATATTACTGTAAGTGGCGCTGTAATAATGTGCTAACGCTTAAAATAAGCGCGATTTGGCTGAATGTAGAAAAAATAAAAAAGACATGCAGCCGCTATAATTTTATGTAATCCGCCAATAAATACCCTGAGTTTTTTACTGAATTTTGTCATTGAGCCTGCAGGTCAAAAACAAGTTTTGAGTCATAAATACCCTTATTGTCATAATAAGGGGGCTGGCTAAGCTTGTCAAGGAAGTTTTTTTGTTTAATCCGTTTCTATGAGCTACTTGGATGACGAGGAAAGAGCACTTACATATTTATGGCAACCTCATTACCTGCGCTCAAAAAGTTTTTCAATATCACTGAGTTTCATTTCTATATAAGTTGGCCTTCCGTGGTTGCATTGCCCGGAATATGGAGTTTTTTCCATTTGTCTTAACAACTCATTCATCTCCTCTAACCTCATTTTCCTGCCTGCTCTAATTGATCCATGACAAGCGATAGTAGCCAATATCTTGTTCACTTTGTCTTCTACTGGCAATGTATCTTCTATTTCCGTTAATCTACCCACTATATTAATTAGCATCTCTTTCACATCTATTGCTCCCAAAATTGCAGGGATTTCTTTTACTATCACTTTATTCTCTGATTTGATTTCAATATCAAAACCCATTTCAAATAACTTATCTTTATAGATTTCAATCATCTCCATTCCAGCTTGATTTTTGATTTCAACCGTTTCAGGAAGAAGTAGTTTTTGTCTTTTTATACTTGATTTTTGTTTTAGGCATTCATATACTAACCTCTCGTGGGCTGCATGCTGATCAACTATAATCAATTTGTCTCTTACCTCGGCAATAATGTAAGTATTATAGACCTGACAGCGTGCAAACCCGAGCGGGTGGCTCTCTATCAAATCAACTTGCTCTAACACCTTTTTTTCTAGAACCATAATTTCCGCTTTTGATGGGGATTTCTGTATGCCGGTATAATCAAACGATTTTGACTGTTCTGATAAGCCTTTTGCTTTTTCATTTGGAGAAGCAAATTCTTTTATTAGTTGATTTTCAAAAGGACTTGGCCTTCTTTCATAAAATTCATTTTGAACATCAGATTTATCAAAAGAATCTGATAATGAACCTTTCAAAAAACCCTCTATTGTATTAGTAGTTTTCTGGTCACTAGCTGGAATGACATCAAAGGTGCCTATCCTTCTTGACAATGCTTTGATTAATCCTCTTGTCACTATCTCATATATGAGCTTCTTATTCTGAAACCTTACTTCTGACTTATTTGGATGCACATTTACATCTACTTGATCATAAGGTATCTCTAAATGTAACGCTGCAAAAGGATACCTATCGCTTGGAATAAAATCATGATATGCATACCTAACCGCACCAATAAGTAAATTATCTTTAATTGGCCTTCCATTAACAAACGTATAGATCTGAGTTGACTTACCACGATTGACGGTCGGCTTACAGATGTGTCCCGTAAGTTTGATGCCGTCTTCTTCTTCATTGACCTCCAAAGAATTGCCCTGAAATTCTTCTTCTACTTCACACAATCTATGAAATAACGAAGTCTGCTTAGCGTATTTTAAGAGCTTTTTATTACCTGAAGTGAGAGTAAACCCTATATGATAGTTAATCATTGCTAGGTTATTTACAATATCAACAATGCTTTGAGTTTCTGATCTTTCGGTTTTTAGAAATTTTAGTCTATTTGGGGTAGCGAAAAACAAATCTCGTACTTCAATATGTGTTCCTTGTGATAAAGAGTAAGGAGTTAGCTCCCCCATCTTTTCTCCACCCTCATAACTTATAGACCATGCTTCACTTGCTCCGCTTGCTTTAGACGATAATTTTATCCTACTTACTGCTGCTATTGAAGGCAGAGCTTCTCCTCTAAAGCCAAGATGCTTGATTTCTATCAACTCACTATCGCTCAATTTTGAAGTAGCATGGCGCATAAACGCAAGTTCTAAATCGTTTTTTTCTACTCCGTTACCATCATCTGTCACAATAATAAGGTTACGCCCACCACTTTCTATTTTGATCTCTATTTCTAAACTTCCAGCATCTATTGCATTTTCCACTAATTCCTTTACTACACTTGCAGGCCTTTCTATCACCTCCCCCGCTGCTATACGGTTTATGGTTTTTGTGTCTAAAAGAATTATTGCCATAGATTTATTATGAAACTGGTTTTTCTTTTACTTCTTTGGTCTGTCTCTCTCTCCACTTTTTTAACCTACCTGCAATTTCACCGTTGGAAATTGACAATATAGATACGGCGGTAATGGCAGCATTATATGCTCCATTTTCTCCTATAGACATGGTTGCAACTGGAACACCCTTTGGCATTTGAACTATAGAGAGTAGACTGTCCAGCCCATTTAATTGTTTACTATGCACAGGAACGCCGATAACTGGTAAACAAGTTAATGACGCAACCATACCAGGTAAATGAGCTGCACCTCCTGCACCAGCTATAATAACCTTAAAACCTTCTTCTTGTGCAGATTTAGCAAAATTGAAGAGCCTTTCTGGTGTTCTATGTGCAGATATTATGAATATGTCATGTGAAACTTCTAATGCTTTTAGCATATCGACGGTATGGACCATAGTGGTGTAATCTGACTCACTTCCCATAATAACAGCAACATCTTTTTTTATTTTTGTCATATTCAACACAATTTTACTTACTAACTAAATATTGTTCCAGCTAAAAAGCAACAAATATTTAAGTTATATTATAAATATAGTATATAGAATTCTCGTTAAAATAGAAATTTTAAAAATTTAAATAAATATCTATGTTAAGATATAGAGATATAAACTTCTTATGTAAGATAAATTTATAAAATAATTATTTTTGTATTTCAAGCTTTGTAATTTTAGCTTGTTCTTTCTGTAAATGATTTTTTCAGAGAGGCTGATGGTAAAATGGTAATTTAAAATTACTAGAAATTTGATTGAAATATTAATATACAATCAACTTAAAGTTTTAAATTTGATATCATATAATTATTGACAAGTTATATGATATTAATATCTTGGTATATTAAATATTATGCTATAATGTTTAATAAAGTTAATTGATATGTGAGTGTAAGAATTATGGAAATAATATCGTTAAATAACTTAGACAGTGCAGCAATAAAAACAAAGTTGCTTTATATAATAAATGAAATTATAGAAAAAAATGCTTGGACTCAGGCTTTTGCAGCTGAGAAACTTGGTATTGATCAGCCAAAGGTATCACAAATTAAAAATGGTAAAATAGATGGTTTTTCTTTAGAGCGATTGTTAGGATTTCTAAAAAAACTTGATCATGAAATAACAATCACGATGACAGAAAGCCAAGAAATAAAATCTGAGGCAGAAAAAGTAAAACATGAAGTTGAATCGCAATAGATACAAAGTTGACAACTTGTTTTTTGTGATATAGTATAAAACTTATTAAGGTAGTATCTTATGGCTGAGTCTATTGTAGAAAAGTGTACAGAACAGGTAAGTAACCGTTTCAAATTGGTTCTATTGGCAAGTCAAAGAACACATGATTTAAATACAGGAGCAAGTAATCCAGTTCAAACAGTTCAGTTTAAAGACCATAAAAACACCATAGTTTCCTTATATGAAATAGCAGAAAAACAGGTGGATACTCATGAGCTATTTAACCTTTTGGTAGGTAGATGCAAGGAGTACATGAAAGGAAATATGAATAATGTTTACAGCAGTAATACAAGTAAGCTAGCGAATTTATTAAATTTCTCTGATGGTCAATTTAACACAGATCTTGATGCAAGTCAAGAAAGCCAAGATTATGAAGTGGATGGTGAAATAGATGATGAAATAAATGATCAAGATGGCGATGAAGAAGTATCCGTTTAGAAATCTACTGAAGTTACATAGTCTTTAAATGCTTCACATTGCTATCTATACACTGTTGTTCTGTATGAGTGTAATGTTGTACCGCATAGTGTCTAAGTCAAGTGATGTGTACAATAAGGTTTTAGCGTTCAATAATTTCTCAACGCAAGTAGTTGTACTCATAACAGCAATATCAATCATTCTGAATAATTTTTTTTTAATTGATATAGCATTGTTGTATGCTAGCGTTAGCTTTATATCAACTATAGCACTAATGAGATTAATGTTGTTTTAATAATTTATGATAGGATCCGTTCTTATATTTTTAGGCATTTGTTCAGTAATCATTTCAAGTGTGGGAGTAATTAGATTTCCTGATTTCTATACTAGGTTACATGCAGCAGGTATTACAGATTCTAGCGGTGCAACGCTATTGTTAATTGGTTTTGCTTTGCAGAATGGATTTTCAATCAATACTGTTAAAATAATATTATTAATTCTTATAATATGGGTAGCTAGCTCAACTAATGGCTATATTTTAGCGCGCACTTATTATAAAGTTAAGAAAAAAACTGTTAAAGAAGGTTAAGGTGTTAGAAATATTAAATGTAGTGCTACTTTTGTTGTTACTAACAGTTACGGTTTTTATAGTCTTCTCGCGACATTTAGTCGTAAGTGCTGTTCTAATGTGTGTATTTAGTTCACTTATTGCGCTTATATACTTAATTATGAATGCACCTGATGTTGCAATTACTGAAGCTTCTGTTGGTGCAGGGCTCAGTACGATTTTTACGTTTGCAGCACTCTCCTTGATAAAGAATCATAAAGTAAATCTATCTCATAACCCTATAACGCTTTTTTTTATGTTATTTCTGGCTGTATGTTTGTCATATTTTATGATTCAATTGCCAGATTTTGGCAGCCACAATGCTCCGATCCACTTGCATGTTGCTCCTTATTATGTGGAAAATACCGAAAAAGCTACCGGTATTCCTAATATAGTGACAGCTGTTTTGGCAAGCTTTCGTGGTTATGACACGTTTGGAGAAACTATAGTAGTTTTTACTGCTGCGCTTTGTATAACGTTGATATTAAAAGAAGAAAAAGACAATGATTAAAGATCCGATATTAAATGCAGTAACATTTTTGATGATACCTTTTATCATTTTATTTGGTTTATACATACAATTTCACGGTGATTACACTCCGGGTGGAGGTTTTCAAGCAGGAATAATTATTGCCTCCGGGATAATATTATATTCAATGCTATTTGGTGTATCTACAACTCTCAAAGCAATACCTTATTCTGTGATTAGATTGACTAACGTGTTAGGTATTTTAATTTATGGAGGAACGGGCGTTGCAACAACTTTACTTGGCCAAAATTTTTTATCTTATGATATCTTGTCAGCCAATAATAGAACCGGTCAAAAATTGGGTATTTTTTTGGTGGAATTAGGTGTAGCATTTACTGTCTGCTCCTCTATGTTAATTATATATATGAATTTTGCTCGTAGGAAAAAACAATGACTTTATATAATTATACGATTATTATTGTATTAATGGTGCTAGGTTTATATATTATTATAAACGATAAAAATTTAATCAAGAAAATGATAGGGGTAAGCGTCTTCCAAGCATCTGTTTTGTTGTTTTACATATCTCTAGGATATATAAAAAGTTCTTTGCCTCCTATATCGGTTTCAAATTTTTATTCATATAGCAATCCTATACCTCATGTTTTAATGCTTACTGCTATAGTGGTTGGAATTGCAACATTTTCAGTTGGATTGTCCATAGCAGTAAAAATGGAAGAAAAGTATGGAACAATTGATCAAGACAAGTGTACATAAATTAACAGTATCTTAAACTATATGAAGTAACGAATAGCCACAAGTTAAAAGTAAAATTATAGACTTGCTCGTTGTAAGTTTATTTGTTAATAAGAAATAAAATTATAAACTATAAAGGTAATGATGTCAACTATTAATGATGCAGAAGATAAGAAAAAAATTATCAGAGATCTTGTAACTAAAAGTATAAAAAAAGGTGGTTTTGTCACCTTTGATGATATAAATGATAAATTATCAGATGAAAATTTTTCGTCTGATTTTATAGATGATGCTATATCTTTATTGCAGGATTCCGGAATTAATGTGCTTGAAAGTAGCGAAGATGAAGAAGATATTCCTTCCAACAGTGATGATAGTAAACTTGATGATGATGACACATCGCCAAATATTACTGCAACTTTAGTACAAAATGATGATCCAGTGAGGATTTATTTACAAGAAATGAGCTCTGTAAAGCTTTTGTCAAGGGCAGATGAAATCGAGATAGCAAAAAAAATTGAATCTGAAAAGCATAACATGTTACGTGCAATAATTGAAACATCAGTAACATTAAAGGTGATAAAAGTATGGCGTAATGATTTAAGTAGTGGAGCTCTCTTACTGAGAGAAATTATAGATCTGGATGCAATTTATAACTCTGACTTTAATGTGGTACCCAAAGAAGAGAGTGAAGAAAGTGCTGAAGATGTTGAGGATTCTGAGGATGTTTCTGAAGATGCTGAGTACTGTAGTGATGATGAGAAAGATAGTAAAAAAAGTGATGATGAGAAAGACGGTGATAATGAAGATATAAATTCAGCGAATTTAAATGTTTCTATTCTTGAAATGGAAAGTGACTTATTGCCAAAGGTCATAGTTGCATTGGATGAGATAATTACTTTAACAAATGAAGCATTGGTATTAAGAAAAAATTCTAAAGATTCCTCTGATGAACTAGAGAATTTATATAGTCAAATATGGTCTATAGCATTACAAATTAAGTTAAGTGATGCTGCTGTTACCAGAATTACACAAGAACTTTATAAGATAAATAGATCCATTACGCTTGAAGAGGCTAATCTTATTGCTGAGGCTAGAAAATACGATATCGATAGAGAAAGTTTCTATAAAGTTTATGATGACGTGCTTTTAAAGCATGAATTGAAAAAGATAAGTCTTTTAAAGATCAATGAAAATCAGTCCTCTTTTACAGGTGAATTAAAAAACAAATTTTTAAGGTTTATAGACGATAACTCTGAACATATAGCTAGTACTTTGAACGGTATTAAGCAGCATATACAGGAAGATAACGTGCAAGAATTTAAGGAGCTAATCAGGAGAATACAAAAACACGAACGAGAAGTCTCTGAAGCAAAGCAAGAGATGATTAAGGCTAACTTAAGGCTAGTAGTTTCCATTGCTAAGAAGTATTCAAAAAGAGGCCTTGATCTGCTTGATTTGATACAAGAAGGCAATATTGGTCTTATGAAGGCCGTGGATAAGTTTGATTACAAACGTGGATATAAATTTTCAACTTATGGCACTTGGTGGGTAAGACAATCAATCACTAGGGCAATACCTGAGCAGTCTAAAGTAGTTAGAATACCAGTTCATATGGTAGAAATTATCAGTAAAATCAACAGAGCATTAAGAAAAATGACTCATGAGATGGGAAGAGAGCCGACGTTAGAGGAATTAAGTGTAGAACTGACAATGCCACTGGAAAGAATACGCAAAGTTATGAAAATAGCAAGGGATCCAGTAAGTCTTGAAGCTCCAACAGGAAAGGATGATAGTAGTACCTTCGGTGATTGCATAGAAGATAAGCGAGTCTCCAGACCAGAGGATGCTGCAATACTTGCTGACTTGCGTGGCATTACAACCAATGTTCTTGCAACTTTAACACCAAAGGAAGAAAGAATTCTAAGAATGCGTTTTGGCCTTGGTAAAGATGGGAAGGAGCATACCTTAGAAGAAGTAGGAAAAATTTTTAATGTAACACGTGAGAGAATTAGGCAAATAGAGGCAAAAGCACTGCGCAAGTTGAAACATCCAAGCCGCGCTAGAAAACTTAGAGGGTTCTTTTAAGTATACGTGTCAAGTTAAGAAGAAGCTGATTTTGCCCGGAAAAAGTGGAGAAAAAGTCAGAGCGTTTTTAAAATAAAACGTTTTTTCAAAAAGGTATGATATGAAGGAAATGCACAATAAAGTTTAAAATGGGGGTTGTAAAAAAGTTGCACCGCTATTTTTTTTTATGAATCTAATGAAACAACATGCTAATCTACGGTAAATATTATGACAAACAAAAATGACAATTCTAATTCAAAGTATAGAAATTTTTATGTTCTGGGTGATAGTTTATCCGATAATGGCGCAATCATTGGAATTTTAAATAACTTATCCTTTGCAAAAAGCGTAAAGTTTGATGACCCTTTTTATCAAGGAGGATCTTTTAGCAATGGCCCTACTGCTGTTGAATATGTAGCAAAATATTTAGATTTAGACGAATTTAAACCTGGGTGGAGTTATTCATTTTTTGGTAGATGCCACGAATAGCAAGGTCAAAACTATGCAGTTTCATGTGCAACAGCGTCTGAAATTTTTGACCCTATTTTTTCTTATTTCTTCAATAAATTTCGTTTAGCTAACCAGCTAGATGCGGTAATTAAACATCATCCAGATATAGGTGAAGAAGATTTATTTTGCATCATAATCGGCGGAAATGATGTTATGGTTGCCACTGTTTATGACGATACTAAAGCGGAAGAAGTGTTGGAACAAGCAGTGAGTGAAATATGTAATGCACTTAAGGTTCTAAATGAACATGGTGTTAAGCATGTAGTTGTTGCAAACGCACCTGAAGTTCGCTCAATACCAGCTTTTAATAGAGATGAAGAAGCAAGGGAACTAGCTACGAAGCTCACAGAGAGTTTCAATGCAAAATTGGCTAATGGCTTAGATTATATGAAGAAAAGTACAAATCTTGAAATAAAAGCATTTGATCTTAACTCTAAAATGAAAAGTATGCTTAGCGAATACAAGAGCAAAGGTTTAAATTGTCAAGATGCATGCACATCGAACATTGCAGACCAAATTGGGAGATTTAAAGAAAATATAAAAATACTCTTAAAGTTGATATTTAAAGGGGAACTTGACGTTCACTATAACCCTGGGTGTAGCGAAGAAACACTAAAGGATTATTTCTTTTTTGATTATTTCCATCCAACTGCAGAACTTCATCATGAAGTTGGTAATGAAGTGTATGAGTTGATTTGACACAGTTTTTTGAACATATCCTTTTAAATAGTAACCAGACTGCATTCTGTGATTTTTAGCAAAACACGATCTTTCATTTGAGCTTTCTTCAATTTAAAATAAATACAGAAAATTGCTGCCTATAGCTAACCCAAGAAAGGTTTTCCTACGTCATACCGCCGCGGCGCTAACTAGTAGCGGAATGACGGTTTTTCAAATTGTCGTAAGTTAGTTTAGCTATAATTTCCTAAGTTTGCTCACAATCTCTTGACTTGACCATATGTTTTTTTCCCAAATGTTACTATCTTCCTCCTTTTCCTTTCTCAATTTGTGCAACCATTTCCTTAACACTTACTTGTGTGGAAGGAGGATTTTTGCTGACATGAGATTTTGGATCAGATTTTGCTGTTATGTGTTTCGTTGCAGATCTTTTATTCTCTGTTAGAAATGAATGAGATTGTTTTTTCTTCACACCGATATCCGCTTGTGCTGCTGGGGTAGTTTTGCTTTCAGCAAGCCGTACATTAGCATTTCCTTTTGCTTGATTTTGCTCAAATTTTTCTTTTAATGCCTTTACTTTACTGCCCATCTCGCGATTAGCTCCTCCTTTCATAGTAGCTGCTGCTACTTTTGGTATCGCCTTACCAGCAGCTTTTTGTGCTGATTTCCTATTGTCTTGATTTTCAGATTTTAGTGGTACTGTAGGTTTACTTTCAGCTGATTTTTTAAGAATTACTTCTACTACTTTTGGCTCTGTGCTTACTTTTTGATCAGCACGGCTTAGATTTTTAGGCTTTGGCGGTACTGCAGGTTTATCTTTGACTACCACGTTCGATTCTTGTCTAACTTCTTGACCAGTAGTAAACATTTTTTTTGGCACTTGCGATGCTTTTAGTGGTTTTGTTAGTACGAGGGATTGAGGTTGTTGTTTCTGCTTACGTTCTCTTTTTGCTTCTATATGTTCTTTAGAAACTGTTGCATAAATTGGCTCTTCTTTGGGCGATTTTGAACTCTGCGAATTTTCTATTAAAATTTTACTCTTCTTCTCTTGATAATGTGATATGTCTTCATATTCATGCTCTTCATTTAATGAACTTCCATAGCCTAAGTCTTCTCTCTGCTCATATAAAGGATTTTCCTTTTGCTTTTTCTCTTGATAATGTGATATGTCTTCATATTCATGCTCTTCATTTAATGAACTTCCATAGCCTGAATCTCCTGCTTGTAGCTCATATAAAGGATTTTCTTCTTGCTTTGACGCTGTTCTATCCTCTAAGTTCACTCCATACAATCTATGTTCCTCCTGATTTTTTTTACTTTGCTCTAAATCTGAAATTTTCTTTAAAACATTTAGGTATTCGAATGTTATTTTTTCAGCAAGACTGGGCAATTTATCATTAGCAAAATTTCTTATATCGTTATCCTGAATTGAAGCATCTTTTCCCAAGATTTTATTAAATGTTTCCTTGAATATTCCAAAAAAACCTGATGGCTTTTTGTTCACCGGTTCTATATAATTATTCAAGTCACTACATATAACAAACTTAGCTACATCTTCTGCCTTATCTGTAAAACTCTCTAATGTCTGGGATAAATCTCTCACTGTTTTATTATATTGTTCACCAATATTTTTCAGCTTTATAGCTTCTATCAAGGAGTCGAGATTTTTTTTATAGTTCTCACTTTTAAATGGATCATTCATACTAATTACAGCTCATTATTTATTAAAATATAGATCTAAAATATTAAGATCTAGTAAATATTACTTTTGTAATTCATGTAGAACTATAGCTATAATAAGTAAGATTTCCCTACGTCATACCGCCGCGGTATCTCCAGATCCCGCTAACAAGTAGCGGGATGACGATTGTCAGGGTGTCATCCCAGCGCCCCTATGATGTCATCCCAGTGCTTGACACTGGGATCCAGGAATTTTATTAAGTATAAAAGTAGCCGTTTTATGTTAAAATATAACGTTTTGATGATTATGAAAAAGTTGGATTCCAGACTGGAATGACAGCAGTCCTACGTCATACCGCCACGAACCGTCATACCGCCGCGGTATCTCTTAGCCGCTAACACGTAGCGGGATGACGAGTTACTATACCGTCACGGTATCTCAGCCGCTAACACGTAGCGGGATGACAGCAATCCTACGTCATACCGCCGCAGACCGTCACGAACCGTCATACCGCCGCGGTATCTCCAGATCCCGCTAACAAGTAGCGGGATGACGAGGATGCCGGTTGTCGTTTAGCTATAAACATTAAGAAATTTACCAAATAAAAAAAAGGCAAAAGAAGCCCCGTGTTGGTTGGCTATTTACTATGTACTAAAATATCGGCGTTTTTTTATTCTAAAACGCTTGATTAAGAGCTATTTAGCTGCTTTTAACTTGCAACTAACCTACACCGCAAGTGTTTAAGAAATTTACTAAGCAGAAAAAAAGGCAAAAGAAACCCCGTGTTAGCTAGTTGTCACTCCCTAATCCTGCAAATTGGCGTACTATACTGTCTTAAACGCTATATAAGCGCGTTTCAGCTTATATAGCTAGAAATGTTGTGAAGACATAAGGTGCACATGGTGCAAAAAATTAAAAATAAGACGCCAACTACGTTGTTTTTTTGCTGTTTAATCTGCACAGATGAAGATAACTGAATACCTTCAGTTTCATGATAAGGGGGCTGGCGAAGTTTGTCAAGTAGGTTTTATGGCCTAGCGTCACGCGCTGGAATGACAATTTCGATTATTTTATACATTGACTTCGGTAAATCCAAATTATATTAGCTACATCTAACGAATTTTACACTTGCTAAGATTGCGCTATTTGAGTATCTTTAACTGAAAGAAGTTATTTTTTATCCAATATGAAAAAAGCCTTTATATTCACATCCTTAATAGCAGTTGTATTAATAGTCATTACTTTTTTGTATAAAAACAGCGGAACTGACAATTCACAAGTAGTGAATGTCTATTCATCGCGCAAAGAAGAATTAGTACGTACTTTATTTGATGAATTTACAAAAAATACAGGCATTAAAGTACGTTACATCATTGATGATTATTCTCAGCTACTTTCACGCATGGAAAATGGCGGTGAAGCTGACTTGCTTTTAACTGCAGATGCAGTGAACCTGATTTTGGCAAAAAAAAGAGGGCTTTTATCTCAAGTGGATTCAGAGATTTTAAAAAGTGTTATACCTGCAAAATTTAGAGATAGTGAAGATTATTGGTTTGGCCTTACAAAAAGAACCAGAATATTGGTTTATAATAAAGAGTCAGTAAATCCTAAAAACTTAAGTACTTATGAAGATTTAGCAAATGAAAAATGGAAAGGAAAAATATTAGTGCGTTCTTCTACAAGTCCATATAACCGGTCATTGGTTGCTTTTATGATTGCAAATAATGGTTTTGAAAAGACGAAAGAATGGGTAAGTGGAATTGTGAGTAATATGGCAAGAAAACCAAGTGGTGGTGATACTGACCAAATTTATGCTGTAGCTGCTGGTGAAGGAGATGTTGCAATAGTAAATAGTTATTACTTTGCAAGAATTCTTTCATCAGAAAATAAAAAGAATGTTATAGACAAGCTAGGGGCTTTTTTTCCTAATCGCAATGATCACGGCGTAATGGTAAACATCAGTGGTGCAGCAGTAACAAAAAACGCAAAAAACAGGGAAAATGCTATAGTCTTATTGGAATTTTTAGTAAGCAAGCAGGCTCAAGAGCTATACACTAAAAAAAACCAAGAATACCCTGTTATTGAAGGCGTTGAAACTTCCGATATACTAAAGTCTTGGGGAAATTATCCACAAAGTGATTTACCTCTAAGTGAACTTGAGAAGCATCTTTTTGAGGCTGTTATGATAGCGGATGAGTGTCAGTGGAAGTAATCCCCAGTGTCACTGAACACTGGGATGAAAGATTTATGCTAATGTACCTTACTCTTGACTCGCTGAACTTTTTCTTCCTTCTAACTTAATTTTGACTTTACTATCTTTTTCTGTTCTTTCACCAAAACAATTGCTGCACAAGAGGTCTATTGAAAAACAATAATAAGAAAGTAGAATAGGTTCAAGTAGTTGAAAAGGAAACTATGCACAAGAGAAGGAATTTGTTAAACATCTCAGACCTTACAGTCGATGATGTAGAAAATATAACTAAGTTGGCTAACCAGTACCTTAAAAAAGAAGCTGCAAATAGTCATATCTTGGAAAATAAGACAGTAATAAATTTATTCTTTGAAGATTCAACGCGTACACTTGCGTCTTTTGAAATAGCAGCAAAAAGCCTTGGAGCAAATGTTGTAACTTTGCCAATAAGATCTTCTTCTATTAACAAGGGAGAAGATCTAAAAGACATGATCAAAACATTAAATGCAATGAATCCTGACTATATAATAATCAGGCAAAAAAATAGCGGTATTGTTAATATGCTGGCTAAGAATGTTAGCTGCTCGCTAATCAACGCAGGCGATGGAAGCAGTGAACACCCAACTCAAGCTCTTGCAGATTATCTTGTAATCAGCAGTCATAAAAAGCAAATAAAGGATCTCAAAGTTGTGATATTTGGAGATATTCTGCACAGCAGAGTTGCAAGGTCAAATATAAGGTTGCTAAAAATGTTTGGAGCAGAGATAAGCTTGGTCGCACCACCAACTTTGATTTGTAAGCATTTTCCTGAAGTAGATTCAGTCCATTATTCATTAATTGAAGGTATAAAGGATGCTGATGTAATCATGCTTTTAAGACTGCAGAAAGAGCGCATGAATAATAGTTGTTTTGTTCCTTCAGAGAAAGAATATTTTCATTTGTATGGACTTGATTCACAAAAGCTATCATACGCAAAACCAGATGCGATTGTTATGCACCCAGGGCCAATAAATAGAGGGATTGAGATTAGCAGCGATGTAGCAGATTGTGTTATTTTACAGCAAGTAGAATTTGGATTGGCAATACGTAAGGCAGTGCTGCACTATTATAGGCCTTGTTAATATTAAAAGATGCTACACAACTAATGCGAAAGAAGGGTTTTTTCATGAAATGACGAGGCTTGTAAATGGTTTGAGAATGGCCATTAAGATGTTAAGGCCGAGGATATGGTGTGGAAGTTTTTACGAAAGCCTGAAGTCAATCAACAACCTTGCAGAACGGCAAATTAGACGGCTATCGTAAAAACAGCTTTTTCATCTGGTTGGAACGTGGGGAAAGGTTCGTGGAAGAATGTTGTCGATATTTTTGACATCACGTCTCAATGGCCAAAATCCCTTCCAAAAGTTACGACTGCTTAGTTCTTTATTCATTCTCACAATACGTGAACGGTTACTTGTTTTTAGCGTTAAGCAGCAAAATTAATAATTTGAGAATTTTCCTGAAAAAACTTACCACAAACTGGTCACAATTTTCTGTGAAAGACAGATATAGAAAGACTAGAGTATCCACCTTAAGTTCATTGAATTTTCTTACCTTTGCTTCTTAACTTGACGCGTATAGTTTATTTAACGCTCCCTAAGTTCGCCATTGCCTGAACGGATACAATTATTTTAACTATAAAAGCGTTTTACTTTTTGCTCAGCATATCCATCATAACTGGCTTACTTTTAGTGATTCATGGAGTTAAAAAAGTCAGCATTGCTCTTTGTTAAAAGTAGTTTGTCACGTAAAAATTCCATTGCTTCAACAGATCCCATAGGATTGAGTATTCTACGCAACACCCATATTTTATTTAGTATAGCCTTATCAACTAATAGCTCTTCCTTCCTTGTTCCGGATTTTGTAATGTCAATAGCTGGAAATATACGTTTATCAGAAAGTTTTCTATCAAGTATAATCTCAGCGTTTCCTGTACCTTTAAACTCTTCAAAAATAACCTCATCCATTTTTGAACCAGTGTCTATAAGAGCTGTAGCGATGATTGTCAAAGAACCACCATTTTCAATATTACGAGCCGCTCCAAAAAAACGCTTGGGTCTCTGCAGTGCATTTGAATCCACACCACCAGTGAGAACTTTCCCAGACGAAGGAATAACAGCGTTATAAGCACGTGCAAGTCTAGTAATATTGTCAAGTAGGATTACCACATCTTTTTTATGCTCAACCATTCTTTTAGCTTTTTCTATTACTATTTCAGCAAGCTGTACGTGACGGTAAGCAGGCTCATCAAACGTAGAACTCACTACCTCACCTTTTACAGAACGTATCATATCTGTTACTTCTTCAGGTCTTTCATCTATAAGTAACACTATTAATTCTATTTCAGGGTGATTTATAGCTATAGAGTTGGCCATTTGCTGAAGCAATACAGTTTTTCCTGTGCGAGGTGGAGCAACTACTAACGCTCTTTGCCCTTTTCCAAGAGGAGCTACTATATCTATAGCACGCATGCTTAAGCCTTTTTTATCATCACCACTATTACACTCAAGTACTATGCTTTCCTCAGGATAAAGAGGAAGCAAATTATCAAAATGGACGTACTTTCTTAATTCACTGACTTCAGTAGAGTTTATACTTTGAACCTTAGTTAAAGTAAAATATCTTTCTTTATCACCAGGTGGCCTTATTTCTCCACATGCCATATCTCCTGTACGTAAATTAAACTTCTTTATTTGCCCGTTAGAAATATAAACATCATCGGTACTTGGAGCATAATTTGCACTTGCTGAACGTAAGAAACCGAAACCATCAGGCAATATTTCCACTATTCCACTCCCTGTGGTTATGCCTCCTTCTTCGCTCATTTTCTTCATTAAGCTGAATATCATTTCCTGCTTTAGCATTCTACCATTGCTTTTACCGTTAGTTGAAATTTTTCTTTCTTCAGCTAACTCTAACAATTCTTCTGCTGTTTTCTCTTTTAATTCGCTCAGATCTAATGTTTTTCTGTTTTTCTCAGTACCTTCATTGACCATCTGTTTTACTGTATCGTTATTGTGAATTTGCTCACTTTTTTCAGGTTGAGCTGTAACCTTTCCTTTTGCCAAAACATCTTCATTGATTGTTGTCATAATCCTCCAAAAATTTTAATTGATGCTTACTAACCTAAAATGTGACTATAAGATAATAAATTAGGCTGAGCTAGTTTTAGTGCGTATTAAGCTTAATTATTATTAAACCCCGTACTTTACTTACATTATACTAATAAACACTAGCAAGTCAAGTTAATTTAATGTTAACAAAGCACAAAAATTTGAGGATTTTCAATAGCTATTCTTTATATTTTTTAACCTTTCTTGCTTCTCTTCTTCTACTTTTGCTTTTTCCACTTCTGCTTCTAAATTTTCTTGACTACATAAGCCAAGTAGTACAGGATCTTGGGGTTTTATATTTTGCATGTTATGATGAGATCCATCTCTTACTTGCTCAACTGTGTAATTTGTTGTACTAATTAATTTAGCTATAACGTTATTATCCAAGATAGGAAATTTTTTTACTAAATAATAAATCGCATCAGGTTTATCTCTACGCCTTGCCGTAGAGGCAAAGCCAAGAATGCTACCAATCGCTTTACTCCTTTTTTTTATATTTTTTATAATCAAATTTGGTACACGGTTTGAATTTTTTTTGCAATCATCGATTTCTTTTTCAGTAATTACCCCAGAAATAATAGGGTTATATTTTTCAACTTCTATTTCCTCATCAGCTATGTCTTGTACTTCTTCAAGGGCCAACCTACAGCATTGTGCTATTTGATTAAAAGTTAAACCAGTGTTGTCTACTAACCAAGCAGCTATTTGCATTAGAAACTGTTTATTTCTATCGTTATTGCCCTTAGAAGATTCCATTGACATCAAAAAAGCATCTCCCATTTAAAGTATCTCTTACTGTTATACAGAGCTAAGATATAAGCTATTAAAACTAAAAAAGCATTAATTTTGTCATTCAATGACTTTTTGTTTTTCACTTCCCACCTCTTAAGTTAATTAAATGCGCTTACGTTTAAGCATATTTCAAACGATTCAAAAAAATATTTTCCCTTCTTAAGGTATAGTATAACTTAGTCAAACATATGTTTCTATTTAAGAAAAGAGTTAAATTTTAAGTTAATATATTGTAATATTATATATATTGGCTAATAAAGCAACAGGTTTACAAGAATTAAATTATCACTATTCTATAATTAACCATTAATTAACTGAGTTTAAAATGAATGTTAAAAATTTTTTCACTAAAGTAACCGTTGTCCTTTTAGCTTGCTTATTAGTCTTCATGGGAATTGGCAACCTTTTATCAGGTGATGATGAAAAAGAAGAGGTAGCTAGGGTTGGAAAAGAAGTTATAACGTCAGATGAGTATAAATCACTATATCAAAATTATGAAAAGCAAATTTCTGGATCTGATGCGAGTAGAGAACAAGTAAAAAAGCTGAAATATGATTTGCTTAACGCACTTATAGAGCAAAAACTATTGTTTAACCTAATTAGTGAGCTGGGGTTGACAGTTGGAGAAGAGTCTATAAAAAACCATATTAAAAATACCAAATACTTTCAAAATGATAAAGGCGAATTTGACAAAAATAAATTCCATGAAACGCTAAATGACCTGCATATGACAGAGAAAGAGTATATAGCAAAGCTAGAGAAAGTTCTGCCTGCAATGATGTTCATGACTTCGTTATTTAAAGATAATTATCCGGTAACTTTTGGCGAGAGAGTTGATGAGCAGATATACAAAAGTCGCTACTAAACTAGAGTGGTTGATATTGTTAAAATAACTGAAGATGCAGTTACAAACATTCCTGAACCAGATGATCAAGCCTTACTTGATTTGTACGAAAGAAATAAATCCCATTTTTATTATCCTGAGTATCGAACTGCGCAATATATTTCCCTAGGCCAAAAGTATTTTGAAGATCAAATCAAGATCTCAGATGAAGAAGTTGATGGTATAATAGAACAACAGGAACTAAAAGATCAAAGAGATGTATTCAATGTAATATTTTCTACCAAAGAAGAAGCTGAGACAGCAAGAAGAGCATTTGAGGAGGGTAAAACAAGCTTTGAACAGATAGTAGGAGAGTTTGGCAAAGCAAAACTTGAGGAAACTAGAGTAAATAATATAACTAAGGATTTTTTACCAGAAGACGTGAGGGAAAAGGTATTTGCTCTCAAAGTAGGTGAAGTAAGTGAAGTTTTAGCAAGCAGTTTTGGTTGGCATATAATAAAAGTGGAAAGTGCGCATCAAATCTCTGATGAAGACTTAGTTGATTTAAAAAAAGACATAAAGTCAGTTCTAACTAACCAAAAGTCTTTTGAAAGAGTCAATGATTTCATAAACCAAGTGAACTATAAGATATACAATGGTTCAGAAATTGAAGAAATATTGAGTGAATATAATTTACCTATACAAACTATTGGTCCAGTAGATGCGAGTGGAAAAGATCAAAGCGGTAATAACGTAGGAGATTCTAGTGATTTGATTTCTTTCATTTTTTCGCGAGAAAAGGATCAGAAAGGTTATTTCAAGGGCGTTGGGGACGCTGTTGTTAGTGTAAAAATCATTGATATCGTTCCACCCAAATTGCAAAGTTTTGAAGAAGGCAGGGCATTAGCGGTAGAGCTTTGGTGTAGTGAGTTTATAAAAGAAAGAATGTTTAAAATTGGGCAAGAGGTTGCAGTTCAACTAAGAGAAAAAACAGATTTGGAAGAAATTCAAGGTGTGGAATTAGTTAAAGGTCAGCAGATGCAACGCAATGAAGTGGATCAACAAAACTACCCCTTTTCTTTTGTAGAAGAGATTTTCAATATGAAAACAACTGGTTCAGTGACAGACCCTATTCAATACAATAATGAAATTATAATAGGTGTTCTAAAAGAAATGCATTCATCAAATGGTAAATTAAACACGCTTGACACCGGAAAACGTGTGATGATATCGCTAAAAGAGCAATTAATTAGCTATCTGGAATCAAAGTATAAAGTCGAAGTTAATCACGCTATACTTGATGATATATAGTCAAAAATCTTATAAGTTGCTTCAAACGCATCCAGTGCCCAGACACACAACTGTACGAACATTGCGATTTGAGAGCAATCTTCACTAGGAAGGATGTTATCCCAGTGCCCAGACACTGGGATCCAGGAATTTTATTAAGTATAAAAGTAGCCGTTTTATGTTAAAATACAACGTTTTAATGATTATGAAAAGGCTGGATTCCAGACTGGAATGACACCATTTGCTGTGCAATTTACCTTCAAAAATGAATGTTCGTATAGCTGTGCGCCCGGCGCTGCCCTACATTATTGGTAATTATATTATAAGGTGCAAAAGTTGTATAATTCATTTGACTTAAAACGGCTCATTGTATAAAATTGTGACTAATATATGAATAAAGGTTAACATGGTAGTTAAAATAAGGTTGGCAAGGTTTGGCGCAAAGAAACGCCCTTTTTATAGGATAGTTGTAGCTGATTCACGAGCACCAAGAGATGGGCGTTTTATTGAGAAAATAGGACAATATGATCCAATGTTACCAAAAGACAATAAAAATCGTGTTGTGGTGAAGGCTGATAGATTAAAACATTGGCTAAGCGTAGGCGCGCAAGCAACTGAAAGAGTACTATGGTTCATTAAAAAAGGCATAGTAACTTTAGAAACAGAACCAAAGAAAACAGAAAAGAAGAAAGTAGAGAACGAGAAAGCACAGGGACAAGAAGCATAAGTCTCTTTAAAATGCTAAATACTGATTTAACAAATAATGGTAAATTAGACGATGTCGTATCTTCTGATTTATCAGCTATGAAGGACTTTATCTTCAAAAATGTCAATGATGAAGGTGCTAAGCTTGCTACTGATATTATATCTCATCTTGTTAGTTCAGGTGGAAAAAAAATAAGGCCTAAACTAGTTTTTATTATATGTAAAATGCTAAACTATTCTGGGGAGGATAGGATCAACGTTGCTGCATCGGTAGAGTTTATACACAATGCTACTTTACTTCATGATGATGTGCTCGATGAAAGTGAGGCACGCCATGGAGTTAAAACAGCGAATAAGATTTGGGGAAATAAATCAAGCATTTTAGTTGGTGATCTATTGTTGACTCTAGCATTTAGATGGCTTATAGAGTGTGGAAATTTAAATATTCTCTCTATTTTATCTAAAGCATCGCATTTACTTGTGAAGGGTGAAATAAAGCAGATGACAACATGTTTTGACCCCCACACAGTCAGGGAAAATTATTTTGATATCATTGGAGAAAAGACAGCATCTTTATTTTCTGCATGCTGTGAAGCTGCATCTACAGTATCTGGTGCAACAAATGACGAAACAGAGAGGCTAAAGAATTTTGGTTTTAATTTTGGTATGGCATTTCAAATAGTTGATGATATGCTCGATTATACTGCTAATCAAGGCACTTCTGGAAAACAAGTCGGAAAAGACTTTTTCGAAGGTAAAGTCACCTTACCTGCTATTATAGCATACGAAAAGGGCAGTCCAGCAGAGCAAAAATTCTGGGAAAAATGCTTTTCTTCAGCTAGACACAATTTTGACCAAGCATTACACTATATTAATCACCATAATGCCATTCAGCTTTCTATGGAAAAAGCTAGACACTACATTAATATGGCACAAAATGATATTAGTACTTTTTCTGATTCCTTTTATAAAATTACTTTAATTGACTTTTTAAATGCGAGCATAGAAAGACAAATGTAGCTGGTGCTTGATATTTTCGAATTAATTGCTATATATTTATTAGATTCTTAAGGATAGTGATATGTCAGACAGCAGTAAAGAAAAAAAGAGGAAATTTGCCGATATGGTAAATAGGCAGAAAGGTAACGACCAACAAAATGATGATTTAAATGAAGACCTTAATATATTAAAAGAACGTGCAGCTCAGCTTGAAGATCATTTACGCCGTGCTGTTGCAGATAATGAAAACGTCAAACGTATAATGCAAAAGCAAATTAGCGATGCAAGTGACTATGCAGTCACAAAATTTGCACGTGATATGATCGACTCGTGCGACAATTTAAAAAAAGTAATGGAAATTTTGAAAGACGGTGATCCTGTTCATGAGGGGATTAAAGTAGCTTATCAAAAAATTATAAATGATCTAAAAAAACATGGAATAGAGGAAGTAGATCCACTTGGTGAGCTTTTTGATAGTAATTTACACCAAGCTGTTGTGGAAAGAGAAGACAATGAAAAAGAGCCTGGCACTATTATAGAAGTACTACAGACTGGTTATACTATCAAAAATAGGTTGCTCCGTCCTGCAATGGTTATTCTTTCTAAGAAATCTGCTGATTGTGGAAGCGATTAGCATGAGGTAAATGTATAATGACAAGTATTGTCTTTTCAGGTATCCAGCCAAGTGGCGTACTACATTTAGGTAGTTATCTTGGTGCAATCAAACAGTGGATAGACTTACAGGATAAATACAAATCTCTTTTTTGTATTGTCGACCTACATGCAATCACAGCAAATAAGCTTCCCGCAAGTGAATTAAAAAGTAATATTTTCAAAACAGCAGCAGCTTATATTGCATGTGGAATAGATCCAGAAAAGTCCATTATTTTTAATCAGTCCACGGTTAGTGGTCATGCAGAACTGGGCTGGCTGCTTGGGTGCTATACACCAATTGGTTGGCTTAATCGCATGACTCAATTTAAAGATAAAGCTGGCGGCGATAAACAAAAAGCCTCTCTTGGATTATATAGTTATCCAGTACTTATGGCTGCAGATATATTGTTGTATCAAACTAAATACGTTCCTGTTGGTGATGATCAAAAACAGCATTTGGAGCTTGCACGTGATATTGCATCAGCTTTTAACAATCATTATAAACTGGATTATTTCATCGTACCTGAAATCTTAACTTTGGATTGCACATCAAGGATAATGAGCTTAAGAGATGGCACAAGCAAGATGAGTAAATCTGACCCTTCAGAATATTCGTGCATTAACCTTGATGATACAGATGACTTAATTGTTAAAAAAATAGAAAAAGCAAAAACAGATTCAATTCTAGGCTTTGATTTTGCTACTTTAGAGTGCCGACCAGAGATAAGCAATTTGATAAACATTTATTCAGTGCTTAGTAATTTAAGTGTGGAAAAAGTGTGTGAAGAAGTGAACAAACATGACATGAAGCACTTCAAAAAAGAGTTAGCTGATTTAATTATCAGTGTTATACCACCCATACGTGAGAGAATGAATGATCTTTTAAAAGACCAATTCCATTTACATGAAATATTAAAAAAAGGTACAAAGAAAGCAGCAGAAATTGCAACCCATAATATAAAAGAAATCAAGGATATTATTGGATTTGCTCAATAGACCTCTTGCATAACCTAAGGAATCAATTCAAAATTGTAAAAACAGGCAATAAGGAAATGTTCAAAAAAGTGTGTCAAACCGCATTTTTAACTCAACTCAATTTTCAATCTACCAGGAAAGAAAATATCAAGTTGAGATATAGTTAAAGCCCAATTAGGATAGTCCAATTTTGCTCTGCCTTTTTTATAGCACAATATACCTGTTTGTACAAGCTAGTAAATGAGCCCTTAGTTTTAGTGAATTTTCTAATCTGTCTATGCAGTCCCTCAATAGGGTTGGTAGTATAAATTAGCCTCACGCGAACTTTAATTTTTATATTCCTTCATTAGCATAATATAATTTTGTGCTGATTGTGTAATATGTTTAATTTCTTCATTCGACATTTTTTTGAAGAACTTTGCTGGCCTGCCAGCCCATATTTCCCCACTTTTTATTACTTTTCCATGTGTCACTAGCGAGCCAGCAGCTACCATAGCTTCAGGCTCCACAACTGCATGGTCCATCACGGTAGAGCCCATACCAATAAACGCTTTATCATGCACCATACATGCATGCAACATACAAAAATGTCCCACTGTTACCATATTGCCAATAGTTGTATCACCACCTGGGTTTCTATCCACATGAATTACCGTTCCATCTTGAATATTTGTTCCATCACCTATTTTTATTGATCCAACGTCCCCTCTGACCACACAATTAAACCAGATGCTCGCATCTTTTCCTATTTCAACCTTGCCTATGATATGCGAACCACCTGCGATGAAAGCACTTTCGTCTATTTTTGGTTCATAATCTTTGTATTTTAAAATGTGATACATATTAAGCCCACAGTTTTATGCATATGCTAACCAAAATAAGGTAGGCAGTAAATACATACTTAGATTCCAAGCTACTTGGGTGACAGATGTTCTTGACTTATGCACTTTATGCTCCTAAAATTTTTATTTTCAGCTCTATCTATAATGTCAGTAGCGGTATTAAGTATATTTCAAGTAATATTGGTTGTTGTGTTAGTAATTTTAGTGCTCTTGCAGCCGCCTGGGAGTAGTTCGTTAAGTGGTTTTAGTAATACACAACAGGGAGTCAATTCGATGATTCCGGTAAAATCTTCTGAAAACCCGCTCAGCAGAATAACGGCTATTGTTGCTGGATTGTTTATTATAAACACATTGCTATTGTCAGGATTATATTCAAAAGACGTACATAAAAAATCGATTGCAGAGAAAATTATATTAGAAAAAAAGCAAGAAAGTGAACCTACTTCTGTTCCATTTGAAAATTAATGAAGGAAGCTAAATTTATCTTTGTCACAGGTGGAGTTGTGTCATCGCTTGGTAAAGGCTTAGTTGCTTCAAGCGTTGGTGCGCTTCTTCAAGCTTACGGTTTTAAGATCCGTATCAGAAAACTTGACCCGTATCTCAACATTGATCCTGGGACAATGAACCCAACTCAGCACGGAGAGGTGTTTGTTACCGAGGATGGTGCTGAAACTGATTTGGATCTTGGGCATTATGAGCGTTTTACTGGAATTAAAGCAACAAAAGATGACAATATAACAACTGGTAAGATATATCATGAGTTGTTGAAGAAAGAGAGGCGTGGTGATTATCTGGGCAAAACTGTGCAAGTCATTCCTCATGTGACAGATTTAATCAAATCGTTCATTTTTAATGGTACGGAAGGTTTAGATTTTGTAATATGTGAAATAGGCGGAACTGTAGGTGACATTGAAAGCCAACCATTTTTGGAGGCTATACGCCAAGTTAACTACACATTAGGAAAACAAAGAGTTATCCTTATTCACTTAACTTTAATACCATATCTTACCGCAGCGCAAGAATTAAAGACAAAACCAACGCAGCATTCAGTTCGAGAGTTAAATTCCGCGGGGTTACAACCAGATATTATATTATGCCGCAGTGAGAAAGAAATTTTCGATAATCAGAGAGAGAAAATAGCTAAGCTTTGCAATGTTTCTTTGTCCAATGTGATACCTGCTCCTGATGTGAGTCATATATATGAGTTACCGGTGTTGTATAGCCAATGTGGGCTTGATACGCAAATTTTGGAGCACTTTCATTTAAGTGAGCCAAAACCAAGCTTGATTGAATGGGATCAAATAGTGCATTCCATAAGGCACCCAACACAGGAAGTTACTGTGTCTATAGTGGGAAAATACACCGAATTACCTGATGCGTATAAATCACTAGTTGAAGCATTAAATCATGGTGCGATTAGTAATAAAGTCAAAGTAAAGATAAATTGGGTTAACTCAAGAGAGAAGGAAGAAAAACCTATAAATGAAAAGCTTATAGGGGAGAAGTTACAGAATTCTCATGCAATTCTTGTCCCAGGGGGGTTTGGTGATGACGGAGTAGAGGGTAAAATATTAGCAATAAATTATGCCCGTACAAATAATATCCCATTTTTCGGAATTTGCCTTGGTATGCAGCTTGCAATTATTGAGTTTGCTCGTAATGTTGTTAAGCTTAAAGATGCACACTCTGAAGAATTTCATAACTGTAAACATCCAATCGTTAAGTTAGCTGGCGATCAAGATGACGATCTTGGTGGAACCATGAGACTTGGGGCATACAAATGTAGTATAAATGCAAACTCTAAAATGATGGATGCATATAGTAACACTACTATTTCAGAAAGACACAGACATAGATACATAATCAATTCAGATTATAAAGATGATTTGGAAAAAAATGGGCTGCTATGCAGTGGCATATCAGAAGATGGAACATGTATAGAGGCAGTGGAGTTAGAGAGTCATCCGTGGTTTATTGGTGTGCAGTTTCATCCAGAGTTTCAATCAAAGCCGTTTTCTCCTCATCCTCTTTTTATATCGTTTATTAAGGCAGCAGTTAATAAAATTTAAAAAAAGAAGATTAGCAAAGGAAAGTGTTCAAGTATCAATATATGGAGCTTGCCATAGAGCAAGCCAAACTTGCTCAGAAAGATGATGAGGTTCCCATAGGTGCCGTAATAGTTAGTGGAAGCAATGTCGTTTCTTCTGCACACAACATATCCAACGATCCAACTGCACATGCAGAGATGTTAGCGATCAAGCAGGCATGTGAGTTGCTCTCAACTTCAACGCTTTATGATTCTGACATATACGTAACATTAGAACCATGTCCGATGTGTGCTCAAGCTATTTCCTTTGCCAGGATTAAACGATTGTACTTTGGAGCTTATAATCCAAAAGGTGGAGGAATTGAAAATGGTGCTAAGATATTTCAATTTTGCAGCCATATACCTAAAGTTTATGGTGGGATATTAGAAACAGAATGCTCTTTTTTGTTAAAGGATTTTTTTGAGAAACTGAGAGACATTTGACAAACCGTCATGCTACTTGTTTTCCGATACAAATTCGTCATCCCGCTACGTGTTAGCGGGATCTATGCTAGGAGATACCGTGACGGTATGACGGTTAAGTAATTCGTCATTCCAGCGCGTGACGCACAACTATACAAACATTGTCCCACCAGCAGGGTGTCATGCAAGTAGCTGACACATAGCTGTACGAACATTCATTTTTGAAGGTAAATTGCACAGCAAATGGTGTCATCCCAGTGCCCAGACACTGGGATCCAGTTTTCCATATAACCTCATCGAAAACGTTGTATTTTAACGTAAAACATCTATTTTTATGCTTACCAACTTAATAAAATTCCTGGATCCCAGTGTCGGGGCACTGGGATGACAAAAAAGGGGCTACTCGGATGACAAAAAAAGAGCACTGGGATGACAGGAGAAGGGGCTACTCGGATAACAAGAAAGAGGCTACTCGGATGACACCCTTTTCCGGTGGAGATCACTATCAAATCACATAAGAGAAAACTAAGACCAATCACATTTTTTATCTTGCGGTTTTATTTGCAATATTGCTACCACACTGATCAACAAGCAGAAGACTATATAAAGCCCAGCAGCAAGGTTTGTTTGAGGAAATGTTACAGTCAACCAAATACAAACCATAGGAGTAAATCCTCCATGTAACGCATAAGAGATGTTGCGTGATAAGCTCACACCACTAAATCTAACATTGGTGGGAAAGAGTTCAGATGCAACTATTCCTATGGGAACTATACCCCTTTCTATTATAGAAAGAGCCATTACACTAAGCATAATTATAAGGTAATTTTTGTAGTAATATGCAATAGATAACGCAGGACAACATAGTGCCATTGTAATTGCTATAAATAAGATTGCAGTGCGCTCTTTTCCAACTTTATCAGCCAATATTCCAAACGCTATTGAAGATATCGGCATTAATACACTGGTTATAATGAGCACAATTTCGTTGATATATGTCGTTACATAAACATCCACTGATGCTATTTCCTTTGCGAGTGTTCGAAGAAATATGGTAAATCCGACAGCAACATTAACAGGTACAGATATTAAAATAGCAAGTATAAGAGCTCTCTTGTGGCGCTTTATAAGCTCTATTATTGGCAAATCAGGTAAATTTCTTTGTTTTCGATTTTTTTCATATGCTGGAGTTTCTCCCAATGTGTATATGCTATACGCGCTAATTAATCCTAAAATAGCTGAGAAAATAAATGGCAATCTCCAACCCCAGGTGCAAAAATCAGTAGTTTTTTTGCAGATAATTACTATCACCGCAGAAAGCAAGACACCAATGGAGCGACCACAGCCCATTATTCCAAAATACATCCCTAAGTTCTCTTTCCTACTGGATAAATGTTCTATAAGATAAACAGAACTTCCTTGTTCACCACCAAGTGCAATTCCTTGTGTCACATGGATTGCAAGAAGCAATATAGTAGAAATTATACCTACTTGATTGTGACTTGGAATAAATGCAATGAGACTCGATGGTATCGATATTAGCAAGATAGTAATTATTAATGCTATCCTCCTTCCATACCTGTCACCAACGTGACCAAATATGAATGCACCAAGTGGCCTTACAATTGCACCTAGCCCTACAATTCCAAATAATTGCAGTATGTTACTGTAGACATCTTTTGCAAAACAAAACTCTCTGCTAATTATGTTAATCAAATCAGTGAAGAGCATGTAGTCATACCATATTGCGATTCTGCAGAGTATGGTTGATATCAACACCCTTGTTTGCACTAAATTCAATTCGTAAATGTTTGCTTATTTCATTGTGGCTGCTTTTTAGGATTTTGCAACCTAAGCATGTGAAGTTGACTGTTTTATTATGGTGTGTGATAATTAAAATATTGTTAAAGTAGGAGTAAAGTTATGGAGGGTGTAATTTATTTAGCGATGCTGGGCGTGGCAGCAATAATAGGAGCTATAATAGGCACTTTAATAGGTCTCTTACTAAGTTTCACTAGTCTTTCACCTCTGATAATAGGCGGAACTGTTGGAGCCATCTATGTAGTGCCATTAATTGCAGCTTTCATAACAATTCTTTTGTATCCAATTCCATATGAGCGTCATAGCGGGTTAACATTAAAAGAAACTGCGTGTCTAGCTGGCTTGTTTATTGGAAACATTGTAGCTGGAGCTTTTATCGCTGCAAGTGGCGCTTTTCCAATATGTAAAGTGGATTCCTGGTCATCTTTATCAACAGCACTAGAGTCCTTACTTGCAGTAGGAATACACGCACTAGCACTTACGATTGCAACTGCAATTGGAGTAGCTATTGTAATCGAGCTCGCTGAGCAAGCTAAGGAGTACATATCAGGTAAAATAATGCAAGCAGAAAAAGAACCTGTGACTGATACACATGAAGAACCAGGCTCTAAAATGGAAGAAGCAGAAGAAGAAAAAACTGCTGGAGATAAGCGGGAAGTACCATCCTAGTGTCCGCTACTCAAGTGACATGGTGAGGCGTCATCCTGCTAACAAGTAGCGGGATGACGATTGTCAGGATGTCATCCTAGTAGTGTGACACTGGTTCACTCTATAATGATTTCATCCCAGCGCCCTCTTCTTGTCATCCGAGTAGCTGACGCTGGTTCCTTTATGACGGTTTCAGCCCAGTGCCTTTGTTACTTCTTTTTCCCATTCTCATTTACTTCTTGTGCTTTCGCTCCATCTACTTGAGTACTAGGTAATGCTGCATATGTTATACCACCAACTACGAGTGCAGATGTTACTGCTATACCAATCATTACTAACATCTCTAACCTAACTGTACGTTCAAGTGCAGTAAATGCTATCAGTCCAGCAGCAAGACCCATACCAACAGTAGCGGTGTACCGTGCTCCATTGCCTTGTTTTGGTTGCTCAATTGTTTTGTTTTTAGCTTCTAATTCTTTATTTTCCTTCTTTAGCTTGTCAACTTCTTTCTCTCTAGCTGTTAAGTCTGTCTTCAGTTTGTTAACTTCAGCATTTGGTTGGTTTATTTTAGCTTCTAATTCTTTTATCTTATCCTCTTTAGCTTGTAACTGAGTAGCATCTGGTTGGTTGTTTAACTGTGCTTCTAAATCTTTTGTTTTATCTTTTAATTCTTTTACAAAATGGTTAGATATGTTTACATTAACCTCATTCTCACTAAGACCCAAATGATCTTTTATCTCTTGTAGTTGAGGACTATTATATGTACCATTGTTATCGCATTTGAAATGATATGTGCCATTGCTCGCAATTGAACTTGCATACACGGTTACAATACTATTATTCGTTTGTTCTCCTTGAGGATACAAACCAGTAATATGTATTCGTTTACCATTTAGCGTAAAACTCGCAAAGAACTCCTTATCAATTACGTTTTTATCCTCATCTATGTTTTTGTACTTTCTAAATTTTTCAAGATCATTCTTTCCTATAGTAAGCTCTAGTGTGTTATGCTCGTAAAATTTTGGCGTAGCCGTATTTACTTAATTGTGCTATAGCTAAAGTAATTTAGGTTTATCGACAATCGTCATCCCGCTGCTTGTTAGCGGGATCTATGCTAAGAGATACCGCGAATGAATCGCGGTATGACGGTTCGTGGCGGTATGACGGTTGAGTATTCCGCTACGTGTTAGCGGCTTAGATACCGCGAATGAATCGCGGTATGAAGTTGCTAGCTTAAGGTTTAAAATTGAGAAATATTTATGTTAAAAGAAAAATACGGCTTTAAAGAAGTTGAAGACAAATGCAACATATTATGGGAAGGTAGTAAAGTTTATAAATGGAATGGTGAAAAGGATAACACTTTCACTATAGACACACCTCCACCAACAATATCGGGTAAATTGCATATCGGCCATATATTCAGCTATTGCCATACAGACTTTATTGCAAGGTTTCAGCGCATGCTGGGGAAAGATGTGTTTTATCCAATTGGGTTTGATGATAACGGCCTTCCCACTGAAAGATTGGTTGAACAAACCTATAAAACCCGTGCAAAAGAAGTTGGCAGAGAAAAATTTATAGAGATGTGCCATGAAGTTATTGAAAAATCAAAGCAAGAATTTAAGGAACTATTTAAATCGGTCGGCATTAGTTATGACTGGAGTTTGGAATATCACACGATCAGCAAGGAAACTGTGACACTTTCTCAAATGTCATTTATCGATCTATATAATAAAGGGTATGCATATAGAAAAATGCAACCTATTCTTTGGGATCCGGTTGATAAAACCGCAATTGCGCAAGCAGAAATAGAAGATAAAGTTTTTGAGTCATCCTTAAATACGATAGTTTTCTCTACTCACGAAAATGAGCAGATCAACATTGCAACTACGCGGCCTGAGTTACTTCCCGCATGCGTTGCAGTTTTTTGCCACCCAGAGGATGCGCGCTACACTCATCTGATCGGAAAAACAGCCATAGTGCCAATAACAAAGGAAAAAGTTCCAATAATAGCTGATGATAAGGTTAAAGTAGATAAAGGCACTGGGCTTGTTATGTGTTGTACATTCGGTGATGAGCTCGACATATATTGGCAGCAAAAGCATAATCTGCCGATGAAAATTATCATCGATCAGGATGGGAGGATGAACCTGCATCCACCACATGGTCAGAAGGAAAGAGCATGGATCCCAGTGTCTGGGCACTGGGATGACACCATGGGTGGCACTGGAATCCAGGAAATAGAAGAATGGATCCCAGTGTCAGCTACTCGGATGACAGGAGAAAGGGCTACTCAGATGACAAAAGAAGACGTCATTCCACCACACCCCGGCGTCATTCCAGCGCGTGACGCTGGAATCTACAATGAAATCAATGGATTGAAAGTTACAGCAGCAAGAAAGAGGATGATCGAAATCCTAACTGAGAAGGAGTTACTAATAGAAAGCACTAACATTTCTCATTCTGTTAAGTGCGCAGAAAGGTCTGGTGCACCACTTGAGATATTGCCTACTTATCAATGGTTTATCAAGACCTTGGAGCAAAAAGCTCAAGTATTAGATAAAGTAAAAGAATGCAATTGGCATCCAGCTGCTATGCGTAAACGTATGGAAGTGTGGATAGAAGGGCTAAATTGGGACTGGTGCATCTCAAGGCAGCGCTATTTTGGTGTGCCATTTCCAGCGTGGTATTCCAAACGTAAGGGAGAAGAAGGTAAAATTATTCTAGCTGAGATAAAGGACCTACCTATAGATCCACTCAAAGATTTGCCAAAAGGGTATAGCAAAAAAGAGGTTATCCCAGATCAAGATGTAATGGATACCTGGGCCACAAGTTCAATTACTCCTCAACTAAGTGCACTGGCAGTAAACAGTGAGTTTAGCTTACCAAATCATCGCTATAATACAATATTTCCTGCAGATCTGCGCAGCCAGAGCCATGAGATAATAAGAACTTGGGCTTTTTATACGATTTTGAAAGCACATTATCATGCAGATTCTTTACCTTGGAAAAACATTATGATCAGCGGTTGGTGTTTAGCCGATGATAAGAAAAAGATGAGTAAATCAAAAGGTAACATCATCACTCCTCATGTAATACTTGAAACTTATGGAGCTGATGTAGTACGCTATTGGGCAGCGAACTCAAGGCTTGGAGTTGATACAGTCTACTCTGAAAATATATTTAAAATTGGCAAGCGCCTAGTTACAAAACTTTGGAACGCTAGCAAGTTTGTTTCCATGTTCATGGAAAAGCATCAAGTAATGAGCATAAATTCTGCTCACGAGACAATAGATAAGTGGATATTGTCTAAGTTATACAAAGTTATAGAAAGAGCAACGAATAACCTATTACAGTTTGAATACTGCGAAGCTTTGGGCGTAATAGAGGAATTTTTTTGGAAGGATTTTTGTGATAACTACTTGGAATTAGTAAAAAAACGCGCGTACGGAAGCAGTGAAGCAACCTTAAGTGCAAAACAAAGCTTGGCGTATGTGTTAAATGTTATTTTGCGGTTATTTGCACCTTTTTTGCCTTACATTACAGAAGAGATATACCACCAGTTGTATAGTTATAATTCTCTACACAATCAAAGTAATTGGCCGAGCAAAGAAGAGCTTATCTACGATAAATATTCAGAGGAAATGGGAGACAATTGCGTGCAGATATTAAATATTATCAGAAAGATAAAAGCAGATAATAATGCATCAGTTAAGCATTTGATAAAGAAATTAGTGATAAAAGCAGATCTACGAGAGGACAAATTGAATCAATCCGCGCAGAATGACCTACAAGCAGTTTGCAATGCGGAAATGATAGAGTGGATGCAGTCTGAGCTTGAAACTGAAGACGGGAAATACATAGTGAATATAGACTTATACTGATTTTTATAGCTTTACTTCCCTTGACATTTATGCTATTATAATACTTTAGTTGTGAGGGAATAATAATGGGGGATTTATATAATAAAGCCAATGCACCATATCTTATAGCTGGTGCTTTTGCTACTTTGGTATTGCTTGCATCTGGGACACTTGCTGTTGCCCCTTATGTTGAGTTCTTGTCTTCAGTTGCAGTCTTTAATGTAGCTCTTCCTGTTGCCTTGAGTTTATCTATACTATCTATTTTGATACTCGCACTTTCATGCAAGATGATTAGTAATAATAAGAAAATAGAGGTTGAGAAAAATAAATTTGCTGAAAAAGAGCAAGAGTTAGAAAGCGTAAAACAACAATTTGAGAGTAAGGTACAAGAGTTAGAAAATAAAATAACTCTAGAAAAAGAAGCTAAAGAAGCTGCAAGCAAAGAAGTGGAGGAATTGAATAATCAACTAAATGAATTAACTCGAGAAAAGCAAGATGCAGACAGAGTAAAGGAAGTAAATCAGTTAAAGGGGCAATTGGCTAGCACAAAACAACAATTAGATGGTGCTACAAAAGAGTTAAATAATAAAGGTAATCAAATCCGAGAATTAAAGGATAAAATAGGTGCTCTTAATAATAAGAACAAAGATTTATACGATGAAAATACAGAATTGAGTGCAAAAGTAAAAGGTCAGTTAAAACATAGGGAGGAGATGCTTTCTCTTGAACACCAAGATTTACGTGATGAAAATGCAAGATTGAATGAAAGAGTAGGTTCTTTAATGGAGGAATTATCTCAACCTCAAAAAGAAGTAGATTCCTTAGAAAGGCAGTTACATGAATTAAAATATAAAGGAACTTTAGCTCTTTTATTAGAAGAAAGAATAACAGAATTGGAAACATGTTTAGAAGAGAGAAAGAAAAAAGTAGAAGAATTAGTAGTGCAGTTAAGAAAAGAAAAAGGCGAAACTTCTTGTTTAAAACCTAAATTAAGGGATGTAGTAGAAAGAGAAAGACGATTGAAAGAAGAGTTAAGTAAAAAAGCGCAAGAAACGATCCAGCTAGCTGCAGATTTAGAACAAAAAGAAAAACTATGCAAGGAATTAGAAGAGGAAAAAACTAAAGATCTTAATAAGATCGGAGAGTTAAATAAACTTTTGGATCAAGAAAGAAAAGGAAATGAAAAGTTGCGCGATAATAACAGTAAGTTGAAAAGTAGCGAAAAAGATTTGGATGACGAATGCAGTAAATTAAGAAGACGTAATTCTGATTTGGAAGGAAAAGTTAAACCTCTGCAAGCAGTAATTGGGAAGGAAGACAAGCCTAGTCATTCCATTTCTTCAGATATAAGAAGTGAACATTCATCAGAATTTGAAGGAACAGGTGAAAATAAGCTTGCTAATGGACTAACTTTCCCGAAACCACTTTCTCCTCGCACATCCAAACCAAGAAGATATTCTAGAAAATCTCTATCTCCTAAAAAGGAAGATGAGGATGAGAATAAAGAAAATTCAGAGCAACTAAATCACGAAAATCCTAATACAAGTACCGGCAGCCCTAATTTATCGCTTTTTAGAGATGCAACAAATAATTCCTATCACACCTTAACGATGTAAGTGCAGGGACCTCCACAGATAAGAGAATCTTAACAAATATATACAAGACTGCTGAAGTTTTGTTCATGAGGGGAGGGGAGTAATGAGCAATTTGTTTAACAAAGCTAACACATTTTATTTTGTAGCTAGTTCCTTAGCTACTCTTACGTTACTTACATCTTTAGCGCTTACTGTAACTTCTAATGTGCCTCTTCCTCTAATTCTTGCTTTAGCTGCATTATCTGTTTTGGTGCTTGCACTTTCGTATAAAATGATTAGTAATAATAAAAAAATAGAGGTTGAGAGAAGTAAATTCGCTCAGAAAGAGCAAGAGTTAGAAAATAAAATAACTCTAGGAAAGGAAGCTGAAGAAGCTGCAAACAAAGAAGTGGAAAAATTAAAGAATCAATCACGTGAATTAACTCGAGAAAAGCAAAATTTAAACAAGAGAGCAAAAAAATTGGATCAGAAAGTAAATGAGTCAGAAGTTGAGAGAGAATCTCTTCTTGAAGAAAAAAAATCTTTAGAGAAAAGATTAGAAGCCAAAGCGAATCACATATTTGAAATAACAGACGAATTGAAAAAGATAACGAAGGAAAAAGATGAGCTTGGTAAGCAAGAAGAAGAATTACTTTATGAAATCTCGCGTTTACGTGAACATTTACAAGAAAAAGAAGGTAATCTAGCTGAAAAAGAAAAACGCATAACGGAATTGAAAAGGAAAATAGACAATAATAAACATGCAGAATTAAAAAATGAAGAATTATATAAGGAAATAGAGAAATTAGATAAGGAAATAGAAAAATTGTGTAAGGAAAAACATATATTATGTGAAAAAAAAGAAGAATTACATAAAAGACAAGAAGAACTTTGTGTAGAATTAGATGAATTACAATATAGATTTAAAGAAATTAATCAGAAAAATAAAAACTTATCTCAAGAATTAAAAAAGAAATTTGAAGAGTTAGATGAAGCAAATGATTTAATTGAAAATCAGTCTTTTAAGTTAGATGGAATAAGAAAAGATTGTAACAATGAGGTGAAAAGTTTAAAAAATTTACTTTTGAAGCAAGACGCTCAAATAGAACAACTTGAAGAAGGTTTGTTGAGAAATGCAGAAGAAAAAAAGGGTTATTTACTGGAAATGTTAGAATCTGTGATAGACAAGGTAGAAAAATTGGTAAACGCTAATGAAGCGATCGGAGATCATAGTAGAAAAATAATATTACAGGAGACTCAAAAAATAAAGTTTATATTGAAGGAAATTATGCAATTTATGCCAGGTGAAGATTCTAGATGTGAATCACCATCAGAGGAAACGTTTGATTTTTTACTGGAAGATTCTGGATATAACAGTCGCTCATCCATTCCGATCAAATTGCCAAATTCACTATTGACAGAATCTTATGAACGTAGTCAGAGTGAAGGTATTTGCAAAACATAATAATTAGCTTTATTATAAAAAAAATTATGCAAGATAATGAACCCAATAATATGCGCACTGGATACACAAGACTTAAATAAGGCTATTTCTCTAGCTAATACTCTGCGTGGTAAAGTTGGCATGGTAAAGCTGGGATTAGAATTTTTTGCTGCTCATGGTCTCTCTGGAGTGCAAGAAGTTGCAAAATGCAATGTACCAATTTTTTTAGATCTGAAATTGTATGATATTCCGAGCACTGTAGCTAAAACAGTTGAAGTAATAAAAGTTCTGAGCATTGAAATGTTAACTCTGCACATCAGCGGTGGAACAAAAATGCTTGAAGAAGCGCTAAGTGTGGTGCAAGGCACAAAAATAAAGCTGATTGGAGTGACAGTGCTAACTAGTATGAGCAATGAGGATTTAAACGAGCTTGGAGTAGCAAGAGAGGTAAAATCACAGGTAATTTTGCTTGCAAAGCTTGCAAAAAAGATTGGACTCCATGGAATAGTCTGTTCTGCACTAGAAGCTCAAGAAGTGCGCCGAGAATGCGGTGAAGACTTGAAAATTATTACTCCAGGAATTCGTATAGATCCAGGTCATGACGACCAAAAAAGAACAGCAACACCAAGAGAAGCAATAAATTTAGGAGCTGATTATATCGTCATTGGCAGACCCATTACAAAAACTGCAAGTAGTGCAGAATTAATATTGAAATCCCTTATCTAATCGAAGCAGATAAAAAAAAGTTTGAAGCAGATAAAAAAAGTGCTTGACATAAAAAAACGAACATTATATATTGTTGTTATATTTTGTTTTACCTCGCTTAATTTAATTACTGGATTAAGCTTACACCACTAAGCGTGGTACAAAGTGCCACGCTATTTTCCGATTTACATTTTCAACAGATAAACAAATGATGTCATGCCAGTGTCTGGGCACATAACTGTACGAATATTCATTTTTGAAGATAAATTGCACAACAGATGATGTCATTCCAGTCTGGAATCCAGAAATTTTGCTTATAACTGAGCTGATGAGCTAAAGGTAGTTGTCTTACGCTAAAACAAACGTTTTTAATTAAGTTGCATAGAAGCTGGATCCCAGTGTCTGGGCACTGGGATGACACCCCAATGGTAGGGAATTGCTCCCAAACTACAATGTTCGTACAGTTATGTGCCCAGACACTGGAATGACATCGTTTACTATGTACCATATTGCAATATTCGTACAACTGTGGGAAACATCTATGGGTGCCATTCCTATTACCTTATTTCCATTCTAATTTTATTTTCAAAGGAGGCTATTATGTCACTTACCGATATCGCTCACCGTATTAATGAACTCGCTTCATCATGGGAGCAATTTAAATTAATAAATGATCGCAAATTAAAAGAAATTGAGAGCAAAGGGCGTGCTGATTCTGCAACGATTGAGCAGCTATGCAAGGTAAATAATGCCATTGATAGTTGCAAAGAGCGTTTAGACTTGATCGAAACTGCAGCTCAACGTCCAGAAGTAAATACAGATTTTAGCACAAGTGATAAATATTTTTCTGATTATATCCGCAAGGGAATGGAAAGCGGTTTATCACACAAAACCCTCAGTGGAGATGATAATGATATCGGAGGGTATCTAGTTACTCCGCATATTGTAAAACGCATAAACAAGCGCGTAACTGATTCGTCCCCAATGCGACAAATATGCTCCAGTCAAAGAATCTCTACTGAAACATTGGATTACATTATAGAAGATTTTGACCGTGCCGGTGCAGGTTGGAGCAGTGAAACAGTAGATGATGAGGACGGTGGCAATAAATCTAAGTATGATTTTGCAAAAGATACGGACACGCCTAAAATCCAAAAGATTTCTATCACGACTTACGAGTTATATGCTCAACCACAGATATCACAAAAGTTACTCGATGATGCGTTTGTCGATGTTGAGAGTTGGCTGGTGGAAAAGATTGCCGAGACTTTTAGTAAGAAAGAAAACGAAGCCTTCATTAAGGGTGATGGCACTTTTCAACCCAAAGGAATTTTAGCTTATGATGATGGAAAGGGCTACAATAAAATAGAGCAAGTTAAAACTGAAAAATTAGATAGCGATTCAATAATGATATTGTATTACTCTCTGGATGAATATTATTCCAAAAATGCATCATTTTTGATGAACAGGAGTACGTTGAAGAATGTTAGGCTACTAAAAGCTCAAACAGGTCAATATCTTTGGCAACCAAGTTTGTCGCTTGAAGCTCCAGATACCTTAATGGGAGTGCCAGTATATCAATCTGCCGATATGCCACCGGTGCCAAACAATCAGCTACCGGTAATTGCGATGGCAGATTTCAAACAAGCTTATAAGATTGTAGATAACAGAGGAATGAGAATATTACGAGACCCTTATACGAATAAACCTTATGTGAGGTTTTTTGTCACTAAGCGTGTCGGCGGAGAGGTTGTAAACACCAGTGCTATTAAATTGTTGAAAGTTGCGAGCAAGTACTAAAAACTTCTATAGCATCATCTTTAGAGCCGTTTTACTTCTTTTTGTATAGCTCCATCCTATGGCTTACTGTACGAACATTGTAATACGGTATAATGTTACGACGATGTCATTCCAGTGCTTGACACATATAGCTAAACTGACTTAGATTTACCGACAGTTTGAAAAACAAAAATTCGTCATTCCGCTACTTGTTAGCGGAATCTATGCTGAGATACCGCGAATAAATCGCGGTATGACGTAGGAAAACCTTTCTTGGGTTAGCTATATAATGTGAGAAGTCTATTTTCTCTTTAAAGTAAAAAATAGTTGACATGTTATACTATTTATGAAATAATTCAGTTAATTTATTATTAATTTAAGGAGTAAAATATGTGGAAAAACATAAAAAAGTTTTTTAAGTGGATTGCTGATCACACAGGGATTTCATGGATTGCAAGAAAAATTTCATCAGGGTGGAAGTCTGGTAACAAGACAAATCAAGCAGGTGGAACTAGTCAACCGAGAAGTCAAGTACCAAGTGAATCTCAAGTTAATGGTACTGCTATTAATGATATTGTTATTCCAGAGGGAGCAAACTCACCTTCTGCTTTAGAAGAGGGGTTTTTTGATGCAGAAGAAAACCAACCTTGGTTACCAAATTCAGAAACTACTAATTCAGAAGCAGAACAACACACTGTTGGTGATGATCTATCAGTTAATGCATAATCATTGTAGCAAACTCTTCAAAAAGAGCACCTCTTTAGGTGTTCTTTTTTTTATATTATACTATATAAATAAGTACGTCATACCGTGCAAACTGTATGAACGTTGTCATCCCAGCTCCTACTTGTGTCATCCCAGTGCGTGACACTGGGATCTCATTTCGTGATTTCATAATATAAATTATACCAATTTGGGTTTTTTCTTGCAACTAAATCGACTTTCCATTCTCTTTTCCAACTTTTTAAAAGTTTTTCTCTATTAAGAGCCGAATCTACATCTTGAAATTCCTCGAAATAAACTAATTTATGCACATTATATTTCGATGTAAACAGGGAATAACCTTGTTCTTATGCTCCCAAATTCGTTTAATTAAATTCGACGTAATATCTATATATAGAGCCTTATTGTGTCTACTTGCAAGTATATAAATATAATAGTTTTTCATAAAATTTAGATCCCAGTGTCACGCACTGGGATGACATCAGCGGTTAATATTTTATATACATTTTATAACTAAACTAGACATTCGTACAGTTGTGTGCGGTATGACGTCGTTACTTATAGCTATACACACAAAAATCATATAGAATTGTAAACGCAGTTCTTTTATTCTGATGCTTTTCAATTCTATAGCTCTGGTTGTCTCTCTATTACTATTTTTCTACATTATTGTAAAAAAACTGAGCGAAAAGAAAGCAAACCTTGAGGGTAATTTATGTAAATTAGAGCGTGAGCTTCAAGAAACAAAGCAAACTTTACTTACAAAGAATGAAGAAATAGTTGATTTAAGGGTCAAAAGAGCAGAGCTTGAAGTAACTCTGCAAAAAGAACGTGAGGAAAAGAAAAAGGAAATAGAGTTACTAACAAAAGCAGAGGAGAGATTAACAAACACTTTTAAAGCGCTCTCTCTTGATGCTTTGCAGACAAATAACAATAATTTTCTGAACTTAGCGAAGGAAGTAATCGATAGTAAATTAAAAGAAACGGAAAGCGATTTTAAAAAAAGACAAGCAACGATCAACGAAGTTGTAACGCCAATAAAAGAAAAATTAGAAAAATTCGATAACGAAATACGTGAGCTAGAAAAGGAGAGGGTAGGGGCCTATGAAGGTTTAAAGGAGCAAATTGGAGCGCTGATGAACCAAACTTCTAGCCTTGCTAATGCCTTGAGAAAGCCCCACATTAGAGGAAAATGGGGTGAAATGCAGTTAAAGAGAGTGGTAGAAATGGCGGGAATGATTGAATATTGCGATTTTTTTACTCAGCCGTCAGTGGTTGATAAAAACGAGGATAATTTATTGCGTCCTGATTTAATAATCAAAATGCCATCTGGAAAGCAAATAATAATAGATGCTAAAGTGCCGCTTGATTCTTACATGGATGCTATATCACAAAATGATTTGCAAATACAAAAGGAGAAATTAAAGAATCATTCCCTGGCAATAAAAAAACACATAAATGACTTGGGTAAAAAAGAGTATTGGAATCAATTTGAAAATATGCCAGAACTTGTGGTGCTTTTCTTAACAGGGGAGGGGGTTTTTAGCGCAGCACTGGAATATGAGCCTGCTTTGATAGAGATTGGAGTGGAAAAAAAAGTGATCATTGCAACACCGATCACTCTAATTGCGTTGCTGAGAGCAATAGCATATGGATGGAAGCAAGAGATGATAGCTGAAAATGCAAAGAAAATCAGTGAACTAGGTCATATTTTATATGAGCGCATTTGCACAATGGGCGAAAACTTTGATAATTTGCGCAGGAGCTTAAAAAGTGCTGTCGATCATTATAATAAAACTGCTGGTTCGCTTGAAGCAAGGGTGTTTCCTGCTGCCCGAGAATTCAATAAGCTTGGTATACATGCAAAAAATAAAAGTTTAAGTGCTGCAAAGGAATTAGAGTCCTTACCGCGCAGTTTACATACTGGGGAATTGAAAGTAGATTAGACTTCTATTGCACTAGCAAACAAAGAAAGTATTGTTTGTGGCGGAAAATTATTACTTAAATATTTCTCACTCAAGTTTCACTTTAGATCTATAGCTAGTGCAAGTCAGTACGTCATACCGCGGCGGTATCTCTATAGCTAACCCAAGAAAGGTTTCCCTACGTCATACCGCCGCGGCTCTAACTAGTAGCGGAATGACGAATTTGTTGTTTTTCAAATTGTAGGTAAACCTAAGCCACTTTAGCTATAGATCCCGCTAACAAGCAGCGGGATGACGGTTGTCGGTAAATCTAAGTCAGTTTAGCTATACCATGCTGAATGACAAATACGGCATACGGATACATTTTTTAAAGTAGCCAAGCTACTTTGATGACAGAAATTTAATGATCCAGGATATACTCCTTTGTTAAGGGAGATTGAGCATTTTCGAATATTTCTTGAGTGCTTCCAGACTCAACAATTCTGCCATTATGAAAGAAAATTACACTATCAGATAACTTTTTAGCTTGCTTCATTGAATGAGTTACCATAATTATAGTAAACCTTAATTTCAGCTCTTGTATAAGATTTTCGATTGCATTGGTTGCCATTGGATCAAGAGCGGAGCACGGTTCATCCATTAATAAAATAGTTGGCTTCACTGCAATTGCGCGAGCGATGCATAGCCTCTGTTGTTGGCCACCGGATAAATCGAGTGCACTATCTTGCAATCTGTCTTTTAATTCTTCCCATAAACCAACCTTGGTTAAACTATTTTCCACCATCTCATTCAATTTTTGCTTATCCTTCGCCATAACATGCAGTTTTGGTCCATAAGCAACATTGTCGTATATTGATTTTGGAAAAGGATTTGGCTTTTGAAATACCATGCCAACTTTTGCTCTGAGTAGCACAACATCCATATCGCGTGAATATATATCACCCAGCCCATCGATATCTAATTCACCAACAGTTTTGCATCCAGGTACATAGTCATTCATACGATTAAAACAACGCAAAAATGTTGATTTACCGCACCCGGATGGTCCGATAAAAGTAGTAACTTTTCTTTTATAAATATTCAAATTTATATCGAATAAAACTTGCTTAGAGCCATACCAGAGATTTAAATCTTTAACAGAGGCACGTGTATTGCTCATATCACATCCTGCATTGAATAGAGCCCCGGAATTTCTCTTTTATTTTCATATAGCCATACTGCTGCTTGAACAGCTCCTCTAGCAAATGTTGTGCGATCAATTGTTTTGTGGTTTAGTTCTATCCGTTCATCAGAATTAACAAACATCACGCTGTGATCTCCTATTACTCCACCTCCACGAGATACTGCAAAACCTATTCCCCCCTTTTTTCTTATGTTTGAACCACTATGTAAATATTGATTGGACTGAAAATCCACTTTTGAAGCGTTAGCAATTGTTTTGCCAAGTTCTATAGCTGTTCCAGATGGTGAATCCTTTTTTAAGTTATGATGCATTTCCCAAATCTCAACGTCATATTCATTACCTAAAAGCTCAGCAGCTTTTTTTACCAATTTCAGCAACACATTAACCCCAACACTCATATTTGCTGACCATAATATTGGAACTTCAGCAGCATACTCTTTTAAATCGACACCTTCTATTCCAGTTGTGCCACTAACTAGCGGTGTTTTAAATTTTACAGATGCTTTAAGGCAGTCTAACATACATTCTTTAGTTGTAAAATCTATTACAACGTCAGATGACTCAAATATGCCACTCATAGAACTTGTAATTTTAATTCCTAGATTGGAACCGCAGCCTATAATTGGTCCAATATCTAAGCCCATGTACTTACTGCCTGAACGGGCAACAGCACCTGCTATTTCCACTTCGGCATTTGTAATTAATTCATTGAGTATTTTCTTGCCCATTCTGCCTAAGCAGCCTATTACTCCAACTCTGATTTTCATAAAGCTTTTTGTGTTATATTAGGCCTTTTTTTAAGCTCTGTCACTTCTGATCTATATTCTATAGCTGACCCAAGCAACACGTCATGCCGTTGCGGATAGATTCCGCTAACTAGTAGCGGAATGACGATTGTCGGTGAACCTAAGTTACTTTAGCTATAGCTGACCCAAGCAACACGTCATACCGCCGCGGCGCTAACTAGTAGCGGAATGACGGTTTTTCAAATTGTCGGTAAATCTAAGTCAGTTTAGCTATATATGACTCATTTCTTTACTGTAACTTAACAAGAACTGGTCTGTAGCTAATAGTTATTGACAATAAGGGTAATTAACTTTGATAAGAATCTTTTCTGTGTTCAATTGAAGTCTATATGTTCTGGAATATCTATATAGTAAATTATGCGGTAATCGTAGACTACGCTGCCCACTTAAATTATGCCACAAAGGTTTTCCAAGTGTAACCGTTCACAGATTTCCACTTAATTCTTCAATCTCACTAATAGAAAGGCCAGTAAACTTGACAATAGTGTTGACATCAACATTATTAGCCAGCATTGCTTTTGCGACTTCAATTTTCCCTTCAATTTTTCCTTTCTCTATACCTTTTTGTATACCTTTCTCTTCAGCAAGATCAAGTCTGTATTCAAGAATGGCTTCTTCTTTCCGTAGATCCATTATTCTTTCTTCGTAAGCTACTAAATCTTTTTCGTTCCAACGAAACTTGTCTAATTCATCATATGCTAGCTTTATTATTGGCGCTTTTTCTGCTATCTCTTTTAAGTCCTCTTCTGTTGTTTCTTCTGCGTATTTAAAAAAGAAACACCACCTTTCTACTATACTTTCTAACTGCTCTACTTTACTTTTTGAAAATTTGGGCAATTCTATAAAGATAAATTGAAAATCTTTTAAGTAATGGCCGTTAGTTTTTATATCACGTATATTGTGAGTAGAAATATAACCAACTTCTTCAGGAAGTAAGTTAAAATTTGATATAGCAATAAAGAAGACTTTCTTTAAATCAATGTAGTTGCCAGATTTATCTAATTGTCTTGAGTAGGCTTTAGCGGCATATAATTGAGCGCGTTTTTCGAAGCCCTTGTCTCTAGCGAGCTGCATTTCTGCTATACATCTATTTCCGTGAGAATCCTTGCAGAGAACATCAACAATACTTTGTTTATCAGAGGCAACTTCGGGATCCATAATAGTGCTAAGAAACTCAACTTCTTGTATTGCATTTATCTCAGTAAACCCTAAAATATCGTTCAAAAAGTGGATCAGGATATTCTTATTTTTTTCCGTTCCAAAGATTTTTTTGAAACACAAATCATTGCGAGGATCGAGAAATTTTGAAAGAGCCATGGCAAAAATGCTTGAAAATATTAATAATTATACACTATTATTAACAATTATTCAACCATATTTTTGAAGATAGCTAGTTTCTGTATTTATTTTAAATTGAAGAAAGCTCAAATGAAAGATCATGTTTTGCTAAAAATCACAGAATGCAGTCTGGTTACACCTTATCTTTATTAGCTATAGCAAGTAATTGTATTTGTAATATGACAAATCACCTGCTGAAAAATCATTTTATGATCTAAATCAGTTTTTTTACAGGTAACTTCTAAGCTTATCAATTCTTCCAAAATCTTTTTAAGTTCTGAAAGTTGCAAACTTTTCAAATGAGATTTAAAGCTCTGCAATTGTTTAAAAAACAATGGAGGGCTTAGCTGATCAATCGCAGCCTGCTCACTCATTCCACCTTGCACTGACAGCAAAACGTTTTCAAGGCGTAGGAAATAATTTGATATAATGCGAATTAGCGCTATCGGTGAAAAATTTTCTTGCGATATCAATGCATCAGAAATTCTAATGAAGCGCGACATATCTTTACTTGCTATGGCAGAGCATAGATCATCAAGTGTAGCATAGTCGTTGCCGGAAGTTGAAAAGCATAATTCTATATCAGTAAGTTTTAGGTCTTTTCTCTCCCCTAAGTACAAAACTAACTTCTCAAGTTCTGAACATATAGGCAGCTTGCTATGATTAAAGTAAGATTGCAAATGGTAGATTATCTCATTTGTGCATTTTATATCATTTTGTTTTAAGTAACTTGATATAATGTCATAAAGATTGCTGTTGCTGTCCTTATAGCAAGCAATCACACCAAAAATTTTTGAACTCTCCATATAACTTTTAGTCGCAGAATTATATGGAAGATCACTTGCTACCATCATTACATAGTGACCACTTGCGTTATAATCCAATACGTTTTTTAACTCTTTGGATATACCTCCACTCACATTTATCAGCTTAATTAATTTTTTGCTGGTAAACATCGAAATGTTTGCCAATTCAGAAAACAGTAAACCGGGTGACTTATTCACTATTGCAAAATCCATCACCTGAACTGAATACTCATCCAAATTGGCAATTATTTCTTGTACATAAAAACCAACCCTACTGTTATCACTTCCATGAATTAACACACCACTTAAAGCATCAGGTTTCTCTAGGAATTTTTTAACTTTGGATGGTATGACCCTCATGCCATCTATATGATATCATTCTCATTTGATTGTATATGAGTATCCAAAGACTCTGAGTTTTCTTGCGCAATATTGTGCACATCATCTGCCGTACTCTGCACATTATCCGACTCTTCTGTTTTTCCTGTAATATAATTATAAAATTTTTTCACAGGTTGAGATATATATTTGGAAAAAAATCCTTCTTCGCTCATATTGCTTACTCCATAAAATTAACAGCTTATCATTAGCACATAAACAATAATATAGCAAAGACTATTTTGTGCTAAGATAGTGATGTTTTATAATGAGTATATTACAAAATTATTAACATTCGAGACTAAAATCAAGCCAACCTGTTTAATACTAACCTTATAAAATAAGCGATAATTAAATATACGGCTGCAACAAGTATAATTGCAGGTCCAGTTAACAAATCAAAACTTGCAGATAACATCAGACCTGATATCCCAGAAATCACAGAAAAAACTGTTGCAACAATAATCATCTGCATTGGAGTTTTCGAAATGAGCCTTGCAGATGCTGCTGGTATTAGCAAAAATGCAGCAATGAGTAATATTCCTATTAATTGGGCAGCAATTGCTATAAATATAGCAAGAGTGATTAAAAATTCTAGTCTAACAAAATTAACATTAATCTTTTCAACTACTGCTAAATCTTGATTAATTGAAATCATTAACCAATAACGCCATCTAAATATTAATATCAAAGTAACTATTACAGAGATTAAAAAAATCAATATTATATCACTTTGATCGAGCGTTAATATATCACCAAACAGTGAGCTAATAATACTATTATTGCCCGATGGAAGAAAAGACATAAGTATTAAACTCGATGATAAAACTACATTGGTAACAATGTTCAATATCGTATCAGCAGAATATAATCTGTTAAAATTAAGAGAAAGTAGTATAGCAAATGTAATTGCAATGAGCATTATGCTAAGCGATGGGCTAATCTTAAAGATTAAAGCAAGTGCAACACCAAGCAACGAAGAATGGGACAAACTATCACCAAGATAAGATAACCTTTGCCATATCATAAACGATCCTAAAGCGCCTGTTACTAGGCTAATTACGACTACTGCAACTAGACTGTTGATGAAAAAGTCCTGGGTAAACATTTCAAGCATGCTATATGGCTATTAGATAACTGACAACAAATCTATCTTCGGATATTAAAACGTTATGGGTTCTGCATGCTGCACCGGTTGTCATAAATTCAAAATTTAAACCTTTTTGTTCCATAAGATAGGACTTCACTGAAGAACTTGGTATATTGCGTGTTTTACCAGTACCTATTATCAAAATTTCTATTTCCTCTGTTAAAAAAGATTTAAAATGTTCCTTGCTATTTATATCACTTTCTTTCAATTTAATCACCTTTTCAGGAAAAACTATAATTGAGCCGCAATATTCTCTATTATTCACCAAAAATTTTCCTTCCCTGTAACCATTTATAAGATTTTTATTCTCGGAAATTAAGGGCATAAAGTCAAACTATTAATTGAGTGTCACATACCCACCATTCTGGTTGCTTTTCTCTGATATTAACTGCAGCAGCTTTTGCATTTTCCTCACTATCGAATATTCCAAAGCATGATACACCACTGCCTGACATGCGAGAAAGTATAGAGCCTTCTTGTGACTCAAGTGTTGATATCACATCCTGAATTTCAGGTACAAGACTTACTGCTATCTCTTGAAGATCGTTTCTCGTCTCTTTAAGAAACTTCAACAAATCCTTTTCAGCGTCATCGCTCCATTTAATTGGCTCAGAAAATTCTCCTTCATGTTTGGAAAATACCTCTAGTGTGCTCAAAAACTTTTTTTTCGGCTTCACCAGTACTATATTTGTGGGTAGAGAGAATTTTTTTATGGGACACAACTCTTCACCAATACCTCTAACAAAAACTGGCTTGCTATCTATACTCGCAGGAACATCAGCACCAACGCTTAAAGCTATTTCATTTAAAATCGTCCTATCAATCTTCCACAGCTTCCCTAGTATGCGTACCACAGCTCCAGCATCTGAGGAGCCACTGCCCAAACCCGCAGCAATTGGTATGTTTTTCACAACCTTTACAATGACTTTAGTTCGCGCAGGAGCATATCTAAGCAATAGATTAACTGCTCTCATTACGGTGTTGTACCTGTTATTAATTCTAAGTTCGGAATTTACAAATTCAACTGTAGAGTTATCGTATCTAGAATACTTCTCACCTACTTTTATTTCCAAAAAATTAAAAAGATTAGCAAAGACAAATAAACCTTCAATCAAGTGATATCCTGTTTCCTTCTTATTTACAACATGCAAAAAAAGATTGATTTTTGCAGGCGCCTTTACACAAAAACTTTTCATTATATATCTTCACTAAGATTATTTTTACATTATATGTATAATGCTATTTTAGTCAACTTCTATAAGGTTTTCGCACTTCTGATGAGATCAAATGCCATAAATCCCAATTTCTCTGTATGGGTAAATGCGTCCGCTGGTACAGGCAAAACAAAAATCTTAATAGACAGAGTATTGAGACTTTTATTAGAAAACAAAAGAAATATTCTCTGCTTAACATTTACCAACGCTGCAGCAAACGAGATGGAGAATCGCATTCACAGCGTACTCAGTAAGTGGGCAATATGCTCAGAAAGTGAATTAATAATGGATCTGGAACAACTAGACCTATTGCAAATCAGAAAAAAAGAAACCTGGATCCCAGTGTCACGCACTGGGATGACAGGGGATGACGCAGAAATAACGGAGAATGATGCTGAGGTGATAGCACCACATAATCACGATTTAAGTGAAAATCCAGTAGCTCACCCTTCGACGTCATCCCAGCACCCCTATTTGTCATCCCAGTGCGTGACACTGGGATCCAGAAAAAATAAAGATTATTTAACAAGAGCAAGAAGGCTTTTCTCTGAATTGGAAAATCTTGGTCTAACTATACAAACCATACACGCTTTCTGTTACAAATTAATTTCCAACTTTCCCATAGAAGCTGGCATCGCCCCAAATTGTACGCTGAGTGAATGTAAAGAATTACATTCCATCATATTCAATAAAGTGCTTCATAACGAAACTGTGCAGGATGATATCAATCTTATTGCGGCTGAATTTGATGAAAATAAGCTACGCGATTTGCTTTATACTTTATGTATAAAAAGATCGATATCAGAAAATGATTCAGAATATATCAAAGATAAACTCAGTGCTCCAGATGAAATTCATGACTTACAGAGTGAAACGACTGAGCACATAAAAAGATTAGCCGAGATATTAAGTGAAGGCAGTAAAAGAGATCAGAGTTATAGTGAAATACTTTATGATTGGTGTAATAGATTCCTTGTAAAATCTCCTATCATTCCACCACTCTCTGTCATTCCAGCGCGTGACGCTGGAATCCAGAAAAAAAGAAATATGGATCCCAGTGTCAAGCACTGGGATGACACCGGAATGGAGCGGAAAGACACCAGAATAGAAGATTTAGCCAAGGTATTTCTCAAATCAGAATCGCACGAAAAAAAGAGCATATCATCCATTGCAACAAAAAGTACTTTGGAAAAATTTAGAGATGCAGAGCAAATAATAGAGAGCGTTCAGAATGTAGTGTTTACTCATATAAAAGACATGAACTCTTATCAAATATTCAAGAGAACCAGTAGCTTACTTGGTATATTTAAAGTATATGTTGATCTATACAGTAGCGAAAAATCAAAAAACGCACTGCTTGACTACAATGATATAATTGGATTAGCAACAAATCTTCTCAGCAATCCAAACTACAAAGATTGGATATTGTTTAACTTGGATCAAAAAATAGATCACATCCTTGTTGACGAGGCACAAGACAATAGCATCAGCCAATGGAAAATTATAACAAATCTCTGCGATGAATTTTTTGCCGGTAATGATGAAAAGCGAACCTTATTTGTAGTTGGTGACGTAAAACAATCCATATACAGATTTCAAGGAGCAAATCCCCATCTATTCAACTACATGCAACAATACTTTCATACGAAAACTGGTGGCAGAGATTGGATATCATGCCAACTTGAAAAGTCATTTCGTTCAACTCCAGAAGTTTTAATGCTTGTAGATAGAATATTTAACAACTTCCGCGCAGAAATATCTTTTGTTGATAATGAAATAAAACATGTTCCACATAGAGAAAATGATCAAGGATATATTGAAATTTGGCCAGCGTTACCAAAGTGTAAAGAGAAAGAACAGCGAGCTTTACAAATTCCTCTGACATGCAGGAAAGATTATATAATAACAGACCGATTACTTGCTCAAACAATAGCCAACAGAATTCACAATTGGTTAAACGAAGGGCGGATTTTAGTCGCTAAAGATCGCCATATAGAGCCAAGGGATATTGTGATTCTGGTACGGCAACGAAACGTGTTAGTTGATTACATAATAAGCGAACTTAAAAAAGCAAACGTGCCAGTTGTAGGCCGAGATTATTTTAGAATTATGGACTATATAGCCGTGCAGGACTTAATAGCTTTGGCCGAATTTTTACTCCTCCAGGCAAATGATCTAGCTCTTGCAAATGCTTTAAAATCACCGTTATTCAATTTTACCGAGGATGATTTATTTAACATTGCATATGACCGTAAAGAGCATTCACTATGGGAAAGAATTCAGGATTATTCTGTGGTTATCTATAGTGAATTAAACTATCTCATTAACTTATCTCGCATAGAGTCTCCTCTTGCACTATTTACACATATATTGCGTACAGGTAAGAAGAAATTTGCTGCAAGGCTAGGTCTTGAGTGCTTCGAGGTTCTAGACGAATTTATGAACCTTGTGTTGCAATTTGAAAACCCATCTCTTCAAGCGTTTGTTCAGTGGATCAAGGAGAATAACCCGGAGATTAAGAATGATATGCAATCAGAACGAAATGCTGTGCGAATAATGACAATTCACAAATCAAAAGGTCTGCAAGCTCCCATAGTATTTTTGGTTGATACAAACACAGTGCCAAGAAACAGTGAAAGCATTATCTTTGATGGAACGGAAGTGCCATTTTGGTGTGGAAAAAACAATAACGCTTATTGTGATCAAGTAAAAAGAGAGAAAAAACTAGAGGATTATAACGAATATTTGCGTTTATTATACGTAGCACTCACACGTGCTGAAGATGAGTTATACATCTTAAGTAAAGAGCCAGTGCAAAAGGGCTCTTGGTATGATCTAATCACTCAGTATGGAGAACCATATGAAAAGAAACAAGCATACTTACAGCCAATATTTAAAGAAAAAGTTGAAGTGCTATGTGTGAACGCAAACTACCCTTACATTTATAAAAAACGTGATTATTTTGACGTTCCAGTCATTTCGCTTCCGCCAAACCTATCAATGTCATTCCAGTGCTTGACACTGGAATCCAGTAAAAAAGAAGGAGAACCAGCATCAGCTACTCACTCTCCGGTGTCATTCCAGCACTTGATGCTGGAATCCAGAGAAAAAGAAGCCTGGATCCCAGTGTCCGCTACTTGGATGACAAATAGGGGTACTGGAATGACAGAAAGTGGCGCTGAAACGAAAGACAGTTATACAAGAGGCTTAATAATCCACAGCATATTACAATATATGCCCAAGATAGAAAAAGAAAGGAGAAAAAACTGGGTCAGAAAATATCTTGACAATATAAACACCAGTGAAGATAAGGATGAAATTTACAGTAAAATATTGGCCTTTAATGAAAAATATGGCTATTTGTTTGACTTAGAGGGCAAATCAGAGATTACACTGAGTGGAATAATCGATGGCGAACCAGTATTAGTACGACTAGATAGGCTATGCATAACGCAAGATAAAGCGATCATAATTGACTACAAATCACACCGTAACGTTTCTGTTTCCTTATTAAATGAAATAAAAAAGCAAATGCTGACCTATAAAACCTTAGTACAAGAAATATATCCAAACAAGCAAGTAGAGTGTGTGGTTATTTGGGTGGAAGATTTAACCATTCAATCTGACCTTTAACGAAACTTGATTACAAGAAATAGCTACTATGTCATACCCCGCGGTATCTCTTAGCATAGATCCCTTACTTAACCGTCATACCGCGATTCATTCGCGGTATCTCTAGATCCCGCTAACAAGTAGCGGGATGACGAATTAATTAACTGTCATGCCGCCGCGAACCGTCATACCGCCACTCCTTTCTCGTCATGCCACCACGAACCGTCATACCGCGATTCATTCGCGGTATCTCATCCGCTAACACGTAGCGGAATGACGAATTACTTAACCGTTATCCTGCTGCTCCTTTCTCGTCATCCCGCTGCTCCTTTCTCGTCATCCCGCTACTCCTTTCCCGTCATCCCGCTACGTGTTAGCGGGATCTCAGCATAGCTATCTTAAAGCTAAGTAATATAAGTCAACCCAGCTAGGATTCTTTTGATTGATCAAATTAATTTTCCACTGCCTTGGCCATTCTTTCAGGCGCCTTTCTCTTGCAATAGCTAAACTTATATCTTCAAACTCTTCAAAATATACAAGTTTATTTACATTATATCTTGATGTAAAACCTGAAACAATTTTGTTTTTGTGTTCCCAAATCCTCTTGATCAAATTTGCAGTTACACCAATATATAATGTGCTATTAGCTTTATTTGTAAGTATATAGATATATGATAACTTCATCTTAATCGTTTATAGCTAAAGTAACTGAGGTTTACCAACATTATACTACACCATCGTGCCACAATAAAACTTACCGTCATCCCGCCGTGCCGCTAACACGTAGCGGGATGACGAGCTTATCGTCATGCCGCCGCGAACCGTCATCCCGTCACGGTATCTCTTAGCCGCTAACACGTAGCGGAATGACGATTGTCGGTAAATCTAAGTTACTGTAGCTATAAAAGCTTTCACAACAACCTATTTTCCTTGAAACTAAAATAGCTACTGAATGTAATAATAATGTGGTCTATTAATTCTATTCCTATACTTTGGCAAGCTTCTGCTAGTTGCCTAGTGAGAGATATATCGCTATTTGAAGGTTGTGTATCTCCGCTTGGATGATTGTGAGATATTACAATGGATGTTGAACCAATCAAAAGTGCGCGCTTGATGATCTCTCTGACATAAAGAGGAGTTTGATCTACTGTACCAACGTTTTGCAGGTCTTCCGCTATTAGACGATACTTTTTATTCATATAGATGACGCGAAAATTTTCCTTATTGAGGCTTCCTATGCTTATTCTTAAATAATCAAGCAATTTTTCCCAGTTATCGATTATAGGCAGGTCTTTTATTTCTTCTCTTGCAGAACGAACAAAGGCTTGTTTCACACAAAAGATGGCAGATATTGCTGCATTGCTGACACCATCAACATTTTGCAGTGCTTCCAGGTCAGCATTAAAAACTTTATTCAAACTGCCAAAATTTTCTATCAAACTCTTTGCTATCGGCTTTACATCAATTCTACTGTATGCTGAATATAAAATGTGCTCTAAAACTTCATAATCAAGTAATGATTGTCCATTATCTAAAATAATTTTCTCTCTTAGGCGCTTTCTATGCCCCTTTTCGTAATTTTTCATCATTAGTGAATTGCTTATCTCTTGTATAACAAGAAGTTAGATTTTTAAGTAAAATATTTAATAAAGCGCATGACGCACAATTGTAAGAACATTCATTTTTAAAGACAGTAAATGGTGTCATCAAAGTAGCTGACGCGAGCTCTACGTCATACCGCAATTCATTCGCGGTATCTCAGCAGATCCCGCTAACAAGCAGCGAGATGACGAAGTTATCGTCATGCCACCGCGAACCGTCATATCGCCGCGGTATCTCTAGATCCCGCTAACAAGCAGCGGGATGACGAAGTTATCGTCATGCCACCGCGAACCGTCATATCGCCGCAGACCGTCATACCGCGATTCATTCGCGGTATCTCTTAGCATAGATCCCGCTAACACGTAGCGGGATGACGATTGTCAAGATGTCATCCGAGTAGCTTGACTACTTGGATCCAGAAAACTTAACTTTAAATAAGTGGCTGCATAATAAAGACTAGATTCCAGCGTCACGCGCTGGAATGACATCATAGGGGCTACTCGGATGACAAAAAAAGGAGCACTGGAATGACACCTTCCTGCCCAGTTCATGTTGCTATAAATATTAAGAAATTTACCAAATAAAAAAAAAGGCAAAAGAAGCCCCGTGGTTATTATCCGCTTTAAAATATTGGCGTTTTTTATGTTTTAAACGCTTGACAAGCAAGATTTAGCTGCTTTTAAATGCAACTCACCTTAGTTTAAATGTTTAAGAAATTTACTAAGCAGAAAAAAAGGCAAAAGAAACCCCGTGTTAGCTAGTTGTCACTCTCTAATCCTGCAAATTGGCGTACTATACTGTCTTAAATGACTTATAAGCGCGTTTCAGCTTATATAGGTAAAAGCCCAGAAATGTTGTGAAGACATAAGGTGCACATAGTGCAAAAAATTAAAAATAAGACGCCAACTAAGTTGTTTTCTTGCTGTTTAATCTGCACAGATGAAGATAACTGAATACCTTCACTATCATAATAAGGGGGCTGGCGGAGTTTGTCAAGGAATTTTTATGCAAGAGATCTATTGAAATGCCCCTGTAAAATTATACTATTAATTAGTGCACTGTAAATTTAAAATTATAGATATGTTAAGCAGATTGGTAATTTTGCTATTAGTTTTTATACTTCCTTTTTCTTCATACTCATACCAGTTTAGAACCAAAGCAAAGCAAGCAGTAGTCTTAGATTTAGCTTCAGACTCGTTCATTTTTGACCATAATTCCGATGAAAAAATGGCCCCATCTTCAATGAGCAAGTTAATGACTTTATATATAGCCTTCGATTATCTAAAAGCTGGAATAATAAATATGGAGGATAAATTTCGAGTAAGCAGAAAAGCGTGGGAAAGAAAAGGCTCTTCTATGTTTTTGAAAGAAGGTCAATCCGTTACGGTGAGGGAATTACTCGAAGGAATTACAATAGTCTCAGGTAATGATGCCTGCATAACACTAGCCGAGGGTATTGCAGGATCAGAAGAGAATTTTGTGGCTGAAATGAATGAGGTTGCACAAAATTTGAACCTGAATGACAGTCATTTTGTCAACTCAAGCGGGTGGCCAGATGGAGATCATTTTATGAGCGCAAAAGACTTGGTAATGCTGGCAAAAAGGATTTTCACTGATTTTCCTGAATATTACGATTTATTTTCTGAACAATATTTGACATATAACGAAATTGCACAAAAGAATAAAAATCTTCTACTTTTTCACGACATTGGGGTTGACGGTTTAAAAACCGGTTATACAAATGCTGGTGGTTATGGCATTGTAGCATCTGCAAAACGAAATGATAGGAGAATTTTTGCTGTCGTAAATGGTTTAAACACTGAGAAAGAGCGAATAGAAGAAGCAAAAAGACTGATACAATACTCCTTAAATCATTTTAATACTAAGAAAATATTCATTAAAGACAGTGTAGTTGAGGAAGTAAATGTTCTCTATGGAAAAGATAAAAAAGTGCCTATTACAGTTGCAAACGATGTTACCATAACTTACAACCGCAAATTGCATGACCAAATTAAGGTGCGTATTGAATATAAAGATATGATACCTGCACCCATTAAAAAAGGTCAAGAAGTGGGCAAAGTTTTTGTAGAAATACCAGGTATTGAGCAACAAACTACACCTCTTTATGCAGCAAATGACGTACAGGAATTGAATTTCGTAGAAAAGTTTTTTAGAATGTTATTTTAAGTTTAATATATTGGCTTTCAAAGCAATTTCGAAAGAGAGATCTATTGCACTTTAGTGTAGTTTTAACTAACAATTTCTGTTACAATACAAGATTGAAATGTTACGAAAATGTGCTGGTTATATTTGTTGCTGTCTAGTATCCTAGAGATACTGTGGGCTGTAACGTTAAAGTTTAGTAACAGTTTTACTAAAGGTGTGCCTTCGATTGCAACATTGGTAATTATGATCATTAGCATTTACTTTTTATCTCTTGCAGCATGCTTTCTACCTATTAGAGTATGCTATGCAGTTTCCTCTGGAATATGCACAATTGGAATAACTATAATTGGTGCAACCGCTTTCACAGAGAATATTAATTTATCTCAAGTTTTATGTATCATTTTAATTGTAATAGGAACCATAGGGCTAAAGCTCTCTATTTAAACCTAAAAATTTATGCATGAATTGGATATATTTACTCTTATCGTCACTAATTGAAGTGTTCTGGGTCATAACACTTAAGCATAGTTGTGGATTTACTCATCTCGTACCATCAATAATTAGCATACTCTCCATGGCTCTTAGTACGTATTTACTTTCGCTCGCTATACGTTCTATACCTATCGGAGTATGCTATGCAATTTGGACTGGAGTAGGTGCTATAGGAGCTTCAATACTTGGAGTTTACCTATTTAATGAACCAGTTAATTTATTCGAAGTAATATGCTTTATTTTAGTTACATTCGGGATTATAGGATTAAAATTGTTTGATACTGCAAAACAAACTGTTGATAAAATGGAATAAGAGATCCCACAATTGGAATTATATTAAGGAAATACTTCCTGCACATTCCCATTTACGTTTTGCGCTTCTTTCGTTTCATCCATTTTAGTACTAGGTTCTAACATTCTAACTGTAGTATAAGCTACCGCTAATGCTGCTGCTACAACTGTAACTACTGCTCCTATTACAGGATATAGCCCAGCTGTAATTGTTCCAATTGCAAAAAGTGTTATCGTTATAGCAGTACCAAACAATATTGTTAAACTGAAAGCAACAAGAGATATTTTACCCTGTTGGTCATGTCGTTTCATTCTTTCTTCAGATAAAAGAAAATTCACATGCCGAACTATATAATGATTTTTGTCAAAATCGCTCGGAATTTTATTATCATTATTCTTTGACAAAAGAGCTGCTCTTTTGCCTATTAAAGTCTCAATTACCTCTTTGCAACCACGTCGAGCAGCCATATGTAAGGGAGTGCATTTATCTTTATCTACTGCATTAACATTTGCTCCTGCTCCTATTAGAGCTTTTGCTGTCTCTTCATTCTTGGCATTATGCAAGGGAGTGCGTTTATCTTTATCTAATGCGTTAACATTTGCTCCCGCTCCTATTAGAGTTTTTACTGTCTCTGCATCTTCAGCAAAATGTAAAGGAGTACATCCATATTTATCTGCTGCATTAACATTTGCTCTTGCTTCTACTAGAATTTTTACTATCTCTTTACGGCAAAATTGAGTAGCTATATGCAAGGGAGTGCGTTTATCTTCATCTGCTGCATTAACATTTGCTCCTGCTCCTATTAGAGTTTTTACTGTTTCTTTACAACCATATTGAATAGCCAAATGTAAGGAAGTGCGTCCATCTCTATCTATTGCATCAACATTTGCTCCTGCTTCTATTAGAGTTTTTACTATCTCTATGCGACCTTTTTTAGCAGCCAAATGTAAAGGAGTATTCCTATATTTATCTACCGCTTTGACATCTCCTTCTCCTTCTATTAGAGTTTTTACTATCTCTATGTAACCTTTTTCAGTAGCCAAATGTAAAGGAGTATACCCATCTTTACTTATTGCATTAACATCTATATCTTCTCTTTTCAATAGGAGATTTACTACTTCTGTTTGACCATTTTCACAAGCCAAATGCAAAGGAGTACATTCATGATTATCTTTTTCATTAACATCTGCTCCGTTGTCTATTAGAGCTCTTATTGTTTTAGTGCAGCCATGGCGAGCAGCCTTACATAAAGGAGTGTCTCCATATCCATTTTTTGCATTAGCATTGATTCCTTCTACTCCCAATAGAGCATTCACCACATTTTCTAAATTATTGTGGATAGCTAAATGCAATAATCCATATTCTACTGCAAATAAGTGGTTTACACCAAAACCAGCTCCTTCCCACTCTTTATATTCATCTGAATATTGTGATAATTTCTCTTTTATCTTCCCAATTACGTTATCTTTACTTAAATTTTTGTCAGCATCAATTGCACTTAGCATTCTTTCCCACTGCTCGTGTTCAATTGTCATAACTTTACTCCTACTTTAACAATATTTTAATTATCATATATTATGACAAGAAAGTCAACCCTACCTAATTTTGCTTAGTAAGCACACTAACTATGAAACAATCTATATTACCATCAAAAACAGAATTTATATTACCCACTTCATGTCCAGTTCTTAAATCCTTCACCATTTGATATGGATGCATAACGTACGATCTGATCTGATTGCCCCAGCCTATATCGCATTTTTTACCATACTCTTCAGCCATTTTCTGTTCTTTTTTTTCCAGTTCAATTTGGTACAAACGTCCTTTAAGTAATTTTAACGCCTCATCTTTATTTCTGTGTTGAGAACGACCATTTTGGCATTGAACTACAACACCAGTTGGAATATGCGTAATGCGTACCGCACTTTCAGTCTTGTTCACGTGCTGACCGCCTGCTCCGGAAGCACGGTAGGTGTCGATCTTTAGATCCTTTTCATCCACAGCAATATCAATTGAATCTTCTATCACTGGAGTTACTCCTACACTTGCAAAACTGGTATGACGTTTACCATTTGCATCAAACGGCGATATTCTAACCAGCCTGTGAATTCCACTTTCACTTTTTGCCCACCCATAAGCTTTTTCTCCAACGATTTTTATCATTGCAGACTTTATACCAACCGACTCTCCTTCTAATTTTTCTACAACTTCAACTTTAAAGTTGTGATAAATTTCTGCCCATCTTACATACATGCGCATCAGCATTTCAGCCCAATCATTGCTCTCTGTTCCACCAGCTCCTGAGTGGATTTCTAAAAAGCAGTTATTGTTATCTGCTTCACCAGTAAATAAGGATTCTGTCTCTTTAAGTTTGATTAATTTCTCTAGCTTAGCTAATTCACTTTCAACTTCAGAGAAAAATTCTTCATCATTCTCATCAATAGCAGACTTCATTAAGCTAATGGCATCGTTGTAATCGCTTTCCAGCTTTAAAAACAACTCTACGTCATTATTAATTTTAGAACGTTCTTTTAAAATTTCTTGTGCCTTTTGATTGTCTTGCCACAGATTATCATTCGACGCTTGGGAATCCAGCTCTTCAAGATGCAACTTTAATTTTTCTATGTCAAAGACACCTCCTGATAAGAGAAATACTTTTATTTAAGCCTTGAAAGTATTCGAAAATTTCTGAATAAGTTTTCATTATACTTTAGATTTTAATATATTTACTATTACTAACAATAACAGCAAACAAAATAGAAATTTAACCATATGATAGTTAATTCAAAATAATTTCATTATACTTTAATGTTTAAGGAAATCAAGTGTGTATATTTATTAAAAAACAAGGTAAAGTAATGAATATTAAAATAAGTTCTCATTATGGTTTAGACAAAAAGGCTATTGATGACTTAATAGAGTCACTTGATAACGAGGAGCTAGAAAATGTTTGTAATATTGTAAAAACGATAGATAGCGTTCAGTTAGCTTATTTTTTATCTACTTCAATCAGTGATCACAGGGAGAAATTAGTTAATATCCTAGATCAACATTTGTTAAGTGATGCCCTAGTGCATGTAGTGCCAGATTTACAAAGAGAGATCATAGAAACATTGGGAATAGAAAATACAGCAAGGTTACTAATGCTCCTTGATGTAGAAGATATAGTAACCATAGTGAAAGATTTGGATAGAAAGTCTATAGAAAACATACTTAACTACTTACCCAATTCAACTCAAAAATTAGTAGAGGAATTGTTATCATACCCAGAAGAAAGTGCAGGAAGGTTGATACATAAAAATATGGTTATAGCTCCATATTATTGGACGATAAATCAGCTAATGGAATTCTTGCGCAACTATAAAAAAATACCAGAAAGATTTCACCAGATATTCATTATCAACTCAAAATTAGAGCCTATAGGCAGTGTGAATTTAAATAAGGTAATATCTCACTCAGGAGACACAATAATAAAAGAGATAATGGATCATGACATAAAAATCATTAAAACTGGAGTAGACCAAGAGGAAGTAGCAAGAATATTTAAAGATTACTCTCTATTATCGGCTCCGGTAGTAAATAAGAATGGTAAAATTATTGGTGTGATCTTAATTGAAGATGTGATAAAAGTTGTTCAACAAGAAACAGAAGAGGATGTACTCAAAATAAGCGGTGTATCTTCTAAAGCCGATATAAATGCCCCTATACATAAAACTATAATTAAAAGGCTACCTTGGTTACTGTTTAACCTCTTAGCTGCAACAATGTGTTCCATAGTAGTTGGCTTTTTCGATGATGTAATAAAAAGTTTTATAGTACTGCCAATAATCATGCCGATAATTGCATCAATGAGCGGAAATGCAGGATCCCAAACAGTAACGCTAACCATCCGGGCAATCGCAACAAAATATCTAACTGAGCAAAATGCAAAAAGAGTACTGATGAAAGAATTTTTAATAGGTCTTATAAACGGGGTAATTTTATCTACCATTTCACTCGTAGTATTAGCAATAAGATTTCACAATTTCAAAGTGGAGATGATTTTTGTGGTCTCCATGATTATGATGTCAATTATTGCAACGTTCATCGGAACTTTCATTCCTATAATGCTTCACCGTTTAAAGTCTGACCCTGCAGTTTCTTCTTCAATCCTAACATCGGCAACAACTGATATTCTCTCAGCTCTTATGTTTCTTGGTTTAGCTACGATCTTTTTATTAAACAGTTGACAATATCAAGTTTCACAACTTTACCAACTATTTCTTTCTATTAAATAAGAATAAATTACCTATACAAAAATAGATTGGCAATATTTCAAGTCTACCAAGCAGCATCAAAAACGACAAAAATAATTTTACTTCATTACTGAAAGAAGAATAGTTACCTGAAGGGCCTATTAAATTACTAAATCCTGGGCCAGAATTTGTAAGCGTTGCAGAGACTGAGCTGATGCTAGTTATAAAGTCTGCATTGCTTAAGTAAGACATCACTATTGATGAAATGGTAAACGTTAACATGAAAATTGCAAAAAATATAAAGACAGAGTGAACTTCATCATTCTCCAGGGTTTTTCCGTTGAATTTTACCCTATTACCTGCACCTGGGTTTAATAAAAGGCGAAAGTGATTTCCTATAGACTTTAGAAAAATGATCAAACGAAAGATTTTGATGCTACCACTTGAAGAACCACTACATCCACCAACAAAGGTTAGAAAAAAAGCTAAGACTGAAATGAAGCTCCAATCTATATGATTACAGATTGCATAACCAGTTGACGTAATTAAAGAGGTGATGGTAAACGTGCTGTATCTAAATGATAATGACACTCCTAAATCAACATTTTGATACAACCAAAAACAAGCAAATAAAGATGAAACAATAGCTATCTTAACAAAGTAAGAGACCTGTTCATCATAGCAAATGTCTAACCGTCTTATGATTTTTAAATAGCTAAAAAAAGGCAGAGAACCCAAAATCATAAAAATGATCGTTATGACTTCTAACATAGGGTTATTGTAGTGCCCTATAGAATCATTATAGTTAGCAAATCCACCAGTTGATACAGCGGACATTCCGTGACATATTGCGTCAAATAGTGGTATACCAGCCAGATAATAGGAAAATATACATAACAAAATTAGGCCATAATATATTGCTGTAATATGAATTACTACGCTTCGCGTGTTCGGCAACTTCCTTTTTGTAGCATCTGAATATTCAGAATAAAGTAAATTATTTAGGCTGAGAATCTTAAACATAGGAAAAACTGCAATTCCTAAAGTGATTACACCAAAACCCCCCATGCCATGTAGCATTGCTCTCCATAGCAGTATTCCTGGAGATTGTTTTTCAATATCATTAAATATAGTTGCCCCTGTGGTTGTGATGCCAGATATCGTTTCAAATAATGCATCAACATAGCTCAGATTGTCAAAATAGAAAGGAATAGCTGCAAACAAAGACAAGGCAATCCAGGTGCAACTAGTAATTGCAAAAATTGCCGGCATGCCATTTAATTTACCGAGTAAAATAAAAATTACGCCAGATGTGCAGGTAATTATGAATCCAGCGAGAAAATTTTTCCATTCGTAGCTGAGACATTTATTAGTAATAGCAGGAATAAGCATTGCTAAGCTAAATAACAATAGGAATATTCCCACAATAAATACAATTGAACGTAAAGTTTGTAAACGTTGATGATTTTTCATAGAGTTACTTCCTCGCTATACAAAGCCATAAAAGCTACTCTAACGTCAAGCATTTTGTTGGCCTTTATTAACAGTTATTAACAATATACTTAACTTACTTGTAAATATGTGTGATAATTAAACTTTATAGAAAATAGAGGTAAAATATGACTGAATTAACTGACATACAACAAAAAATTCAAACTTCATTAATAAGAGCAATCAGCGAGAACAACCTTAAAATGGTCCAGGAAACATTCAATAGTAATGGAAATGATGATATACAAGCAGCTTTGAGACACGAGGGAGCTCCGACTAGTGAAAAAGATATCATTTTATATTTTGCTATTACTCGCCTTAACGATATAGTTGAAGATAAAGAAAAATTTGAAAAAAGCGTAAAGATCATTGAACTAATTTGGCAGAAAACTAATCAAAAAAATCGTGATTCTGTGTGTGATCATGCAATAGAGAGTTTTCAAAACTTTCAAAGAGAAACTGTCCTTAGTGACATAACTGCTCTTGAAACAGTTATTCAAGAAATGAAAGAGCACAAGAGAGTAAAGGATCTTAATATTGAACTAATGGATGTAATAAGCAGTCTTAATGCTAATCAAGTTAAAGCAGCATTAGAGAATTGTGGTGAAAATGTACAAAGTGTTTTAGATCGAAGAGTATATTGGGATGATGGAGACGTAGATGCCCTTTTAGTTTATCCTCTGATAGTTGACTATGAAAGAAAGCTTGACAAAGAAGAATTAAAAAAGATAAAAGAGATCACTAAACTTCTTTGGAATAAAGCTTCCCCTGATGTTCGTAACTTCTGGCTTGGATACTACATCGTTAATAGAGAAGGTCAAAATACAGGAGTAACTATATAATAGATTCTCTTGAAAGGCAACAAGGACGCTTTAGGGATATAGCTGGTGAGGGATGGCTTGAAGACTTTATTCAAGAAGTTAAGGATTATAGAAAGGACAGAGAAATAGAGCTTAATGAACCTGTATTGAAAGAAGTTGAGGAAAAAAAGCGTATTCCCCAAAATGATAGAGAGATTGCAGAGAGATTGCAAAATGAAGAACAGAACACGTTCATGTCTTCAATAAATAGTACTGATGTAGCTGCGGCCCCAGAAAAGAACGATACAAACTTCTGGAGTGAACACAAAGGGAAGATTGCTCTAGGTGTTACTGGACTATGCGTAGCTGGTGCTGTTGCAGCCTATGTGCTAGCGTATCCTGTAGTTGCACTGGCTTTAGCAGCTTTGGCAGCAGTTATATTAATGGGTGCTGGTATTGCTAAGGTTCGTGAGAAAGTGGAAAATCCAAGTGTAAAAAAACAGTTTACACCAGGACAAGTAGTACAACTTTAATAATGTCATCCCAGCGCGCCGCGCTGGGATCTGACTACGCTAGACAAAGAATATGTATCCGTTCAGGAAAGCGACAAAATAAGGTAGACAAGGTAGTATAAAAAGATAACCATAAAAGTGAGTTTACAACAAATGGTGTCATGCCAGTGCGTGACACTGGCATCCAGTTGAGCTATTTCAACAAAAATACTGCATTTGAGGTGAACTTTTTTCTCACCAGGACCATTATCTATTACACTTATTTACGAGTATAATAATTAAAGTCTGGATTCCAGTGTCAAGCACTGGAATGACACCACTTTTGCTCAATATTTGCGCATTAGCCGTGCCCCTGAACAGTATCAAGAATATAAAAGAAGTGTTGCCGTCACGTTATATCATAAACTTTTGCTGAAGCTTTTTTCATGTCTTCACTTGAAAGTGGAATTAGACCAAGCCTAGATAGGTACCCATCTTCAATGCCGATCGAATCTATAATTTCTTTTATGAATTCTCTTAATCCATCAACAGTATCCAGGTGTTCTTTCTTTATATAAAGGTATAGAGGTCTTGCTAATATATATTTTCCCGATGATATATTTTCGTAAGTTGGCTCAATTCCTGCAATTGTGCTCCCTTGTATTTTATCTTGATTCCTCATTAAAAAGCTAAAACTAAATATCCCTAAAGCGTTCTTGTTACTTTTCAATTTTTGTATTATTATGTTTTCATTAATTCCAACTTCTATATACCTTCCGTCATCCCTTATATTACCACATGCTTTCTTTCTTTCTTCCTGATCTTTATAATTCTCTTTGAAAATTCTCGAGTTCATGCATGAATATTGATTGAACATAATAGAATTAACCAAAGTTTCGTATGTGCCTGTATTTTGATGTGGACCATAAATTTCAATTTCTGTTTTTGGTAAGGCTTGATTTACATCAGACCAAAACTTCTTATTATTTTTTACTAATTTATCATTTTCTTGAGAATATGCAGATAAAGTTTCAAATAAGTCCTTTTTTGTGAAATCAAATCTATGGCTTTGATTTGAATTTGCAATGACAATTCCATCATAGCCAATGATGATCTCTATCACTTCATTAATTTTATTTCTTTTACATAGTTCTCTTTCTACTTCCTTCATAGGGCGAGATGAAGTGGTAATGTCTGGCGTGTATTCCCCTATTCCTGAGCAAAACATTTTGAACCCTGATCCACTTCCTATCGATTCCACAACTGGAGTCTTAAAAGAGAATACACGATTGAACTCCTCGGCTACAAATGAGATAAAAGGAAAAACGGTTGAAGATCCAACAATTCTGATGTATTTCCTGGCATCAGCATTTGACAGCGGCATGAATAATACGAATACAAAAATCAGGAGAAAGTTTCTAAACATTGTTTTTAGCTAAGAACATAAATCTAATTATTGTAATAAAAAATCAAACTGAAAAGCTTTAATTGCATGACAAAAGCTACAGTTTACATTTAAATTTTATTTTATATTATTGTAAGTATTACACAACTTTAAGGGGCAATTATGGCAGTTATGCCAGATAAATGGATAAGAGAAAAAGCTGAAAATTTTGGAATGATAGAGCCTTTTGTGGATCACAAAAGCAGCAAAGGTGTTATATCTTTCGGACTATCGTCTTATGGGTATGATGCAAGAGTGGATAATAAATTTAAAATTTTTACTAACGTTAATTCAGCCATCGTGGACCCTAAAAATTTCTCTGAGAATAGTTTTATAGATAAAGAAACAGACGTATGCATAATTCCACCAAATAGCTTTGTGCTTGCAAGCACAGTGGAATATTTTCGTATACCAAGAAATGTACTGGTCATTTGTGTTGGTAAATCAACTTACGCAAGGTGTGGAATTATAGTAAACGTTACTCCCTTAGAACCTGGATGGGAAGGTCATGTCACACTCGAATTCTCAAACACCACCCCACTTCCTGCAAAAATTTACGCTAATGAAGGCGCATGCCAATTCGTATTTTTAAGCGGCGAAAGTGAGTGTGAAAAATCATATGATGATATGAAAGGAAAATATATGAATCAGCATGGTATCACTTTGCCGCTGGTAAAGTGATTACTTTAGGTAAAGCAAGATATTGTTCTATTGTACTGAAGATTACTAAGATGAGTTTTAACTAATTTGTCGCATTCTTTATCACCTAAAACTGCACGTGCAGAGTGGTTTTTAAATGACTCTACATAGCTTGAAAAGAAATTTGTAGAAGGATTACTTAAAGCTTCTGCAACTTCTTTTTTTTCTTTATCATTGGAAAGCTGATTAAATAGTTCTTCTCCCTTTTTTTGCAGCTCATTTTCAAATTCCTGCTTTATAGTATTCTTATCTGCTTTTTGCAAGAAGGAAAACTCTTCAAAAATGTACAAGGAAGAGACAATACTGTTGAAGGTACCAGTAAAACATGCACTTGAACCACGACCACCATGCACTCCGTATTCTGTTTGCGATTCTACTAAATGTTTAACCAGTTGATATTTTCTCTGTGATATGCGGGTATTAATATCTATATTATGATCAGCATTTGCTCTAGTTTGATCGTTGCAAGCCTTCCAAGCTAAATTTAAAACTTGCTTCAATGTTAACCCGCTTCCACTATGTGTACCAGGGTTATTTTTTATACGCTCCAAGTACTCAAGTGCATGTTTTTTCTCATCTTCTGTAAGTTGATCTTTATCTGCAGCTTTTTGTGTGCCATTTGCTATGCACTCTAACTGATCAATAAATCCTTCTATTTCCTCTATAAACTTATCATCAACATCAGGCTCGCCATAGTTTTCTTTTAGCTTTTGAACGTTAATATTAATTGCATCATTTACATTAGTATCATGCGTTGTTTGTGGGATACGTGCTGCCTCCATAAATGCTTCAGTTCCTTGCTCTAACCGTTCCGGCATTTTGCCTCCTGCAAAAAGATATAGCTTACTCGATACCTTGGCGATTAAGAAAAACACCAGGAGAGAAATAACAAATATTATAAAAAGTACTACAAATAAACCTGTGATTAGCCACCTTACAGGAGCTAGCAGAATTTCTTTTGCTTTTTTTAATTTTGACGGTCTTTGTATGTTGTCTGGTGTATTTACTATTGCTGGCATAATTAGTTTAAGTTAGTATCAATATTTTTAATATACTATATTTTTTCTTATTTTTTCAACTCAAATTTCTACTTCCGCACTTTTTCATTGTTGCTTACAATAATTATAGCTACACGATTTACTCATGTGCTTTTCTTAATTAAAAACTTCAACTATTCATTGTAAGCTATTGAATTTCCTACTATTTAGTGGCAAATTGTCATCCAAGTGGCTGTAAAACGACAAATTCGTCATTCCGCTACTAGTTAGCGGAATCTATGCCGAGATACCGCGATGAATCGCGGTATGACGGTTCGTGGCGGCATGGCGTAGGAAAATCTAGCCTACATTAACTATAGAAACAAAAAGGAGGATTACCATGTCCACAATAATTTTATCATCAATTTTTGGTCAAGCAGGCAGCATTTTTGGTCCAATTAGCCAGATTATCGGCTCAGAACTCGGTGCTCTTCTTGGTACGCAGCTTGATGGTGCGATGTTTAGCCTTGATGCTGAGCAGAAAGTAACGCATGGTGCGAGACTAAAAAATCTGCAAGTTCAAACCTCAACCTATGGAAGGACGATACCAATTATCTATGGCACTGCTCGCATTGCAGGGAACATTATTTGGTCACAGCCAATAAAAGAAGAGGCGATAACCACCAAAAGCAAAATTGGAAGAGGTATGAATGTTGAGTATAATTACTATGCAACGCTTGCAATTGCGATCTGCAAGGGGAAAGTAGAAAAATTAAACAGAATCTGGGCAGATACAACATCACTTAGCTTTGATGAAATAGATTATACTTTTTACCGCGGTACAGAAGACCAAAATCCTGATCCATTTATGTCGTCAATCGAAGGTGTGCCGGCTTATAGGGGAATATCTTACATAGTCATCAAGAATTTTCCTTTAGCAGACTATAATAACCGCGTTCCGGTATTCACATTTGAAGTGCAGACTATATTAAAGCCTAGCGGATTTTCAGTAGTAGAAAATATTCAGAATATCAATATAATACCAGGCTCAGGAGAGTTTTTATATGATACAAAAATACAGAAGAAAATCGCGCAAGAGAAAATAAGCAGCAACCAATATATCCCATATGGGCTGGCACAAAGGGTAAATCATAACAACCACACTAAAAAGAGCGATGCAGTGCTTTCTTTGGATCAATTAAAGGGAGATTTACCAAATGTTGAGTGGGTATCGGTAGTAGTCAATTGGTTTGTGAATGATCTGAACATTAAAGATTGTAAAATATACCCTGCAGTTGAATTTCAAGATGATTCCGCAATATTACCTGATGATTGGCAAGTAGGAAGTAGTACCAGAGATGATGCTCAGCTAATTTCAAAAGACGATAATGGAAACCCAAGATATGGTGGCACAGTTAGTGATTCAGCGCTAATAAGATATATAGAAGAGCTACACAGCAGAGGCTACAAGGTGATGCTCTATCCGATGCCCTTACTTGATACAAAGAACAAAGAGTGGCGAGGAAGATTGAGCGGGGCTCCTCAAGATATAAGTGATTTTTTTAAGAATCAGTACAACAAATTTATAGAGCATTATGCAAGCATTGCCAAACAAACTAAAGTGGAAGGGTTTATCATTGGTTCTGAATTTGTTGAACTTACCAAAATCAGAGATGAAAAAGGTAATTACCCTGCAGTGGCAGAGCTAGTTAAGCTTGCAAAGCAGATAAAACTTGATCTTGGAAAAGAAGTAACAGTAACTTACGCTGCGGATTGGAGCGAATACCACTCATATGATGGTTGGTATAATATGGATGAACTGTGGTCTTCACAGTACATCGACGTTGTTGGCATAGATGCTTATTTTCCACTGACTGATGGTCCAGAGCCTCCTTTTGGCTATTCTGCGGAAGATGTAATGGGTGGTTGGAGCAGTGGAGTGGGGTATGATTATTTCTATGATTACTCAAAAAGTGAGCCTGAAAAAGTAAAGTATAACGACAGCAGGTATGCGTGGAAAAATATAGAGAAATGGTGGAGTGAAACTCACATAAACCCCGGTGGTAGTAAAACAAAATGGCAACCAAAAATGAAAAAAATATGGTTTACTGAATATGGATTTCCCAGTATGAACGGCTTCACTAATGAGCCAAATGTGTTTGTTGACAAAGGCAGCATAGAGAGCAAATATCCACGATATTCAAACGGAGAGGTGAGCTTTCTTTCACAAAAAATTGCAATTGAAGGAACGCTAAAGAAGTGGCAAAGCTCAGAAATGGTAGAAAAAATGTTTCTCTGGGCATGGGATGCAAGGCCATTTCCTTACTTTCCCAATTTGTGTGATGTGTGGGCTGACTGCCATAACTGGCAGACAGTACATTGGATTCAGGGAAAGCTTTCACAGCTTAATATTTCCGATGTTTTATTGGATCTGTTACAAAAAACAGGTTTAAAAAGCAATCAGTTCGATACAAGCAACGTCAAAGGGTTATTGTCTGGATATGTGATAAACGACCAGCAACCCGTACGTTCAATTATTAAAATGCTGCAAAGTTGCTATTTTTTTGATGTGGTTGAACAGGGCTCTAAACTGAAATTTGTCCAAAAGGGCAGGGGAGTTACAACTGTAATGCCAATTGGTGAAACGGTTTTCAGTAACAATTCAAAACTTGTTAATATTAGTCAACTGGATTTAAACAATAAAGTTAACGTCGTTTATTTTAATCGCAATTTTGGCTATCCAATTGATGTTAAATATGCTGAGTTGCCAAAGCAAGGCACTGCTGCAACAGTTGAAATACCGCTCATTATGGAGGAGGGAGAGGCACAAAATATCGCTGAAGTTTTACTTTATTCTTCGTGGCAAGAGAGAAATATATACAATTTCAAGCTACCGATAAAATATGCATGGCTTGCGCCAAGTGATGTCATAACGATTTTAGACGGTGAGAAAAAGCATACGGTGAGAATTATAAAAACAAAATTTGAAAGCATGTCCATTCAAGTAATTGGCGTTGGTTATGATCACTCTATATATAAGCTTTCTTTTCCTTCAACAAGGTCACTTATGCTGAAGGAATACCCTCCTTCTCACATCAGCAAAACCATCATAGAAATGATAGATTTGCCGTATGTTAAAGGTAATAGCGCAAGCTTTACTTTAATTAATGAGGAAAAGAATTGGAAAGGAGCAACACTCTTTATTTCGTACAACGATAAGGATTATAAGCCTATCGCAAGCACAAATAAACAGTCTACTTACGGATATGTAATGGAATCTACCGATGAGGGGCTTGTAATAGTATTACGTTTTGGTAAGCTGCTAGGAATTATCGATTCAAATTCAGCATTAATCGGAAAAGAGATAGTGAAATTCCAGAGTACTAAACTCATAGATAAAAATAAATATAAGCTTAGCAACCTAATTAGAGGGCAAGAAGGTACTAAAGAGTATGAGCATACAGGAGGTGAGAAATTTACCTTACTTGATGATTCAATAATTTCTTTTGAAGTGCAATCAGGGAGAAAATTTTACCTCAAAGCAGTGACTTATGGTGATTCGTTGGATAACACGGAAGCAAAGGTCCTGAACAATTGATGCTCAGTATTTAAACTTAAACCTGAATAATTGAAGATAAGATATTGAAATTCAGGCTTTTTATGATTTTAGCTTAAGATTCCAGTGTCAAAGCACATAACTGTACGAACATTGTGATTTGAATCCACTAGGAGGGTGTCATTCCAGTGCTTGACACTGGAATCCAGCTTTTTCATAATCATCAAAACGTTGTATAAAACGGCTACTTTTATGCTTACCAACTTAATAAAATTCCTGGATCCCAGTGTCAAGCACTGGGATGACAAAGGAGGACAGTGTCCGCTACCCGAATGACATCGTTTACTATGTAACATTTTACTTATACTAATGAAAAAAATATATTATAATCAAGTATATTTAATCCAGTAAATCATTAAGTGAAAACAGCTCTTTCGCAAAATATCATCTCTCTTATTATGATATTGTCTGTAGCAATTGTCGATATGGCAACTGACCTATACTCAGTTGCACTACCAAGCATTGCCAATTATTTTAAAGTAGAAGGCAGTGTAGTGCAGCTTACAATTAGCTTGAATCTAGTTGGATTTGCAGTATCTGGATTAATTTATGGTCCATTATCGGACCATTATGGTAGGCGTCCAATGATGCTGATTGGTATGACAATTTTTACTTTAGCAAGTATCATGTGTTATATAGCCGACAGTATTGCGCTCTTGATACTAATTCGCTTCATACAAGGAGCAGGGGCTGGTGTTGCAGGTGTTGTTGGGTATGCAGCAATAAGGGATATGTACTCGGGTAGTGAATACTCGAGAGTAATTTCAAAGTTAAATATGGTAGTGGCACTCTCACCTGGAATAGCTCCAGTGGTGGGCGGTTATATAATTTTACATGGGTATAGTTGGAAATTTTTGTTTTTTATTATATCACTTGCGGCAATTGCTATGCTTATTTTTATTTACTTTAAGTTACAAGAAACACTCATTGTGAATAAAAATGAAACCAGTATAACTAACATAACTACTAATATCTTCAAGCAATATATATCAATATTTAGAAATTATCGTTTCCTTGGGTTTTCAGCCATTCATGGATTAACTTTCATGTGGCTTTGGGCATATGTTGCTAACTACCCGTTCATATTTGAATCAATGGGCATTGAAGTACAGTATTTTGGCTACCTCATATCGATCATAGTCATATTTTACATAATTGGAACTTTAATTAATAGAAGGTATGTACCAAAAGTAGGGGTGAGCAAAATGCTAATAATAGGTTTGGTGTTACCGATAATATCCGATAGTTTATTGGTATATTTTTATTTCGCGGACAAGTTAAATATATTAATTCTTCAAGTTGCCTGGATTCCAGCCAATATTGGGCTTGCATTAGTAATCAGCAATAACGTAACTTCTGCTTTAGAAACGATCAAAGGTATAGGGCTTGGTAGTGCAGTCCTCTCATTCTGCAATATGATGTTTGGGGCTATTGGAATATATATAGTAGGAAAATTTTTTCGCTATGGCATTTTACCGAATTTACTATTAACAATAATATGCTCTACAATTGCAATTCTTATGTACAGCCTGCTCAAATATACTGAAAAACACGGGCATTATTTGCGTGATCCAGGAACATAAAGGTCATAGATTATTAACGGCTTTGCCGTGATAATATAATTTTACAGGAGGTGTGGGATGAGTAATGTAAATGAAGATATAGGTAATGATTTAATTCAGGCTGCTAAAAGCGGTAATATTAATGAAGTAAGACGTCTAATAAGTGAAGGAGCAAATGTTAATGCAGAAGATGATTATAGAAAGACTCCTTTACATTTGGCTGCTGAAAATGACCATAAAGAAGTGGTAGAAGTTCTATTAAAAGCAGACGTAATCGATATTAATGCACAAGATAATGATGGATGGACTCCTTTACATTTTGCTGCTCTAACTGGCAAAAAAGATGTAGTAAAAGCCCTATTGGATGAAGGGGCAAATGTTAATGCAAAAGATAATTCTGGAAAGACCCCTTTACATTTTGCTTCTGAAACTGGCTATAAAGAGGTAGTAGACGCCCTATTGGGAAAAGATGTAATCGATGTTAATGCAACAGATGATTCTGAAAATACTCCTTTACATTTTGCTGCTGAAAATGGCCACAAAGATGTAGTAAAAATTCTATTAAAAGGAGGAGCAAATGTTAATGCAACAGATGATTCTGGAAAAACTCCTTTACATTCTGCTGCTCTAAATGGCTATACGAATATAGTAAGTGCTCTAATAGGCGCAAAAGCTGATGTTGATGCAGGAGCATTTGGTATAAATCGGACTCCTTTACATTTTGCTGCTGAAAATGGCCATAAAGGTGTAGTAGAAATTCTATTAAAGGGAGGAGCAGATGTTAATGCAGTAGAAAGTTTTTATGGAATGAATTCTTTATGTTGGGCTGCTCAAAATGGCCATGAAGGTGTGGTAAAAGTGTTATTAACAGCAAAAGAAATAGATGTTAATACATATCCTCAAGCATTATATTTGGCTGCTCAAAATGGCCATGAAGGTGTAGTAAAAGCGTTATTAACAACAGAAATAGATGTTAAAACTCTTTCTGAGCAACTAGTTTTAGCTGCTGAAAATGGCCATGAAGGTGTAGTAAAAGTGCTATTAACAGCAGAAATCGATGTTAATGAATATTTTCGGGCATTATTTCAGGCTGCTTACAATGGTCATGAAGGTGTAGTAAAGGTGCTATTAACAACAGAAAAAGTTGATGTTGCAGCAAAAGATGATCGCGGAAAGACTCTTCTACATTGGGCTGCTGAAAAGGGTTATGTAGAAATAGTAGAAACTCTATTAGGCAAAGGAGCAGATGTTAATGCAAAAAGTGATAGGGGAGAGACTCCTATATATTTGGCTCTTCAATACGGTCATGTAGATGTAGCAGAAGTTCTTTCAGAAGCAAAAGGGATCAATATTAACATAGCAGACAAAAATAGAAAAACTCCTTTAGATTGGGCTATTGATAATAAATACACAGATATAGTGCAGCTTCTATTAAGTAAGTTGGCAGATGTTGATCTGACAGATCAAGATGGAAGGACTCTTTTACATTGGGCTGCTGAAAAGGGCTATACGGATATAGTAAACACTCTGTTAGGAAAAGGAGCAGATGTTAATGCAAAAGATAATGATGGAAAGACTCCTCTATATTTGGCTGTTGAATACGTTCGTGTAGATGTAGTAAAAGCTCTAATAAAGGAAGGAGCAGATGTTAATAAAACACGTGGATTCGCTAATTTAAACAATGAAACATACTCTCTACTAAAAAATGCTGCTTTACTTGATGCTGCTAAAAATGGTGATGTTGATCAAGTAAGATCTCTAATAACTATAGGAGCGAGTGTTAATGCAGTAGATAAAGATGGAAGTACTCCTTTACATTGGGCTGCTGAAAAGGGCTATACGGATATAGTAAACACTCTGTTAGAAAAAGGAGCAGATGTTAATGCAAAAAATGATAAAGGAGAGACTCCTTTCAATTTAGCCACTGATAAAGGAATACAAAATCTATTGCAAAGCGTAAGAGAGGCCAATGGTAAACTGCTTGAGGCTGCTGAAAGCGGTAATATTGATGATGTAAAAAATCTGTTGGTTGAAGAAGGAAAAGCACAGGTTAATGCAACAGATGATTCTGGAAAAACTCCTTTACATTGGGCTGCTCTAACTGGCAAAAAAGATGTAGTAAAAGCCCTATTGGATAAAAAGGCAAATGTTAATGCACAAAATAAGGGTGGATGGACTCCTTTACATTTTGCTGCTAACCATGACCATAAAGATGTAGTAAAAGCCCTATTGGATAAAGGGGCAAATGTTAATGCACAAAATGATAAAGAAGAGACTCCTTTCAATTCAGCCACTGATAAAGGAATACAAAATCTATTGCAAAGCGTAAGAGAGGCCAATGGTAAACTGCTTTAGGCTGCTAAAAGCGGTAATATTGATGATGTAAAAAATCTGTTGGTTGAAGAAGGAAAAGCACAGGTTAATGCAACAGATAATTCTGGAAATACTCCTTTACATTGGGCTGCTCTAAATGGCGAAAAAGATGTAGTAAAAGCCCTATTGGGTGAAGGGGCAAATGTTGATGCAAAAGATAATAGAGGATGGAATCCTTTACATTTGGCTGCTGAAAACTACCATCTGGAGGTGATGGGAATTCTATTAAGTAATGGAGCAAGTCCTGTTAATTTAGTGAATCTATATGGATGGAATCCTTTACATTTGGCTGTTGCAAAAGGCGATGTGCAGTGAGTATTAAATGAACAAGCAAATGTCAATTCAGTAGAACATAAAAATAACTGGACTCCTTTACATCTGGCTCTTAAAAAGGACAAGATAGATATAGATGTGTTGAACGCTCTACTTAGAAAAGGGGGAATTGATGTTAATTTAGCAGATAGCAATAAAGATACTCCTTTACATTTGGTTTTTAAAAAGGACAACATAGACATAAATGTATTGAACGCTCTACTGGGAGCAAAAGACATCAATGTTAATGCAAAAGATAATAGTGGATGGACTCCTTTACATTTTGCTGCTCGAAATAACAACAAAGAAATAGTAGACGCCCTAATAAAAGCAAAGGCAAATGTTAATATAAAAGATGAAGATGGCAGGACTCCTTTCGATTTTAGTATTAACGAGGAAATAAAAGCTCTATTAACAAACGCACAAAACCCTGATGATGGTTCAGTGGGTGGATTATCAACTTCACAAACAGAAGAACAGCCGAGCTCTTTTTTTGGTAGTTTGTTTAGTATACTTATGAAGCCTTTTTCATTAATTGCATCATTTTTTGGTGGGTTTTTTTCATGGTTGTTTGGGTCTGATGAGCCAATACAATCATCATCTGAATCTGACCAACCAGTTGTGTTAGAACCACCGAATAGTTCAGGAGACCATGACATAATATAGCTAAAGGTTTACTAGATTCCAGCGTCACGCGCTGGAATGACATCCTCTCTAAGTAGCCTCCTTCTCCTGTCATCCCAGTGCGTGACACTGGGATCTCATTTTACTTTATGATGATGTCATGAAAGTAGCTGACATTGGGATCCAGAAGACTTAATTTCAACCAAATAATAAAGGCTAGATCCCAGTGTCAGCTACTTGGATGACAAAAAAAGGAGCACCGGAATGACAGCAGTCCTACGTCATACCGCTGCGGTATCTCTTAGCATAGATCCCGCTAACAAGTAGCGGGATGACGGTTGTCGGTGAACCTAAGTTACTTTAGCTACAAACGTTAAGAAATTTACCAAACGAAAAAAAAGGCAAAAGAAGCCCTAGTCATTGTCTACTTTCAGTATTGGCGTTTTTTAAGTCTTAAACACTGCAATTTAGCTGCTTTTAAATGCAACTCACCTTTGTTTAAATGTTTAAGAAATTTACTAAGCAGAAAAAAAGGCAAAAAAATCCCGTGTTAGCTAGTTGTCACTCTCTAATCCTGCAAATTGGCGTACTATACTGCCTTAAACGACTTATAAGCGCGTTTCATCTTATATAGGTAAAAACCTAGAAGTATTGTGAAGACATAAGGTGCACATAGTGCAAAAAGTTAAAAATAAGACGCCAACTACGTTGTTTTCTTGCTGTTTAATCTGCACAGATGAAGATAACTGAATACCTTCAGTTTCATGATAAAGGGCTGGCAGAGTTTGTCAAGTGGTTTCTATTGAATATATACAGTGGAATGATAAAATTCACACACACATTTTACTACGTGATCGGCGCTGATATTAAAATGCTCATAAAGTGTTTTATAAGGTGCTGATTCTCCAAAGCTTTTCATGCCAATAAATATACCGTTTGAACCTATATATTTATGCCAACCCATTTCACTTCCAGCTTCAATTGCAACTTTAATGCTGTCATTATTTAATATCGCCGCTTTATATTCATCACTTTGCTCATCAAAAAGCCTCCAGCATGGCATAGAAACAACCCTTGTACCTATACCCTTTTCCTGCAATTTCTCCCTTGCTTCAACTGCAATTTCAACCTCGGACCCCGTAGCAAATATTGTCACTTTTAATTCTTTTGAACATTCACACAAAATATATGCACCAAACTTCGATAGATTAGCAGATTGATCGATATCAAAATAGAATTTGCGCATGTAACTTACGTTTTGCCTTGAGAGCGCAAACAGTGCAGGTGACTCTTTTTTTTCGAGTGCAATGCTAACACACTCTAGAGTTTCAACTGCATCGGCTGGCCTAAAAACATATAGATTTGGTATAGCACGAAGAGAGGCTAAATGCTCTATTGGTTGGTGAGTTGGGCCATCTTCTCCCACTCCAATTGAGTCATGAGTCATCACATAGATAACCTGCTGTTTCATCAAAGCTGAAAGACGTATAGCAGGACGACAGTAGTCGGAAAATACCAAAAAAGTGCCACCATAAGGAAGAATCGCGCCGTGAAGTGCCATACCATTCATACATGCTGCCATAGCGTGTTCTCTCACTCCATAGTGGACATAAGAACCACTATAATTATTACTATCTATTACCTGCATGTGCTTATATTTAGTGCAATTTGACCCAGTAAGATCAGCAGAACCGCCGATTAATTCCGGCATATGTTGTGTTAAAAGTTCCATTACCATGCCGAAAGAAGAACGTGTAGCTTCGTTTGGCATTGTCTCGTGTATTTGTTTCTTCAAGTTAGCCAAAACATTATCGATATTGTCTGGTAGACGTTTATCTAACCGTCTTTGAAGTTCTTTATTTTCACTGGATTCCAGTGTCAAGCACTGGAATGACACCGAATTGCTGTTATCTGGCAGACGCTCATCTAGTCGCCTTTGAAGTTCTGCATGATATCCTGTCATCCCAGCATTCTCTTCTGTCATACCAGCATTCTCTTCTGTCATCCCAGTGCTTGACACTGGGATCCATTCTTTTTCTTCTTCACTGGTCACATGCTGGAATGACAATGAATTGTAATTTTGTTTTGCTCTCTCAACAGTTTTCATCCAGGCGTTTTTCACATCTTCTGGCACATGGAATGGCTCGTAATTCCAGTTTAATTTCTCTCTCATCTGTTTGATGTCTTCCTCCGAAAAAGCACCACTGTGAGCAGAGGATGTGCCAGCACGGCTTGAAAATTTTCCGATAATAGTTTTGCAGCAGATCATTGTAGGTTTATCAGACTTTTTTGCTTGCTCTATTGCAAGGGATATGGCATCAAAATCATGGCCATCAATTTTGTCAACATTCCATCCATACGCTAAGAAGCGTTTCTCTACATCATCAGAGCAGGAAAGGCAAGTAGCGCCATCTATAGAGATATCATTATCATCAAAAAGGGCTATTAATTTATTCAATTTAAGATGCCCAGCAAGTGATGCTGCTTCATGGCTTATTCCTTCCATAAGACAGCCATCCCCTAGCATTACGTAAGTGTAGTGATTGATTCTGAATTGCTTTTTAAGGATTGATTCAGCAAGTGCCATGCCAACAGCAGCGGCAAACCCCTGACCGAGCGGGCCTGTTGTTGCCTCTACCCCGGAAGTCAAGCCAAACTCTGGATGACCTGGGGTCTTGGATCCCATTTGCCTAAAGTTTTTTAGCTCATCTATGCTAGTATAACCTGTCAAATATAATATTGAGTATAGTAACATTGACCCATGACCGTTTGATAAAACAAAGCGATCTCTATTGAACCATTTAGAATCATCAGGATTATGATTCAGATATTTAGCAAACAAAACAGTTGCAACATCTGCCATGCCAAGTGGCATACCTGGGTGTCCAGAGTTTGCTTTTTGTATTGCATCAATTGATAAAAAACGGATGGCGTTTGCCATAGATTCCAAATGTGAATGATTCATGTGTTAATAGAAAAACTTAAAAATGAAGTATAAAAGATTATATCAGCAAAAACAAGTTGACACTGAGTGCTAAAATCCTTAATAATCTAAAGTTAAATCGTGAGAGTTTTTATATGACAACTGTTATCACTAGAAAGTATAGGATTAGCCGTAGACTTGGTGTAAATTTATGGGGTAGAGCTAAAGACCCAGTAAACAAAAGGAAATACCCTCCAGGTCAACATGGTATTCTTGGATTCAAGAAGTTATCCGACTTTGGTAAGCAGTTTGCTGCGCATAAGAAATTTAAGTTTTACTATGCGATTTCAAGTAAGCAGCTCAGACGTACATTTTTAGATGCTTATAACAGAAGGGGTTATACGGCTGATAATTTTATCGGTATTTTAGAATCAAGGCTCAGTTCTGTTTTATACCACTCTAGTCTTGTGCCAACAATTTATGCAGCGAAGCAGCTCATATCTCATAAGCACGTTACAGTTAATGATAAGGTGGTCAACATATCGAGTTATCGAGTGAAACCAGGTGATATAATAAAAATAAGAGAAAGGGCAGCAAAAATCCCTGTAGTAGTAGAGGCTGAACAAAAACAAGAGCGCAAGGCTCCGGATTATTTAGAGACAGATAGTAAAGAGCATTCAGTGAAGTATTTGAGGTCACCTCAATATTCTGAGGTTCCTTATTCAGCAGACATGGAAGTCAATTTAGTAGTAGAGTTTTACTCTAGATAGATAAAAAAAAGCCCGTGTGGCGGAATCGGTAGACGCAGCGGACTTAAAATCCGTGGGTTTTGCGACCTTGGGAGTTCAAGTCTCCCCATGGGCACCAATTTAACTTAGCAGATAAATACAAAAAAGTATGAAATGGCTTGATATAGAAGATATTGTAGAAGCTCTAGAGGAAAAATTTCCAGATGAGAATATAATTAATATCAGATTCACTGAGCTTAAAAAAAAGGTCTTGAGTTTAGAGGAATTTGATGATGATGAAAAACGCTGTAACGAGAAAATACTCGAAGCCATTCAAGCAGCTTGGATTGAGGAAAGATCTTAACAAATAAGAAATAACTATCGCTATTAAAAGTTAGCGCGTGACGCTGGAATCCAGAAAAAAAAGAAAAATGGATCCCAGTATCAAGTACTGGGATGACAACAAAAAAGAAGGAGTCTAAAATTCGGACACCGTATATCATTCATTTTAGACAATACTGTACTTTTTAAATCTAATTTAAAATTCACTCAGGTTAATAATAATTTAACTAATTACAATTAAAACAGCTAGAAGGTTAATTATGAGGCAAAGATGGCAGCACAAAAATTTTTGGATGGAACGTGATTACGACTTGCCTGACAAGTGCTACGTTGAGATAAATTTTACATAAAAATACTGCTTTTTACGGTGTAAGGCTAGAGGTTTGTAAAGTAGTTAGAAGGTTGTCATCCCAGTGTTAACTACTTGGATTTGGCACTGAGGAAATCCAATGTAGTAGTAAACCTTACTTATTTAGTTATACTAGAAACAAAACAGAAAAATGCTCAAACGTAGCGGTCCAAAAAAAATAAAGTCTATAATTGAAAATTACGCATTAAAATGCATGAAAAATAAGATTAGCAAAAATGAAATACGTCTGATTTTAAACTGGCGAAATATAGTAGGGAAAGAAATAGCAGAGTGTACAAAACCGAAAAAGATCTCATATGCACAGAATGTAAATTCGGGTGTATTGCATCTAGTAGTAACAAATGGCAGTAAAGCATTAGAAATTCAGCATATGATTTCTCTTATAATAGAAAAAATTACGATATTTTTTGGCTACAAAGCAGTATATGGTATAAAAATTAAGCAAGAGAGTATTGACTATTTGACTATATAAGGTAATCTAAGTACATAGAATAATTTGGTATATTGAAGTGAGTAGAGTTTGTGAATTAACAAATAGAAAAAAATCTTTTGGTAATAAGGTATCACATTCGAATCATAAAACAAAGCGTACCTTTCTTTTAAATTTACATAAGGTTACGTTGACAAGTGATATATTGAATAAAAAGTTTAGATTTCGTGTGGCAACAAGAACTTTGAGAACTATAGATTACAAAGGTGATTTAGATGCTTTTTTGCTCAACACAAGAACGATTAAACTAAGTGAAAAAGCGCAGAAGATAAAAAGAAGGTTGAAAAAAGTTTTAGTAAAGCAAGAGGTAGAGTTAGCCGTTTCAGATGCATAGCAAACCTCAATGGCTCAGAGCAAAAGCTCCGACCGGTGAAGTATTCAATGAAACTTTAAACATCGTTAAACTGCATAACTTACATACGGTATGTGAAGAAGCTGCATGTCCAAATATTGGTGAATGTTGGAATAAACGTCATGCTACTGTGATGATTCTTGGTTCTGTTTGCACTCGTGCTTGTGCATTTTGCAACGTTGCAACTGGCATTCCTGATAAACTAGACCCTCATGAGCCAGAAAATTTAGCAAAAGCGATAAAAAAGTTAAACTTAAAACATGTTGTCATTACTTCTGTTGATCGTGATGATTTACCAGATGGTGGCGCAAATCAGTTTATACAGTGCATAGAAGAAATTAGAAAGATAACTTCAGAAACAACAATAGAGATTTTAACTCCTGATTTTTTAAATAAGAAAGGAGCATTTGAAGCAATTGCTGTTGCATCACCTGATGTCTATAACCACAATATTGAAACAGTGCCGAGATTGTATGCAAAAATAAGACCACGAGCTCGCTATTTTCATTCACTATATTTGTTGAAGATGGTAAAGCAGATTAATCCTAAAGTTTTCACAAAGTCAGGGCTTATGGTTGGTCTTGGAGAAACAAAAGAGGAAATACTTCAGGTTATGGACGATTTGCGCAGTGCTGAGGTTGATTTTATTACAATTGGTCAATATCTACAACCAACTCCAAAACATGCAAAACTTGATAGGTATGTTACCCCAGAGGAATTTGAGCATTATAAATACGTTGCTTACTCCAAAGGTTTCTTAGTGGTTGCATCAAGCCCACTAACTCGGTCATCATACCACGCTGAAGAAGATTTCAACAGGCTCAAGGCCTGTCGTTGACATTTGTGTTAATTCAAATTAATTTTTACTAATTATAAAGGAGTTGAGCGACTTTACGTAATGTCTACTATAAAAATCGAGAAGAAATCACAATTAGTTAAAGAGGTATTCGATTCCGTGGCAAGTCGCTACGACACCATGAATGATATAATGAGCCTCGGAATGCACAGATTATGGAAAGATAAGATGGTAAATAGTGTGTATTTTACAAAAAACTCTAAGATTTTAGATGTTGCTGGAGGAACTGGAGATATAGCAATAAGAATAGTAAGAAAAGAGCCAAGTGCTAAGGTTACAGTATGCGATATAAATCAGAATATGCTAAGCAGAGGACGTGATAAAGCTATAAATTCAAACCAAATTAATTTTGATTGGGTATGTGCGAATGCAGAAAGTTTACCATTTGAAGACTCCGAATTTGATTATTGCACAATAGCTTTTGGCATTCGAAATGTTTCTGACCGCAAGAAGGCTTTAAATGAGGCGCACAGGGTATTAAAACCACATGGAAAATTTATCTGCTTAGAATTTGCCCCTATGCACTATCAAAATGAGATATTTACCAAACTTTATGACTTATATTCATTTAAAGTAATTCCTAAAATTGGCAGCATAGTTGCTAAAGACAGGAGTTCTTATGAATATTTAGTGAAGAGCATTAGAGAGTTTCCAACTCAGGCTGATTTTAAAATGGAAATTGAAGAGGTAGGCTTTAAGAATGTTGAGTTTCATAATATGAGCTATGGAATAGTGGCATTACACATTGGAACAAAATGAATATTAAATTCTGGTATAGAACGCTGGATTATTATCTCATCCTTCCAGTGTTTTTTTTGCTCACTATAAGCTTCATTCTTGTTTATTCAGCAAGCCCTGTAATTGCGCAGCGTCTTTCTTTACCACAAGATTATTTTATACGGCGCCATACAATTTATATAGTCCTGTCACTAATTACCCTGGTGACATTTTCTTTTCTCAACACAAGAACTATACTTAACCTCTCATTCGCAGGTTTCATTTTATTTACTATTTTAGTGGCAGCTGCGATAATACTTGGTATAGAGGTAAAAGGTGCGAAACGATGGTTACATATTGTCAAAATTTCAGTTCAACCATCTGAGTTCGTAAGGCCATTTTTTTCTGTTGTTATAGCTAGTATCTTAGCCAGCGGAATGAAGTTTAAAATGCACATATCAATCATAATATTTCTGTTAGTTTTTGTGTTGTTACTTTTGCAACCTGATTTCAGTATGTCCATGCTTTTAACATATTCTTTTATTGGTCAAATGTTTATTGCATGTATACCACTTTTATACTTTCTATGCATAATAGGAATGGCCACAACTGGAACTACAATAGCTTACTTATGCCTCCCACATATAAAGCAAAGGATTTACAATTTTGTCTTTTTTACGCAACGCGATAACTTTCAAGTCACAAAATCATTAGAAGCATTCAAAAGAGGTCAATTAACTGGAGTTGGACCTGGTGAAGGTAGCGTAAAAACCTCTCTTCCTGATTGTCATACAGATTTTGTGTTTTCTGTTTTAGCAGAAGAATTTGGTTTGATTACGTGCTTAGCCACATTGATGTTATTTGGCATCATTTCCGCCCGCTTGCTTTACGTTGCATATAGAGAAAATGAATTATTCAATCTATTGGTGATTCTTGGTATCTCAATTCAATTCATCACACAATTCATAATAAACACAGGGGTAACATTGAGTGTTTTTCCCACCACCGGCATAACCCTGCCACTACTTAGCTATGGTGGTTCTTCTCTTTTATCTTCGAGCATCGCACTTGGCATAATGCTGTCTTTCAGTAGAAATCAAGCTATCGCATTAAAGTTTCGTGAGCGTGTTGTGCTTGTGGACTAGTGGTCACCCGCTCACAACTATTATTGGTATCCCTCCAAAATGGGTATCTGTTCAGATGAGTGGCAAGAGATATTATGAAATCTGAAAGAGTTATGCATAGCTGTATGAACATTCATTTTTGAAGGTAAATTGCACAGCAAATGGTGTCATTCCAGTCTGGAATCCAGAAATTTTGCTTATAACTGAGCTGATGAGCTAAAGGTAGTTCTCTTACGCTAAAACAAACGTTTTTAATTAAGTTGCATAGAAGCTGGATCCCAGTGTCTGGGCACTGCCCACTGGTGGCCCAAACTACAACGTTCGTACAGTTGTGCGTGGCGCTAACACGTAGCGGTATGACAGCAGTCCTACGTCATACCGTCACGGTATCTCTAGATCCCGCTAACACGTAGCGGGATGACGGTTGTCAGGGTGTCATCCAAGTAGCCTCTTTCTTGTCATCCCAGTGCCCAGACACTGGGACCCAGGAAACTTAATTGCAAGTAATGCATTGGGTTTGGTGAGTATGGGTTTTGCGTTATAGAATGAAGCACTTTTGGTGAATTTGTAAAGAAAACTGGATTCCAGACTAGAATGACACCTACAGACACTCCACTTGTTATTCTAACGCGTGACACTGGAATCTAGATAACAATTAGACCATATTGTCAAGCAATATGCTATGAGAATTCTTACTATCTCTGTATGACCATTTCTAGTAGCCCAATGTAAAGGAGTGTATCCATCTATATCTTTTGCATTAACATCTGCTCTTTTTGCTATTAGAACTTTTACTGTATCTATATGACCATTTCTAGCAGCATTATGTAGAGGAGTACTTTTAAAATTATCTTCTGCATTAACATTTGCTCCGTTTTGTATTAGAGCATTTACTACATCTGCATGACCATTTTTAGCAGCTGAATGCAATAACATAAATCGATCATATGCTATTAATGTATCATCTAATGTATCATCTTCAATTTCAAATAGGTAATCTACATCAAAACTGGCCCCTTCCCACTTTTCATATTCACCTTTACCTTCTGCCTTTAATTCCTCTTTTATTTTTTCAATTACGTTGTCTTTACTTAAATCTTCTTTCTCATTAACTGCGCTTAACATTCTTTTCCACTGCTCATAGTTCATTGTCATAATTTTACCCCTACTTCAATAATATTTTAATTATCATGTATTATGGCAAAAAAATCAACTCATTTCTTCCAAAGGCTCTATATTGAAGATAGAAAGTCCAGAAGCGATCTAAGGCTTGTACGAGGTGAGGTCTTTCTTATATTTTTAATTGTGTAATCTTCTGTGTTTGTAAATGTTTTTTCTATGCCCCACTGCAGTAATAAGTACTTTACGTTCTGAATGATTTATGATGTAAATTATACGGTAGTTGCTAACCCTTATCCTATATTGCCCTCTAAAGCTATGGCATAAAGGCTTTCCTAGATTAAAAGGATCAACTGTAAGGCGTTTCTTTATGGCCTCCTGAACCATTAATTTAATCTTTGCCGGAAGAGCTGGAATTTCTTTTTCAATAACATTTTTTAAGAATTTTATAGTGTAAGTTTTATTTCCAGATGTTTTCATCATCCTCTACTTCTTCTTCACCTTCAGAGAGGCGATCGTCAGCTATTTGGGATAGCTCTACATCTTCTTCGAACTCTTCTTCCACTAAATCTACTAAAACTTCAGGGATAGTTTTATTTTGAATCTCTGCCATTTCTGTAAGATACTGAGCCAATTTACTGTCAAAACTTACATTAACATTGAGCTTTTTTTGACTGTGAGCCATATATTAACCAAAAAGTACTACTACAAACTATAACATTTTTACTTAATTTTGTCAACTTCTCTATTTGTTGAAAAAACAATCTTGCACAAAAAAAGTCAACTCATCTCTTCCAAAGGTTCTATATTAAAGATGGAAAGTCCAGAAGCGATGACGTGCGCTAAGGCTTGTACAAGGAACATTCTTGCAGCGGTGAGGTTTAAGTTGTCTTCCAGTATGAACCGCATGTTTAAATCACTCTTGCCATACCCCCATAAAACGTGAAACGCTTCTGCAACTTCAAGTAAGTAGAAAGTAATTCTGTGTGGCTCATAAAGCCTTGCCGCTGTTTCTATCACATTTGGCCACTTTGCTAAGGTTTTTATGAGGAAGAGCTCCCCATCTGTCTTTAAAAGTGAAGGATCTGCTGTTGGGAGCTCTTTTGGAGCATTACGCATTAACGAATGAGCACGAGCATGCGCATATTGCACGTAAAAAATAGGGTTGTCTTTTGACTGTTCTTTAACTTTAGCAAAATCAAAGTCCAAGACCATATCATTCTTGCGTGTTAACATTATAAAGCGAGTTATGTCCCTGCCAACTTCTTCCACTACATCTCTTGCTGTGAGGAAGTTTCCTGATCTTTTGGACATCTTAACAGGTTTGCCATTCTCGAAAAAATTCACAATATTATGCAGTTTTACCTCTATTTTTGCTTGATCATCACTTAGTGCAGAGACAACTGCTTTTAGCCTTTTGATATAACCACTATGATCACTACCGACTGCTACTATCATATTATTAAAACCACGTGATATCTTATCAAAATGATAAGCGATATCTGAGGCAAAATAAGTCCAACTGCCGTCCTCTTTCTTCAATGCGCGGTCAACGTCATCACCAAATTTTGTAGAGCGAAATAACATTTCTTTTCTGGAAGTCCAGTTTTCACTTTCTTTGCCTTTTGGTTTCTCCAGGTACCCTTCATACACCAAACCCTTGTCAGACAATATCTTTATACTCTCTTCAATTTTGCCACTTTTTTGTAGCTCATACTCTGAAGTAAAAACATCATGACTTACCCCAAGTAAGTTCATGTCTTCCTTTATGATTTCTAAGATAGAACTTAAAGTATATTCTCTAATCACCTGATTATCTTGCTTTTCTAGAAGCTCCTTGCCATATTTTTTGGCTAGCCCATTCCCTATCGGTTTTAAATATTCACCTGGGTATAAACCTTTTTCAATGCTGATTTTTTCTCCCAGAGCTTCCTTATACCGCAAATATACTGACTTTATTAGTGTATCTATCTGCGCTCCAGCATCATTAATATAGTATTCCTTAGTAACTTTATAACCAACTTTTTTCAATAAATTTGCCAAAACGTCACCAAATACTGCTCCTCTTGCATGACCAATATGCAGTGGACCAGTTGGATTTGCCGATACAAATTCAACATTGATGGCCTGATTGTTCCCTATATCTAGTGTGCCAAACTCTGTTTTCAGCTCATTTATTTGTTTTAAAATTCCATGCCATACTTCTATTTTTAAGTGCATGTTGATGAAACCAGGGCCTGCTATTTCCACTTTTGCAACTTCATCAAAAGGTTTAAATTCTCTTGCTAACATCCCTGCAATCTCGACTGAATTCTTCTTTTCATGCTTTGCAAGCACCATAGCAACATTTGTATAGATATCACCATGTGCTCTATTGCTTGGAGGCTCTACAATAAAATTTGCCGCACTTGTATTTATGACACCCCTTTGCTTCAACTCATTTAATTTGCTGGAAATTAGAGAGGAAACCTGTTTGAAAATGTTCATTAACTAAAAAGCTATAAGACTTGTAGCAGTATAGCGAATAAGTGGGGCTAGTTGAAGAGTTATCTGATGTAATCTATAGCTAAAGTGACTTAGGTTTACCGACAATTTGAAGAACTGTCATTCCGCTACTCGTTAGCGGCCGCGGTGGTATGACGTGTTGCTCCGTGTCAGCTACTTGGATGACACCTATAGCCCTTTCATTCCAACGCGTAACGCTGGAATGACAAAGAAGAATGGGCTATTGGTTTTTCATATGGTTATGCAAAAGCCTAATCTTGCAGTCTTTTCTTTAATGGCACATGTATCAAAATCGTATAAGCTTATACCATTCCCTGTTCAAAATATCATTTATATAAAAAACGCTGTTACTACATCCTGAAAATCCCAAATTGTTTCTTTGCAAACTTCACAATCTCCTTTTTCTTCTGCACAACTAGTTATTCTTTTATCACTATCAAAAAATTCTTTGCATTCATCAAGTGTTTTATCACTTATTGTCCCATCTTTTTTTACAAGTTTATGCGTTTTCTTGTCAGCAATAATCAGTGGTTGATTTTGAGAAAGCACTACCACTGGCTTATTTTTGTCGATGTTTCCACCTTTGTAATATACTTTTGCGCTTACTACATGAGCCTCATCATCAAAAATATGATTTTTACAATTCTCATACCAATCATCTTTAATAGTTTGCAGTATATCATAAGATTCTTTGCAAAGATCACTTGGAGGAATACTAACGCACCATGCATCCATACTTCCTCTTTTGGTGATATAACTGGAGTCTGTGCCATTCTTATCACAGTTAGTTACTTTTATACCAAATTGTTCTATATAATAATCCCCAGCTTTAATTTTGTCAATAATTTCTGCGCTTAAGTCAGGATAAAATTTATCCAATGCTTTTCTTATGTAAAGCTTAGCATCACTACCTACATTAACATATTCACCATCTTCTCTAGCATTCTCACATCCCCTTCGATTACACCCACTCTCGTCAATTTCTTTAGTAATTTCTTCTTTAATACATTTACACTTAAGATCTTTTTCTAGTTCACCCTTAATATTTTTCTTCAATTCATTCTTAGTCTCATCATCAATTTCGCACTTAAGATCTTTACCACATTTATTATAGATCACCTTACTCTTATTGGCAGTATCATCACATGGATCTATAATAAAATTAATTCCTAATGTATCACTGGTACAGCACGTATTAAATGGCAACCGATACATATAATTTGTATTTTCCTGATTCGGACAAGAAAGATTTTTTACTAGCATAAAGTACCTACATTGGTAAATGAGATTATTAAAAAATTAACCATAAAGTGAAAGTGTGTACTGATAATGTACACACTTCATCACTTTGATATAATATCAACAGCACCCTCTGGTACTGATGGACAGAAAAATAGGTTTTAACCTCTTTTAAATCTAACACAGAAGAGTTTATTACTTCTACACATGCATCACACATGAAGAATTGTTTTCACAGCTGCCCATAAGTTTACCGTTATGCAAGCTGTATCTACAGGAGTGCATGAAGATGAAAAAATTATGGGTCATAATGATCCTTAAAAAAATACTATAAGATTATTATAAATTAAAATGATTAAAAATTTAATAACTTTAATTATAAATCTAGCATATCAACTAACGATATGATGTAAATTTTCTTTCAATTCCACTGTATCTTCGCCAGTTTTGCATACAACCCGTCTTTACTTATTAGGGAGTCATGAGTCCCTACTTCTTCTACTTTTCCGTGATTAATTACTATAATCTTGTCAGTTTTAAGTGCAGTTGATAGTCTGTGTGTAATTACGATCGTTGTTCTGTTTTGCATTAACTTGCTTAATGCTTTTTGCACGAGGTTCTCACTTTTATAATCAAGGGCAGAGGTTGCTTCATCCAGTATTAAAACCTGAGGGTTTTTGAGTATGGCTCTTGCTATTATAATACGTTGTTTTTGTCCTTCAGAAAGTTTTAATCCTCTTTTTCCTACAAATGTATCAAATTTATCAGGCAGCTTATCAATAAATTCCATCGCATAAGCGCTGATAGCTGCTTGCTTCACTTCTTCATATTCAGCACCAGGTTTGCCATATAGTATATTTTCCATTATTGAGCAAGAGAATATTATGTTATCTTGTGGCACTAAGCCAAACAACAATCTGAGGTCATTTAACGCAATTGACTTAATATTGTGCCCATCGATAGTAATGCTGCCTCTGCTTGGATCATGAAAACGGAGCAGAAGTTTTAAAATGGTGCTTTTACCACTGCCAGATGGTCCAACAATTGATACTACTTGACCTGCCTTTATAGAAAATGATATGTTATTTAACGCTGGCTTATCAGACTGAGATTCATAAAAAAATGTCACGCCATTAAACGAAATTCCTTTTTGAACACTACAAATTTTTATAGGATCATTGGTATCTGCTATAGAGCTTTTCATATTTTTAAATTCAAATAAACGCTCTACTATTCCAAGACCTCGTTGTAAATCACTGATATTATCGCTCAAATTATTTATAGCTCCTGCCGCAAGCGCTGAATAAAACACAAATGAGGAGAGTTCTCCAATAGTTATATTATTGCTTAAGACTTCTTTAATACCAAAAAAGAGCAAAACAACTAGTGAACCTATCACACACGTGATAACTAGAGTTACTAAAATAGCACGCAAGAGTACTAATTTTACGTATGATTTTGATACTGAGTTTAAATACTCCTTAAAACGGGTTTTTTCATTTTCTTCGAGTACAAACGATTTGATAGTCACTATAGATCGAAAATTTTCCTCACTAAGTGATGCAAGCTCACTTAATTTATCCTGGGCAAAGCGCGCATAGCTACGCACTTTTTTTCCAAATGAGGTCATAATAATGAGTAGTATAGGTACTATTGCGGCTGCATACGCAGTTAGGTGCAGATTTGTATATAATAACATGGCAACACTGCCAATTAATATTACAAAATTTCGCAATATGGTGAGTAGGCTGCTATTTATTATTGATTGCAGCGCAGAGGTATCAGTAATGAGTGCTGAGATAACATCTTGTACGCCTGTGTTCTCAAAGAAACTTGGTTGCAAGTCAGTGATACTGCTATATAAGTCATATCTGATTCTTGCGATAACTTTCTCGCTGCCAATGCCAATGAAATATAACCGAGTAAATGCAGTGAGAGAAATGGCTAAAACTATAAGTATTGCAACTAATAGTTTGGTAGTAAAATCGTGCTCTGTGCCAGAATCAATTATGTTGCTTAAGCCTCTGCCAAAGAGGAGGATCGTTAAGGCTGAAAATAAAACTGCAATAAAAGCTATGGTGAAATAAGATAGATTAGGCTTTATATAGCAAAATAACTCTCTAATATTAGATCGCATCGTATTTTGAAGTTTCTAAAGTTAAGTATATAGATTTTAGTTTCAGGGGAAAGGGGAAAGGTGTAGCACAATAGCTAACGTCATACCGTGTACAAACGTTGCAATTTTTAAGCAAAGTGATGTTGTTCAAGTAGCTGACACTTGGGGTCTATGTTTTTTCTGGTCACACGCTGGAATGACAAAGTGAGCGTGCGTAGGTGTCATCCCAGTGCCTATTTCTTTGTCATCCGAGTAGCCCCTTTTTTGTCATCCCAGTGCCCAGACACTGGGATCCAGAAAAGTTTGCTTGTAAGCAAGCAAACTAGCATAGAAAGTGGTTACAACATTTTCGATGAGATTATATGGAAAACTGGATCCCAGTGTCTGTACGACTAGTACAACATTGCATAATTCTATTATGGCTATTTTGATCAAAGTTTGCAAGACTTTTTATGCGAAATACTATATACAAGTGATTGTGATTGATTTCAATTTGATGAATTAACATTCTAATAATATTTTGCTTAGTCTGCCAATCTACCAGATCAAGTTTTGATTCAACACTTGAGGAAAAGTTTTTCAAGCTATCTGTAACAAGGCTCAATTCTTGTTGTAATTTCTTTTGATCAAGTACTTTTTCTTTTTCCTCCTCAATTTCTTTTAAATGCTGTTTCATTGTTGTAATTCTTGGCTCAAATTCTTCTTGGCTTATAAACCCTTTGGCATAGCTATCTATAAATTTTTTTATACTTAATCTTAACTTACTTTCTTGCTTTTCACGTGTTTGATTATGTAGAGGTTTTTTGTTCTCTGACAATCTACGTTGATATTCATTTGCAATCCTATCTGGCTCTTTTAGTATACTCTTGACTTCTTCCCATATAACTGCATCTAATACATCAGTGCGTATTGATTTATTGTCACATATTCTGTTGCCATTAAACCTGGAGCCAGAACAACGGTAGTAAGAATAACGTTTATTTCTACTATATACACCACAATAAGTATATTGGCAACGCTGACATACTGTTAAACTCCGCAACAAAAAAGTTTCTTTTCTTTCTCGAGCTCTTGCCCTTTGCCTATTTTCAGTTAGCTGTACTTGCACTGAATCAAATAAATTATCACTGATTATTTTTGGCACTGGAACGTAAATCCAGTTCTCTTTATCATTACTAAAATGACCATTTTTGAGTTTACCACAAGTTCCTTTTTTTGATTTCCTTACTTGTGGCTTCGAGCATGCCTTAGTTTTACCATAAGCTGCTCGTCCTATATAAGCAGGATTTCTTAACATCTTCCAGATAGTACTTCTTTTCCAACGTTCCTTTCCTGTTTGTGTTATTACCGATATCTCGCTAAGTCTACGTATAACTTCATTGATGCTTATTCTTTCTTGACCAACCCAATTAAATATTTTGCGTACTACATTTGCCTCTTCTTCATTAATCTCAAACTGAGCACTTCCTTCACCTACATGTTTTGCTATGTAGCGATAACCATAAGGTGCATTACTCATTACACTGATACGGCCAGTTTTAGCTGCATGAAGTTTTCCTCTGCGATTACGTTCCATAATCTTTGCACGTTCATACTCTGCTACTAATCCTTGAATTCCTAAAAACATATTAGATTCTGGGTTATCCTCAAATTTATGATTTAAGAAAACAACCTCTGAACCTGCTTTTCTAAACTCTTCGAGTAAGAGCGCTTGGTATGCAGATTTGCGTGATAACCGATCAGGTGAATGAATATATATCTTATCAATCTTACCTTCTGCTACTCTATCACGTAAACTCTCTAAGCCAGGACGTTCTAAATTTGATCCACTATAACCATTATCGACAAACTTATGCTCATCTAATAACTCATGTCCATCACTACCAATGCGACGCTCCAATTCTACAATCTGACTCTCTATCGTATTCTCCTGTGCCTGTTGTCTTGATGAGACTCTTGCATACAAGCTTACCGTTACCATTTTCTTCTACCTCCTTTATTTTATATTTCAATAATTGTTCATAAGCATCTGCCAAATATGTATCTGCCAACCGATTAGGTTTATAACCCCAATAAATAGCCAACTCTCCCTTTTGCATGTTTTTCTTCCTGTGAATTTTCTTATAGGTTAGGAGACTTCTATTGCCATAGCTAAAAGAAAACGTTTACCATTTTAAACTAAGCTAATGCACACCTTATTTAAAAAAGCTGTCTAGTTCGCGCAAACAAGAAATTCTCCCTAATAAATATACAAGATTTGAAAAAATTATGTCCAAAAAATCTTTGCTTGAATTGTCATATTATGTATAATATAGCTTATTTAATATGGTATGAATGTTCATCCAAGTTACGAATTCTGGGAAAGTGATTTAGAAGTTCCGGTCAACCTTTTACTAGAACGTTTTCAGGATTATAATATACGTCAATCTTGGTTAGATTCCCTTTCTGGTAAACAACTGAGCATCATTTTTCAGCATTGCTTTAAAAGTCATTTAAATGGGCAGCTTTTTCAAGATGGGGGTTATGATGATAGATCCACTCAACAAAAACATAAGATACTTACCAGTTACTCTGACTTTCTTTTTGACTATTATCTCATTAGCTACTTTGATCGTACGAAACTTGAGGCTACAGTCAGTGAAGTAGCAAGATTTGCCCTTACTCAAGAGTTAATGAGATCGTATCTGATAAAAAATAATACCAAGTATGATAAAAGATCCTTGTTATTTTTACTGTTTCACATAAATTGTGAACTTCTAAAATCTGTCTATCACTTTGATAAAGTACAAAAGAGAGGTTTCGTATCATTTGCTCTACAGAAATCACCAAGACAAATAAATACTTCATTCAAGGAATTTATGTCACGAGAAGCCGTAGAGCAGATACTAAAGTTCGAAAACCAATTGCAGGGTTTTTTCCATCATCAAGATCGGATATATATGTTTGTACGCCGAGGAAGTGACATAGATTTACTACTTAATTCAAACAAGGTTGTTCATGGCCATAAACCTGAGTGGATGATTTTAGATTTCTCTCTTGATGGCACTCAGGTTAATCTCTGTGCTAAAAATACTAACAAGGCTGTCGAAATAGCAAATAGCATTGTAAGTTGCTATTTCGACTGCGAATGTACTTTTGTAAATATACAGGATAAGAACTTTCCACTACAAGTGCATAAATTTCTTCAAGCATGTATAGAGGGTTCTGACCCTAATATTTGTATATTTGAGTTAAATTTTAAGTCAGATTATTTCAAAAATAGTAATACATATCTTACTTTGAGTGTAAAGCCGTATGATCCTATTGCACCAGAGTTACATATTTTAAAGTCATCTATTGGCAATATACTACAATCTATTCAATCAGCTAAAGTAATGTTCCAAAACAAAAAGGTAACATTTTCTTTCAAAATAAGTGGAGAAGTTTATTATTCAGAGCATCCACTCAATAAAAAGGAAAGAGAGGAACTGAAGAAACATATAGAACAATCTTATGGTCTTAAAATCCTTTCACGAGCAAATTGCTGATCTTTTAAGTTTAAATAGTTCTTGGGTTAATCTAAGTCAAAATCACATTAAAGCAGCAAGATACTTATTTGATCTTGGATTAATAAAAATGCAAGAAAGGTACTATATTGTTTGTTCTCGTGAAGAAGATCATCTTGATTGGCCAAATGTAATTGATCCAAATTGTAGCAATGAGATTTTCATTGATCCAGACTTTGATGAAGCATGTGATGACGCTATTTGTGAAAACTGTTCTCGTCATATTTTACCTAATACTTATCAAAAACAGAGATTTCATCTCTTATCCATATACTTAAATATAGAGAAAATCATAGACTGGTTTGAAACCGAGTTGAATGATTCAAGACTTATGTGGGAAAAAGTGGAAAAAGGAGTTTATTATGTTTGTAATCAAGGTCGTATTGTAAATCTAATAATCCTTGATTTTTGTACTGATGCAATATTTCTAACTATAGATAAACTTAGAGTCCATCCAACAGTTCTCATTACTCTAAAAAAAGATATACCGAATCTATTATTGAGCCTATATGTAGTGCGAATGGTAGAACTGTTTTGTCAGCTTAAGACTTTAACTGAGATATTTCAAGAAGCAGCTAAAAGAGGAGTACCAGAGGTAGTAGAAAATACTTCTTTGCAAGTTTTACCAGCTTCATATATTTCGCTTAAACGTGTTGAACCAATTGTACCAACAAAGCTTTTGGAGTTACAGGTAGTTAAAGGTATGGTATATGTTAATAGCGTTGAAGTTATAAATAAAAAAGCTGTATCATGTCTTAATATTTTTCGAATATTGTTCAAGCAATTTTTACATGACTGTGAGAAAGAATTACCACCTGAAAAACATACACTTCTCAATATTAATCAGTTAGAAAAACTCTTGGGACTTAATTTAGAAGCAGATTTAGAACATCAAATCAGAAAACCATTAAACAAGATGCAAAAAACGATCAAAGCTACATTGGCTGAGAAATTAGGATTAAGTATTGAACGTAATGATGTAATACAAACACTTGGTTGGCAAAGATCATCACATGGTTATCGGATTAACCCTTTTACTTTGACTATAAAAAAATAGAATTTCCTGATTTTAAAAATTTTCAGCTTCATGAGTAAATTTTCCCACTCCACGTGCAAATGGTCCTGTTTTAATATCAAGCCATTTATCCTCTTTTGAACCATTAGCCATTCCTTTAACTATTTGCTTTGCCTGTAAAAGCTCTTGCACTATACGCTCTAATCTATCCCTTCCCATACTATGAAAAATTTCAGGTAGTCTATGTCGTTGTTTATGTATTCCTGCATTTCCTGTATGAGTAAATGGATGTCCTGAAATAGCAGCTCGCGCAATTGAGTCAATAAGATATATTTTAAGATCTTTATCGCTAATATTTTGAGCTTTTAATTGTTCAGTAATGTCTTCCAATAGCCCTGTTTCTTCATTTCTTAGGTAAGTACGTATGGTACGATCAGCTAGGCCGTTTGCTTTAACAACTGCTCCATAAAATAAGGCATTTTGTCTTGGAATTTTTCCAACTGACCTAAAAATCATTGGTTTAGTCATATCCTCAACAGGCCAAAAAGCAAAAGAACACCTGACTCCATTTACGAGAGCAGAAGTACCTCGAATAGCATCTCGTGCTTGCTCTACTGTTGATATAGGCTTTTCTCCCTTCAGCTTTCTCATATGATGTGCAGTAATTATTGAAGCTCCAGTGCTACATGCTAAATCAGATAATAAACACATGAGATAATCCCCTACTGCTGGATCAGCATTTAAATCTGCATGAATGAAAGAAGCAAGGGGATCAAATATAATGAGCCTCAAATCTTTTATCTTGCTCAGCTGTTTCACTACAGACTCAAATTCTGGAGATATTTCTACAACTTTACCGCGAACATTCTTAAGTATGGTAAATGATCCTCCTATATTTGGCAGTGGTACAATAAATAGCCTATCTTTATATTTTAATCTCTCGCATTTTGGATCAAGTCGTTCTAAGCGACGATGTATTTCATTTGTATCATCCTCCGCAGAAAATACCACCACAGATCCATGTTCAGTAACAGGTGGGCCAAATCCACACACCTGGTCTATGCTACTTGCAACCTTGAGGGCTAGGTCAAGAAGAAGCATACCTTTACCAGTATCACCCATTGCAGCTAAAATAGATGTGACACCCAAAGGAAATAATCCTTCAACTAAGAATCTTTGCTTTGGTACTGGACCTACAAAACGCTCCACACTCCAGCTAAAAATATCAAGCGGTGATTTAATAATTATTTTTCTTGAGTTTTTTTCGATGAAGTCAAAAATATCTATATTCTCTTGTACAGCATCAGCAGCATCCCAACTCCTTAGTTTATCTGGTGGAATCTTAAGCGTAGCAAGTGATGCAACACCAAGTTCTAAAAGCTTCTTTTCAGCGTTTTTGGCATATTTATTACCTGCTTCATCGTTGTCTGGCCAAATGATAACATGTTTACCTCTAAGCGGAGTCCAATCTGTTCTATCAATAGGCGCATTTGCTCCAAACATCGCAGTTGTAGCTGTAATTCCTTTCTCTATAAGTGCTTCTGCGCATTTTTCTCCTTCAACCAGAATAACCTTATTGGACTTTAAAATACCTGGAATGTTGTAGAGTGGCCTTATCTCTGGCTCTTTGAATCTTTGTTTTTTAACATCAAATGGTTTAAACTGTTTTTTCTCTAAAGGAGGATCATAACGGTAGACTATTACAATCAATTGGTTATTTTCATCGTAGTAGTTCCAACTACAAGTCAGGTGTTGTTATAGATCTCTAATATTATTTTTTTCTTTGATGCCAAGCCATTCACTTATTGAGAGCATTACTTCAGGAAATTCTGTTTTCGCATTCTTCCCGTGTACTGTTGCCCAAAGGTCGATAATGTCACCACCTTCTCCCGTTGCAAAATCTTTCCATAATCCAGCTTTTTCGCCTGTTAACTCTATTACAGTACTTTTGCCTTTGTTACCCTGTACATCACCTACATAAAACTTATCACCACGAAATGTCCCTTTGGTCTTGAATATCAAGACGATATAGCACTACTCATTGGTAGTCTTGACGAGTACAAAAAATCTTTACGATTAATAAACGGGGAATATAAGGGCTCAATGCAAAGAGAGTTTGAAAATAGAGCAAATACTACAGCAAATAATCTTCAGCTACTTAAGAATTCAATAGCAGAAGTAGGAATGAATCTTGGTTCTGTATTATTACCACCTTTAAATTTTACTGTTAATCTTCTGAGGTCAGCAACTACACAAGTAGCACTTTATGCCAAGGAATATCCAGTATTGACTACAGTAATCATGAGTACTACTACAGCGTTGATTAGCATTAAAATAGCAGCTATATCTCTTGGCTATGCTTGGACTTTTGTAAAAGGTTCCTTATTCGCTTTTTTGTCTACTTGGAGAATGTTTGGATCTGTTATTACTTTAGTAAAAATAGGTCTTTCTGCAGTTTTTCCAGCAATTATTGTTGGATTTAAAGCATTGACAATTGCTTTAATGAGTAATCCTATGGGACTCGTTATTGGCGGTCTTGCTGTTGCTGCAACTTTGATAATTACCAAATGGCAAGTGGTAAAGAACTTTTTTGTTACTATCTGGGAATCAGTGAAAATTGTATGGAAATCTTTTTCTGATTGGGTAGGAAAATTTTGGAATAATATTACTCAGCCCTTTAGAACAATCAGTAATCTGTGGAATAAAAGAAATGAGTCTAAACTAGAAGTTAAGTCTGTAAATAACGTTATAAGTGATTCTCTTAAGTACTCCATTGCGGCACACAGTAAAGCTATAGAGAATAAAACTCAAAATAATCACTTCAGTATTAATATTCATTCAACCCCTGGGCAAGATACACGTAGCATTGCTGATGAAGTAATGGAGCGAATTAGAGAGCAATTTAGTGGCGCACTTTACGATATAAATTAAATTATGTTATCTCTTGGTCCATATAGATTTTCATTAATTGAGCAAGGCTTTACACGCAGAAGTGAATATCGCTGGCCTGCACTTGAGCGTATTGGGGAAAAGCCATTGCTTCAAAGTATTGGTCCTGGAGAGGACATTGTTGAGCTTGCAGGAGTAATCTATTCAGGAGGGCTGAAGCAAATAAATAATATGCGAAATTCATCGAAACCTCTTTTACTTATTGATGGCCAAGGTAACATTTTAGGCCATTTTGTTATTGTGAAAATAGAAGAAACGCAGAAATATTTTTTTCCAAATGGTGAACCAAGAAAGATTGAGTTTCATTTAAGTTTAAAACATTATAGCAATTTATCATCACAAAATAACACTACTGACTTTACTGCAGCTGACAATGATGTACTACAAAACTAAGGAAAATGATATGTTAGATTTAATCTGCTGGAACTACTATGGATTCAGCTCAGAAGCAGTTGAGATTGTGTTAAGAGCTAATCCTGGACTTGCAGAGTATAAAAGTCTTCCTGCAGGATTAATCATTAAACTTCCTGTTATTCAAAAAGAGACACAAAAGCAAGTAGTAAAACTATGGAATTAAAGTGACACCAGACTTTAGTATTTCAGTAGAGGGAGTTTTAATCACTGAGCTGATAAAGAGTCGATTGGTATCAATGCATATTACTGATGAAGCAGGAGTAATAAGTGATACTGTTGTAATTCATCTTGATGACCGTGATTCATTATTTGAGATTCCTAGAACTGGGGCAAAGCTAAATATTTTACTCGGGTATAAGGAAACTGGCATTGTGCCAATGGGAGATTATATAGTAAATGAAATTACGCTACAAGGCCCGCCACAATCACTAAAGATTAAAAGTCATGCAGCGGATCTAAAAGAGTCATTAAAGGAACAAGTGTTTAATGAGTGGCATCAAATCACCTTAAATGATTTGGTAAAAAAGATTGCAGACAAACATGGCTATCAAGCTAAAGTTGCTGCAGAGTTTGTAAATATCATGATATCACATATTGATCAAACTGCAGAGAGCGATATGCATTTTTTAACCAGGCTTGCTCAAATTTATGGAGCAATAGCAAAACCTGCAGGAGGATATTTACTGTTTGTTTCAAAAGGAAAAGCAAAATCAGTTACCGGAAAAACTTTAAGCACTATTACTTTAACACCTAGAGATATTACAAATTGGAAAGTAAAATTTAATGAGCGTAATCAATATGGCTCGGTTATTGCTTACTGGTATGATTATGAAAAAGCAGAGACAATAACGGAAAAAGTAGGTGATCAAGAACCAAGCTATATTTTGCGAGATATTTATGCAAGTAGTGATTTGGCACAAAGTGCAGCATCTGCGAAGTTGAATCAGCTGATGAGTAATGCAGCAACACTCAATGTCACAATGCCAGGAAATCCTGAATTATTTGCTGAAGCAAAGATTAATCTTTCTGGATTTCGCAAAGGAGTTTATGGTAAATGGATAATAAATAGGGCTGAGCATGTAATTGATAACCTTGGCTATCGTACTATTGTTACGGGAATAATTGATAGTTGGAAAGTAAATTGATAATTTCCTCATAGATATCTTCTTTATTATTGTTTAATTCCTCTACAGCAAGATCTGAAGGAGTTTTTTTATCTTTGTTTTTAGCAGAAGGATTTGCTCCATTTTTCAGTAGAAATTTAGCAATTTCCAGATGTCCTTTTCGTGCAGCATAGTGCAGAGCTGTCCAGCTAAAAGCATCAGTAGTATTTACATCAATGCCTTCTTCAATTAGAAATTTTACGACTTCTAAACAGCCTCCGCTTGTAGCATAGTGTAATGATGTTGCACCAAAATGATGAGTAGCATTGATATCTACTACATTTTTTATTAAGGATCTTACAGTATCTAAATTACATTTTTCAGCTGCAGTAGATAATGTTTCCAGATCATTGCCACTTGCATTACTTTTTATTGGCACATCTTTTGATAATTGGTCTGTACTAAAGTGCTGATACAGAACAATAACGCATATTATTGGTATTATTGAACTTGTTAACAATTTCCAAAAAAGGCTAGATTTCATGTTGATTATATTATTTACATCGCTTGTTTAGTGCAACTAATTAACTTTATTTTAGAAAAGATTTTTTGGACGTATTTTTGATGAATCTTGTATATGTATATATACAACTTTTCCTTTAAAAAAGATGACAAACACAGGAAAGATCCCTGTAGCAGTAATTGCTACTATGGTGATACAAACAATAGCATTGATCTGGTGGCTAGCTAAGCTCGACTTAAGAGTGCATATGCATGATAAATTTATAGAGCAAAATCAAAGGACTACAGAAATCATCTATCGTCTTGAAGAAAGGGTCAAAAACCTTGCTGAAGAAGTTAACGAGCTTGAGCAGAGACAAAAATAACTATAACAAATGACAAAGTACATTTTATCTGTAGATGGAGGAGGAATTAGAGGAATAATTCCTGCCATTATTCTAGCAGAAATTGAATCTAGGACAAAAAAGCCAATTTCCCAGATCTTTGACTTAATGGCAGGAACCTCAACCGGTGGAATTGTTGTTGCTGGACTTTGTAAAAGCAATAAACTTCAATACTCTGCCAATGATTTGGTTGAACTTTACCAAGAGTATGGACCATATATCTTTCAAGCATCACTTTGGAGAAAATCAATTGCTTCTTGGCTGAGTGGTTCTCAGTACTCATATAAAAATATGGAATTTATTCTCAACAAATACTTCGGCGAAAGCACTATGGCCGATGTTGCTAGTAATCTACTGCTCACCAGTTATGACATTCACAATAGTTGTGAATTTTTCTTCAAAAGTTGGAAAGAAGAAAACATTAAGTTAAAAGATGCACTCAGAGCTACAACAGCTGCTCCAACGTACTTCACACCAAAACGTCTAAAAATTAGCCAAAGAGAGAGAGTGTTGATAGATGGCGGAGTGTTTGCCAATAATCCAGCGGCTTGTGCATATGCAAGTGGTAAAAGGTTATTTCCAAATGATGAGATTATACTGCTATCAATAGGTACTGGTGGAACAAATAGAAGTATAAAGTATGCTAACTCAAGGAGATTTGGCAAAATAGGGTGGATCAAGCCACTACTGAATGTGATGTTTGCTTCTGGATTGGATTGCGTTGATTATCAACTAGAACAAGTAATAGATGATAAATACATAAGAATACAATCGCAATTGAAAGTAGCATCGACTGAGATGGACAATATTACACTCAAAAATATCAAATTTCTTCAGCAAGAGGCAAGTAAAATGATAGAGGATAACCAGAAAGTGATAGACAAATTCTGCAAGCAAAATCCAAAACTATAACTGAGCTAGAAAAACGAAATAAGCGAGTTTCTAGTATCTACTTTAATAAATTTACTAAAATATTTTTTTAATATTATATATTGAATACAGAAGCACAAGAATTTCATCCAGCAATGAAGATGATTAATTATGTAATCATCTTCATTGATATTTTAATATATTGTGTAGAAATCAGTAAACTAATGTTGCTTTTAATTCAGGTTAAGTTTTGGAAGCGTGATTTTCAAGTTCCTCAATAGATAAATCTGTTATTTTAGAAATAGCATCAACAGAAACGTCCAACATACGTAGATTATTTGCAACCTTTATTGCCTCTGCTTTGTAAATCGGGAATGTTGCTACCAAATGTTGACATTAAACTTTATGATATGAGGTATCTTTGATGTTTTTACGCTACTAAATTGTAATAGTTTAGACTTAATCTGACAGGCATGAATTATCTAACAGAAGAATTGACAAAGTCAAAACCGATATCAGCATCCTGTTTAATGCTATCAATATTTTTCTGATAAGCAATATGCATACTATCAAAAAAGGTTTGCATAGGAGTCTTACCATAGCAATATTTACCTGAATGTGGTCTAGATCTATTGTAAGAATGCACCCAATGGTCTACGTCTAACTGAAGTTCTGCCAAAGAGGTGTAAATTTTCTTTCTAAAGATAATATTGTAACATTCATCTTGCATAGTTCTGTGAAACCTTTCACATATGCCATTAGTCTGTGGAGAACGAGCTTTGGTTCGAGAATGATCAATATTTTCTACCCCTAAATATAGCTGGTAAGCGTGATTTTCAGGTCTGCCACAATACTCTGTACCACGATCCGTCAAAACACGTAGCAATGATACTTTCTGTTCATCAAAGAACGGTACTACCCTATCATTAAGAAGATCTGCAGCTGTGATAGCAGTCCTTTCTGTGTAAAGCTTAGCAAAAGCAACTCTGGAATAGGTATCAACAAAGGTTTGCTGGTAAATTCGTCCAATACCTTTGATATTACCAATATAATAACTGTCTTGGCTACCTAAGTATCCTGGATGCTCTGTTTCAATTTCTCCATGGGCCTCTTTTTCTTCCTTAGCCTTTTCTAGAGCTGTTATCTGTTCTTCTGTTAAAATGATACCATCCTGAGCTACTTTTGCTTCTAATGCCTTTAACCTCTTTTTAAAGTTTTCAAGATCGTTTCTTTGCCACACTGATCTTATTCCACTTGCAGAGATCTCTCTTTTTCAGTTCGTTTGCTGCTCTTTCTTGTCCGTATGCTGGAAACTCTATTGCTATTTCAACTACTGCTTTTTCTATATCCTCCGACACTCTATTTGCATACAATGGCTTGCTTTTGCTTATCTCGTGTAAAGCCTCTTCTCCTCCTGTTTCATACAGTTCTTTGAAGCGGTAAAATGTATCCCTTGAATATCCCATTACTTTACACGCCTGTGATACATTTCCTAATTGCTTTGCAAGTTCTAGCAATCCCAACTTTGGTTTTAGTATTTTTTCTTGTGTTGTATTCATATCTGACACTCCTTTAAAACTTGTTTATATTTTTATCTTACTTTGTTTCCCTGTCAGATTAAGTCTAAACTATTACAACTAAATTCATGATATCCATCTCTTGGCGATTTAAGCCTATTTTTAGAGTATTTATAAAAAGACGATAAGACCCCTTCTACATCTAAAGCCTAAAATGCAATTCTCAGATGATCTCTGATAGACGTTTTTTTCATCAACACATTCAAAACAATAAAAAGATTGAATATTTCTTCACAATTGTGTATAATTATTGATGCTTTGGTGCACGTAACGATTATACTTTAAAAAGAATATTGGCTACTGAGAAGAATGAAGACATCTTCATCAGCGAAAAAAAAGGGCAAAAAACAGAGAAATTTGATGTAGCTACTTAAGGCAGGTGTCTCTATTGCAGCTGAGATAGCTGATCACCCATGATCAAATAAAAAAGTTATAAGTACACAGATTGGATACAGTATCTTTTTTAAGAAGAAGATTTATCTTGCTTAAAAACTTGTAGATACTATATTTACATAAATTCTTCATGCGAGGCCTTTATGTTTACTAATAGAATATCTAATAATCTGGATCAGCTGCAATTTTTTGTAGAGTTTTTAAATGAAAATTATGAAATTCAGAAACATCTTAGTCTTACACCGCTACATTTAGCAGCAGGAAATGGTCAGTTGGATTTAGTCAAAACTTTATTAGGAGAAGGTTTAGATATTAACTCAGAGATTAAGTACGATGGCTTTACGCCACTGTATTTTGCAATTGCAAAAAATCGCTTAGAGATGGTTAACTTTCTTATTGCTCATGGAGCAGATGTAAACCATAAGGCCATTCTAGGCTTTACACCTTTAAGTTTTGCGTCCCAGCAAGGATATTTAGATATAGTCAATACCTTGATTGCAAATGGAGCAGATCTTAGTACTAAAACAGATAAACTTAATACACCTTTACACCTAGCAGCAGAGAATGGTCATCTAGATATAGTAAATGTTTTTATTGAAAAGGGATTAGATGTTAATACTGTAAATAATGATCGAGCAAGACCTTTGCATTCTGCAGTACAAAATGGTAACCTCGAAGTAGTTAAAGCTCTTATTTCACAAGGGTCTAATATTAACGCTGGATCTTCAGGCATAGGTAATCGTAAAGTTGATGCAAACATTACACCCTTACATCTGGGAACACAAACTGGTAGGTTAGATATAGTTAAAGTTCTGCTTGAAGCGGGAGCAAACGTTAATGCAAAAACAGATGATAAGATTACACCTCTACATTTAGCGTCTCAAAATGGCTTTTTAGAGTTAGTAGACATTTTACTAAAAGCAAAATCTAATGTTAATGCTAAGGATTATGAGAATCTTACACCTCTACATTTAGCAGCAGAACGTAATCACTTTGGAGTAGTTAAGTCTCTTCTTCTCGTAAAGGGAATTGATGTTAATGCTAAAGGCCACGATAATTCCACAGCTTTACATATAGGATCTCAGAATGGTCACTTAGAAGTAGTGAAGCTACTAATAGAGAAAAAAGCCAATGTTAATGCTAAAAAAAACGAAGGTTTTACACCTTTGCATCTAGCAATTCAGCAAAGTCATTTCGAGGTGAGTGATTTTTTAATTAAAAATGGAGCAAACATTAACACCGTGGATGATCAGAATTGGACTCCTTTACATAATGCAGCATATAATGGTTTTTCTTTAAAAATAGTAGAGAGCTTAATTGCAAAAGGAGCAAATATAAATGCAAAGATGGATGATGGTAGAAGAGCTCTACATTTGGCAGCAGAACATAATCACTTGGAAATAATGAATTTCTTGATTGAAAATGGAGCAGATATTAATGCTCTAGATAACAGAAGTTGGACTCCTCTACATTGTGCAACATATGATGGTAATTTAGAAGTTGCTAAATCTTTGCTTAATAAAGGAGCAGACATTAATGCTAAAACAGTTAAAAGTACTACACCTCTACACTTTGCAGTAGACCATGATCATTTAGAGGTGGTTGAATTGCTCTTAAAAAAAGGGGCAGAAGTTAATGCTCTAGATCACACAAATTGGACTCCTTTACATTTTGCAGCAGAAAAAGGTTATGATCAGATAGCAACCGTTCTATTGAAACATGGTGCTGATGTAAATGTAAAAGAAAATCAAAATAAAGGCACAGCCCTACATCTTGCAGCTCAACATGGTCATCCTAAGGTAGTTAAAACTCTTATTATAAATGGAGCGGATGTTAATGCAAAAATGGATAAAAATGCTACGCCTTTACACTTAGGGGCACAAATTGGTAATTTAGATATAGTTAGGTCTCTACTTATGAGCGGAGCATACTTTAATGCTGGAGCTGAAGGAGATAGATATGTTTTACCATTACACTTTGCAGAAAGAAGAGGAAACCCAGAAGTTATAAAATTACTAAAATTGACTGAGAAGTTATTTAAGGCTATAGAAGATAATAATTATTTAGGAATTGAGAGTTCCATTAGAGATGGAGCAATCATTAATTCGAAAAACGTGGATGGAAGAACGCCATTACATTATGCTGTTAATAATGGGCATATAAAAGTTGTAAATATCTTGCTAGCAAATGGAGCTGATGCTACTAAAGTTACTAACAAAGGTAATACACCATTACACACTGCTGCTTCCAAAGGTCATAAAGAAATTATTGAAGCTTTGTTACAACGTGTAAGCCACAATAAATTGAGTGATTTTATTAATGCTAAAACAATAGTTAAAGGCACTACATCGTTGCATGTTGCTACTGAAAATAGCTTTTTTGAAGCTGTAAAGTCTTTGTTGAAACATGGTGCAATTTATAACATCAAGAATAAAGAAGGTAAAACACCACTTGATCTTTCTCGAGACCAGAATATTACTAACCTATTGAAATTAGTAGAAGAGCTGTTTGAGAATGCAAAAAATGGCAATGTTGAAATTATCAGTAAGCTGAAAGCAATAAAACCTGATGAGCGCGTAGCTGTAACAAATGCTCGTGATGATCAAGGCAAGTCATTAGTCCAGGTTGCAGTAATTAATAAACACTCAAACCTTGCAAGTAGATTATTAGAAATATTAAAAAGTCCAGATCAGAGTTTACAAGATGTCAGCGTAGAAAATAGAGTAAAGAGTTTGAAGTTATAGCTCTCTTAAATGAAACTCTAATGAGGGTGCCAAGATCTAGATCATTTAGAAAATTATAGTGGGCTTTACATCTTATTAATTATAAATTAACTTACTATCTAATCAATCCCTAAGTCATGTATGAGTAACATTTTGATAATATTAGCAGCAGGAAAGAGCAGTAGAATGAATTCTGAATATTCAAAAGCGTTGCACCAAGTGGGAAATCTTACTCTTTTAGAACATATAATTTCTAATGCAAAATTGCTGAGTCTAAAAAGCTTATCAATTGTTGTTAACAACTCCCTTCTAAAAGATTTAGAAAAGTTTGATACCCTAAAAAGTATAATAGATCAATACAATATAAAACTAATAATTCAAGAAGATATTACAGGTACTGGCACTGCAGTTAAAATTGCTCTAGAAAATCTGGAGGAGTTATCTGATCAAGACATAGTTTTAATACAGTATGGAGACACTCCCTTTATATCTAGTGATACAGTTATGAAAATGACTGATTGTTTAAAGTATAATAATTTAGTTCTTCTTGGATTCAATAGTCAAGATGAACAATATGGAAGATTAGTAATTGATAATTACGGAAATGTTCAAAAAATCCTAAAAAATGGAGATAAAATGCTTCTTGCAAACTCTGGAATAATAGTTTCATATGCTAAAGATCTTTTTACCTTAGTAAAAGAAATAAAATTTAATAATTCGACCAATGAATATTGTCTTAATGATATAGTACCCATTGCAGCAAACAATAACTTGAGTGTAGGTTATGTAGTTTCTGATGAAAGAGAAGCAATGGGAGTAAATAATAAAGAGGATTTGATTAAAGCCGAACACTATTTTCAAAAAAAAAGGCGGCCAACTTTTCTTTCATAACTACATTTTCTTATTCATTAATTTAAGTTGACATTTGTTTTATACTGGTTTTATAATACCTTTTGATTCTTACTTGTAAGATAATTGGTACGACAAATTTTCCTAGTTGTAGTGAGAGGGTATACATGGGGATATTAATAACAGGTGCTGCAGGTTTGATAGGGTCAACCTTGGTGAAAAAGTTAGAAAACCAGGGCCATGAAGTAATAAGCTGTGATATTAGGTTTCACAACAATCCACTCAGTTTTTTTTCAGAAGATATAGTACCACTACTTGCTAAGTGTACAGGAATTATTCATCTGGCTGCAATTTCTCGAGTTATACATGGTGAACTTTATCCTGAACTGTGTAGAAAAATTAATGTTGATGGTACAATGCAGTTTTTAGGGTTATTTAAGTCACTTTCAAATAAACCATGGTTTATATATGCAAGTAGTAGGGAAGTCTATGGAGAGCAGAAGGAACTGCCAGTTACAGAATCTGCTAGTATCGATCCAATAAATAATTATGCCAAAGGTAAAGCATTTATTGAGGAACAAATAACAAGTTCAAAAGATTTTAATGTAGCAATATTACGCTTTTCAAATGTATACGGTGGTTTACTAGATCATAACAGTAGAGTAATTCCTGCACTCTGTATTAATGCATTAAGAGGTGATCCAATTAAAATAGAAGGTAAAGAATGTGTTTTTGATTTTACCTATTTGGATGATGTTATAGAGGGTATATGCTTAACTGTTAAATATTTACAAAGCGAAAAATCTTCTCTTCCTGCTATTCATCTTACTACTAATAGCCCATGTACTTTAGAAAACTTAGCAAAAACAATATTAAAAGTCACGAAAAGTGATTCTAGAATTGATTTTTATCCTCCAAGAAATTTTGACGTAACTAAGTTCTATGGTGATTTTACTAGAGCTAAAGAGCTACTTGGTTGGTCTCCAAAACATTCATTAGAAGTAGGATTAAGTAAATTTATAAAAAGTCTACAAAACAATACACAAGAATATCCTAACAATATAGATATGGTAATATATGAAAATATTAAAAGTTATTCATGGTTACCCTCCTTATTATAGTGCTGGTTCAGAGGTTTATAGCCAAACTCTTGCTCATGAACTAGCAAATAACAATGAGGTACAAGTATTTACTAGGTATGAAAATAGCTTTTTACCTGATTTTTATTACACTACAGTCCTAGATCGTAGTGATTCTCGAATCTTACTGCATTTAATTAATATACCCATAGCTAAATATCGTTACAAATTTATCAATGAAGAAGTAGATATACAATTTAAAAGAGTAATAGATAACTTTCAGCCAGATCTTATACATTTTGGTCATCTTAATCATCTATCAATTACTTTACCAGAAATTGCTTTTAAAGAAAATATACCTACAATTTTTACGCTACATGACTTTTGGTTAATGTGTCCAAGAGGAAGGTTTATTCAACGCAATTCTGAAGATTTGTTACGGCTTTGTGATGGACAAAAGGATCAAAAATGTGCAACCCAATGTTACAAAGGATATTTTACAGGAGATAAAGAATTCCTGAATTTAGACATAAATTATTGGGAACAATGGGTTGCAACTAGAATGAAGCACACAAGGAAAATAATAGACTATATAGATTACTTTATTTCCCCATCGAAATTCTTGATGGACAAATTTACTCAGGATTTTAATGTTCCGATAAACAAAATTTCTTATCTTGATTATGGTTTTGATCTCAATCGTCTTAAGAATAGAAATAGAGCACAAGAAAAAGAGTTTATTTTCGGTTATATTGGTACTCATACTCCCGAAAAAGGTATTGATCTATTATTGAAAGCTTTTTCTCACTTATCATCTAAAGTAAAACTTAGAATTTGGGGAGCAGCAAGAGAAGAAACTAAAGCCTTAAAAGCGATTGCCAATCAGTTTTCACCTGTTGTTAAAGAAAGAATAGAGTGGATGGGAAGTTATGATAATAAGAATATAGTTACTGACGTATTTAATAAAGTTGATGCAATAGTCGTTCCTTCAATTTGGGGTGAAAATTCACCGTTAGTAATACATGAAGCACAGCAACTTAGAATACCAGTTATAACAGCCGATTATGGTGGCATGGCAGAATATGTAAGAGATGGACTATTGTTTAAGCACAGAGATGCAAGTAGTTTATCAGAAAAAATGCAAGTCCTATCTACAAATCAGGAGTTATACAATAAACTTACCCAAAAAGGCTATCCTTATACTGAAAATGGAAATATACCTTCTATAAGTGAGCATACTGAAAAACTTAACAAGATTTACCGTAATGCTATTGAAAAGAAAGGCAAATCAGTAGCTGTTAAACCCGGTCCTTGGAGAATTACTTTTGATACTAATCCAGATTACTGCAATTTTTCTTGTATAATGTGCGAATGTTTTTCACCATACAGTAAAGTTAAAGAAGAGAAGAAAGCTAAAGGAATAAAACCTAAGATACTATCAATAGAAACTATCAGAAAAGTAATTAAAGAAGCAGCTGGTACACCTTTAAGGGAAATCATTCCTTCTACTATGGGTGAGCCTTTAATGTACAAAAGCTTTGATGAAATAATCAATTTGTGCCATGAGTTCGGCCTGAAGCTTAACCTCACGACCAATGGTTCTTTTCCCATTAAAGGAGCTAGAAAATGGGCTGAACTATTGGTACCAATTTTATCTGATGTTAAGATTTCCTGGAATGGGGCAACTAAAGAAACTCATGAAAGAATCATGAAAGGTTCAAAATGGGAAGTAGTGACAGAAAACTTAAAAACTTTCCTTGAAGTTAGAGATAAATACTTTAGCGATACAGGTGAAAGGTGTACCGTTACTTTACAATTAACATTTTTGGAAAGTAATTTACATGAACTCTATGACATAGTTAAGATGGCCATAAAAAACGGCATAGATAGAGTTAAAGGACATCATCTTTGGGCACATTTTGAGGAAATTAAGGATCTATCTATGAGAAGAGATGAGTTAGCAATTAGTAGATGGAACACGGAGGTGAGAAGGTTATACGAACTTAGAGATAATATGCTATTGCCAAATGGTAAAAAGATAAAATTAGAAAATTTCACAATCCTTTCTCAAGAAGGTATTAAGGATTTGGCTCCAGGTGGTCAATGCCCATTTTTAGGTAAAGAAGCATGGATAAACAATGAAGGAAAGTTTAGTCCTTGCTGTGCTCCAGATGAACTCCGTAAGACATTAGGAAATTTTGGTAATGTTAATGAGGTTAAACTCGAGGAAATATGGCAGAGTAGTGAGTACCTAAGCTTACAAAAGAATTATTTAAATTATAAATTATGCAAAACATGCAACATGAGAAAACCTTTGATCAATTAATCAAAGATAATCTTAAATCTATTAAAATTTCACCGTGTGAGAGCTTTCACGAATTACTAGGAAATCCTTTGTATGAAAATAGGTTTATAAAGGTTGGTAAATTTCATGAGCCCGGTCTTGCACCGGTTTATGATCAGACAGGTGCTTATCATATCAATGTAAGAGGAGAAGCAGTTTATCATAATAGATTTCTAAAAACTTTTGGATTCTACTTTAATAGAGCGGCCGTAGAAGATGATACAGGGTGTTACCATATTGATTCATCTGGATGTAGAGTATACAAACAGTCGTATCAATGGATTGGAAATTATCAGGAAGATGCTTGTATAGTTAGAAGACATGATAAATGTTTTCATATTAATTTAAATGGCAACAGGATTTATCAGGAGGAATATGATTATGTTGGAGATTTTAAGGATGGTATCGCTGTAGTCTATAAGGATGGTAAAGCTACACATATTAATCATCATGGAAAGTTAGTACATAATAAATGGTATAAAAAACTTAATGTTTTTCATAAAGGATATTCTATTGCAGAAGATCAACATGGTTGGTTTCATATAGATATTAATGGTAATCCTGTTTACCAGCAGAGATTTAAAATGGTAGAAGCATTCTATAATGGCATGGCAAAAGTTGAAACTTTTGAAGGTGTGTTAGGACAAATCGATATTACCGGAAATGTAAAGTTTAGTATTTTTGATTTAGGTAAAGAATCTCAAGTGCATAGGATTTCTGCAGAACTTTCAGCCTTTTGGAAAACGTACCTAACAAGCGTTGCTATTGAACTTGATTTGTTAAATATTTTACCTGCAACTATGCCGGTTTTATCTAAAAAGTTAAACATTATCGTACCAAATCTAGAAAGGCTGTTAAGGGCGTTGTGGGAAGTAGGGTTTATTGATTATGATAAGAACAACGACTTGTGGCAACTATCATTAAAAGGTAAGTGTTTTAAGGAAATACCATTTTTGCCAAAAGCATCAATAATGTGGGCGAGAGTTGCCGCTGAAAAGAATTGGTTAAAGATTGCCGATATACTAAAACAGAAGTCAATCTCTTCATTTGAATCTTTTAAGGAAAGAGAAGCATCAGAAGATAAGAAAATAGCGTTTTACCAAGCATTGCTAGGATATTCTAGGTTTGATACTAAAGAGTTTAATTCTAGGATTAATATAGATGGTGCTAAGAATATATTGCTATTTGGTGTACACTCTTTATTTCTTGCTTATTCTGATATACACAATAAAGGTTCCATAGGCCTATATAACGAACATAAAGTGCCAAGACAGTTAGTAGAAAATTTAAAAGTCAAACTTATAACTCAGGAAGAACTATCAGCTACAAATTATGAATTAGGTGTCTTTTGCCGCTTTCTACAGCATTATGATGATGATAAAGTATTATCTTATTTAAAATTGGTCAAAGGAATATCTCGTGTTTTATTGATAGAAACTATTTTAGATTACCGCTCTCCAGCTGGAGGCTCTGTAGATATTAATGTAATGGTTGAAACAGGAGGTAAACTAAGAACATTAAGCGATTGGGAAAAAATACTCAAACAAGTAAAAGGATTCAAAATTTTTGCTGTTATATCTTTAACAGATTACTTATCAGTTATTGATGTCAGGTGTTAATCATATGGAAACATTACAAAAAAATGGTTTTTTTATTATCAAAAATCTGGTTCCTTTAGAGCTAATAACTCAGTCTTTAAGTGATATAACAAATAAGATATCAAAGCTATCCCAAGAACTAAGTGTTTCAACTTCTGACTACTTAAACTGTACCGGCAGATGGGGCACGTCATCTCAAGTAACTAGAATTATCTCTCAAGCATTAGATAAAATTATTAAAAATTACCTTGAAAAATCACTTCAGTGTCATATACTGCAGAAAAAATCAAATGTTATATGTAAAACTGCTGATTTAATAGATGCAGTTCCCTTCCATCAAGACATCTCCTATAGTTTTAATGATCCTTACCACTTTTCCGTTTGGTTAGCTTTGAATAATGTCAGTGAAACTTCAGGTGCACTACAAATTATAGAAAACAGTCATAAATGGGAAATACAGCCTTTAGTTGATTTTTGGTACCCATATTTTTTTGATCAGCACTCAAATAACCGAGAAAATTACAAAATTAAGTCACTACCTATTTCAGCAGGAGATGCAATAGTTTTTGATTCCCGGTTATGGCATGGTAGTGATAAGAATACAGATGCTAAAGATAGATTTGCTTATGTAACAAGGTGGATTATAAAAGATCAAGACCTTCCCTATGTGCCAAAACCTCAGCCTTCAGTTTTTGGTATACTCAATTGTGGTGAGTTAACAGAATCTATACTGAGAGAATGCTTGTCATTGTTTGGCTACCAGGAAAGTATAAAAGCAAAAAACATGGAAGAACTTATCAAGAGCTGGTTAGCCTTTATTGCAGACACAACTAAAAATATCTCTGAGATCGACACTACTGAGGCTAAGCGAGATTTATATAAGCTGCTTATTCTAAATCAAGCATCAGCACTACATGATGCTGGAGACATCTCAGGAAAAATATACAAAAATTTATGGTTTTCACTACTTGTATTTCTCAATAAAAAAGTCAAAGTAGTGGAGCTAGCATTGTAAATGAACAGAAGTAGAGTTGATAGCTTCAAATGTGTATTGATGTTCATCTTGAATATAGTATCTAAATTCAAGCTTAATGTACTTATAATGTCTTTAGTTGCTCTGGTGGTAGCTGTTGATTTGTCTTTTAGAAAGTATTTAGTAAAAAATATTCTAGATACAGCTGTAAAATATCAGGAAGGTAATGTAATTGAAAATCTTTTATTACCTGTAAGCGCTTATCTTGGCATGGCATTACTTATCACTACTGCTTTTAGATTCTATGGCTATTTTGTTGACATTCGAATGTTTACCTTAATGCGTCAAAAAATAGCTGATATATCTTTTTGTAGGCTACTCCAACAAGACCATTCCTATTATCAGAACAATTTATCTGGAAGCTTAGTACATAAGGTCAGTAGCTTAATGGATAGTGTGATAGAGTTAATAAGATTGCTTATAGATTGTTTTTTCGGTTACAGTATAGCATTAGTCTTAGCTATTTATACCTTATCATTAGTAAACATAAAGTTTGCAATCGCTACATTCACTTGGGTAAGCATTTTTATTTTAGTCTCGATTTTCAGCTTTCGTGTACTTACTGAACTAGCTGATAATTACTCTAAACAAAATTCAAAAGTAATAGCTAGTATAGCAGATAGTATTTTAAATGTTATATCAGTAAGGTTATTTTCTCAGCAAGCACATGAGAGACACAAATTTTTTCAAATATGCAAGAAAAGAACTATTGCAGAGAGAAAATTACAATGGGCATACTTTTGGCTTTGGTTTATATATGGCTATTCATTTGATATACTCCAAGCAGTAAACTTGTATTTTTTAATTCATGATTATCAATTGAACAAGATCGCAATAGGAGATATTGCCCTTGTACTTGGAATTAATATATCGATTATAGAGTTTCTTAACCATCTAACTAGAAATCTTACCCAATTTTCTACTCATTTCGGCAAAGTTTCAGATGCATTGCCAATCTTGAATACCGTACCAGAAATTCAAGATAAGGAAAATGCTAAAGAATTAAATTTATTAAGTGGAAGAATAACGTTTAACAATGTTTCTTTTTCTTATGAAGGTCAGGAGCCATTATTTCAAGATTTCTCAGTTACCATTAATCCTTGCGAAAAGGTAGGTCTAGTTGGTTATTCTGGAGGTGGTAAATCTACTTTTATAAACTTAATCCTAAGGCTATTTGATGTTAAAAAAGGTAATATAGAGATTGATAATCAAATAGTATCAGAAGTTACACAGAGTTCTTTGAGGCAACAAATATCTGTAATACCTCAAGACCCATTGTTATTTCATGATACTATTTTAGCAAACATCATATATGGTAGACTTCAATCTACTATCGAAGAAATAATGAGAGCTGCAAAGCTGGCTAGTATTCACGATTTCATTATGACTCTACCAGATCAATATGGAACTACAGTCGGAGAAAAAGGCATCAAACTATCTGGAGGAGAAAGACAAAGAATAATAATAGCAAGGGCATTTTTAAAAAACGCTCCAATATTATTTCTCGATGAACCAACTAGTCAGTTAGATTCTATAACAGAAAAAACAATTCAAATGAGTTTATTCAAATTGATGAAAAATAAAACTACGATTACTATAGCACACCGTATTTCTACACTTTTACACATGGACCGAATTATAGTATTTAACAAAGGAAAAATTGTCCAAGATGGTAAACACGCTGAACTAGTTTCTAAACACGGTCTTTATAAAGAACTTTGGAATGCTCAAATTGGTTGTTTGAATGGCAAAAAAGAAGATGGAAAAAATTATTGATCTGAGAAGCGACACTACAACTCTGCAGAGCTCCAACGTTATACATGCAATAAGTAATGCAACTGTTGGAGATTTTGCTTATGGTGAAGACAAAAGCTGTAATGACTTATCAGAATATTGCAAACAATTATTCAAAGTAGAAGAAGCATTATTTGTAACCAGCGGTATGCTTGCAAATAGATTAGCCATTGCCAGTCAAACAAGTCCTGGTGATGAACTAATAACTCATTATAATTATCACGTTAATTTTTTCGATAGCGCAGGCAATGCAAAAGTAAATAATATCGTATTTAATTGTATTAGAAATAATAGCGGAATCTTAGATGTTGATGAAGTAGAATATGCTATTAATTCTAAGCCGAGGTATAAAATTTTTGCTCAGGTGAGTCTTGTTTCTATAGAAAATAGTATAAATGGGTTTAATGGTAAAATTTATCCTTTTGAAAAACAAGTCGAGTTATATCACTTTTTAAAAGCTCACAATGTAAATCTTCATTTAGACGGTGCAAGAATATTTAATGCTCATATCGAAACAAATATTGCTTTAGCAGATTATGCTAAATATGTGGATACAATGAGCTTTTCTTTTACTAAAGGACTTGGCGCTCCTTTTGGTTCAATGCTTATGGGTAAAAGAGAGATAATTGAAAGGGCTAAAAAGCTACAGGTTTGGCTAGGTAGTGGTTATCATCAGATAGGGTATTGTGCTAATGCAGCAAAATACGTACTACAGAATAATATCTCTAGGCTTAAAGAAGATAATAAGCTCGCTAAATTGTTTGCAGATAAGATTAAAGAAATTCCACACATAAAACTGGTACGACCTTATCCAGAAACTAATATAGTAAGCTTTAGTATAAAAGCACTAAATGTAACTAATGAGGTTTTCTTGAGTAAGTGCCAAGCTTATGGTTTATTGCTTTTTCCTTGGCTCGAGTCTCATATAAGAGCAGTTACCCATCTTGGCACAAAGGAAATAGACATCATGAAAGCTGCTGAAATTATAAAGGAGGTTGTGTTAAATTTAATATGAGAATAAAAATAGATTTCTTTAGCGATTCAAACACTGACCCTTCAGCTAAAATGAGGGAAGCGATGGCTAAAGCAAAAGTTGGAAACGAAGCTGCATGTGAAGATCCAACTGTGAACGAATTAATGGCAACCGCATGTAAAATATTAGGTAAACCTGCAGGAATCTTTTTGATTTCAGGAACGATGTCCAATGTAATTGCTTATAAAGTACACATTCAAAGACCTGGTGATTACTTGCTGCTTGATGAAACTTCACATCCGCTCATAGTACAATCTGGCTTGATCGCAGCCCAGGCACATGCCACTCCTTTGCCCATCAAAGGTACGAGAGGAATATTTACTGGAGAACAAATTGTTGAGTTTATTACTCGTCCTAGTTTAAGAAATATTCCGAGAGTTGGGCTTGTTTCTATCGAACAAACGACAAATTTTGGTGGTGGAGCTGTGTGGCCTTTAGAATATATTCAAGAGATCTCAAGTCTCTGCAAAGAGAATGACGTATTCACTCATTTAGATGGAGCAAGACTGTTCAACGCTTGTGCTCATACTAAAATATCTCCAAAAGAGTATGCAAGTTATTTTGATTCGGTATTCATTGATTTTAGTAAAGGATTAGGTGCTCCAATGGGCGCAATATTGCTTGGAAGTGAAGAGTTTATTGAAAAAGCTTGGTACTATAAGTTTCAAATTGGCGGAGGTATGCACCAAGCTGGCATTATTTCAGCTGCATGTTTATATGCTCTACGTAATAATGTAAATTCTTTAGAAGAAGATCATAAAAAAATGCAGCACCTTATAGAAGGCCTAGACTCCATAGATCAAGTTATAATTGATATTGACCTATATAAAACTAATATAGCGTATTTCTCATTACGTAATAATTGTATATCTACTCAAGAATTAATAAACGTACTAATAACAAATTATGGAATTAGAATGGCTAACATCAAAGGTAAAATCAGAGCTATAACACATAGAGATATAAGCTATGAAGATATTAATATTACTGTATCTGCTATAAGAAAGATACTAAGTAAGTAATTTTCTGCACTAATTGTTTGCAAACTTCTTGTCAAATAATATTATACCAATATAGTATTATGCTGGCATCTGCATAGAGCTATTTGGGAATAGGTGTGAACTTTGTCTTCTTTCAATATTTACTATTCTTCTGTGGATATATGCTGCTTTATTTATCAAGACAAAGTATACCAATTGCTCTACCACTGTTAATAGATACTGACCATGTAAAATTAAGCTATTTTTTTGCCTGCTTTTCTTTTTTTTATGGAGTATCAAAATTCGTTAATGGAATAGTCATGGACTCCAAAAATAATCCACTATTTATGTTTGGGCTATGCAATATTGCAACTGGATTATTAACCATTGGTATAACTTTATCATATAATAATCTAACTTTATTACTGTTAACATTAATATTATTAGCTTGGACACAAGGGTTAGGTTGGCCAGCTATTACCAAGTTTATGGTTACAAACTCTAGCCTCTCTTCAATTGCATCATCATGGGGAGTTATGAGCGCATCTCAGCAACTTGGTTCTTGTATTACTTTAATTGTATTACCAAGTATAATAAAAATGTATGATGCAAAGAGTGCATTTTTGTACTCTGGTCTCTTATGCTTACTTTTTGGAATTTATATAATATTAAAAGCATATTACAAAGAAAGTGCCAACTTTACTACCTATTATAAGGTGCATAAATCTCAAATAGGTATCAAGGTAACAAGTTCCATATGGTTTCTATGTTGTGCTACTTTTTGTGCTTATATTATAAAAATGGGAATCTTCTTTTGGTTTCCTATAATTTTAAGGGATAAATTACAAATTTCTCTTGTACAATCCTCACTAATAACAGGTGTATATGATTTAGGTGGAATCCTTGGAACTTTAATCACAGGAAGAATTAGTGATATGTACTTCTTTCAAAATAGAAGCTTGCTGGCATTACTTTACATGTTGGGTATAGCACTCACTTTTATTGCAATGAACTTTGGTCAAAACATAATTCTTATGAACCTTGGTGCAATCTTATCAGGATTCTTTATATTTGGAGTTCAAGTACTGACAGGTGTTATAGCTGTAGAAATTGCTTCACAAAATAATGTATGTGCAATTGTAAGCTTAACAGGATTATTTGGGTATATTGCAAGTTCAATATTTTCATGCGTGCTCTTAGGAGTACTTGTTAAGCACTGTGGTAACAGTATTATGTTTTCATTTTTTTCCATTTGCTCTGTTGTTGCACTCGTTTGCTTTTCCATATTATCAAGCAAAGACCTTAAAAAACTAAGTAAAGCGGTGTAAAAAATATTTCTCAACAGTTAAACTTTGTAGATAGATTTTTTACCCAAGGAATAAACATGGTAACCATATCTTAGTAACAGCTCGCTATCTAATAAATTACGGAAATCAAAAACATTAGGTGCAGTCATAATACTCTTTAAACTTGCAAAATCTTGATTTTTAAATTCTTTCCACTCCGTTAACAATAACAAGGCTTCCGCGTCCCTTGCAGCCCCTATAGCATTGTCCGCGTACTCTATATCCTTTAGAACTTGCCTAGCATTATCCATCCCCATTGGGTCATATGCAGTAATTTTAGCCTTGTTATTCACTAACAATTGTGCAATATCTATAGCTGGGCTATTTCTTACATCATCAGTACCAGACTTAAAAGTTAGCCCCCATATTGCTATTTTTTTATTTTGGACTCCATTTAATAGATATTCTACCTTTTTAGCAATGTTTGTTATATGATTATAGTTAGATTCCTTAACTGAATTTAAAATTTGTAGCTTGACATTGTGATCTTCAGCAAGCCTTATTAAGGCCGATAAATCTTTAGGAAAACATGATCCTCCAAATCCTGGACCAGCTTTGAGAAATTCCTTACCTATTCTATGGTCCATTCCCATACTGTTAGCTAAAAGGTCAATGTCTGCTCCTAATAGCTCACATAAATCTGCCATCTCATTGATAAAAGCAACCTTTGTTGCTAGAAAAGCATTAGAAGCATATTTAATCATTTCAGCAGTAACTGTATCAGTGACTATTAACGGAATATTCTTATCTATAAATGATCTATATATAACTTCTAGTTTTGCCCTAGCTAGCTTAGTTTTTACTCCTATTATTATCCTATCTGGGTATAAAAAATCTGATACTGCAGAGCCTTGCTTGAGAAACTCTGGATTAACCCCCAAATCAAAGTTATAGCCCTTATTAGATAAATAATTATATATATTTTCTGCAGTACCAGGAGGAACAGTTGACTTTATCACTATTAAGCAATCTTGATTAACTCTCTCAGAAACTTCACTTACTGCATTATATACATTCTTTAAATTTGCATTTCCTAGGGAGTCTGATGGAGTATCTACAGTTATAAATACTACTTCTGTATTGGGATTTATTTGAAAATACGAATCGAAAAATCTTATCCTTTGTGACTTTATATTATTCTCTAAATAATCTGCTAATTCAGGTTCATATAGAGGAATTTTCCCTGATTTCAAAAGTTCAATCTTCTCAGTATTTATGTCAATGCAATCAACTTTATGGCCCTGCTCCGATAACATTGTACCAGATACTAAGCCTACATACCCTACTCCTATAATAGTTATGTGCATTTTATTATCACCTTAAAAATATAGCTTAGCATCTAAAATAAATACCATTAACAATGAGAGTCATAAACTTTTGTTGTTACATTATTTTTCTTAATTGCCTTACCTTCCGAGTAAACTATAAATAAGGTTGACGGTATTAATATCAAAGTACCATGTAAAACACTTTTATCAGGTAATTCATTAAATATAACGTATGTTACTATTGCAGAAATTATTAGCTCTATGTACCTATAAGGTGCAAGTGCAGTAGCATCAGTAAGAGTAAAAGCTTTTAACATAAAGAGCAAAATTAGATTTGAATTAATTCCCAAAATCAGCAGTAATACTAATTCCAACAAGGAAGGCATATGCCAATAAAATAACAAAGGTGGAGTAGAAAAAACAGTTGTCATTAGAGCTGAATAAAATAACATACTTATTACTGACTCTTTTATCACAAGTTTCTTATTAAGTATGTCTAATATAGCAAAGATTAATGCAGATACAATAAAAATAAGAATTTTAGGATTAAAGTCTTCACTATGAGCTTTGATAGTAATAGCAATACCAACAAAACCAATAATAGTTACTATCCATCTTTGCCAAATTATATTTTCGTTTAGTAAAGGGATTGCAAGAAATATAACAAATAATGGTATAGAAAAACTTATAATCGTTGCAGTTACTATGGGGAAAGTACTCAATCCATAGGTCCATAAGACCATTCCACAAAACAACAGTGCTCCTCTAGTTATTTGAATAGATATTTGACTTGTTTTAAAAGCTTCTATTCCATAGTAAAACATAAAAGGTACAAGGGTAATAGTGGTAAACAGAAAGCGGAAAAAAATTATTTCAAAACTCTGAAGATGTAAACTTAGATATTTTGATATAGTATCATTAGCTACACTACTAAGTAAGCTAAGTATAAACCAGATAACCCCAAACAAATAAGCTCTCAATCTGTAATCCATAAAGCTTCTGATTTAATAGATACGATGTACTCATATAATTTTACTACAAAACTAATAATATAAAAGTTTTCTGATGTACGTCCCCAGAATGTGATCGTAAGGGTCCATTATAAATAATTCGGGAAATTTCGTCTCTGTAGACATATTAAGAGCTATGTAACGAACGTTTATATTTGTGAGTAATAGTAAGGCTCAAGGTAAGGAAAATGCTAGTGAGGTAAAGTAGAATAACGTTAATTTGATAATTTAAGCTCATTCCCTCTTGCTACATCTCTCTTTAAATATCTCCTCTTTTGCAGCAGGTCTATACTTACTGCTTAAATTTAGGTGCACACTAATTTTTCGATTTGTATATTATTCTAATGCTTGTATAATACCTTCATTGAATATTTGATTTTGAGGTAATTAGATGCCAAAAAGTAAAACTAAACGTGGAACGGAAGATTTGAAGGGTAATGCAGGCCCAAGCAAAAGATCTCGTCTCAGTTCTGATCCTAAAAAAAATAAAGAGATTATCTCTAGCAAAGTAATAAGTAAGCTGAAGGATGTTGTTAAAGGTGATAGAACTTCAGCTATTGAGGAATGGGTCAAGGCTCGCCCTGTAACAGTAGAGGGTCTAACCGTTGAGCAATCGGACCTCTTATGTAATGCGTTTCGTGATGAATCTTGTTGGTCAGGTGCGACACTAGATGTTGCTAAATTGGTAGGAGAATTAGCTAAATCAGGTGTGTTGAATCCATTTGCTATATATAAAATAGCATGTATTGAGTGTGTAGAGAGTGAAATTAAGCAATTATTTGACAAGGCGTTAGAGTCTTTTAGATCTGACTTATCTCATAAAGGCGCATGTGAGGAAGATAGGAATTTAGCCTGCAGTGATGAGCTTGCAAGAGTTGAATTGTTAAGTTCCATGGGAAGACGTGATCCTGTTTTCAATTTCTGGATTGATCAAGAATCAGGTAACCTTAGAGAAAATATAGAAGCAGAAGATGGATTTAATAAGGCTGTAGATTTCAAGTGGAGTAAGGGAGTGGAACACTTCTATAATCGTCTGTGTTCTGAAGAAAAATTAGTGAAAGAAGGGCGAGAAAAATTGCTAGTTTCTGCTATTGCAAAATTATCTCCATTGCAATCTAGCTATAAACTTGCTGCTACATTAAATTCCATTCTAGGTAAAGTCATAAGCGCAAAAGTAGATCATAAGTCACTACTCGGGCTACCGAATAAGAAAGATAGGGGTGTGATCTATCGTCCTCTTAGTTGCTTAGTAGAGCACGGTTTTCTTTACACAACTAGGTATGTTATCCAGTACTTGAGCGAGGGATGTTCAAGATCTGAAGTAGAGAAAATGCTTTCACCTAGAGGATATGCACATCTTCTATCATCGCTTTCATTTGTTGTAGTTTCTAAAGATTATGACTTGGATAACAGGAATGAAGCAAGGTCAGCTATTAGCAGTCTTTGGGAATCTAGTGTATTTAACCAAAATAAAATAAATGTTGTCGATCCTTTTAAAGATAGGATTGCTTTTGTTGCAATGGAAAATGCAATTTCAAATTTGATTGTAGATCAGGAGAGCAGCAAGGATACTCAAAGTGCTGGCGATGGTGAAAAAGTTGATTTGGTCTTGAGTATTTTAAAGTTTGCTAAAGATTGTTGTTCAGACAAAAGCTTTGAATCATTAAAAAAGAGGATAGCAAATAGTTTAGACAAAACAAGGGATTCTAAGATGATAGGTGCAACTAGCTCCTCTAATTTAATAGAAGAGTTGTGCAAATCGGAGAAAAGCTTGAGTTTATTCTCTGCTAGTTCTGAAGGTCCTCAATCTACGTTAGTGGGTACTAGTGTTAGTATTTCGCCTGCTGCAGTTGTTAACAAATAGGAGTATTTATGCATAGTAATAGTGAAGATCGTGAATTAGTTAGGGCTTTATTAAGTGGAGGTTGTGATGAGTTTAGTAGACAATTTGTAGGTTTTTTAAACAACTGTGCATCTTTTTTGCATTCGGCTAATAAGCCTGGCTTTTTTCCTACATTCTTCTTTGGTATGTTTTCTACCGCACATGATGCAGGTATATTAGTTGAAGATGAAAGAGTCTATTTTCGTTTTGACAATTGTGGAAATCTAAAAGTTGCTGTTCTCACTAATGAAGAAAATAGAAGAATAGTCAGGTGTTATACTGTTGCTGATAATGAGAACAGCCCTGGATCAAGGTTTAGCGAAGAAGAGAAGCAGTGGGTAGCAGAGAATCTTCCACAAGAATTACAGGAAGGTGAGGATCTGGACTGGGAAGAGTATAAAATATTTCGGTTTGGAGAAGAATGTAGGTTTATTCATGAAATAGATAGATTTCCTCAACGTGATGAACCTGGAGCTCCAATTTTTCATGAAATTAACCCAATCAGAGAACAAGGTGAATTGTTAGACCTGATGAATGAGTTGGCAAATGATGATGAAGGAGAAGTGCGTACTAATGTTAAAAGAATTTTGGAATATGTTATTGATATCCATGATGAACATGAAGATAGTTTAGTGTTTCGTGCAGAGTCTGATTACCACGGTTTTCTGTGTGGTTTTTTAGTAAATTTTAGATACCGAGCTGTGGCTGATTTCTACCCAGAGCTACTTATAGGAAAAGGTTATGCAGATGTTGTTTTGCTTGTTCGTGGTGTTGATCAGGCAAATGATTCGGTTCCAATTATAATTGAGTTGAAGGTTGGTGATGAGGAAGGGTTAGAGCAAGCTAAAGATTATGCTAAAAGTTGTTCTGTTTCGTCTTTGCCTATTCATACCTCATCACCAAGTGCTGTTTGTGTAGCGTTAAATTTTCAATTACGTGGAGGTGCTGGTCTCCGAACTTCTGTGCAGGCCTTTTCAGAAGGTGGTCTTTCCTTAATACCAGGTTTACTACATCCTCATGGAAATGGAGTTAGGGGAAATGTAAAACGTTTTTTACAACCCATAGCATCAGAGTTCACTCAATCTCCTCATTGTAATACTTTTTCCTGTACGTCATCGTTTGTTTTTGGAAATGTTTTATCTACAAGGAGGGACTTAGAAACAGATGATGGGCGGGAGGTAAGGGTTACCAAGTATCTATTTAACCACTCTCAGGGAGAGAAAATGAAACGTACAGGTGGTAGGGGAGATGCAGCAGATATTGTAAGACATGCGTTAACTTTAGCTCTATTTTTATCAAATATTGGTTTTGTTGTGCTTCACATTTTTCGTCGTTTAAAGTGGCAGACTTTACCAGATAAGGCATTGAACCTGTCGTTACTACCTCAAGCCACAGATGATGCTAAGGTGCGTCAAGTACTTTGTGAAGTAGATGTCCAGGGTCATCTGGAAGTGGCTTATGCAAAGAAATTCGAATCACTACGTGCTTACTCACGTTCTCATAGTGAAGGTTATTTCGAGGGAAGGTTTTCAGAACAAATGGGTAATGTTAGGAACTTACATCAATTTGCAGATCAGTTGATGAGTGCTGAGCCTAATTTTGGTAATGATGGTAATGTTAATGGTGAGTACAGGGCTAGGTATGAAGTTTTATTTAATGAGATTTCTCGTCTGTTGTCTCCGTTATTAAATGGAAACCGTCTACTCGTGAACAATGAAGCTAAATTTCAGGCTTTGTTGCGTGGGATATTTCAAAGTTGCGGTAATCCTGCCAAGGTAATTATTGAGTTCCAGCTACAGAGAGGAAGGAAAATAGACCTAGTATTATCAAAATCTGCGGAAAATGATGATACTCATCCAATTGGAATAGAGTTGAAGTATGCTAACACCGCAGAGCAAGTTGAACGAAAAAGGGTGGAGGCAAATCGACAGTTAAGTGAATACGAATTTTGTGGAGGATGCAAGCGTATTACTGGGGGAGATGCGATGGTTTTGTTATACGCTATATTGAATGCTATAGGACAAGAGCAGGATCTGATATTGATTGGTGGGCTTCGTAGAGCATCTGGGTTTTCTAGATGACTTGTAACTAATAAAAGTACCAAAGATAAGGTTGTTTATGGGTAAAATTATGCATTAAGCTAGAGTGCGTTTGAGTAAGGTTGGAGAAAAAGTAAGGTCTTTTAGCAAGAAAATTTGATTTATGTTTTCTTAAGTTAAAGTTAACCTGATGAAGTTTGTACAATTTATTGTTGGAGTTTTTTGTTCTATTTTTACTGTAAGTTCAATCTGCTCTATCTTTGGTCTTTTTTTCTTAGTTTTGCAGCAAGTCTAATATTTTTACTACTTAATGGAATAACTTGCAGAAAGTGGAGATATAATGCTAAGGCAGAGGAGCTCAGACAGTTGCCTTAAAACAATAAAGAAATAGTAAAGGCAAAAAGATACCCTTGCGTAGTTCGAAAGCTTTTCTAGTAACCGTTCACGATATAAGAAAGTAGTTTACAAAAATGGTATAGTGGTATAGAGAAGATAAGCTAGATAGAGAGGGTTTAATTATAGAAGTGCTGCAAGAGAAGATTGTGGTGTTAGAGTCAGAAAATGCCGATCTGAAAGCGGAGATAGAAAATCTTAGAAAGGAAGTAATAGAGTTACAAGACAAGCTGGGTTTAAATTCAAAAAATTTATCTCTACCACTATCACAAGATGTAAAAAAACAAAAAAGAAGAGTAACAGGAATCCAGGAGGGCAACCAGGACATGAAGCGCACAAGCGAGAGTTAATGGAAGCAGATGAGATTGTGAAGTGCTCGATTGATTCGATTTGTGTGTGCGGAGGCCAAGTTATTTTAGAAGAAGACACTATACACCAAAAGGTAGAGCTGCCAGAAATTAAGCCAATAGTAACTGAGTATATGCTGCAAAAAGGTTACTGTAAGGCATGTAAGAAAAGGATCTCAGCTAGTCTACCTGAAGGTGTTGATTGGAATCTTTTGAGACCCAATGCCGAAGCGATAATCAGCAGCTTTACTGGCTTTTTTATCAACTCAAAAAGAGAAGTACAACAGATTTTAAGCAGTATATTTAATCTGAACATAAGCCTAGGTTTGATATCAAAACTGAGGGTAAAGTATCAGAAAAATGTATATCAGAATACGAAAAAATAAGAGAAGAGCTGAACGAGAGTAAGTATTTGCACATAGATGAAACGAGCCAATAGAAATCAGGGAAAGAAAGGTTGGGTAGTAACGAATAAAACAGCAACACTTATGAAGTTAGTTGGATCTCGCGGAAAGAAAGTGTTGAAAAGGTTATTACCAGAGTACTAAGATAAGCGATAGGTATGCTGCATATAATTACTTTAGTCGTGACAGATCTGCTGGGCCCACTTAGCAAGGGACTTTGAAAGGTTTTTCTTCAGTAAAAATGTTGAAGTGAGTCAAATCGGCGCAGCATTAAAATCGCTGATCAATAGAGTGTTTGTGATAGATAGAGCACGTAAACAAAACCTGATAGATAATTTAAGATTTTGTTGGTTAATGAGAAAGATTAGAAAAAGGGTGAAATATTTTTTGCAAAAGATAACAAGGGTTGCAAAAGGAACTCAAGCCTCGAGAATGGCTGCCAATATTCTGCGTTCTGAAGATATGATGTGGAAATTTGTGCGAAGTCCTGATCTGATTGAGACAACAAACAATCTTGCAGAACGTCAAGGTAGAAGGTATGTCATTTATCGTAAAAATAGCTTTTTCACTTGGTCAAAACGTGGAGAAAAGTTCGTTGAAAGAATGCTCTCGATATTTTTGACTTCACGTTTGAATAATCAGAACCCTGTCCAGAAATTACAGAATTTAGTCGCTATTCCTTCTTAATTGGGAATACTCCGTGAACGGTTACCCTATACCAGTCCAAACTGCATAAGATGTACCAAGGGGAATAGACTTCATTGCTAACGATAGCCAGTAAAGACTCACAGAACCGCTAACTAAAATAATTACTACAGGTATAACACGAGTAAAGCCATTGCTATATTTCAGTGCTGTGGTCCATATTATCTCAACCAAACCAGCTAATAGCAAATACGCCCAGGCCATACACTAACTCCATCTTACTGATATATTATACATAAGAATGTTAAAAGTTCACTTATACCAATTCCCACTATACAAAGAACGGATAGACAATAATGGAAAAAAAGCCATACTAAAGTAAGTGAAGTAGCGAGGTTTAAATGGCATTAAGATCAAAATTATTGGATGAAAAAGTAGTAGAATCAGCAAAAGAAATGCTGAAGAAAGTAAGGAACAATGCATATGTTTCAAAAAAACTAAATGCTGTAATTGCGGCAAAAAAGCATAGTATAACGGCTGTAGCAAAAATATATTGCATTTCAAGAAGCGCACTAACTTCGTGGATAAAACTCTTGAAATTTGGCAGAGAAGAAAAACTGTTTGCTCCTCCATCACGCGGTAGAAAAACTAAATTAAATCAGGCTCAAATACAGCAAATTGAAGCATGTATAGAAGAAAATCCTAATATTACCATTAAAGAAATGAGAATAAGAATCCAGGAAAAGTTCGGATTAAATATCAGCAAATCTACAGTACACTGCCATATGCAAAAGATGAAATTTTCATATATTACACCAAGACCAGTACACAACGTACAAGATAAAAGTAAACAAGAGGAATTCAAAAAAAAATCTCAATGAAGTTATTGGCAAGTATCCAGAAAAAGAGCTATTTTTCTTTGATGAATCAAGGTTTGGCACACATTCGAAAGTTGGGCATGGATGGTTTAAAAAAGGCACTAGGACTCGGGTTAAAATAAAATTAGGTAGGCATAATTTTTATCTCTACAGTGCAGTTAATCCTAAAAATGGAGAGAGTTTTAGCTTATTTGCACCAAATGTTAACACTGATTGCATGAATGTATTTCTTGAGCAAATGTCGCAATATCTAGGGACAAGAGAAGCTGTTCTTGTTATGGACTGTGCTAGTTGGCATAAGTCAAAAAATTTAAAGGTAGCTAAAAATATTGAGATTATATACCTACCTCCATATTCACCTGAACTTAATCCTGTTGAGAGGCTTTGGTTATACATAAAACAGAACATTTTGCGCAATAAAATATACGATACAATTGCTCTGCTTGAGGGTGCTTTGTGCAAATTTATTACTTCTCTTGCCAGCTCCACAATTAAACAACTCTGCAATGTCTCCTATTTGACTGACCAACAATGAGAATTGGTATTAGCATTTTACACGCTTTAATAATACTGTTGTACTTTATTTTTAATTGTTTCTGTAAGGTTGCATAAGAAATTCTGACAAAATTTTTAAGGCTAAATGCAATTCCTGGAGCTGAATGATCTTCCAATAAAAGACCTGCTGCAAAACAAAAATGATAAAAACAGCAACTTTCCTTTTGCAGCGGGTCTATGTCTTTATTTCAGCTAAAGGGAGAACATAGGAGGCATTTTTTACCGCTTTTGCATCCAAACTAATTATGCTAAGATATTTACTATCTACACTGATATTTTCACATAATTGAGTGTCAGCTTCTGCAACATTGATTTATATCAAATTTGACTTCCTCAACATCTTTTGGCATGACCCTTTGTAGCAGCTCCTTCTAGCACATACTGTTGCTTTTGTAAATTAAGACCGTAGAATTTTTCCACCTGTTTCACTCCTCAACATCGGTATTTCTCTCAAATCAGCTAATTTTAAGCCTCTTGGCTGTCTCCCATTTATTACATCTTCTTTAATTTTTGGTGCTAAATAATTTCACCTTTTCTTTCCCTACTAAGAACTTCACAAACTCAAGATTTTCATGGTTATAACTGACAGCATGGTGCACAGCCATCTTCTCGACGTACATAATTAACATTAGCCCCTTTATCAAGTTGAGCTTCTACTCCACTGCGGTCTTTTCTCTTGACAGCATCAAGAAGTAATTCATTTCTTAGTAAATTTTCAACTTCTTCATGTCCTCCATCATTTGCAAGTTCCAATGGTGATCTATTATTGGAATTTTTAATATCAATTCTTGCTCCTTTTTCTATGAGAAATTCTACAGATGGTAAATGTCCTTCCTTGGCAGCATAGTAGACTGATCTGTAGTTTTAGAATTATTAATAAATGATTCTTGTTGTTGCTTTTCTATTAGAAGCTTTACAATTCCTAGATATCCTTTATTGGTAGCATAATGCAAAGGAGTCCAATTGTTTTTACCTTTTGTACCAACTTCTACTCCCTTATTAAGAGAAAATTTTACAATATCGATATTTCAAAAATCAGCTGCAATATGAATAGGCTTGTTTTCGTCATTAGTTTTAGCGTTAAAACTTACACCTTTATTATTTACTAAAAATTTTGTTACTTCTAAGCTATCAAACTTAGCTGGATGGTGCACAGCCACCTTGACCAAAAAATCATCCCCCTATCGCGTTCTTATCATTATGCCTTATACGCTGTATTACACCTTCAGATATAGTCATTTCTAACCTCCAACATCCTTGCTAATAAACCCTCACTAAAACTGCCGAAAAGACTTTATAAGTTAATATTCTAAATCTCAATATTTTATGGTGCAGGTTTTTATTTTTAAAACATTATACTTTGTGTAGGGTATAACTACACGAATCAAAGTGAAAGAAAAGCGAAATGATGAAGAAAATGAAAGTTTAAGTTTTCTTCAACAATTCAAGGAGAGAATTTATGCTTTAAAGCCTGTATTAGCAAGAGCCTTAATCACTAGATGAACAATGTCACGCAGAGTTTCATCCTCAATTTTTCTATATTCCCTCACTAGCCTTGATATTTCTTCGCTGCCTACATCGCTATGGAAGGCCTTATCATGTAAGTCTTCAGAGGCTTTGGTAAAAAAATACGACATATCAACCGATAGTACTTCTGCTAATTTATATAACCTATCAACTACAAGCCTAATCTCTCCGCTTTCATATCCTTGTACATGCTGAAATGAAATTTCAAGCTTTTTTCCTAAGTCTCTTTGACTAAAACCACACATTAGCCTTCTTTTCCTTATTCTTTCCCCTATTTGTTTATCGATAGGATGTTGTATAGTCATTTTACGTATCAGATAATATTAACTATGTATTATCACTTTGAGAAAAAGATTTTACCAATATATAAACTGCACTACGTAACCTTTTGCTCTTAATTTCGTTATATTCTTTGATTAACTTTAGTATTTCTTCATCATAAGCTTCATGTGAGTCAGTATGCATATCAGTAAAAAAGTTAGCAACATCTATCGATAGTGCTTTTGCTAAATCATATAATCTACTGGCCAAAACACAATTTGAACCATTTTCGTACTTTTGTATCTGTCTATACGAAACACCTATTCTCTTTCCCAATTCGGTCTGTGTCAAAGCACGATCTAACCTAAGTTGTTTTATTTTTTTACCTAATTGCACTTTTCACCTCTTATTCAAATTTACAACAAATTTTATGAAGTGGAAAAAAAGCTAGCAAAGTAATTGCTTTAATAATTTCTGCCTCTCGCTAATTAAATCGTTTGGCCTTACGTATTTTTTCTCAATTTCCCTCATCTCTTTTTCTCGTTCTGCAATGCTATTTCGTATTACTTCAGCCGAATATCTGCTTTTGCCACATGCAAACTCTGATCTTAATCTTCTAACCTTATATTCGAGCTCAGCAAATCTTTCATGCTGCTCAAGAAGCTCTATCATGTGTTTGATTTCAGAATTTAGCTTTTTTTCCTCAACATCTCTCACAATAAAAGAAAGCAGAAGCTTATCTATTTGGTAATCAATATTTGGTTGAGTAGCAAATAGATTGATCATAGCTTTTACATCAGTAGGATTTGCAACTAATAAGCTAAAATTACTACATAAAAAACTATAGAACTTTATCGTCTTCACAAGATAATTTTTCATATCTTGTGATAATTGCAATTCTTTTTGAATTCCTGACAGCAATATTTTCAATTCTTCCAAGTATTCTACATCAAAATTACCTACTTCTATAGGTAAAAGGATCATTAGCAGCTTTTTTACAAGCTCAACATCATTTGATTTTACTGCATTATAAAGAGCTTTATCCTTATCTTCTTTTAAATCATAAAGCTCTGACGAGTTATCTATGCTGAATAGATATTCAGTATTTCCCTGAGGAGAGTAGATTAAAATGTCCACTTCTCTTAGCGGGTGGTCATCATTAAACTTTTCTAGTAACTGCTTATCGGTGGTTTCCTCTATTGCTACAGCAGCTTTACTGATCTTTTTCAGTTCAGAAACATTATCTCTTGAATTTTCAAGTATGTCTTTAGCCTTGTCTAGCAGCTGCTCATATAGAATTATTTTTTCTTCATTATCAAGTAGCTGACAATGCTTCTTCAACTTTTCAGTGGAGTAAGACAAGAGATCCATTTCTTTCAGTTTTACAATCACAATACCCAACTTTTATTGAAATTGAAATAATTTTTACAAGATGTGTTTTTCTAGTGTAAATGCCCGCAAAACTTGTTATTATAACATACAGTAAATCAATAAGTCGTATAATATTGACAATTAAATAATATTTATCACGATATGATCGAATAGTAATGAAATTAAGTGAGGGTTACAATGAAAAAAATAAATGGTAAAAAATTGTCTAGTAAAATGTTAAAAGCGGTAGAGCGAATAGCAAAAGAAGGGTTATTACCTAATTTTATAAAAGCTGCTCCAACAGCGAATAAAAAGATTAGTAAATTACCTGTCTTAACATATCCTGAGGAGCTCAATCCATTTCGATCAGCTTTATGCAGGATAAGACTAAGTGAATATGAAAATATGAAACTAAATGAATTCCTGGAAAAAGCTATTGCAGCTAAAAATATAAACGAGTTAAGTAAAGTTATCGATGAAGCTTTGGACTTAGGAATAAGAATAAATGCTGCCAATGAAGATGGCTTTGGCTTCGCTAACGTTACAATGTTTAAGATGTATCGTGATGAATTCAAAGGGAATAAACAAGAGGATATAATCAGCAAGTTAGCATTAAATGGAGCAGATTTTAATGTACAAGTTGATAAGAAAATGACTGAAATTCATCAAAAGGTGCAAAAAAAATTGAGCCACAAATATATAGTAGGCTCACAAAACTCAGGGAAGTGGGAGAGAACGCTACTATAGAAGGAACTGTTGAAAATGTAGAAATCGATAATAAGACCTTCTATATGGAATTTTCACATAGCTGCATAGTTGATGTTGCCAAAGTTGTAGAAGGTGCAAAAAATTTGGGCTTAAGTAAAGGAGACTTAAACCTTGGTGGCAATATTATAAAAATAGGTGATGGTGAAGTTGAAGTCAAAACTGGGAAAGGCGGTGAAAGAGACTACGTGGATATATCGGATAACAGTGCTTTTGCAGTCACATTTTATACTAGCCTAGGAGAGCTAAATTTAATGGTATATCATGACACAGCAGACTATCATCAAGTACAAATTGAGGTAGAAGATGAAGAAATGTGGAACGAGTTGCAAGAAATAGGAGAAATCGTAGGAAAGGGTTGTTTATTTGGTGGAATGTCTGTTAAAGAAGCAGTAGAAAAAGGCAGTTTTACTAGATGTGGAAGGTGGGGCGACCAAAATTCTAAAAGTAGTGAGACCTTTTCTTGGGTGAATAAATTAAAAGACAACAAAACGACATCCGTAGGACGTTCTTGATTGGAGACAAGTGGCTATGTGAAACATAGCCACTTGTCTATCAGAAATAAATGGTTAACTGTTACAAAGTAAAGTAGTTTTTAAAACTTAATCAAATTTACCATAAATAATTTACTTTAATTAGTATTGCTTGTAGAAGTGTTTTATATTATAAAAAACACCTGAACTTTAAAATTTGTACTATTTGTTAGCAAGAGCCTTTATCACTGAATGCACAATATCACGCAATGTTTCATCTTTAATTTTTCTATATTCTCTTACTAATCTTGATATTTCTTCGCTGCCCACATCGCTACGGAAGGCCTTATCATGCAAGTCTTCAGAGGCTTTGGTAAAAAAATATGACATATCAACAGACAAAGCTTCTGCCAAATTATACAATCTATCAACTACAAGCCTTACCTCTCCAGTTTCATATCCTTGTATATGCTGAAATGAAATTCCAAGCTTTTTTCCTAAGTCCCTTTGGCTAAAACCACATATTAGCCTTCTTTTCCTTATTCTTTCACCTATTTGCTTATCGATAGGATGTTGTATGGTCATTTTACGTATCAGATAATATACTTTGAGAAAAAGATTTTACCAATATATAAACTACACTACGTAACCTTTTGCTCTTAATTTCATTGTATCCTTTGACTAATTTTAATATCTCCTCATCATAAGCTTCATGTGAGTCGTCATGCACATCAGTAAAAAAATCAGCCACATTAATCGATAGAGCTTTTGCTAAGTCGTATAGTCTACTAGCCAAAATGTGGTTTGAACCATTTTCGTACCTTTGTATCTGCCTATATGAAACACCTATTCTTTTTCCTAACTCAGTTTGTGTTAAACCACAGTATAACCTAAGCTCTTTTATTTTTTTGCCTAATTCCACCTTTCATTACTAATTTTAGCTGTTCAAGCTTATATTGAATTTTTTAATTTATAAAGTGAAAAAAAGAAGGAAAGTTGGAGAACTTTCCTTCCGGTCTACAGATTACAATAAACCACTGTCATAAAAACTAAAGTGGCTTTTCTGTGTTACGATTATATGATCTATTAATTTCATTCCTACATTTTCACAGGTTGCAGCTAATGTAAGTGTGTTATCCTCATCCTCCTTTGAAGGTTCTATATCTCCACTTGGATGATTGTGTGAAATTGCAACAGATGCTGCGTCAATCAGTAATCCCTGTTTTATTATTTCCCTCACATATAGAGGCACTCTATCTATAGTTCCACAGTCTTGAACATACTCATATATTAAATGACCACTTCGATCTAAGTATACCACTCGTAAGCTTTCCTTTCTTGACTGTCCTATTGCTGCTTTAAAGTATTTTAGTAGCTCTTCTCTATTATCAAGAATCGACAGCTTTTTTAACTTACCTTTCAATATCCTATCGAAAATCTCTTTCAGGCAAAAGATATTTGCTATTGCTCCATCGTTCATTCCTGTAACATTTTTTAGCTCGTGAAGATCAGCATTAATTACCCTTCCTAAACTACTAAAGAGCTCCATTAGCTTTTTGGCAACTTCTCTTCCTTCTGTGTATGCAGATAGATTACGTTCCAGTAGCTCATGGTCAAGCAAAGACCTACCTCTGCTTGATAGAATACGAGTTTCTAATTTCTCTTTTCTCTCACTATTATTCATAAAAACCTCCAAGATCAACATTATATACAAATTCAACGCCAGCTTTCTGACGCAGTAGTTCTCGAGGAATAACCCTCTTGAACTCTAAATTTGCAATGTTGTCCTTGTTGCTTGGGCACTGGGATGACAGCAGTCCTACGTCATACCGCGATTCATTCGCGGTATCTCTTAACATAGATCCCGCTAACAAGCAGCGGGATGACACCTCTCTTGGGCTCTTTTAGCTACAAACATTAAGAAATTTACCAAATGAAAAAAAAGGCAAAGAACTCCCGTGGTGCGAGTTTTGACTCTATATTACTGTAAGTGGCGCTGTAATAATGTGCTGACGCTTAGTTTAAGCGCGTTTTGGCTGAATGTAGAAAAAATTTAAAAGACATGCAGCCGCTATAATTTTATGTAATCCGCCAAAAAATACCCTAATTTTTTTACTGAATTTTGTCATTGAGCCTGCAGGTCAAAAACAAGTTTTGAGTCATAAATACCCTTACTGCCATAATAAGGGAGCTGGCGGAGTTTGTCAAGTAAGTTTTTTCGTTTCTATTCCCAAGAAAAGTTCGTCATATGGTTATGCAAGAAGTCTATTCGTGTAGTTGTCTAGTTATAAATCACTCACAATTGATATGCTTGAATTATTCTCAGTAAATAAATCAAGCATAATGTTAGGTATTCTACCATCAACTATGTGAACAACTCCAGCACATTCCTCTACCATTTTAGTATATGCCATAAGCCTTCCAATAAATTTTTCTCCTTGAATTTTGCCACAATCAATCGATGCATTTAAATTTTTAACAGATATCTTCCTGCCACCAATTTTATCTATTTCTTCACCTGTATCGCTAAAGGTTATCATTTTAGATGCAGAAACTGCAATTGCAATTGTGCTTGCAGTGCTATCGGCATCAATATGATATGTTTCCCCATTTTTTCCATGACCAATTGGTGCAATAACTGGTATAAAATCTGATTCTTCAATAAAAAATAATATATCAGGATTGATTTCAGTGGGCCTACCGATGAATCCCATGTCTAGTATTTTTTCGATGTTATTTGATCTGTCTTCCTTAAGCATAGCGCTTATCTTTTCAGCTTTTATTAAGTTGCCGTCTTTTCCACATAATCCAATAGCTGAACCACCAGCAGAATTTATATGCTGAACAATTTTTTTATTAACTGAACCACACAGTGCCATTTCAATGATTTTCATAGTGTCTTTGTCTGTAAGTCTGATACCATTCACAAACTTACTGTCCATACCCAGCATTTTTAACACTGAGTTAATTTCATATTCTCCGTCATGAACTATCACCGGATTTATACCAAGCTGCTTTAATAAGACAACATTATGCACAAAAGTATAGAATAGTGTTTCATCTGAGATCGTTACGCTGCCACATTTAATGACAAAAGTTTCACCCACAAAGCTAGGTATGCTAGACAGCACTTCAAGTAATATTTCTGCTTTTTGTTCAAATGATACTTCACCCTTTAAAAATTCACTACTTTTCATTTTTTTATCTTGTAAACTTGAAAAACTCATCTCTTACCTTGATTATTTTATGCTTAATACGGATGCTTATTTGATGAATTGACACATTCTCATTATTAATCCATTTTTGAGTATCTTCTAGAATGGCATCTAGGCTTTTTTGACTCACTTTATCTATTTTTGTTAGCACAACGTTAAAGTTAATATTATTATATATTAACCAATAAATGAAGTCTTTGTCTATTTCTTTTAATCCTACCTTGCTATCTATCAACACAAACACTCTTCTTAGATTTTTTCTTTGAATTAGATAATACTCAATTAAGTTTAAATATTGTATAATTTCCTCCTTACCTGCATGAGAATAACCATACCCTGGTAGGTCAACAAGTCTGAATTTATCATTGTACATAGAGTAAAAATTTATTTGTCTAGTACATCCAGGTTTAGAGGAAACTCTGGCAGCTTTTTTGCTGTTTATCAGTAAGTTGATCAGACTGGATTTTCCTACATTTGATCTACCAGCAAACGCAATCTCTGGAGCCGACTCATCTGGTAATGATTTCATGTCCGAAGCTCCAAATATGAAATTGCAGCTTGATGTTATCTGTCTTGCCATTATATTCAAGTAGAAGGTAGTAGATATATTATAGTGTTATTGCTTGATATAAGAAATTTTTTATTTCAGTATATATTACTTAGTTAAAATACTAGATCTGTGCTATATGAATATAGAGAATAATTTACAAGACTTAAAGAAAAAATTTAATGATATAGAAAGGAACTTGGAAAACCTTACCAATTTAAGTCAAAAAGGATTCATTACCCTTTCAAAGGAATACTCTGAGCTCAGGCCAATAATCAAGATAATTGATGAATATAACACGCTGAAAGAGGAAATTTCAGATTTAGAAGAAATAATGAAGGATGAAAACAGCGAAGGTGATATAAAAGAGTTAGCAAAAGAAGAATTTTTCGAAAAGCACAAGGTATTATTACCAAAAGTAAAAGCAAAACTAAAGTTAGCATTATTGCCTAAAGATGAAGATGACTCAAGAAATGCAATATTAGAAATTAGAGCAGGTACAGGAGGAGAAGAAGCAGCATTATTTGCAGCAATGTTATTTCGTATGTATCAAAAATATGCAGAAAGAAGAAATTGGAAGTTCGAGCCAATAAGCATTTCTAATACAGGTATAGGTGGCTATAAGGAAGCTTCTGCACTCATTAATGGAACAGAAGTTTTTGCAAGGTTGAAATTTGAATCAGGAGCACACAGAGTACAGAGAGTGCCAGAAACTGAATCCTCAGGAAGGTTACATACCTCTGCCGCTACTGTTGCGATATTACCTGAAGTAGAAGAAGTTGACTTTAAAATAGAAGAAAAAGACTTACGAATAGATGTTTATAGATCCAGTGGTCCTGGAGGGCAATCAGTGAATACAACTGACAGCGCAGTAAGGGTCACCCACTTGCCAACAGGGATAATTGTAATACAGCAAGATGAAAAATCGCAGCACAAAAATAAAGCTAAAGCGCTTAAAGTATTGAGGGCAAGGCTATACGAAATTGAAAGACAAAAAAAAGAAATGGAAAGGTCAACAATGAGAAAAAGTCAGATTGGCTCTGGTGATCGTTCCGAGCGCATAAGAACATATAATTTTCCACAATCAAGAATAACAGACCACAGAATTAATCTAACTTCACATCGGCTAGAGCAGATTATAAAAGAAGGTGAACTAGATGAATTTATTGAGGCATTAATTTCACGTAATGAAGCAGAAAGATTGGCCGGGGAAAGTTAATCGCTCACATCTGTAAAAAGATCATTAATTATACCGGATCTTTTAAAAACAATAAACAGGCAGTAAAAACAAGTTCTAGTACTATCGCGGATAGAACAAGAACAGCTACACTAATTGCTTGACCGTTGTAAACGTAGCTTGTTAAGCCGATAAAAATAGCCATGATAAAAGCTCTAATGAACGAGACTGCAGAAGAAGCTGTGCCTTTAATTTCAGGGAAAACATTTATTGATGCATTAAAAATCACTGGCTGGCAAATTGCATAACCGATAGAAAAAATAATCATAGACAGTGTTACTAAGTAGAAAGAGTGGGGTACAATTATACTGAATATTACAAGCAATAGAGACCCAATAGCACCCACGCTCGTACCAGAAATTACACACCATATTGCTCCAAGTTTCTGTAAGATTTTGCCAGCAAATAGACTAATTAGTGAGAAGCACCCAACTATTGCACCTTGATGTAGTGCATAAATAGTGCTAGATAGACCAAAAGTCTTCATATACAGAAAAGGTCCACAAGTGATGAATGACATATAAGCGGCAGAAAAGAGGCTTGACATTAAAGACAACGTAACAAACCTCGGACTAGATAGTAGTTTTCTGTAATCTTTCATTATTTTTTTCAAACTGAAAGCATCGCGATCCTTTTTTGTTTCTGGTAACAGAAAAAGCAGCAAAACCCAAGAGATCAAACAAAGTATTGCAACAGTTGCATAATTACCACGCCATCCTACAATTTCATTAATGAAACTGCCTAACACTGGCGCAATTGCCATGACAACTGTAAGAACAGAATTCATGATTCCAATAAATTTCACCGCTTCGTCGCCTTTGTAGCTGTCTGCAACGATTGCAAACACAACTACAGATGTGCTAACACCAATGCCCTGAACAAAGCGAGAAATTAAAAGCAAAAAAATCGACGGTGCAAAAACACAACCAACAGCGCCGATTAATAACAAAGTGTTACCTATGATCATAATCCTTCTTCTGCCATAGCATTCAGACAATGGACCAAAAAACAACCCTCCTATGCAAAAGCCTAGGAAATTATAAGCAATAGTTAATTGAATTGTGCCTTCTGATATGTTAAAATAGTGCACCATATCAGGAAAACTAGGTACGGAAATGTCAATTTCAATGAACTTAGCAATTAGAGACAGGATTAATAGAAAGGGTAGTAACATTTGAAATTTTTAATTAATGAATAAAAATATCACATTTAAAGCGTTGAAAGAAGAACATTTTTTACTGTTATTAAAATGGTTAGAAACACCTCATGTGAAGCTATGGTGGGTAAATTGGACACTAGGGTTAATTAAAGCAAAATATGACAACTATGTTAAAGCCCTTACTCTCTGTCCTAACTTTACTTATTTCCTCTTACTTTTTCAACAGTCCGTCTAAATTACCACAAGCAGTTTAATTTTTCATCATTATTCAAAAATATGCAAGGAGCTTTATAGAAACTTAACATAATTTTATCATAAAAATGTCATTCTTAAGTCTTATGTAAAAACAAATTTTGACACTAAGTGAATCTTTTTTAATTAACTATGAGCTGGATAAATTGGAAAATAAATTTTGTTTACTTTTATAATACCTTAAGATCTAATATCACTTTATCAGTCAAAAGTATCACAATAGGCTAGTATGTTCCTTACTCTTTTCCTAAAAATACTACCTATTTATATTACAATATTTATTGGTTATTTATCAGGAAAATGTCTTAAAATTGACAGAAACACTATATCTCAAATACTCTTTTATATAGCTAATCCAATAGTGATTTTATATGGAGTCTCTCATACAGAAGTTAATTTAAAAGTAATTTCTCTGCCGATTTTGATATGGTTTATAGGTAGCACTATGTCCTTATCAGTGTATTATCTTTCTTCTTTTTTATTTAAGGATAACACGAGAAACATATTAGCGTTTAGCTCGGGCAGCACAAGTATGGGTTATTTTGGCCTGCCGATTGCCATGGCTTTGTTTGATGAAGATTCAGTATCTGTATATGTTGTTTGTTATATAGGAATGGCGTTGTTTGAAAATAGCTTAGGATTTTACATAGCTGCAAATGGTATTTATACCGCAAAAGAATGCATATTAAAGTTGTTCGAACTTCCTTCGCTTTATACGATGGTTCTGGGCTTCTTTTTAAGTATATATGATATACAAATACCTACTTTTTTAACAGATGTTATGATGAATATTAGAAGTACATTTGTCACATTAGGGATGATGCTACTTGGAGTGAGCATTGCAAATATTACAAGCTTTAAAGTGGATTGGAAGCTTGCTTTGATCACTATTACAGCAAAGTACGTATTCTGGCCACTGTTTGTTTTAGGAATTGTCCTTCTAGACAAACATGTTATAGGTGTATACGACGAGAGTATATATAAAGCACTGATGTTGCTGGCTATTATTCCAGTTTCTGGGTCCAGTATAATACTTGCTAATATTTTGAATTATCAACCAGATAAAGCTACTCTGTTGCTTCTAATTAGTACTGCAGTGGGACTATTTTATGTTCCACTAATAATATCATTATTTTTTACTAAACTTATTCTTTTTTGATCAAGCGGTAGATAAAACTTAAATTTACACTAGCTTCTTGCATAATCACATAAAAAACCTACTCTTTTTTGTCATTCCAGCGCGTGACGCTGGAATCTAGTTTCACTTTATGATGGTGTCATGAAAGTAACTGGCACTGGAATCCAGAAAAAAGAATGGTGTCATGAAAGTAGCTGACACTGGTTCACTCTATAATGATGTCATTCCAGTGTCAAGCACTGGAATGACATCATAGGGGCACTGGGATGACAAGAAAGGGGCTTGAATGACAGGAGGTAACGCAAGAAGTCTACTGCTATTCCATGTCAAGAACAACCATAAGTTCATTAGGGTTCACATAACCTAAAGCATTTTTTGCTTGCTCATCAAGCAGATCTAAATCTAAGCTTTTTTCATATAAGCCAAATACTTTATTGTCCAACTTTTCCTTTTCAGAAGAGACATCCTTTAGCAAAAGCTTATTGTACTCAATCTCTTTTTTTAAGTCGATTAACGTCAATAAGCCACGTTTACCTGTAATTGTGCTAATGCTAAAATATAATGTAAGAGAAGAAATGAATAAGGCTGCACTTAAACACAGTAACTTTTGCTTCTTTTTAGGTATAAACACCGTACTTTCACATATAAGAAATGTATAACATGAAAAGGTGAACAAAAAGCTAAGAACCTTGACGCGCTTTACACCTTGGCTTTACCTTGTTTATAATGTAAATCTTACCACCCCTTTTCACAACTTTACAATTTTTATCTCTGTTACGATGAGATTTTAGCGACCCTTTGACTTTCATATCTATAGTAAGAATTAAATTACCTTACATTATGATCACTTACAGAGAGTTAGTCAATTGATAAATTTTTCACATTTTATTAAAATACTGTATAATTGTTGCTGATACTTCTTCGATTGACTTTTGCGTGACATCAATAATTGGCCAGTTATTCTGCTTAAATAGTTCCTCTGCTTCTTTAATTTCCTTTTCTACTTTCTCAGGGTTAGCATATATATTATTATCTTCGTTGTTAATTGAAGTAAGTCTATTTTTGCGTATTTCTATTAACCTACTTACGTCTATTGTTACCCCTATCGTTAGTTTATTTTTTAATTTTGCCAAGTCGACATAAAAGGGTACTCCACTAACAAAAGGAATATTTGCAACCTTATAGCCTCGATAAGCTAAATACGTACTGGTGGGAGATTTTGATGTACGTGAAACTCCAACCAAAATTATATCTGCTTTATCAATATCTTGAATATTTTGCCCATCATCATGATTAATAGTGTAGTTTATTGCCTCAATGCGCTGAAAATATTCGTTATTTATCTCAGTATGCAAGTCAAGCTTTTCGTCTTTTTCAATTTCAAGATAGGACGAAATTTCTCTAATAATATGTGATAATATTGCTCTATAGGGAATTTTCAACTTTATACAGTTATCTTTTAGATATTTTCTTAGCTCATCATCAGTAATAGTGCATATAACAAAATTATGCTCATCACTTTTCCTATTAATTTCCTCCAGAATTTTGTCAATCTGCTCTTCTCCTTTTACAAAAGACCAAACATATTCGATCGTTTCTATAGAACGAAAGTGTTTCAGGGCTGATTTTGCAACTGATATAACAGTTTCACCACTTGAATCTGATACTAAGTGTAAATTAAGCTTTTTAAGGGTCATGTTTTATATAGTGTTATACTAAAAATAATAGCAAGCAATCGGCTACTGAAATTGTGCTAATTTGTTAATCTATGTCAATGCAGAAAAACTATCTTGTTGATAAAACTCAAACTAATTGGTAAATTCTTAACACAATTATTCTCAAAACGAATGTTTTTATTAAAGCCTACAAATTTCACTTCTTTTTCTAAAAAAGCACTACCTTGGATTGGGATTATTTGTTTCGCATGTTTTTTAATTGGAATGTTTTTAGCGTTATTCTTCTCCCCAGAAGATTATAAACAAGGAGAAATTGTACGAATTATGTACATTCATGTGCCTTCTGCATGGCTTGCTCTTGGAATATATGGACTCATTGCATCACTTAGTTTCATTTCATTGGTGTGGAACAATAGCATTGCTAGTGTCTTGGCACATGCTGCTGCTCCTGCAGGGACAGTCTTTTCTGCAATATGCTTAATCACAGGTAGCATCTGGGGAAAAGGAACCTGGGGCACTTGGTGGGTATGGGATGCAAGGCTTACTTCAATGCTAATTTTATTTTTCCTATATGTTGGCTACCTTTCATTGTGGAGCGCTTTTGATAATGAAGCGAGGGCAGAAAAATCAGCAGCAGTATTTGCCATTTTTAGTGCTATAAATATTCCCGTAGTAAAATTTTCTGTGAATTTATGGTCTACTCTCCATCAGCCAGCAAGCATTTTGAGAAGAGGTGGAGTAGCAATAGAAAGTTCTTTGCTGTTTCCACTCATTGTAATGTTTATGTTTTGTGCCACATTTTTTTTAGTAGTGTGGATACTGTATTCGCTTTACTTAATTAATTTATATAAGATAAAGAGAGAAATTAGTGTGCGGTATTAGGTAGCTTTGTAAATATACAGGTAAATATGCTAGAGAAAATTAGGCAAAATATCTTTGGTCACTTTAAATACTTGCCTGCTGAAACTGAAGAACGTGCTATGTTATGTGATCTAACTAATTTTAAAAGCAGCAATGACCAACTAACTAGAATAGATCAGGTATTGAATCGAGATCAACTTGAACATTTTACCAACGTTCTTGAAACATATGATGCAACGGCACGTAGTTTTTACGATTAGGTGCATTGTAAAATAGCAACCGTTGCAACCATGAACTCTAAAATATTCAAGGAGCCTACCAGTATCTTTAAAGTAAATGTTCATGTGATTCCACAGATAATTTCTGTTTTTTGATTCTATCTGTCCATTTATCATTTTCTATATCTTGTTTGTTGGTTGCTCTTTTTTCTTGCTGAACAATTGCCTTATCTATCTTCTGATGAATTGCATTAATTGCATTTTTTTCTTTGTATACTTCGCTTTTCCCTTCAATAATTAACTTAATAAAAGTATTTACAACAGACTGCACTTGATTATGATTAACCTGACCTTTTATCAAAGAAGGTAAAGATCCTAATTCCATTATATGTTGACCTATGTTATTCTTTATACCTTCTGTATGCATTAACTTTATTATTTCATCATCAAATTCTTTCAATACTTCTGATGCTGTTTTATCTTGAGTGGAAAGCCCTAAATTATCTGCTACTTCACTTGTTAATAACTCTCTATTTTCTTTATTATCTTCCAATTTAGCATAATTACTCAACAGATCCATAACTGTAGATACTCTGACTTCAACAATACCATCAACATCTTCATTTCCTAAAGCAACTCCTGATTCCAATAACCTCCCTCTGAGATTTTCGCTTAAAAGATTGATAAACTCTTTATTTGCATCCGATCCTGTAGTAGATATTGTACCATCTAAATAGTTACTTTGAGTACCTAAGCTATGCTCTATTTGTATTTTTGTCTCAGGTTTAAATCCTAATTTTGCACAGAATTTCTGAAAATATTCTTTAATAATGTCAAACAAGCTCTTGCCATTATCTTTATAATTTTTTAACTCTTTAGGAATAGTAAGTGACAATTTACCATCTCTGTATGTTACAAAGTCTTTACCATCTTGAGACTCAAGTGTAAATTCTAATGAGTTAGACAGATCACATATCTTATCACCATGCATAACTTGATTTTTAACAGAGAGTATTGGTAGCCTCATGTCAGATCTAATTCTTACATTATTTTGGTTAGCACAATCAATATTTATTACTTTTTTAGGATTTTCTACTATGAACGACTGTCCAAGTGCAAGTTGGGTTTGTATAAATGGAGCAGCCTCATACCCTGCTTGATTACAATTGGTGACTAGCTCTTCTAAAATAGCATTACTTGGAACTTCTGCCCCAGCGTATCTGAACATTTTCTTGAAAACTTCTTTTGCAAAGGAACGGTAGTCTTTGTTTTCATCTTTCTCTGTTGGTAATAGATGTTGGCCAGCATTGTAAAATTCTTCAAATTCTTTCTTATATGAATCGGTTTTTTGATGATTGGCAGTTTTGGGATTTTCACAGTGATTTTTCCATAGCTCACCCAATGCATTACTTACAAGCTCTTTCTCAATATCTTCGAGTACTGAAGCAACAAAAGCTTTGCCATGATCCGTATCTATTTCTCTTGTTCCTTTTTTGTTAAATATTTCGTCATTATATATATCATCACTATTAAAAAGTTCGCTTTTGCGGTGCTTAGCTCCTTCCTTAAATGCAATAATAAGATTTTTATCTATTTCTTTTCCGTTAATAATAAAATTCATCCTTTGAAAATCTAAGAACATTGTTTCACCAGAATTTGCTAATTCATTATCTTGACCTGCTCTTAATTTACTAAAATTGAACTCTTTAGCTGTGGCCTTTAATCTAACTACTGGACTCTTATTATTTTTTCCTTTTGCCTCTTTCATAAATAACACCTTACTGTAAATATGCTGTAAGTTATATCATATAATGATGAATAATTTGGTAATATATTAAGAAAATCGACAGTATATTTCTTTATTTAAGAGGTGCAGGAAAGGCGCAGATTTCTCTTTCCATTTGTAGCGTACTGCATTAATATTTATGTATTAATTTAGAAAATAATGATGAATAACATTGTAATTGTTGGTCTGCAATGGGGTGACGAAGGCAAGGGTAAAATAGTAGATTATCTTTCTGGGAATGCAGATGTAGTTGTGAGATTTCAGGGAGGAAATAATGCAGGGCACACTATAGTAATAGATGATGAGGTTTATAAATTAAATTTACTGCCCTCTGCTGTTTTGAGAACGGGCAAAATATCCATCATAGGAAACGGTGTTGCTCTTGATTCACATGCTCTAATCTCAGAAATAGAGTCATTGAAAGTTAAAGGAGTGGACGTAAACTATAACAACTTGATGGTATCCGAGAGCTGTCCATTAATACTTAGCGTACATAAGGACAAGGAAAAGCTATTTGAAGATTTAAACGGAAATCACAAAATTGGTACAACAAACAAAGGGATAGGGCCATGTTATGAAGATAAAGTTGGAAGGAGAGCTATACGCCTTTGTGATTTAGAAAACGCAGATGAGCTCAATAAAAGAGTGGATACTCTTCTGAATTACCACAATGCTATCAGAAAAGGCCTTAACTACCAGGTGGTTAAAAAAGAAGAAATATTAAAAGAAATTCAAGGGATTTCAAAAAAAATTCTTTCATATAAAAAACCTGTGTGGAGGATATTAAATGACTTTGTGAAAGAAGGTAAGAAAATAATATTTGAAGGCGCCCAAGGCACATTTTTAGATATCGACCACGGAACTTACCCTTTTGTTACTTCAAGTAATACTGTAGCGTCGCAAGCAATAACAGGCTCAGGATTAGCCTCCAATGCTTACATTATTGGTGTGGTAAAAGCTTATACAACAAGAGTGGGCAATGGTCCATTCCCTACTGAGCAAAAGAACGAGATTGGAGATAGCTTATTTACTATAGGCAAGGAGCTTGGAACAGTGAGCAATAGAAGAAGGCGCTGCGGATGGTTTGACGCAGTTTTAGTGCGCCAGGCTGTGCAACTTTCTGGAGTTTCAAGCATTGTATTAACCAAATTAGATGTGCTTGATTCTTTTGATACAATTAAAATATGCACTGGTTACAAGTATAGCGGGAAAATGTATGATTATTTACCCGCATCGCATTCAATACAGGAGGAATTAGAGCCAATATATGAAGAGTTTCCTGGCTGGAAAGAAAATACTCAAGGTAAAAGGTCGATTGAAGCATTGCCTATCAATTTAATAAAATATATAGACAAATTAGAAAAATTAATAGGTGTACCAATTCATCTAATTTCAACTAGTCCAAAAAGAGAGGATGTTATCGAGCTTAAAGATTTCTGAAAACGTCTTTTAACTTTTATCCAATAAAAAAAATACTTGCATAACTCAAAATACTAAGTCTATTATATAAGATATATTATAAACTTATAGTGAGTAGTGTACAATGAAAGACAAAAGCTTAAGTTTAACACTTGCAGTTATTTTCAACACAATTAAGTTAATAATAAAAGTTAGTGTAGAACGTGGTTTGATTTTTTTGAATATATGTTAATTAGTATAATATAAATATAGTCAAAGGAGGTGTGTTATGATTGGAGGTTTGACTAAGGGAGACAAAGCAGCAGAGGCAGGAGAGGATTCTGGTATTAGATCAATCGCATCATGTGCTTGGAGTGCAATAAATCGCTTGTTGGCATCTTATGAACGCGATCTATATTCGTCACGGCTTACACTACGTTTTGCATCCCTCAAGGACCGTATCGATGAAGTGGAAAAAGAAAATCCTTCCACTAAGGACTCTGCTACAATAAAGTTCTGCCGCTCAATTGCAGAAAATGATAAATTATGCAAAGAATTAAGAAATTTAAATAATCTTGCTGAAAATTTTGCCAATAAAGAATTTGATTCTCAATTAGAGAAGATAATAACAGGTTTTAAACTAAAAGATCTAGAAGACAAGGTAGGCTTCTTAGTACTTTTGAAAGAAGAAAGTGACTTCACTGCTATACAAAAGGCTTATAGGGATGAGTGGAGTTTTTATGACCTAATAAACGATAGAGATTTTAAACAAACGTACATAGATAAAGTAGTAACAGAGTCTGCTAATAAGAGCTTTAAGGAAGATATAAATAAATGCCTAGAGTTGGCAGAGCAGGGAAAAAAAGCTGCAAGTAAATATTTTGAGAGGAAAGACGTAGAGCTTCAAGCTTATTACACAGAAACCGATAACGCTCATAGAGTTTTGAATGTTAACCTTATTAATTACAATAGAAGTGGGCCAACAAGAATTAGTGACATTTTACAGCAAGAGAAAGATATTAAAGAATTGAATATCTATTGCAATAAAAAACATGAAATATACGCTCATCAAGAAGATAAGAAAAGATATTATGAATTTAAAGAAGGCGCATATTATGAAATGACAAGCACTTGGCCTGTAGAGAATGGATCCAGAATGTGTACCATGATTATGAATGTGAGTAGTAGCGGCATAACTGAAGTACTAAAATTTGATGGTGAAGATTTTGTGTCATCGGAGGAGATCCTAGAATTAATAAAGCAAAATGATGAATTATATATTCAAGGCCTCGTCTTACATGATGCTGTAATGAAATCACTAGAAAAGGGTAAGGCTGCTGATGTTGTACCTACTGCTAATAATAATTTTCAAAATGAATCTATAGTGGCCTATCAAGATAAGGAACCAGGGGGGGAATCGAAAGGTCCAGACCCTAAAGTTGATGATGACAATAGCCTTCCTTCTTCTCCTTCTATTAATAGCAATGCATTAATTCAAACAGAAGTCAATTTACAGCACACTGAAACTCAACCAGAAGTTGCTTCACAACAAATAACTGATTTACAAAACAGGTTTGGAAAAGAAGAGCAAAAAAACACAAAATTGCAAACTGAACTGGCACAAAAAGATGAAGAGTTAGCAAGCGCGTTAGCAGAGCTACAAGGGAAAGCACAAGAACTTAAAAGTGTATATGAAGAAAAAGGAAAGCTAAGGCAAGAGCTGGGAGTTGCTAATGCAAAAAAGGAGGAGTTAAAAAGTGAATTAAAGAAATCGCAAGAAGAACTATATCATGTGCAGGAAGGAAAATCTGATTTAGAGGACAAGTTTGACCATTTAGAACACTTGAATAAGAAGATGCATGGAAACCAAGAACAGCTTTCAGAACAAGTATTAGATCTGCAAAAAAAATTATCATGCTCGGAAGAGGTAACCCAAGAATTAATCAATAAGTTAAAAAGTGCTGAAGCAGAAAAAAAAGAAGTGAATCAGAAACTTGCAGAAGCTGGGCAAAGAATTGAAACATTAAAAAAATGGACTAGTGATTTACAAGATAAACTTGAAAAAAAGGAGCGAGGATCCAAGGCAGAAATAGATGCAATGCGTAAGGAGTTAACGCAGCTTAAAGAAAACCTGAAGAGGAATGAGGAAGAATTTAAAAGTGTGCATGAAGAAAAAAGAAAGCTAGAGGACAAGCTGAAAGGTGTTAATACAGAAAAGAAGGAATTAGAAGAAAAATTAAAAGAACGTGAAAAAGAGATAGACCAAGAAGCACAAATAATGGAGGAAAAGGAGCAGTTTATAAGCAATTTAAAATGTCAAATGCAAGGGTTGGAAAAAGAGCATGAAGATGAGATTAAGGAATTGGAAGAGAACCTTGATGCATTGAGCGACATCATTGCAGGTAAAGTTTTGGATATTGAAGGTCTGATGAAAAAATTACAAAACAGTGAAAAAGAAAAAGAGTTTTTCCGTGGTCAAGTAGAAGAGTTAAGTGAAGAAACGTTTGCTGATAAACAAAAAGGCTTCAACAATCAATTTTATACTCTAACAGGAGACATTTCTAGTGAGCCTGATAATGTTCCACGAAAGAAGATAGAGTTATCCAGATCTTTAAGCTTTGATAATGAATCTGATAATAAGTCTTATGTTCCACAGGAAGGGGACAATGATAGCGCATATGATAGCAATGAGGAGAATTGTGATAATCATCCTTGTAGTTCAGTTCTAGTCCTAGGGTCCGTAAGTCCTATCAGAGCACAGGCAAGGAGTAGAAACGTAGGTAGGTAGCTCACCTTCCTCTCGCATTATTGTGAAGATGGTTGGGGTTAAGTTGCAAGAGAAATACTTAAGTGGGGTGCAAAAAGTCTTTTGTGTTGATAATAATTTAAAATCTATAGTAGACTGAAAAAGATTATTAAATTATAATATAACATATGATAAAAGACGAGAAATCGAAAACAATTTTTGAAGTGGAAGGGGCAGTAACTGCTTTACTACCTGCAGCAGAATTTAGAGTGAAACTGGACAATGAACATGAGATTATCTGTCATGTATCAGGGAAAGTGAGAAGAAGTAAAATACGCATCATTATCGGGGATAGGGTGTTAGTTGAGATGAGCATTTACGATAGGAATGCGAAAAAAGGTCGGATCATTAGAAGGCTTAAAGGTACAAGTGACAGAACGATCTCTAAATAATCTTATTCTTGCTTCATCATCGAAAAGGCGTATAGCTTTACTAAAACAAATAAATATTGAGCCAGGTTTAATTTTGCCAGCAGACATAGATGAAGCCCCTTTAAAAAAGGAACTTCCGAAGGATTACTCAATCCGTATGGCAAAAAGTAAAGCTGAGAAAATACAAAGTTCAAATCCAAATTACTTTGTGCTTGGTGTTGATACAGTTGTTGCTTGTGGTAGAAGGATATTGCTTAAAGCTGAAAACGTTGAGCAAGCAGAAAAATGCATCCGCTTGTTATCAGGAAGAAGGCATAGAGTATATACCAGTGTGTGTCTATTAACTCCCGATCAATCTAAACAACATATTAGAACTGTGGTTACAATAGTGAAATTTAAACGTCTCAGTGAACAAGAAATTAAGTATTATTTAGCATCAGAAGAGTGGAAAAATAGGGCAGGGGGATGCAATATACAAGGCCTAGCTGGGATGTTCGTATTGTTCTTACGCGGCTCCTACTCTTCCGTTATAGGGCTACCATTACATGAAACCTATTGTTTGCTAAGTAATTATTTTAACCGGGGGTGTTAAATAAACCATACGCGTCAAGTTAAGGCCCAATATAGCACCATTTAAAGTGGGTAGATAGCCTTTCGAAATCCCTTAACAAGTGTGCCCAACAAATCTGTCTTTTTTCGTCACTGAAGTAGTTGTAAACCGCATACCTATCGGTAACAACCAAATTCTTATAACTAGAAAATGTACTACTCTCTAGAAACTTAACTCCTCTTGTGTCTGCTAATTTAATAAGGCTTGCTTCATTATTAGCAAACACCCAGCACCAGCCAAGTTTACCTTTAGAATAATGGCTAGTTTCATCAATATGCAAAACTTTGCTTGCTCTCTCTACTTGTTCATATACATCTTAATACATAATTCTCCACAAAAACAATCTTCAGGGAGGAGCTGGATAATTATAATCTCAGCATTATTGTTTGGCGCTATAGGAGCCACAATGGCTACAATGGGAATTATACCTGAAATTGCTGCTATTGGAGTAATTGCAACTGTTGTGTTGTCAGGAATCGCTGGTACTATAGTAGGTGGTGTAGCGGGATATCTTGTTAATGTGGCAATAAATCAATGCTGTGGAGCAAGCAGCTCAGTAGTTCAAGAATAAGACCAATCCGGTAAAGAAGCATTTGTGGGAGTGGAAACCATTTTTTGATTTTTCTTTACTAAGTCTACTAAATATAGTTTAGAGTTGCTTGGTGATTCTGTTCTTGTGAAAATGATTTCTCTACCATTTGGTAGCCATGCCGGAGATTCAATTTTATGCCCTTCTGAAAGTAGACGTTCTTCTTTGCCATCTGGCTTCATAACTCCTATGTAAAATTTTCCTGACTGAATCTTTGTGAAAGCTATCGGATCTCCTTTTGGCGACCAAACAGGCGTAGCATATCTTCCACTTCCAAAACTAATTCTTTTAGGTTTTTTACTTTTGTTAGTAAAATCGATAACATACAGCTGCTGACTCCCACTCATATCGGAACTAAAAACCATATACTTTTGATCTGGAGAAAAAGAGGGAGAAGTGCTTATAGCTGAACCTTTAGTAATTTTTTTTGTCCGTTTACTACTTAAATCCAAAGATAATATATTCGTTTCACCACCCAATGAGTGGGAAATTAAAAGAGATTTACCATCAGGAGAAAATCTTGGTGCAGAAATAACTCCTTCAAATGCGCTGATTATTGATTCAGTGTGGTCTTTTAAATTTTTTAATACTATATAACTTTTACCATTTGCGTATGAGATATAAACAATACCCTTTCCATTTGGTGAGAATCTCGGTGTTGACACAAATCTATCGCCATTTGTTAAGTATTTTATATTACTTCCATCTTGATTCATCACAGCAATTTTACGCACAGATTTGTAGTTGCTATCTTTTTCTTCAGCGATATACGTGATTTTTGTGTTGAAGTGCCCTTTCTCACCAATCAATCTATCATGTATCACATCCGAAACGAGGTGACCAATTTTTCTCCAGTCTTTTGCTGGAAAAACAACTGACTGAGTAAGTAATTCTCTTTTTGTAAAAGTATCAAACAAACGAAATGATAGCTCTAATGCACTACCAGATACTTCGCTTAAACTTACTGTGACTACAGTATCGCTTTTCCAAGATTTAAATTCAGCTTCTGCGCCACGTTTTACATTAAATAAGCCACAATTAGATAAATTTGTTCCTATTACCTTTGCAATATTTTCGCTTAATTCGCTTTCCAGCGCTGTTTTACATGTACATTTAGATACAACAAGACCAATGTTACCAACACTGCTTTTTTTTATATCAACATATAAAGCAGCTTTTGTAAAATAAGGAATAAATAACGAAACAAGCAATATTAATTGAACGAATAACTTCATTCTTTCATTTCATACCTGTTCTATCTGGACTTCAATTATAGGTCTTTTTAGTAAATATTCCTTTAAGATACTCAATATTGAACTTTCAATCTTATTTTTAATTTTTTTTGTTGGCTGCAAACTAAACAACGACTCAACTTTCTTGACAATTTTCTGTATAATAGCTGCATCTTCTAGCACTTCAAAAACACCAGGTACAAATACTTTCGGTTTAGTAAGCAATTTATTTTTCTTGTTTACAACTGCTATTACCACAATAACTCCGGCATCTCTCATTCTTTTACGCATTTTTATAACACTGCTCTCCGGATGACGTAGCAGCATACCATCAATACCAAAGTAGTCAACATCGATTGAATCAACTTTTTCTCCGCTCTCCAAATTAACAATATCACCTGGTGCAATCATTATTGCTTTTGCCACACCGCACTCTTTAGCAAATTTTACATGTGCATGCGTGTGAATATATTCGCCATGAACTGGAATAGACATCTTCGGTTTTATTAAAGAATACATTTCCTTTAACTCTTCTCTTGTTGGATGCCCAGAAGCATGAACATGCTCTGTTTTTTCAGTAACAACTTCTACCTCCATCTCAATAAAGGCATTGAGCATGTTGTGCGCACGAGTTTCATTTCCAGGAATGATTTTTGACGAAAAGATCATGGTATCACCTTGCTGCATTTTAAATGCTTGATGACTCTTATTAGCAAGCCTTGAAGTTGCTGCCAGTGGCTCACCTTGACAACCTGTGCAAAGTAGCACAAGTTTTTCCCTTGGAAAATTTACTGCTTCCTTTGCTTCAAGAAACTGAGGAGAATCAGTTAAATAACCACTATCTTGCGCAACTTTCACTATTCTCCATAAAGATCTACCAAGTAAAACTACTTTTCTATTTAGTGCTTTTGCAGCTTGGCTTATCGTTTCAATTCGTGCCACATTTGAAGCAAATAGCGAAACAGCAACTAATTTTTTAGACCGCTTTATTATGTTATAAATGTTATTATAAATTTCACCTTCTGACTCAGGGTGATGCTTGCTTAATATATTGGTTGAATCGCAAATTGCTGCAAGCAGGTCACCTTTATCGCCAATTTCTTTTAGACGCTCTATATTAGAAGTTAATCCAACAACAGGTTTTGGATCAAATTTCCAGTCTCCGGTATGGAGTGCACTACCCATTTCAGTGCTAATTAATATTGAATTTGCCTCAGGAATTGAATGAGTTATATTTATAAACTCGACGGTAAAAGGACCCAAATTTGTGCTGCCATTTATGTCCACCTCTTTCACAGGTACTGTATCTTCTAATCGAAACTCCTTTAGTTTCTCCCTAAGAAAATTAACCGTAAACTTTGTTGTATATATGGGGCACTGCAACTCTTCCCACAAGTGGGGCACTGCACCGCAGTGGTCCTCATGTGCATGTGTAATTATTATTCCAAGCAAATCTTTTTTTCTTTGAGCGATAAAATCTACATCAGCAATGAGCAGCTCAACACCTGGCATAGTTTCATCTGCAAAACCAACACCAAGGTCGATCATAATCCACTTACCTTGATAATGATATAGGCTAACATTCATCCCGATTCTTCCTACTCCCCCAAGCGGAAGAAATAAAAACTCATTTTTGTTTATATTCATTAAATTTAAATTATTAAAACCTGAGAATAGCAAAACTTTGACCTTAAATAAAGAAATTTATTGCTTTTACATAGTTTTAAGTAACTGAGAGGTCTACGTAAAAAAGAAGCCATTTTTGAATACAAAATTGACTTTGCTCTGAGAAAGACAGACAGCAAGGCATCCAAATTGGCGAAGAGAATTGCAGGACTTAAGTGAAAATTCGTAAACAGTTATCCCTTCATGTCATTTAGCAGGTTTCTTATTTTTTTTTTACTTTACTAAAAAACCCTTCAGATCGTTGTTGTACATTTGCATTTTCCTCTTCTTCAAGTGCTTTTAATAGTTCAATTTGCTTTTTAGTTAAATTTTTTGGATTTAAAGTCTCAACTATTACCTGTACATATAAATCACCACGAACATGTGAGTTCATATATGGCATACCCTTCTCCTTACAACGTAACTTGGTACCAGTTTGAGTGCCCTCTGGAACTTTTACTTTTGTTTTAGCTCCATCAATTGACTGAACATCAATTTCACCACCAAGCACAGCTAGTGTCATTCTTATAGGTACTTTACAGTGTAAATCTGCCTTATTTCGAGTAAAGATTTTATGGGGAGCTATTTTCACGTATACGTATAAATCTCCACTTTTTCCACCTCTTGCTCCAGCTTCTCCTTTACCACTTATCCTTACCTTAGCTCCTTCTTCTATGCCCTTTGGAATTGAAACGGATATATTTACTTCATCTCTTCTACGTCCACTTCCACCACATTTCTTACATTTATTTTGTATTATTTCTCCTTCCCCATAGCATGTAGTACATGTTCTTTCGATGGTAAAAAAGCCTTGTTGAGTTCTAATCCTACCGCTTCCCTGGCATGTGGGGCACTGAACTGGTTTAATTGCTCCTTCGCTACCTGTGCCTTGGCATGTGTCACATTTTACATTTGTCACATAATGTATAGGCGCTTGTATTCCTTTAAATGCATCTTCTAAGGTAATTTCAAGATCATAACGTAGGTCTGCTCCAGACACTCCTGTTGTGCTCCTCTTTGCTCTTGATCTACTTGCACCACCACCGAATCCTCCACCAAAGAAGTCATTGAATATGTCGCTAACATCTCCTGCAGAGCTAAAGCCTTGAAACCCACCAGAAGCACCTTCGTGGCCATAACGGTCATAGCTTGCCCTTTTCTCAGAGTCAGATAGAACTTCATATGCAGCTGTTACTTCTTTAAATTTTTCCTCTGCTTCTTGATTGCCAGGATTTCTATCAGGATGATATTTTAACGCTAATTTTTTATACGCTTTTTTTATCTCATCAATACTGGCATTTCTTCCTACTTCCAGCAGATCATAGTAGTCTTTTTTGCTCATATATAATAGTTTAGTGTTTGACCTTTAAAGATAGGTATTGCATATATTAATTTCAAGTGTGACTTCTGTTTCCTATAAAATGTGGTGCACCCTGAGCGACTTGAACGCCCGACCTTTTGATCCGTAGTCAAATGCTCTAATCCAACTGAGCTAAGGGTGCTTTCATAAAGTTAACTTTAGCAGGTTTTGTAGCTTGATTCAATTAATTTGGCTAAAAATAAAACTGTTAATTTTTATCATACGTGAAACCTGCAAAAAATTGCATTTGTTTTCTTAAGAATCATTTTATGGTCAAGCTCACAACTATACGAACATTTGTAGTCAAGGCACTGGATCTGAAATTGCAATGTTCGTATAGTTGTGGGTTTAGAACCCCTCACAATTCCCAAACTGCTGTTCCGAATTAGAATTATTAAATTCACTATAAGGAGGAGAGTAAGGAGGAGGTGGTCCATAATTCCTAACTGCTTCTTCAGCCTCCTCAACATTGTCTGATTCTTTCTCATGCTTCATATGAAAAGCTAAACCACCAGCAAAACATACGAGAGAATTAACGCCAAGGATAGCTAAACCCCACACTGGTAAGACTGGGTAAACAGCACAAGCTACCTACTTTCAAAACACGTCCCCTCAGATTCTCACTTTGGCATCATTCTACCTTATCTAAAGCCATTTTATACCTTTTTATCCCTTCTGGGGTAACCTTTTTTCAGTTAGCTATAGTAGATCTTTCAGAACAACTAAACGTGACTTGTTCTACTTCCATCTAATACAATGTAACAAAGGGGTATAACTCAGAGCTAGAGGTTATGATTGTAATAAAGATATAAAAAAAACGGATAAGTCAAGCAAAGTTACAAATGTAATTTTGCTTGACTATCCATTTATTACCACCTAAAATAGCTAACAAAGCCATTCCGTATGACATTTTATCTATATCTAATCAAGCATATTAATAAGTAAGTAAATTTTAATATAATCTTATTATACTTATAAATATGCTGTATAGAATGAAAGTATGGATGATTTCATAACTGCAAGAAGGAAAGATGATGCTGTGGTATCTGTTTGTCAGGATAATAAGAAAAAAAACGTATTAATTTTAGGGCTCAATCAAGCCGCAAGGAATTTGTTAAAATACGAGGAAGGGAATTTACTTAATAAGCCGTTAATCAATATTTTAAGTGCAAGAGCAGCTGACGACATGAAGAATTATTTAGAGTATACCGAAAATGGACACGATTTACTTGATGTATTACCTAAAGTGATAGGTTTTTCCTTAACTGATGCTAAAGGAGAAGATATAAAGACAAAAGTAAAAGTTTTCCGCACTGCACAATTTGCTAGTAATAAAATAAATTATGAGCTATTGATACGTGATATCAGCTTGTCTCATAAATTAGGAATCTTTAGAGATGAATATCTAATGGGTAAAAAATATAAAAACCATGACTTATTCGATATACCAAACAATGAGTCTACTATTCTAGAGTTATACGTTATATTAAATTTTGCCTTTCAACATCAAATTAATGCAGCTATAGGAGTGATTGGCTTAAATAGTAGCTGTAGTGAGACAAATGATGCACTGAAAGTTATCATAGAACATTTTTATAAAAATTGCCGTAGTGATGATTTTCTAGGGTATATTGATGAGAATAAAGTGCTTTTTGTTTTGATTAACTGCGATGTAAAAAGTACGTCTAAAATAATTAATCGTATACATTCTGCCATTAATAAGCAGTTATTAAAGCGAAAATTACCAAGTGTATCAATAATTTATGGGAATATAGCTCAAAAACGGGCAGCAAAATCTACCAGCGGCGCCTTCTGAAAAGTTGTTTTTTATTTATATTGAGTTTAAACTTAAATTTTTATAAAAATTTAAGTTTATTTATGAAGTTAAGGTACTACCTGGTAGCACTGCTTTCATCATTATTTTTGCAGAGTAGTGCTAGCTCTAGAACAATTTTGGATAAGGAAATATTTTATGTAGAACTAGACGGAAAAATAGATTTGAGATTCGGCTACGCCTTCAACAGAGGTTCTTTCAATGCTAAGGCTAAGGATAAAACTTCAAGTTATTCATACTTGCGCTTTCTTTATTTACAGCAAGTTTATCCAAATACTCAAATGGGGTTTAATGTTAAGGCAGGAGTTTCTGGTATTGCAAACCTAAAAGCGTTAGACATAGAAAAGTTAGACATGGAGGAATGGTATTTCATCATTAAAAATCAGGTGCTTGGATCAATTGAATATGGTAAAAGAAGTTTAGTTAGTCAGGGCATGTTAATTAACACTTCAAAAATTTATACAGCTGCTGGAGGAGTAAATGGTCATTGGACAAACTATGCAAATTTGCGTGGTAACGAAAACAGAGATAATGGCCCTGGATATGATAAAGACAAGGTATTTTGGGTAAAACCCAATATTTACAGTAATTATAATGGATTCGAACTAGGGTTAAAACAATCATCAATTAACTACATCTCCCCTGAAATCTATAACTTTCAACTCGGGTTCAGTTATGTCCCAGGAAAAAATAACTTACAGTACAGCAATTTAATTGCTGCTGGCCTTTCCTATAAAAATGGCCTATCAGATGATATAAATTTTACTACTGCCTTAACTGGTGAATTTGCAAGAGAAAATTTAACTGATTGCTCAGATGGAACTTCTAAAAATTATGAATGTCGTAATCAATTACTGCACTGGAATTTTGGTTTGAAGCTAAAATTGTTCGATCTTGATTGCATTTTTTCGTATGGTAATGGCGGTAAATCTGGTGAGAAGCGTAATTCTGAAATAAATAATACGTATTATATGAATGCAGGTATTGCTTACCATTCTGATTCTCGTAAATTGAGCTTAACATATTTCAATAGTGGTAGGGATATTGCAGCAAACGAGTTAACATCATATGCTTTAAGCCTTGAATATCCATTTTTTATGGGCACTTCATACTATTTCGATATTGTAAAATTTAGTACCAAAGAGCCTGAAGTAGAAAATAGCAACTCTGGTTATGTGCTCTTGACTGGACTGAAATTAAGTTTTTAATGAGGTTACATTGCCTCCTGTCATCCCAGCACTCTTTTCTGTCATCCAAGTAGCGGATAACATAGAAACGAAAAACTTACTTGACACATTTTGCCAGCCCCCTTATCATGACGTGTATAACAATGTTACAAAAAATAATATCATAGGGTTCTCTCTACTTTTTCTGGGTAAGATCAGAATTTCCTCTTAAGCCTTTAGCTCCTCAAATACTTCACTTGCTCTATTTAAAACAGAATCAGGAAAACCAGCAAGTTTTGCTACATGTATTCCATATGACTCATCTGCAATGCCTTCAATTACTTCATGTAGAAAGATAACCTCTCCGTTCCACTCTCTTATTTTTACACAAAAACATTTCACGTTCTTCAAGTATTTGCTTACTTTAGTTAATTCATGATAATGAGTTGCAAAAATGGCGCGGCACTTATTTACATTGTGAATATGTTCAATCACTGCCTGTGCAATAGATAATCCATCATAAACTCCTGTGCCCCTACCAATTTCATCAAGTATCACCAAGGAACGATCTGTTGCCTGATTTACTATCGTTGCTGTTTCGATCATCTCTACCATGAAGGTAGAATAACCAGCTGTTATATTATCTGTTGCACCAACCCTGCTAAATATCTTGTCAATCACTCCAATATGCGCACTCTCTGCTGGCACAAATGACCCCATGTGAGCTAAAACTGCAATGAGAGCGTTTTGCCTCAAGAAAGTGCTTTTTCCAGCCATATTAGGACCAGTAATTAGATGTATACCAGCTAAATTGATGCTATTTGCAATGAATTTATCGTTAACTTCAACCACTGGATGTCTTCCATTGCGAATATTGAACTCTTTACTGTCATCGATAATGGGTTTTACGTAATTATTTTGCACTGCAAGCTCCGCAAACGTGGCTCTAATATCAAGTTTTGCCAAAGCATTTGCAGCAAGAGCAATTTTTTCAGATTCTTTAGCGACTTCACTACACAGTTCACTAAAAATTTTCACTTCTAAGCCGATTGCAGCATCACGTGCCGTAAGAATTTTATTTTCTAGTTCTTTCAATTCATTAGTAGTGTAGCGCATGCTATTTGCTAAGCTTTGCCTATGAATAAATATGTCCGAAGTTATTTTGTGATTTGCTGACACTTCAACGTAATAACCAAGTATATTGTTGTGTAATATTTTGAGTGCGGCAATGCCAGTTAGGTCGCGATAAGACTCACGGAGCTTAGTTACCAACTTGTTACTGTTGTTCAATATATAAGATAACTCAGATAATTCTGAGTTGTATTTTGGATTGATAAATCCTCCTTCTTTCACGGAACTGAGGTTATTATCAAGTATAGCGCTGTTTAGAAGCTCGAATAGATCTTTATGATTACCAAGACTTTTATGTATTGTGCTTAGTTCACTCTCGTCTGATTTTACTGTCATTCCAGCGCGTGACGCTGGAATCTGCATCTGGATTCCAGTGTCAGCTACTTGGATGACATATTGTTGTGGGAGAGATCCATTTTCACCTGATTCAATTTTACATAAGAACTCAGATAACTCTAAAGTTTTTCCTAGGCCTATTTTTAATAGGTTCATATCCTTTGGTGAACCACGTCCTAGTATTAAGCGCGATAAAGACCTCTCAATATCCGGAATGTTAGATAATATCTCTCGTATTTTTCTGCGTGGCTCATGATTATTTACAAAAAATTGAGCGGTGCTGAGCCTCAAATTGATTGCCTTGGAGCAAGCAAGTGGTGAAGCGAGCATTTGTTTGAGCAGGCGTCCACCAGAGGCTGTAACTGTGTGATCAATAACTGAAATTAGTGAACCTTTCTTTTCACCAAATTGAGTTGAAAACAACTCAAGATTTCTCCTTGCTGAAGCATCAATAAGCATGAAATTTTGTTGCTTATAGGTTTTTGGGAATTCAAGCCTTGGAATGGAGCCCCTTTGTGTTACTCTGACATATTCAAGCAGTGCACCGCACGCCATGATTTCTACTTTGCTGAAATTTCCTATACTCCCAAGTTCCCTGATTTTATAAAACTCGCATAACGTTCTGTGAGATTTACTATACTCAAAAAAACTCTGTGCGTGTTGTGTAATTGATATTTTATAATTTTTTAAAATCGATCTAATTTTTTCGTCCTCAGTGAATTTTTCAGAAATTAATAATTCTCTTGGTGATATACGCAATAAATCACTATCTAGAGCTTTCAAATTCGTTAAAGTGTGAAAAAATTTTCCCGTTGATAATTCAAGCCAACTAATAGCATATTCGTCATTTTGTTCAACTATGGATGCGAGATAATTATTGCTTTTATCCTCCAGTAGCGAATCTTCTATAATTGTACCTGGAGTTACAACTCGTACTACATCACGTTTTACTATGGATTTATAGCCCCTCTTTTTTGCTTCATTAGCAGTTTCTAATTGGTCACAGATTGCTACTTTGAATCCTAAATCTATTAGCTTGTGTAGGTAAGATTCGCTACTGTGTGCTGGCACTCCACACATTGGTATTTCTTGCCCATTTGAATTGCCCCTCTTGGTTAGCACTATATTCAGCAATTTCGCAGCTTTAATAGCATCATCGAAAAACAACTCATAAAAATCTCCTAGCCTATAAAATAGCAGATGATCCTTGTATTGAGCTTTCAGGTTCAAATATTGCTCCATCACAGGGGTGTTTTTTTCTCTTACGAAGCTCATAATATTTTTTAATATATTGTATTGATAATAAATTCAACGTTATTATAGATTATATTGCACATGTGAATAACATAAATTTTAGATAGGTGTATAGAGGGGAAAATTTAAAACAATTAAATTTCTTGGATCCAAGTAGTCAGGACACTTGGATGACACCCTCCTTTTATGTATTATAGCTAAAGTGACTTACGACAATTTGAAAAACGACAAATTCGTCATTCCGCTACTAGTTAGCGGAATCTATACCGCGAATGAATCCATAGCTGTACGAACATTCATTTTTGAAGGTAAATTGCACAGCAAATGGTGTCATTCCAGTTCTTGACACTGGAATCCAGCTTCTATGCAACCTCATCAAAAACATTCATTTAGTGTAAGATCAGCTACTTTCCATGCTAGTTTGCTTGTGAACAAGCAAACTTTTCTGGATCCCAGTGTCAAGCACTGGGATGACATCATAGGGGCGCTGGGATGAAACCCTTGCTAGACAATGTTCGTACAGTTGTAGAATGAATCGCGGTATGAAGTGTTGCTTGGGTCAGCTATATGTAAGTTGTGGCCCTTCTTTATTATTTTTATTAGCGGCAGTTGTATCATCAACAGATATTTCAGAGCTAATAGTGCTAATAGTTTTTTCTATCGCTTTAGCCTGTTCATAGTCTTGACTCAAAAAATACATGGCCAGCCCAACAGCTATACTAGCAACAAGAACAGGTGCTATCATTACACCTAGTATCATACCACCAGAAAGACTTACTGCAACACACACCAGCTCCAAGTACAACACCAAGAAAACCACCAATTATTACGCCAGGCACCAAACTGCCTATCATAGCGCTTTCTTTTTTCGTATTAGCTTGTTCTTTCATACTTTTAATAAGCACTTTTTTTGTTTCTCCTTGAGCTAAATCTAAAGGAATTTTATTATCCGCGTTTTGTATCAAAGGATTTGCACTATATGTAACAAGAAGGGTGATTATTTCTTCAGTTTTCTTACCTATAACTGCATGATGTAGTAATGTATTTCCCTTTTCATCTTTAAAGTTTATATGAGTACGAAGTTCCTCATCTAGATTTCTTATTGGGTTGTTTTTTGCATATATCATAGGTTTTATTGCTCTATCTAAGCATTGTATCACTTGTTCTAGTGATTGCTCGCCAGGATTTTGTATAAAATGAAGCAGAATTTCGTGTACTATTGCTTCCTTTGTAGTTTTTTGGTATCGTAAAGCATATGCAAATGTGTCTTTATTAATAGTTATTTCTTTGTTTTGTTTAAGGAAATCTTTTAACTTTCCAACTCTATTTATACTGTGATTTTCGCTAGCAATTATCGATTGTAAAGTTTTTCTGTTATCGTCACCAGTCATGCTATCCTCCTTGGTTTGATTACATTACTCATTAATAAATAATATAATAAATCCTGCTAAAAGTCAAGCAATTAATTAATAAGTTAATATAATCCTCCAAAAGGAGCTCCTTACTTTTTGTTCAGCATGTCCATTGGATCAGACTCTTTAAGCTTGCTGTTTGCTGAATTTATTCATCACAATAGCTACAATGTGCTATCGAAGTTCTCTGTAATCTTAGTTGGTTCTTCTAGAATATTCAAAATATCAGTTGCACAATAAACCCGATCTCTCTTTCCTTGAGAAGTTTGTGAAACGATGCCTAAATCTTCAAGCTTTACGATTGCTCTTTGGGCTGTTGTAAATACGACACCTAAGTTTTCAACCACTTTCCTTATAGTAAAGTAAGGGTTTACAGCGAGATACCTTACAATACCACTCGCAACTCCCTCAGTTTTAGAACTAACTTCAGTTTGCCAATTTGCAATCAAAATGTTAATTCGTTCTGCTCTTGACAATGCATCCAATGATTGCAGTACTACACCATTTAAGAAATAAGAGAACCAATCATGCCACGTGCCTCTGTTGCTTATATTGTAAAGTTGGTCATAATACTCACTTCTTGTAGCTTCAAAAAATGCACTTAAGTATAACAGAGGTGATGATAATAATTTTCTTTCGATCAGAAGTAACGTTATTAATAAACGTCCAATACGTCCATTACCGTCCAAGAATGGGTGAATCGCTTTAAATTGATAATGACATAGAGCTATATGTATAAGTGGGGGTAATGTTCTATCATGTAAAAATTTTTCAAAAGAGTCCAAGCAACCCATCAATTCACCTGGCATTGGTGGCATATATTTTGCTGTGTCTATTGTACATCCTGGGCTTCCAATCCAATTTTGCACTCGGCGAAATTCTCCTGGAGTTGCGTGAGAACCTCTTACACCTTGCATAAGTTTTCCGTGAATTTCTTTAACCAACTGAAGCGACAGTGGAAAAGATTGTAAACGTTTTAGTCCATAATCGAGCGCTGATATATAATTGCGTACTTCTTGTAAATCATCGGGATTGCGATCTACATTAGCACCTGCTTCTTGAGCCAAAATTTCACCAAGAGTTGCTTGAGTTCCCTCGATTCTACTTGAAAGAACTGCTTCACGTGCTATAAAGGGTCGTATGAGAAGATGAGGGTTAGGCAATTTAGCTCCTTCCCTGGATAACATACCCAAAATATGATCTGCTCTGGAAAGACTATTAACTAAATAATTGTCCCATTCAAATTTTGGTGGCAAGGGGTTAGGTATAAATGCCTGATAACCAGCGAATACTTTGCCTTATGGTGATCCTTTAATATACATTCATTCAACCTAGCACACTATTTTTATAGTATATATTATTTTCAAATAAAGTCAAAAATGAAAATAAGGCTTTATCTTATTTGCGTGTATGAAAATAAAAAACTCTCTTATTATTGATTTTACTCAAAAACGAAAATAGAAGAAGCTGCTGAACTTTATATTAGCAGTTATCCTGTTTTTCTGGAGAACTGCTATAAAACTTCTGAGTGAAGTCACTTAATTTTTACACATCTATTGTAGAGTAAGAAGAGCCGAATTTGGGACAAAAATGCTAGCTGATGCTTGGACTTTACTGACACTTACACTACTTGAACCTATACTTAGTGTAGACAATTTAATCTTTATTTCTCTAGCAATAGATAAGGTACAAAATGTGCTGAGAGAAAGAGTGCGCCTTATGGGCCTTGGATTAGCGCTATTAATGCGTTTTGTAATACTATTTTTTACATCATCTATATTGTCAATGCAAAAACCTATATTTCACACTGCATCGCTAAATATTTCAGCAAGGGATTTACTTATGATCGCAGGGGGATTATTCCTTATTGTTAAAAGCTCTATGGAGTTATGGGATGACATCTTTGTATCTAAGAAAAATAAAAAGAAAGCAAACGTTAAATCAAAATTTTTTTTAGTTGTGCTACAAATTATATTAATAGATTTAGTTTTTTCAGTTGATTCGATATTAACTGCTATAGCATTAACTTATAACATGGTAATAATTGCTACAGCATTTACATTTTCCATGCTAGCAATGCTGTTTTTATCAAGTTATACCGCCCAGTTAATCAAATCTAACCCAGGCTTAAAAGTAATTGCTATCTTATTTATTTTACTTGTCGGTGTGTACCTCATACTTCATGGATTTCATATAGAATTACCAAAAGGATATTTGTATTCTTCATTTATGTTTGCACTGCTTGTGGAAGTTATAAGCAAAATAAAGAAAACGTAGTGTGTAGATATAGCCTCACTCAAGCGAGATTTTCCTGTGGATTTAAGGTAATAAGAGGAAGTAGTAATGTTTTTTCGGGGTGAAAGTAACCTCTTGCATACATATTAAAATCTAGGAAAGTTAGTTTTTGTGCTATAATGGTTCTTTATTGAAAATAGCGTTGATGGATATCACTACTAGCTTATTAGGGGATATTAGTAATTTAATAGATAGAGCAAAGAATCATCTTGCTACACATTTCAATTCTACTCTAGTATTGTTAAATTGGGAAATTGGCTTCAGAATTGGTCAAGATATCTTAAAGCACAAACTTGCAGACTATGGCAAACGAATCATCTCCCAACTTGCAAAAGAACTTCAGATTAAATATGGACGTGGGTTTGATAGAGCTTCATTGTTTCGGATGGTGCAAATATAGGAATGGGGAGAAATTGATGAAACATGCATCCAGTTTGCCTGAGTGGCAAAAAAATGTTGTTGAGTTCTTATCTAGTCGTAGAAAGTATCGGTTATTTGGATGGGAGTTTGGTCCAATTTTACTTGATGAGTTATATAGGATAAGGGATTATCGCACAGACTATATAAGAGTTGGAGCTTTTTTCACTCCTATAGTTGCTTTTTCTGCTGAGCTTGTTTCATTTGTATCAACACGCAGGGTATATCTTGCTGCAGTAGTAACTTCTAGCCTAATAGTACTAGGGATTATAACTACACTTGCCGTTGACTATCAAATGACAAAAAGAAAGGCTGGGGTGGTAAGCCAAGAGGATTGTGTTAAATTGCTGAAAGCACTAGAGAGAATGCCGCAGTATTGGTGGTGGTCATGGAGTAAACAGATAGAGGATATTACGATCACTGAAGAACAAATAAATAGAGCAGTGAACTACAATGATTACTCGATTGCTTCACGCTTAATCTATTCCTTATTTACTAACGTTGCGTTGCATCAACTTTACGTTGCAAGGCTAAGTTATCTTTATAGTTATCATAAACTTGGAGGGAAAATGGTATTAGGGTTTGATATAATAGGTTCATGTAAAAAATTACTACAAAGCAACAATCTTATTTCTAGTGATGAAAAAGTACCTGAAACTGCACAGGAAGCATATAGGGAAGAAAATAGGTTAGAAGAGGCAAGTAGGATTGATAAATTAGTCAGGAACATATATAGAGTTGATAACAAAGAAGTGAGTTTAAGTCAGGCACTTGATTTATTGCAAAAAAAGTGGATGCCATTTTATCTTGATAAAAGCTTGGGTGGAGTGAGAAAAAAAACAAAGAGTGAAGAGGAACATAACAAATATTTTGAAAGTCTTATTAAACAATTTAGGAACTTATCATTAAAGCACCATCCAGACAAGGGAAAAGTTAAAGATGAAGAAATGCAAAAAATAATTAACCAGACTACAAAAGCTCTGAGGAATATACATTCATACATCATGCAGGATGAGACGTTTATTCTCAATAAAGACTGTTACTTATTGTATGGAATGTATAACCGCATACCATTAAGCACATTAAGTAGTGATGAAAAAGATATATCTAGAGTAGTAAAGGTGTCGTCCATAGATGGAAATTCTGCTTTGTTTGAGTTGAGTCGCTTGGCTGATCAGGAAGAAGAATTTTTGATGAGGGCAAGAAATAGGTACTTAAAAGATGCAAAGGCATCTGTTGAATTCCTTTGTGAAAAGTTGTTGGCAATAAAGAACATAACATATAAAGAAATTGAGTCTTTAAGCAACGTTATAGAAGTAAGATGGAAGGAGTTTGATAGTGCTTATAATGGGTATGTGGAGGAATATTATAAACGTTGGGTAGATTACTTAGAGTCTTTGAATGCTCGTTGTGAAAAATCTGAGTTGCTTGAGGTAATAAAGGAAGCAGTAGAAAAGTTGTTAAAAGAGAGCAAGGAACAATATGAAATGCTAGTAGGGCAATCTTATGGCGTGAATCCAGATGAGAATTTTGTACTACCTATGTTAGACTATTTTACTTTGATGGAAGCATACTATAAGTTTGCTACTAAACTACTTAAGGACAAAAAGAATTGCTATAGTCTTCAGGGTTATCGTTTCGACTCAGATGCTCTTGATAAGATAAGTTCCATACTGAAAGAAAGTAAAGATAGCAAGGAAGTTTTGAAAGAAAAAAGCAAAGAAGAGGTAGAGGGTGAATCATCGCATGAAGAGAGAATAGAGAAGAAAAATCAATTATCTTATAAAGATAACATAAAGGAGGATAAGTTATCCTACAGAGAATTACTATTTCATACAAGAGCTATGGTAAATTCCTATGTTAAGAATGATGATAATGAATTAAATGAAGAGGTAAAGAGATCCTATAAGGAATCGAAGGTAGGTAAAGTACCGACTAAAGAAGAAATAGGAAATGTAATAGTATTCATGTTAAAACGCTTAGAGGAATTATTGAGTAATAGATTTCAAAGCAAGAAAACAGCTTTCCAAAGGCAAAGAGAAGAATCTGAGCAATTGAAAGAAATACGAGAGAAATCAGAAGAAGGATTAAGACAAGCAAAACACAAAGCAGAACTTATTGAGAAAGAGGAGGATCTTTTTACGGAAAGGTTATGTGGCCCCAGCATAGATAGTAAATTAGGGAAAGCAATATTGAAAAATCAAAGAAAGATTAAACGCGAGATTGTGAAGTGTATTATGGAGTACCACTTTTCTCTAGAGCAGGTGCTAGGTGCAATAATGGAAGAAATAAAGTTTAATGAAGAACGAGTTGTAAGAGAAGGCGCTGTTAGTGATGAATTGATAGAAGTAGTTATAAGAAACTTTTTGACTATTAATGAAATAGTTAAAGAAATGGTAGAGAAGGTAGTAATAGAAGTTGATAACAGTACTGTTTTGCAAGATATGCAGGCGCCAAGCTCTGTATTTAACAATGTAACTAATGAACCAATTGCAGGACCTTCTTGTAGGAGATAAGAGTTTTAAAGTTTGTGAAAAACTTGGATTTGTGGCTATTATTTTGTATGCTCTTTTTATCATAAAAAGTATTACTTTTATAAAAACACAAGTCCCTTTAGCGTCACAAAAAATTTGTTCATTTACTTTTCCAAAAATCACAAAAAAGTACCTACCTTTGTGAGAACAATTTAAATAAAAGCAGCGTTGTGAAAATAAAAACGCAAAATTGTTGCAACAAAGCCAAACAAATTAGTTCATATCTAAATGTGGCAAAAGTAGGTTAATATAGCTGACTTTATAGTATAGTAGAATTATTATATAGAAAAGTTCGAACGTATTGTTTGGTAAAGGAAAGAAACTACAAAACAATTCAAGTAGCAAACTCTTCGATGGAAGTAGAGAATGGGAACCGTAGCCGTCGTTCTATCGATCAACCTTATTTAAAACCACTTTTGTTCCAGATCCGAGGTTGGTTTGTAAACATAATGAGTCGATTATCTTTTCAAAGCGTTTCCAACAAGCAGACTCTATTATCAGCGCCTTTAGTAAATAAAGAATTTGTAAAAGGAATTGACGATAAAACTAAAGTGGTGCCAGACATTAGAAGCATTTCAGCACAATCTGATATAAATGGAAGAATACTATTAGCTGATATGTTGCTGGCCAAGAGAGGTAAAAGACAAATGTATACTTCTTCAGCAGATAAACAGATTTCTTTGCAAGAGGCACAAGGCTATTCATTAAATATCGTAGATAAGTTTGAAGCAGAACTAAAACAAGCAGCTTTTCGTTGTGGTATATCGGTACAACAATTAAAAATTAATTTTCAAGAAGTACAATTAAGTGTACTTAAGAAAGTCATAGCGGGAAACTATCATGAAATCTCAGGTATGCTGTACTCATATGCAGAAAAAGCTTGTCCAGCATTAGAGCAAAAGGAGAAATTCTCAATGTCTTTTAAAGGTAAAATCGAGCAAATGTTGCAGAAAGAAATGATGCCTTTACTGGACAAAGCAAATGTTGATCCTTCATCAGTAAGTACTAATAAAGCTGTAGCTCTATCTGGTCCTAGAATCAATTTAAATAACGTATCAATTACAACTAATTCTACTGAATTGATCAGATAGAGCCTGAGTGACGGAAGGAGCAGGTGTTTGCATTTTTTGTGGCTACTTGCTCCTACTGTTTCTCTAACTAATGTTGATTGATCAGAAAGTCTGTTTGATTTCGTCAAGGGAAAGTCCGGTGATTTCAGCTATAACATCTATAGAGACAACGGCCTTAAGTGAATTTTTTGCCACTGCTATTTTAGCTTTCATTTCACCTTTTTCTTCGCCGATTAGGATGCCTTTTTCATGTCCGATTTGGATGGCTTCTCTATTTATGAGCTGTATTAGCTGTGGTATTGCGTAGCAGGATTTCCTATTATCCAATCTGGTGCTCCTCTGCCATTTTCCCACTTAGCAAATCTCATCTTTTCCTTGAGATAATATCTCCTATAAGCTTCCACAGAACTGCTGCATTTATACTGATCCGGCAGTGCTTGTATAAAAGCTTGCATATCAGTTGATCGAAAAATGAGTAAATCCTTATTACTATCACACCAATTTATTACTTCCTCTGATTTATGCTTTCTTTTGTATCGCCAAGTGTACTCTTTACATAATTCTCTTCCGTACTCTATCAACCAACAAAAATTCCCTTTCGATTGCCTAGCCCACAAAGAACAAGGATGATTGTTGTGAGTCAGTTTATATGGGACTTCTATATTCTGATTTATGATACTGACAAAAGGATTTGGCACTTTCAATGCTGTTGAAAAAACATTACTCAATAATTGAGCAGTTTCTAATGGCATTTTTACTATATGCTTATCACATAACATTTGAGCCGCAATTGCTGGGTTTTCATCTAGTATAAAGATGTTCATCTATACACCCAAAGATAGAATTAGCTTAAGTCTTTGACTTCGTTAACTGTAAGACCAGTAGTTTGAGCTATAATATCAATAGAAACCCCTGCTTTAAGTAGATTCTTTGCAACTGCTATTTTAGCTTGCTTTTCACCCTCTTTTCTGCCTTTTTCATGACCGATTTGGATGCCTTCTTGTCTACCTTCTTGTCTACCTTCTTGTTTAGCATCATCGAGTTTTTGAGCGAGTACAGCCTGTTCATCACGAATACGCTTGATCTCTTGTTCATAGGCAATAAATTCTTTTTCAGACCAGTTGAACCTATTTAGTTCTTCATAAGCTCTTTTAATTATTAGATCACTTCCTATTATTCTTTCTAGCTCTTCTTCACTAGTTTCATCTGCATATCTAAAGAAGTAGATCCATTTCTCAACAATACTTGAAAGCTGATCCTCTTTGGTTTTTGGAAATTTAGGCAACTCAATAAAGATAAAGTAGAAATCTTTTAGGTCATGTTCATTAGTATCTTCATCGCGAATAGTGTGTTTTGATTTATACTCAGACTTATCAGGAAATAAAATACAATCTGCTATAGCAATAAAGATAATTTCCTTAAGGTCATGGTATTGATCGCCCTTATCAGCCTGTCTTGAATAGGCTTTGGCAGCATAGTATTGGGCACGTTTTTCAAAGCCTTTAGTTTTAGCGACCTGCATCTCGCAAATGTATTGAGCACCTGTAGAATCTCTACAGAGAACATCAACAATACTTTGCTTTTTAGCGGCGATATCAGGGTCTTGAATAGTACTTAAAAACTCTATATCCTGTATTGCATTTTTGCTAGTAAAGCCCAGAATATCGTTGAGGAAGTGAATGAGGATATCTTTATTCTTTTCAGTACCAAAGATACGGCGAAAGGCGACATCATTCTTTGGATCGAGAAACTTCGAAAGAGCCATAACGAACTAACCTAAAAAGCATTAATAATTATACATAATTCTGAAAAAATATTCAACTTCTTTATTTTTAGTTTATTTTTTTAAGTTTTGAATGCGTTGATGAAAAAAATGTCTCCCATAGATGGCTTTAGAATGCTACTACGCACCTTAGAGGTCCTTTTGTAGATCTTTTTATAACCCCCTCATAAAGCGCCTAAAAACCCCGGCAAATGAATTCATGAATTTAGTAGCTATAAAGAGCTTTTAAAATACTTATTTTTGGTGTGAGAGCCTAATAAAATACGAGCCAAAAGCTCAAACCTACCATCGAGCTCTCACATCTTTCATAATAAAGAGCTTGAAGTTTAACGTCAACATTTTCATAGTAAATTTATGCTAACCTGTGTAATAATGTGTAGTTTATTTCTGTTAGCGGCATGGCAAAACGTACTACTATCTCCATAAGGTACAAAATAGCACAAAATATAAGAAGCTGGATATTAAAGCGGAAATATACCCAAAAAGATTTAGCAAATAAAACAGGTATAGAATACTATACGCTGCTAAGGTATGTAAAAGGAAAATGTGGCATTCCAACTGAAAAGTTAAAACGTATAGCAAAGGCATTGTCAGTTCCTATTAGTAATCTACTTCCTCCACCAAGAGAAGACAGTTGTTTTGATAAAGATAAGGCGCAAGAGACGTACGATTTCATGGGAAAATACATGAAAACGATAAATTAAGTGAAGTAAGATTTGTAAGCTTAGATAATTCTTTTACACCTTCATCACCAATATTGTTATTCGATAAATTAAGTGAAGTAAGATTTGTAAGCTTAGATAATTCTTTTACACCTTCATCACCAATATTGTTATTCGATAAATTAAGTGAAGTAAGATTTGTAAGCTTAGATAATTCTTTTACACCTTCATCACTAATATTATTTTTTCCCAAGTTAAGTGAAGTAAAACTTGTAAGCTTACCATTAGCTAAAGCTTTCGCACCTTCATCACTAATTTTGTTATCATTTAAGTGAAGCAAAGTAAGATTTGTAAAATTACCTTCAGCTAACCCTTTTGCACCTTCATTACCAATATTGTTACCATTTAAGTGAAGCCTTTCAAGATTTTTAAGATTACCTTCAGCTAAAGAAGATCATTAGAGGGAAAAGAGGAGCTTGATGATTTGGAAGAGAGCTTAATTGATGAAAGATAGCGCTATGTGTTTCCAAAATTGTGTATAAAAGTAAAACAAAACGAAGGTTAACAGTTGCGTCTTTTTCGCAAGAATAGCTGATAAATGGATTTATGGAAAAAAGGAGTGCCTGAACTATGAAAACATTTACAGGAGAAACTATGAGAAAAAGAACATTAACTGTTACCTGTCGATATGAGCCTGATGAGTTAGCAGATAAACGCTTATCGGATGTATACGGGCAACTGATAGAGAGATTGATAAAGAGAAAAAAAGAAAATAGAGAGAAAGAAACAAATGAAAGTAGTGAGTTTATATGCGAGAGTGTCATCGTGCAAAAAATTAAGCATAGTACGACAAATACAAGTTTTCTTGTCGTTTTAATCTGCACAGATTGCGAAGTTAAATGAAATAGCTTCAGTTTCATGATAAGGGGGCTGGCGGAGTTTGTCAAGGAAGTTTTTTCACTTCTGCGGGCTACTTCTTGACACCAGTGGTGTTAAGTATTCGTACAGTTATTGGTATTATTAAGATACTCCCTAATCTTCTTTAAATCCTCCCAGGCTAAACGTTTTTGCATTGGCTGACGCAGTAGGTAAGCTGGGTGAAATATAGCAGCTGTAGTGATTGAGTGAGATAAATATTGGTTAGTGTACGTATGAAATCTACCACGCAAATTCGATATAGTTTTTGTGCTGTCAAGAAGGCTATAACACGCAATTCCCCCGACCAAAATTAGAATTTGCGGTGAAACCAGTGCAACATGCTTCTCAACAAATGGTCTGCACATATCAAGCTCTAGGTCGGTTGGCTTTCTATTGCCAGGTGGGCGCCAAAATACGGTATTGCTTATGTATACCTTAGTGCGATCAAGATTGATTGCATTTAACATTTTATCGAGCAACATTCCACTTGCACCACAAAATGGTATGCCTTGAAGGTCTTCATTTGCTCCTGGAGCTTCACCAACGAGCATAATTTTTGCGTTTGGATTACCATCGGAAAAAACAGTATTAGTTGCAGTTTTTTTTATCTCACAACCTTCAAATGATTCAACTGCACTTCTTAGTTCATCCACACTACTACATTTACTTGCAAGTTTCCTTGCTTCAATTATCCAATCACTTGGAAACATGTCTTTTCCATCTTTAGTGTCACCCCAGCGCGTATCTGCATCTTTCTTCTGGGTCCCAGTTTGGATAACAGAGGGTTGCACACCCTCTTTGCTCTCCAACTTTTTTTCCTCTTCACCCTCTGTTAGTGTGCAATCAACGCCCACTTCATGGTAAAATTTTAATAATTCTAGGTCTTCATTGCTCATAATGCTTTTTAACCTTTTGTGCTTTTTTCATGGCCATATCATACTTTAATTTAGATAAATGTCTAATATATAATATGCCATTTAAGTGATCTAGCTCATGCTGAATACACCTTGCGAGCCAGCCGCAAGCTTTTAGCGTCTGTTCCTCATTATTTAAATCCTTATATTTCACAGTCAAATATTTTGGACGCTTAATTTCATAGCTTTGCTCTGGAATTGAAAGGCACCCTTCTTTGAGAATTACTTGTTCATCGGATAATTCCGTAATTTCAGGGTTAATCATGTAAAATTTGCCAGTCGATTCATACCCTACTGGCTCGTCTTCAGCTCGAGAGAGCTGAATGTCCATAACAAAAACTCTCCTCAGCACTCCAACTTGCACTGCAGCAAGGCCAAGACCTTCTGCATCGTACACAGTTTCGAACATGTCGTTTACTAATTCTTTAATTTTATCGTTTATATCTGTTACTTCACTAGCACGTGTGATTAGCCTTTCATCAGGGGCAATTACAATTGGTAATATGGACATAAAATGGACATAAAAATTATAATCCTATGTTTTGCTTTTCCTTTTGTCCAGAATTTAGTGTATATTAAAATGTTGCTATATCTATAATAGAAATATAAATTATTAAAGAAAGCTACAATTCAAATGAAATTGCGTAATAAGGTTAACTAATGTACTCTGCAGTAATAGCAAAACCAAAGAGAAACGTTTTTGCTGTTTTAGACATAGGTACAACAAAGATTATTTGTCTAATCGTTAAGATAAATAGCAACTTCAGCTATAAAGTAACAGGAACGGGCTATAAGATTGCAGAAGGTGTAAACGGTGGGTCGATAACTAATGTAAAACACGCAAATTACTCCATCTCATCAACTATAGGTTTAGCTGAGCAAGTGTCAGAGGAAACTATAGACCAGATATATGTGAACATTGCTGGATGTGGCATCTCATCTTTTAATGTACATAATGAAATTATTGCAGCTAATCATGAAATTTCTGACCGGGATATAAAACGTGTAGTTTTTCAGACGTTTGAGAAATATATTGAAGAAAATGTTATCATTCACAATATACCACTGAAATATCACTTAGATGACATGACTGACATAAAAGAAGTTGGTGGATTGTACGGAAAAAGACTATCTGCTGATGTTAATGTTGTCACTGCTTCGCGTCCAGCGCTTACCAATATTGAAAACTGTATTACCAATAATGGTGGATTAAATATGGCAGGTTGTATTGCTTCTGCATATTCTGCAGGTCTTGCCTGTCTGAGTGAAGATGAAAAAGAGCTCGGGACTGCTATTGTTGATATAGGCGGTGGGTGCACTGCAATTGGAATTTTCAAAAGAGGGAAACTTGTGTATGCAAGCAGCGTTCCAATTGGTGGCGTTCATATCACTCGAGATATTGCTTACGGGCTATGCACAAGCATAGAACGTGCAGAGTATATAAAAATACTGTATGGTAGCACTATCGTAACTTCAATAGATGAGAACGAATATATTACAGTCCAAAATAGTGAAAATGATGAACCTACTCAAGTATTCAAATCTGAGCTTATTAACATCATAAGACCAAGAATTGAAGAAATACTTGAAATGGTAAGAGAGCAATTTCAAGAGCAGAAAGATCCAATTAATAAAGTAGTGATCACAGGTGGAACTAGTCAACTCACAAGCATGAAGGAAATTGCAGGCTATATATTCAATAAGCAAGTTCGAATTGGGTGCCCTGAGTCTTGTAGCGGTCTTGATGGCGAATATGATAAAAATCCTGTATTTTCTGCTGCTATAGGTTCTATAAAGCTAATAGTTGACACTTTTTATAAGAATAACTCTGGAATGCTCGGTCAAGATGGTAAAATAAGTAAGTTGTACCATTGGGTTAAATCAAAAGTTACAGTTTAATTTTACTGAATGAAATTCTTATATCTATCAAAGGAAACATTATGAATAAAAAACATTGTTTCAAAATTAATAAACTTGTTCGTGATCATACAACTGAAATTATACGTTCCCATGGAATTATTGTTTATGAGAGGGTGATGGAAAAAGATGAATACATTGAACGTCTCAAAGATAAACTTTTAGAAGAAGCAAAGGAAGTTATTGCCTCTAAAACCTCAGATGAAAACCTTGAAGAGTTAGCTGATTTACTTGAGGTCATACATGCATTAGGCAAAGAAAGTGGACTATCTATAGAACAAATTGAAGAAAAGCGTATCTCTAAAAAACAAGAGAGAGGTGGTTTTGAGAATCCTATCTACAATACTTACATTGAGGTGAATTCTAATAGCATCGATTACTATCACAAAAAACCTTCAGATTATCCTGAGATAGTAGTTGTATAGTTCAGATTATTAAATAGACTTCTTGCTTGACCACCTTTCATACAAATGACTTGACACTAGGATCCATAGGGCTTATTTTCATAATACGTAAAGTTATTACATTTATGTACTTGCAAGTAAGCGTACCAATTACAATAAGACATGGAAAATATGAACATAACTATACACTCACAAGAAGATTTTGAATTTATGCGCAAGGCTGGCAGGCTTGCTGCTGAAACTCTTGATTTCATTGCACCGTACGTAAAGGTAGGGGTGACAACTAATGAGTTAAATGATCTATGTCATGATTTTATAATTAATGCAGGTGCAATTCCAGCACCACTAAACTATAGGGGGTATCCAAAATCGATTTGCACTTCAAAAAATGCAGTTGTGTGCCATGGTGTTCCCGATGATAAAACGCTTAAAGATGGAGATATTTTAAATATTGATGTCACGGTGATTTTAAATGGTTGGCATGGTGATACAAGTCGCATGTTTTGGGTTGGCAAGCCATCAATAAAAGCAAAACGTTTGTGTGACGCTACTTATCATGCATTGATGGAAGCAATTAAACAAGTTAAACCCGGCAATAAGTTAAATGAAATAGGGCTTGCTATAGAGAAATATATTAGAGATTTTGGATATTCTATCGTACGCAGCTACTGCGGACATGGTATAGGAAAAGTCTTTCATGCTCCACCAAATGTAGTGCATTTCTATGATCAAGATGAAAATCTCATCTTGAAGGAAGGTATGTTTTTTACAATAGAGCCAATGATTAATGCTGGAAAACATGAGACTCTGCTCAGTAAACTCGATGACTGGACAGTGACAACAAGCGATCTTTCACTTTCTGCTCAATTTGAACATACGCTCGGAGTAACTAAAGATGGTGCTGAAATATTCACATTATCACCTAAAAATTGGCACTTCCCACCATATAATTAGATTTTTTTAAACTCTACTATACTGCAACTATACTTGGATCTTGAAGAAAGCTAATCCTTAATTTGCGATATAGCAACTAGCCCAATTAATGCACAGAAAATCATGTAAAAACTAGCTGAAGTCTCTTGTCCTGTAACTTTGATAATTGTTGTGCATATAAATGGTGCAAGGCCACCAAAAAATCCAGCAGCTATATTTCTTGACAAGCCAAATCCGCTGTACCGAACCTTTGTTGGAAATAATTCACACATAAATGCACTGACAGGACCAAGCGATGCAGCTATTGGAATTATAAAAAGAATATGTGCCGTAAAAGTGAGTAAGTAATTGCCACTACATAACATTGAGAAAACTGGATAACTCACTATTACAAAAGCTATAAATGCAAATTTCATAACTTTTTCTCTTCCTACCTTATCAGAAAGTATTGCAAACAATATTGTCAATCCTCCGAGCGCAATTTGACTCAGTATTTCTACCATATGGTTAAAATGAGTATTTATTGTTGATGTAAGCACATTGAAAAATACCAGATATATGTAAAGAGATGAGTTTTCAACTATATCAACCCCAACTGATATCAGAAAAGGTTTTTTATAGCTATTCAATAACTCTTTTAATGGCAGTTTAGATGGATTTTTCTGTCTTTTATACTCTGGGCTTTCATCAAGTATATATCTCATATATATGCTGATTAATCCCATTGCTAAACTGAAAATGAAAGGTAATCTCCACCCCCAAGATTCAAAATCAGATACTTTTTTGCATATGAGTACTGCTATCAGGCTTAATACTGAACCAAAAATTGCGCTTAATACTTCAATGCTGCCAAAAAATCCTTTTTTGTTTTTAGGAGCGTGTTCTATTAAAAATGGTGCATTTCCTGCTTCTCCTCCAAGGGATATACCCTGCGATAATCTTAAACAAACTACCAGCATTGACGCTAGTATTCCAATGCTTTGATAACCTGGAACAAAAGCAATTAATACAGTTGATAAAGTCATTAATATAATCGAGAGCAATAAGGCAACTCTTCTGCCATGCTTATCACCAATGTGACCAAATATAGCAGCGCCGACTGGTCTCATTAAGAAACCCACTGCAAACACTCCAAAAGCCTTCAATACGCTGGTTAGTTGATCATCCGATGGAAAAAACACACCACCTATTATGTTTATTAAGTGGCCAAAAAGCATGTGGTCATACCACAATAAAGTGTTACAAATCAAACTTGAAAATATTACTTTTGTTATTTGCTGCATAATTTTCTATAGTTTGTTTAGTATTTAGTAATATACATTAATTTTTTATATAATAGAAAAATTTGAACATTATATTAATAATAGTATCTTATTAAATCTTAATATTTTTATATCATTGACTATATTCAAGTATTTTTATATTATTGCCTATATATTTCCATATGTTTTAGTGGGAAGCTATTTTTATTTGTATGCACAGAGTCTTTTGATGGAGCACTATGACACACACTCCAGTTTTGTTAAAAGAGATGCTATCACTACTATCACCGCAGGATGGTGGTATATACGTGGACGCCACATTTGGAGCTGGAGGGTATAGCAAAGCAATATTGGAGTCAGCTGATTGCAAGGTATATGCAATTGATAGAGATGAAACGGTAACTAAGTTTTATGATGATTTAAGCGTTAGATATCCCGATAGAATAAAACTATTCATTGAGAAGTTTAGTAATATTAAAAGTATACTAAGCAGCGTTGAGCCATCTCCTGTCATCCCAGTACTTGATACTGGAAAAAATAACTGGTCACGCGCTGGAATGAAATCAAACGGAGTGGATGGGGTGGTTTTTGACATCGGAGTTTCATCTATGCAGCTTGATAACGGAGATAGAGGGTTCTCATTTTTACATGATGGTCCACTCGATATGAGCATGGATAACTCTTCTTATATAAACGCTTCAACGTTTGTTAACGCTTTACGCGAAGAAGAAATTGCAAATACTATATATAACTACGGAGGAGAGCATCATTCTCGCAAAATCGCAAGAGCAATAGTAAGTGCACGGAAGAAGAAAACTATCAAAACTACATTTGAGCTTGCGAACATTGTACGTTCTGTGGTGTTCCGTGGAAAAAGCAAAATTGATCCTGCAACCAGAACATTTCAGGCAATCAGAATATGGGTAAACGATGAGCTGGGAGAACTTGAGAGGGGCATTAAAGCTGCATCTGAAATTTTAAATGAGAATGGCAAATTAATTGTTGTCACCTTTCATTCTTTGGAAGATCGTATAGTCAAAACTTTTTTTAAAGATCTATGTGAGCCAAGATCTACTGATTGTAAGACATTCTCTCTTCTAAATAAAAAAGTGATCAAAGCAAGTATAGAAGAAGTAAGTGCAAATCCGCGTTCACGCTCAGCAAAACTAAGAGCTATACAGAAGTTGTCATGAGAACTTTCTCCATCATCTCAATAGTTATGTTTTTTCTTAGCATTGTAGGACTATTTAAGATAAAACTACATGTTCAGTCATTAAATAGAGAGCTAATAAAAATAAAAAGTGAAATTAGTTTAGTACAAAGTGATATAAAAGTTTTACAAGCAGAGTGGAGCTATTTGAATAATCCAAAAAGACTTGCAAGCCTTGTAAAGAAATACCTAAAAAATAACTCTTTAATACTGGCTAGCCAGGTTAAAAATCTTGACTCTTTAAATGGCCGCAGTGTGTTAGCACAACTTAAAACCCAGAGTTAAATTGGTTATACTAAGCTTTATCTTTTACAGATAAGCACACCACAATAAACCTTACTTTAGTATGAAATTGCTTGCGTAAGATTTTGGCAGCCTCTTAACATTTTTTGGCATTTCAATTACGTATTTAACGTTGCGTTTTTTTGCGTAGAATACTGCTTTTTCAAGAGAATCAAACTTTAATACAATCTGTTTTTTTGGATCTTTTGAGCCAACCCACCCCATTAAAGGTTCAATGTAGTAAGAACCAGATTCAATTTTTAGGTGCCAGAGATTTGTATTACCTAAACCAGATTGTGTTGCAGTTTTTGTTGGTTTATAAATCCTAAAAACTACTTTATCATCAATGCCCATAGTTCTTATTAAATAAGCTTAAATATACATCTAAATAAATCCTTTCACAAACAATTAGTATGAAAGAATGAAGTTTGAAATAAATATTTTTATGTTATATTATTATTAAATTATATTAAAAGGATTAGCTGAATAGGAGTAATCGATGACGCAACAAGAAATAGTAACAATTAATGCAGAGTTACGTGATATAACAAAAACAAAAGCGATGCATTCTCTAAGGAAGAAAGGAAACATCCCTGGAATCATATATGGAAAGGGTCATGATAATGTAAATTTAACATTGTCTGCAAAGGAATTCACGAAGCAATATAAATCAGGCTCTCTTTCTGCACATTTGATAGAGCTGAATATTTCGGGCAAAAAGGAATATGCTCTTGTTCGCGATATCCAATTGCATGTAGTAAAGGATACTGTGCAACATGTTGATTTTCAATTTGTTGATAAAGGCAGCGAAATTAAAATAGACATACCTCTATCATTTGTGAATGAAAGTAAAGCTCCAGGGATCAAGTTAGGTGGAGTGCTTAATGTTTTGTGTCGTTCTATTGCTGTTAAATGCTCTCCTGATAAAATACCTCAGGTTATAGAAGTTGATTTATCCGGTAAAATGATTGGCCAGTCTATACATATTAATGATGTAAAATTACCAGAAGGTGTTAAGTTTGTAGCTCATGAAGAAGAAAATTTTACTATTGTTACAATTTCTGCTGCCGATAGTGACGTTGAAGAACCTCAAGCAGAAACAGAGTAATAGTGCATCTGATAGTTGGACTTGGTAACCCTGGTGGTCAATATAAGTTAACTCATCATAATATCGGCTTCATCGTAGTTGATAAAATTTACAAATATTGGAATTTCCAGTCGTTTTCTAAAAAAGCCGATTATCTAATAACCTCTGGCATAATTAATGATAATAAAATCATGTTAATAAAGCCTTATTCATTTATGAATAATTCAGGCATCCCTGTTGCAAAAATACGAAACTTTTACAAATTATCGCTAGATAATATCGTTGTCATACACGATGACGCTGATTTGGAAATTGGAAGAATAAAAATAAAGAAAGGTGGTAGCTCTGCTGGACATAATGGACTTAAATCCATAGATAGTTTTATTGGTAATGATTATTGGCGCTTGAGATTTGGAGTGGGTAGACCTGAAGATGAAAAAAGCTTAGCAGATTATGTATTATCAAAATTTTCAAATTTTGATAACGTTACTCCCTTAGTGGAAAAAATAGCAAAAAATATACACTTAATGCTGCAAGGAGATAATACAGCTTTTATCAATTTGATTGTATAATATTATGAAACACAAAACTAAATTTCACACAATTAAAATAACAGATTTCTTGTACTACCTCCCAAGCCACAACTGTCATTCAGTGGAAACAAAAAACTTCCTTGACAAACTCCGCCAGCCCCCTTATTATGACAATAAGGGTATTTATGACTCAAAACTTGTTTTTGACCTGCAGGCTCAATGACAAAATTCAGTAAAAAACTTAGGGTATTTATTGGCGGATTACATAAAATTATAGCGGCTGCATGTCTTTTAAATTTTTTCTACATTCAGCCAAATCGCGCTTATTTTAAGCGTTAGCACATTATTACAGCGCCAGTTTAAATTATTATAGGGTCAAAACTCGCACCACGGGAGTTCTTTGCCTTTTTTTTCTGCCTGGTAAATTTCTTAACATTTATAGCTTAGGTTAGTTACAAATTAAGAGCAATATTCACTAGGGAGGATGTCATCCGAGTAGCTTGACTACTTGGATCCAGGAAAGTTTGCTTGTGAGCAAGCAAAATATAGCTAACCCAAGTAAGGTTTCCCCGAGTGCTAAAATCAATAGCCGAATTGATATCGGGCCAAAAGTTCTGCAGAGCTTTTCTTATGGCATTCTTGATGGCAAACCATAACTTTTCAATTGGATTTAAATCCGGCGAGTATCTTTGTCTTTGCACATATTGCCAAATTTTTCAATTATCTTTTCTCTTGCTTATCTTCTCCATAGTCATTTTTTTCTCGTCTACTACTTTCAAAACACGTTCCCTCAGATCCTCACTTTGGCATCATTCTACCTTATCTAAAGCCATTTTATACCTTTTTATCCCTTCTGGGGTAACCTTTTTTCAGTTAGCTATATAACCCTAATTATGAATTAACAGACAGTAGAATCGAAAGATTATTACAAGGAAAAGTCTACACAGATCGACCTTTTTGTGAATCTGCGTTTCTGCTTTCTTCAACTTGTTTTGCAAAAGATGTTTCCTGTTTGCTGATATGCTGAAGTGGCTTAGCAATTTCGCGCACAACGGCAGTAACTGCTGTTAAAAATGTTTTTAACAATGCACCTAAAGCTCCACCAACTGCTTCCCTGCCATATATATGAGCTTGCTTTTCGTTATCGTCAGCAGCTTCCCCTGCTCTCCTTCTTGGATCCATCCTATGAGCAATCACCGAAAACAACACTCCCCTGATTGAAGACTTCACTCGTTTTTTTGCTTCATCATCATGTGCTGTTTCATGTCCATGACTTAAGTGTTTAGCGTTCATTAGCTCCTTTTGTTGCTGGGCAAACATGCTACTTAATACTTCTTCTATTGCTTGCTTCCTTCTTTTCTCTCTAACCCTTTTCATAGATTCTGATTTATCGCGAGTATGCTTTGTGGTTTCAAATTCTGCATCAATATCTTCAGACGCAGCCTGACTATATAAAGTCTCTATGAGCCTGTCTATGCTTCGCTTTATTTGCATAGTCCTTTCGTAACTATCCAAATTATCAATTCCTTCGTCGATCTGATTTAGAATATCCTCAAAAACTTTTAAATAGTCTTGAATATACTGTATTATGTATTGCTTATCTTCCTCTTTGTATTGTTCTTCTTGATTTTCATTTTCTAAACTTCTCTCTCTTCTGTCATTGTTATTTTCTTCAATATTACCACCGTCTTCCTCGAAAAGGTTTTCGTCGTTCATGATTTTTTTTAATTTAGTTAAAATTCTCACCAGTTACTATTGTATATGAAAAAATTAAATTAACATTAATGAAAAGCGTTTACAACTTCAGCACTCGCTAAAATTACAGTAAAACTGTCAAAAGCAGCGGGGTCATAATATCTCTCATATAGTTCAACTGAACACCGTAATCTGATCTTTTCCTTAGTGTTAAAATTAATTTCATAATCATTATTAGAGTTTAATACAGCAGAATTACGTAATAATTCATCAGCTAATACAGAGTCTAAAATTCCATTAATTTTTATCGTAATGTGTCTGCTTCCAGCACAATCGAGCACTTTTCTCCAGCCAAAAGAAGAAATATCTTTCACCTCTTCTCTGTTATTACGCAAAGTAAACCTTAGGTTTCGTATATTATTTAACACAATAAAATTATTGTCATGATCTTTAATTTTTAGCTGTAATTTGCTCATTATCGCCTCCTTTCATTAAAATATCAAAATTAATTGTTGAATGTAAAATTTCATCGTGCTGACTCATAGCACAATTACTTTCCAAAATAGTTTCATTATCAGAATATTTAATACTCTTAAGTATCAAGTTAATATGCCTTATAATGGCAAACATACTGCCTATATGATGGGTATATATGTCGCATGAAAATCTTGCCTTTGTAGCAAAATTGGACAGCATGTGCAGATTATTATAATTCACTACATGCAATCTCAGGTAAGGAATGGTGACCTGTTTAGGTAAGTAGTCATAAATGTTAGTAACATATTTCCTTAAATCAGAGTTTGCTTTTAGTGCTTCATAAATGCTACTGTACAACTCGTTTATAGCTTAAATTTTTTCCATGATTAATCCTCGAAAGATATATAGCTAAAACATAAGCAGCGTTTCCCGATACAAACTCGTCATCCCGCTGCTTGTTAGCGGGATCTATGTGAGATACCGTGACGGTATGACGTAGGACTGCTGTCATTCCGCTACGTGTTAGCGGCTGAGATACCGCGAATGAATCGCGGTATGACGGTATTTATCTCGTCATCCCGCTGCTTGTTAGCGGGATCTATGTGAGATACCGTGACGGTATGACGTAGGACTGCTGTCATCCCGCTACTTGTTAGCGGGATCTATGTGAGATACCGTGACGGTATGACGTAGGTAGCCCAGTTTGGATGACAAGAAAGAGCTACAAAACAACCTTTGGTTCGCGAAATGGAGAATACACCTTCTTCACTTCAGACAAATGGCTACTTACCCCCGATTCACGATCTTTGTAAATAGCAGAAACATGCCGCATAATACCTAGTTTTATCTGCTCAGGAACATTGTCATAGCCAGCCTCGTATACAACATCAACTCTTATTGCATTCAAATAATTGAAAAACTCAACGTAGCCCCCTACATCACTAAAATAATACTTAAGTGTTCTCTTCTCTTGACCTTTAGACATCATTGCAGTAGCCAATACTATCTTACTCACAGGGCCATAGCTTAAATAGATCCTACGAGGTACATAATCTTCATATGAAACTTGCCATGTTTGTTTCACCAGTGACTTTTCCATATGCCACTCAACATAATCAGTTGCCATAAAAATTAGATCTGAAATCAACTTATCATCTTGATCGTTCTCAATGCGTAAAAAAGATTTAACCTCTTCTAAAGTAACTGGAAAAGATTCAGGCTTAGATTTACGTTGCACATGTATTCTTGGTGAAGTAGATCTTGTTGACATGATAACCCTCCTTATAAATATATTTTTGTCATTCTAACGCTCCTTATTTTGTCATCCCAGCACCTTCTTCTTTCATCCAAGTAGCTAACACTGGGATCTAGTTCTCTTTACAAATTCACCAAAAGTGTTTCATTCTATAACGCAAAACCCATATTCACAAAACCCAATGCATTACTTGCAGTTAAGTTTCCTAGATCCCAGTGTCACGCACTGGGATGACAAAAAAAGGAGCACTGGTTCCTTTATGACGGTGTCATCCAAGTGGCTGACACTGGTTTCTTTATGATGGCAGTGCTTGACACTGGAATCCAGCCTTTCACTGTCAAAGATGTTATTTTTAATATAAGGTTAGTCACTTTCGTGCTCACCAACTTAATCTCTAATCAAAATTTCTGGATCCAAGTAGTCAGGGCACTGGGATGACATCTTTGTGTTTGAGGCAAAACCGGCTATAATATTTCTTCGCAAACAAATGTTCGTACAGAGCTACTTTCATGACACCACGATTATGCTATAAATTCTTTATCGTATGAATATATTAAGAAGAGAACGTATTAAAGCTGTTTCTCCTTTTTTATTGATAAAATTTGAACTTATAGCATATTCAACTAGGCTGGATTTTAGTAGATTGACATTTTGAGAATGAATATTATTGAAGACGGAGTTTAACTCTTTAGCAAGCAGACTGCGAAATTTTTGCACACTGTCATATGCGATATTTTCAAGTTCATGTGCAAATTTATCTTGAGCTATAGTTGTTATATCTTCAATTTCCTTATTAAACTCCTCTAGCTTTTTTTCGTTATTTTTAAAATTTTTCGTAAAAGTTTTCATATCAATTAAACTCAACTACTATTATGATTATAATAACAATGAAAAACTACCGAAGTAAAAATTCACACTACTGTGTAACTTGCAAATACTTTTACGCGCTAGGGCTATAGGTGTCATCCAAGTACCCCCTTCCCGTCATCTGAGTAGCCTCCTTTTCCTGTCATCCCAGTGCTTAACACTGGGATGACAGGAAAAAGAATGGTGTCATGAAAGTAGCTGACACTGATTTCCATCCAAAAGGGTGTCATCCCAGTGCCCAGAAACTTGGATCCAGAAAACTTAACTCTACACCAAGTAAATGTACAATAAGAACTAGATCCCAGTGTCTGGGCACTGGGATGACAAAAAAAGGAGCACAGGGATGACATCATCCTTTTTTTGGGATTCCAGTGTCAGCTACTTGCATCTGCAAACTGCAATGTTCGTACAGATGTAGGTGCTAAGTTTTACAAACACCACGTTGTGCTGAACCTATATCCACTTCTTTTAATTCAGTGTCAGGTTTTGTTGATATTGCATATGTAACGCCACTAGCTATCAAAGCAGATACTACAAAAGTTGCAATTGTTAATAGAACTGGTAATTGGAAAGCTATACTAAAGATAGCACCTACTGCTAATATAGTTACAAGATTCACGGAAGCAACTTTTAAGAAACACATTTGTCTTTTTCCTACTTTTTCTAGTGACACTTCATTTGTTTTAGTTTTGCCCAGTTCACTCTTAAGTGGTGTGTTTTCATTCTCCAAACTTTTTATTTTTTGTTTTAGTGATAGATTCTCTTCATTGGATTCTTTCAACTTAGTCTCGCAACTTTTTGATTCTTCTAGTTCCTTTTGCGTTTTTTCTAACAACGCTTCTGCTTTAGAATACTGACTTTCTGTTTTGTCTAATTTATCCTTAAGCGTTGCGTTTTCACTTTCTAGAACTTGCATTTTTTGTTTTAGTGATAGATTCTCTTTTTGGTTTTGTTTCTCCAATGCTTCCAATTTACTCTGATATTCAGTTACATGACTTTTTGATTCTTCATTTTTTGCATCAATGTCTTCTTCACCTTCTGATTCAGTACATATTCCACTGTCGTCACTACTACTACTTTCATTTAAAGAGGTAGAGGTCTGTTCATTACTACATGTGGCATTTATTTTTTGCGGCGACTCAAAATTTTTTACCATATTCTTAACACTAACACGTGGGTATTGCTCATCTACTGTACTGTCACTACTTTCACCCGTAACAGAAGTCTGTTTATCATTACGTGTAGCATCGTGTCGTTTCAAGTAAGGACTTATAACATTTGCTGGCTCAGCAGCTGCATTATTCCCGTTCACAACTAAACCTTCTGAAGTTTTGTCTTTATTCTTTTCTAATTGAGGATTTGCTTTTCGTAAAAGCTGTATTATCTCTTGATTACCATTCAAAGTAGCAATGTCAAAAGCAGTTGGTCCATCATTAGATCCATTTTTGACTCGAGTTTTAACACTTACTTTCTTTTCTAGTAGAAGTGTTACTGTCAATAAATCGTCACATGCCACAGCAAGATGCAATAATGTCCAATTTTCTATTTTGTCTGAAATTTTTATACTGAATTGATGCTCCTTACTAAAACCACGGTTAAACTTGTCGTATTCTGCATAATCTTTGTTGCGTAACTCATTTCTTATCCTTTCAAGCAAATTATCCTTATTCAAACCTTTACTCTCACTCACATTGCGTATTATTTCAAAAAACTTTTCCTTTTCTATTGCCACAACCTTTCCTCTCAATTTATTTATTATTGCTGCATAGTTCCATAAAGAAGTTAAATTTACCTAAATCCTATATTTGATCTAAAAATTAGTCATAAACATTTTCTTCCAATTCGTTGTCATTCAACTCCCCTGTCATCCCAGTGCGTGACACTGGGATCTCATTTTACTTTATGATGATGTCATGAAAGTAGCTGACACTGGAATCCAGAAGACAACCAAATAATAAAGGCTAGATCCCAGTGTCACGCACTGGGATGACAAAAAAAGGAGCACTGGAATGACACCCTACTTAACCCGTCATACCGCCGCGGTATCTCCTTAGAATAGATCCCGCTAACAAACAGCGGGATGACGATTGTCGTTTAGCTACAAACATTAAGAAATTTACCAAGTAGAAAAAAAGGCAAAAGAAGCCCCATGGTTGGCTAATTACTTATATTATACTTTCAAGTATGGCGTTTTTTTATTCTAAACGTTTAATAACCGCGATTCAGTTGCTTTTAAGCCGCAACTAATCTAAATTATAAACATTAAGAAATTTACTAAACAGAAAAAAAGGCAAAAGAAACCCTAGGGTAGCTAATTATTCACTATCCATTTTTTAAGTTGGCGTTTTTTAATGTTTTAAATGCTTTATAAGCGTATTTCAGCTTGTATAAGTAAAAACCTAGAAATTTGATAAAGACATAGAGTGCACATAGTGCAAAAAATTAAACATGAGACGCCAGATACGTGAGTTTTTTTGTCATTTAATCTATACAGAGAAGATAAATAAATAGCTTCAGTTTCATGATAAGGGGGCTGGCGGAGTTTGTCAAGGAAGTTTTTTCACTTCTGCGGGCTACCTGGGTTAATATTATATAGGAGGTCTGCTGCCAATAAAGCCTAAACTTACCAAATACATTTCTGTAGATTCAGATCTACTTGACTTTGGTTTAAAATATTTTACTGTTTTAAACATTTTTTTTAGCTCGTTACAAAAATCTTTATCAGATTCTCCTTGGAAAATTTTTACTACAAACGTGCCACCATGGCTCAAGAAATGCTTTGCAAAATTGAGCGCTGCCTCACATAAAAGCATAATTCTGATATGATCCAACGATTTTAAACCACAAGATTCGGGCGCCATGTCAGATAAAATTACATCAAATTTTTGATCCTTGAATTTTTCTCTTAAAATTTCAAGCCCATTGATAATATCACATTGTATAAACTCTACTCCATTAATTGCGTTCATTGGTTTCATGTCAAGAGCAACTACATTTGCACCTTTCTGAGACGCGACTTGTGACCATCCACCAGGAGAAGCACCAAGATCAATAATTTTTTGCCCTTCTTGGAATAATTTAAATTTATTATCCATTTCTACCAGCTTATATGCTGAGCGTGACCTATAACCATCCTTGCTAGTTTTTCGCACATACTGATCATTCAAATGACGATGTAGCCACCTTGTTGAAGATAGTTTTCTGCCTCTAGCCGTCTTTACTCTAGTTTTTATTGCTAATACCCTACTTATTATTGATTATATCTTTGAGCTCTTTTTCAACTACTTCTTTTACCAGTGCATGTAGATATTTATTCAGCCATTCTGAGAGCTGAGGTTTTAAAAGAGATGTAACTAATTCTTCAACAGTAAGATTCGCTCTTTTTTGTTGTTTATGCTGCAATTCGTTTTGCATTTTTCCAAGCAGCGCTTTGATCTCTTCCATATTCTCTTTTAAAACTAGATGATCATTATTTTGCGCTTGTAAGCCGCTATTACTCGCTTTGTTATTACTCATTTGGATATTATCGTACAAATCAATGTCTTTTTTTTCTTCTGAATTGTAGCTATGGCCATTAAATTGGTTGTTGTTGCAAGCCATTTCCTCACTTTGGTCATCATTATCAATGTTCTCTTCTTTACCATTTTCTTTTTTGCCATCTTCTTCCATGTCTTCTGGATACTCTTCTTCAAGGCATAGCACATCATCATTTTCATCCTTTATTTCTGCTTTATCGTTACTTGCGTCTTTACCCGATATAGCTTTTTTTATATCTTCTAGAATATCTTTTACAGATTGATTGCCTTGTTCATCATGCATAGTGCTAATACCATTAAATTTAGAGATTTATACTATTTATTATAAAAAGCAAATTATAAACACTAGTTACATAATTGCTTTTTGCTTCAACTAAGTCTGAACGTGCTTTAAATAATGCATCTTCAGTGTCCAAAAGGTCAGATGTACTCTTTAAACTTAAGTTTACCTCTTGCTCAACTCCTTCCAATGCTAAAGCTGCTGCTTTTTCCGCTTCTTGACTTGCTTTAATAATGGCTTTTGCTGTTAGCACATTATTCCAAGCATTTACAACTGCTTGTTCTATATTTTTTACCGTTTCATAATAATCGTAGGTAGATTTTTTTGCATCCATTTTAGCTTTACTGACACCAAAAGCATTCGCTCCTTTTTTAAAGATTGGAACATCAAGAGTAAAAACTATATGAACATTTTCTAATAGCTTGTCTAATTTTACACCATCCTTCCCAAAATTTTTGCTTGCCCTTAGATTTAAAGAAGGAAGCCACTTGGAGCTTTCAGCGATCACTTCCATTCCGGCTGCTCTTTTTTGATAAACTGCTGCTTTTAGAGATAAATTATTGGTTTTTGCTAATTGTAAACATTCATTTAGCTCTGGGACAGAAGGTAGTTTATCATTAGCTTCAGAAAGGTCATCAGCATCTTCGCCAATCAAATGATAATAAGCAATATTTGCCAATTTTAATTTACCTTCAGCATCAACTCTTTCGGATATAGAAGACGAAAATTTTGCTTTTGCTAGCAAAACTTCAGCTTTAGTAACTTCTCCAAGGGAAAAGCGTTTTTTCATAGCTGACAAATGTTCCAAAGAAACGCGTTCTTTATGTTCTCTGAGCTTTAATATTTCTGTCTTTTGTAAAACACCAACATATGCTTTCACAGCATTAAGTGCAACCTCTTGTTTTAATTGCTGAAATCGCATTTTTTCTGCTTTGAGAAGATGACTTGATCGACTGAATGTGGCAAAGGTGCCACCTCCATCTATTATCCTTTGGCTTAATATCAGACGTTTTCCAGGTAAATTAGGTTGATTATAAAGATTAAAATTACTATCAAAATTGTACTGCAAACTAATGTCAGGTAAAAATCCAGCTAACCCAGAAGACTTAAGCTGTTTTTCTGCGCTTTTATATTGGTAAAATTGAGACTTTATTTTTGAGCTATTTTTGATCGCTTTGCTTATAACTTCTCCCACATCGGTTGCATAGCAACTTATAGTACTAAAAATGATCGCAAGTGTGATAATCAATCGAAACATTCTACTTCCTGTGCATATTGGTTGCGCAGCTCAATTACTAACATAAATTACTTTAATAATCAATAACTAATATTGTTGACACTATTGAGAAATTAAGTATATAGTAGCTTACTATTGTTTAGTTAAATTACAATGAAAACTTTTTTCTTAAAAGAGAAACAAATCGACAAAAAATGGTTTGTCATAGATGCAGAAGGATTAGTGGTAGGAAGGCTTGCAGCATTTGTAGCGACACTATTGCGTGGAAAGCATAAACCTGAGTATACACCTCATATGGATTGTGGCGATAATGTAATTATTATCAACGCAGAAAAGGTGCATTTTACCGGGAAGAAGCTTAAAGATAAAATTTACTATAAGCATACAGGTTATTCTGGTGGTTTGAAGAAAACTACTCCAGATAATATTTTAAATGGCAAATTTCCTGAGCGTGTAATAAAAATGGCAGTGAAAAGGATGCTTGATGATGGCCCTATGGCGCGTAGACGCTTTGAAAATTTGTATGTTTATTCTGGTTCAGAGCATAAGCATCAAGGGCAGCAACCTGAAAAGATAGATTTTGCCTCTTTGAATCGTAAAAATAAAAAGTAATGGAGTAAAAATGAAGAGTTCTACAATAAATAATAATGATTGGTCAGAAAAGACAATTAAATCAGCAGTTGATTCGCTTGGTCGTTTATATGCTACAGGCCGAAGAAAAGAATCTGCAGCAAGAGTATGGATAAAGCTGGGAAGTGGAAAATTTAGTGTTAACAAAAAAGGCGATCTAATTTCTTATTTTAAAAGAGAGTCAGTGTGCCAAATAGTGAAAATGCCATTTGTAGCAACTTCTACGTTAGACAAATATGATGTATTCGCAACTGTAAAAGGTGGAGGGCTATCTGGTCAAGCAGGTGCTCTAGCTCATGGAATAAGCAGAGCTTTAAGTAGTGTAAGCCAAGATTTGCATTCTATATTACGTAATGGTGAGTTCTTAACTAGAGATTCGCGTGTTGTTGAACGTAAGAAATATGGTCAACATAAAGCTCGGAAAAAGTGTCAATTTTCTAAGAGATAGTTATTTCATAGTGGTGTTTTTTTGTAAGTATTATACAAATATTTGCAAAAGTGTATAATATCCTCTATTTTTGTGATGAATTTAGTTGACTATCGGTGTCAACATAATATGCTATTTGTGTGATTTTTCAATATTAAGGTAATTTATGAGTAAAGAAGATATAATAAAACAATTAAAGGAAGATTGTTCTGGTCAGAATATAGATATAACAAAATCTGATTTGAGCAAGATTCATGATGCGTTTATTAAAATAATAAAGGATGAGCTGCATGGGAAAGGTGAAATACGTTTGCATGGAATAGGAACATTTTCTACTGCTATAAGTCAGGAGAAACAATGTCGTAACCCCCAAAATGGTGAGATCATGACTGTTCCTGAAAAGACAAGGGTAAAATTTAAAGCAAGCCAAACTCTTTTGAGTATTTTAAATGAGAAGGAAAAAGCAGCAGTTAGTTAGACATTATCATTTTCATTGTTTTTACTACGCTGTGTAAGCCATAAAATACAGCTTCGCTAATTAAATAGTGGCCTATGTTAAAAGCTGAGATGTGAGGTATTCTTGTCATCTTCTTAGCGTGTTTATAAGTTATGCCATGTCCTGCGTGGCATTCTATTCCTAATTTATTGACGTACTCTGCAGCATTAGTAATTAACTGTAACTTTTTCTCTGATGGATTATCACAGTAATCCCCTGTGTGAATTTCTATTATGTCAGGTTTTATCTCTAGCTTCTCAAGATATTTTAGTTGATTAATATTTGGATCGATAAACAGTGAGACTTTTATGCTAGAGCTATGCATTTCCTCTATTATACTAGAAAGTTTGCTGTGCATATTAATGATATCCAGGCCACCTTCGGTTGTTAATTCTTCTCTTTTTTCTGGTACTATACTAATCGAATAGGGTTTTACCTTTTTTGCTATTTTAAGCATTTCTTCCGTGGCTGCAATTTCAAGATTTAGCTCAGTGCTAATGCTTTTTTTTAGGTTAAATACATCTTCATCTCTAATATGCCTTCTATCTTCTCGTAAGTGTACAGTAATAAAGTCTGCTCCAGCGTCAATGGCTATTTCTGCTGCTTTCAATAGATCTGGGTAGGAAGTTCCGCGTGCGTTGCGGAGGGTTGCAACGTGATCAATATTAACACCTAGTTTCACAATCTACCTCAAAAATTATTTATGGATTATACATGTTATTAGGTCTTTTGCATAGTCATTGTTTGATTAGCAATACCATAGCCGAGAGACGGGGTTGGCGAAATGTGTCAAGATGGCCTAGCATCACGCGCTGGAATGACATTTGGGAGTATATTATCCGTTTGTCACTTCTAAATGATAAAAGCCTCAATGAATTTATTAGTTTATTACATGTCTCTTTTCATGTATAAATCTATAGAAAGTTTTATACGGAAGTTGTTTTATGAGCAAAATTATAGAAATCAGAGCGCCAAAAACTCTTGGTGGTGAGTCAGTTACGGAAGGTATAGTAAAAATAAAGAAAAATATTGGAGAAGCAGTAAAAGTAGATGACTTGATCTTTGAAATTGAGACTGACAAAACAGCACTCGAATTAACTGCAGAAGCTTCAGGGCAAATAACTGAATTTCTCGTAAAGGAAGATGATGTAATAAGTCCTGATCAATTGTTAGCGAAGTTTTCCGTGGGGGAAGTAAAAGAGGAAGCGAGAAAAGAAGATAAAAGCGAAAGTTCTGCTAAAAAAGATGCTCCATCAGCTCGCAAAATTATGGAAGAAAATGCAATTAATGCAGAAAGTGTCAAAGGAACTGGCATGGGAGGCAGAGTAACAAAGGCAGATGTGATAGGCCACATGAACAAAGCAGAACAGCCTGCAATAAAACAATACGAATTGCCAAAAAGTGTAGTGAGTGGAGAGCAAAGAGAGGAACGAGTAAAAATGAGCAAAATAAGACAAGTAATTGCTGCTCGTTTGAAGGCATCGCAAAATACTGCTGCAATACTGACCACGTTCAATGAAATTGACATGAAAAATGTCATGGATCTAAGAGCAAAATATAAGGACACTTTTGAAAAAAAATATGGAATAAAACTTGGTTTTATGTCGTTTTTTATAAAGGCAGCGGTGCAAGCACTGAAAGAGATCCCTGAAATTAACGCTGAGATCTCAGGCGATGAGATCATATATAAACATTACTATGACATAGGTGTTGCTGTTGGCACCGATAAAGGTCTTGTTGTACCAGTTATTCGAAATGCTGATCAGATGTCATTTGCAGAAATTGAGTTGACTTTAGTTGCTCTTGGCAAAAAAGCACGAGAAGGCAAATTACAAGTATCAGAAATGGAAGGTGCAACATTTACTATCTCAAACGGCGGAGTATACGGTTCACTCCTTTCCACTCCGATAATAAACCCTCCGCAATCTGGAATACTTGGAATGCATTCAATACAAAATAGGCCAGTTGCTGTGGGCAATTCGATAGAGATCAGACCTATGATGTACATTGCCCTCTCTTACGACCACAGAATAGTGGATGGCAAAGGAGCAGTTACTTTCCTCGTTAAAATAAAAAATTATATAGAAGATCCAAATAGATTAGTTTTGGAAGTGTGATTATAAAATAAGTGATTGTTAATCTAGTATTGCTAAAAACCTAAATATCATCTAGCTCTGCCAGTAGTTTCACAACTTCCGGGTGATCAGGGCCGTAATTTTTCTTAAAGATGGATGAAGCCCGTTCAAACAACTCCTTTTGTTTCTTGTGGTTACCTAGAGCACCATGGGCATCGCTTAGGTTTATCAGTAGTTTAGCAACTTCAGGATGATCAGGGCCGTAATGTTTCTCAACAATAGGCAAGGCCTGTTCAAACAGCTCCTTTTGTTTCTCGTGGTCACCTAAGTCCCCATGAGAGATGCCGAGGCTTATTAGTATAATAGCAATTTCTGGATGATCAGGGCCATAATGTTTCTTAAGAACAGGTAAAGCCCGTTTAAGCAACTCTTGATTTTTCTTATGTTTACCTAAAATGCCATAAGTAATGCCAAGGATTACCAGTAGTTTAGCAACTTCAGGATGGTCATAACCATAATGTTTTTCAAAAATAGATAAAGCCCGTTCGAACAACTCTTTTGCTTTTTGAGGATTATCTAAAGCATTATGAGCAATACCAAGATTTACCAGTAGTTTAGCAACTTCGAAATGGTCAGACCTGTAATGTTTCCTTTTGATTGCTAAAGCCCATTCAAATAACCTCTTTCTTTTCCTATGATAACCTAGACCCCCATAAATGACACCTAAGTTTGACAACAGTATAGCAACAATGTTTCTCAAAAATAGGTAAAGCCCGTTCAGACAGCTCCTTTGCTTTCTGAAAATCACCCAAAGCATAACAAACAAGACCGAGGTTTGCCCGTAGTTTAGCAACTTCGAAATGATCAAGTCCATAATGTTTCTCTTGAATTGCTAAAGCTCGCTCAAACAACTTTTTTGCTCTCCGGGGACTATCTAAATTCTCATAAGCGTGGCCAAGGTTTGTCAGTATGACAGCAACTTTAGGATGATCAGAGCCATAATGTTTCTCAAAAATAGGTAAAGCCCATTCAAACAACTCTTTTGCGTTCCGAGGATTGTCTAAAGCATTATAAGCAATACCAAGACTTACCAGCAGTGTAGCAATTTCATAATCAGGGCTAAAATGCTTCTGAAGAATAGGTAAAATCCGTTTGATCAACTCCTCTTGTCTTTTAGGGTTACCTAAATCAGAGTATCCATCATTAATCCACATTAACAAATCTAAAAGATAATCCTTTTCTATTGTTTGCTTTTCTGAAGAATTTTTTTCTAGCAAATTATCCATGTGTGATAAAAATGCTTCTAAATGTGGTAATAATTGTCGTTTCTTAGCATAATCTTCTAGTTTATCACTGCGGTAAGGAAAACCCTCTTCTAATAGTTGAAAAACAATTTTTATGTCTTCTTTAGTTTTTCCACTTTCCTCTGACTTTAGCCTTGTCACCTCCTGAATCAAGTTGTGCACTAACATGCTATGATCTTTTTTGACAGTTAACATAGAATAACTTATTAATATTCCCAACGCTTCATGGAAAGTTTCTAAGGAAGGATTATTTTCTTGATTATCAGCAAAGATTTCTAGTAAAGATTTAGGGATAGGACTACCATCTAGGTAAGCACAAGCAGTAAGCCAGTTAGCTGCCAATAAGGATTCTTTTTTTATTGCTTCTACTGTAATGTCCCATGTAACATACACTATTGCTGCAGTCTCTCTATTAGCACCAGCTGGAAATGTTTCAAGCAATGTTTTATCGGACAATAAAGCTCGTTTTCTATCATTATATAATTTCAAATAGTCTGAAATACTTATAACTGTTTTCTTTATATAAGCACTTGCTTGGGCTAAAGCTAAAGGTAAATGTCCTAATGTCTTTGCTAATGTATCCACTTGAATTATATCTAGCTTTGTTCCTTCCACTTCTAGTATCTTACGAATGTAGCTCCTTGATTCTCCAGGTTCAAAAACATCAATAGAAATAGTGTTCTGTGGTTGTGGCCAGCCAAATGTATAACGAGAAGTTAATAATATCTTTCCTCCTTTTATAGGAAGTAAATCTGCTATATCTTTGTAGTTAGGAGCGTTATCGCATATCAGTAGCCACCCAGCACGTTTAGGGTGTTCTAGCCAATACTTAACATGCTTGGCGTGATCTTCTTCACGAACGTTTTCTCCGTAACCATGAATAACGTTTAGTCCACGTCCTAACTTGATGTACTCGTTAATTAAAGTATTTCTATCTCGTGTATCAAGCCAAATTATCCATCTATATTTTTGGAGCTTACTCCAAATAAATTCTAATGCTAATTGTGTTTTACCTATTCCACCTAGTCCATGACAAGCAACTAGTGTTGCTGTATCATTAGCTTTCAGGCATTCTTCTATTTTATCTAGCAGCGCTTCTCTGCCGACAAAGTTATAATTTCGAAGAGGAACCTGCCAAAATTCAGGTAGATCTTCTTTAAGTTTGAGACTATAAAGATGTTCTATGGCTTCCTTAAAATAATTGTCTTTTCTTGTTAGATAAGAAACTTCGCTACCCTGTTGTTCCCACCATTTTTCTACCTTCCCGCGTGCAAAGTCAAAAACCATGTCAATGTTTTTCTTGCCTGATATTTTGTATATATTCCATATTTCTTTCTTAATAATATCATCCAATTTTGAATGATTAGGTTGATTAATTACAAACCTTATTCTAAGTAAAAAATCTTCTATTTCATCTTCACTGCCGCAACTGAAGTATTTTTTCAGTTCAATATGATTTTTTATTTTGTAGCACGTTCCTTTGTGACCTTCATAAATACTTAAAATGTTATCATCTGTTAACTTTGACTCTTCCAGATACTTCTCTAATGTTTCTACTTTGCCTTGCTTTTCTGTACCTTTTTTTAAGTTCACATTAACATTGGTATGAATGACAAGTGTAATATCACTGTTCTTACACTCAGGGTTTTGCTTAATCTCAGGATAAGATTCAACAAAATATTTGTTTAACCCGAAATCCTCTTTCTGTCGCTTTCTATTGTTTCCATCAATAAACAAATCTTCAAAAGTAATATTCGCTGATGAACTAGGGTCGTTACGGTGTTTAGCTTGAACCAAGATAATTCTCGATTTGTTCTTCTGATCTTTATACTCAAAAAAAATATCATCAAAGGCTCCAAAACTTCTATGTTTGATGCTAACCAAAAGTCAATATACTCAAAAAAAATATCATCAAAGGCTCCAAAGCCTTCTATGTTTGATGCTAACCAAAAGTCAATTTTACTACTTAACCCATGAAGTAGATACAGCATTAATAATTTTACTTCATACTTACGACCTTGATCACCTGTTGATGTGCCATCTCTCTTCTTAAATTTAGGATTACCAAGTTCTTCAGACTGCTTATTTTCTACATTCATACCCTACTAAACCTACGAATAACTTCTTTCTATAAAAAATTAAAGTCACCAAGTGCCTAAGATAATGCAACAGATTCTTTAATATTTCGATAACAGTGCCGAACAGGGTTGATTTTGTTTTCTATCTTAAGTATAAAGACTCCCCAAATCTAATATGTCATTGCTGTAGGCTGCATTTAGTAATATAATCTCATATTAAATAAGACGTTACTTAAGTTTATGCTAGATTCTCCGCTAATTTTGACAGCCATTCTTATATTTTTCATTTTTACGTTGTCATTCTTTTTTATAAGAAAGATATTTGGGTCAACAAACAAGAAGATAATAAAATCCTTTAGGAAAATTGTTCAGCAAATAAATACATTAGAAACAGAAATGCAGAGCTTATCTGATGAGGAGCTTGCTGGTAAAACTGAAGAATTCAAACGAGAATTGAAAAATGGAAAAACGTTAAATGATCTTCTCGTACCTGCATTTGCAGTTGTGCGTGAAGCCTCTCGAAGGTTTCTTAACATGAGACACTTCGATGTTCAACTGATCGGTGGAATGGTACTCCATAACGGCATGATATCAGAAATGAAAACAGGAGAGGGAAAGACACTCGTTGCAACTTTAGCTGCATACCTTAATTCTTTAGAAGGGAAAGGCGTGCACGTCGTAACTGTTAACGACTACCTTGCGAAACGAGACACAGAGTGGATGAGCAAGTTATATAATTCTCTCGGGGTTTCTGTTGCATTTATTACGAATAATTTGACAGATGAAGAGAGAAAAGAGGCTTACAGTGCAGATATCGTGTATTCCACAAATAACGAGCTTGCCTTTGATTACCTGCGAGACAATATGAAATTTTCTCAAGAAGACATGGTTCAGAGAGGCTTTCACTACGGAATAGTTGATGAAGTAGACTCAATACTCATTGATGAAGCTCGCACTCCGCTCATTATTTCTGGCCAGATTGAGGAAAACAATCAGATATATAAGCATATCAATAAAATAGTAACCAAATTAGTTGACTCTGATTATGAGGTGGACGAAAAGGGTAGGGCAGTGTTCCTTACTGAAGATGGTATTTCACGAGTGGAAGAACTACTCAGGTCATACAATCTCATTCCTGAAAATTCCTCGCTCTATGATACTAACAGCATGATAATGACTCATTATATAGACCAAGCATTACGTGCACATAAGCTGTTTACTGCTGATAAAGATTATATAGTGAAAGATGGAAAGGTAGTGATTATTGATGAATTTACTGGGCGTATGATGGAGGGCAGGAGATATTCCGATGGTCTTCATCAGGCACTTGAAGCGAAGGAGAATCTTGAAATTCAGCATGAAAACCAAACTTTAGCATCGGTCACATTTCAGAATTACTTTCGTATGTACAATAAACTTTCCGGAATGACTGGAACAGCAGCAACAGAGGCAGAAGAGTTTCGTGATATATACAGACTAAATGTAGTAAAAATTCCAACCAATGTACCTGTAAAAAGAGTTGATATTGATGATGAAATTTATGGCACAGGAAAAGAAAAATTTAATGCTGTGTTGAAGTTTATAGAAGAATGCCACAAACGCCTTCAACCGGTCCTTGTTGGCACGGTAAGCATCGAAAACTCTGAGAAGCTTTCTGCGCTTTTGCAAAGCCATTCTCTTAAGCATTCAGTATTGAATGCTCGTTATCATGAACAAGAGGCGTACATAATAGCACAAGCTGGAGTGCCAGGTAGTATCACTATAGCAACTAACATGGCAGGACGTGGAACTGATATTCAACTCGGTGGAAACGCTGAAATGATTGCAAAGGTAGAGCTAAAGAAGATAAAAAATGCTGATGAAAGAGAAAAAAAATACCAAGAAATAGTCGAAAGAGTAAAAAAAGATAAGGAAATTGCTATAAAAGCTGGTGGTTTATGCGTGGTTGGAACCGAAAGACATGAAAGCAGGAGAATAGATGATCAGCTGCGTGGCCGTTCTGGTCGTCAGGGGGATCCTGGACTTTCTAAGTTCTTTTTATCGCTTGAAGATGACCTAATGAGAATATTTGGTTCTGATAGAATGAGAAGCTTTTTACAAAAAGTAGGGTTAAAGAATAACGAAGCTATTCATCATCCATGGATCAATAAGGCACTTGAGAAGGCGCAGAAGAAAGTTGAAGCTAGAAACTATGATGTGCGGAAGTCTTTGCTTAAGTTTGATGACGTAATCAACAACCAACGTAAAGTTATTTTTAAGCAGAGAAACAATATCTTAGGCAACGAAATTAATGATTTACTTGAAGTATATAGCGAAGTAAATGAGAGCATAGTAGAAGGTATAATCCAAAGTGGCTATTATGAGGATTATATTGAAGATATAGTCAAAGAATTCCATACAAGGTATGGAATAACGCTTGATAAAGAAGATTTAGCAAAGTTTTTAAACAAACAAGAAGCTTTGGATTATATAAATGATAAGATACAAGAATTTTTTACTGAGAAAGAAAAATATTTCAACAGTCAGCACACTACAGATTTGTGGAATACGATCGTGAAGCAAGTAATGATAATGACACTTGATCATTTATGGAGGGAGCACCTTTCAACTTTAGAAAGCTTAAGACAAAGCATAAGCTTACGTGCCATGGGGCAGAAAGATCCACTGAATGAATTTAAACGCGAAGCTTTCTTGATGTTTGAGTCAATGCTTGAAAAATGGAAGGAACTCACCATTCATCGCTTAGCACACTTTAAGTTGGCAGACAACCAAGAGATAGGCAATAGGTTACATTCTGCTAGAAATAGCAGACTTTCCAAAGTCTCAAGAAACAACAAATGTCCTTGCAACTCCGGAAAGAAATACAAGCACTGCCACGGCGCGGTTACTGTGGTGAATTAGGAGCTGTAGTCTGCTGCGCATTACTGCAGCTAACCTCACTTAATTTACTGCCAATTGTAACTCCATAGGCAGAGCATATAACTCCATAAACAATACTACCAGCTATTAACACAGATGCTGCAGTAATTCCAACTATTGCTAGTACAGATAATTCAGTAGCATATGCAAGCATCAATGGAATTACAACAGTAGTAATAGCACCCACAGCAGCGCTAATTTTTATTGCTTTATGCTTAATACATGATGGATCTGCACCATAGTCTAGTAGTAGCTTTATTAGCTTTGGATGTTTATAATTGTAATGAATAGCGTAATCCAAGGGAGTTTTTCCTTCTCTATCTAGCAAATTAACACTTGCTTTTCTTTCGAGTAGAGGTTTCACTATTTCTGTATTGCTTTCCCTCATAACGGCATAATGCAAAGGAGTTCTTCTATAAAATTGATTTTGTACATTAACATTCGCTTCTTTTTTCAGTAGAAGCTCTACTATCTCTACATTGCCGAACCAAGCAGCATAATGCAAAGGTGTCATTTCAAGTTCACTTCGCACATTAACATTTGCATTGCTTGCTAGCAAGAGCTTTACCATTTTTAAATTTTGTTCACCGACAGCAAAGTGTAAAGGAGTCCTGTTGAATATGTCTTTCACATCAATATTAGCCCCTATTTCTATTAAGAATCTTGCTAGCGTTTCATAACCATTTTTAACCGCTAGGTGCAATAAACTATACCTATCTTTACACACAAAACCTGTAGATTCGTATTCTTTGAATATGTGATTTACATTGAAATTATTCTTTTTCCATTGAAAATATTGATCAAAACTATAAATATCGTCTTGATTATTTTTGGGAGGACATCTTTTTTCCAATTTGTCTCTTATTTCATCAATTATATTTTCTTTATTTATATCTTGATTATTATTGATCTCTTGTAATATTTCTTGTAACCACATCATTTTTCGTTTAAACTTCATAGTTTTATTATGGCATATGAAGTGGATTATGTCAATGAAGAACTAAGAAACTGGTTCTTCTTTTTTTCTATAGCTTTAGGTTTACCTACAATTTAAAAAACAACAAATTCGACATTCCGCCGCAGTATCTCTAGATCCTGCTAACACGTAGCGGGATGACGAGTTACTTAACGTCATACCGTGATTTATTCACGGTATCTCAACCGCTAACAAAGCGGGATGACAGCAATCCTACGTCATACCGCCGCGGTATCTCTAGATCCCGCTGCGGTATGACTAGACTTTTTGATTTACTCCCACTCAATGGTTGCTGGTGGTTTAGAAGTTAAGTCATAGACAACTCTATTTACTCCGGAAACGTTATTAACAATTATACTGCCAACATTCTGTAAAAAGTCCCAAAACACTAGCGAATGCTGATCCTTATCTTCAAATGGAAATGCATCAGCCGTCATACCATCGGACGATGTTACAGCCCTTAAAGCACAAACATATCCGTATGTACGACCATCTCCCATGACGCCTACAGTTTTTATTGGTAATAATACAGCAAAAGCTTGCCATATCTTATCGTATAGATCGTAATTTTTCATCGTATTAATATATATTTCATCTACTTCTTGCAATATTCGCACCTTTTCTTCATCAACTTCACTTATAATCCTCACTGCAAGTCCGGGTCCAGGAAATGGATGTTGAAATATTATCTCGTCTGAAAGCCCAATTTCTTTTCCAAGTAGCCTTACCTCATCTTTAAAGAGATAGCGTAAAGGCTCTACTAGCTTCAGGTTCATCTTTTCTGGCAACCCACCAACATTATGGTGAGACTTAATTGTACTAGTGTTGTCTGAGGCATGCCCTGACTCAACTACATCAGAGTAGATGGTACCTTGCATCAAAAAATCCACATCACCTATTTTTTTTGCTTCTTCTTCAAACACTTCAATGAAAGCGTTACCGATAATTTTTCGCTTTTTTTCTGGATCAGTTATTCCCTTTAACCTACTCAAAAATAAATTTGATTTATCAACGTAGTTTATCGGAATTTCTTTCAACATAGCAATGGTCTGGTTCTTGCGTAACAACCCAGTATCGATAAAAATACAGTTCAATTGTTTTCCTATAGCTTTATGTGTGAGAGCCGCTGCAACACTTGAATCAACCCCACCACTTACTGCAGCGATTACTTTTTTCTCTCCTACTACATTTTTGATTTTTTCCTTCTGCTTTTCAATAAACGATTTCATTGTCCAGTCTCTCTCGCAATTTGCAATATCCAAGAAGTTAGAGAGCAATTTACTGCCATTTGTTGTGGGCCTCACTTCAGGATGGAACTGAGTACAGTAAATCTTCCGCTGTTCGTTGACAATTATTGCAATTGTTTGATTTATCACACCTGATGCGATAACAGTAAATCCCTGTGGTATAGTATCAACACTGTCCGCATGGTTCATTAATACATCCACTTCAGAATTAACATCCCAGGTATCCTTTATAATGGGGGATTCTTTTAGTATCTTGATTTTAGTTCTGCCAAACTCCTGTTTGAAACTCTCTTTTACTTTTGCTCCAAAATAATGACAAATGAGTTGCTGTCCATAGCATATTCCAAGTATAGGAACGTTTGTTGCCTTATTAAGTTTTATAATTTCATGTACTACTCTACTTGTTTCAGAACAATCATCATTTACAGATTGTGGTCCTCCAGAGAGAATAAACCCATTGAATTTTGATATTGTTTCAAAACTGATGTTGCTTGGAAATATTTCGCAATACACACCCATTTCCCTGACTTGTCTTGCGATAAGCTGTGTAAATTGTGAACCAAAATCAATAATGGCAATTGCTGACAATTTGCTCCTCCATATTATTTAAAAGTGATATCTGATAATAAAGAAAATAAAGAAGTAAGTAAACTAAGACCTCTTAAAAGCTTTGATGTATGACTTAAACGTTAGCTATGATTTATTTTGAGTTGACAGAAACTTTGCACGGTGGTGACTCAGAGTCCTCAGTTTTTCTTTGGGGTCAAGGCATACTTTAAAAAAATCCCAACCGTTGCAACTTTTACCGATAATTCTTGTGCCAGCCGTAGAAGGAGCACTATATTCTTCCCCATTGTAAATAAACTTTCCCTCATTACTGACTGTAACTTCATACATTTTCTTTTTATATTCTCCAACAAGTGTTCTACCTATAAAAAGAGCTTTAATAACTTTTTGATTTTGCGTTAAGCCATCATCATCAACTTGCACAATTTCTTTAGGTTTATCTATTTTGAGCTCATTTAGTGGCTCATTACCCACCATATTGTTTAATACTTTATTTATTATATATGTTACTGCCTCATCTTTGACTTCTTCTACCCTTTTATCTACATATTTTTCTACTTCACTACGCACATGCCTTTTCAAACTTTCAAGCAAATCCTGTAAGTCGAGTAAAGTTAATTCAGATGTTTCCGTAAAAACCCCCAGTTTTATTATCACGTATCAATAATACATCTAGTATACTTAAAATATCTTTAAGAAAGGCGACTCTGACCCTCAGGTAGCTAATGTTAACTACCGATATCGTACGTGAACCAAAATCAATAATGGCAATTGCTGACAACTTACCCCTCCATATTATTTAAAGCAATATCTGATAATAAAGAAAATCATGGGGCAAGTAAACTATAGCTAAAGTGACTTAGGTTTACCTACAATTTGAAAAACAACAAATTCGTTATTCCGCTACTTGTTAGCGCCGCGGCGGTATGACGTAGGGAAACCTTCTTGGGTTAGCTATACCTGTTTTGCCACTCTGCTGAACGGATACTTTGAAAGTAGATCTATTATAGAATTGATATGAGCCTTATTTTACCCTAATCGTTTATAACCTTTGGCACTACGAAATACCCATGCTCAGGTTTTGTATTGGACAATATCTCTTCTTTAATGTTTTGAGAATTTATAACATCATCGCGTACATGAATGTCCTTGTCTATACTGCCATAACGCATAGGAGAAACACCTTCAGTATTAACTTGCAATAAAGTATCATATATCCAATCCAGCATTGTCAGTTCTTTGGAGTAGTGATCAATCTCGTCATTTGATAACTTAATCCTTACAAGCTGTGCAATTTTAAGCATTTCTTCCTTGGTAATTGTTATTTTTCTCTTATTTGCAAATTCTATTAGTGAAGTAATAACGTCTTCTGTTGACTTAGCTGGCATCTTTACCTCCTTGGATGAAGTGAGTTAAAATATATACGACCGAAACAACTTCTATTTTACCAGTTTTTTCAAGTTTGTGAAGTATAGTATCCGTAATCACTAATTTATCTAAAGAAGAGGAAGAAATTTTTTCAACTGCACTTCCTGAAAGCACGCCATGTGTGATGCATGAAATTACGGACTTTGCTCCGCAATTTTTTAAAGCAAGGGCTGCATTACACAATGTTCCACCAGAGTCAACTATATCATCAACAATGACACAATTTTTATTCGCAACTTCTCCTATTATGTTCATTACTTGAGATGTACCTGCTTTCTCCCTATATTTATCTACTACAATAATCTTATCACTTAACCCTATCTTGTACTTTTCCTCTAAAGTCTTTGCAAAAGCACGTGCTCTGCCAATTGCTCCAACATCAGGTGCAACAATTGCCAAATTTTCCATGTGTATACAGTCAACAAATGCTTCAAAGCAGTTCAAATTAGTTATCGGTACATCAAAGAATCCTTCAATTTGACTTGAGTGCAAATCAATCACTGCAACACTACTTGCACCTGCAGTTTGAATAAGATTTGCAACTAATTTGGCATTTAAAGCAGATTGCATATTATTGTTCTTGATAATTCTATCTTGTCTGCTATATCCATAATAAGGAATAATTACTACTATCCTTTTGGCTCCTAATCTATTTACTGCATCAATTATAAGCAGAAGCTCCATAAGGTTATCATTCACAGGGGGAGAAAGAGATTGTACTATGTATACTTCTTGATTATATAGATCATTTGCTACTTCTACATTTACCTCGCCATCGGTAAACTTTGATATCCAAGCAGAGGATGGTTGAACATCTAGCCGGTTAACTACTGATTCCCCTAATTCTTTACTAGCATTACCTATTATTATCTTCATAATATACCAATTGAGCTTGTAAGATTATACAGAAATTATGAAATAATTGAAATATAAGTTTCTTTATCTAGCATTCTTGTTGGCAAATTAGGTACCTCTTGTACAATGACCTGTCATTTTCACGCATTGTTTCAATATACAGACCCAAATTGAAACAACTATACAAAATCCTGCTTATGTTTCAAGATAAATGACTTTAATGAAATATAATTTACCTTACCACTTCGTTTTGATTCTCCAGTTCAACATAGGATAAATTACTCATACATTCTCCTAATATTTCCTCCTTTTTATCATTATCTAGTCCACTGCTAAACCCCTGACACTTTTTCTCAAGAGCTAAGCGTGTAGCTATCTTAAGTTTTCCCTGGCCATTTCAGAAGATTTTTGAGTAATCGTTTCTTTTATCATTCCACCAACTTCCTGTTTATTTAGTGTAATAACTACCGATGGATGCAAGCCAGATAAAGACTCAACCATTTTATTGTATGTTCCACCTGAAGTAAGTAAAATAGCGAGGTTTAAATGGCATTAAGATCAAAATTATTGGATGAAAAAGTGGTTCACTAATAATGAGAATTGGTATTAGCTATAGAAAACTTGTATAGATTTTTTCTACTTCTGTGATATCATAAGCCTGTGATGATAAAATAAGCAAATATGGATAAGTCAGCGTATAAGATCATAGAACATGAGTATGATGTGGTAGTAGTGGGTGCAGGTGGAGCAGGGCTCAGAGCAACGCTTGGGATGGCTGCAACTAATTTTTCAGTTGCCTGCATTTCTAAAATTTTCCCTACACGAAGTCATACAGTTGCAGCACAAGGCGGAATTAGTGCAGCTTTAGGTAATATTGGTGAAGACGATTGGCGCTGGCATGCATATGACACAATAAAAGGTTCAGACTGGCTTGGTGATCAAGATGCAATAGAATATATGTGTAAAAACGCTGCTAAAGCTGTTATTGAACTTGAAAATTTTGGCGTACCTTTTTCTCGTACAGAAAATGGTAAAATATACCAGCGTTCCTTTGGTGGAATGACAACTCACTTTGGTAAAGGAAAATCAGCGCAGCGCACTTGTGCGGCAGCAGACAAAACTGGGCACGCAATCCTTCACACTCTATATCAGCAGTGTCTTAAATTCAACGCTGAATTTTTTGTTGAATACTTTGTGATTGATTTAATTATGGATAGCGAAACCGGAGCATGCTGTGGAGTTCTTGCTTGGTCGCTATGCGACGGTACATTACATAAATTTCGTGCGCATAAAGTGGTGCTAGCAACAGGTGGATATGGACGTGTTTATTTCTCTGCAACAAGTGCGCATACCTGCACAGGTGATGGTAATGGCATGGTGGTGAGAGCTGGGTTACCACTTGAAGATATGGAATTTGTACAATTTCATCCAACAGGAATATATGGCTCAGGGTGCTTGATGACAGAAGGGTGCCGTGGAGAAGGGGGGTACCTCGTTAATTCTCAGGGCGAAAAGTTTATGGAACGTTACGCACCAAAAGCAAAAGATTTAGCTTCCCGTGATGTGGTAAGTCGTGCAATAACAATTGAAATTAGAGAGGGAAGGGGAGTTGGACCGAAAAAAGATCACATGTATTTAACTATAGCGCATCTTGATCCGGAAGTAATAAAACTCAGATTGCCGGGCATCAGCGAAACCGCAAGAACTTTTGCTGGAGTTGATGTCACTAAAGATCCAATACCTGTTATTCCAACTGTTCACTACAACATGGGCGGCATTCCAACCAATTATCATGGAGAAGTGATCACGCTGAAGCAAGGTAAGGAAGAAGTGGTAGATGGACTATTTGCAATTGGAGAAGCTGCATGTGTCTCTGTGCACGGTGCAAATCGACTTGGTTCTAACTCACTTCTTGATCTTGTGGTTTTTGGTAGAGCTGCAGCGCTCAGAGCAAAAGAGAAACTAAAATCCGGTATACCACATAAAAAATTGAGCTCAGATTGTACAGATTGGATAATAGATAGGTTTAATAAAATGCGATTTGCTTCTGGGAAGCTCAAAGTAGCAAAAATACGCAGCGAAATGCAGAACACTATGCAAAAGTACGCATCAGTGTTCCGTGTTGCTGAAGTTTTAGAAGAAGGTAAAAAAGCTATAAAAAAGGTAGCAAAAATGATGCCTGATGTTTCACTTGAGGATCGCAGTATGATATGGAACAGTGATTTAGTTGAAGCACTGGAGCTTGCTAACATGATCCCACAAGCGGTTATTACCATGGAATGCGCAGCCAATCGAGAGGAGAGTAGAGGTGCTCATGCTCGTGAAGATTTTCCTGAGCGTGATGATAAAAACTGGATGAAACACACCATAGCGTGGCTTGAAGAAAAGAAAGGTCAAATTAACGTAAAAATTGATTATAAAAAAGTGGCTGAAAAAACTCTGAGCGATGAAATTGACTTCATCGCTCCGGAAAAGAGGGTATACTAGTTATATTGTTAACCCATCTGCGGGAGATTTTGTTGATGTATCTTTCATTTCACTTTTTGGATTTCTTGCACGCTTTGTCTGTCGGTCATTGTCAGTAGAGTTCTTTGTTTTATTAGTTAGTTTTTCAAAACATTTCTTAACACCACTAAACCCTAAAGTGAGAGCAAGACATGTAGCTATAGCAATAGCTGCGAGGAATAAAGCTGCAAAGGCCCCAATGTAACCCTGAGAGACACCATATGCTACAGCTGAAATGAAAATAACCGTTGTTATGGATATTAATGTTTGACGGGTTCTCTTTGCTGGATCTATGTACTTTCCAGCAGCAGATACTGCTTTTCCTGTAGTAGATGCTGTTTTTTCTATAAAAGAACCTGCTTTTTCAATGCCAGACTGACATTTTTTTGAAGCAGTTTTACAGTGGTATTTTTCCTCGAGTCCCTTTTTTATTTTTCCAACTTCCTCTAGTGCTGTATATGTAGTCTCCTGACAGTTTTTTAAATTTCGTATAGTTAATTTGTAGTTTTCAGTATGGAATTCTGGATTTTGCAACCACAAAGAACTAGGATCAGCACCGTTTTTTAACAACATTGCACAAAATTTTGTTGTATTGCCATCACCAATTTTTTTTGGAACAACAACTTTTATCTGTGAAAGGTGTTTGCCTTTTTCCACTTTTTTTATTAGCGCCACTTGTAGAGGCGTGTTTTCTTTCTGGTTGGTAGCATTCATAGCTTCTCTCAATTTATCTTGAGATATCACTCCTTTTTCTACTAAATTCAAAATTAACTCCAAATATGCAACTTTTTGCTCTCCTTTAAGTAAAGCAACATGATGTAAAGCATTGTTACCATCTGTGTCTTTAAGGCTAATATCCACCCCTTTTTCCAATAGTTCTTTAAAAAGTTTTTTATCATTATTTTTAATTACTGAATGTAATAGATAATTGTTGTTACTATCTGGAGTATTTATAGTATATGGTATAATTTCTTTGATTTTTGTTTCTGTATTGGTTTTTATTTCTGGCTTTAATTTAGATTTCTTTCCTTGCTCTGCTAATTTTTCTAAGAAATTACGGTAGTATGTCTTTTGCTCTTCTTTTAAGTATTGTAATTTTTCTTCAGACAACTGCAAATCATCAATATTTGCTCCTAATTTGAGCAATTGTATAGCAGATACTATTGTATTGTCGTAGTGTGGTGTAAGTTTTTTTAAAGGTGTAGTCTGTTTTTCTTTTGTTACTTTACTAAGTAACAATGCTTGCAGTGGTGTTTGACCGTTGCCATTTTTATCGTTTACAGCTTTTTCAAGTTGTGCTTTAAGTTGCTCTTTTCCTTCCTTCTTACTCACATCTAGTACTGTATTTAAAAAATCAAACTTTTGTTTTTTCTCTAATTGTGTAACTATTAGGTGTAAAATATTATTTTCCTTTTCATCTTTTGCACTGCTAATATCCTTACAACCTTTCAGATATTCTTCAAATTTCTTGCGATTTCCATTTTTAATTGCTTTGAATATTGGCTGTTCCTCATCAGTATATTGAACATTGCTGTTCGTTATCCCGTTGGTTTTCTCCACTTCTTGGTTTTCATTTGCTGTGTAGGAAATTGGTATACCCGAAATGTGGTCTTTCTCATCAGCAGGATCATCTTCAGCTTCGCTACTGTTGCCGCTTTCGATTCCACTGTCTCCATTGTCAATCGTCATCCCGTTGTCTTTCTCTACTCCTTGCCCTTCACTTATTGTGTTAGCACTACTGATTGAATGCTTCTTACTAGCGTTATGATCATCTTCAGCATCGCTACTGTTGCCGCTTTCGGTTTCACTCTCCATACTCCCTCTACGACCAATTTCATTTTGATCAACGTTATCAGGATGATCTTTTTTGCTGCTCTTGTTAATAGCTTCTGAAATTACCTGTTCTATTTCCTCTTTTTTTGTTGGGTCTAGTTTTTTTGACTGTTTGATTTCTTTTTTCAATGCTGGAAGGAAGTGTTGAGTATAATACTTATAATATTTTTCTTGTTCTTCAGGTGATTCTCCTAATTTGGTTAACACTTCGATTAATATCTTAGGACTAGCCCCTTCCTTGAACAATCCCTTGCATTTATTGAGAGTCTTGTCTTTCCCAACTTCTGGGTGTAGGTGTTTGTGCTTTCCTTTTGTTACTTTTTTCGTTATAATGCTCAATAATTCATTGTTGTGTACTAACTCACTAGATGTAGAATTTTCTTTTGTCATACCAAAGCCTCACTAAAAACTAACTATTTGTGTATCTTTGTAGTTGTAAGTGTCAACAATTTGAGATTGAGAACTAACAACTAAAAAGCTAGATTTAAATTTTAAAATGTTGTATATGTAATTGAAATACAGGCAGAAGAGCGTTTCTGCTAGTATCATAGTTAAACCTCACTTCAACGATTGTCTACTATTTTAAATGTTTAGTTTTAAGAAAGGATAAATATTGGTATATAGCTAAAGTGAACAGGTGCAAAATGTGCTATACCGCGGCGCTAACGAGTAGCGGAATGACGGCATATCAAATTGTAGCTAGCTATAGAACGTTCCCTACTAGCTTATTCATGAATTGACGTAGTATTGATAAATCGCTCATTTTAGTAGCTGGGTTTTCTGTATATTCTGATTGATTTTGTTGTCTTTTTGCTGCTAGGTCTTCAGAATCATTTCCTAAATTCTGTTGATCATTGTCAATAGGGTTCTTCGAAGCTTGATTCTGCTCTGTTGTTGAATTAGAGCGATTTTTGTCGTTAAATGTGTCCTGTGCTTTGTTGGTTGATTTTTCAAAAAGTTTCTTAATACCACTAAATCCTAAAGTTAAAGTAAGACATATAACTCCAGCAGTAGCTATGATAGGAATGGCTGCTCCAATTGCCATTTGACCCTGAAAGAAAGCAAATGTTACCATTGCAATAACAGTAATTGTTATCGTGATTGCTAACAGTTCGCGGGTTCTTTTTGCTGGATCTATGAATCCTGCTACAGCAGATGCTGCTTTTTCTATAAAAGAACCTGCTTTTTCAATGCCAGACTTGCATTTTTTTGAAGCAGTTCCACAGTGGTATTTTTCCTCAAGCTTCTCTTTTAGTTCTTTAGCTTTCTCCTGTGCTTTCTGTGGAGTCCCTGAATAATCTTTTAGATCTCGTAAAGTTAAATAGTACTTTTTAGTATGGAATTCTGGATCTTTCAGCTCCAGAGAACAGGGATCAGCGCCTATTTCTAGCAGCATTGTACAAAATTTTGTTGTATTGTCATAAGCAGTTGCTGTATCAAAAATTGTTCCTTGCGATAGGTATTTGATACTTCTTTTTTCTGCTTTTTTCTTTAATGCCAATTCTAGGGGTGTGTTCTCTTCTCCATTAGGTGCATTCACAGCCTCTCTTAATTGATCTTCAGATATTTTTCTTTCTTTTACTAAACCTAAAATCAATTCCAAACATGCAACTTTTTGTCTTCCTTTGAATGAAGCAATATAGTGAAGAGCATTTTTTCCATCTTTATCTTGCACAGTAATATCTGCACCGTTTTGTAGTAATAGCTCTAGGGTTTTATATCTCTTAGTTTTCTCAAATTTCTTAAGTGATCGGTTCTCACTCTTCTCTTGTATGCGCTGGAGTACCAGATGGAGCGGTGTTTGCCCTTCTTTTTTATCATTTACAGCTTTTATAAATTGTTCTTTTTGGCTTGCTTCTAGCAATATATGGAGAAGTTCAAGTTTTTGTTTTGTTTCAGGTTTAACAATCAAGTGTAAAGCATTATTATCATCTGTGTCTTTAAGGCTAATATCTGCCCCTTTTTGCAATAGTTCTTTAAAAAGTTCTTTATCATTATTTTTAATTGCTAAATGTAATTGATAATTATCATTACTATCTGGAGTATTTATGGTACGTGGTATAATTTCTTTAATTTTTGCTTCTGTATTGATTTTTATTTCTGGCTTTAATTTAGATTTCTTTCCTTGCTCTGCTAATTTTTCTAAGAAATTACGATAGTATGTCTTTTGCTCTTCTTTTAAGCCTTGTAATTCTTTTGTAGATAATCCTAAATTATCAGAGCTGGCTCCATGCTCTAACAATTTTGTAAGAAACTTAAGTGTGTTATCATTATTTTGGATCGTATGAGACTCATGTTTTTCTTTTGTTATCTTGTTAATTAGTGCCACCTGAAGAGCGTCCTGATTTTCACTATTAATGAGTTGTGCTAAATCTTCCTTGGTGACCGTTTTTATTAGGATACCCAGAAACTTGCATTTCTGTTTCTTTTCGAGCGATGCAATAAGGTGTAAAATATTACTTCCTTTTTCATCTTTTATGCTGCTAATATCCGTACAATCTTTTAGATATTTTCTAAATTTCCTGTTATTTCCATTTTTGATCGCTTTTAGTAATTGAACATTATTATTCGTTATTCCGTTGCTTATTTCTACTTCATGATCATCTTCAACATCGCTACCGTAGCCACTCTCTGTTTCACTGTCCCTACGATCATTTTGGTTGTGGGTAAAACAATATTTGCTATTATAAGTAATTTCTGAAATTGCTTGCTTTACTCGCTCTTTTGTTTCATTTGGTGTTTTTTTCGATCGTTCTATTACTTCATCTAGCACTGGAAGGAAGCATTGGACATAATACCTATAATATTTTTCTTGTTCTCTAAGTGATTCTTCTAATTTAGTTAATACTTCAGAGCTAGCACCTTCCTCAAATAACCTTTTGCACTTCTTGAGGGTTCCATCTTGACCTCTTGGTTTTTCACGCTTGTGTTTTTCTTTTTTTACCTTTCTCTCTATAGTGCCATACAATTGCTCGTCTTTTCTATCCTGCTCTCGCTTTTTATTTTTATCTATGCATTCGTCTAATTTATCTGCATTAGTAGCTAGTGCGCTTAGATCTATACCCATACTAAAACCCCAATATTAAAAGCTATTTAAGTTGTCAGCACTAAACTAACAACCAAGAAGTTTGACTTTTAAATTGAGCTAAACGTTGTATATGTGATCAAAATATAGGTGGAAAGGCAGAAAACTAGTTTCTATTAGAAAATCTGTTATCATAGTCAAATCCTCACTTGAACAGTTGTCTACTATTTTAACCATTTAATCTTAAAAAATAATAAATATAGCTAAAGTGAGTAACTGCAAAACGTGCTACTGGCTAAAATATAGCTAAACTGACTTACGACAATTTGAAAAACCGTCATTCCGCTACTCGTTAGCGCCGCGGCGGTATGACGGTCCGCTACGTGTTAGCGGAATCTATGCTGAGATACCGCGAATGAATCGCGGTATGACGGTTCGCGGCGGTATAGCTATAGGATAAGAAACTATAGCTGCAGATCGATGCTTTTATAAATCTTCCAGACTTGGTTTTTCTTTTAGTTTTTTAAGTCTTTCTTTATTTAGTATGGAGCTTATCTCTTCTACACTTTTATCAATATCATCATTGATTATTACATAATCATATTTATCACGTTTGCTTATCTCTTTTTGAGCTTCGGCTAATCTGCGCTCTATTTCATCCGCACTGTTGCTATTACGCTTTTGCAGGCGTAACCTCAGCTCTTCCATTGAAGGGGGAAGTATAAAAACACTTACAACTTTTTTTCTCATGAGCTTGAATAAGTGAAATGCCCCTTGCCAGTCTATGCTTAGTAAAACGCTTATTCCACTGCTTAAGTTTTGCTCTATAAAATCTCTTGGTATACCATAAAAATTCTCAAAAACTTTGGCGTATTCAAGCATCTGACCAGCTTCGCATAACTCGTGAAATTTTTCTTCGGTAACGAAAAAATAGTCTTTTCCATTTATTTCGCCAGAGCGAGGCTTGCGCGTAGTCGTAGAAACAGACCTAACTAAATTAGTTGATCGCTCAAGTAATTTTTCTGATATAGTAGTTTTTCCAGCTCCAGAAGGAGAGGATAGAACCAATAATATGCCCTCACTTTTTATGGTCATTTTTCTTTGCATTTTTTAATATGGCGCTTTTTGGATCAGAGTTTAAAAAGCTAGAACCTTCTAAATTAGAATTTGATAAGTTGGCGCCAATGAGAGAAGAGTTATCAAAGACAGTATAGCGCAAATCGGTTTTTTCAAGATTTGCCTTATTCAAATTAACGTTTACAAACTTTGCTCTACTCAATGTTGAATTAGAAAAATTAGCATTTTCTAAATTCATATTCTTAAATTCAAAGTAAGAATAATTTACATTAAATTTTTCACCCTGTGATATTTTCTCTTGCAAATCTCCAATTGAAGTTATAGCATTTTCTAACCCTGCAAGTTTTTTCTGCCCTTGATTGTCAATCAAAATTGAATTATCAAACTTGCAATCTGTTAAATGAGCATCAGCAACTGAACTTTTATATATGCTTGAAGAGTGAAAAGACATATCACTAATTGTTGAATTGCTCAAATTGCTAAGAAAAAAGCTAGTTTTCCTAAAGGCATTAGCGTGAAGCAAAGAAGATCTGAAATCGCTTTCAATAAAATTTGAATTAGTTACTTTTAAATTGGACCAGCTCGAATTATCAGCTAATAAATTAAAGAATGTTGAATTTTCTATTTCACTGGAATCAATATTATGGTGAAAAAGTGTACTGTTATAAACTTGAGAGTCTTGGATTTTTATCTTATACATTGAAGTTGTAGAAAGGTCTGAATCTTCTATCTTCGCAGAGGTGAATAGTGAATGGTCAAAAAATGAGCCATTCATGTCAGAATTCGCAACTTTAGTATTATGAAACTTTCCGTGACGAATGTCAGCATTAGAGACATTAACTTGATGCAGTTCACTAAAACTAAAATCAATATTGGATAAATCAGCATCCTGAAGACTTGCTCCAGAAACATATACATGTTTTATCTTGGAACCATTTAGTATAGATTGAACAAAACTTGAATTATCGTCATTCACATAGGAAATTTGTGTGTTGCTTAAATTAGCTTCGTCAAAGTTACTGTTAATTATGATAGAAGAATTAAGGCAGGCATCGGAAAGATTGCTACCTGTAAAGTCTGATTCTTTTAACTCTGCACCATATATGTTAGCATTTTTTAATGAAGAAAATTGTATCTTTAATTTATATGCATCCACTCCAAAGAAACTTGCATTATCAAGGTTATTTTTCTGCATAACAGTATCGTTTATTTCACTATCATTAAAATTTACGTAGCTAACATTCGAGTTTGATAAGTTGGAGAGATTCATTTGCACATTCGAGAAATTAGTATGCAAACCAATTACGTTGTGCATACTTACTTTTTTGAGATCGGAACTGATAAAATCAGCATAACTAACATGAGACTGATCAAATACGATATCTGTTAAGTTTGCAGAAACAAATTTTGTAAAACTCAAATTTGTACCTTTTATTTTAATGCCACGTAAATTAGCATTGGAGAAATTAGCACCACGTAAATCAACATCAATGAAAGACACGTCGGATAAATCGGTGTTAGAAAAATCAGCACCAATCAGACTTACTCCATCAAAAACAGATCCACTTAGGTACAATTGGCTAAAATTAGCTCCATTTAAGTTAGAGCCAAAACCTTTCTTAAAATCTTCTGGCACGCCCTCTTTGTGGCACTGCACCAAAAATTCAGCAAAGTCTTTTTTACTGTAAGATACGTATTTTGCATCATGTAGAGCGTTTAAAAAATCACTAATCTGATTTTTTTCATCATTTGTTTCGTTTCCATAACATAAATGACCAACTAAAATTAATATCAAAAATCTAATCATCTTGCTTATCGCAATGCGACTCATTGTTTTCTTTTGTTTTCACAGCCCAATCGTAAATTGCTGAGCTTTCTTTATTGTCTATTTTTCTATCCTCCAAAAGGTGTGGCATCATTTCGGCAATCGCATTTATTATATTGATCTGCTTTTTTTCGATTGCTATATCAATTGGGGATTGAAAATTATTATTAACTACTCTAAGATCAGCGCCTTGTAATAAGAGAAAGCGCACTATGTCTACCTCACCTTGTTTAACTGAATAAATGAGAGGAGTATCACCCAATTTATTTCTAAACCTTAGTATCTCTTGAGTTGTTAATCCAATTTTTTCTAGCTTACTCATTATTCCTCTTAAGCAAGGTAAGTTATTTTTCTTAATACAGTAAAAAAATTGCTTACTGTAATCATCAATAAATACAGTTGTAGGAAGATGCTCATTAAGGCTATCATATTGTCGTTTATATATTGACTTGCTTTGTATATCTTTATGACCCCATTCTTTTATTGGTTCTCTGTTTAGCTTTGTCCATTTTTGTAAATTTTTCTTTTCACTTTGCTCTTCTTCATCTTTTTTAGTTATAGGTTTTACTCTATTGCGGTCCTTAGAATTATTACTTATTCTTTTTACTTTTTTTTCTTCAGACTGACTTCCTACTTCTTCTTTTTTTTCTTCTAATAATTGACTCGCATCACTTTTTGAAAGTTCATTATTTTTTGTATCGATCTTCTGATCAACTTGTAGATTTTTTTGCGAATCGGCTACATTTTCATTTAAATCAACACTTAAAGGTAGAGCAAAATTTTTGCCCACTTCTTTATTGATTGTGTTTGGTGAATTTTGGACGAATTTATCTGTGCTTTCTTTTGGCAGGTCATCTGGCAAACCTTTATCAATCCTTTCACCTTCACTTATAGTTTTTTCAACCACAGAAGCTTTATTCTCGTTGTGTTGCAGTTTCTCTTTATCGGTTACTCTTTTGCTCTCAGCCTCTTGTGTTTGTTTAGCATCGACGTTGCTTTTCAACTCATCTTTTTGATTTGTGCTATCTTGCTTCCTTACACCTACATTTTCGTTTTTATGAACTGATTCAATTTTCTTTTCTTCAAATTGCTCTACAGCAAATAGGCTCAGTGATCCAAATACAACAACTAATAATACAAAGTATAAAATACTCTTCATAAATATTCCAAGCATAAGCTTAATTAAGATGATACTATAATCAAATGATTAATCTACAGTAAAAAATGCCTTAGGATTTAATTTATAAAAAAACAATAGATTTTTTGTATCTGTTCAGGGGCATCGCAAATATTGAAGCAAAGTGGTCAGTGCTTACTGTACGAACATTGTGATTTGAGAGCAATCTCCGCTAGGGAGGATGTCATCCCAGTGCCCTGACTACTTGGATCCAGGAATTTTGATTAGAGATTAAGTTGGTGAGTATAAAAGTAGCTAACCTTATGTTAAAACACAATATTTTTGGTGAGGGGTTGTATTAAAAGCTGGATTCCAGTGTCGAGCACTGCCGTCATAAAGGAACCAGTGTCAGCTACTTGCATGACACCCTGACAACCGTCATCCCGCTACTTGTTAGCGGGATCTATGCTAAGAGATACCGCGAATGAATCGCGGTATGACGTAGGACTGCTGTCATTCCAGTCTGGAATCTAGTCTTTACTGGGGAGAAGAAACTCTCTTTCTACAGTGTATCCGTTTAGGGGAGGTATCTGTTCAGATGCATGGCTAATGTACAAATATTGAAACAAAAATTCCAGTGCTCCCTTTCTTGTCATCCCAGTGCCCAGACACTGGGATCCAGAAAACTTAACTTTAAATAAGTGGCTGCATAATAAACTACACATTAAACCTAAAGTGTATTATATCGCCATCTTGTACGATATAATCTCTGCCTTCAAAGCGAATTTTTCCTGCGTCTTTGCAAGCTGATTCACTTCCATACTTTATGTAGTCTGCAAAGCTTATAGTTTCTGCTTTTATGAAGCCTTTCTCAAAATCAGTGTGGATTACACCTGCTGCCTTATCAGCTGTTGATCCTACTTTTACTGGCCATGCCCGTGCTTCTTTGGGGCCCACAGTAAAGAAAGTTATCATACTCAGCACTTCATACATAATACGCGCTACTCCATCAAGGCCTGATTCTTGTAAGCCAAATTCTGACAAGAAACTCTGTTTTTCCTCTTCACTATCAAGATTTGCAATATCTGCTTCAAGTTTTGCTGAAATGCAATAAAATTTGCTTTTATTTTCCTCCGCCATTCTCTCTACCTTTTGAGATAATTCATTGCCAGTTATAACATTTGTATCTTCAACATTGCAAACGTACATAACGGGCTTTGTTGTCAGCAATTGAAGTGACTTCATTTCGGCTTCGTCCATGTTTTCCAAACTTCTTGCAGGTTTACCGAGTTTTAAAGTAGCTAATACCTCTTGCATTAATTCAAGTTGTCTCTTTAGCTCTTTATCACCTTGTTTTGCTTTCTTTTCCAATTGAAGAAGCCTTTTTTCTATGCTGTCAATATCAGCTAGGATTAATTCCATTTCCACCACTTCAGCATCTGATATTGGATCTATTTTACTCTGTACATGGCTGATATCGTCATCCGTAAAGCACCTGAGCAGATGCACGATGGCATCAACTTCTCTGATATGGCTTAAAAATTTATTGCCGAGTCCTTCACCTTTGCTTGCGCCCTTTACAAGACCTGCAATATCCACAACTTCTAATTGATTATAAATTATCTTCTCTGAACCGGCAATTGCTGCGATTTGTTTCAAACGCTGATCTTTTATCGAAATCTTGCCTATATTTGGCTCGATTGTGCAGAAAGGATAATTTGCAGCTTCGGCTGCACTTGACTCTGTAAGTGCATTAAATAAAGTTGATTTTCCTATGTTTGGTAACCCAACTATACCACAGTTAAAGCTCATATTTGCTATTTAAAGCCATGATTATTGCACAATTTAAGAATTTCTGCTATACTTAATTAGTTACTTATTGACAGTTTTGTTGGTATAGTAATATATAGCTTAAATTAAGGTAAAAATTATGCTTCAATCTAGGGAACGGAAATTACCAACTAATAGCCAAGTAGTTAAGTATAATACTGCGGGCGATGGCAATTGTTTTTTTCATGCTGTGTTTGGTGATAATAGCTCTGGTCCATATAAAGCTGAAAGAGCGCAAGATATGAGAATGGAATGGCACAAATTTTTAAGTCAATTTACATCTTTAGATGATGTAAGTATGCCAGCTCCTTTAAGAGCTCAGCTAGAAAATGTTTTTAATATGTTTTTAAACAAGCCAGGGGATTTAACTGGTAAGTCTGATAGAATAAAGGAGTTGGTTGAGCAAACAAATAGGAAAATTAAAAATGCTGAAGGTAATGTGAAGAGGTTAGTAAGTAAAGCTGTTAGCAAATTTAATATATCGCATGATCAAGCTATGCGTGATTTAAGAGAATATGCAGAGGCTCTTGGTGAAAATGAGTATAATGTCCAATATAACAGTGAATTTATTACACGCTCATTTCTTGACAAACCTGAACTCTATCAAGCCTATCTAGAAGCAATAGAAAGTAAAAGTTATTTTCCTTTCATTGGAGAAATTAGTATGTTAGCTTCTTTAGCTAACATTGAAATTAATGTCTACTACAAAGATAATAATAGCGAGGAGCAAAAAAAGTTTGAGCCAGATCCACAAATGATAAATAATGATGATCAGTTAAATCAGGTATTTAGTCGTGAGAGTTATAAATTAAATGACGAGTTATGGGGTAGTAAAGAGCGAGAAACAATATATCTTGGAGGGAATCATTACTCTAGAGCTGAAATTGTAACTCAAGAATTAATAAGACAGCAGCAAGAGCAAGAAGACTTTCTATTAGCAAAAAAACTTCAGCTAGATGAGATCTTAGAATATTGTAACGTTTCAAAGGATATCTCTGAGAGAGCAGAGGTTGAAAAGAGATTTGATGAGTTATTGGTAGAAAATGCTAATGGAAAAATTTGTGATGTTGTAGAGCAGTGCGTTAGTGATATAAAGCAGCGCATAGAGCGCTCTGAGAAGCAGAAGTTTTTGAGTCCATCGTGTAGCATGGAAGAACCAAGAGTAACACCTCATCAACAGCAGGAAATACTTGCATAGCAAATTTTCATAGCCCTGTATATTTTTATATAGGGCTTTTGCAAGCATTTCATATAATATGCACTTGCAGTACGTACTAACCTAAATGCAAGTTGACCATGAAACTAGTTTAATCATCGATGCCATAGAGAAATTTGGTGGTGAGGCTAGGCTTGTCGGCGGGTGTGTGAGAGACTCAATTTTGCAGCGTGATGTCCATGATATTGATCTCGCTACTAATTTGCTTCCTGATCAGGTGATGAAAGCGCTAAAACTCCGTAATATAAAAACTATTCCAACTGGCTTAAAACATGGGACTATAACTGCGGTTCTAAATCAAAGATCTTTTGAGATCACAACACTAAGGCATGATGTGAAATGTGATGGCAGGCATGCGAAAGTAGAATTTACTAATAATTGGCAAGCTGATGCTTCAAGGCGTGACTTTACATTTAACGCTCTATATGCAGATAAGCATGGCCATATATATGATTACTTTGGTGGTATAGAGGACTTAAAGGCGCGAAGGTTAAACTTTATAGGCAACGCTGAAGATAGAATTGAAGAAGACTATCTACGTATTTTAAGAGCATTTCGTTTTCATGCAAAAATATGTGTCGGAGATTTGAGTGATGAAATACTAAGCGTATGCAAAAAGCATTCGCATATGATCCAAAACCTCTCTGGAGAGAGAATAAGAGATGAAATACTTAAATTGCTGGAGTGCAATGATCCTTTTCCAACACTTAAGAGCATGCAAGAATCTGATGTTTTGCAAAAGATTATCCCAAAAGAAGTAAAATGCGAAATTCTGTCTTCGTCACTTCTTTTCGGCACTGATGCACTAGTAAAATTAGCGTTACTCCTTAGGACCACCAAAAATGACAGGCTAAGTCTTGGAGAATATGTAAGCAAATTTTTACGTCTTTCAAACAAGCAAAAGAAAAAGCTGCTATTTTTACTATCCAACGATATCAAAACAGAACTTTCAGAAAAAGAGCAGAAGAAGTACATATCTTTATTTGGTAGGGAACTATATTGTGATTTAGTAAAAATTTGTGGTGTTGAGTCTGGAGAAAATGTTGATGAATACATTTCATTTGCTAATACATTCAATATTCCAAAATTTCCCTTATCTGGTGATGACTTGATAAATATAGGTCACCAGCCAGGAAAAAGTTTAGGTAGGAGCTTGGAGTTGCTAAAACAACATTGGGAAGACAGCTCCTACACTTTAACAAAAGAGGAGCTGGTGCTTTACGCTAAGAGCCTACTCTAACTGCTTTCCGACTGTTCAATGAATGTATGCTTGCAATATTAGTGTGACTCATCGAGGAATTAGGTGTGTATTCTTTTTTAGCTTTTTCTGTTAATTGGTATTCGTTTACTCCTCCTTGAGTTTGATTACACATTTTCTGATCTGGAGATAAAAATTTATCTCTTATACTTGGTGTCAGTTGTAACTCTTGAATCTTATCTGAAAAAAATCTCATTCTAGCTTCTACTAGCTCTTTCACAACAATTTCTTTAAGTAATTTTCCTGAGTCGTTATTATTATTATTTTTGCTATTAAAGCTGTGCAAGATAGAATCTCTAGTTGCAACTGCATCTTTTTCGTTAAAATTTAATTTTTTCATGCATTGCTTAACAGAAGTTAACAACTTGGCTTTTAACGTGCCATCTCGTGGTTCTTTACCTACATTTTCTCCAATGTTACAATGTTTGTTGACAACTTCTTTAACCTTGGCTTCTATGATCTCCCTTGCGGATTGTTTTAAATTACTTTCTAATAATTTAAGTAATTCTTTACTTTCAAATTTTCCACTATTTTTATTTGATAGAGATTTTATGGTTTCATCAAGCACGTTATGGCAAAAGTGCTTTTCTTTAAATTCAGGAAAATTTTCTTTCAACTCTTTATTTTTATCAGATAAAAAGTCATCAAGATTCTTATCCCTAAAAAGCTTATTGGGCAAGTTCCGCAATTTTGAAAGGGTTGATCTACTAGAGCTAGTAGTTGATTTTCCAGTAGATACTGCGCTTACCAAACTCACTGTATCTGACGCTTTAGTTTTTGTTTGTCCTTGTGATTTTTGAGTTTCTTCATCAATATCTTCTAACCTTTTATCAACATTCTTTAACTTTTCTTCCAACTTTTGTTGTTCTTGATTATTTAACAGTTGTTGTTGCATTATTTTTAATTGTTCTTCCATGTTTTCTTTTTCTCCCTGTAGTTTCTTAATATCAGCTTTCAGATGATGTTATGAAAGTAGCTGACACTGGGATCCAGAAGACTTAATTTCAACCAAATAATAAAGGCTAGATTCCAGACTGGAATGACATCATAGGGGCACTGGGATGACAGCAGTCCTACGTCATACCGCGATTCATTCGCGGTATCTCTTAACATAGATCCCGCTAACAAGCAGCGGGATGACACCTCTCTTGGGCTCTTTTAGCTACAAACATTAAGAAATTTACTAAACGAAAAAAAAGGCAAAAGAAGCCCCGTGGTGCGAGTTTTGACTCTATATTACTGTAAGTGGCGCTGTAATAATGTGCTAACGCTTAAAATAAGCGCGATTTGGCTGAATGTAGAAAAAATTTAAAAGACATGCAGCCGCTATAATTTTATGTAATCCGCCAAAAAATACCCTAAGTTTTTTACTGAATTTTGTCATTGAGCCTGCAGGTCAAAAACAAGTTTTGAGTCAGAAATACCCTTAATACTACAATAAGGGGGCTGGCGGAGTTTGTAAAGCAATTTTTTAGCCCTGTCTCCTTGCTATAATGTTCATATCGATAGAAAAGCAAAAGAATAGAATGAAATATCAAGTGATATCCTCTATAATTAAATTTTTTGAATGAAGAGATGACGATTCGTGTAGGAATTAATGGTCTGGGTAGAATAGGCAGAGGCGTATTGCGTGCTATTTTCGAAATAGAAGAATATAGCAAACAAATAGAAGTTGTAGCTGTGAATGGATCGCTCAGTGCAAAGCAGCATGCACATTTGATTAAATATGATTCTGTTCATGGCAAATTCAGTGGTGATATTGACTTTAATGAGTCTCAAAATTGGCTATCTATAAATGGCAGAAAATTTTCTTTATATAGAGAACGGAGCCCTGAAAATATTCCTTGGAATGTTGATGTAATACTTGAATGTACTGGTGCATTTAACAAGCGTGAAGAAGCAATAAGGCACAATGCAGAGAAAGTGATTGTCTCTGCTCCAGTTCCAGATGCTGATGTAACTATAGTTTATGGTGTGAATAATGATATGCTCAAAAAAGAGCATAAAGTAATATCAGCAGGTTCTTGCACTACAAATTGCCTTGCTCCGATTGTGAAAGTCCTACACTCTAATCTAGGTATAAAAAGTGGCTTTATGACTACTATACACGCCTATACGAATGATCAAAATGTTCTTGATGGCAATCATAGAGACTTATGCAGAGCAAGGGCTTGCGGATTATCTATGGTGCCAACTACAACCGGGGCAGCAAAAACAATCGGTTCTGTAATTCCTGAATTAAAGGGAAAGCTAGATGGCACTGCCGTCAGAGTTCCAGTTAGCAATGTTTCTATGGTTGATTTTAAATTTACGACTGATAAGAAAGCGACCGTTAAAGAAATAAATGAAATGTTTAAGGATGCAGCTCTCTCCTCTACGTCATTCCAGCGCGTGACGCTGGAATCTAATTTCTGGATCCCAGTGTCAAGCACTGGGATGACATCAGAGGGTACTAGGATGACAGAGGGTTCTCCAATGTCAAATGTACTTTCTATATGCACGGAACCTTTAGTTTCAATAGACTTTGTGCATAACCCTTATAGCGCAATTGTGGATTCAACTGGTACATATGTCACAGGCGACATCTGTAGAGTTGCAGCGTGGTATGACAATGAGTGGGCTTTTTCGCTGAGAATGTTAGACATAGCATTATTGAGCCATAGTAAAGTATGAATGGAAACCCAAACAAATATGCTTCATTTTGTGAGCACTTTGCGGAACTCAGAAAAAGAGTTATCTTTTGCTTTCTATTTTTTTGCGTTACTTTTGGTTTTTGTTACTACTTTAAGGAAAATATATACCGTTTTTTACTTGCACCTTTAATAGAAGCAACAAAAGATAGCGAAGGTTTTTCTTTAATTTACACAGACTTAACAGAGGCATTTTTTGTGTATCTTAGAGTCGCAATAATGAGCGCACTTTTGTTTTCTTTTCCTGTGTTTGCATGGCAATTCTATATGTTCTTAGCACCTGGGTTATATAAAAGTGAAAGGGCAGTGTTGTTGCAATACTTAATTGCAACCCCGGTTTTATTTGTAACGGGAGCTACTGTAGTCTATTACTATATATTTCCTTTAGCCTGGAAGTTTTTTATCAACTTCGAACACAGTGGTAAATCCTTCGATATACCGATAGAGTTTATGCCATCAGTTAGCGAATATTTAGACCTCGTTCTCCAATTTATGTTTGCATTTGGCACTGCATTTCAAATTCCAGTAATACTCACATTGATGGTGAGAGTAGGGTTACTCACTACACAAAGTTTGTCAAATAAACGTAGAATCGCAATAGTGGTAATTTTTATTATTGCTGCAATCTTAACTCCACCTGATGTATTAAGCCAAGTAGGGCTTGCAATACCAATGCTGATTCTATATGAATTGTCCATTTTGATATGTAGGTATATTGAGAAGAAGGCAAAGGTTTGAATAAATATGTATTTGTAACGTTCTTTTTCGAGCACGAGCACCTTTTTCTTGCTTAAGCGTGTGTGATCATTACTAATAAGACTTTTTGTATTTGATTTTTTACATAAAATATGCAATGATTAAATTATATTACTTTAGAGAAATTATGAACACTGGAGATAGTAGAGCTTCTAATGATCGGGTAAGAAGATTTGTTGATGATATGGAAAGAAGCTTGTTGGATAGAAGATTTAATGCGGTAGAAGTTGTGAATACTGATGATTGGGAAAGAATATTTAATGCGATAGAAATTGACAATAGCTTAAGTGAGCATAATGTAATCGATAAAATAAAGGAAAAATTACGAGATACATCTATTGTATATAAATTGTGGAAAATGGATAACTTTAATATAAATTATAAATTTATTATATAACATATGTACTGTTCTTCAAAAGAAAGCTTGCTGGATATGGCTGCTGTAAACAGGAATCCAAAAATATTACGAACTCTATTAGATAAAGGAGCTGATATCAACGTACAGGTCGAAACTGCTTTACGTGGGACCTAGGTTCAGTTCGTCGGGTAGATGGCCATGACAGGGTTCGTAAAGAGGTAACAAAGCCTCTAATAGCACATGAAATTAAGTTAAAAGGTTCCCGAGCAGAGAAGCCAAAAATTTTTATACAATACAATCATGAAAGCTTTTTTTCTGATGAAGAACTCAGTTCTTGTTTAAAAGAAGAGTCGGAATATTGGGATAGGTGTCTAGATGAAGTAGAAAAAATGAAAAAAGAAAAGATTGGTAATAATGTTACATTCTATGATATTTTGACAGGCAAGAATGATGAATTAGCATCTCACGTACGAAAGGCAAAAGCATTGGAAGATGACTATAAAAGTAAATTTCCTATATATGCTAACGATCTAGAACGTCAATTCAAAATAGGAAATCAGAGACTGGATGCTTTAAATGCAGGCGAGATAGTTACTAGACATTTTGATGGTTTTATGCGGAAAGAGGGTCCATTCAATTTAAAAATCGCTGAATATTTAAGTAATGAAGATATAAAAAACTTGAGAAAAGCAGCAATCCAAACTATGGATGAAGATGATTGTAAACTTGGAGAGCCTGATAAAGATGGAGAAAGTCCATCAGATGAGGATGTAGCTGCTCAGTTACTTACTGGTGCAAAGAAAGATACACTAGTAACTGAGGTTGCAGGTAATGAAGGGTTACAAGAAGCTGTAGTAGGCAATCAAGATTTAAGAACTGCAGTAACAAACACTTTGAAGGATGATGGAAATTTTCAAGCTGCTGTAAAAGGAGATCCTGATAAAGAAGCACGTAAGTCTTTAGAAATTGATATCATTTGTGGTGTTATAGCTGCATTGGTAGTCGGTATTGGATGTGGTGTTGCCGGTGCTCAATTATCAATATTGGCTATAGCTGGTATAGCTGTAGCTGCTGCGCTGGCAGTTGGACTTGTTGCTGGTGGTATTACATATGCAATATCAAAACCTAGTAATAAACTAGATGAACTAAACTTAAACAAAGAGCAAGCGAGTGCTGCTCACTCTAGATACTAATATATAATACTTAAAGAGATACTTTAACACTTTCTCTTAAGTACTAATCTGGAGGTTCGACAAGTTGCTGTTTAAAAGGTTAGGAAGTAGTTTTATTAGCATTGAAAATTACATAATATACATTATGGAAAATAAAATCACATAATATAAGAAGCAACGCTAAAAATAAAATCACATAATATAGCGAACTATAGCTAACCTAAGAAAGGTTTTCCTACGTCATACCGCCGCGGTATCTCTCAGCCGCTAACAAGTAGCGGGATGACGAGCTTATCGTCATCCCGCCGCGAACCGTCATACCGCGATTCATTCGCGGTATCTCGGCATAGATTCCGCTAACTAATAGCGGAATGACGACTTTGTCGTTTTTCAAATTGTCGGTAAATCTAAGTCAGTTTAGCTATATAAAACATAGTATAAAAAGAGCTATTTCAGCAAAATTTTAAACAAACAAAGTTCATTAGCCTCACAATTGGCACTTTATGAGAAAAGTACATTTGATATACAGATTTAAAATACAAGTTAACGAATTATTATGATTTTTACCAAGATAATAATATAGTAAGGTTTGGTAGTGAGGTATCAAAATGGGAAAATACACTAACGCATGGTTTTATAAGAAAGATAATCACGATTGTGCAAACGATGGTACTTGCGGGCAATCTATAACGGATTTTAGGATTGGTAATTCTGACATTTCTTTCTACGATAACCATGGAAGAACGATCACACAGATACCTAAGTTGCCTAACGGAAACTCTATTACATACTATAATAATCTATATAAAACTGCACAATCAAAAAACTTTGGTGAGAATACAAAATACGTAAGATTACAAGATGTGCTGCCTAATCAATTTAATTTTGAACACGGAAAGTTGAATTGTGTAATACATTATGACAATGTATCGCAACAAGAGCAGGAGCAAATGAAGCTCGATATTAAAAATGCTTATGAAGCATATAAAGCAAAGTTTTGTATTGCTAATAATATTCAAGTTACTGTGCATACCTATATTTTTAATAATGGAGATGATTATAGGAGCTATGGCACTTTGGTTCCTGGGTTTTCACGGAGTCAATCTTCGCTCAATACTTCTGGTGGGATGACAAATGGAGAAAGCGTATTACTCTATAAAGATGTTTATACGGAAAACGTTTTAGCTCATGAATTCGGTCATGTGTTTCAATTTAAGCTTTCCGAAGCAAAAGTAAGAGAATTGGACTTTGTAAATGGTCAGCTGATGGCAAATGCAATTGGACTTGAGGTAGAAGAAAAAAATTATAAAGCTATTTGCAAGCAGATGGGTGTAGATGAATATAAAGACCATGGATGGATGTTTAGTTTTAAATACAAAGGCACAACTTGTAGTATATACCGCAAGGATCTTTCAGAAGAAGAAAAATTTCAAATTATACAACGTGTCAAGAATTCTGGACTAGATGAATATGAAGATCGTGGATCGATGTTTAAATTTAAATATAAAGATACAACTTGTAGTATATACCGCAAGGATCTTTCAGAAGAAGAAAAATTTCAAATTATACAACGTGTCAAGAATTCTGGACTAGATGAATATGAAGACCATGGATGGATGTTTCAATTTAAATATAAAGGTACACTTTATAAATATCACAAGAACCTTTCAGAAGAAGAAAAATTTAAAGCTATACAAAATGTCAAGAATATTCATGAACTAGTAGATGAATATAAAGACCATGGATCGATGTTTAGTTTTAAATACAAAGGCACCACTTATAACGTAAAATGCGAGTACTTTTCAGAAAAAGAAAAACTTCAATTTATCAAAGACATTAAGAACTCTCATGAATCGCTCATTAGTGAATGTGATGGATTAAATGAGGGGCCATTAAGTCAGAATGCAACTGTAGTAATTTCTATTGATGAAAATAAGGAGATAAGTCGAATGTATTTTCATAATCCAGACAAGAATATGTCCGAATGGTTAGATAAGACACTTATAAGCAGAAGTAAGTCTGAAGAAGATGTGGATGACACAGATCCAAAACCAGGAAAAGAGCCTGAACCAGAATCAGGAAAAGAACCCAAAGAGGATATAAGCAGAAGTAAACCTGAACAAGAGGTGGAAAAATCAAATGAAGTAGAGCAAAGTAATGTAGATGTAGAAGAGGAAAAAAGTAACCAGCAAGACACTCAGCAACCCAGTAATTTCTTATCCAATATTTTTCCAGCAATTAAATCCGTTATTGATTCTATCTCATCATTCTTTTCATGGTTATTTGGGTCTAAAGAGGAAGAACAATCTGATAACAATCTTTCTTTGCTTGAACTTAATGTTGACGACAATATTGCAGGAAATTTTACAAACAATCACCACTTATTAGACGATTATCGCTCACCTGATGAGTTCATGTAGTGAAACTATTTTATAGCCACTTCCCTACCCTTTCTAATTGTTTATAGCCTCAGCAAATATAGAGAGGCTAAAGGGAGTGGTATTACTTAAACAACTAGATAAAAAACCAGGTAGATCATTCTGAAATTCTTGCATTTTTGTCCATAATTTTGTTAAACAACTTCCCTTTTGGTCATGTCGAACCAAATTTCTTTTTTACACCACCTTTTAAGCCACCGATGACAGCTTCGTTAGTTTTTGTCATAATGCGATCAAACACTCCCAATAACCTCTTTAATAGGTTTGGAGTTAGCGAAGAGATAAGATCAACAGATACGTTATTGTTTTTGTCATCACCACTTGCTTTATAGTCTATTGAAACGATTCCCCTACTTTTCCCGCCAGTAAGAAGTTTCCCAATTATAGGAATTTTTAACAAAGATTTATTAATTGAATATGCTGGTATTACCTGTCCTTCAACTTGGAATTTATAATTTCTAATGTCGAGCTTACCGCTAGTGCTAATGCCTAATTCCGCCCCTTCAAGCCAAGATTCTTCAATTTCGACAGAGCCATCTTTGTATGAGAAAGGTACATTACATTTATAAAAGTATACACCTTCATCCTTTATAGCATTTACAATACCAGGAAGCGAAGACATCGATAATAAAGTAGTGAGTAGTGGAGCATCTTTGATATAAAAATTACTAATAGATAACATGCCATAATGTTCTTCATTTTCTCTTTGAGGAGATAGATAAAGAGAAAGTTTACCATTTTTGACTGATTTACTAATGCCTAAGGAACGCGAAAGTATACCTGCATTATCCGCATATATTTCGAGCCCTATTCCACTGTATTCCGCTAGTATGTTGCTGCTATCTTCTAGAAACTGTCCTGTAAATTGACTTCCATTGCAATTACCTTTAGTACAGGTTACATTCAGCTTAGCATTTTTGATAACGACGCCTTCTTTCATAATTACATTGTCAACATTCATACTAATTTCTATATCTTTGTTTAATCCATTACTGTTTTTGCCAAGCAAGCCTAAAATATCACTCAAATTGATTTTCTCACCATAAATAGTTATGGCATTTTTTTCCTTACCTGATTCAATTTCTATACTAAAATCATTATCAGGCAATTTAAAACTACTAGAATTTAAATATAAATTTCCATTTCCTACTCTTCCGCTGAATTTTATATCTAGGTCATTTCCTATAACATCTAATTTGTCTATTAACAATTCATCGGCACCTTTTAATTTTACAGAGAACAAAACTTTATTGTGATCTTCAAAACGATTTTTCCACCCAAAATAACTTGAACGTGATTCAAGCTCTGATAAATCCATATTACCATTAACATGTCCCGTCTTATCTTGATTTATTACCAATTCTATATTTGTATTGACATAGCCACCTATATTTTCATCAAAATCAAGTATTTGAGCGGGTAAATCTCCGGTCAAATTCCAGGCAAAACTTTCATTCCTATTGCTACTTTTCAGGTCAAATAATAGCTGTGTGTTATTCACCATACCACTACCATTTAAATCTATAAAGTCACTGCCAAAACTAAGCTTAATGTCATATTTACCAAGACTTGCATTATAGACGGCCAAATTGTCAATTTCAGAATGAAAATTTGCTGAGAAGTCTACTTTTTTGTCATCAGCATTTAGATTAAAAATGCGAAAATTAAATACAGATTTTGCCATTCCACTTACTTTATCCCTTTCAACCTTCACCACATCATCCAGCTTAAATCTTATAGGCTCATATAAACCATACGCATCACTTACAGCTTGGCCATTAATGGTTAGAACTGAATTTTCCTTATTGAGAGATTTCATTTCAATATCACCACCATTAATAGTGAAATTCTGAAACTTAGCGCTATTTGCAGTAATTTTGAGATCGTTATTCTTGATGATCAAATCACCCTTTAATTCCTTTACTTGCTCAAAATCTTCATCAAATTTTACGCTACCATTTTCTATATCAGCAACAATTACAATGTCTGACAGATCGTCATCAACCAAATTGTTAATTTTGCCATTGAAACTTACAATGGTATTTAAAACATCCCCATTAATATTATCACAATACCAGCTTCTAAATTTACTATTCACTACACCATCTGGTACATAAGTACATAAATCCTTTGCAGCAAACTTGCTAATATTAATTCTAAGCAAAGCATGACTTGTACTAAAGTTCATCTTGCCTATTAAAGAGAGATACGTGTCATTTAACTTAAAATGGAAGTTTTTTACACTAATAATTCCGTCACTATATGTTAAATTTATATTTACATTAGTTAAGGCCAAATTTTTGTTCAAATAATTTTCTGTATTCAATACGTATATATTTCCATCTACAATTTCATCCTTTTTATCAATTTTCACTGAGAAGCTTCCTTTGAATCCTATATTTTTGTCCAAATTGTAGCTTTTAACTAATGTAGAAAACCCGCTCAATAGTCCCAATTTTAGATTATAAAATGTCCCGTATACATTTAGCAAATTGTTGCGATTTTTTATTGTAATTGATAAATCATCCAAAAATCCCTTTCCATCTTTTGTATTCACATGAATATCTAAAACATTAAAATCTTCCCCCTTCCCTATATATAATTTATCAATAAAAAATTCATCTTCTGTGCTTTTATCAATAGCGATGTTAGTAAATTCAATTTTTGAATCCGCATTTAAGTCAAAAAAAAATTCCCTTATTGTTTTTAATAGATTTTTTGCACTGCTTTCTGTCATCTTAAAATTCTTCCTTGTCATTCCAGCACTCGTCCTTGTCATCCAAGTAGCTTGACTACTTGTTTCTTTTTTTCTAGATTCCAGCGTCACGCGCTGGAATGATACCGAAGGAAGGCGGTTACTATTTAAATAATTATTATCCAAAAGGTCTAATGAGTTTTGCGGATTAACATTAGTTTCTTCTCTCTTGATACATACATGCACATTATCAGCTGAAACCTGAGAGAGATTTGTGCTAGCTTTAAATAAGGAACTTAACTTAAAATGTACAAAAAGCTCAGGAACTTTTATAGTAAAATTAGGGTTTGCTATTGCCAAATCTGTAATGACTAAATACGGATCTTTGCCATCTTTCTGCCAAACAACTGAGGTATTCTCCATATTAACGCTTGAGCCAACAAATATTTTTGATATTTTATGTCTAACATAAAAATTAATATAATTAATATTGATTTCTAAAGGCTTAAAAAAAATAAAGAAGCACAATATGAACAATAAAGCTACGGAAAATAATATAGTAATTTTTTTAAGCATCGATTATTGCTTTTCTTGCTAAAATATCAGCCTCCTCATTATATTTATTGCCACTGTGTGCTTTAACCCACTTCCAATCAATTTCGTGTTGTGAAGCAACGTTGTCTAGCTCTTTCCACAATTCCATATTTTTTACTGATTTTTTATTACTTGTTTTCCAGCCATTCATTTTCCACTTATTTATCCACTCTGTTATGCCATGCTTAATATAAAGACTATCCGTATATAAATTAATATTACAAGAAAATTTCAATACTTTTAGCCCATTGATCACCGCTGTTAACTCCATTTTATTGTTTGTGGTATTTTCTTCTCTACCATAAATGTCTTTTCTATAATCTTGAAATAATATGATAGCTGCCCATCCTCCCGCTCCAGGATTACCAGAACACGCCCCATCCGTGTATATTGTCACTTCTTTCTTACTCATCTGTGTTTATATCGGTTAACAAAGTATATAGTTGCTTTTATGAAAGCACAATTTCTAAAGGTAGTTTAAGCTGCACCTTTAAATTTTATTATAGAAACAAAAAAAAGTGTGCCAACGAGCATTACCAAAAGGAAAAGTAAAAAATAGTTTTTATGCTTCTGCCGTTCTTTCATAACTAAAATAAATCAATAGAACAAAAAATAATACTGGCGAATAGGGAAAATAGATAAGGAATTGAATAAGAAAACATTTGTTTCTGTGAGTTGTGGTTCCTGAATCTGAGAATTGATATAGCGTACCAAATAAAGATGCAACCTGCAAAAATTGCCATGCTTAGATAAAGTAAAGCCTTTTTCAAAAATAGAGCTGGAAGCAAGCTGGTTAATACCAGCAACACACTATAAATTAATATATATTTTCTTGTTTTTTCCGGACCATAAACAATATTGAACATAGGAATCGATGCTCTTGCATAGTCTTCAGACTTATTTAAAGATAGGGCCCAAAAGTGTGGTGGAGTCCACATAAAAATTACTAAAAATAAAATGAAACTTTCCCAACTGACAGAATTAGTCACAGCTGCCCAGCCAATCATTGGAGGAAAAGCACCTGCTGCACCACCGATAACGATATTCTGTGGAGTACGCCTTTTTAGCCAAATTGTATATACGAAAACGTAAAATAATATGCTAACTGCAAGCAAAGCAGCAGAAATATAGTTTACTGCTATTGCCATGATAAATACTGACAATATTCCAAGAGTTATACCAAATTCAAGCGCACTTTCTGCAAGAATTCTTCCTGAGGGTATAGGGCGGTTTTTTGTCCTTTCCATGAGCAGATCTATGTCTCTGTCATACCACATATTTATAGCACCTGCAGATCCTGAGCCAAGAGCAACACATATAAGAGATATTAGTGCTAGAAAAGGGTGCATACTACCTGGTGCAGTAACCATACCAGCAACTGCAGTAAATACCACAAGATACATTATCCTTGGCTTCAGCAAACGCCAAAAATCCAGTATTGTTGATTCAACATTTAGCAAAACACTTGTGTACATTCTATTTTACCACTGGTGGCTTTTCGAAAGTATGAAAAGGCGGTGGTGAAGATACTGTCCATTCCAAGGTGTCACCTTCCCAAGGATTATCTCCAGCTTTTTTGCCCCATTTAAAGAGATGTATAACTATAAACACAAAAAACATAACTGAAACAAAGGACATATATGAGCCAATTGAGGATATATAATTCCAAGGGATAAACGCATCAGGATAATCAGGTATACGCCTTGGCATGCCAGCTAATCCTAAGAAATGTTGAGGTAAAAAAGTGATATTGGTACTAATAAAAGTAAGCCAAAAGTGGATTTGACCTAAGCGCTCATTATATTGTTTACCCGACATTTTACCAATCCAATAATAAAAGCCAGCAAAAGCTCCAAATAATGCAGCAAGTGACATGATATAATGGAAGTGAGCAACAACATAGTAGGTATCATGCAGAAGCTTATCTATTCCACCATGAGAAAGAATTATTCCCGTTATGCCACCGCCAACAAACATAAAAATAAAACCTAGTGCAAATAGCATAGGGGTCTTAAACTCAATTGCTCCACCCCACATAGTTGCAATCCAGCTAAAGACTTTTACACCAGTTATAACACCGATAAAAATTGTGGTAGTGCTAAAAAATGCAGCAGCGTCAGTACTAAGCCCAACAGTGAACATATGATGAGCCCACACCATAAAGCCAAATACTGCTATACCTATCATAGCATAAACCATCCCTATGTAACCAAATACAAGTCTGTGAGAAAAAGTTGATACAACCTGACTTATGATGCCAAATACAGGAAAAATAATTACGTAAACTTCTGGATGACCAAAAAACCAAAATAGATGTTGAAATAACACAGGATCTCCGCCACCGGCAGGATCAAAAAAGGAAGTACCAACATTGCGATCAGTAAGAAGCATAGTTATAGCACCGGCAAGCACTGGTAAGGCAACAATCAACATAAATGCTGTTAGCAAGACAGACCAAACAAACAGTGGCATCTTAGTTAATGACATTCCTTTTGTGCGCATGTTAAATATAGTAACTATAAAGTTGATCGCCCCAACAATTGACGACATACCAGCAACATGAAGTGCAAGTATAGCAATGTCAACTCCTGCACTTGGATGGGACATTACCTGTGATAAAGGTGGATATAAAGTCCAACCTGTACCTGGACCTTCACCAATAAACACTGAGAGAATGAGCAAAATAAAAGATGACACTAATAACCAAAAACTTAAATTATTCATACGAGGAAATGCCATATCTGGTGCGCCAATCATGAGAGGTACAAACCAGTTACCAAATCCTCCCATGAGGGCTGGCATTATCATAAAAAACACCATTATCAACGCATGCCCTGTAACCATTACGTTATATAATTGATAATTATTGTTAAGTATATTAATGTGCATTAGCTGAGTGCGAATAATCACCGATAATAATCCACCAATAATTCCAGCTAATATGGAAAAAATAATGTACAGTGTCCCTATGTCTTTATGATTAGTGGAAAACAACCAACGCTTTATGCCCTTTGGTACGTCACTCATATCTATACTCCAAATTTAACTCACTAATTTTCTATTTTCAATCCACTTATTAAAATCTTCTTTGCTTACTGCTTCAACAACAATTGGCATAAATCCATGGCCTTGACCACACAATTCATAGCACTGCCCGTAATAAACACCAGACTTTTTGATATTAAACCACGCCTCATTCAGCCTACCTGGTATCGCATCAATTTTTACACCGAAAGCCGGTACTCCCCAGCTGTGTATCACATCTCCTGCTGTAACTTGTAAACGAACGTTAGTATTAATGGGTAAAACGATGTTGTTATCAACAGAGAATAGCTTTAAATCTCCTTCGATAAAGTCTTCTTTTCCCTTAATATAACTATCAAATGACACACCTTGATATTCTGGATATTGGTAACTCCAATACCATTGATGGCCAATAACTTTCAGTGTTATATCAGCTTTCGGTATTTCTTCCTGTAGCTTCAGTAATTTAGCGTTTTCAAAGGCTAATATACCAACAATAATCGTTGGTATAACAAACCAAACAATTTCTAAAAGGACATTGTGGTTAGTTTGGCTTACGTTTGCCACTTTGCTTTTACGAAAGCGAAATACTACATAAGCAAGCAGCGCCCACACAAAAAGCATTATTGCAACCATCACAACCATTACAAACGAATGTGACCTAACTACAGCCTCCATTACTTCAGTTGCAGGAGCAGGAAATCCAAATTGCCAGGAAGTAGGAGCAGAGGCAACAGATATATTTGAGTAAAATATTATCAATAGTGCAAATAACTTCACCATATCTTTTGTTTGTTTGCTATAAAACTAAATGATATACTGTATAATAGTATATATAAACTTACTATGCAAATAGAGATTAGTGATGGTTAATAGTTTTTTAGCATTCAATAAGTATAATAGTACAATACTAATTTGAGGAAAAAAGCATTTACATAAATCTATTGTAAGGAAAAATATTATAATATTTTAAATTAAGTATTTACTTTAAGTAAATTCTATAATAAGTTTAATAGTGTCTGTTACTGCTAATAACCCTCTAGCCTCACACCTAAAAGCAGTAACAGACACTATTAAACTTTATGACAAGTTTATAATTTGCAAGATCAAAATCTTACAAGTTCCTTTATTTTATTATACATTGCAGTTTGTTAATTAACTTTTAATGCCTATGGTAGCATTTACAGCTTGGACCAAAGATTTACGCATTATAGAAAATAATTATAAAAAACACACTATATTTGTATACCATACAAACTTTTTTCATTCTGCATAGCTGAGTTACTAGATTCTGTAAACGAAATCTTTAGAGAAGCCAAATAGAGCTACCTTTCTGTAAAAGACCTATCGACTGTTGCAATTATAGGTGTAAACAAGAATGATAAAAGAGTACGGGATTGAGTAACTATGTACACTTCTGCTGGCATACCAGGGTATAGGTATACATTTTTAAATTGAGCAAGCTCTGACTTTGGTATCACTACGCGCACTGAATAATAACGCCCTAGTCTTGGATCATCAAGAGCATCAGGAGAAATATGGCTTACTATACCACTAATTAAACTTAAACGACGTGCACTGTAAGCACTCAGCCGGACTTTAACCTTTAGCCCTTCTAGCCCATCAATAGAGACTATGTTGCTATCTTTCTTTTGTGCTGACAGTACCTCTTCTATGTTTCTGGTCTGAATTTTAGCATCTATTATTAGGTCATCATCCGATGGCACTACGCTCATGATTGGAACTCCAGATTGTATAACACCACCTTCAGTATGGTATCTTATATCTGTGACTATCCCATCTTGAGGGGATTTAATTATTGTACGTGCTAATGAATCTTCAGCAACCATCAGCCTCTCTTTCAAGTCTGCAATAGACGTACTAACTTCCTTAAGTTCAGCGTTTGCTCTTTCTTGAGAATCATTTCTCACGTTTATAATTTCTAATTCATTCTCTCCAATTTTTTGCTGCACTTGAGATATTGCAGAACGGTAATGTCCAACTCTGCCTTCAATTTCAGCAAACTGTTTTTCTAAAGCTAAAATGTGTGGTTTGCTTATATGGCCACTATCAAGTAATTGTCTTTTTGTTTCCAACTCCTCAGTTATCAAGTCATATTGCTTATGAGCTGCATTTAGTTGAAAGTTTAGCCCAGCTAATTCATCATTTAACTGCTTTATACGTTGTTGCAGTATGTCTGTTTTTCCCAATATGCTCTTTCTCTGAGAGTTGAACAACTTTACTTGATTCTTTATCGCTTTATTTACAAGTTCATCGTGAGATAATTTTTTAACCTCATCAGGAAACTCGAGCGTGTCTAAATCTCCTCTGATTGCAATAAGCCTTGCTTCTGTTGCTAAAAATGATAAGAGCTTCTCTTTGATAATACTTAAATTCGCCTTCTCGTTAACATCACTCAACAAAACTAGAGGCTCATCTTTTTTAACTGCTTGGCTCTCTTTGACTAAAATTTTGCTTATTATTCCTCCGCCCAAGTGTTGAACTATTTTCCTATTTGAAGACACAATAACTTCTCCACTTGCATGCACCGCACCGTCAATTGGAGCTATAGCCGACCAAATACCACCTATCCCAAAAAAGATGAGTATTACTACCAGACCAAAAAATAGTGGTCCCCATGTTACTCTCAGAACTTCATTTACGTTATTACTTTCGCGTTTTAAAATAAAATTTATCACTGCATCAATCAATGCAAACGTCTTATCCAAAAATTTTGGGTACTTCTTCTTTTTATTTTTTGCTCCTTGCATATTTATATTATCACTATGGCCAATCAGGCCTGTCAAAGAAAATCCAGCGCTAAGCTTTTTTAACTTACTTATCATAATACTACTGTGAATTTGTGTTAACTCAAGATAACACACAAAAACAAAGAATCTATAATTTAGGCATTCCATTTAGACTGCAGAGCACCAGAATAAACTATTTAGTAACAATTCCTGCATCAACTATGTTTTTAAAATTTTTTGACGTTTAACTTTATTATAACTTTTCCTTTATTTTGTGAATATCTGAGTTACTTATATTATGTAAGAAATCTATTGCCAACCAGTCGATATTCTGTTAGGAATTAAGATAATATAAAGTTATTATGTTTAGATTGGAAAGTAGAAAGTTCCTGATCACTGGCGCATCAGGCGGAATAGGGCAAGCAATTGTAAAAATTATGCACAAAGCCGGAGCAACTTTATGTATTTCTGGCACAAAAAAAGAAGTGCTCGAAGAAGTTGCTAAACAATATGAAAAAAATATGCACATACTCCCTTGTGACTTATCAAATGCTGAGGAAGTAAATCAACTAGTAAATAGAGCAAGTGAGTTGATGGAAGGCTTTGACGGGCTTATATGCAATGCGGGCATTACGCGAGACAGTTTATTATTGAGAATGACAGATGAAGCATGGCAAAAAGTAATTGATATTAACTTGAGCTCTACATTTAAGCTGAGTAGAGAAGCATGTAAGAGACTAATTAAGAATAATTGGGGAAGAATTATAAATATTTCCTCAATAATAGGGCTGACAGGAAACGCCGGGCAAGCAAATTATGCAGCGTCTAAAGCTGGAATAATAGCTATGAGCAAATCTATAGCAAAAGAAGTTGCAAGTCGTAATATAACAGTAAATTGTATTGCTCCTGGGTTTATAGATACTAAAATGACTGAAGTTTTAAATGAAGGACAAAAGGGAAAAATATTAGATAATATTCCAATGAAAAGAATGGGAACAGGGGAAGAAATAGCAGCAGGGGTATTATTTTTAGCAAGTGATGAAGCAAAATATATAACAGGGCATGTGCTTAACATTAATGGTGGGTTATTTATGTAGCAACACTTATATATAGACAAATTATAATTTTTACTTTAGAATAAAAATATATGTAGGTTTGCGTTAATTTGTTATTTAAAGGCAAGAAAATGAGCTCTATAATAAAAAGATTTTTTAGTGTTTTTTGTGTAGTATTACTTTTCTCTTTCTCAAGTTATGCAGCTACCACTGATCCTGATATGGATGACACAACTAAAGTAATATGCAATATTATTGGTTACGTTTGGGAAATAGGCGGTCCACTTATGACGGTAGTAATAATTGGTGCAGCTTTGCTTGCAATATTTGGCAGGATGCCGTGGCCAGCCCTCTTTGCTCTAGGCATGTTCTGTGGTGTATTTTTTGGCGCTAAAACTATCATAACGAAAATTATGCCCAACGTAAGTAATGAAGCAAAAGCTATGTTGGAAAAGTGTGGGAAATAACCCATAAAAGTGCAGAAATGCTTTTTTGTTATCCATTAAATCGCTTCATATCTTCAACTTGCAACAAATAAGGACTATCTTTTGGTAGAGTTTTAACAGCTAGCTCAGCATATTTTGTAAATTGCTTTAAATCACCTTCAATACAAGCCTTTTTTGTCAAGGCAAAATAATGCATTGCCGTATCAGCTTCACATTTATATGCAATGCTTAAATATTTCCAGACAAAAGCGTTATTTGGTTCTACATTCAAAATCTGCTCCAGGTAAAAAATCGCCTTTTTTGCATCACCGTGTAATAATAAAGTATGAGATAATGCAAGTTTCACTAAATAACTGTTTTTCTCAGATAAATACCTAAGCGATTCCTCATACATTTTTATTGCTTCACTTAAATTTCCGGCCTTGTATAACATTTCTGCTTTTAATTCATATAGGTATGGGTCATTGCGTGACTCTTGAATCAATGAATTAACTTTAGCAATAGCCTCTTCTATCTTTCCTTGCCTATAGCAAACTATAGCATTTACATACTCAGAATTATTTTCATATTTATTAGATAACACATGAATAGGAGCAAAGAAAGAGTCTAGCTTTGCAACCACACGCTCAAACTTTAGTAACTTATCCGCAAAAATTGGTTTTACGTTGTTTTTGACCTTATAATTTTGTACAGCAAATATGCGTTTCTCACTAAGTGGGTGAGTGCGGAAATATTCCTCGGTGTTCTCATGCTCAATACTTTTAAAATAATCAAAAATCTCTTTCATACCTGAATTATCATAGCCAGATTCATCAAGGTACCTTAAAGCATAGCTATCTGCTACACTTTCTTGCTCTTGAGAATAGTTAAAAAATAGCCCTGAACTGAGTGCTACACCACTAAGCAAAATTGCACCAGCAACCTGAGGGTTAATGATAATACTAGAAACTAATCCTACCATATAACTAATCATTGCTATCGATTGAAAATAACCCATAGCACTACTCATTTGCAATATATGACCAGCAGATATGTGAGCAATCTCATGTGCTAATATACCAAGCAGGACATAAGGTTTAGCCGAGTATTGTAAAAGTCCTAAATGAATGAAGATACTGTTGTTGTTAATTACAAAAGCATTAATCGAATTATCATTAATTATAAAAACTTTCATTCGGTCACTATCAATGTTTGCAGCGAAAAATAAAGGTTGCGCTAGCTCTTTCACTATTGCTTCCACTTCACTATCTCTAATAATGTTAATAGAGTAAGCATTATTATAATATGCAAAAAAGAACAGTAAGGTCAAAAACTTAGCAATTCTAAACATGGAAATTCTGTGCTTGTATAATTTATAGGAATTCTATATTTTAACACTTAAATTATACAAATTTATAAACGCTAGTTTAATTTTTTAACGTAACTGATAAGTTTGTCGATGGTAGTTAACTTAATTTTATGTTGTTCAGCAAATTTAAGTAACTGAGGTAAGCGCATCATAGAGCCATCATCATTCACTAATTCACAAATAACTGCTGAATGATCAAACCCTACTAACTTCGCCATTTCAACACTCGCTTCAGTATGACCAGCACGTTGTGCCACCCCACCTTTATGTGCAATTACAGGAAAAACATGACCTGGAGTTATGATGTCATCCTGAGTGCCATCCTTGTTGATAGCAGCATGTATAGTTTTCGTTCTATCCTCTGCTGAAACACCGGTTGTAATGCCATAACGTGCATCAATTGATGTAGTAAATGCGGTATGATTTTCACCAATATTTTTCTTTTCCATGAAATTAAGGCCCAACCTCTTCATGTGAAATTTAGTCATTGCTAAGCACACAACCCCTGTACCGTACCTAACCATAAAAGCCATATGTTCTGGTTTTACTTTTTCAGCTAAGACAACCAAATCACCTTCATTCTCTCTACTTTCATCATCAACTAAAATGAATAATTTACCGGAACGAGCATCCTCTAATACATCTTCCACAGAAGAAATACCGGGTAGACTCATTGAAGCATAAGTGGCCTGTACCATAATAATTTACTTAAATTCAATCTTAACTATTTTATACAATTTCTCTCCATTTGGCACTGTCACTTCCACATACTCACCGACTTTTTTGCCGATTAAGGCACTCCCGAGTGGTGAACTAGTAGATATTAACTGCTTTGAAACATCAGCTTCATATTCGCCTACAACCTTATAAACATATTCCACTTCACCGTTATTATCACTTAACATGCTTAATGTCACAGTTGCACCAAACATTACTGAATCACCAGACAAATTTTTTACTTCTATTACTTCCGCATGTGAGAGCTTACTTTCTATCTCCATTATACGGCCTTCAATAAAACCTAACCTTTCCCGTGCTGCATGATACTCTGCATTTTCAGACAAATCACCTTGATCACGAGCATCAGAAATAGCCTGTATCACAGAAGGTTTTTCTTCCTTTAATTTTTCAAGTTCGGCTTGCATATTCTCAAAACCTTCCCTCGTCATAGGAAATTTATTAATAATGGATGAAGCCATGATCACCACCTAAACGCAATTAAATTGAGTAACGAAATTACTCACAATGTTAAAAATATCACCTTTTATATCATCACTCATGTCATTTGACAACTTTTTTAAAACCCCAGTGTGTACAGTATGAAAATAATTAATAAGATCATGTTCAAATTTATTAATGTAACTTATTTGTATTTTACTTAACTGATTATATAGGTTAGAAAAAATATACATCAGCACTACTTGCTCTTCTATTGACATAGGTAAATGTTGTTTTTGCTTTAATAACTCGACAAGATATTTACCCTTATTCAAGGATAATTGAACACTAGCATCAAGATCAGAACCAAATTTTGCAAAATCTTCTAATTCTCTATACTGAGCTAAGCTTAGCTTTATAGAACTAGCAACTTTCTTCATAGACTTTAGTTGTGCAGCAGAACCAACCCGTGAAACTGACAAACCTATATTTACTGCAGGTCGAAATCCTTTATAAAATAATTCAGACTCAAGAAAGATCTGCCCATCGGTAATTGAAATAACATTTGTTGGCACATATGCAGATACATCACCAGCTTGAGTTTCGACAATCGGCAAAGCAGTTAAAGACCCCTGCCCTTTTTTATCAGACATTTTAGCAGCTCTTTCAAGCAAGCGAGAATGTACATAGAATATATCTCCAGGGTAAGCTTCACGACCAGGAGGACGTCTGAGCAATAAAGACATCTGCCTATATGCCACAGCATGCTTAGATAAATCATCATATATAATCAAACAATGCATTCCATTGTCACGGAAAAATTCCCCTATAGTGCAACCAGCATAAGGTGCTAAAAATTGCATAGGCGCGCAGTCAGATGCACTAGCCACAACTACAGTTGTATACTCTAATGCTCCGCTTTCTTTCAGCTTATTTACCACTTTTGCTACTGTTGAAATTTTTTGTCCAATAGCAACATAAACACAGTAAATTTTTTGATTTTCGTTTACCTCATCGTTAATCTTCTTCTGATTGATAATAGTATCAAGCGCAATAGTAGTTTTACCAATTTGTCTATCGCCAATAATTAATTCACGCTGCCCTCTACCTATTGGAATTAGCAAATCTATAATTTTAATTCCTGTTTGGAGTGGCTCATGCACAGACTTACGATCAATAATGCCTGGCGCTTTAGATTCTATATCCATTCTGTTTTTGGCTCTAATTTCCCCACCGTCGTCTATAGGATGGCCCAACGCATTTACAACTCTCCCTAACAATTCATGCCCTATAGGCACCTGCACAACATCACCACTACATTTTACAACGTCCCCTTCTTTCACATCACGGTCATTACCAAGCACAACTATTCCAGCCGTATCATGATCTAAATCAAGAACTATTCCTTCTACACCGCTTGCAAAAAATACCTTTTCACCGAATTTTGCTTTTTCCAGCCCATAAACCAATGCGATACCATCTGTTACTGAAATTACTTCACCTATATTTTCCCGCTTTATAGGATTATCAAACGTCTCAACTTTTTCCCTTATTACACTTGCTATCTCAGAAACATTCATACTGTTCTTCATATAAAATTCCTTACTTTTAATATTTCCATTTTACTTAAGTCAACTAACCTATCTAAGTAACTTTTTAGCGAAGCATCGATCAAATTAAAACCATACCTAACTACGAAGCCACCTAGTATAGAAGGGTCAACCACATTGCTTACTTTTATTATTTTACCAAGAAAGCTCAAAGATTCAGTAATTATTTTTATATCAGATTCCTTTAAAGCTTCTGCTGACTTTATAGTAATTTCGAATTCATTTTCATTTTCTTTTGCAAGACTTAAGAATTTTTCTAATATAAGGATCAATAAACTAGAGCGTTTGTTTGCAAATATAACCATAATAAATTTTACTAAATTTTCACTCAAGTGCTCATTTATAGAAAGCATCACTTCTTTTTTGTGTGCAAAAGAAATCATAGGATGAGATAGGTACACAAAAACATCACGTTGATCCTTAAAAAAAGCCAATAAAAATTCTACTTCTTTCCTTATAATACCTAACCTGCTTCCTGAGACATGAAACAGCACGCTAGCGTAAGATGAAACTAAATTATTGTATTGGGTCTTTTTCATATTAAATCCAGTAAATCTAAATTAATTCAGCTACAAACCTTCCATTCTTCAATCCAAGCATTTTTTATATAAACAGGTCCTCTCTTTAAGGAAAGAAAACATAAATCATATCTGACTGAATAATCTAAAAAACTAAGGTTTGTACTTAAGAAATACTTAGAAGAATTTATAATAGACTGACATTGAAGATGAGATATCGGTATTTCTTTTCCAAGTAAACTTGTTTTAACTTCTATAAAAATCAGCTCCTTTTTTTTAGATACAATTAAGTCAATTTCACCGAACTTACAACGGTAACGGCGTTTTATAACATTATACCATTTCATCTTTAAATATGCCAAAACTAACAATTCGCCAAAGTAACCTACTTACCATAAGAAGAACAATTATGATAACAATTAACTTTGTGTAACTACTTTGCCTCCTTCTCTATTTTTACTATAAACCTTACCTCTTGCTGCAATAGCCCTATTAACCAGTTCTATCACTGCCATTGAAGCGCAATCACCCTTTCGAGTGCTAAATTTTATTATTCTAGAATACCCACCTTTACGATCTTGATAACGGCTGGCTAAGACGTTTAATAACTTATCAGCTGCTAACTTACTATTATGAAGGCGTGAAAGCAAAAGTCTTCTACCATGTAAAGTATTCTTATTCTTAGCAATTGTAATAAACTTTTCGACATATGGACGAAGTTCCTTAGCTTTTGGTAAAGTAGTTACAATCTGCTCATGGTTAATTAATGAGATAGATAGATTCTTTAACGTCGATAATCTATGTTCAGTGCAACAAGATAGTTTACGTTTTTTTATTCCATGTTTCATATATCACCTAATCTTCATCAGTATGTTGTTTAGCCAACTCATCTATATCCTTAGGCGGCCAGTTTAGCACATTCATATCCAAAGACAAGCCAAAATTAGCCAAAACTGCCTTAATCTCATTCAAAGACTTCCTGCCAAAATTAGCAGTTCTTAACATTTCACCTTCTGTCTTTTGCACAAGATCACCTATATAAGTGATGTTTTCGTTTTTCAGACAGTTATGAGACCTGACAGATAATTCCATTTCATCTACCTTACGCAATAAGACAGGGTCATAACCCAAATCTTTAGCACCACTAGACGAAGAAACCTGCGATTTTTTATAACTTACATCAGAACTAATAAAGGGCTGAAGTTGCTCCTGTAATATTCTTGCAGCAGAGTCAACAGCTTGACTTGGAGAGATTGTACCATCAGTTTCAATTGACAATATCAGCTTATCCTTATCAGTCACTTGGCCAACACGACTATTCTCTACCCTGTACGAAACCCTGTTGACAGGGCTATACAAAGCATTAACTGGAATAAAACCAATTAAATCCTGTTCACTCATAAGCTTCAAAAGTTCATTTTCTTTATACTTAATTACAGGAAGATAACCTTTTCCGCTAGCCACATATATGGTCATGTTAAGCTCTACATTTTGCCCCAGCGTACATATTAACAAATCTTTATTAACAATAGAGCATTGATCATCAGTTTCTATCATCCCAGCTAATACCTGGCAAGGCCCTTTAGCGTTTAAATTTAAGCATTTATTAGAAGTATCATTTAATTTACACCTCAACATGCCCATATTTAATACTATATCAGTTACGTCTTCTCTTACCCCTTGAATTGAAGTAAACTCATGAGTTACACCTTCAATTTTTATTCCATAAACAGCACTACCTTTAAGAGAAGATAACATTACACGTCTTAATGCATTACCTAATGTTAAAGCAAAACCACTTTCCAACGGTTCTAGGACTATATCACCTTTTTCACTTGAATCATCTGATATTACCTTAACTGAACTAGGTTTAATCAATTTATCTAAATTGCTACAGAGAGAAACATTATTATTATTATACATAAAACAACCTTTTCAAATATCCTATACTCTTCTTTTTTTTCTTAACCTGCACCCATTATGAGGAATTGCGGTTTTATCTGCAATTGAAGTCACAGTCAACCCACAGCTCTGAAGTGCTTTAACCGCAGCTTCGGTACCAAAGCCAGGACCACGAATTATTACAGAGACAACCTTCATACCAAATCTCTCCATTGCATTCTTCGCAGCAGCCTCCGCAGCCTTACCTGCAGCATAAGGTGTGGATTTTCTCGAACCTGAAAAACCAAATGCACCCACAGAAGTTTGACATAGCGTATTACCATGAACATCAGTTACATTTACAAAAGTATTATTAAAAGTTGCACGAATATGAACAACACCAGTAATAAACTCCTTTGTACTCTTACCAACCGTTTTGACTTTTTTCATTAAAACTCACAATAATAATAAATTTTATTTTTTCCCAGCAATAGGCAACCGAGATCTACCTTTACGAGTCTTAGCATTAGTATGAGTCCTTTGCCCTCTCACAGGTAAACCTTTTCTATGTCTCACTCCTCTATAGCATCCCATTTCCACTAAAGATTTTATGTTCATAGCCACTTCTTTTCTGAGCTCACCTTCTATAACATAATTTTGTCTAATGAAACTGCTGATCTTTTCTATATCTTCATCTCGTAATTCTGAAACACGTTTGCGCTTATCAACTTCACAAGCGTGACAAATTACATTCGCAGTAGCAATACCTATACCATATATATAAGTTAATGCAAAAGGAACACATTTCCTCACTGGAATATTTATGCCTGCAATACGTGCCACTGGTACCTCGATACTTTATTAATAACAACTCTTAATTTATACCATAAAACAACTCAGAGTCAAACCAAATTACAAGAAATTTTACTTTCAATCTCTTGCGTTACCTCATCAACACTCAAATTAGCGTCAATTGTTAATAATTTGCCTTTATAATACTCGCGTAAACCTTTCATTTGAAGGTGATATTCACTTATTCTCTTATTAATTGCAGACATATCAGCATCATCAATTCTTTTCTCTAACCTCGTACTTTTACATTTAGCACAAGTAGTACTCTTAAAAGAAGATACACTATATATGCTTTTACAGTCCAAACACGCGAGACGATTTTTTAATCTATCGATTGCAATATTATCGTCAAGCTGCAGTTCAATTACAATATCAACATCCCTATTATATTTTTCTTGCAAAACTTGAGTCAAAAAATGAGCCTGGTTTAAATTTCTCGGAAAACCATCTAATAAGCAATTATCATCCATTAATGCAAGCTGTTCATGCAATAATCCACATATAATTTCATCTTGAATTAAATTACCAGATTCCACGGTACCCTTTATTTTTTTACCTAACTCACTGCCATCAGATATAATATTCCTTAATAAATCCCCCACTGAAATTAATTTTAAACTATATTTTGCTATTAACAGGCTTGACTGAGTACCTTTACCAGAACCTGGAGGACCAAAAATCGTAATGATCATCTTACTTTCCTCGTTTTAGACTCATATTTCTTTATCCAGCTATCGTACCTATTCGAAAAAATATAAGATTGTATTTGCATAATAGTATCAGTAATAACGTTCACTATAATCAGTAGACTCGTCCCACCAAAAATAAATGGTATATCATAATAATATCTCATAACTTCAGGTACAGTACATATGACTACCAAATACGCAGAGCCAATGAATGTCAACTTAAAAACTATATCTTGAAGGTAATCAGAAGTATGTTTCCCAGGCCTTCTACCAGGTATAAAACCACCATTTTTTTTAAGAAAATCTGCGTTTTCCTCTGGATTAAATATAAAATTGGTATAGAAAAAATTAAAAAATACTATCAGCACCAAATAGGCTACAATATATACTACTTTATTTGCCATAAAGTAATTTAAAATAAAATCAGAAAAAGCGTGCCCCTTATAGAAATTTGCAATTGAAATAGGTGTCAATAAAATTGCATTAGCAAAAATGGTTGGTACTACACCAGATAAATTAATCTTCAATGGAATATAAGTAAAATCGTCATTATGTAATCTTTTAAATTGCTTTTTAGGATGTTGAACAATAACTTTTCTATAAGAAGACTCTACAAAAATGACTAAGACTAGCAGCAAAAAAAACAATACCAAAACAAAAAGGATAATAAATAACGATACGCTACCGTTTTTATTTAACGTTAACAGAGATGACAAAGCGCTGTGTAACTCTGATATTATGCCCGTGAAAATGATTAATGAGATACCATTGCCTATACCGCTAGCACTGATTCGTTCACCAAGCCATATTAAAAGCATAGTTCCACCTAAAAGGCTGAAAACACCTATTGTACGAAACATAACACCAGGTTCGATTACAACCAATACCCCTTCCCTATTCATCCCTTCCAATCCAACCAAAATTGGAATTGATTGAAATACACAAATTACTATGGTCAGGTAGCGTATATAAGAATTCATCTTTCTACGGCCTGACTCTCCATCATTCTTAACTTCCTTCATTCCTTTAATCGCAGAAGAAAGCAACTGAATAATGATAGAAGCCATTATATATGGCATAACGTTCAATGCTAGAATTGTCATTCTAGCCAATGCACCACCAGAAAATAAATTAAATACTCCAAAAACACCTGAGCCCTCTTTGGGAAATATATCATTAATTACATCAAGATTAATTCCAGGAATAGGCACATAAGTACCCAAGCGATAGCAAATTAAAGCTATTAGCGTAAAAAATATACGTTTTAATAAATCACCTTTATATAACAACGTAGGATCCAAGCTATTAAATGCGGATTTATTGCCCATGATTTACGATAGTATTTCCACACTACCACCAACTGAAGCTACAGATTTTTTTGCAGCTTCTGACGCAAAATCAACATGAAACACAAATTTTTCGCTCAACTTACCTTTATTAAGAAGTTTAATTTTATCCTTAATAGACTTTATAAAACCTAATCTATACAGCCTCTCCTTATCTATAACAGAGTCTTTCACTATTTTTTTAGCTTCCATTAAGCGCTGTATATCGCCAACATTAATTATAGAATATATGTTCCTACGTACAGGCTTAAAACCTCTTTTAGGCAAACGAGTATATATAGACTGTTGTCCACCCTCAAAACCATTTATGGAAACTCCACTTCTAGCCTTTTGCCCTTTATGCCCTCTACCGGATGTTTTACCTTTACCACAACCGATACCTCTACCCAGCAACTTAGGCTTCTTTTTCTTAGATAACTTAGTAAATATAGAGTTTAATTTTACAGCATTATTCATACTTTACCTGTTTCCAACTATCTCGCTAATCTTTTTGCCTCTTTTACTTGCTACCTGACGAAGAGATAACATACTATCAAAAGCCTTAAATACCGCACATATAACATTATGAGGATTATTTGATCTAGTGGATTTAGCTACCACATCCTTTATACCTAACACCTCAAAAACTGATCTAATCGCTCCACCAGCAATAATACCTGTTCCGGCTCTTGCGGTTCTTAAAACTATCTCACCAGAACAAAATTTAGCTTTAATATCATGATGCAAAGTTCTACCTTCACGCAAGTACACTCTAATCATCGATTTCTTTGCAGCATTTACAGCTTTGACTCTTGCTTCAGCAACTTCTGCGTGCTTACCTATTCCACATCCTACCCTACCCTTCCCATCGCCAACAACAACCAAAATTGAAAATGAAAATCTTCTGCCACCTTTGGTAACCGTTGTTACTCTTCGTACCGAAACTAAAAGCTCTGATAAATCATTATTATTTTGTAAATTCTTTATAGCCATATTCAAAACCTTCTAAAACTCAAATCCAGAACTTCTTAAAGCCTCAGCAAATTGAGAAACTAATCCTGTATATTTATACGCTCCACGATCAAATACTAGCTTTTGTTCTAATTTCAGACCAGATAAGCGCTCAATCATTAAAGAAGAAACCTGTTTTATAGTTTCAGCATTGACTTTTCCTTTACATACATCCTTAATTTTAGCATCCAAAGTAGAAGCTGAAGTGAGAGTTACTCCTTTTACATCATTAATTAACTGGACATAAAAATGCCTATTAGATTTAAATATGGATATACGCAAACGTTCAGCGCTCTTGTCAAGCTTCGCTCTATTACGCAACTTCCTTTTTTCATAGTTACTTAAAAAATTATATAACCTTCTCATCTTAATTACTTCTTTTTACTTACAACTTTACGCAACATAAATTTACCCTTTATTACAATACCCTTACCTTTATAAGGATCGTACTTCCTAATCCTGCATATATCAGATGCCACCATATAGACTTTTTGCTTATCCATACCACTAACTACTAAGTGAGTTGGCTTTATGCACTTAATCTCAACATCTTTAGGAACTTTATATTTAACATTATGGCTATAACCAAGATACAAAGTCAAATACTTACCATCACACTCTGCCTTATATCCAACACCATTAATCTCAAGATTAACAGAAAAACCATCAACCATGCCGTTAATAACATTATTAATATTACTCCTATAAGTGCCCCACATAGGCTTTATTTCATCATAATCATTTTTATCTTGATCCACAGAAAGGAGTAGCTGATTATCAACAATCCGGCACACAACATCACTGATTAAGCTAAGCTCTTTTTCAGCCTTAGCACTCTTTATTAACATCCTACCATTATTATATTCAACTGAAATACCAGCAGGAATATTGATAGGAGCAGCACCTATACGAGACATGAATTTCTCCTATTATTTAAAACACACGACACAAAACTTCTCCACCAACCTTTAACTTATGTGCATTATAATCAGTCATCACTCCTTTGGGTGTCGATATAATAAAAATACCAAGACCATTATATGCTTTAGAAATGTCCTTATACTTAGAATAACAACGACAACCAGGCTTTGACACCCTAACTATGTCACTAATTACAGGTGACTTCTCATAATACTTCAATTTTACAATGAAAGAAGGTAAATTATCTACAACTTGCTTTTCATAATCAAGGATATACCCTTCATCTTTTAAAATCTTCAGTATAGAAGAATTCACTTTAGAAAACAACACTCTTGTTGTTCTATGCATTGCCAATTGAGCATTACGTATCCTTGTTAAAAAATCACCAATACTATCAGATAACGCCACAATATACTCCTTATATTATATTTACCAACTAGACTTTGTAACTCCTGGAACTTGCCCAAAAGAACATAAATCACGCAAAACAATTCTACATAAACCAAATTTTCTATATACTCCTCTTGGTCTCCCAGTTAAAGCACACCTATTTCTAATTTTGGTTTTAGAAGAATTTCTAGGCAATTTTTTAATTAATTTATTTTGAGCTGTAAACCTTTCTACAATAGACAAATTCTTATTATTTATTATAGATTTCAATTTCTCTCTTTTTTCTTTATATTGATCGCACAGCTTTATTCTGCGAAGATTTCTTTCTATCATAGATTTTTTTGCCATATATTTCTCCTCTCAATTAATCAAAAAAAGGAAATTTAAGAGCCAGTAATAATTCCTTTGCTTCCTTATCACTAACTGCACTTGTTATAATATTAATATCCATACCTCTAATTTTACTTATTTTATCATAGTCTATTTCTAAAAACGAGATATGTTCCTTTATACCAAAGGAAAAATTACCATTACCGTCAAATTGCTTCACACTAAATCCTCTAAAATCTTTTTCCCTTGGCAAAGCAATATATATCAATCTTTCTAAAAACTCATACATTTTATCTCTACGCAAAGTTACTTTGCAACCTACTGTAGCACCTTTTCTGATCTTGAAGCCAGAAATAGATTTTTTTGCAAAAGTTGATAAAGGCTTCTGCCCAGCAATCAAATATAGGCTATCAAGTGGTTCATTTATTGCTTTACTATCTGTAGCAGCATCTCCAACGCCCATATTGATACACACCTTGACAAGTTTAGGCACTTGCATGATATTGCCGTAATTAAACTTATCCTTTAAGGACTTTACTATGCTATCTTTATACAATTCTTTAAACATATCAACCTAATCTATCACTTCTCCAGAAACTTTTGCAAAACGCACTTTTCTACCGTCTATAACCTTAAACCCCACTCTAGTTGGAGTTTTATATTTAGGGTCCAATGTTGCAACGTTGGATATATCAATAGCTAACTCTTTATTTAATATACCACCACTACTACCAGCTTTTGGTTTAGTGTGTCTCTTATGTACATTTACCCCAGAAACAATTACTTTCTTTTTAGCATCACATGCCACAACTTTAATCACTTTACCAATTTTTCCCTTATCTCTACCAGTTAAAACTATAACGTCGTCACCACTTTTTATTTTAGCACTCATTATAAAACCTCAACAGCTAATGACATTATCTTCATAAAAGAACCAGATGATAACTTTTTTACCGGACCAAATACCCGAGTGCCAAGTGGTTCACCTTGATCGTTAATCAAAACTACAGCATTGCTAGAAAAACGAATTACAGAACCATCAGATTTTCTAATAGGGCTTTTCACCCTCACCACAACTGCTCTATATACTTTTCCCTTCTCAACCTTCCCTCTTGGAGTAATAGATTTAGTAGATACAATAACTGTGTCACCTATAGATGCAGACTTTCTACCACCCAATAAACCAATACAAAGCACTGCACGCGCACCAGAATTATCAGCTACTTCCAACAATGTATTTTTTTGAATCATATAAATATCCTATTCAATGTGAGCTATTAACAACAACCCATTTTTTAGTAGTAGAAATAGGCTTGTGTTCTTGTATTAAAACCTTGTCCCCTTCTTTACAACTATTATTCTCATCATGTGCTGTATACTTCTTGTATTTTTTTATAACCTTTTTATACAGCTCATCCTTATACACTTGTAATACCGAAACCTTTACAGTCTTATCACACTTAGCCTTAGTTACAGTACCACAAAAAACCTTTTTAGGCATTCTTTTCCTCTCTTCTTCTTTTATTTAATGTAGTTAGAATACGAGCTATGCTCTTTCTTATTAAGCTAAAACGCGAAATATTGTTGCACTGCCCCAACTTCTTTTGAAAAACCAAATTAACAAACTCTTTTCTCAAATTCACAAGAATTTCATGCAATTCTTGTGAAGACCTCGATTCAATGTCAGCTATATCCATTGCAACTCCATTTAATTATGATTAGATACAAATTTACACTTCATAGGAAGCTTAGCGGTTGCCTTTTCAAGCGCCAATCTTGCTAAATGTATGGGAACATCACTGCTAATCTCAAACAACATTCTACCGGGCTTAGCTTTAAACACCCAAAATTCAACACTACCTTTTCCCTTACCCATACGTACATCTGCCGGCTTTTTACTAACAGGGGTATCAGGAAAAATTCTTATCCACACTTTACCAGAGCGTTTTAATGTTCTAGATATTACACGCCTTGCAGTTTCAATATGCTTAGACTGAATCCTACCTGCTTCTACAGCTTTTAAGCCATAATCTCCAAAAGATAATGTGCTACCACCTTTTGTATTACCCTTAATTCGCCCCTTAAATACCTTCTTATATTTACTCTTTTTGGGAACAAACATCTCAATATACCTTAATTACCAATATAAACCCAAACCTTAACTCCTATAATACCATATATAGTTTTTGCTTCACAAAAAGCATAATCTATATTAGCACGTAAAGTGTGTAAAGGCAAACGACCTTCTTTATACCATTCAGTACGAGCTATCTCAGCTCCGCCAAGGCGCCCAGAACAACTTACTTTAATACCTCTAGCACCCATCCTCAAACAACTTTGAATAGCTTTTTTCATCGCTCTTCTAAATGAAACCCTTTTTTCTAACTGTTGTGCAATGCTGCTTGATATTAAAACTGCATCTATTTCAGACCTTTTAACTCCTACTACATTCACTTCCACATTATTTTTTACTTTTTCAGCTATTTTTTGCTTTATCTTCTCAATATCTGAGCCTTTCTTACCTATTATCACTCCAGGTCTAGAAGAATGTATTATTACAGACACCAAATCGATTGTACGCTCTATAATTACTTTAGAAACACCAGCATGCTTAAAAGATTCATTTATATAACTGCGAATAGATAAATCTTGATGCAACCCTTGTTTATAACCCTTCTCAGCATACCAAACAGATGACCAAGTATTAATTATTTTTAACCTAAATCCTTTAGGATTAACGTTTCCCATACTTTTGCACTTTCCTTATTAATTTTCTATTTTTATGAATCATATAATTTCTCCCAATTTTACAGTTATATTACTATAACGTTTACTAACTCTATTAGCTCTACCCATAGCTTTTGGACATACCCTACGCAAAGTAAGAGACTTACCTATTGAAATTTCTTTTATATATAAATTATCGATATCCAATCCATAATTATATTGAGCATTAGCAATCGCAGAATTTAATACCTTCCTTATAAGACCCGCAGCTTTCTTTTCACAAAATCTTAATTGCACAGTGGCAAAAGAAACTTTTTTATTACGTACTAAACCAGCAACCAAATTCAATTTACGAGGAGTTGATTTTAAAACCCTAGAACCAGCTTTAACTATTACATCTCTGTTTTTCATATCAATTACCTTCTTGTCGCCTTTTTATCACCACTATGCCCAGTAAATTTACGAGTGGGCGAAAATTCACCAAACTTATGACCTATCATATTCTGATCATTAACATTAACAGGAATGTAATCCTTACCATTATAAACAGCAAACTTTAAACCTAAACAATTAGGAAGAATTACAGAAGCCCTGGAATGAACTTTTATAGCCATGTTAACAAACCCCTTGTTTAAAGCATTATTCACCGACTTTAATATAGAAGGATGACAAAAAGGAGGCTTCCACGCAGATCTACTCATAAACTAACCTTTCAATTGTTTTATATACTTATCACTAGATTTATTTTTCCTCCGAGTCTTCTTTCCTTTTGTTGCAACACCCCAAGGAGTAACAGGATGACGACCACCAGAGGTTTTTCCTTCCCCACCTCCATGAGGATGGTCAACCGGATTCATTGCAACCCCACGCACAGTAGGTCTAATTCCAAGCCACCTACTTCTTCCAGCTTTACCCAGCTTTCTATTCTTATGGTCAGGGTTAGATACTACACCAATAGTAGCCTTGCAAGAAGATAAAATCAACCTAATTTGACCAGACCTGAGTCGTAATAAAACATATTGGCCATCACGACCAACGATTTGCGCATAACAACCAGCAGCTCTAGCAACCGCAGCACCATTACCTGGCTTCAGCTCAACATTATGAACGAAAGAACCAACAGGTATATACTTGAGTAGCAAACAATTACCTGGCAAAATATCAGCATCATTTCCAGCTGTAACAATATCACCAGGCTTCATACCTTGAGGAGCTAATATATAAGACTTAATATCATCTTCCTTATATGATATTAACGCTAAAAACCCACTTCTATTTGGATCATACTCTATTTTTTCAACTATACCCTGACCACTTCTATTACGCTTAAAATCTATAACTCTATACTTTTTTTTGTGACCACCACCCCTATGACGAGTTGTAATTCTACCATAATTATTTCTTCCACCACTGGACTTTTTACCGGATGTAAGAGACTTTTCTGGCTCATCTTTTGATAAACCAACTTTACTTACTAACACGGTCCCACGAGAAGACGGAGTAACAGGATTAAAAAATTTCATACCCATATTAAACGCTCATTATATCTAATTTTTGACCATCTATCAAAGAAAAATAAACTTTCTTTTTCTGTTTTTCACAACCAATCACACCCCTGAAACGCCTATATTTAGGCTTAATTCTAACAACATTTATAGAAGAAATTTTAACATCAAATAGAGACTCTATTGCCAACTTTATTTGACGCTTATTTACATTTACAAAAACATACAAAGAATATTTATTAAACTTCTCCCTCAAAAAAGAGGCCTTTTCTGTAATTATAGGAGATTTTATTATATTATTATACTTGATCATAACAATCTACCTTCAAGATGCTTTAAAGTATCCTTTGTCAACATCACGCATTCGTGATTCAATATATCAAAGACATTTAACCCAATAGGTTTGATTAAGTCTACATAATGCAAGTTTCTAACAGCACGCAACAAATCATCTCCATAATCATCAACTATCAAAAAGGAAGAAAATTTAAAATTTTTAATACATTTACACATTTCAGACGTTTTCTTCACATCAATATTTAAATTATCCAGAATAATCACTTGATTATTTAAATACTTTAGAGATAAAGCAATTTTTAAACCAAATTTGCGTACCTTCTTATTAAGAGAATAAGTATGACTCCTCACAACAGGGCCGAAAATAATCCCACCACCTCTAAATTGAGGAGATCGCAAGCTCCCTTGTCTTGCCCTACCGGTACGTTTTTGACCATAAGGTTTAGCTGTTGTACCAGAGACATCACTGATACCTTTTGTTTTATGAGTACCAGCTCTTCTCTTCGCTAATTGCCATCTCACTATATCATGCAAAATACTCAATTTTTGCTTAGCAGAAAATATCAAAGGATTGAGCTGAGCAGTACCTACATTATTATTAGACAGATTAACTAAATTACATTCCATAACTAACTTACCAAATTACTAGCATCATCATTTACATCTAACAGTAAACCTACCGGAAAAGGAACATCTTTATGTAAAGATTTTTTAACTGCATCTCTTACAAAAACATAGGAATTTTTAAACCCAGGAACATTATTACCCTTCACAGCAATTATACTATTTTCATGATCAATGGATAATATCTTCATATTTTGTGCAGTTATTCTGCTGTTACCTAAATGACCAGCCATTTTCTTTCCTTTGAATACTCTACCAGGATCCTGACATTGACCAGTGGAACCTTGTGATCTGTGAGCAATAGAAACACCATGAGATGCCCTAAGCCCACTGAAGTTATGCCGCTTCATCACACCAGCAAATCCTTTACCTATAGAATAACCCGTAATATCAAGATATTGACCAACCACAAAATGATTGATTCCCACTTTTTTACCACATTCTATTCCCGACAGGTCATTTAATCTACTTTCGTATAACTTACATTTATTATTTATACCCTTTTTCTTTAAATATTCCAACTGAGGTTTTGCTATATTTTTAAAATCTCCTGTGCCTAAAATGACTGAATTATAGCCACATTTATCTTGTCCTTTTATATCAACAATATAAGTTTCGCTGAGATGCAATAAAGTTACAGCCATGCGACTATTGTCAGAATACATAGCAGTATAACCAATATTCATCATTAATAAACCAATTCTCCTCAGCGAATTTATTCTCTTCATTTCCTTCTCCTAAACCTTAACTTCCTTGACTTTTAAATCCACTTCTACGCCAGCAGAAAAAGATAAACCTGTAAGCATCTGCATCATAGTAGGAGTAAGATCATGTAAAACAATCAAACGCCTAGAAGTTCTCATTTCAAACTGTTCACGAGATTTTTTATCAACGTGAGGAGATCTATTAACAATAAATTTAGAATCTTTTCTTGGCAACGCAATCGGACCAGATAATTTTGCATTGGACCGCTTTAATTCATCAACAAATTTTCGAACACACTCCTCCAATAAAGAACAATCGAAAGCCTTAATGTTAATATATATATCTTGCTTCATCTTAGTTATTACTCTCACTCCAAAATTTCAGAAACAACACCAGAACCAACAGTTCTACCGCCTTCTCTTATCGCAAAACGCAATCCCTTATCCATTGCTATCGGTACTTGCAATTCTACTTCTACACTCACATTATCTCCTGGCATTACCATCTCCTTCCCATCTAGCAATTTTATGCTCCCAGTTACATCCGTTGTCCTTAAATAAAACTGTGGCTGGTAATTCGCAAAAAATGGTGTATGCCTTCCTCCTTCCTCTTTCTTTAATATATAAACCTCCGCCCTAAACTTTCTATGCGGCGTTATCGTCCCCGGTTTTGCTAATACTTGCCCTCTCTCCACTTCTTCTCTTTTTGTTCCTCTTAACAATATTCCTACATTGAGTCCTGCACTCCCCTTATCCAGCAACTTCTTAAACATTTCTACACCTGTGCATATCGTCTTTTGCGTCGCTTTCAGACCTATTATCTCTATCTCTTCTCCCGTCTTTATCTCTCCCTTCTCTATCCTTCCTGTTACCACCGTTCCTCGCCCCGATATCGAAAATACATCCTCGATTGGCAATAAAAATGGTAAATCCACAGGCCTTGGTGGAACCGCCACATACTCATCTAACTTTTCCATCAATTTATCTATTGATTTCTTTCCATATTCGCTACTGTCATCCTCCAGCGCTTTCAATGCAGACCCCACTACCACAGGCACTTCATCCCCTGGAAATCCGTATTTATTCAGCAATTCCCTCACTTCCATTTCTACCAAATCTATCATATCAGCATCAGCAACATCAGCTTTATTTATATACACCACGATATATCCAACACCTACCTGCTTCGCTAGCAATATATGCTCTCTTGTTTGTGGCATTGGCCCATCAACCCCCGACACTACCAATATCGCCGCATCCATCTGTGCTGCACCTACTATCATGTTCTTTACATAGTCAGCATGTCCAGGACAATCAACGTGTGCATAATGCCTTTTTTCCGTCTGATACTCAACATGCGCTGTTGCTATCGTTATCCCCCTTTTCCTTTCTTCTGGCGCCTTATCTATCTGATCGTACGCTACAAAATTTCCATAATGCTTTGTTATCGCCGCTGTTAACGTTGTCTTCCCATGATCCACATGTCCTATTGTTCCCACATTTACATGCGGCTTTCCAAATGCTTCCACTACTGCTGTCATAATTTAAACTTTTCTACCTAAAATACAAATACATCAATAAATAATATGTTGATTTTATAAAAATACAACAAAAAAAAAGAGCGGATAGTGGGAATCGAACCCACGTCACTAGCTTGGAAGGCTAGAGCTCTACCATTGAGCTATACCCGCACAATGGAGGAGGTAGGATTCGAACCTACGTACGCAATGCGGACAGATTTACAGTCTGTTACCTTTAACCACTCGGTCACTCCTCCACAAAAATTTGTTAAGAGAACGCTATTTTAGTACCTTAACTCAAGCTTTTATTGTATTTAATACTAAACGCCTAAAATTAAAAAATCAAGCAATAAAACCTACCCTGATTAAAATCATGCAGATTTCATTTTATACAACACAATATTGCCAATAAAACGTCTAAATAAATAATGCGAATCATGCGTACCTGGCGCTTCTTCTGGATGATATTGCACAGAAAAGACTAAGTAATCCTTCATCATTATCCCCTCTACACTATTATCAAATAGAGAAATGTGAGTAATTTCAACATTACTTGGAAGAGAAGCTGAATCAACAACAAAACCATGATTTTGGCTAGTGATCTCAACTTTTCCACTAATTACATCATAAACTGGATGGTTACTCCCTCGGTGACCAATATCCATCTTGATGGTCTTTGCTCCCAAAGTAATCGCAAGTAATTGATGACCCATGCATATGCCAAAAATTGGTATTTTAGATTTTATAATAATGTCTATCTCTGAAACTACACTTTCTCCTATTTCTTGCGGATCACCAGGACCATTTGAAAGCACTATACCATCTGGATTCATACTCAACACTTTTTGAGCAAAACCTGTGCTTGGTCTGATTAATTCAACTGTACAACCAAGTTCTATTAAGCGTGAAACTATACTGATTTTTACGCCAAAATCAACGATTACAACCCTATATTTTGCATTAAGGTCACTTTTAAAATTACTATGCAAGCTGACTTTATTGGTTATTTCTATCCCATTTACAGATTTGTATTCCTTCAATTTGTCCAACACATGCGTCTCGCTTGACGGGCATATCATTCCACTTTGAGATCCATGTTTTCTCAAATGTCTCGTTAAAGCTCTAGTATCAATTCCTGATATCCCAACCACGTTATTTTTCTCTAACCAATCATTTAAACTGATATATGAAGAAGGGTGGGACATAGAAGAAAGTTCACGCATAACCACACCACTTGCAAAAATTTTCTCTCCTTCATTATCTTTATGGTTTATTCCAATGTTACCAATATGAGGAAAAGTGAACGTTATAATTTGATCAGCAAAAGAAGGATCAGTTATAGTATGCTGATAACCGGTCATACCAGTGGTAAAACAGACCTCACCTATGCACTTGCCTTTTTTACCTACTGATTTTCCCCAAAAGCATTTACCATCTTGTAAAATTAAAACTGCGTCCTGCACTTCATTATCTATTTAACTGATTCAAAACAGTATACAAGAATTTCAAATAATACGTAACTCTTTCTAAAATTCCAAATTTAACCACGAGGCGGCGAAGAACAACATGAAAAAAACTTTTAACGTGCCCTTTCATAAAATATGTTGACTATCTCCGTATTTTATATTAGGTATACTCCGGCAGTTATGAAATGGAGGTTTATTATATCAAATGAAATCCAACCTAAAAATAAGTTACTAATTGTAGGAGCTGGCTTACTATTCTTTGCGATGGTGTTCCCATCATTTTTTCTCTTAGCAAAAATAGCCATAGGATTAGCTATGATCGCAATTGCAACAATCGCGGTAAAAATTTTCTCAAAAACAATATCAAACGCTCTTGAAAAAGAAAAAGTAGATCAGAATCAGGCAGCACAACAAACAACACAAAGTAAAATTATAAACCTAGCTATTGGATTAACATTTATATTTGCAGGAGGATTATCAATGCTCATTATAGCAAAAACTGGCTTAATTGCAGCATGTGCAGCTATAACTGCTTTAGCTCTACACGAATATGTTAAAAATGAAAAAATAGGAAAAGAGATAAATGATAAATTCGATAAGGTAGCTGACGATACAATCAATTTTATTGTTAGCAATGTTGAAAAACTTATTCCAACAAAGCCGCCAGGCATAACAGCCTAAACTGTCTCCGTTCAGCAGAGTGGTTTAAGAAACAATAGATAGAAGGTTTTGAAAAGGGTTCAGCCTTCTTTTTATGTCGGTCTTGAGGAACTTCTTGTACAATTAGTTTCTCTTGAGAAAATGAATCTAACATTTTAACACTCCCTTTAACTCTTACATCATATATTGAAAAATAATTAACCTAACTTATAACTTGCACCTTTATCAGCTTGTTAGGTAGAATTATTAAAGAATTAGTTGAATAGGTATTATGATTCAATTCAACTCCATCCACAAGTTCTCCGCTTGTTACTCCAGTTGCAATAAACACTGATTCACCTCTTGCCATATCTTTTATGGTGTAGATTTTTTCTGGGTCATCAATATTTAAATTTTTTGCTCTTTCTCTTAACTGATCTGTGTCAAATATTAATCTTCCCTCCATCTGTCCACCGATTGAACTCAGCGCTGTAGCCGCAAGCACCCCTTCTGGTGCCCCTCCTATTCCGATATACATATCGTGATTGCCATTTACTAGTGAAACTACGGCCGCAACATCACCATCATCTATTAGTTTAACTTTTGCTCCTAACTTCCTGATTTTCACTATTAATTTATCATGCCTTTCACGATTAAGTATAGTTACTGTAAGATCATTTACTTTACATCCTTTTGCCTTGGCTAAATTGTCTAGATTCTTTTCAATGCTATTTTTTAGTGAGACTACACCCTCTGGGAGATTTTTTCCTACTGCTATCTTTTCCATATAAACATCAGGTGCGTGTAAAAAATCACCTTTTTTCGTTGCAGCAAGAACGGACATTGCCCCCTGTTTGTAGTGAGCGCAAATTGTGGTACCCTCAAGTGGGTCAACAGCAATGTCGATTTCAGGACCATTTCCAGTGCCAACCTTCTCGCCAATATATAGCATTGGTGCTGAATCTCTCTCACCTTCACCAATTACGATAGTACCATTTATTTCCATTGAATTTAATACTGTACGCATTGCATCAACTGCAACTTGATCAGCCCTTTTTTCATCGCCGAAGCCTGCTAGTTTATATGCAGCAAGTGCTGCAGCTTCGGTCACTTTAACTAATTTATAGGCTAAATCTTCCATCATTTGCTTTAAGAACTATATTCAATATATATCATGCTGCTTGAAACTGCAATATGTCTTGACTGGTTGTGGGAAAGTTGCTATAATAAACTAACATATAGTAATGATGATATTAGAGAGTTGTATCGAAAGATAGCTACAATTGTAAAATATGATGATAAGGGAATTGCTAGTCTTAAAGATTTGCAAAAGGAACCAAAGTGGAAAGAAGTTAATTTTCAAGATAAGTGTGAAGGAGACAATTTATTAGGAGACTTACTTCTAAAACATGCAACCGAAAATAACAACCCATGCGTTAAGGATCTTTTTCTTAGAAATGGGTTCAAGATTCCTCAACAAGAACAGATAACTACAGAGGTAAATGAGGAAAGAGAACCTGATGTAGAAGAAAATGGAGCAGGCAGCAATGAAGTAGATTCTAGTGACTTCATAAACCCTGGTATGACTGCTGAAGTACTTTATGAGCAACTAATACAAGGGAGAGAAACAAATCCGGCAATTTTTGACTCGTTTGCAAATGCTGTAAGAGAGTCCAATATTACCGGCGATCGTAGCGTATTTCTAGATGTTGTAAAATTGTTTACAGATTTAGATGCTGTAATCCATCTTACAGATACTGCTTCCAGGACTATATTGGATATAGCTGCAATAACAAAACAAGCTGACGTTGTTAAGGTACTTTTGGATAGTGGCAAATTTAATGAAGAAGAAAAATTGCATGCCTTGAATTCTGCTATTGTTCAAGGTAATGTCCAAGAAGTTGGGGTATTTTTAGGTTATGTAAATGATGAAAGCAGACAAGCAGCTGTAGAGTTGGCTATAAATAATAGACAAGAAGAAATTACTCAGGTGCTTTTAAACTTTATTGTACCAGAAACACCTAATGTAGAAAAAAACGGAGCAAAACCTTGCAGCAGTAATGGGAACATTGGTAGTAGACCTGTAAATACACCAAATGGCCAGCTAAATCATAATAACGAAAATAAAACGCCTGTATCAACAAGGACTGACCAAACTGCCACACCAAATAATGATAATAAAGCTAACGGCTTCGTAGATGCTCAATTTTCTGTGCCAAATGAAAAAGAAGCTAAATATAAAGAAAGCAAGGAAAATTTTTACACCTCATTAACGAAAGATGCTGTTGGAGTTGTTATTACAGGATTATTCATTGCTGCTGCTGTAATGGTTCCATTTGCGGCTGGTGCAGCAATTTGCGGTATTGTAGCTGCTTTGGTTGCAGTATGTACCGGATTGCATATAAAAAATTCTACATTACCAAGCTATAGAGAAATGGAAAAAAATAAAGTTGAACACGTGAGTTCAAAAACTGCACAAACATTGTGGTTTGAGAAAAATCTCCACTAGGAAGGGTGTCATCCGAGTAGCTAAAACTGGGATCTATACTAGCACAGCCCTACGTCATACCGCGATTCATTCACGGTATCTTAGCATAGATCCCGCTAACACGTAGCGGGATGACGGTTGTCGGTAGGCCTAAATTACTTTAGCCATAAACATTTAAGAAATTTACCAAATAAAAAAAAAGGCAAAAGAAACCCCGGTTAATATCTATTTAAAAACATTGGCGTTTTTTTATGTTTTAAACGTCTAATAACCGCGACTCAGCTGCTTTTAAATGCAACTCACCTTAGTTTAAATGTTTAAGAAATTTACTAAGCAGAAAAAAAGGCAAAAGAAATCCCGTGTTAGCTAGTTGTCACCCTCTAATCCTGCAAATTGGCGTTCTATACTGTCTTAAACGCTTTATAAGCGCGTTTCAGCTTATATAGCTAGAAATGTTGTGAAGACATAAGGTGCGCATAGTACAAAAAATTAAAAATAAGACGCCAATTACGTAATACTGGACTCCTGATATAATGTTGAACATTTTTTTTCTGCATTTCCGCCAGGGCAAATTCTTGAAATCGAAACACTATATGTATATTATCGTGATCAATTTCAACGCGTTTGACTAATGCTCTAATTATATTAAGCTTAGCCTCTCAATCTGCTTGACCAAGTTCTGATTCAACTACAGAGGCAAAACCTTTTATACTACTTATGATAAAATCTATTTCCCTCTGTAGTTCCTTTTCATCAACCACCTCTTCCTTCTGGTTTCTCATTGCTTTTAACTTCTTCTCTATTTCCTCAGCTTCTAGATTATATTCCTCCTGAGTTATGCGTTCTCGAACATAGACATAATTTAGTCTTTTGATACCTTGTTCTAATTTGCTTATTTCTTTTTCAATCTCATCATTTGGTTGCTTATTTTTATGTTCTAAAAGCATAAGTTGATGTTCTTTTGCAACTTTATCCGTGTCTTTCAATACCTTCTTCATTTCTTCCCATATAACTGGTTCTAGTATCTCCATGCGTATTGATTTGTTGCTACATACTCTAGTCCCGCCAAAACGGCTTGCACCTGTACCAGTACAACGATAGTAGCTCCTTCCTCCCTTAGCGTTTTTTGCTGCATAGTAGGCATATTTGCAACACTGACATACCATTAGTCCTTGTAATAGGTGCCTTCTTCCACTTCGTTGTATTCTTGATCTCTTTCTATTTTCATCAAGTTGTTTTTGTACTATATCGAATAATTCCTCTTCAATTATCCTTGGTATTGTTATTTTTATCCAATTCTCCTCATCAGTACGATAAACAGAATAGTTCCTTTTGCGCACTTTCCATCTTGCCCTCACTGCTTTTCTTATTGGCCCTACCTTCGACTTACCAAATGCCGCTTCTCCTTTGTATGCTTGATTTCTTAATATTCTATGGATTGTACATACGTTCCACACTCCCTTGCGGATGATGATTCCTCGTGCTTCAAGTTGCTTTATTGCTGCAGCTTTTTGCTCTTCAGTTATATTTGTTAACTGTAGCCTTTTATCCTCTCTTAGTTCTTTTGATAATATTTGCTGTTCTGTTTTTTGCTCTGCAGCTTGCATAAAACACCTTATCTTGACAATTAATGCCATTTATATTGAACAATTACATAATGTGCAAACATTTTTTTACATAATTTAATTTGTAGAAAGTTTTGCCTCAAATGCTTTTTAATTGACTCTCTTCTACAGGGTAGTCATAATGTATTATTTAATTAAAGAGGGAGGGTGATTATGGAGCCGCTACATGAAATACTGGAAGTATTAAATAATGATCAAGATTTAAACTCGAATAATATAGTTAAAAAGATAAAGAAAAAACTAGAAGAGAAAAGCAAACTAGATAGTGGATTTGAAGGAGCATTAGCAAAGGAAGAATATAATGTATGGAAAGAAAGTAAGTTTTCATTAGACTGCCAATTTACTACTAATATTGCTAGTTGGCAAGGTACATTACTGCATGTGGCTGCTAAACATGGCCATACGAACATAATAAAAATTCTGATAGAAAGTGGTGCAGATGTTGATGGCAAGCATAGCCATACTCCTTTACATGCAGCTGCTAAAAGTAATCAGCTAGAAGCAGCAAGGATTCTAATAAAAAACGGCGCAAATGTTCATACAAAAGATATCTGGGAATTTACTCCTTTACATTATGCTGCAGTTAGTGGTAGTGAATCTATAATACAGCTTCTCATACAAAATGGTGCAGATCCTTGGGTGAAGGATAAAAATAGTGAAACTCCAGTATATAGCTATGTATACGGGCGTGCATGGCTCCTTTCACCTCTTACTATTACCCACAAATATAAATGTTTGTTGCATAGCTCTTAATGGCATAACTTTTGCTTGAAATAACTGTTTATATGGTGCAATTTACAGCTTTTAGTTGCTAAAATTATAACTCTTAGTTTAATAACTTTAATCCAATAAGCTTTCAGGTTAATAAAATTAAATTATTTGAGTAAATACAATACTATGTTTTTATTTGTGGGTAATAGTAAGCTTTCACCTGGGTCTGGTGATGGGTATTTAGCACAATTTGAAAAAGCACGCAATGGAGGCCTCTTTGTTCGTTATTCAACACTGTTACTAGGGGCTGTGGCGGCAATAACACTTTTTGCAACCGGTAGCATTACACCAGATGTACCACGTATGATAGGCACAGCAGCTTTAGTTACAGTAGCAGCACTTGCAGCTGGTCGTATTACATATGAAGCGTTTAAACCCAGTACTAAAATGGCAAAAGTAGAATATGAGCGTTTTGTAGCAGCACAGCAATCACCACAGTAGTCTATTTCTAAATAAAAAAACTGTTGCATTATATCTCATATTATGGTAAGCCTAGCGTTAGGTGGTTCATATGAGGTAAAAATGAAAAACATTATCATCGCAGGCTCTGGTCCTGTTGGTTCATCTGTCCATCTCAGCCATAATTCTTGCACTTTTTTCCGAAACTCTGCATCTTTCGCCTTTGATTGCGGTTTTATTCCTGTTCCAACGCAATTACTCACTATCGTATCGATTATGTTTGCTGCATAGGAGTTCTTTCTTACCATATCACGAGACCGACTGCGTAAGTGTTCAAGGCTTTGGGAAAGTAAGCTATTTATACTTCCTGACTCTGGTTGAAAGTGCAATAATCTCCTTCCTGAACCTGATGCATCCCATGCTGAACCTTTAGACTTTGGTGGTTTGCGGAATAATTGCTTGAATGATTTTAGTAGCATTACTTTTCCTTATCTGAAACTTTCGATAATTCAGCTTCTAACTCTTCTATTGTTGGCAAAGCTGTTTTGATGTTTTCTGGTAGATTTTCAGTTATTCGATATTCCGCTAATCCTATTGGTTTATTTATGTCTTTGAGTGTATATTTAGCAAGTACATCATCTTTAGATTTACATAAGATTAACCCTATAGAAGGTTGATCTGTCGAGTTCTTCAGTAAATCGTCAACTGCGGAAAGATAAAAATTCATTTTACCTGCATACTCTGGTTTAAAATCTTTATCTTTTAGTTCAATTACTATGAAGCAACGTAACTTTAAATGATAGAATAATAAATCAATATAAAAGTCTTTATTACCAACATCTAAATGAAATTGTCTACCAACAAATGCAAATCCCTCACCGAGTTCTAACAGAAATTTTTCCATATGCCCTACAAGTCCCTTTTCTACTTCTCTTTCGTGAGCATCCTTACCTATACTTAAAAAATCAAAAATATATGGATCTTTTAATGTGTAATGTGCTAGATCGGATTGTGGAGATGGTAATTTTTCTTCAAAGTTAGTAATCGCTTTCCCTTGACGTTTATGTAGACCAAGCTCTATCTGCATCACCATAATGTTACGTGACCAGCCATGTTCAATAGCTTCTTTTATGTAGAATAGCCTCGCTTCTTTGTCCTGAACTAAGTCCATTAGAAATACATTATGTCCCCACGGCAATTGGGCAACAAGTTGTTGCACAAATTCAATATCTTGATACTCCACTGCAAATTGACGCATATATTTCAAGTTTCTCGTGCTAAAACCTTTCATTTCCGGGAATTCAGCCTTTAAGTCTCTACTTAACTGCTCAATTACTTTAGATCCCCAACTCTGAATCTTTTGTTTTTCTAGAATCCGCGTTCCAATATAATGATAAAGCAGTAGCAGTTCTTTATTTACTGTTCTTGCTGCCTTATAACGGCTTGTTGCAATACGATCTTTCAACTGCTCTAAAAATTCTGTATATTCTTTTCCTATAATTTTTGTCATAGTGTTCCTTTCAACGATTTTTATCATTATATGATCCCTTTATTCGTTGCAATAACAATCTTTCTCTTCGGCTTCACACCTGCAACTTTTAACTCTGCTTTGATTCGTTGCCTGAGCTCCAATAAATCCTTTATTTGAACTTCCCCGTACCGAACTACATGGTCACCATATGCAATTGAGACAACCCTTTCCCCGCTTTGCAGCTTCTTTATCGCTTCTTCAACTTGGGCTAAATATTCACTGCTGTACATTCTTCTCACCCAGCCATCCACTCTTTCTTACCTTTTTAGGCTTTTTAGTTTTTTCACCTACTAAACTCTCCCACTTACTCTCTGGCCATCTGTCTACTCCCAGTGCTATCGATGCTGCTCTTGCATAAACTCTGCAATCTAGTACTTCATTTCGGTCTCTTATCTTTTGCCACTCTTGTTTGGTATATCCTTTTACTACTTTGGTAATTAGTTGCTCTGCGGTTAGCTGTTTAAAATACTCAGGTGTATAATCTGGAAAATGACAATACCCCGGCGCCCCTTCTGTTAAAACATTCAGCAACTGAAACAATTCTGACTTTAATATCGATACTCCAACTGGCCACAGCTTCATTCCTCTCTTTAGCTTTTGTCCGCTAACTGTTACATCAACTCTACTTGGGCTGCTCAGTGGCACTAGCGCTTTGTTTGCCCCTTTTACTGCCATTACTCTCCCTGACCCTTGATGACCTCTTACCCAATTGTATACCTCTTGTGTTGCATACCCAGCATCTACCGCCATCATGCTTATCATGTATTCAAGACCATTTTCACCGATAAAATGATGATTTAATAATTCCGAAAGTTTTCCCCATACTTCTTCTCCTCCCGGATCTCCTTCAAATACTTGGTAGTCTATTGACCAACTTTCTCGATTTCTTCCCCATGCTACAATTTCTGCCTCTAAACGATCTTTTTGTACATCAACCCCTGCCGTTAACACTACTTTGCCACACTTGCATTGCCTTTACCGGTGATAAAACGTTTTATCGTCTTGACAGGTACACCTTGATAAGGTATATGATGCTTTTCACACCAAGCAGCTAAAACAGCAAAGAAACCACCATAACAATGCGCAGCATCAGTTCCAAGGTGTCTCCTTACCTCCTCAAAGTACACTGTAGAAATGTCTTTCAAGGAATTAAGCCAATTACTAAAACTTAAAAAGCACATGCCACCTCCGCTGAAACGGCTAGAGTGAAAACTCTCACTGCCACTTTGGATTACTCCATCTGTAAGAATTGCCCAGCCGGTTTGCTTGCCGAGGTCGAGTGTTAGGATTGACATAACTGGAAATTTTCATCTAGAGACAGCAAATATATGCATGTAATATATATACGTAAATTCTCAGAAATTCGTCCAAAAAATGTGAAAAAAAGTTAAAATAATTTTAAGGCAGCTAATTACGTTTTTTACAACAGAAGTCTTCGCTATTTGAGTTGTTTCCATTTTGGAAATAACTGTTTGTCGGGATTTTAAAGAGGTTACATGGGTTTTTGATAAAGGTGCTATCTCTCTATCCAAATCACTAATAACGCTATAACAATCCTCTAAAACGTTTTAAAGAATTGGGTTGCAGTAGAGACAATTGAAATGGGCTATGTAAAACTGTATCTTTTTGGTTTTAATTTCAAGAGCCTCCCTTCAGAAAGCCCTATATCTCTGCTTTTTTTGACTACTACAAAGGTGTGACAACCAGACATTAATTATTTGCGATTTTTCTTTGTCGATTAGTCCATGAAACTTTTGATACTTGCCAGTGAAAAACAGTCTAAAGATGTTCACATATTTATATTCATCAAGTGATACAGGAAAATTGTTTGTTATATATCCTAAAAGGATGAGAGAAGTAGCAACATTTACCTGTTCCTCTGGTTCTATAGCACGTCCCTTGTACTGCACCAATAGAGGCGGACAAATAGATGATATCTTGCTATGAATTTCCTTAACTGATTCATTAAACAACGCAGGAATCCATCTCATTATAATTTCTTCTCTTTTGTTTTGTAATACTTGTGGTATTAGCGCTGACTTTTCCATCAGCATATGTGCAAACTGTGAAATCATATGCATGAAGCGAAGTTCAGGATTAAGCCTGTGAAGTAACGAATTAGGAATGTCGTTTAAAAATTGTGCTACATTTTTTGGTAAATTTTTATCGGTTGCAAATAACTTACTTATACCATTGTTTACCTGAATCAGTTGATAACGATCATCAATAAATAGTTGAAATGTTTGCCAATGTTCGATATGCACCCATTTCTCAATAAACAGTTCTTCTTCTGTAAAAGACTGATTTCCTGTGGGATATCTTTGCCAATGCTTATAAGCTGTTTGCAAGGTATGGCAAAAGTTTTTCTCAAAAAAAAGCGGATTATTCGTCAAAATACTGCAAACACAATTAGCAAGGTCAGGAATAGTTGATAAGTCAATGTTATCTAAAATTACTTGATTGGAAGTTGCTTGATCGCATGGTTTAAATACATCATCAAGCGTTAAGATTTTTTGAACATCTCCTAATTTTCCATCCCAAAAATCATCGATGAATGCTAGTAAGTTACAATTACGAATATTAAAAGCCAATAAAGGATTTCTATCAATCTCTTTAGCAATAAGATAAATTACAGCAGCAATATGCTTACAAGGTACAGCCCAATCAGGACAATTGCATCTTGCATTTATTTCTTTCCGCTCTGAAGTAAACAATTTCGTACCAAGATCATTGAGCTTATCAAGCAAATCGATCGTTCTTACTTCTCTCCATTTTAAAGAAAACAATTTAGTGTAAAAATTATTGAGTTTATCAAACAAGCTGATTGTTTTTATTTCTTTCCATTTTGAGGGAAACAACTTAATGCCAGAATCATTGAGTTTATCAAGTAAGCTGCTCGGTAACCGTCTGTTTATTAACCGAGATAATATAGCTGGTGAAGTTTTTATAATTTGATGAATGGCATGCTTCTCTGAAGCATTGAATTCTCTTAGTATAACTTCAACTCTATATGATTGACCCGAACCATAAACTTTAGCTACGATTACATTACTATTAATTTTAATACCAGAGACTCTCCCATCATTGGCATAGGTTCTACCACGTTGTAATCGATTATCGCAGTCAACTCCACCAAGGCATTGAAGCCACTTCTTACTCCACCATGTTCTTCCATAAATAGTCATTTTATAAAATCGTATATTTCAATATAAATAAATTTAATATTAATCTTATAGATAATTTTTCTAAATATATCAAACCCACCTTAAACAACTATAGTGTTTCTTCAGAGCAAGCTACCAATTTTAGAACGGTTTAACATCAATTACTACTATAAAACGTCAACAGAAATAAGTTAAAATAAGCATTTGTTTGTTGCTATAGATCAAATTTACTTATGTTAAGCTGCATAAAAGTGCAACCAAGACTATACAAAAAGACTTAAAACTCTCAAAACCTTATGAATTTATATGTAACCAGTGCTCCTAATTTATTTACAATTCATCACTCTCTGTGACCATACAGAATTGGGGTTAAAAGGTTTGCTTGGCAAAATTAATGTTTAGTGGTATACTTAAGAAGTTATATTAATAGGGGTAATATATTGGTTATTCAAACTAATTCTTTAACATCAAGTACTGCAAGTTTGCCAACTGAAGATTCAAGTTGGGTTAATGTAAATCAAGAGGAAGCTGAAGTTAAGGAGCATCACCATTCTGAAGGTTCAGATATTGAAGTAGAAGAAGAGTCCGGAATTTTAGGCAGTGGAAATCAAGTGGCACCAGCTATTCCACTTAGTAGTGGGGCCACGTGCAATGATGATCTAAGCCTAGAGAACGCTATTCTTGCAAATACTGATCCAGATCTCAAGTCTCTTCTTATTACCAAAGATGCTCAAATGCTCCCGAGTATATCACGCATTCAGGCTCTTATAGATATCCTAAATGACGCAATGAACGAAAATAATTTCAAAAAACTAGATGAGGTTGTAGAAAATATTAAAAGTTATGAAGATTTATTTGTTGCTGATCTCGATGTTGAAAGATTCAAAAATTTTTGTATAGATCACCTTGGTTTAAAATTAGAAGACCAAAGGGTAGGAAGCTTTGAAGAAAGACAATCTAGAGGCGATCATTCGTATATATTTAGCAATATACTTTCTCGCAGGCATGATATAGAAAAAAATAACTGTAATTATTCGGCAAAAGAGTTGTTACTTCTGGCAATTGCAGCTAATGACAAACTTGCAGAAAAATACCAGGACATACTTTTTGCTGAAGGAAATTTGAGTCTTTTACCTCTACTTATTGGCAGTCAAAAATATATTGCAGCTTTTATAGAGAGATTTCCTGACCTTTATATTGAATTAAAAAATCAGGTTGTACAACTTGTTGAACCTAATAAGATTGGCTTTTTCTCAATTATAGCGCTAAGAAAAGAGCAGAATTTATTGAACTCAGTTCTTGTAGAAGATGTCTTAGGAGATCTTGAACAAGTGTTGCAAACAAGTAGCTTTAACCCTTTATATGGCGTGCTTGAAACAGCATCTCTCGCTAAAAATAAAGACTTTATGAAGATAGTACTGGATTCACTTGAAAGATATATTGATGATCAGGCTAAAAAAGATCTATTAAAAAAGTGTATTGTTACTTTTTTAGAAACTGCAATAAGCCAGGAGCATGTTTCAATTGTTGAGTACTTGTGCAGAGAACGTATTGAAAAGAAAGGTTCAATAATTCAAGAAATCTATAAAGAAGCATTTGCAGATGAGAAAATTATTGAACAAATTAAAAACCAGGTTCTAAAAAATATTGATAGTGCAGGTAATGGACGTAAGGAAAAAAAACAAAAAATTTATGACCTAGTTTTGCAAGCCGCCTCATGTACTGGCAGTACAGATTTTATAATAAAAGTACTAGATTTAATTAAAAATGATCCCAAATTTTCAGGCGATACAGATAGGCAGACCTTCTTGCAAAATAGTCTAGTTACTATTTTAGATAATGTTATACGTGAAAAACATTCCTCAATTATTCAAAATGTGTACACAAATTTTATATTGAAACTCGCTGAAAATTCAGGAGTGGAGTTTTTAACCATCCAACAAAGATATCAAAACGCTTGTCATACTTTTATAAGTGTAGATAATAATGTTGCCGGTCAGTTTAATGAGGAACTTAATGGATATTATTCAAATCTAGAACAAGATGAATTTGAAATAACTGATATTCAAGAAGAGCAAAGGCCAGGTATTTTAGGACCAAATAAAACTGAAATTGCAAGATTTAGCCAAGAGAAGTTATTAGAAATCATCAATTTTGTTAAGATAGGCTATTATGTTAGTGATTATAACCTTAATAGTCAAAAGTTTTCTGAGTTAGAGGAAAGATCTTATAAAGTTCCAGCTAAACTTAAGGAAGAAGGATATAAAATTGTTCAGTTTTATAACGTGAATGATGGTAAACAATATCGACATGCTGGTTACGTTTTTATAAAAGATAAGGAAATAACTATAGTTTACCGCGGTAGTCGTAATTGGTTTGACTACATGAAAGATGCTGAAATGATTTCGACTAGTTCAGGTGAGCTTTTGCCTGAAGGTGGAAAAATCCACTCAGGTTTTTATTCTTTATTTAAGGATTCTTGGGACAGTGTTTATGAGAGATTAAAAGGACATGCTAATGATCAAAAGTTAGAAATTAAAGATTTTAAAATTAACCTTACAGGTCATAGTATGGGAGGTGCCATTGCCACCATAGCTGCTCTATGTTTAAGTGTAAGAGAGGGTGCAGAAGATTTGCATGTTGCAACTTTTGCTTCTCCAAGGGTTTTTGACACTTCTGCTGCTAAGGTTTATGAAGAGCGCCTTGGAAAGAAAACTATTAGAGTAGTTAATCAATCAGATTTCATACCTTCATTACCATCTGGTTCTATGGGTTATAAGCACGTGGGTGAACAATTAAGGGTAACTAGTGATTCTTATGCCCATTCATTAGACATATATCGCAATCTTATTATAAATATTGAACCTGACAAATTTAAGTCTGATAATAACGTATCTATATACTATTATCCTTCTTACCTTGCTACAGTATTGTATAATGTATTCACTGCACTAAGTTACCTCATTCCAAATACCCATTCAAATGGTGATGAACAATATTTTAAACAAGTAAAGAACAAACATAAAGATGCTTCACTTTCTGAAATGATGAAATATTCTGGATCTAGTAATGAACAGAAAGTAGTAATTTATGAGGATTCTGAACCTGTTGAAGACGGGTTTATAACCTTTGTGATGCCATCTTTACCTAGACATGAAAGAGGTGAAGGGTTAAAAGTTAACGTTCCTGATATTGCTTTTTTTGTTAACAATAATTATTATCTCAGTGGAAACACTATTAGTCCGAGGCTATCGAAAACCTTTAAGGATAATAGCAATAGTAAGGATAAACAAACTCCTGTTCAACAAGCAATCCCTATAGTTCCGGAAGAACTTGCTGCACAAACTCCTCCAGTTACATTGATCGAAGATGATGTGGCTATAGTAAGTCAAGCTTCTACAAGTAATGATCAAACAACACCGCAGCAGGAAAGTGTAGTGCTTTCTATAGGTAATAGTACAAGTAGAGCTTTATGTGTTGCAACTTTGGGTACTCAACAGGTTGTTCCTCGTGGAGGGACTGTTGGTACTATTGAGGCATTAAAGAATTTGCCTAACAACAGAACAATTAAAATTTTTCTCCTCAATAATGTTCAGAGTGTTGCTCAAATTTTTAAAAAGTCTGATCGAGAGGCTGAACTTTCTCTCCCTAATGGTAATACCTATGAACTTGATTTACATTTGATTAATGAAGAAAGTCTAAAAGTGCTATTTAATAAAGAAAATTCAGTTCTAGCTAATGCTATTAATGATTTTTCTACTGTTAAAACACCAGCCTTAGAACAAGAAAATAATACTCATGGCAACGATCAACAACCAAGTGATTCTGTTTCTAATATTCAAAGTGATGATGTAGAAGTCGGTAGCACTACTATAAATGATCAATCAACCTCTATTATCAGTAGCGATGGTGAGGATAAACAAACTCCTGTTCAACAAGCAATTCCTATAGTTCCCAAGAAATCAGAAGAACTTGCTGCACAAACTGCTCAAGATATATCAGTTGGAGATGATGTAGCAGCTTCCGTTATTAGTAATGATAATCATAGTGATTCAAGTGAAATTCAGTTACAAGCTACTGTTCAACAATTTATTAATAAAGATGGTACTGCACCATCTGTTCAACTAGCTGCACCTAAAAGTTTAGATAAGAATAGTGGTAAAAAAGATACACAACCAAAACTAATACCAACAGGGGTACCTTTAGTAGCTAGTAAAGACTCTAACCGAGTAAATAATGTTCAAGGTAACAGCAAACAACCTAGTTATCCAGACAAAAACAACCCTGCTCCACAAAATGCAAAAAGTAAGTTGCCTGTGATAGCTGCTGCTATGTTAGCAATAACCGGAGTTGCTACAGGGATAGCTATTGCAGTTTACTTGGAAATGCTAATGGTAGGAATAGCAGTTGGAGCTTGTTGTCTAGTTGCAGCTACAATCATATATTACTGTAACAGACCTTCAAATTTAGTTGAACCTCCAGCTAGTTGTAATAGGCCTTCAAGTTTACTTGAGGGTAGTAATGTTAAACCTCCAGCTACTGCATCCATTGTATAATAAGTTGAAGAATAAATATAGTAGTTTACCATTTAATAATTTATTATCATTATGTTAATTATTGTAAAATAAGAACCAAAGCCTGATTTAAAATGCGTACTCGATAAATACTTCGGCGAAAGTACTCAGGTACTTTGCCTATTCTTTAATTGGTGGAGCAGAAAAGACTCAATTTGAAGTATTAAACAAGTTAAAAGAGCTAGGATTCTGTGTTAATGAGTATAAATTTTTAGCAAACAATGCAGATGAAATGTTGGAGTTCTACAATCAAATCTATAGTAATCGTCATAATTTAGGCTATGATATCGATGGCGTAGTCTACAAGGTTAATGATTTGAAATTACATGATAGATTAGGAAATACCAACAAAGCACCACGCGGGGCTATAGCACACAAACTTCCTGCAGCTCAAGGAAAAACTAAAATAAAAAAAATATCAGTACAAGTAGGCAGAACAGGTGTGCTGACACCAATTGCAGAATTAGTTCCGATAAATATAGGAGGGGTTCTCATTACTAGGGCAAATCTGTATAATAAAGATGAAATTAAGCGCAAAGACATAAGGGAAGGTGATATCGTAGTAGTAGAACGAGCTGGAGATGTTATTTCCCGCATTGTAGAAGTGGATAAAAAGTCTCGTTCTCGGAATACACCAAAGTTTATATTTCCTGATACTTGCCTGGAATGCGGAAGTGCAGTAGATATATTTAAAGATGAAGCTACAGCTAGATGTTCCGGAGAAAACGGTTGCCAAGCACAGCGAATAGGAAAGTTAAAATATTTTGTGGAAGTTCTTGACATTAAAGGTTTTGGCAGTACCCAAGTGGAGTTCCTTTATGACCTTGGTTTGATAAGGAAAATATCTGACATTTTTGCTCTCGAAGAAAAACTCAAAAATTTCAACTTAAGTGAACAAGAGGGATGGGGTGAAAAATCAATATCTAATTTATTGAACTCAATCAACAGCAGAAGAACTGTAACGCTTGAAAAGTTTATAACTTCTTTGGGAATTAGACTTGTAGGACCACACGTAGCAAAAATACTAGCTAACCATTACAAATCTTATGATGGTTGGTATGAAGTTATGGCTCAATTACCTTATGATAGAGAAGCTCCTGATAAATTAATGAGCATAATAGGCATAGGCGAAGAAACTATAACTTCCTTGGAGGAATTTTTCTCTGATGAGGATAATATTGAAATGGTAAATGACCTTGCTGCTCAGTTAAATATTCTGCCTGTGGTTGCTAATACTAGCAATTCCATTTTTAATGGCAAAACAGTAGTTTTTACTGGCAAGCTGTTGACAAGGGAAAGAAAGGAAGTGCAAGCAGAGGCAGAATCTTTAGGCGCAATTGTGAGTTCAAATGTATCGCCTAAAACGGACTTCTTGGTTGTCGGTGAAAAACCTGGGTCAAAGTATAAAAAAGCTTTAGAACTAGGTGTTAAAATTTTAACTGAGAAAGAATGGCTTTTTCATCATAAAAGAAACACTTAGACCAGTTCAGAATGGCCTTTATATGTATAACTTCAATTTTGGGGGCATAACTACTTAATTTCATCGCCAGGTTAGTCTCTTACACCAAAAATAAGTATTTTTAAAGCTCTTTATAGCTACTAAATCCATGAATTCATTTGCCGGGGTTTTTAGGCACTTTATGAGGGGATTATAAAAAGATCTACAAAAGGACCTCTAAGGTGCATAGTAGTATTCTAAAGCCACCTATGGGAGACATTTTTTTCATCAACGCATTCAAAACTTAAAAAAATAAACTAAAAATAAAGAAGTTGAATATTTTTTCAGAATTATGTATAATTATTAATGCTTTTTAGGTTAGTTCGTTATGGCCTTTTCTAAGTTTCTCGATCCGAAGAATGATGTCGCATTTCGGCGTATCTTTGGTACTGAAAAAAATAAAGGTATCCTTATTCACTTCCTCAATGATATTCTTGGCTTCACTGGTAAAAATGAAATAAAGGATATAGAGTTTTTAAGTACTATTCAAGACCCTGATATCGCCGCTAAAAAGCAAAGTATTGTTGATGTTCTCTGCAGAGATGAAAATGGGGTGCAAGTGATCGTCGAAATGCAGGTCGCTAAAACTAAAGGCTTTGAAAAACGTGCCCAATACTATGCTGCTAAAGCCTATTCAAGACAAGCTGATAAAGGTGATCAATACCAAGACCTTAAGGAAATTATCTTCATTGCTATAGCAGATTGTGTACTGTTTCCTAATAAATCTGAGTATAAATCAAAGCATACTATTCGGGATGAAGATACTAATGAACACGATCTAAAAGATTTTTACTTCATATTTATTGAATTGCCAAAATTTCCAAAAACGAAGGAAGACCAATTAGAGAGTATAGTTGAGAAATGGATATACTTCTTTAAATATGCAGATAAGACTAGTGAAGAAGAGCTGGAAAAAATAATAGGTAGCGATCTAATAATTAAAAAGGCCTATGAAGAGCTAAATAGATTCAACTGGTCAGAAAAAGAATTTATTGCCTATGAACAGGAAATAAAACGTATTCTTGATGAACAGGCTGTTCTCGCTCAAAAAGTTGATGATGCTACTGAAAAAGGCATCCAAATCGGTCATGAAAAAGGCAGAGAAGAGGGCGAAAAACAGGCTAAAATAGCAGTGGCTAAAAACCTACTTAAAGCTGGTGTATCTGTCGATTTAATAGCTGAATCTACTGGCCTTCCTAAAGCTGAAATAAAACAACTTCAGGAAGAAAATACTTTTTAACCATTTTTGTTAAGCTCTTCACAAAAGAGGGATTTCATAGCCCTAAAACATGCTTTATGCCTTTAGCTACTGATGTATCGCTTAAGAAGGTATCAGGCTTTTTAGATGGCTCCATTGCAACTACTTTCCTTGAAACACTAGATGTTGGCTGATCTGCAGTCTGCTTTTGTTGTAGAAATACAGTTTCCTTTTTAGCCAAAAACTCTTCTAGATGGCTTTTCACATGAACTAGAAACTCACCAGTTTGTTCAAACTCTGGACAAGCTTCTTTTGCAGATGAGTATAAGGTTTTTGATATTTCAGAGAATTTACCACTTCTTATTTGCCCGGCCACCTTTAAGAATACTTCTACAGGATTAAATTTTAGATTTGTAACTGGTATTCCTGACTCAATAGCAGCACTCTCTAATGCTTGTTCAAATTCTTTTGCAATAGGTAATGCATAAATTTGCGCTTCCTGTTCAGAAATACTCCTTATATCGTTAGAAATATACTTTTGGCCTGTAACTTTTCTTATAAATACATCTAATAAAAGAAGTGTACCATTTGTATCAATACCTTGAGCTGTAATAGCTTTAGAAGGTTGGGAATGCTTCATATCTATAGCTGGCTTGAAAGGAGAAGAGATAAACTGAGGAGGCCAACATTCATGCTCAAGCCCAGAATGGTGCAACACCTTTGCACTTTGCTGCTTCTTATGGTCACTTAGATACAGCCAAGTTTCTTGTGGAAAAAGGGGCTAATATTAATGTTGAAGATAATTATAAAAATACCCCTATGGGTTTAGCTATTGCACAAAACAAGCAAGATATTATAGAATTTTTTAATGTACTATTACCTACTCTTAACTCTAGTCTTGAAGGAGTTTCTACCTGTAGTGGCAATACTAGGTTGCAGAAGTGATTTTTGGGAGCTATTCAAAACCTCATACGCTCAAGGTAAGGAGAAATAGCAGGGAAATAAATATTGAGTTAATAATTTAGAGATTCTTCTTAAGAAATTATTTTCTTGATGATTATGATTTTTTGAATATACACTTTTATGTTGGATTCAAAGGAGATTGGATAATAGGTTGTTCCACATCTTCCACTTTCTCGAGCTTGGTATTTGGCTTGAACGAATTGTACAGTGCAAAACCTATACACGCTAATCCAACAATTCCCCCAATCACTGCTATGGCATACATTTTCAATATACAAGCTACAATACCACAGACTAGTAATGCCGCATCAACATTACCAAATATGATTGCTTGCCTTTGTTGCGTTAACGGTTTGTCTTTTTTGTCTGTAGCATCAAAACATGGTTCAGCCGAAGATGGCCTGTCAGCTCTATCAACGGAAGTTGGCTCTACAGTAGTTGAATCATTTTGCACTTCTTCGCTGCTTTCACATATAGGTTGAAGATCTTCACTATTTATATTACATAATTTAGTGTCAGTTTCTGTAGCTTTATCAATTACGTGAGTAGCATCTTTATGCTCTATATTTATTACACTATATTTACATACTTCATGCACTTCCTTACTATTTTCATCTTTAGCTGTAGTAGTTTTGGCTGTTACAACAGTGGGCTTCTGGGTTGCTCTCCTATTAACAAGTTCTCCGGAGAATTTTAAGATTTCTTCTACAGCTTCACTATTTTTACGTGCTTCAGCATAGGTAAATGGGGTGTAAGTCATTTCCTTGCCATTTGAATGTTTTATAATTATTCTCTTTTTTAGAATATCTTTCAAAATACCATTTTCCTCAGAGATCTTTAACACTACTCTCGTAATGTCATTGTCTCTACGTGATATAGCATCTGTCAGTATTGTATGATTTTCTTCCCGACCATCTGAATGTTTTGTGGTCATTTCTTCATTCAGAACTTCCTTTAATAGCTTTTGTTTTTTGGCTTCTTCCAAAAGATCTTTTACAGCTTGATTATTCTTATGACTTATAGCATAATGTAGTAGTGACAACGTCTCCTCTCTACCCTGATATTTGTAAGCTATTTTCGCTAAAAGAATCGTGCTTGCGTTATAGCTGGATTTTTTAAATATTCCATTTCTGAACCTTCCAGCAATACTTTTCCCTTCCTCTATTTCTCTTGCTAGCTTTTGAATATTCTTTCCATCTTTATTTGTTAACTCATATATATCACATACTAATGTCAGTTTTGACGTTTTCATAATGTTTTTCCCCTATTAAGATTTATTGATTTAGTTGTAGTAGTTGCAGTTGCTCGCTCCATAAATTTGGTGCTCTTTTTCAATCAAAGGTGTCTTGCTGCTTGAAATGTTTTCCTTGTAAAAATTTAGCTTATCTTTTACATTGAAACAGCATTAAGACGATTTGCCTTTTTTTGGATGTAGAAATTTTCTAGGAATTGTCTTCTTGAGTTCTATGGTATTTTGTTTAACATTGAAACAAGAGTCTGTTGTCGTTTAATCTGCACAGATTGAAGATAAATGAATACCTTCAATACCATGATAAGGGGGGCTGGCGGAGTTTGTCAAGTAGGTTTTTTCGTCTCTATTCCCAATAAAAGTTCGTTATTGGTTATGCAGGAAGTCTAATACTGTCGTAAAAGGAAGTTTTCTTGTGCGTGTGAAACTTTTTTTCCAACACAATGGATCTTCTGAAAAGTTTTCGAGTATATTGTATTTTTAATTTGTAGAATAAGATTTTTTCCTTTTTGCATGTTTCACCTAAAAAGGACACATTTTAAACTTTTTTACAGAAACAACAGCGTTTTTTCTTCACTCTTTAGATAATTTAATGCGAAAAAATTTAGAGAGAAATTTTACACACAATCGCAGACATTTTTCCTTAAGTTGACGCCATTGAGTGAACGGTTACCTTAATTAGAAGTCTAGCTTTAACTTTAAATGGACTACTCAACCGTGACAGACTTAGCTAAATTTCTTGGACAATCGGCATCTAACCCTTTTTTTGCTGCAGTATAGTAAGCAAGGAATTGCATAGCAACACTATAGATGATAGGAGAGATAAAATTATCAGTGTCTGGAAGTTGCACCACATCTGCGCAAACTCCCCTTAGGAATGGCGCTCCTTGCTTATCACTGAAGGCAATTACTTTGCCTTTTCTTGCAATAATCTCTTGTATATTAGATAGCGTTTTAAAGAATAAACTATCATAAGGGATAATTGCTATAACAAGCACAGTAGAGTCTATTAAAGCAATAGAACCGTGCTTCATTTCTCCCGCTGCAATGCCAATGGTATTAATGTATGAAAGCTCTTTTATCTTCAATGCGCCTTCCATTGCAACTCCGTATGAACTTCCTCTGCCGATTAAAATAACGTTATTGTGTTCTAATATACTGCCCGATATATGTTGTATTTGCATCACATTCAAAACGTGCTCAACATACTCGGGAATAGAATTGATAGCACTGCTTAGCTGTTTTATTCTCTCTCCACCCAGTATACCTTTTATTTTTCCAAGCTCCACGGCAAAGCATGCTAAAGTTGCAAGTTGCGCAGAAAAGGTTTTTGTTGAAGCAACACCAATTTCTGGCCCAGCAAGAGTATGTAACACAATATCTGAGATCTTTTCAATGCTGCTGTTAAATGTGTTAGTTATACTAATGATTGTTTGCTTCTGTGATTTCGCATAACGCAGCGCTTCTATGGTATCTGCAGTTTCGCCAGATTGAGAGATGAATAACCCAATGCTGCCTTCTTCTAACTTAACGTTGCTATACCTAAATTCTGATGAGATTTCTAGATATACTCGAACTTGAGCGACACTTTCCAGCCAATATTTTGCTATTAGCCCGGCAAAATAAGATGACCCGCATCCAACTATAGTAATGTAACTCCGCTCAGAAAACAATTTTTTGTTGACCTCTTTATATTGCTTGTAAAATTGATTTATTGTTTTGTTTAATGCACGCGGTTGCTCAAAAATCTCTTTTAACATGAAGCTGGGATACCCATTTTTGCTAATTAGAAAATCACTTGGACTACTATTTTCTATACTACGTTTAACTTGTGTACCGTTGTTGTATATACTAACTCCACTAGATTTTATCACTGCAATGTCACCATCTTCCAAATATGATATTCTTTCCACAAATGCACTTAAAGCATTAGAGTCAGATGAAGCAAACACTGTGTTACAGTTATAGCCTATTGCTAAAGGCAAATTTCTCTTCGCAACAAATAAGGCATCTGGATATTCTGCAAATAATAAGACCAAGGCAAATGAGCCATGTAAGTTGTTTAAACACTTAAATAGAGAATCAACTGGCGACAATCCTTCATCCAGATATAAGGTTAGCATATTTGGTATGATCTCTGTGTCAGTATCAGTATGGAATAACATTCCCCTTTCTTCTAGACCCTTTTTTAGCAGATTGTAATTCTCAATTATGCCGTTATGAGCAACAACAACATTATTTGTATGAATGGGATGAGCATTTTTAAGGCCTGGAACTCCATGTGTAGCCCAGCGAGTATGTGCTATACCAACTGTACTGTGAGACATCTTGCTTTCATCAACAACTTCATACAATCTTTTAACTTTACCTTCTGATTTTTTGACTTCTATCTCGCCTTCGTTATTTATGATTGCTATACCTGAGGAATCATATCCCCTATATTCCAATTTTTGCAACCCAGTTAGTAAAGTTGGTATTACTGAATCACCGCTACTTACTACACCAAATATTCCGCACACAAATGGATCACCAAATGAACTTTCTTTTAAAGTTATGCAGCATTTTTGCCTTTATCATCTTTTCCCTTTTTACTTTCCTCTGGTGGTTGATTTTTATTCTTTTTATCACTGTTCTTTTAGTTTTTTGTGGTTTGGGCGAATAATGAGAAAATAAAATACCACAAATATTAAAATCAATGGAATAAAACTAGCAAAAGATGCGCCGATACTTGATGCATTGCTAGTTGCATCTGCTGCAAAAACTTCAGAAATGAGCATATTTAATCCTAATTGTTAATGATAAAAACAAACCTATTTAAGTATTAATTACAATACCATGCCATGTCAAGTCTGGTGAAAACGTTTCTAAATACCGGCAATAATATTGCGGATTTTAGACTATGCTAAAACCACTATGGCGGGAGTGATGAGACTTGAACTCACGACCTCATGCGTGACAGGCATGCGCTCTAACCAACTGAGCTACACCCCCCCTAATTTCTTTTTAGCGTTTTCGGGCTTCGACTTTAAAGCTAATAAACATGTTGCCCTTTGTCAATATTTTTTGTTTGCGCTTTGCTGTCTTTTCTATTACTATGTAAATAATTTAATTTCACACATGGCTTGTACAAGTAGTCCCATTAGGGTTATGCCATGGAAGATAAACTATTTGGAGGAATGATATATGATAAATTTGCCTGAAGTCACTGTGCGTGATTTAGCCGAATCTGGTGTACACTTTGGTCACAAAATTAGTCGCTGGAACGCAAAAATGGCTCCATACATATATGGAGTGCATCAAGAAAATCGTATACATATAATTGACTTGCGAAAAACATTACCATTGCTACAGGTGGCCATGAAGGCTTTATATGACGTTGCATCTCAAGGTGGTCGCATTCTATTTGTTGGTACAAAGTTTCAAGCTTTTGATATTATTGCAAGTGAAGCGATTCGTTGTGGTCAATATTATGTGAATCATCGATGGCTTGGTGGTATGCTTACTAATTGGGGCACTGTTTCTTCTTCGATAAAAACCTTGATGCAATATGAGAAAATATTAAATGACGAGGATAGCATTTTAACAAAGAAAGAATTGGGGAACATTGAAAAGAAAAAGCAAAAGCTTGATAAGGCGCTTGGTGGTATTAGAGAAATGGGAGCAATTCCTGATATCTTATTCATCATTGATACTAATAAAGAGCATATTGCGGTTAAGGAGGCTAAAAAGTTAGGAATTCCAATAGTTGCAATACTTGATACTAATTCTGATCCAGATGATATTACTTATCTAATACCTGGAAATGATGACTCAAGAAAATCAATAGAGCTCTATTGTAAATTAGCTACCGACTCTATATTAGCTGGAATAGAGTCTAGTCTAGCAAGATCTGGAGTTAAGATTGATAATATAAAAGGTGATGAGTTTATTCAAGAAAAAGAAGATAGTATTGTGCAAACTAAAAGGAAACGTAGTAAAGTTTACAAAGAAGAAGAAAGGGAGGTAGTAACAAATGAAGATGAATCCAGATAATATAAGGGAATTACGTGATAGGACAGGGCTTGGCTTAAGTGACTGTAAAAAAGCATTAGAAGAATGTGATGGTGACATCAAGAAAGCCGTTGATAAGTTGCGTACAATAGGTCTTGCTAAAGCTGACAAAAAATCTGATAGAGTAGCTTCAGATGGGCTCGTTGCTATGTGTTTGACTGAAAATTATGGTGCATTGGTTGAACTCAATTGCGAAACCGATTTTGTTGCAAGGAATGAGAAATTTATAGAGTTAGTTTCAAATTTAGCATCAATTGCTCATCAAGAACGCTGTATCAGCGTTGATGAGTTAAAAAATGCCAAGTATGAAAGCATTGGCACAGTGCAGGAAGCTATTATGAATGGTACGTCAGTTCTTGGTGAAAAGTTAGAGTTGAGCAAGCTTTGTTACCTAGAGACTAAGGATGGAGTTGTTGCTGGTTATGTACACGGTGATGTACGTGGTTTAGGTAAAACTGGCGCTTTAGTTGCATTGCAATCACCCGGTGATAAGGCAAAGTTACAGGAAATTGGAAAACAAATAGCGATGCACATAGTTGCTATGAAGCCTGAAGCTTTGTCTATAGATGATTTAGATCAAATGAAGTTGAAAAATGAACGTTCTATAATTGAAGAGCAAGTAAGGAGCTTAAATAAACCTGAAGAAGTAGCAAAAAAAATAGTAGATGGACGAATGGCTAAGTACTATGAAGAAGTTGTTTTACTAGAACAAAAGTTCATAAAAGATGATAAAATGAAGGTTTCTGATTTTATAAAATCAAGCGAGGTGAGTGCTATTAAATTATCTGATTACAAGTTACTTGTTTTGGGCAGTGCAAACTAAATGGCAAGAAATGTCTTCCTTAGCAGATAAAGTAAAATACTCTAGAGTGTTATTGAAGATCTCTGGTGAAGCTTTGATGGGGTCACAGTCTTTTGGCCATGATATGGGAATAATAAGCCAATTATGCAAAGATATAGCTGATGTTAACAGGCTTGGAGTTCAGGTATGTATTGTTGTTGGTGGTGGTAATATCTTTCGTGGCGCATCTGCGTCTTTAAGTGGCTGTGAAAGAGCAAGCAGTGATTATATTGGAATGCTTGCAACTATAATCAATGCTTTAATTTTACAAAACTTTTTAGAAAAAAATTTAGTAGCTTCTAGGGTATTATCTGCAATACCCATGGCCACTGTATGTGAACCTTACATAAGAAGGAAAGCTATTCGTCATTTAGAAAAAGGTAGAGTGGTAATTTTTGCAGCAGGCACAGGCAACCCATTTTTTACTACAGATACAGCTGCAGCCTTACGTGCTGTTGAAATGAATTGTGATGTTATTCTAAAGGGTACACAAGTAAATGGTGTATACTCCGCTGATCCGAAAAAAAATGAGGATGCTGTAATGTATGATAAGCTTTCTTACACGGATTTATTGACTCGTGATTTAAAAGTTATGGATGCATCAGCAATTTCACTTGCTCGTGAGAATTCTATTCCAATTATAGTTTTTTCTTTGAAGGGAGAAAAAATAGTTAATATTATTAAGGGTCAAGGTACTTATACTATAGTTTCAGATTGTAAACAGTAGGTAATTTATGTTAAATGAAATAAAAGCTAAAACAAAAGAAAGAATGCTAAAAACTATTCAGTCCTTTCATGATGATATTAAAGGCGTACGCACTGGTAGAGCTAGCGCATCGTTGCTTGATGGTATAGTTGTAAATATCTATGGTGGACATCAAAAGTTAAATCAGGTTGCAGGCGTTTCAGTTATAGATAACAAAACCCTATCAATTAAAGTTTGGGATATTAATGTTGTAGGTGAAGTGAAAAATGCTATATTAAATGCCAACTTGAATTTAAATCCTGTTGTTGAGGGCAATACCATACGTATAGCTCTTCCGGATTTAACACAAGAAACCCGTGAAAAATTAGTAAAATTATTGCATCAGTTTTCTGAAAATGCGCGGATTGCCATCAGAAATATACGCAGAGATGTTATGGAAGAAATAGAGAAAATGAAGGGAAATAAGGAGATCTCAGAAGATGATTTTCATGGTGCTAAGAAGGAAATACAAAATATTACTGATGATAATATAAAAAAGATTGATGGTGAATTATCCATCAAAGAAAAGGATATATTGCATCACTAAGGTAATATGAAAGAAACCTTCAGTAGTGAAAAAGAAAAAATTATATGCAAAGGTGTCATGGAAGTAGTCGACACACAACTGTATGAACGTTGCAATATTGCACAGTATTATACAGTAAATGATGTCATTCCAGTGTCCTCTTTTTTGTCATCCCAGTGCCTTTTTTCCCTGTCATCCCAGTGCGTAACACTGGGATCCATCTTATTTTCATCATGGACATTATATGCCCCAAGAATCTGTTATCCATTTCCCTCTTTCCTGTCATCCCAGTGCGTGACACTGGGATCCATCTTATTTTCATCATGGACATTATATGCTCTAAGAATCTGTTATCCATTTCCCTCTTTCCTGTCATCCCAGTGCGTGACACTGGGATCTACCTTATTTTCATCATGGACATTATATGCCCCAAGAATCTGTTATCCATTTCCCTCTTTCCTGTCATCCCAGTGCGTGACACTGGGATCTACCTTATTTTCATCATGGACATCATATGCCCCAAGAATCTGTTGTTCATTGCATCATTTGCAAATATTTTTATACTTAGATCCCAGTGTCACGCACTGGGATGACAGGAAAAAGGGCTACTGGGATGACACCTTTCAAGTAGAGATTGCTACTAAATCACTATTTTTGTACAGTGATATGTTAAGCACTCAGATGATATCGGGTGGTTTAGGTGAACTTTAAATGTTGAATCAAGAATCTTTACCGAAACATTTAGCAATTATTATGGATGGTAATGGTAGATGGGCGAACAATCAAGGAAAGGTAAAAATTGATGGTTATAAAAAGGGCAGTGAAGTTGCATACGATATTGCCAAGTATTGTACGGACCTAACCATACCCTACTTAACTTTGTATGCATTCTCTATGGAGAATTGGCTTAGACCCAAAAACGAAACTGACTGTCTATTTGATTTATTTTACTCCGTTTTAACTAATGAAGATAAAGTCAATTTCATTTGCAACTGTAACATTAAGTTGAATTTTATTGGCAATTTAAGTCTGTTATCCAGTAAAATATTGGATCAAATTAAAAAAGCAGAAGAAATGACACATAAGAACGATGGTTTATTACTCACTGTGGCAGTCAGTTACGGAGCAAAGCAAGAAATTACACAAGCTATAAGCAATATTATAAAAGAAAATATTGCTTATGTATCAGAAGAGGAATTTGAAAAATTTCTATATACTAAAGATCTGCCAAAATTGGATTTATTAATTCGCACTGGCGGCGAAAAAAGGTTAAGCAACTTTTTATTATGGCAAGCAGCTTATGCTGAATTATATTTTTGTGATACTTTATGGCCTGATTTTTCTTGTCAAGATTTGAGCAAAGCATTAGAAGATTATACAAAAAGAGAGAAAAAATATGGTAGATAATAATTTTATAATTAGAATATTGTCCTCAATAGTAATATTATTCATATTTTCTTTTGCTACATATTTCAGTGATTTATCGTTTTACCTATTGATTTTTTCAATAGCAGTTTTATCTTCTTTTGAATGGTATAATCTAACCCAAGGAAACAAAATTTTATACGTTTTCGCATTATTATTGATTGCACTACCAAGCGCCTCATTAATATATTTATATAACCTACCACAGGGAAAATACGCATTAGTATGGTTCGTCTTAACCATTTGGGGAATTGACATTACTGCCTACCTATTTGGTAAGAATTTTGGTGGAGCTAAAATTTGCCCAATTCTTAGCCCTGGAAAAACTTGGACAGGACTTCTTGGTGCGATTTTAGCTGGAGTAGTGTGCACAATTTTTGGATCAATATTTTTTGGTCTATTTTCAATTTTTTATTCTCCAATCATTGGCCTTGCAATCGCTATTCTAGCGCAACTTGGCGATTTCACTGAGTCGCTTGTTAAAAGAGCTTACGGTGTTAAAGATAGTGGAAGTATGATACCTGGCCATGGAGGAGTGCTCGATCGTATGGATAGTTTCATTTTTACTGCCCCTCTTCTTGCTATTTACATAAGCTAAGTCTGCAGAAGAAATAAAGTGCCATTAGAGTTCATCCCTAGTCAGCTCCCCAACCGCTTCTACAGTACAGTCATGGACAAACGTCTTTTCACAATAAGGGCAGGCTATTTCCTCTTCTTCTCCCATATCTAAATATATTAATGGATGGCCGGAACCCTCATTATTCTCATCACCATGACAACAAACTTTTCTATTATTAACCCTCACTTTTGACATGCTACTCCTTTAGCTTATAACATTTTATATATTGAATATACCCATTCAGAAATAAAAAACAACAAGCACTATTCTCCATTTTTTATCCTATTCAGGTTAATCAATTCGTTTTGAACGCCTTTTGATACAAATTTGCTAACATCTTCTCCTAATCTTGCTATTTCCTTTACAAAACTTGATGAGATAAATTGAGTATCTTCAGAAGCAGGAAGAAATATGGTTTCGATTTCAGGAAGAAGTTTATAATTTACCCAACTCATTTGAAACTCGTAATCAAAATCCGATACTGCTCTTAATCCTCTAATAATAACAGAAGCATTCTGCTCTTTGGCAAACTTCACTAGCAACCCATTAAAAGATATAACATCTGCATCAATTCCTAGCCCTTTGATTTCACTTTCAGCCATGCTTGTGCGTAGCTTTGTGTCAAAGGCAACATGCTTATTAACGTTTTCTGCAACTCCTATTATTAATTTATCGACTAGTTTACACGCTCTTTTGATTATGTCAATATGCCCAAAAGTTATAGGGTCAAATGTGCCAGGGTAGATTCCTATTCTGTTATTAATGTTCATCCTTTATTTTTATATAAACTACTTTAAAAACTTTTGATAGACATAATAACATTTTTTATCTAAAAATGAAAGTATACAGTTGGCCTGATAGCTCAGTTGGTAGAGCAAAGGACTGAAAATCCTTGTGTCGCTGGTTCGATTCCTGCTCAGGCCACCTTCTCTTTCTTGGCAAATTTGCCTTTTTGTTATAAAACGTTCTATAATATGTTATGGTATTAATATAAGTGTTGAGAAGGTAAACTATATGTATAAATGTTATAGTAGAATATTTAACATCTTATTAATTATAGTTCTATTATTAAGCAATATTACTTATGCTGGCGTTAGTGAAAAACCGGCATCTCAACATGTAACCAGAAAAGAAGAACCAGCGTCAACTGCCTTGACGGCAGAAAATACAGTAAATAATGACATAGTTGTTGGTTTGTTGAAAACGGAAGAAGAGACATACCCATATGAGCTTGGGCTATCTCAAAATATCTACGAGATGTTTAATAACTTTGGGGTTAAGACTGTACTGATTGATTATAATAAGATAATTAGCCTTAAAAAAATTCAGACAGAGTCACTTAATCTCGCAAAACAAGATGAAACATTGGCAAAGAAGCTGACATTAGACCGAATAAAAATTGAAGTTGCAAAGTTTATTAAAGAGCACAAAATAAATAGAATATTTATTCCGGATAATTTACACTCAGCACCCACTCCTTGTCGCCAGCTTGTTACTGAAGCAATTGCAAAAATAGTGGATGATAACCCTGCAATTCATTTACTTGGCATATGTGAAGGCATAATGAATGCAAAGGGAATTGAAGTAGTGAGTGTTGTGAGTGATGAAGAGAAGCGAAGATCTCATTTAAAATCAGCATCTAATCCACATAAAGAGGATGCACCTCTCCAGCATATAAAGATCGTTCCAAACAGTCGTTTAGCGGAATTAGTAGCTAAATTCTTAATACCTAATGAAAATGGCTGGTTTTCAACATATTTTCCAGATGCTCATTCAGGGGCAGTAAGTAATACACCAGAAAATAGAAGAAAATTGGAGTTACTTGGATATAAAGTTGCAGCATTTTCCAGTGATGGGGTAATAGAGGCTATTGAAGATAAGCACGGTAATATTTACTTTCAATGTCATCCAGAAGCCCTTGTTGTAAAATCATATAAAAACCTCTATTTATCAAATCACAAGGAACGTCAAGTGTCTACACTAGTTGCTATAGCGATTATAAATGATTTTCTTTATCGTGCTTAATGCCTATAGCTTTAGATTTACCAACGATTTGATAAACGACAAATTCGTCATCCCGCTGCTTGTTATAGCTAAAGTGGCTTAGGTTTACCTACAATTTGATAAACGACAAATTCGTCATCCCGCTGCTTGTTAGCGGGATCTAGAGATACTGCGCACAACTGTACGAACATTCATTTTGAAGGTAAATTGCACAGCAAATGGTGTCATTCCAGTCTGGAATCCAGAAATTTTGCTTATAACTGAGCTGATGAGCTAAAGGTAGTTGTCTTACGCTAAAACAAACGTTTTTAATTAAGTTGCATAGAAGCTGGATCCCAGTGTCTGGGCACTGCCGTCATAAAGGAACCAGTGTCAGCTACTTGGATGACAGGAAAATGACACCCTCCTGGTAGGCCCAAATTGCAATGTTCGTACAGTTGTGGATACCGCGGCGGTATGACTTGCATTAGCTATAAAATAGTAGTTTATATAAATCCCATAGCATGCCGAATGAAGCTTTTTTTGAGAAAATTTGAATTTTCAACTGCAATCAAGCCAAGATTTCTTAGTGCTTTAGCGCAGAATATTCTGTTGGAGAACATCCTATTTAATCCATCAGTTGCAAGCGCCATTGTAAAATTATCAAAGTATCTGTTACGTGAAATTTTCTTTAATAAATAACTACTGCCAACATCAATACCAGATGCTTTTGCAGCAACTATGTGCTTTATAACACTTTCTACATCTCTAATTCCAAGATTAAGCCCTTGACCTGCAACTGGATGAATTGAATGTGCTGCATCACCGATAAGCAAAACTCTACCCTTATATAACTTTTTTGCGAAAACAAAACTTAAAGGATAAAGTTTTCTTTCACCCTCTAATTTTATCTCTCCTAAATAAGAACCAAATCTTTTTTTGAGCTCTATAATAAATTCTTCTTCAGACAGATCCATTAGCATTTTTGAAATTCCAGATTTTTCTGTCCAAACTATCGAAGAAGTATAGCCACCCTTCATTGGTAGAATTGCAAATGGACCGCCAGGAAAAAAACGCTCTACAGCTAAGTTTTGGTGATGCAGTTCATGCTTTACATTAAATACTATGCTACTTTGTTTATAATCAAATTTCACTGTCGGTATAGAAAATAACTCTGGTAGTTTAGAGTTTTTGCCTTCAGCGCAGATAAGTAGCGATGATATTAATTCCTGGTTATTATCAAGAATAATTTCCACATATCCTGAATCACAAGCAATTGTTTTATAGGAATGTGGAGAGTATATATTTAGTTTATTCAGAAAATTATTGTTGATTGCATTCCATATAGTAGCATTGTTAATAACATAACCCATTGGTTCTTCACCAACCATTTTATGATTGTAATGCACAGTAACCGCATCTAATATGCATATATCAAGTATTGGCTCAGCTTCGCTTTCTATAAACTGCCAAATCCCTAATTTTTCCAATATTTTTTTCGAGCCTTGAGAAATAGCAAATGCTCGGTTGTCATCTACTATACGTGGTAGACTATTTTTTTCAATTACAGCTACAGACACAGAGTCACAACTGAGGCCAATTGCAGTAATAAGACCAAGTAACCCACCACCTGAAATGATTACATCATAATTCATTTTATTCATGCTAATTGTAAAATTATATTTTATCTATTTTGAAAATAGTTTAAACAAACTTTGTATACTATGAGTAAAAGACTTTAAGGTTTTCCTATATACAAATTAAGTCTCTTAGAACCTGTCTTGAAAATGGCTAAGCATAGAAGTAATCATATTAGATTTCTTGCATAACCCAAACTAAGTAGAAAAAAGGCAACTCCCCTGTCATCCCAGTAGCCCTCTTCTTGTCATCCCAGTAGCCCTTTCTTGTCATCCCAGTGCGTGACACTGGGATCTCATTTTACTTTATAATGATGTCATGGAAGTAGCTGACACTGGAATTCAGAAAAAAGGATGATGTCATTCCAGTCTGGAATCCAGCCTTTCCATAATCATCAAAACGTTGTATTTTAACATAAAACAGCTATTTTTATACTTAATAAAATTCCTGGATCCCAGTGTCAAGCACTGGGATGACACCCTTCTGGTAGACAATGTTCGTACAGTTGTGGATTCATTCGCGGTATAAATTCCGCTAACTAGTAGCGGAATGACGGTTTTTCAAATTGTAGGTAAACCTAAGCCACTTTAGCTATAACATCTTTAGCAATGTCTTCATAAATCTCTGCCAAATCTTCACTTAGCATTAAAGGATTTCCACAATCAGAAGCATGACATATTTGTGGATCCAGAGGAATCCTGCCTAATAGTTTGATGCCCAGCTCCTCAGACATTCTTTTTGCGCCGTCTTTTCCAAATATGTATATTTCTGAGCCGCTTTGAGTAAAATAGCTCATGTTTTCCACAATGCCAATAATCGGTATACTGAGCTTTTTAAGCATATCATAAATTTTGCGAGCATCGATTAAAGAGAGCTCCTGTGGAGTTGAAACTATTATCGCCCCGGTTAAGTTAAAATTTTTCATAAGACTTAAATGCACATCGCCAGTTCCAGGTGGTGTATCAACTATCAAATACTCTATATCGGACCATTTTGTTCCCATGAGCAGATTATAAAGTGCTTTTGTGATCATAGGTCCGCGCCATATTGCTGCACGATCCTTGTCAACAAAATAGCCGATTGAAATAGTATGCAGTCCATACCTTTCTATAGGTATTGCTTTTCCACCCTGTATTTCTGGCTTTAATTTTTCAGTGCTAAGCATTTTAGGAATTGAAGGACCATATATATCTGCATCAACCAGCGCAACTTTATGTTTCAACTTTGCTAATGAGAGAGCAAGATTTAGCGCAACTGTGGACTTGCCCACACCGCCTTTACCAGAGGCCACAACGATTATATTTTTCACTCCTTCGATATGTAATTTAGCTTTTTGTTGCCCAGTTTGTTTTTGACCAGTAGCAACCACGATCACTTTTGTCACCCCCGGTATAGCTTTAACAGCTTGCTCACAATTTCTTCTTAATTCTTCGTTTGCTTGCGTGTTACCGGCAACTTCAAGCGCAAAACCAATGTCCCCGCCTTTAATAATGATTGAGGATATTATGCCAAGAGCGATCACATCTTTGCCGCTTTTTTGCTCTATGACTTTTTTTAAGTTCTCTCTTACAATTTCTTCGTTGATCATTAGACCTCTTACATAGCAGATCCCAGTGCAGAACATTCGTTTCGGAAACAGTATGTTAAATGTTATAGCAGGTTTTGCCTAGAACACAAGCCAAGTACTGGTTCACTTTATGACAGTATCATGAAAGTAGCCTCTTTCTTGTCATCCAAGTAGCCCCTTCTCCTGTCATCCAAGTAGCTTGACACTGGTTTACTTTATGATGATGTCATGAAAGTAGCTGACACTGGTTCTTTTTTTCTAGATCCCAGTGTCACGCAATGGGATGACAAAAAAAGGAGCACTGGAATGACAGCAGTCCCACGTCATACCGCGATTCATTCGCGGTATCTCTTAACATAGATCCCGCTAACACGTAGCGGGATGACGAATATACCGCCAAGAACCGTCATACCGCGATTCATTCGCGGTATCTCTTAACATAGATCCCGCTAACACGTAGTGGGATGACGGTTGTCGGTGAACCTAAGTTACTTTAGCTACAAACATTAAGAAATTTACCAAATGAAAAAAAAGGCAAAAGAAGCCCCGTGGTTATTATCCGCTTTAAAATATTGGCGTTTTTTATGTTTTAAACGCTTGACAAGCGAGATAGTACGCTGCTACGAAAATTACCTGCAAAAAGAAACCTCTACTCCTTATTCTTTGCCCTTCCTGCACGCTTACGTTCATTTGGATCAAGGAATTTCTTGCGTAAACGTATAGATTTTGGAGCTACTTCCACCAATTCATCATCATCTATATACGCTATCATATCCTCCAGTGTCATTATCTTTGGAGGAGTGAGTTTTATGGCTTCATCACTACCTGAAGCTCTTACGTTTGTTAATTGCTTACCTTTTAGCACGTTTATCTCCAAATCATTGTCACGGCTATGCTGGCCGACAACCATGCCACAATATACCTTATCCTGTGGCTTGATAAACATAATTCCCCTGTCTTGCAAATTGAAAATTGCATACGCCACAGCCTCACCCTTATCTGTAGAAATTAAAACTCCATTGCGCCTTCCAGAAATTGGACCTTTATGTGGAGCATAACTATGAAATAAACGGTTAATTATGCCTGTGCCCCGAGAATCAGTTAAAAACTCTCCTTGATAACCAATTAATCCTCTTGATGGCACTAAAAACGTTAATCTTGTCCTACCATTACCAGAAGGTCTCATGTCAGTCACTTCACCTTTTCGGAAGCTGAGTTTTTCCATGATGATTCCACTATATTCATCATCTACATCAATTACTACTTCCTCTATAGGTTCAAGTTTTTTGCCATCTTCTTCCTTAAATAGCACGCGAGGGCGTGATACTGAAAGCTCAAAACCTTCTCTCCTCATATTTTCAATTAACACTCCAAGCTGTAGCTCACCACGTCCACCTACTTCAAACGCTTCACCACTTGATGCCAAAGTTACGGTAATTGCAACATTTGTTTCTGCTTCTGCATATAAACGATCCTTTATAACGGTTGAGGTAAGCTTTGTTCCCTCTTGTCCGGCAAAAGGTGAATCATTAACACTCAGAGTAATCGCCATCGTCGGCGGATCAACTGGAGTTGAGCTTACTGCAGTTGTAACCTCTGGTACTGCTATAGTGTCAGAAACTGAAGCTTTCTCAAGCCCTGCAATTGCAATTATGTCTCCCGCCACAGCTTGTTCTACTGGAATACGTTTCAAGCCAGAAAATGAGAGCAACTTAGTTAATCTCCCTCGTTCAATTACTTTACCGTCCAGATCAAGTACCTTAAGATCTGAATTGACTTTTGCAACGCCCTGATAAACCTTTCCTGTCAATATTCTGCCAAGAAACTTATCAGACTCAAGTAGAGTGACCAACATAGCAAAAGGGGCATTTTGATCATAAACAGAAGGTTTTATATAATCTATAACCGTTGAAAATAATGGGCTTAAATCTTTTCTTTCATCAGAAAGCTCCTTAGCACACCAACCATTTCTACCTGAAGCATACAACACTGGAAAATCTAGCTGCTCGTTGGTTGCATCAAGGTTAAAAAATAACTCATATATTTCATTTAATACTTCATCAATTCTGCTGTCTGGTCGGTCGACCTTATTGATTATCACAATTGGCTTCAAATTTGCTTTTAGTGCTTTTGACAACACAAATTTAGTTTGTGGCATGGGACCTTCCGCAGCGTCAACCAGCAGCAACACACCATCTGCCATGCACAATACCCTTTCTACTTCTCCACCAAAGTCTGCGTGCCCTGGCGTATCAATAATATTGATTTTTTCATCACCCCACATTATTGATGTGCATTTTGCAAGTATTGTAATTCCGCGCTCACGTTCTTGGTCGCCACTATCCATAACTCGCTCTTGAACTTCTTGATTCTCACGGAACGTGCCACTTTGTTTTAACATGTTATCAAGCAAAGTAGTTTTACCGTGGTCAACGTGTGCGATTATTGCTATATTACGGATCGATTTAAATTCGTTCATTTTCTATCATTTCAAAACTAATTTAGTAATAAGTATACATAAAATACACTTGGAGTAAATAACTAAAGCTGTGTATAAGTGCTGTGTTTCCAAGATATTATAGGATTACTTTGTTAAATATTCTCTACTCCCAGGTTTTGTTATGGGGAGTTGTTTTAATTCACTTGGAAGTTCTTCCTCGCTGTAGTTTTGGATGTTCAGTTCAATCAAAGATATGACAGGAAAAGGCAGTTTCGTTTCACTATTCCTCTTTATTAAAGAAGCTTCAGCAATGACTTTACCTCCCTCCCCTTCTGCACATTTCACTGCTTCAAGTGAAGATTTGCCTGTGGTTATCACATCCTCGATAAGTAATATTTTCTCACCCTTTTTGATCTTAAATCCACGGCGTAATTCAAACTTGCCATTAACGCGCTCGCAAAACATTGTCTTTATTCCAAGCTGCCTGCCAATCTCATAACCTACAACTATTCCGCCAATTGCAGGAGATAATATTAAATCTATGGAGCTATTTAATTCTTTTTTTATTTTATCTGCTAATAATGCGCAAACTTTCATGGCTCTGCTTGGATTTTCAAAAATCTTCGCACACTGTATGTATGTGTCACTATGCAGCCTGGATGATAAAACAAAATGCCCATGCAAAATTGCTTCTGCTTCTTTAAATTCTTTTATTATTAGGTTGTTTTCATTTAATATCATTTTTTAAGTTTCACTATTACATTCTTTATTAATTATCTGAGTGATACAAATATCAGACCACACGTTTATTGCAGTTTCAAACATATCGATGATTGTATAAATAGGCAAAATCAGTCCCATAATATGCAGAGGAACATTCATCGACATCAGATAACTGGTTGCCATAAAATAGCACCCCATCGGCACTCCAGCGTTACCAATTGCTGCACTAGTTGCTAAAAAAATCCATATAAACATTTCGCTTAAGGAAAATGCGCATCCATTCATCTCTGCAACAAACATTACAGTGATTAGTATAAATGCAGCACATGCATTCATATTAATTGTTGTGCATATTGGTAAAATAAAGGACGACAATTTCTTTGGCACCTTTAGCTTATTTTGCACACAGTCTATAGTTGTTGGCAATGTTGCACTGGATGATTTAGAAAAAAACGCAAGTGTGAGTGCCGGCATAACCCCTTTCAGCGTTTGAATTGGTGATATGCCTTTATACCACATAAGTAGCGGTAAAATCAGAAATGCCTGCACAAAATTTGCAGACATTATGCAAACAAAATACCATAAAAGACTGTAGAACTCGCTACCACCTTTTAATTCGTGCAAAAAACATGTAATAAAAGACCACACAGCAAGTGGAACAAGCTTTAGTAACCCCTGAGCAATTTTAAGTAACGTATCGAAAAGTGCAGAGAATATTTGATGTAATATGTCCTGCTTTTCTTTTGAAAGTGAAACAATAGCTCCACCCATCAAAAAAGCGATCAATATGCTACCAATAACGTTATTTTCAAGAAAAACTTGCACAAAATTCGAAGGAATGAGTGATTTTAAGTATGAAAAGTAACTGTAATTGTTATTATCCAAACTTCCTATCGTGTTACATATGAAATTTTTTTTCACTGGATCTATTAGCAGGTAAAACAATAATGCAACAAACGCAGCTATAATAGTTGTAAACAGCGTATAAAATAGTGTTTTCTTAACTAAGGTTTTAATTTCGATTGAGTCTTTAAGTCCTGAAATTGTGGAAACTATTGATAGAAAAACTAAAGGTAAACTTATTAATTTCAACAAACTAACAAATATGTCACTAAACAGCTTTGCTATTTCAAATATAATCTCACTGTTTAAATAGTAAGCAACTATTGCAAACAGTATAGAAAAGAGTATTGCAAACTTGTGCATTGAAAATAAAACTTCAAAGTAACATTATACAACAATTTTGCTGTTTTGGAATCAGATTGATAGACAAAATAACTTTATAGATTAGGGAAAGATAAGTAACATTTCATTATTAATTAAGTGTTAAAAATATGTCATGCGATGTACTTCAAATTCAGGTGCACTTAGCCCATTCTGGTGATAACAAATTGGAACAGATAAGGTATGATAACTAACTTTTCTGTGAGTATATAGTTTTGCCAGACACAACAGTACGTACCACGTGCCCTTTTACTTTGCGCCCATCGAAAGGGGAATTCTTTGATTTACTAGCAAAGTTGTCAGTTTTAATTTCCCATTCATGATTGAGGTCAACTAAAATTAAGTCTGCAGCAAGGTTTTTTTGTATACGACCACATGATACGTGTATTATATCTGCAGGCTTATATGTCAATTTTGCAAGCACATCAAGTAGACCCATTTGCCCACTGTGGTAAAGTTCAAGTGAAAGGGGCAGCATTGTTTCAAGGCCAACAATACCAAATGCAGCATTTTCAAGTGGAAGATCTTTAGAATTACGATCATGCGGAGCGTGATCGGTTGCAATGCAATCAATCACACCTGTCTTTAAACCTTCAACCATAGCTAAACGATCTTCTTCAGTGCGAAGCGGCGGGTTCATTTTTGCAATTGCTCCATGTTGTTTTACTATATTTTCAGTCAAAGTGAAGTGATGAGGGGTTACTTCACATGTAACATTTAATCCCAAATCTTTCGCACGTTTAATAGCATCAAGTGAATCTTTTGAAGAGACATGTAGAATATGGTAGTGCACATTTTCCATATCTTTCATGAGCAGTATATCACGATTTACCATAACCGATTCTGACGCACTCAAGATTCCCTTTACTCCCAATTCTTCAGAAATTTTACCTTCATTGATTGCACCACCTGCTGATAAATTTAAATCTTCTGCATGTTGAGCAATAGGAACACCCAGCATACTTGAATAAAGCAGCGCCTGTCTCATAATCATTGGGTTCATAACTGGCATGCCATCATCAGTGAACCCAACCGCACCTGCTTCCTTTAAAAGTGCCATTTCAGTCAACTTTTCTTCCGAAGTGGTGATTTTAGCGTAAAATTCAACGTTTACATGTGAAGTTTCAAGTGCTCTATATTTCAAATATTTAGCCAAAACAACGCTATCAATTGCTGGAACAGTGTTCGGCTGACAAACTACAGTTGTAACGCCTCCCGCAGCTGCAGATTTGCTGCCTGTATATATAGTTTCTTTATGTTCTTGGCCTGGTTCACGAAAATGTACGTGAATGTCAATAAGGCCTGGCATTAGAACAAGCTCTTTACAGTCTATTGTTTCATCGACCCCACTTGTTGAAAATAATGATTCACCAAAGTCAATAATTTTATCCCCTTCAGTCAATAATGAACCTTTTATATCAAGTTTAGTTTCCGGGTCGATAATACGAGCATTAGTATACGCAATTTTATAGCCTTCTTTTTGCCCTGTTTGCAACAAATTCCAAGTTTGAGTCATTATATTTGAGTATCGATTATAAAATAAATCTAAAGTTTTTTTAACAAAACACAACCAAATAAAAACGCAGACTAAAGTTGCGAGAGCTGTCTTGAATTAAAATTGTCCCAAAAATTTGGCTCTTATAACCGAGTTACTTCAGTTTTAACGTTAATATGAAAAACTCTTAGCTCTGTTGAAGGATTTTCCAGTTGAATATCTAGCTCATTCTGTATGTTCGATAAACAAATCAAAGCTGAGTCAAAATTTTCATCACACTGCTTCGCTTCATTCATACCATCGATTATTTCCTCTAATTCTTCCACATCATCCATTTCTTGCGGCGCACTTTTTAATATCGCTTTTATTTGGTTTAAATTTTGACGAATTTTCTCCTGATATCCAGCAATTCTCTCTTGATATATATCAATTATTTTTTGACATGCGTTGCCTCTAAATGGATGTTCTTTTTTCTCTTTTATGTAAGAACTTTGAAAGTCTTTACAGTTAAGGATTGCTTCTCTATGTTTTTTTATGTCATTGATTGCACTGACTATCGACTTATCTATTTTCTTCAAATTTTCTTCCCGTCCTTCTCTTTTAATTATACTTTTGGATTCATTTTTCATTTGGTTCATTTTGTCATACAGGTTTCTGCATTCTTTGTAAGATACCATTGGTTGTAATATTCCTTTATTGTAAAAATTCTTCAACTCATTACTTGATAGTATTGTTATAGCATCTTCCCTTTTACCTTGTGATTTAGGATACTTTTTATTCAATGAACTAACATGATTTAACAAGAAATCTTTAACTAGCCCTTCTCTTTTTACTTCGGATAATTTTTCTAGTGTTTCTATATATTTCAGAACTTCCGCAAAGAGCTGTCCACCAGATGGAGCAAATCCTTGAAGTGGTTTACTCTGAGCTTTATAAAAATCGGTTTGTAAAAAATCTTCAGCTTGTTTTTTTATTACTGAAAGTTCATTGAAGGCTTTTTCTGGATTGATTTTTCTCAAAATACCAACAGTTTTTCTAATCGCTTTTTCTCTCTTTTTATTATCTTGCTTTTCATTTAATATCAGATGTTCAGTTTTGGTAAAAGCATTACCTTGATCACTCTTTGCAATGTTACAAACGATGTTTTTTACAACTTTTTCAGTTGCTGCATAATCTATTTCTTTTGCAAAGCAGTCAACAAATGATTGCCAAACTTTTTTATTAACAAGCTTACTTGTCTTATTTTCAAAATCTTCTCTACTTTTGAATCCTAAAATAGTATAGAGATTTTTTTCAACTATTGGTTCGGCATGTTGTTTTGCCACTTTACCTTTTATATTGAATGGAAATTTACTAATCTTAGTTGTACCTACAATGTTACCTCAATATTAACGCTATCTATAAAAGTATAAAGATTTAATATTTAATTTTTAATTAATACTAGCACAGCTAACTACGGGGGCATTATGCTAGCATCAATAGCAAGCGTCAATTAACACTTTAATTTCTAACTTGTCATCAGTAATATTATTTATATAAAAACTATAATTTTTTATGCCTGAACTTGGGAATATATTGCTATTGGTAGCCTGCTTATTGTCTTTGACATATTTGTTTTTACCGCTTAGTTCTTGTCGGTTTATTACCACTGCCATATTTTTTTGTGTATCAACATCAATGGCTATTTTGATCTACTGCCACATTACAAATGATTTCTCACTCGAAAACGTATATTACCACTCACACACAACAAAACCTTTGATCTATAAGATTTGTGGAGTTTGGGGAAATAAAGAAGGGTCTATGTTGCTTTGGACATTAGTGCTTACCTTTTACCTATTTCTGATGGGTATTTTTACTGATAACGACAGTAAATTGAAGAAAGTATCCTTGATCACCCAAGGCTTGATTTGCTTTTGTTTTTTACTGTTCACTTTACTTGAATCCAGCCCCTTCACTAAAATGCCAAGCGTTGAAAAAGATGGATTGGGTTTTAATCCGATATTGCAAGATATAGGCCTTGCTATTCATCCACCGATATTATATTTGGGGTACCTTGGATTTAGCGTTCCTTTTTCGCTCTCTATAGCTGGATTAATTGCAAATACTGAAGGAAATGTTTGGGCTAAAATTGTCAGGCCTTGGGTACTTATTTCTTGGTCGCTGCTCACTTTGGGCATCAGCTTGGGTAGCTGGTGGGCATATCGCGAACTTGGGTGGGGTGGATTTTGGTTTTGGGATCCAGTGGAAAACGTTTCTTTGATACCGTGGCTAATTGCAGTGGCGCTGACACATTTGTTGCTCGTTGTACGAAATTTCAATACTTTAAGGAATTTCGCTATTTTACTTACGCTTACAACTTTTATATTGAGTGTAACTGGAACATTTCTAGTCCGCTCAGGAATACTCACCTCAGTGCACACGTTTGCAGATGACTCAAGGTATGGACTGTATATATTAGCTCTACTTGGTGTAATTACAGTCAGTAGCTTAGTAATATTTGTAGTGTTTACGAGAAAAAATCGCACATCTTTCCAGTGCTCGACATTGGAATCCAGAAAGAAATCTGCTACTCAAGTGACAGAGGGTAGAAGATTCTTTTCACGCCTTACGATGATGCTGATGAACAATTTATTATTTATTACTGCCTTTTTCATTGTGTTCGTTGGCACTTTATACCCTACAGTGCTTGAGTATTTAACCGGTGAATTAATTTCAGTTGGAGCACCATATTACAATTCTTTATTTAATCCTATTGCACTGGCTATTCTAGTGCTCACCATGATCGGGCAATACTGCCGTTGGCAGGGAAATAGTCTATTGCCAATATTTCGTGAATACAGATTTTCATTCTGTAGTGCTGCAGCTATTTTGCCGTTTATCTTTCACATGGAGCTAATAATTGTGCTATCAATTACTATCTCCATAGCATTATTAATCTTTGTTTTAGAAGCATATAGTAAAAGAATTTGTTTATTTAAGGTAGCATTTGGTGAATCAATTTTATTAGCAAGAAAAGTTTCTAAATCCTACTATGCAATGATGGCAGCTCATGCTGGAGTGGCAATTTTAGTGCTTGGTATAGCTTATTCAGTTGGTTGGCAGGAGAAAAAAGAAAATTACTTAAAAATAGGGGATAGCATAACAGTCAATAAATTTAAAGTTACTTTGCAAAATATTGAGCTAATAAAAGAAAAAAATTTCCATGCAGTGAGAGGTACAATGGATATTAGGAATTTGCTGAATAATAAGATATTGGGTGAGATAACCCCTGAATATAGATTTTACCTTGTGGAAGGTCAGAAAAATGTTGAAAGCAGTATCTACCACAATTTATTTTCTGATATTTATGTTGTAATCGGTGAGATTGATAAGAGTAAGAGCAAAATCGCAGCTAAAGTGAACTATAAACCTGGAATGTCTATAATCTGGCTTGGATCCTTTCTCATCGCTTTTGGTTCGCTCCTTGCTGCTTTTCCTTTATTGAGAAGATTTTAATAGGACTCCTTTATACTATAACGAAAAAACTTCCTTGACAAACTCCGCCAGCGCCCTTATCATGGTATTGAAGGTATTCAGTTATCTTCATCTGTGCAGATTAAACAGCAAGAAAACAACGTAGTTGGCGTCTTATTTTTAATTTTTTGCACTATGTGCACCTTATGTCTTCACAATATTTCTAGGTTTTTACCTACACAAGCTGAAACGCGCTTATAAGTCGTTTAAGACAGTATAGTACGCCAATTTGCAGGATTAGAGAGTGACAACTAGCTAACGCGGGGTTTCTTTTGCCTTTTTTTCTGCTTAGTGAATTTCTTAAACATTTATAGCTTAAGTTAGTTGCACTTAAAAGCAGCTAAATTGCAGTGTTTAAGACTTAAAAAACGCCAAATACTGAAAATAGACAATGACTAGGGCTTCTTTTGCCTTTTTTTTGTTTGGTAAATTCCTTAATATTTATAGCTAAACGACAACCGTCATCCCGCTACGTGTTAGCGGGATCTCTTGTTAGCAGATGAGATACCGCGGCGGTATGACGATTCGCGGCGGTACGACGGTTCGCGGTGGCATGACGATAACTTCGTCATTCCGCTATGTGTTAGCGGCTAAGAGATACCGCGGCAGTATGACGGTTAAGTAGGGTGTCATCCCAGTACTGGGATGAAAGGAGAAGGTATTAGGATGACACCGTCATAAAGTAAAATGAGATCCCAGTGTCACTCACTGGGATCTCATTATAAGGGCACTGGGATGACAGAAGAAGGCACTGGGATGACGGGGGAAGGTACTACCTTGACAACCGTCATCCCGCTGCTTGTTAGCGGGATCTAGAGATACCGCGAATGAATCGCGGTATGACGGTTCGTGGCGGTATGACGGTTCGCGGCGGTATAGTAATTCGTCATCCCGCTACTTGTTAGCGGGATCTATGTGAGATACCGCGGCGGTATGACGTAGAACCGCTGTCATTCCAGTCTGGAATCTAGTTCTTATTGTACATTTACTTAGTGTAGAGTTAAGTTTCCTGGATCCAAGTAGTCTGGGCACTGGGACGACACCCTTTTGGATGGAAACCAGTGTCAGCTACTTGAATGACATCATAGAGGTTACTTGCATGACATCATAGGGACACTGCCGTCATAAAGGAACCAGTGTCAAGCTACTTTGATGACACCTTGTATCTTTTTTCTGCTTAGTTTGGGTTATGCAAGAAGTCTAATGTTCGTATAGTTGTGTGTCAGCTACTCAGATGACAGAGAAGTCCAATCACAGAATAAACTAGTGAATTTTTTGAAAAGTATATAAAATTCAAGTGATTATTTTAAGTAAATAGCATGGCACTTAGACTCATTCCAGATAATCTCGATATCAAGTTTAGTAAATATAGGGATTTGACTGCACTCGTTAGCATTATTTTTATCATCTTTTCAATGCTCACTGTTGTGCTGCGTGGAGTGAACTTAGGCATAGACTTTGCAGGCGGAATTTTGATAGAGATAAAATCTTCAGATGAGAATCACTCTATTCTCGATGCATTAAAAGAAAATGGTTTTACAGTGCAGAGTTCAAAAGCGGGTGATAATTTAGTCATGCGTTTTAAAGATGAAGGAGATGAAGATAAAATCAAAAAGATAAAAAGCATACTAGAAGAAAAGCTAGGTAGCTCAATAAGCTATCGTAAAATAGACTATGTTGGCCCACAAATAAGCTCAACACAAATATTTGAAGGAATGTTATCCATGTTGATCGCGATTGTTGGAATATTTTTTTACGTTTGGTTTAGATTTAATTGGCAATGTGGATTCAGTGGAATAACAGCACTGATTCATGACGTGATTTTAACTATTGGTTTTATTAGCCTAACTGGCATTGAGTTTAATATTTCATCAGTTGCAGCTCTCCTCACTGTCATTGGTTATTCAATCAATAACTCAGTAATTATATACGATCGGATTCGAGAGTATTGCAAGAGTGGTAAAAGTGGGCGGATGAGTGAGATAGTAGATGCAAGTATCAACGCTACATTATTTCGCACTATATTAACCTCGGGTACAACCCTTCTTGCTGCTCTTCCTTTGACATTAATCTGCACAGATGCAGTGAGAGACTTCAGCTTGATCATTTTTTTTGGTATTTTGATTGGCACTTGTTCTGCAATATTTATTTCTGCTCCTATATTAACCTACAGAGCTTTGATAAGTAGATTGTAGAAGTGTTTAGTCGCGGTATAATATCAACTTATTATCTCTTATAGTGAAATGAAAATACCTTAAAAAGCTCATTCCAAGTAGTGAATAAGACATAGAATGAGTGTTAACGCTCGCCTGTACATCATTAACTAAAAAATTCCCTATTTTAACCTGAGGGATGTGAACAACACCAGCTTTTATTTGACCTTTAGCAGTTTCATATATTTTAAAATCCTGAACGTTTTGTAAGTTAATACCAACATGTAATGCGTCTTTTTGTGATAGAACAATATCGGTTGCTCCGGTATCAAGCAAAAACGTTATATTGCGATCATTGACCTGAGCCTGAATATAAAAGTGTCCATCGTATGATTTCGTAAATTCGATACTTCCACTATTCTGACCACTATTCTGAATTCTCCCTTTATATGGTAAAAAAGTACTGAGAAATCTGTCGCTTAGTTTGTCCCTTTGTGAATCAATAAGCATTGAAGTGGCAGCTATTATTAGTAACCAAATAACTAGATTTTTCACCGCGTTCATATTGTTAAAATTTGAAGCTATTAAAACAAATTTTAAAGATTAGCGTTAAAAGTTATTATTAAAAATAAGTAAATTTTATTGTTTTAGTACAATATTTAATATACACTTTAAGAAGATATGTTTGATTTAATTTCATGTCAGAAGCAAAAAGTTTAATTTTAGCAGCTATCCTTTCCATGTTGATCATGGTATCTTGGCGCATTATTTATGATAATTTTTTTAGTGCAAACCAAAACCAGCCATTGATTGAAAATATTGAACATATCGAATCTTTTAACGACCTTGCTCCTATAATACACCAAAATCGTTCTGAAATTATTAATTCCACTCGAGAACAGAGGGTTAGTTTAACCAATAACATGATTAAAGGATCAATTTCTTTGAAAGGTGCAAGGTTTGATGACTTAATCTTAACTAACTACCACTTAGAACCGAGTTCTTCTTCTCCACAAGTGGTGTTACTGTCACCTGCAGAATCAAAAGATGTATATTTCGCAGAATTTGGGTGGCTCGATCCGAATGAAAAGATTAAAGTTCCAGATTCTAAAACAGTCTGGCAAGCAGATAAACTCAATCAAAAAGAGGTCAATTTATTTTGGGATAATGAAAATGGCATTTTATTTAGAATGAAAATTAGCCTTGACGATAACTACATGTTTAAAGTTGAGCAAATTATTGAAAACAATACAAAAGATAATGTAGTTTTGGTTCCTTATGGTAGAATTAACCGTAAACGTGACAATATCAACGAATCTTATTGGATATCCCATGAAGGAGTACTGGGTGCATTTGATAATAAACTAGAGGAGTGGACATATAAGGATATTTCCAAAAAACATTTAATAAAAGCAAGCACGAGTGAAAAAAATTGGTTTGGTTTTGCTGATAAATACTGGCTTACAGCCATCATACCTGAGAAATCCGATAAAATAAATGTAAGCATTAAGCATACTAACGCTAATGATATTGATAAATTTCAAGTAGATTTTGTCAAACCTTATAAGAGCATACTTCCTGGCGCAAGTGTTTCTAATGTGAATTATTTTTTTGCTGGAGCAAAAAAGTTGAATTTACTGGATTCTTATAAGGATACTCTCAATATACCTTTGTTTGATAAAGCTGTAGATTTTGGTGTTCTTTATTTTATAACCAAGCCAGTGTTTTTACTGCTTGAATATTTTAACTTCGTTTTAAAAAATTTTGGCTTAGCAATATTATTGCTGACTTTAGTAATCAAACTTTTGATGCTTCCCTTATCTAATAGATCATATATTTCGATGTTCAAGGTGAAAAGCCTGCAGCCTGAATTAACTCGTATAAAAGAGTTGTATAAAAATGACAGCTTAAAGCAGCACAAAGAGACAATTGCGTTGTTCAAGAGAAACAATGTAAACCCAATGTCGAGCATTTTTCCCATGCTAATACAAATACCGGTATTTTTTGCTCTATATAAAGTATTATTTGTTACTATAGAGATGAGACATGCTCCTTTTTTTTTATGGATTAAGGATCTTTCAGCTCCTGACCCAACGAACATCTTTACATTATTTGGGTTGTTTAATTATAACTTTCCTATTTCTATAGGCATTTTACCTATAATTTTCGGTGCCACCATGATAATTCAGCAGAAGCTAAGTGAGAAAGATCAAACCAATAAAGATGATATTCAAGTAAATGTTATGAAGTTTTTACCTTACATTTCTGTCTTTATTTTTTCTTCTTTTCCTGCCGGCCTGGTAATATATTGGATATTTAGTAATATTATAACTTTAATTCAACAATCATTAATAAAGTTGTTTTTAACGAAAAAAGTGGTAGTAAATGTCGAAAATACTAATAGTTAATTCAATTTATTATGCTGAAATAGCAAACCTTTTGCTTGAAGGTGCAGTTGATAGATTAAAAGAAAGTCATGCAAGCTATGACATAATTGAAGTTCCTGGTGCATTTGAGATACCAGCTACAATTCTCTTTGCAGTAAAAAGCAAGAATGCTAATTATGACGGTTATTTAGCTCTTGGGTGCGTGATTCGCGGTGAAACTGATCATTATCAATATGTTTGTAAAGGAGTAATCGAAGGCTTAAATGAAGTTATCATGCATTATGTAATGCCCCTTGGTATGGGCATAATTACCGCTGACAGCAAAGATAAAGCACTAGTTAGAGCTGACAAAAACAAAAAGAACGTTGGTGGCCATGCAGCCTCAACTGTTTTGCATATGATAGATTTACACAATAAATTAAAATAATGGAGGAAAAACCAGTAGATAAAAAGTGGCGCATAAAAAGAAGTACGGCAAGATTTCTTGCTGTACAAGTTGCTTATTCAAATATTTTTGTAGGTTACAACAAAAGCACTTTTAAATTGGAAAATTGTGAACTTAAGGACTACATAAGTAAGTTGAAAGATATATTTGAATGTGAAGAATTTGAACATCAGTTCTTAGAAAACTTGTTATATAAGGTTATAAAAAACAGTGAAGAATATGATAAAATAATAGAGTCTTATTTACATCCAAGCTGGTCCCTTTCACGGTTAAATCTTATAAGCTTATCTATTTTGCGTGTTGCAATATGTGAGTTAGCTAATTGTGATACGCCAGTTCCAGTTGTCATTAATGAATATACTAACATTGCATCTGATTTACTTGATCAACCAAGCGAAATTGGTTTTATTAATGGGTTATTGGATAAGGCAAAAGATGCAGTTAAATTAAATAAAAATCCTTAGCAATTATAGCCAGCAAACACAGGGTGTCATCCGAGTAGCTGACACATAGCTGTATGAACATTGCAATTTGCGTGGCAGGTGGTGTCATTCCAGTCTGGAATCCAGCCTTTTCATAATCATCAAAACGTTGTATTTTAACATAAAATGGCTGCTTTTATGCTTACCAACTTAGTAAAATTCCTGGATCCCAGTGTCAAGCACTGGGATGACACCATAGTCAAGCTTTTTCGTAAGTTACCTGCCACTTGAGCCAAAGCCCCCTGCATTGCGACCGGTTTCTTCTGTGCAGAATTCTTCTCTGTCATCCCAAATTACCTGAGATACAGGAGAAATAAGGATTTGTGCAATTCTATCTCCTCTTTTTATCTCATACGACTGATTACTTAGATTAATTAGGCAAATCTTCACCTCACCTCGATAATCAGAGTCTATAGTGCCCGGAGAATTTAAGACAGTAATTCCATGTTTTGCAGCAAGACCAGAACGTGGGCGGATTTGCCCCTCAAAACCGTTTGGTATTGCAATCACAATTCCAGTTGGAACAAGTAATCTCTCAAGTGGATTTAAAACAGCAGAGTCATTCAATGCAGCATAAAGATCCATACCAGCACTCTGCGTAGTTGCATAACATGGAAGAGACAAGTCTTCTCCGTGTGATAATCTTTTTATTTCTACTTTAATTTTACTTCTTTGCACTCCAATTTACCAACTATGAAGATCCAATTATAGCATGTAAATTGTATCTGCAAAAGTAATAAATGTTACATCGTAAATGATGTCATTCTAGTGCGTGACGCTAGGCCATAAAATAAGTTTTTCGTTTCTATATGCGCTACCTTAAGACTTTAATTATACAACGTCTTAACGCACTTAACCCCATCGACATATAAATTTGCATGACTTTTTTGAGTATTAAGCAATGCAAGTCCAATGTTGTCTACACTAGAGCGCAGTTCCCCTATTTCCTCATTATTTTCATTTGTCACTTTAGTGCCAATATCTGGAAGTGCGTTATCCCCCTCAACAAGATAAAGTTTTCTTCTGAATATTTCTTGTCTGCTCATTCGATTTACGACTTCCTGACCTACGTAACACCCCTTATTAAAGCTTATACCGTTTGCCTTATCGATTAAATATTGCAATGGGAACGATGAATTTTGTACCATATCTTTTGCTCCATCTGGGACAAGGTTTTTAATTCTAACTTTTTCATACTGAATAAAATCTCCAACCGGTTCTTTTATTTCATCTTTATGTATGATCCTCATTCCTAGCAGCTTGTGCCTTGGATCTTGAAAAATAACTTGTGACTTACTACTACACTCCGCCAACTTAGTATCAAACAAAACTCCAACCTTATATAGTGCACTAATGTCTTTAATTTTCACTCTCAAATAAGTTTTAAGTAAATCTAGTTTCTCGATTATTTGCTGTAAGTGCACATTTTCGCACTCTAAGAAAATATATCTACCATATTCAATAAGAAAAAAATCATATAGGTATTTTCCCTGAGGGCTAAGCAATAAAGAGTAAATAGCTTTTTGGCTATCTAGCTTATTAATATCATTGGTTATAATGCCCTGCAGAAAATCTCTAGTGTCAGGCCCATATAGCACTATCACACCACGACTTAAGAATGGTATATAACTCATGAAATCTCCATAAATAAATCTAAATCTTATTATATAACATTAGGCTCTTTTAGAAACTGCTTTTGGCGTACATATTTTATAATGGTGTGCATATTTTACAAGCTCCAGCCCTTGAAATCTAACTTACGAGTATATATATAAAGTTATAGGTTAATTTGTTGAGAGGAAAAGCAAATGTCAAATGTAAGTTTAAATGTATTGGATGATAGCGTGCTGATCAAGCCTATTAGCGAGGAAAAGCAGGGTGGAATTATGCTTCCATCAAGTGCTGAAAAGAAACCTACTAAAGGTGAAATTGTAGCAACTGGTGAAGGTTCACGCAACTCAAATGGCGAACGCATAGCTTTAACTGTAAAGGCTGGTGATAAAGTATTCTATCGTCAATGGGCTGGTACAGAAATAGAACATAATGATGAAAAGCTTATCGTGATGAAAGAGTCCGATATACTTGCTGTCATTAAATAGCAGTCTTTATTTTACTAAATTGAAACAAAGCGCAACATGGCGCATTGTAAATGGTTTTATTATAGTTTTCTAAATTTTTTATTAACAAGAGGTGATAAAAATGACTAATGTAGTAGTATCAGGTGAGCAGTTACAAGAAGCCTTTCGTGAAGTCGCAGCAATAGTGGATTCAACGGTAGCAATAACTGCGGGACCTAGAGGAAAAACAGTAGGGATTAATAAGCCCTATGGAGCACCAGAAATTACAAAAGATGGTTATAAGGTGATGAAGGGTATCAAGCCTGAAAAACCACTAAATGCTGTAATAGCAAGCATCTTTGCCCAAAGTTGTTCTCAATGTAACGACAAAGTTGGTGATGGTACAACAACGTGCTCAATATTAACTAGCAGCATGATCATGGAAGCTTCAAAATCAATTGCTGCTGGAAACGATCGTGTTGGTATTAAAAACGGAATACAGAAGGCAAAAGATGTAATATTAAAGGAAATTGCATCAATGTCTCGTACAATTTCTCTAGAGAAAATGGATGAAGTAGCGCAAGTTGCGATAATCTCTGCAAATGGTGATAAGGATATAGGTAACAGTATCGCTGATTCCGTGAAAAAAGTTGGAAAAGAGGGTGTAATCACTGTTGAAGAAAGTAAAGGTTCAAAAGAGTTAGAAGTTGAGCTGACTACTGGCATGCAATTTGATCGCGGTTATCTCTCTCCGTATTTTATTACAAATAATGAAAAAATGATCGTGGAGCTTGATAATCCTTATCTATTAATTACAGAGAAAAAATTAAATATTATTCAACCTTTACTTCCTATTCTTGAAGCTGTTGTTAAATCTGGTAAACCTTTGGTTATTATTGCAGAGGATATCGAAGGTGAAGCATTAAGCACTTTAGTTATCAATAAATTGCGTGGTGGTTTAAAAGTTGCTGCAGTAAAAGCTCCAGGTTTTGGTGACAGAAGAAAGGAAATGCTCGAAGATATAGCAACTTTGACTGGTGCTAAGTACGTCATAAAAGATGAACTTGGAATCAAGATGGAAGATCTGACACTTGATGATCTTGGTACTGCTAAAAATGTTAAAATTACTAAAGATAATACCACAGTTGTCAGCGAAAATAGCGATTCTGACAGTGTGAAAGCTAGAATCGAGCAGATCAAATCTCAAATTGAAACTTCAACTTCTGATTATGATAAAGAAAAGCTAAGAGAACGTTTAGCGAAATTATCAGGTGGTGTTGCTGTGCTAAAAGTTGGTGGAGCAACTGAAGTGGAAGTTAAAGAACGTAGAGATAGAGTTGAAGATGCGCTGCATGCAACAAGAGCTGCAATTGAAGAAGGCATAGTTCCAGGTGGTGGAGTTGCACTTCTTTATGCTTCATCTGTTCTCGACAAATTAAAAGGTGCAAGTGACGAAGAGCAAATAGGCATAAACATTATCAAGAAAGTTCTCAGTGCTCCAATTAGAAGGTTAGTTAAAAATGCTGGTCTTGAATCTGCTGTTATCATTGACTATTTGATTAAGCAGAATGATAAAGAGCTTATATACAACGTTGAGGCTATGAATTACGCTAATGCATTTACAGCTGGTGTGATTGATCCAGCAAAAGTGGTGCGTATTGCTTTTGAAACAGCGATATCTGTTGCGAGTGTGCTGATTACTACTGAAGCTATGATAGTTGATGTACCAAGCAAAGAAAATGCTTCATCTCCTATGGGCGCAGGAGAAATGGGTGGCATGGGTGGATTCTGAGTAGAGTGAAGCCGTGGAGCAATTGCTCCACGGTAGTTCCAAAAAATCTCACATTTTACTATTCGTTAAAGGTAATACGTTTGGTGCAGAAAGGCACTACTGTTTGCATCCGTTTCACCCCTTTATATTGTGGTTGTCTAATAACAAAAAGGCAGCATAAGAAACCTATAATCCCTAGTATATTTATACTATAGCTGACCCAAGCAACACGTCATACCGCGATTCATTGACGGTATCTCTTGGCATAGATCCCGCTAACACGTAGCGGGATGACGAGCTTATTGTCATGCTGCCGCGAACCGTCATACCGCGATTCATTCGCGGTATCTCATCCGCTAACACGTAGCAGGACGACAGCAATCCTACGTCATACCGTGATTCATTCGCGGTATCTCGGCATAGATTCCGCTAACAAGTAGCGGAATGACGAATTTGTCGTTTTTTAGATTGTTGTAAGTCAGTTTAGCTATAGCATAATGCTATATTAATAAATAATCTATATAATGCTATTAAATATAATAATTAAAATCTAAATCACTTTCTCTATAAAAGGAGAAATTTAACTTAATGAAAATATATATATATTTAATATTGTTTTTATTTTTTTCTTGCGCTCAACTATATGCTGACGAGGAAATTGCAAAATTTGATTTACTTATTGGCGAGATAAATGAAGCAAACCTCACTCTTAAAGGTGCAATAAAGGTTACAGTAGAACCAGGCTGGCACATATATTATAAAGATCCTGGAGATTTCGGTCTTCCCACTTCTTTTGATTGTAAGGGTAACACATTAAACATAGATATTTACTGGCCTACTCCAAAGGAACATAGAGATAAAGTAGGAAGAGAGATATTTATCAGTAACGTATATAAGGATATGGTATTATTTCCCTTTAAGATGAATGTGTTTTCAAATCAAGGGTATATTGACCTTAACTTCCATATAAATTATGCGATATGTAAAGATAGGTGCATCCCTAAAAATGTTGAGATAAAAACCAGGCAACCACTAAAGGATTTTATAGATTCTGATATCAATAAACTTATAAATGAGTGGTATGAAAAATAGGGTTCTCATGGGGTAGGTGTCATTCCAGTGCGTGACACTGGAATCTCATTTACTTTTTTGTTCACTATGTGAGGAACTTGGGCCTACAAGTATATAAACATAATGGTTTCGCATAAAAAATTTAGATCCCAGTGTCACGCACTGGGATGACAAGAAAGGAGCGCTAGGATGACAGGAACGAAGTCATACGAACTCTAATAGAAAATAGGTTAGGTATTTTCAATTTTTGTTGTATACTTAAATAAAAATCTCACTTTTACAGATGGATACAGTAAAGTTTGTTTTATTACTGCCAACAATATTACTCATGCTAGTTGCTGGTGTTTACCTATCGGTTAAACTAAAATGGCTACAGATATTTAGATTGCCGTACGCCCTTTCACTCATTGGAGTTAAAAGAGGGGAAAATAAATTTTCTTCTATAGCCGCCCTGTTTACAATCTTAGGGGGAAATTTAGGAGTAGGAAACATTTCAGGAACTGCTGTTGCTCTAAAAACCGGAGGACCGGGCTCTATTTTATGGATGGCAATAATTATTGTTATCACTTCTGTGATAAAATATGTCACTTGTTATCTAAGTATAAAAACCAGAAAGGAAAAGAACGGACGGTTTATAGGTGGCCCTGTAGTCTACATGGCTGATGCATTTAATTCTAGAAAAGCTACAATTGTGTTTCTGGTTGTTATGATGATGGTTTCAATAACAGTTGGTAACCTTGTTCAGGTAAATTCTCTATCAATACCACTTAACATGATAGATGTGCCTGTAGTCATTGGTGGCATTGTAATGGCCATAATATTTTTTGTTGTTGCAGTTCTCAGCTTAAAAAAAATTAAAATTTTTATATCGGCTATGATACCGATAATGACGGTAAGTTACCTCACACTTTGCGGTATCATATTATTTAAGTTTAGTGAAAATATCCCTCCTTCTCTAAAATTAATAACAAGCAATTTTTTGACAGCTAGTAGCTTTAACTCTGGTTTATCTCTAGGTTTGATTTTAGAAATGTTGACTATTATTCAAGTCGGAACTTTGCGAGGTATTTTTGCAACAGATATAGGGCTTGGCCTCGAAGGAATCGTACATTCTTCAATTGTTCCTAAGAAAAATAATAATAAATTTATTATTGAGCAGAGTCTAATTACAATAATATCGCCTTTTATAGTTGCATTTATAGTGTTTATTACAACAATGGTACTGCTTGTCACAGATTCTTGGGTCACTGATTTAGAGAGTACTAACATGTGCATATTTACTTTTAGAAAAGCTATGAATTGGCCCTATATTGACTATTTAATTATGGCCATAATGTTTTGTTTTGCCTTTACTACTATTTTTACTTGGTTTTTTTGCTCAAAACAGACAATACGCTATGTGTCTATGGATAATAAATACACTAAAATCTGGATTGTAATTTTTACCATGATCATTCCGCTTGGTGCGATAGGTAAAGTCCGGTTGCTATGGGATGTCGCTGATATCTCGATTGCTGCTTTGTTGTTTATCAACATACTTGCTATACTCAAGCTAACTTCTAAAGATCCAGAAGTATTCACTATGAGCAACAGATATTTAAAATTAGGCGCCAACTAAAAGTTGCCATCTGAGTAACAACACAACCTTCCTTAATAAAAATTCAACCAATGCTCGTGATAATTATATTAGCTAGTATTAGCTAGAACTAAAGGCAGAGGGTTATTAGTGAGGGGTATATGAATACTAACAATATACAACAAAAACACATTTATAATGAGCGCGTTCAAGAATTTTTTCCTTTATTTGATGAAATAAAAAAGGAAGACGACCTAATTTATAATGTTAGAGTTGATTTTAACACAGTAAAGTTTTTAACAGAACACGCCGACTGGAATTGGGACGAAGATGAAAACAAAAATAAAGCATGTGGAGTTATTCTTCAGGAATGCAACAAGACAGCTAGACAAGAGCTTGAAGATAAAGCTAAAGAAGAGTTGAATAAATATATTACTAGTGCTAATAACATTAATGATGATGTTGAAGATAAAAAAGTTTCAATATACGGTAATCATGCCAGTATTACACTGGAGGATAACAAGAAAGAGTTCAAAATCAGCGAATTTTTAAACAGTGATTTTTGTCAGAAGAATGGAATCTCGGGATTTTCAACGTTGCATAGTGATGGAAAGAGCGGAATGCATGGTTTTGTTGCCGAGGAAGGAGGGAAAAAAATAAGACATTATGTCGTAACCGATGGTTCATATGAGATGACTCTGAAATGGTACGCGAAAGGGGAAGAATGCAAGATCAAAATTAAGATTGATGCTAACGGTGTAGACCTTGTTAAAGGTGATGATTTTTCTCTAGAACGGTTAGAAGCGAATCAAGATGTAAAAATAGGTGGTTTATTCTTGCATGAAATAAAATTCAGGGAAAAAGGAAAAGTGAATGAGGTGCAACATGACGGAAAAGACAATCAAGTCCTTAACAAATCATCTGAAATCGCAATAAAAAGTAACAGTAGAGATATTGAGCAAGAGGTCAAAAAACCTGTTCAAAAACACCAAGCTACTCATATGAATCGAGAAATTGGGTCTCAGACCCCTTCGCTGCCACCACTTAGAACTACACCTGAAAAAGATGTTTTCAATGAGCAAGGGAGTGGAAGCCAAAAACCAGATGGCTTGCGCGGAAATGAGCAAACACCTAATAATCAGCAAAAAGGTGCAACTTCTGATCCTTCGGACAGTTCTACTTTCACCAAGTCTGTAAGCCACAATCAAGATAATAGACAAGAAGATGAACGGTATGACAATCCTACATTTGGACATGCTGTACCTGGAAGCCAAAAACCAGATAGAAGTGAGCAAACACCTAATAATCAGCAACAACCTAAAACCCAGCAACAAGAAGGAAATAGCAAAGGCGATCTATTACAAGACATCAGAAATTTCAAGAGAAACAGCTTACGGCGCACTGGTGTTGTTGATGGTAGCGGAGCATCAATGGAAGGAGGCAGGAAAAATGAATCAACGTCTTCTATATTAGAAACATTAAAGGACAAAGTTCCTTACTTGCCTTATTCAAATATACATGAACATGACAGTGATAACCGTGGTGCTAGTGATGCTGAGTGGGAAGAAAGTAAACAGCCACTTTCTGTTCCAAAACCCAATAGCAAAAGTGACTCGGGCTATTCACCTCAAATTCATGCTCAACCTCAAGTAGATCCTGAGCAGCCAAAGAGGAGCTTAGAGAACATTGAACAAAGTGACCAAACTCCACCTGAAAATCTTCTTAAAGAAATCAGAGATAGATCACAGCAAGATAATAGAGGATTAAGGCAAGTTGATCCTACTGATAAACTGTCACAAGATAAAGAAGATGGGTTGCTAAAAGACAGTTCAACAGATGTAAAAACAAACGATTCGGGCTATTCACCTCAAATTCATGCTCAACCTCAAGTAGATCCTGAGCAGCCAAAGAGGAGCTTAGAGAACATTGAACAAAGTGACCAAACTCCACCTGAAAATCTTCTTAAAGAAATCAGAGATAGATCACAGCAAGATAATAGAGGATTAAGGCAAGTTGATCCTACTGATAAACTGTCACAAGATAAAGAAGATGGGTTGCTAAAAGACAGTTCAACAGATGTAAAAACAAACGATTCGGGCTATTCATCTCCAACTCATGCCAATCATGGACAATCTCAAGTAAATCCTGGACAGTTAAAAGCGAGCCTAATGAATGTTGAACAAAGAGATGACACTCTACTTACGGAATTTACCAGTAAGTTGGATAAAGAAACTCAGAAGTTCCCACTAAAACCGGTGGATCAAAAAGGAATTAGTGAACAAACCAAAGAACATTTATTAGCAGCAGGATTGCTAAAAGACAGTTCAACAGATGTAAAAACAAACGATTCGGGCTATTCATCTCCAACTCATGCCAATCATGGACAATCTCAAGTAAATCCTGGACAGTTAAAAGCGAGCCTAATGAATGTTGAACAAAGAGATGACACTCTACTTACGGAATTTACCAGTAAGTTAGATAAAGAAACTCAGAAGTTCCCACTAAAACCGGTGGATCAAAAAGGAATTAGTGAACAAACCAAAGAACATTTATTAGCAGCAGGATTGTTAAAAGACAGTTCAACAGACATAAAAACAGTGGCAGAACAAGAAAACAATGACACTAATTCAATTGTAGATAAAAATAGTAATCTATATAAATTACTAGAGAAAGATGAAGCACAACTGAAAATTGGAGTAATAGAAGAAGAAAGAAAAGATACTTTAACGGAACACACTGATAGTTATGATCGCAATAGAATTGCATTAGGTAACAGAAATAAAAGGCCACTGGATTGGACTAAACGTATTGCTGAGTCACAACAAGAAAAAGATACCAATAAAGGTATTTCAATATAAATTGAGGTTAGGGAATGTTCAAAAAAGCATACGCGTCAAGTTAAGGCCCAATATAGCACCATTCTGATACAATGTTGAACATTTTTTTTTGCATTTTGAATTCTATGGTATTTTGTTTAACATTGAAGCAAGAGTCCAGGCACTGCCTTTGTGTTTGAGGCAAAACCGGCTATAACACTTAACACACTGCCTTTGCAAACAAATGTTCGTACAGCTATATGCTGCACACTAGAATAACAGAAAGCAGAAACCTTACTTAATTGGTTTAAGGTGATTCGTACCCCTTCCCTTTTAAAGAAAAACACTCAACTATAGGAGAAATAATATATTCATTCACTTTTTTAGCAGCAAATGATGTAGCTATGATTGCAAATATCCCTGCAATTGGCGCTATTACTCCTATTGTTGCACCTACTAAAGCTGCAGAGCCCATTCCAAGCATTGCACCAGGAAAAATAGCAGTTGCGGCTGCAGCAAGGCCAACTCCAATTGCAGCGCTTGCAACTCCTAAAACGGCCATATTGAAAAGATCTTTCTTGGAGCATTCTCCTTCGCATATATCACATGCAGTCAATAATATTACAGGAACGTCAGCAATAATTCCACCTATAACCAAAGGTGACAAAGCTGTGAAACTCAATCCCAAACCTGTAAGTGCACCTATTACTGATGCTACACCTAAAAGTATTAAATCTCCTTTATCCATACAACCTCCCTAATTAATTGATATATTACCATTTGTTCATATTTCTGTAAAGCAGAAAATTTTAGTGGGGCGAGCGACCAGGATCGAACTGGCGACATTCAGTACCACAAACTGACGCTCTACCAACTGAGCTACGCCCGCCAAGATATAAAATATCTAACATACGAGCGCAAATAGTCAATTGATTATTTAACTCTCCTTTTGTAGAGGGTTTTAAGTTTAGCCAATAAATATTTTCATTGATACTTTTACTATTATAGTTAATTGTATTGATACTAATAAAGTAGTGGTATGTTTAAAAGTATTTTCACATTTAGTTTTTTTACGGCTATTTCAAGGATCTCAGGGTTAATAAGAGATGTATTGATTGCTACGGTTATTGGTGCAAACTCTCTTGCAGACATATTTTTTTCTTCGTTTCGTTTTGCCAATCTATTTCGCGCATTTTTTGCAGAGGGAGCATTTACCACGTCCTTTATACCGTTATATTCAATAGAATCACACGATGATAAAAAGGCATTTAATTTTGCAAGTAGTGTAATATCCATTACGTTTATTATCTTAGTAATTTTTTGCCTTATCATGCAAACTTTCTCCCCTTATATGATTCAAATTTTTGCTCCTGGATTTGACCAAAGTAAGTTTACCCTTACTGTTACTTTATCAAGAATTATGATGCCCTACATAATCTTTGTTTCAATTGCATCACTTATTGGTGGAATGCTGCAAGTAAAGCAGCATTTTGCTTCAACAGCTATTGCACCAATCGTTTTGAATCTCTGTTTAATCATCAGTTTGTTTGTGCCTTACATAAAAACTCCAGCGCACAACCTTTCTATAGCTGTCCTTATAGGAGGAATTTTCCAGCTACTTTTGATACTATTTAGTGCATACAAGTTAAAGGCAGCTTTTTCTTTTAGCCTTGAATTAAGCAATGAAGTAAGGTTGTTTTTTAAGCGTGTGATACCTGCAATTATCAACAATTGTGTAACTCAAATAAGTGTATGGATTGACACAATCATGGCGAGTTTTATACCAAATGCGGTGTCCTATATATATTATGCCGATAGACTAAATCAACTACCGCAGGGAATAATCGGTACTGCAATCGGTACAGTGCTTCTTCCTTTAATTTCAAAACAGGTAAATAATACTGAAAATATAGTCAAAATACAGAACAAGGCTCTCAACATAGGATTAATGTTAATTATGCCAACAACTGCTGCCTTTATTATTATTCCCGACATAATTTTACTTACGCTTTTTTCTTACGGCCGGTTTGATCATTATGCAGTGCAGCAAACTGCTCCCACGTTAATAGCATTTTCTCTTTCTTTACCTGCATTTATTATAAATAAAGTATTGCTACCCACGTTTTTTGCTAAAGGCAATCTAAAAATACCAACTATGTTCTCACTAATGTGCCTTGGAATTAATGTAGTGCTAAACCTTTTGTTAATGAACGAGTATCAGCACACGGGGATTGCTATCGCTACTTCCGTTTCCACTTGGATAAACTCCATTCTATTAATTAGTTATTTAACAATAAATAAAATGTATAAGGTTAGCCAAGCGTTATTGTTAAATATCATGAAAATTTTTGTAGCAACGGTAGTCATGTCAATAGCCCTTTATATTTTTAATTCTTTGTTGGCAGGATTATTTTTTGATAAAATATTGGCTCGTATTGTTTATTTAACGACTTTAATAGCTTTGAGTGTTATTGTTTATTTTGGTATTCTCTATTTAATGTTTAGAGGAAATTTGAATAATTTGAAATATGTATAAACTAGATCTTTTGCTAAAGGAACAGCAAACGGTGTCATCCCAGTGCTTGACACTGGGATCCAGATATAAAAATATTTGCAAATTATGCAATAGACAACAGATTCTAGGAGCATACGCTGAAATAATGCTCATGATGAAAATAAGATGGATCCCAGTGTCACGCACTGGGATGACAAGACGAAGAGATGCCGGAATGAGAGGTCTACTATGAAACTTTCTTTATACGCCATATTATCAATTTCTTTAGTATTAGTCCTTCTTCATGTTGCCGCAGTTTTTAAGGATTGGAGTGACTACAGGGAATATATCATAAAAGAGTTAGAGGAGAAGTATGATGCTAAAGTGCATATTGGAGGGAAAGTTGAAGTTTCACTCATTACTCCAAAGCTCACTATTCATAATGTATATATACAATACAACGAAAATAAAGAGCAAAAGCTATCAGATTTAATTAGTGTAAGAAAAATTGAAATAAGGCCATCGTTCCTATCGTTGCTTTTATTCTCGTTGCAACCAAAGTCAATCACATTGTTTGGCATGAAAAGCAATAAAGAAAATTTAATTAATATTATAAATACAAAAGCCAGTGGTAACACAGTCGATATAGTAATAAAAGACAGCCAAGTAAGTTTTAAGAATGATTTCGCTAATTATAGCAGCATTGTTAATATAAAGGAAGTTGCTGTAAAAAAAAATAGGCAATTCTCTGGTAAAGTAAAGGTAGGTGATAATAATTACGATTTTTCAGGAAAGGTTAATATCACAAAAAAGAATGCATACATTAGTGTTGAATCAAATTTTGTAAATTTGCTATTTACAGGTAATAGAAATCAAGAAGAACTCCAGGGTAATTTAACACTAACGATTAATAATAGTTCCGGTTCTGTGAGTGATTTAGCAAAAATCATTAATCTTAGCTTTCTCTCTTGTGTTATTCCTAGTGACAATATTGAGATATCATCTAATATCAACCTCGATGAAAATGAGTTTACGGTAACTGACTTGAAAATTGATTCCAAAAGCATGCAAGCCAGTGGTACAATACAAAATGATAGAAAAGGCGATCACACTAATCTCAATATTAGCTTCAGCAAAGTTGACTTAGATTCCATACAAAATGATTCACAAAGAACAACGAATATGAAAGACCTTCTGGAATGCTTTAGAGCAGTTGTGCCAAAGAACTTGAGCTTAAATTTTAATATGGAAGCTTCTAACATTCAATATCAAAACAAAATATTGGACAATTTCCGTGCTGTACTAAAATCCACTGATGGCAAAGTAAAAGTTAATACGCTTCTTAAATTTCCTGGAATCAATAATATATCTTACTTATCAGGAGAGATCTCAAACAATAATGTCCTATCTGAATTCAACGGTGATTTGTTAGTAGAAGGAAATGATTTTGAGTCGTTCATTTCATGTTTTTTCCCTTCTATAAAGATGAAAGAAAACCAGAAAAATCAATTTACACTAAGTTCTAAACTGCACCTTGCACCAAGAATATTATCTATCTCAGACATTAGACTGCTAAATAATAAGGAATCCTTGCAAGGGTCAATTAGAGTAAGCCACACAAAAAAACGCAGTGTGATTGATGGTAAATTTAGCATGCATAATCTTGATGCAGACAAATATTATCATTCATCATTTAGCAGTTTATCTAAAATGCAACGGCTGAAAAATTTTCAGTATGATGCAAATATAAAGGCCAGTGTTAATAACCTTACATTGAATGATACGAAAATTAAAAATTTGGATTTTTTGCTGAAAATGGAAAAAGGTAAGCTCGTTGCAGATAAAATAAAACTATCTGGAGAAGATTTCGATATTACCGGTAATGCAAAAATATTAGTAGATCAAAAATACGCCAAACCTTTATTAGATGTGAACCTTACGGGCAATAAATTTAATGGAAATATCTTTAAATTACCAAATTTAGTAGAGGTAAAAAGAAATTCAAGAAATGAGATAGATCAAATTCAATGGTCAACAAAGCAGCTTGATTTTTTGGATGACAAAGAAGGCTTTGATGCAAATGTGCAAATCAATACTGCAGAATTTAAAACCGAGCAGAATGTTTTGAAAGATTTTAATTTGGATGCGGTAATGAGAAACAACGTTATCACTATCAGGCAGGCAAGTTACGTATTAGAACACGGGCAAGTGTTTTTTCAGGGTTATTTAAGATCAGACTCAATGAATACAAGATTTTCTATTGTAAATTTGGACACTAAAAAGATTGGTAAGGTTATAGGAATTGACAATGTAAATGGTCAGATAAGCTTAAGTGGTGCAATCAAAACTCAAGGAAAAAGTTTTCATGATTGGGCTAATAGCTTATCAGGAGATGTAAACTTACAAGCGCAGGGAATAGAAGTTACTAATGTAGATTTCAATTCATTTATCGCTAATTTGTTAAGCAGTAAGAATAAGTCTGAAATTTCCACATTTGCTTATGTTGATATATATAATGGCAGTACATTTTTTGAAAATATTAGCGGAAAAGCAAGTATTAAGAGTGGTATATGTTCAACTAGTTTACAATTCGGGATTGATCAAGCATCAGGGTCGATCTCTTCTAATTTAACCTTATCTAACTTCGCTTTAGCTTCTATATTCAGGTTCTTTTTCATACCACCAAACTATAGTAATCCAATCTATATCGATATGCATTTGGATGGCCCTATTTGGCGTCCTAAGATGAGTTTTGATGTAGACCAAATCTTCATCGCTCTGGTTGGCAAGAGGAATAGTTAATTTACTAACATCTGTTTATAAGAGTCATATGTGCTTGACACCTGGTTAATATTAGGTTAATATATTGATATGAGCGTTAAGTTGTAGGTAAAAAAAAATGTTTAGTATGTTTTCGAATCTTTTTGGCAGAAGTTCTAATAATCCAAGTATTATTGGAAGTAATGTAGAAGTTAGCCCTATAAAAGAAACAGTGACTCCTGTAGATATTGATGAGGGTTTTGAAGAGATTGATCTTGCAGAAATCGATGAGGAAGAATTTTTCGAATGTACAGCAACACAAGAAGAACTAAATTCGTTGCTTGAATCTGAATCACAAGGTAAAACTATTTCTTATGCCCTTAAGCCATTGCTTTATACTGCAAAATATGAAGCTAAAGCGCTATCAGCAACAACGGTAGTTGTATCGTACGCCTTAAATGGGGCTTCATATGGTATAGCTGGTATATCTTATATTCCTCATGGTGGATCAAAAGTGCTTAAAAAATGCAAAGGAGAAGATAAAAACACAGTAGGGTATAAAATTACCACTTCTTCTCAGAACTTACTAGATCTTACGTCAGGTGCTATATATACTGTGTCATATGTACCATATGGTGCTGGAGTAGTTTTAAATGGAGTGTCTGGTATAGCGAATCAATTAGATTCCTCTTTATCTCCTAAAAAAATAGAGCAGATCTGCACTAAATCAGATTTGTTTGTAGACAACTTATCCAGTAAATTAAAGGGAATAAAAATAGAGAATTTTTCACAAGCTCTAGCGGTAGCTTGTTAGGCGTGTACGGTTTAGGAGACAATAAACTCATCTGAACAGATATCTTCAAGCATATCTGTTCAATGGTGCGGTAGAAAATGGTTGCGCAGACAAAGTTGCTATAGCTAGTGCAACCCTAAGTCATACCGCCGCGGCGCTAACATGTAGCAGAATGACGAACCCTCGGTAAACCCAAAACTATAGGATAAAATAGACTAAATATGGTGTAATTTGGCTGATTTTTTTAATATTTTACAAATTACAAAGCAAAAACTTAAACTCTTTTAAGTTGTCTTTTAGCCGCACAACTGAACGGATCAAACTTAACCTAACTCATCACCACCTGGCAGTGGTGGCAAGCCAAATGCTTCCCTTTTTTCATTGAGTGTCATAAAGCTTGCGTTTTCTACGTATTTCCACAACTTTTGCCTCTTTTCCATGAGAATTTCTATTGCATCTTTGTCGTACGACAAGCACAGATCCTCGCCAAATTTTGGTGTTAGCCAAGAATTCAGGTGACAGATAATATTTTCTAGCGTTGGTAAAACCGTCTGTTCCCAGAGGGATAAGCGTGCTTCGACTAAATTGCTATAAGTGTTATCACCTGGTATGCCAAGCAACTGCGGCGGGACGCCAAAAGCCAGGGCAATATCACGAGCTGAACTGTGTTTGGACTCAATAAAATCCATATCCCTTGGTGATAAGCTCATTTCTTTCCACTCCAAGCCTCCTTCAAGCAATATCGGTCTTCCAGCATTGACAGAACCTGAATAATGATCATTTATTTGCTCTTTTAAGCGTTGGTACTGCTCTTGACTTAAACTTCCACCACTCCCGTCCTTCGCTGATTTCACAACTATTGCACCACTTGGTCTTGCCCCATTTTGCAACATCGCTTGATTCCAAGCACCCGCCTGATTATGCTGATCTATACTGTATGCAGCTGCCTCAATTGGTGATAATCCATACCAATCATTCAAAGGGTTAAAGGTCTTTAGGTGCAACACTGCTGAACGTCCGGTTAGTTTATCAACTTTAAAGTCATAACCGTTGTTATTTATGGTATAACGATAGATATAAGGAACGTTATTTCTCCCTGGAACAATTTCAACCCTATCAGGACGCAGAAGATAAAGCTCTGTTGGTGGTTTTCTATTGTTCTGCGACTCAAACATCAATATATAAGAATTGCCGTTAACTAACCGATAAGTTACAATCCCCTCAATAAATTCCGATTTTGATGTCATTGGATTAGGAGAATAAAGTAATTTCAGTAATGGATGGGCTTTTAGTTGCGATTTTCCCTGTTCAGTAAGCCGGCAGAGAGTAAAAGGTACCGAAGATGCAGCACTTGCAATCATATTAATTGCTCGAAAGGCAATAACATTTTTTATGTAACCTTCCTCAGCAAAACTTACATAATCACGCTTACTCCAACTTGGTTCCATCATTAGCTGCAAAGCAGAATATTCACTGCTTTTCTTTCTTTGAAAAATGTTGAAATTCATATGTGCCTCCTAAAAAATTGAATTTGTGGTAGAATTATATCAATTGGTGTCACAGGAAGGATATACTAACGTACGAACATTATGTTTGAGAGCAATCTCTACACAGTAGTTAAATGGCAGGCACAATAAGGGGTAGCAAAAAGAATGAGCTTTTTTTTTGAGCTGAGCGAAGCCACCTAAGGTAGAAAATGAATCAGGAAGGAGTAAAAATATATTTAATGTTTATATGATGTACTTACTTATAAATATCTTCTCTGTGTCCTATCTCTGTGATAACCACTTCATATTTTATAATATTTACGGAATAGATAACGCGATAATCACCTACCCTTAATCTTCTTTGTCCTTTAAATCTGTAATATAATGGCTCACCAAGGTTAATGGGATCAATTGTAAGGCGCTTATTTATCGCATTTATGATCCTTAATCTTATTGTTTTTGGAAGAGCTGGAAGGTCTTTCTCAAGAACGCTTTCTATGAAGATAATATTGTATTCCAGTCTACATCCTCACTTCTAATTTTCTTTACACCTGAAACATTACGTTTAGCAGCACGCTCAATTAGTATTTTATCTTCCTCATTTTCAATTGCTTCTTGTATTAGCTTCTCTGTTAGTTCTTTAATGGACTTATTTCTTATTTTAGCTAGTCCAGCAAGACACTCTGAAATTTCGTTGTTGAAAGTTATGCTAAATTTTGAGTTTGCCATATGTTTTACCTAAAATCTACTAATAATTATACAACATTTTTCTGAATTTTTCAATAAAAAAAGTTGCCTATACGTAAAGAGGACCTGTGTTGACAAACAATTAAACATTTGTCATGTACTATGTTTGTTAAGGAGAAATAGCACAGAAGTTAGTATTAAGTATATTAGGAATAAGAAAGGCTGCGCTCAGTGTCACACACTGGAATGACAGGAAAAAACGAACTGCTATACTAAAAAAAAAGAAATAGAATATGACAGAATGGCTAATATCTAATCAGCTTATTGATTATAACTGTGCCGTAAAATCTATGGAAGAAAAAATTCAACAAATTTACAATAATTCAGCAGACGAATTGGTATGGCTACTCCAGCACCCTCCACTTTATACTGCAGGAATCAGTGCAACAGATGATGATATTGTTGAAAAACTATTTCCTATATATAAAACAGGAAGGGGTGGTAAACACACATATCATGGTCCAGGACAGCGCATCATATATTTAATGTTAAACCTTAAAAAAAGAAATAAATGCGACATAAAGCTATATATTAGAGACCTAAGTAAGTGGATAATAAATGTTTTAAAGCAATTTAATATACTTGGAGAATTTAAAGAGGATAGAATAGGTGTTTGGGTGAATAACAATGGAGTAGAAAAAAAAATTGCAGCTTTTGGTATTCGCTTAAGAAAATGGGTAACTTATCATGGCATAGCGCTTAACGTCTTTCCAGATCTCTCTCACTATAAGGGTATTATTCCTTGTGGACTGGAAGGTTATGGCGTCACATCAATGGAAGAACTAGGAGTGAAAGTTCCACTCTCTGAATTGGATGATATACTAAAAAAAGAGTTTTATAAGATATTTTAATGATCATTTACCTTTTATATTTTATTTTCACTTTATGTGCTAACACAGGTATTCATGCAATCGACCGAGTTGATATTATTGCTCCTTCTTCCAAGGGAAAAGAATCAGATCTGACTACTATAAAAGAATATGTAGAAGCTTCGGATTTTAATCCCCATATTTCGGAAAAAATATATAGTAATGACAATCCATTTTATTCCAACTCTGATGAATTCAGAGCAAATGATTTGGTTAGTGCACTAACTAATGATAGTAAAATAATTTGGTGTATCAGAGGAGGAGAAGGGGCTTCTCGGTTAATTCCCTATCTAGAAAAGTTACCCAATGATAAAAAAGAAAGGATTGCTCAAAACAAAAAAATCCTCATAGGCTATAGCGATATAACTGCCTTGCACATCTATCTACAAGCTAAATATGATTGGCAAACTCTTCACGGCACCATGTTGGAAATGATAGTAAATAGCTCCGTTTCTGAAAGCTCTGTTGAAAAATTGAAAGAGTTAATTCTTAACAAGCGGGATTCTATCAGATTTGATAACCTAAAGATGATAAACAATGGAATTAGACTAAAAGATGGCAGATTAGAGTCTAAAGTCATCGGTGGTAATATGACTTTAGTTGAAAATAGTATAGGAACCGCTTGGCAAATAAATGCGAAAGGTAAAATTCTATTTTTAGAGGACATAAGAGTTTACCCATACGCAATAGAGCGCAGTTTAGATCACTTAAAGCAAGCCCACATCTTTGATGGAGTACATGCAGTAATCTTTGGGGATTTCGTTAACTGTTATAATGATAATCTTGTTGAAGTTGTAAAAGAAAGGCTTGCAAAAAGTGTTAACTTTCCTGTATTTACAATGAAAGGGGTAGGCCATGGACATACAAATGACCCTTTACCTCTTAACACTCACGCTATTATTAGCGTTCAAGACGAAAAAGAAGGTTTGTTTTTTATGGATGTGCAGAATGTTAGCTAATCTTATAGCTAATGCGAGCTCTACGTCATGCCGCCGCGGTATCTCTTAGCCGCTAACACGTAGCGGGATACTTAACCGTCATACCGCGATTCATTCGCGGTATCTCTAGATCCCGCTAACACGTAGCGGGATGACGAGTTATTATACCGCCGCGAACCGTCATGCCGCCGCGGTATCTCTTAGCCGCTAACACGTAGCGGGATACTTAACCGTCATACTGCCGCGGCGCTAACAACTGTACGAACGTTGTAGTTTGGGCCACCAGTGGGGTGTCATCCATAAGTATTGAAAGTGCTATAAGTGGCATTATATAAGGTGGTTAACGGCATAAATTTCAATGGTAATAAAATAAATTAAAAAAGCGCCTTTTTGCCTGTAGTTAGAAGGTTTAAGCGAATTTTCGACGTGGTTTATCTGCTTTCCCAACAACGAAGGTTGATATCAAGAGGAGATTTACATACCATTAATCACCTTGTGTGATTGCACTTTCAACACTTATGGGTGTCATCCCAGTGCCCAGACACTGGGATCCAGCTTCTATGCAACTTAATTAAAAACGTTTGTTTTAGCGTAAGACAACTACCTTTAGCTCATCAGCTCAGTTATAAGCAAAATTTCTGGATCCCAGTTTCTGGGCACTGGGATGACACCATTTGCTGTGCAATTTACCTTCAAAAACGAATGTTCGTACAGCTATGAGTGAGATCAAAGAATTGCAGAATTAAGTGTGAATGGTTACAGAGTAATTTCAAAGTGCATTTGCAGTTGGACTGGCTGAATGGATATATTTAATGAAAGTCCCATTTCACGGTGTTCAAATCTACTCCTTCTTGTACCATCTCCCAAAGTGGGCTCATTTCTCTCAGTCGGCCAATATTTTTAGCAACAAGATCTGCTGCGTACAAAACTTCTTCTTTAGTTGTAAATCGGCCTAGGCCAAATCTAATTGATGAATGCTCAAGGTCGTGGCCATTATTTAGCGACCGTATGACATAGGAAGGCTCAAGAGACGCAGACGTGCACGCAGAACCAGAACTTACTGCTAAATCCTTGATTGCCATGATGAGAGACTCACCCTCAACATAGGGAAAGCTCAAGTTTAGGTTGCCAGGAATTCTATTTTCATAATCACCATTTAAAACGATATCAGGAAATGCTTCTTTTATCTTATTGTACAAAATATCTCTCAGTCCTTCCAATTTGCTTGCTTCTGTTTCCATTTCTTCTTTAGCGATACGTGCCGCTTCACCAAAACCAACTGCAAGAGGTGTTGGAACTGTTCCAGAACGCATACCTCTTTCTTGTCCACCACCACTAATCAATGGTATTAGCCTAACACGAGGATTCTTCCTACGGACATATAATGCGCCTATTCCCATAGGTCCATAAATTTTGTGGCTAGAGAGACTCATAAGATCAATGCACATCTCATTAACATCAATTGGAACTTTTCCAAAGCTTTGAGCTGCATCTGTATGGAAAAATATATTATGCTTTCTGCATATTTTACCAATCTCCTTTACAGGCTGAATTACTCCGATTTCATTATTTACCATCATCACTGAAACCAGGATTGTTTTATCAGTAATTGCTTCCTCAAGCTTTGATAAATCTATAATTCCGTTTTGCTTAACAGGCAAATATGTAACTTTAAAGCCTTCATTTTCCAGATGCCGACAAGAATCCAGAACACACTTATGCTCCGTGCAGACAGTTATTATATGATTTCCTTTATTTTTGTAAAAGTGAGCAATGCCCTTGATTGCTGTATTATTTGACTCAGTTGCACCTGAGGTAAAGATAATTTCTTTGCTATCTGCGTTCACCAGATCAGCGATGTATTTCCTTGCTTTTTCCACTGCTTCTTCAGCAGTCCAACCAAATGAATGGCTGCGAGAGTGTGCATTACTGAACTCACCAAAATAAGGTATCATTACCTCCAAAACACGGGGATCCACTTTAGTAGTAGATTGATAATCAAGAAATATTGGTAATTTTATTTTAGTATCATGTATTTTCTTACTTTCAACATTCATAAAGCTACCACAGGGACAAAATTTACAACTATTTAATAGCACTAAAACTTAATTTTTTCAAGGTATAATCTTGCATCAACAAACATTGTCACCAAAGGGATGTGTGTATGACGCTGGTTCACTCTGTGATGGTGTCATTCCAGCGCCCCTATGATGTCATCCAAGTAGCTCCTTTTTTTGTCATCCGAGTAGCCCCTTTTTTGTCATCCCAGTGCCTATTTCTTTGTCATCCCAGTGCCCAGACACTGGGATCTCATTTTACTCTATAATGTCAGTGCTCCTTTCTCGTCATCCCAGTGCCCAGACTACTTGGATCCAGGAAACTTAACTCTACACCAAGTAAATGTACAATAAGAACTAGATTCCAGACTGGAATGACACCCTACTTAACCGTCATACCGCGATTCATTCGCGGTATCTCTTAGCATAGATCCCGCTAACAAGCAGCGGGATGACGAAGTTATTGTCATGCCACCGCGAACCGTCATACCGCCGCGGTATCTCCTTAGCATAGATCCCGCTAACAAGCAGCGGGATGACGAATTACTTAACCATTATACCGCCGCGGTATCTCTAGATCCCGCTAACACCTTACTATTACCCACAAATATAAATGTTTGTTGCATAGCTCTTAATGGCATAACTTTTGCTTGAAATAACTGTTTATATGGTGCAATTTACAGCTTTTAGTTGCTAAAATTATAACTCTTAATTTAATAATTTTAATCCAATAAGCTTTCAGGTTAATAAAATTAAATTATTTGAGTAAATACAATACCATGTCTTTATTTGTGGGTAATAGTAAGCGCTAACACGTAGCGGGATGACGAGATGCCACCGCGAACCGTCATCCCGCGATTCATTCGCGGTATCTCTTAGCCGCTAATACGTAGCGGGATGACGGTTGTCGGTAGGCCTAAATTACTTTAGCCATAAATATTTAAGAAATTTACCAAACGAAAAAAAAGGCAAAAGAAGCCCCGAGTAGCGAGTTTTGACTCTATATTACTGTAAGTGGCGCTGTAATAATGTGCTGACGCTTAGTTTAAGCGCGATTTGGCTGAATGTAGAAAAAATAAAAAAGACATGCAGCCGCTATAATTTTATCTAATCCGCCAATAAATACCCTGAGTTTTTTACTGAATTTTTGTTGTTGAACCTGCGCAGATCAAAAACAAGTTTTGAGTCATAAATACCCTTACTATCATAATAAGGGGGCTGACAGAGTTTGTCAAGGAAGTTTTCGTATTTTAATTTTAGAATTTTATAGGCTTTTGTTTTCATGAAATTATGTTCTCATGGGTAAATTAATGTTATCCTTTTTTGTTGATCTAAAGTTTTTTATGTTCATACACTTACGTGTTCATAGTGTTTATTCGCTGCTTGAAAGCTCGGTTAAAATTGAGGAGCTGATAGGCCTTTGTTTGCGAAATAAAATGCCAGCGGTTGCAATTACTGATTCAGGCAACTTGTTTGGCTCGCTCGAATTTTCAGAATATGCAGCAAGTAGGGGAATACAGCTAATAATAGGATGCAATATTATAGTTAAACATTCAGAACAAAATTTACCTATATTATTGCTTGCAAAAAATGAGCAAGGGTACACTAATTTAGTCACTTTGGTGAGTGAGTCTTTTAAAAAGCGCAAGAATAACAGCGATATTCCTTACGTTGATTTTGATGAGCTATTGAATTTAAGTATGGGTCTGATCGCTTTAACCGGTGGATGTTTGGCTCAACTATTGTTGGGGCAAGATAAAGAAACGGTTGAAAAACTGCTTTCAGCATTCGATGGTCATTTATATGTTGAATTGCAGCGTCATGGGCTGAATAAAGAGCTAGAGCTCGAAGAAGCTTTAATAGATTTTGCTTATCAGCGCAATGTACCACTGGTTGCAACGAACGATGTGTTTTTTCCAAATAGGTCTGATTATGAGGCTTATGACATATTAACGTGCATATCGGAGGGGAGTTATGCCCTGGAGAATAACAGAAAGAAGTTAACTACCGAGCATTACTTCAAATCTGTGGCAGAAATGGAGGAACTGTTCAGCGACATTCCCGAAGCAATTCATAACACTTTAGTGATAGCTAAGCGGTGCTCTTACATGCCAAGAAGCAGGCAGCCTATCTTGCCTAAATTTCCTTGTCGAGAAAATAAAACTGAGAATGAAGAACTGAGGGAGCAGGCAGTTGCAGGATTGAAGCTGCGTATTGCAAAATCCTCTTCTGTCACCAGAACACCCTCCACTGTCATCCCAGTACTTGATACTGGGATCCAGAGAGATTCCAGCGTCACGCGCTGGAATGACACCAAACCAGATGATGACACACAACATGATATCGATTTCAAGCAATACTACGACAGGTTAGATTATGAACTAAGTGTAATCACTTCAATGAACTATGCTGGTTACTTTCTAATAGTTTCTGACTTTATCCGCTGGAGCAAAGCAAATGGCATTCCAGTTGGTCCAGGAAGAGGCTCTGGTGCTGGATCAATTGTTGCTTGGAGCTTACAGATTACAGACCTTGATCCAATAAAGTTTGGCCTAATATTTGAAAGGTTTTTAAATCCCGATCGTGTATCAATGCCTGACTTTGATATCGATTTCTGCCAAGAGAAAAGGGACCTGGTTATTGATTATGTTCAGAAAAAGTACGGTTATGTTGCTCAAATAATCACTTTTGGAAAATTGCAAGCAAGGGCAGTATTGCGTGATGTTGGTAGAGTATTGCAAATGCCTTACTCTCAAGTGGATAAAATATCTAAAATGGTTCCATTTAATCCAGTAAATCCTGTAACTTTATCACAAGCGATAGAGCTTGATCAAAACCTGCAGAAAGAACGGGATAGTGATGAGGTAATTGCAAAGCTTCTTGATATATCACTAAAGCTTGAAGGAATATATCGTCACGTTTCAACTCATGCTGCTGGAATTGTAATATGTGATCAAAAGTTGGAAAATTTTGTTCCTGTGTACTACGATCCAAATTCGGCTCTGCCAATCACTCAATACAGCATGAAATATGTGGAGAAAGCTGGGTTAATAAAATTTGATTTTCTTGGACTTGGTACGCTAACACTAATAGATCATGTATGTCGTTTAATTAATCGTGATGAAAAAAAGATCGATATTTCTTCAGTTCCTTTGAATGATCAAAAAACCTATGAGATGCTCTCTAGCGGTGATTCAATTGGAGTGTTCCAGCTTGAAAGTTCGGGAATGAGAGAAGCTTTAATCAAATTAAAGCCAGATTGCATTGAAGATATTATCGCTTTAATTTCCCTTTATCGTCCAGGACCTATGGATAACATTCCAACTTATGTTGCAAGAAAGCATGGACTTGAAAAGCCAGATTATATTCATCCGTTACTTGAAGGAGTGTTAAAAGAAACATTTGGGGTAATAATCTACCAGGAGCAGGTGATGGAAATAGCCCGTATTCTTTCCGGGTATAGCTTAGCGGAAGCAGATCTGCTGAGACGTGCCATGGGTAAGAAAATTAAGGAAGAGATGGATAAACAACGTGAACTTTTCATCCAAGGGGCAACAAAGAATGGCGTTGATTATGACAGGGCAAGTTATATCTTTGACCTTGTTGCAAAATTTGCTGGTTATGGATTTAATAAATCTCACGCAGCTGCATATGCGGTTATATCTTATCAAACGGCTTACCTTAAAGCTAATTATCCATTAGAATTTTTTACAGCACTAATGAATCTAAATATTGATGATAGAGATAAACTGAATTTATTTTATCATGCAGCAAAGTTTAGTGGCGTTACCGTTCTTCCACCTGATATAAACAAGTCTCAAGCTGAATTCTCAATAGAGGGTGAGTGCATACGTTATGGTATTGCTGCCTTGAGGAATGTTGGTTTTTCTATAGCAGAAGGAATAGTGAACACACGTTCAAGCGCTTATAAGGACATATGGGAATTCATTCAAAATTCAGGTCATATAATAAATAAGAGAGCGCTAGAAAGCCTAATTAAATCCGGGGCATTCGATAGCGTGCATAAGAACAGAAAGCAGCTATATGAGTCAATGGACATGCTGATTTACTTTGCAAATAAAAACAAACAGGATAGGGAATCAAGTCAAGCTGCTTTGTTTGCTAGTCTTGATGTCCTCAAACCGAAATTTGAGAATGTGGAAGATTTTGATGAAGAGGAAAAATTAGAGCATGAGTTATTTTCACTAGGATTTTATTTAACTAATCATCCACTTGAAAAATTTAGAATTCTTCTGGAAAAGTTAAATATTGGGTTTATCGGAGAAAATAGAACAGCAAAAACTGCTGGGGTAATATTAAATGCACGTATGAGAACTTCAGAGCGTGGAAGGTTTGTTATACTCACACTTTCTGATCCCCATAACGTTTCTGAAATAGCATTTTATAATAATGAAATAATAGAAGAAAAAAGAGATTTATTTTCACCAGGAACATTTGTGATAATTGATCTTGAAGCTTCGGAAAATACGACAAGATTAGCAGGCAAGGATATATCTGAGTTTACAAAAAGAATCGCTTCTACAATAAAGGAATTAGTTCTCACCACTGAGTGCACGGATTCGCAAAAAGCCGCTATGGAATTAAATGCAATATTGAAAGATAAAGGCAGAACCAAAATAATGCTAAAACTTCTTCTCGAAAAACATAAAGTGAGCATCTTATTACCAGGTGCATACTCAATTGCTCCTCAAGTTATTTATGAAATATCTAACTTAAGCTGGATTAAAGGCGTAGAAATTAATACAAATAACTTGCTTATATAAAAAAGCTTTATATAATGAAATATTTAATCGGTATTAAAGGAAGATATAGTGAATCTTTATGAATTTACTTTTATAGCACAACAAGGATTATTACAGCAAGAAGTAGAGGAGATGGTCCAAGAGCTAGCTGTTTCATTGAAAAATATTAAAGCAGATGTTATTTTCCAGAAGATCAAGAGTCTTATGGAAAGGCAAAATAGTACGCTTACAAAACAAGAGTTAGAAACGCGTGCTGAAAACATTAAAGAAGGTCTAGTTGCTTACTCTGATTTCTTTGAAGATCTTACAAAAATTTTATGGGTTGAATTGGAAGAAGATCTTTCAAATTTGAAAGAAGTGAAGTCAAAAATCGATAAAGAGTTGAAAGATGACCTAAAAGATTTAGGAATAACGCAAGATTTTATAAAATTTCTAGGAGGCAGTGAGCAAATTACTAAAAGTGCGTTTATCCATAATGCAGTAAATGCTTTGAAGAGAAATATTTCAGAACATCTAATAAAGATTTTTCAAGATATTTTGAAAGATTTTAGAATAAACGGTCCAACTCAATCGAGCAAAGCATTGGAGATGCTTTTGGAAAACATTGAAGCATCGGGATTAATCAAGTATGAACATTGGGGTCTTTTGGATTTTGCATATCCAATAAATAAGATGAAGAGCGGTCATTATTGTATAATGTGCATAAGTTCTACTGCAAACATTCTGGATGAATTTGTGCGTAGAATGAAACTTAATGAGAACGTTATTCGCCACTTGTCTGTGCAGGTTGATAAATTTTTTGAAGGTAAATCTTATATGATGAATAAACAAATTGAGGAGCAAAACGCATAATGATGAAAAGACGAAATAGTTTTAATAATTCCTACGTATCTGTAAATAATAGGACTGGCTTTAGGCGTTCTAAAGTTTGCCCTCTTGATACGTCTAAAGATGAAGACATAGATTATAAGAATACAGATTTATTATCCAAGTTTACCTCTGACTATGGTAGGATATTACCTAGAAGGTTAACAGGCGTATGTGCAAAAAAACAAAGGAAGTTACGCTTAGCGATCATAAGGGCACGTTTTTTGGCTCTTGTTCCTTACTGTACTAAAAAAGTTTAGGTAATTTATGTTGATAATTTTAAAGGAAAATATAAGGACTTTAGGTAAGCTTGGTGAAGTTGTCAAAGTTAAACCAGGTTATGCACGTAATTTTCTTTTTCCACAAAGAAAAGCGGTGAAAGCTACCAAGGAGAATTTAGCAAAACTAGAAGAACAACGTTTATTGCTGGAGGAAGAGAATACAAAAAGATTAAATGTAGCAAAAGAGCTTGCATTGTCACTACATGATAAGTTTGTGGTATTGATAAAGCAAGCTTCAGAGGATGGTAAAATTTTTGGTTCTGTAACAACACGTGAAATTGCGAAAGTTTTACTACAAGAAGGACATGCGATAGATCACCGTAGTTTATCTTTTGGTGGAATAAGCATCAAAAACTTGGGCGAGTACCAAGTAAACATAGAGTTGCATAGTGAAGTAATAGTACCAGTTACTATATACGTCGTGAAATCCGAAACAGATGCGCATGAATTAAGGCAAGTAAAGTTGCAAAATCAGAAGTCTGAGCAACAAGAAGGTGAAGCAGTGGAGCAAGAAGATACAAATAACAAATAGCAGTGAATAAAATATATCAACTATTCCTGTCATTCCAGTGCCTTTTTTTTCTGTCATCCCAGTGCGTGACACTGGGATCTAGCATGTTCAAAGATAAGACGGGGGTCATTTAATGATCCCGCGCTATAGCCAAAAAGAAATGTCTTCCATTTGGGAGGAAAATAATAAATTTAATATATGGCTTAAAACAGAAAAATTAGCGTGTGAAGCTCAAGCAGAGTTAGGAGTGATTCCAAATAGTGTTGCTCAGAAGCTCTCTGGTGCTATTGAATTTGATATTGAACGTATCAACGAAATTGAATCGATTGTAAAACATGATGTTATAGCTTTTCTGACATATGTTGCTGAAAAAGCGGGAGTTGATGTTCGTTATCTCCACTATGGAATGACAAGTTCTGATGTTTTGGATACATGCCTTGCGGTGCAGTTGAAAGAGTCATGTGATATTTTACTCGGGAATCTAAAAAATTTACTTGCAGTATTGAAAAAAAAAGCTGAGGACTATAAAGATATTGTTTGTGTTGGACGCAGTCATGGAATGCATGCAGAACCAACAACTCTTGGATTAAAATTTGCTAGATTTTATGCTGAATTTAAACGCAATTATCAGAGATTAATTAGCGCGCAAAAAGAGATCTCAATTTGTAAAATATCAGGTGCAGTAGGTAATTTTGCAAATGTTGATCCGTTTGTTGAAGAGTATGTAGCAAAAGAAATGGGACTCATACCTGAAACCATATCGTCTCAAGTCATTCCTCGTGATAGACATGCCATGTTCTTTTCGGTTTTGGGAGTGATTGCAAGCTCAATAGAAAATATTGCAATTGAAATTCGTCATTTGCAAAGAACTGAAATCGGCGAAATTTCTGAGCATTTTTCCATTGGGCAGAAGGGAAGCTCTGCTATGCCACACAAATGTAATCCTATTTTAAGTGAAAATCTGACGGGACTCTCACGTTTAATACGCAGTTATGTTTTTCCTGCGTTAGAAAATGTTGCATTGTGGCACGAACGTGATATATCACACTCGTCTGTGGAAAGATCCATTGCTCCTGATGCTTGTATAACAATGGATTTTGCTTTAGTGCGATTAACAGATTTGATAGATAAATTGGTAATCAATAAGGAAAACATTGAAAAGAACTTAAATTCTTCAAAAGGTTTAGTTTTCTCACAGCGTGTATTGCTTGAGTTAGTAAATAGTGGTTTGGCGAGGGAAGAGGCGTATAAAATTGTTCAGAGCAATGCAATGAAAGTGAAACAAAACAACAGTGATTTTCTGGCCGAATTGAAACAAGATAAACCTTTACTTAAGGTTATTAACTCGGAAAAACTTGAATCTTTGTTTGATTTGAAATATTATACAAAGCATGTAGGTCACATATATAGCAAGGTTTTCAATTAGGCTGAGTAGCTCAGTTGGTAGAGCAGGAGGATCATAATCTCTTGGTCGGGGGTTCAAGTCCCTCCTCAGCCACTCGAACTAAACTATGTTTAGCAAGATAGTGCTATTGGTGAAGTAGTGCGACCCAGTGTCAGCTACTTGGAATGGTTACGTTCAGTTGTATATCCACTTAGGTGTATAGTTTAGAGGAAAATGGATAAGAGATTGTGAAAAGGGTTTAGCTTTTGGCCTATGATCTCTTTAAATGATAGAATTTCACTACAAAACTTAACTTTCTTCTATGCAATTAGCTAAGTCAAGAAAGGTGAATCTATCTCTTGTTGCAAACGCAAGATCGACCACTTTACAATATTGTTCTTTATTCCAACTGAGGTGCTCTGGTAAGTGCGGAATTGATAGATCTTCAAATATTTTTTGCAGGTATTTTGCAGGTAGTAAATTTTGCTTAATTAAATTGGAAATATTAGTCCATTCTTTACAAATAATCTCTTGGATTTTTTGCTGCATAATTTGCTTCTGTTCAAAAGTTCTTACAAATTCGATATTATCAAAGCACTGAGTTATATGTTTTACATCTAAAGTGGTCGGGTTGATAATCGGGTTTTGTATTGATAATATCTTTTCCTGCAAATTAGCCATGGTAATCGTCGTAACAGCAATTTTTTCGCCATGTAGTGAGGAATGATCTCTTGTTACCATTTCCATTGCGTGAGCTATCATATGCTCTCCTTGGCTTGCAGAATAGCTGCCTTTTGATATTACCATTCCAAGTCCTGAAATTAGTAGAACTTCCATAAGTAATAGAACCACTTTTCTACTTCTTTTAGTAAGCGCCGTATACTCTCTTAGCAAAATTTGCTCCAAATCGCGAACAAGTGTAAAAGGTAATTCATTGTATTCTGTGCCAAGCAACAAATGAGATAGTAGCCAGTCAGCCTGAACTGTCGAACGGCAAATGAAATCTGCAAATCCGCTTAATGTGAGGCGCAGTGGTGCATTGGTAAGTATGTCTATATCTATATATATCGCTCTTGGAAGATGTGCTTTGAACGATTTTTTGTATCCATTTACTAATATTGAAGCATTTGCGGATGTATATCCATTCATGGAAGCGGCTGTTGGGAACGATATATAATCTTTTTTCTCGAGGTAGCTTGCATATTTGCAGATGTCGTTAACGGTGCCGCTACCAAATGCAACTATTAAGTCACTGTCTTTTGCTTTGTTTCTAACTAGATTTATGGTTTCAAGAGAGGCAAGTGAAAGATTAGTACCCATGGTTGGTGTCATTCCAGCGCGTGACGCTGATTTTTTTTCCTGGATCCCAGTCTCGGAGGACTGGGATGATAAAATGTAGGGAGCATCCGAAATGATATGAGGTTTTGCAAGAGGCCTAATGGTATTGCTCGGGATAATTAAGTGAGAAATTTTATTAAATACGTTTTTGTTTAAAAGTTTTGCTGTATTTTCATCTGCAACTAGAAAGATGTCATTTCCGTGTCGTGTGCATATTTTATAGATATCATCAGCAAGGTGGTAATCTGTTATTACTTCCCTTAGAAAAGTTTGTTCGGCTTGATGTAATATTTGTTTTAAATAGTGCATAGAGTGTTTACAATATAGCAATATAAGTATTTTAAGATTGACATGAAAATTGACCCTGTAGAGCTAACTAAGAAATTGATCTCTTTTGAGAGTATAACACCAAGGGACGGCGGGGCAATAGAGCATATAGCAACAATCTTCAAGAAAAGTGGCTTTGACTGTGAGATTTTAGAATTTGGTAATGATGGAACTAAAGTTAAAAATCTTTATGCGAAATATATAAATGGAGTACCAAATTTGTGCTTTGCTGGGCATGTTGATGTTGTACCACCGGGTCAGTTAAAAGATTGGGCATTTGGTCCATTTAATCCAGAAGTTAGAGATGGAATGCTATATGGAAGAGGAGCAGCTGATATGAAAAGCGGAATAGCTGCATTTATTGCTGCTATGGCAAATTTAATTGCAGAAAAGTTTCAATTTAATGGTTCGATAAGTGCATTGATTACTAGTGCTGAAGAAAGCACGGAAGAATATGGAACAAAGGCAGTTTTGGAATGGATGAAAAGTAAGCAAAAAAAGATAGATTTTTGTGTAGTTGCCGAACCAACCAGTAGTGAGAAATTAGGTGATACCATAAAAATAGGCAGAAGAGGTTCTGTAACATTTGAATTAATTTGCCATGGAAAACAAGGACACGTTGCCTACCCAGACCTAGCAGATAATCCAATATATAAGGTAATATCGATATTGAGTAAGGTAAAAAATACTACTTTTGATCATGGTAATAAATATTTTCAGCCTTCACATTGCGAAGTTACTACTATCGATGTTGGAAATAATACTAGCAATCTAATACCTAGTTCAGCAACTACACGTTTTAACATTCGATATAACGATACACAAACACCTGACGGCTTATATAAGCTGATTGATGAAATATGCTCCAGTGTAACTAACGATTATAAACTTTCTATGCATAGCAGCAGGGACGTTTTCCTCTCTACTCCTGATAGAAATACTGATATTATGCTTGATGCGATAAATAAAGTTACCAGTATTGATGCTGTGCTGAGCACAAGTGGTGGCACATCTGACGCTGCGTTTATCAAAGATGTTTGTCCAGTGATTGAATTTGGTATAATCAACAAAACCGCACATCAGATAAACGAATGCGTATTAGTAAATGATATACATAAATTAACAGCTATATATAAGGAATTTATAGAAAATTATTTCAATCCCACTAATAAAATATTGAGTCAGGTCAACGTAGTTAGTAATATATCTAGTGGTCCATTGTTAGCTTAGATGTAATCAGATCTCTTGCATAACTGTTGTTTGAGTAACAACTGGTATCATCCCAGCGTGTGACGTTAGAATCCAAAAACCATGAGAGCTACAAAAACCACTTGACAAACTCCGCCAGTCCCCTTATCATGACAGTGAAGCTATTTATTTATCTTCTCTGTACAGATTAAATGACAAAAAAACTCAACGTATTTGGCGTCTCATGTTTAATTTTTTGCACTATGTGCACTCTATGTCTTTATCAAATTTCTAGGTTTTTACCTATACAAGCTGAAATACGCTTATAAAGCATTTAAAACATTAAAAAACGCCAACTTAAAAAATGGATAGTGAATAATTAGCTACCCTAGGGTTTCTTTTGCCTTTTTTTCTGTTTAGTAAATTTCTTAAACATTTATGACTAAAGGTTAGTTGCATTAAAAAGCAGCTAAATCGCGGTTATTAAGCGTTTAGAATAAAAAAACGCCATACTTGAAAGTATAATGTAAGTAATTAGCCAACCACGGGGCTTCTTTTGCCTTTTTTTCCATTTGGTAAATTTCTTAATATTTGTAGCTAGAGACTCTCATCTTTAGCGAGCTTCAAGGTAATTGGTTGCTATTTGCGAAAATATTTGCATAATTTAAGCAACATTAATTGATAAAAATTAACTATGGAGCTTAATAAGATTGCAGCATCGATTTTACTTTCTGGGCTAATCATTATGATAGTCAGCAACGTAGTTGATATGCTGTATAGTCCAGAGGAATATAAGATTGAACACCAAACGATAGTAGCTGCTGGTAACAATGAGTTCCAGCAAAAAATCGAGCAAGTGGCGCTCGATATTGGAGCGCTCATGCAGAATGCTAGCTTTGAAAAAGGCAAGTCAGCAGCGAAGAAATGTATAGCCTGCCATAGTTTTGAGAAAGGTGGAATGAATAAAGTAGGACCAAACTTATGGAACGTAGTTGGAAACAAAAAGGCTCATCTTGGTAACTCATTCAATTACTCAAAAGCAGTGCTTGAAAGAGGTGGAAAATGGGGGTATGAGGAGCTATTTGCTTTCTTAAAGAACCCAAAAGCCTATATAAAAGGTACGCGTATGGCATTTGCAGGTATTTCCAATCCACAAGAAATTGCAGATCTAGTTAGTTATTTGCGTCAATTGAGTGATAACCCTGTTGCTTTGCCAAAGTAGTATGGATTATTGTAATGATGGAAATAATGTTCACATAGCATATCGAAAGCTACAAGGAAAGAAAGCTTCTGTAGTTTTTTTTGGTGGATTTGCATCTAATATGGATGGAACTAAAGCAACTGCTATTTACAAATTTTGCCAAGAAAACGATATAGCACTTGTGCTATTTGATTATTTTGGTCACGGTCATTCAAGTGGTGATTTTATTGATTACACGATAAGTGATTGGCAAGAAAATTGTGCTAAAGTGATAAGTGAATTAACTAGCGATAAACAAATAATTATAGGTTCAAGTATGGGAGGATGGCTGATGCTGCTCATTGCCCTTCAATTTCCAGAAAAAATTGTAGCATTAATCGGCATATCGTCTGCTCCTGATTTTACTGAAGATTTGATATTCAAGCAATTGTCAGGCAAGCAAAAAGAAGAACTAGGTTCTAAAGGTGTAATAGATTTTACTTCAGAGCATTGTACATACAAAATAACTAAAAATTTGATCGAAGATGGCAGAAAGAACCTTCTTTTAAACAGAGAAGCAATAGATATAAACTGTCCTGTGCGCTTATTGCATAGCATTAATGATAAAGATGTTCCTTATCAAACTTCATTGAATTTAGCTGAAAAAATTAAGTCAACCGATGTTGAAGTATACTTGATGAAATCAGCAGAGCACAACATGTCTGACAATCACTCACTGAAAGTTTTATTTAAGACCATTAGAGAATTTTTGCCAGCAAAAACATATAGGTAACCGTTCACAGATTTCCACTTAATTCTTCAATCTCACTAATAGAAAGGCCAGTAAACTTGACAATAGTGTTGACATCAACATTATTAGCCAGCATTGCTTTTGCGACTTCAATTTTCCCTTCAATTTTTCCTTTCTCTATACCTTTTTGTATACCTTTCTCTTCAGCAAGATCAAGTCTGTATTCAAGAATGGCTTCTTCTTTCCGTAGATCCATTATTCTTTCTTCGTAAGCTACTAAATCTTTTTCGTTCCAACGAAACTTGTCTAATTCATCATATGCTAGCTTTATTATTGGCGCTTTTTCTGCTATCTCTTTTAAGTCCTCTTCTGTTGTTTCTTCTGCGTATTTAAAAAAGAAACACCACCTTTCTACTATACTTTCTAACTGCTCTACTTTACTTTTTGAAAATTTGGGCAATTCTATAAAGATAAATTGAAAATCTTTTAAGTAATGGCCGTTAGTTTTTATATCACGTATATTGTGAGTAGAAATATAACCAACTTCTTCAGGAAGTAAGTTAAAATTTGATATAGCAATAAAGAAGACTTTCTTTAAATCAATGTAGTTGCCAGATTTATCTAATTGTCTTGAGTAGGCTTTAGCGGCATATAATTGAGCGCGTTTTTCGAAGCCCTTGTCTCTAGCGAGCTGCATTTCTGCTATACATCTATTTCCGTGAGAATCCTTGCAGAGAACATCAACAATACTTTGTTTATCAGAGGCAACTTCGGGATCCATAATAGTGCTAAGAAACTCAACTTCTTGTATTGCATTTATCTCAGTAAACCCTAAAATATCGTTCAAAAAGTGGATCAGGATATTCTTATTTTTTTCCGTTCCAAAGATTTTTTTGAAACACAAATCATTGCGAGGATCGAGAAATTTTGAAAGAGCCATGGCAAAAATGCTTGAAAATATTAATAATTATACACTATTATTAACAATTATTCAACCATATTTTTGAAGATAGCTATAGCTATGCTGCCGCGGTATCTCTTAGCATAGATCCCGCTAACAAGTAGCGGGATGACGAGGTTATCGTCATGCCGCCGCGAACCGTCATACCGCCGCGGCGCTAACTAGTAGCGGAATGACGGTTTTTCAAATTGTCGGTAAATCTAAGTCAGTTTAGCTATAGGCAGCAATTTTCTGTATTTATTTTAAATTGAAGAAAGCTCAAATGAAAGATCGTGTTTTGCTAAAAATCACAGAATGCAGTCTGGTTACACATATAGTTGAAGTAATTCAGATTTGTAAGATATGTTTATCTGCAGTTATAGCTTCAACAGTAGGCGTTACTCTTGATTACCTCAACATTTTCTCTTGGCAATTCTTTAATGAACCGAGAAGTGCGCATCGGTTGCCACTGGTTGTTAATTTCCCTCCTATCTGCACATGAAATGATTAACCTTTCCTTTGCCCTGGTTATGCCAACATATGCAAGTCTCCTTTCTTCTTCTAAAGCTTTACCACTTTTATCTTCAAAAGATCTTTGATGAGGAAATAATCCCTCTTCCCAACCAGGTAGAAACACGCACGGGAATTCAAGTCCTTTGGCTGCATGAAGAGTCATAACATATACGGTGTCATCGTTATTCATATTATCCACTTCCATCACTAGACTTATATGCTCCAAGAAAGTTGTGGCATTATCGAAATTTTTTAAAGATGAGATGAGCTCCTTGACATTTTCTATTCGTGCTAAGCCTGTTACCTCCTCATTTTCAAGCATTTCAATATACCCTGATTGGTTTGCTACGATTTTAACGAATTCATGCAGTGGTTTTACGCTTACTATTTCTTCCCAAGCTTTAATTTTATTTAAAAAATCATTTAGTGAGAGTTTAATTCTTTCGGTTACTTGATTACTATTAACTAATATTTTTGCTGCCTCAAAAAAAGAAATTTTGTTATCCTGAGCAGTCGTGTATATTTTCTTTAGAGTTGTAGCTCCTATGCTTCTTTTTGGCCGGTTTACGATCCTTTCAAAAGCTAAGTCATCGTTATTGTTTGTAACAAGTCTTAAATATGCAATTATATCCCTGACTTCCTGACGTTCGTAGAATTTTACGCCACTTATAATCTTGTAGGGAATTGAATATTTTATAAAATACTCTTCGAGAACTCTAGTTTGAAAAGTGGCCCTTACCAGCACTGCAATGTCACTAAATCTGTATTTATTGAGCTTTAATATCTGTTCGCTTATGAACCTTGCTTCAGCTTTTCCGTCCCATAATTTTATTAGATTTACCTTTTCCCCTTCAACGTTTGTTGTCCACAATTTTTTTTCTAGCCGAGTTTTATTGTGATTGATAACATATGACGCAGTTGCAAGTATGTGAGATGTTGATCTATAGTTATACTCTAGTTTGACAGTTTTTGCATTTTTAAAATCATCAGAAAATTTTAAAATGTTTTCAACTTCTGCACCACGCCAACTGTATATTGACTGATCGTCATCTCCCACACAGCAAATATTTGAGTGCTTTTTTGCAAGGTATTTTAGCCAAAGATATTGTATTGCATTTGTATCTTGATACTCATCTACCATGACATACTTAAACTTGTTTTGGTAGTAGGACAGAACTTCGGTCTTTTGATTAAAGAGTTGTATGTTATATAGCAATAAGTCACCAAAATCGACAGAGTTAAGGAATTTTAACCTTTCCTGATACTGGTGATAGACTTTGAGTGCAGTTACGTACACTGGCCTAAATGATTGAACGTCTTCCACTTCGAATGGCAGTAAACACTTCTCTTTCCATTGCTGAATAATATTCATAATGGTCTTACATTTTTCTGATAGGTAATCAGGGCTGATTTCATTCATGATGTTTTTTATTACCTGTAATTGGTCATCCACACCAATAATTGTAAAATTGGAATTTAGCCCCACGACTTCAGCATGATGACGTAGAATTTTTGCTGCAATTGCATGGAAAGTGCCAAGCCATGGTATGTTTGTGCCTGTTAGCTCAAGTACCCTTGATACCATCTCATTTGCTGCTTTGTTTGTGAATGTAACAGCTAATATTTCATCAGGATAAGCGTGACCGTTTCTAATTATGTGCGCTATTCTTGAAGTGATCGTTCTTGTTTTTCCCGTTCCGGCTCCTGCCAATATTAAAACCGGTCCATCTATGTTAGTTACAGCTAATTGTTGTTCTGGATTTAGCAGTGAGAGATAATCGTTCATTTGCAGCTCTATAGATTATAACTTCGTAAAGTTAAACCTATGATCGAAATATTGTAAAGGTTTTATTGAATAGAACAGTTAAAGAATGCTTCACTCAAGTACTTTAAACGTAGGTTTTACATCTATTTTGTTTTAGTAGTTTCAGGTGTATGCTGAGTAACAACAACTTGATTTGAGGTGTTGGCACCAGAACTTCTGCTTGTTGGGTGGATAGGTGGAGTTTGGAATGGCTTATATGTACGGTTTAGTTCCTCCACTTCTCTTTTTCCAATTATCTCTTTGACTTTAATAGGAGATTCTTCTTGCGGGATATAGTGGTTATGCGTTGCAGGTCGTTCAGTGAGGTTTTCATATGTTTCTTTCAACCAAGTTCCGATATCATACATAAATCCATACGCTTTTTCTTTAAATTCTCTCAATGATCTACTGAAACTTGCTAGTGTATTATTGAAGTAAATTGTCATGTAATCTCTTTTAGTGTACTGATAACTTTCACTATTTAATTTACCACTTTGTGTGTTAGAACTATTGTTGCTTTTGAAATAACCAAATATGTTGTACATTTTGAGTCGCCATTAATTACTAACATACATATATTATACGTTAATAAATTAAAATTGTCAAGAATTTTACTACTTGCACTCTGTAAAGTTTTTGTTGTGTACTTTGAACTTTAAGAAAAATGGACGCCTAAATTTGACAATTGTGAAAATATTAGTTAAAATTATTGTATGTTAAGTATAGTAAATAGGAGAAAATATGCCTACTAACTCTGATGACCAAGGAAAAATATCGCTTGAAGAATTGGAAAGTGCTGTTGTGGACATGTTGCTGTGTAGATACGAACATAAATTAAAAAGATATGAATCAGGACGAGGTGTTGCAGAGTTATCTAAAAAAAATACCGATATCATAGATAAGTATATTAAATGTGTAGGGAAACCTTCTGAGCAATTTATTGAAACAATTAATGAAACAGAAATCCGCTATTTGCTAATACTTGATGAGCTTACCCCTGATAATATTGAAAAATATGTCAATGAAGGTAAGATAGACATATTAAGAGGGTATATAAAATCTATTGGGAGCTATGTAGAATATATTTCGAAGATTTTGGAGAAATGTGGTAGTTCAGATGGTACGGAGATTGGTAGACGTTTACTTGCAAGAAAACTTGAACGGATAGAAGAAGCTTCAAAACCACAAACAGAAGTGAAGATCAAGACAAGTATCTATAAAACTTGTTGTGCTTTAAGTGGTAGTGCAATTATTGGAGCAGCTATAGCATACCTTGCAGGAGCCGCCACTTTAGCTCCTGCTATTGTTGCTGTTGTGGTGTTTATTGCAGCTGCAGTAGTTGGTGCACTGGTGGGTTATGGTATTGGAAAGTTTTGCGAGAAAGTAAGTGAAGAGAAGCAAAATGATCCTGATATGAGTATGTGTACTGCAATTAAGAATGTACTTACTCCCGAATGTTTAAAATCACAATCGCAAGTTCATCCATAAGGTAGGCATTTAATATTGACTTTACTACGATAGTCACTTTAAATTAGTAATTGTTGTTGCAGTTAAAGTATCAATGCCTTTTTTCTTTTATTTTTTTGCAATTCTTAGCATTTTATCTGCTGTTTGTGTGATTAGTGTAGGAAATCCTGTGCATGCAGTATTATTTTTAATTTTCACCTTCGTTAATTCTGCAGTTCTTTTTATTCTCCTTGGAGCTGAATTCATCGCTATGATGGTGCTGATAGTATACATCGGTGCGGTTGCAGTGTTGTTCCTCTTTGTAGTTATGATGCTCGATATTGACTACATAAGGTTGCGCCAGGGTTTTGCGAAGCATTTCACTCCTGGTGCTATATTATGTGTTGTGTTTTTTCTGATTATCAGTTTTGTAATCCGCAGCTCAACGCTGAATATAAGTAATGTTATAAACTATAATGCCAATAACGTGAAAGCTATCGGTAATTTGCTCTACACTGACTACATGTACGCTTTTCATCTTTCTGGTATTCTGCTGCTTGTTGCAATTGTTGGTGCAATTGCTCTTACTTTGCAGGACAAGAAAAAAGGAGTTAAAAAACAGAATGTATTAAAGCAATTGACACAATCTTCATCTGTAAAATTGGTTAAGGCTAAATTTGGAAAAGGAGTAGAATGGAAATAGGATTAAATCATTTTTTGATAGTTGCTGCTATTTTGTTCACTATTGGGGTGTGCGGTATTTTCATTAACCGTAAGAGCATAATCAATATACTGTTATCAATAGAAATATTATTGCTGGCGATTAACATCAATTTAGTTGCTTTTTCTGCCTTTATGAATGATATAGTTGGGCAAATTTTTGTGATGTTTGTGTTGACTGTTGCGGCAGCAGAGTCAGGAGTTGGGCTTGCAATATTGGTTGTATATTATAGAAGTCGTGGCAATATAGATGTTGAACAAGCGAACTTAATGAAAGAATGAAAGTATGATGGATATACTGAAATTAATAGTATTTTTGCCACTCTTTGGTTCGCTATTTGCAGCACTTTTTAGAAAAAGTCAGTTAGTTACAACGGCAGGGATTGGAATATCTGCAGTTTTATCTTGGTATGTTTTTCTCACCTTCTCTGAAAATTATCACTTGAGTTTATTTCCTCTATTTTCATTAAGTGTATTAAAAGTAAATTGGGCAATTAGTGTGGATGCTCTCTCATCCTTAATGCTTATTGTTATTACCACCGTTTCACTAGTAGTCCACCTCTATTCTATCGGTTATATGGAGCATGACAAAGGGAAGTCGAGGTTTTTTTCTTACCTATCGCTATTTACGTTTTGCATGATTGTGCTGGTTGTAAGCGATAATTTCGTGCAGCTTTTTTTTGGCTGGGAAGGGGTTGGCCTATGTTCTTATTTACTCATAGGATTTTGGTTCCAAAAATATTCTGCAAATAATGCAGCAATTAAAGCATTTGTTGTGAATAGGGTAGGAGACTTTGCACTATTGATTGGGATCTTTCTCATTTATTATACATTTCACTCTTTGAAATTTACTGAAGTTTTTGACACAGCTGATCTTCTTGGCGCACAGAACATTAGGGCATTCTGCTATGAATTTAAAATAATTCATATAATATGCATATTACTTTTTATTGGCTGTATGGGTAAATCTGCACAGCTTGGTTTACATGTTTGGTTGCCAGATGCAATGGAAGGGCCAACCCCTGTTTCTGCACTCATTCACGCAGCAACGATGGTAACAGCAGGTATATTTTTAGTAGCAAAATGTTCTCCATTGTTTGAGCTATCAAATGTGGCACGAGAATTAATAGTTATTGTTGGGGCACTTACTGCTTTTTTTGCAGCTACGGTTGCGATTACTCAGAACGATATAAAAAAAATAATTGCTTATTCAACCTGCAGCCAACTTGGTTATATGTTCATGGCATGTGGGCTTTCTGCTTACAATGTTGCTATTTTTCATTTAATGACACACGCTTTTTTTAAAGCTCTACTATTTCTTGGTGCTGGCAATGTAATTCATGCAATGCATCATGAGCAAAACATTCAGAAAATGGGAAATTGCTGGAAGAAAATCCCTTGCACTTACACTCTCATGTGGATTGGGTCTCTTGCGCTTTCTGGAATATTTCCATTTGCAGGTTTTTACTCAAAGGATTTGATAATTGAACATGCTTATAGCACGGATAGCTTTGCTTTTGTAATAAGCTTAGTTGTTGCATTCTTCACAGCGTTTTACTCTTGGAGGTTATTGCTTCTTGTGTTCCATAGCCAAAAACAAAGTAAAATTAATATACATGAAGCACCGAAGATTATGCTTATACCATTACTGATACTTGCTTTTGGATCGGTATTTTCTGGAGTGTGGGGAGCAAATATTTTGAACATAACTAGTAATGCGTTTTGGAAATCAAGTTTAATGGTGATTGATGAGCATGGAGTTCATAATTTCTTTATAAAATTACTACCAACCTTGGCAAGCCTAAGTGGAATAGCACTTGCGTACCTAATTTACCAATATCAAGTAATTAGGCAAATTAAGAGTAAATTTTTACTTAAGTTTTTGCAGAATAAATGGTACTTTGATGAGGTGTATGAGTTTGTTATAATTGCACCGATAAGGTTTATATCTAGGCTTCTATGGAAGTTTGATGTTAAGGCTATTGATTCATTTGGACCAAATGGTGTTGTAAGGTTGGTTAACGAATGTTCAAAAAGTTCTATAAAGTTACAAACTGGTTATATATTTGATTATGCATTTATTATGTTTGTTACTTTAATAATCGGTGCTTTATATATTATTGGAATTAAATAGAAGGTGTTGTTACTTAGTATATTCTTGCTTCCACTGATAGGAGCGTTGATTTTATCCTCGATCAGGATTAATCATCAATCTATACACCTAAGATTCCTTGCCCTATTTTTTGCTGTACTTCCATTCTTGCTTAGCATTGTAGCTTGTATAGAATTTGATTATAACAATGCGGACTTTCAGTTTGTCAGCTATCCAGTAAGAGATATTGGAATAGGGGTGGATGGAATATCGTTGCTTTTCCTTCTACTTACGACCTTCTTGTTTGTTATTTGTATGCTCTATAATTGCAAAATGAGTTATACGACCCTCAAGCCATATATGGCATTATTTCTACTGCTTGAGAGTTTTGTAGTCGGGTTTTTCGTTTCACTGAATGCTATAAGCTTTTATGTGTTTTTTGAAGCTGTCTTAATACCAATGTTCTTTATTATTGGCATTTGGGGAGGGAAGCAAAGGATATATGCGACGTTTAAGTTATTTCTTTATACATTAACTGGCTCATTATTATTTCTACTTGGGTTGGTATACATCTATAGTGTTTTTGGAACGTTTAGTATACAAAAATTAGCTACATTAGTGCCAAGCCTTGATCTTGAAGTGCAGTCATTGCTGTGGATTGCATTTTTTATTTCTTTTGCAATAAAAGTACCTATGTTTCCATTTCACACTTGGCTTCCTGATGCGCATGTGCAATCACCAACTTCTGGGTCTGTGATTTTAGCTGGCTTGCTTATTAAAATGGGGGGATATGGATTTTTAAGGTTTTCTATTCCAATGCTTCCTCAGGCAAGTTTGTATTTTTCAAATTTCGTTGTTGTGCTGAGCATTATTGCGGTGATATATGCTTCTCTAGTTGCGTTTGCTCAAGATGATATAAAGAAGTTAATAGCTTATTCTTCAATAGCACATATGGGGATCGTTACTGCTGGCCTCTTTTCATTTTGTGAGGAAGGAGTACTGGGTAGCATATTTCAAATGATTAGTCATGGCCTTATTTCTGCTGCTTTATTTTTGTGTGTTGGAATGCTATATACTCGAACTGGAACTTTGGAGATTGCAAAGTATTTTGGCATAGTAAATACAATGCCAAAATTTGGTTTTATGTTCATTTTGTTTTCAATGGCTTCAATAGGGCTACCTGGAACATCTGGGTTCATAGGTGAGTTTTTGGCTATGGTTGGAATGTTTAAGAGCATAGGGTTTTTTACAGGATTTATCGCACTTGGCACTATTTTAAGCGCAGTTTATATGCTGAATTTATGTAAGCAAATAATATGGGGGGTTAGCTATTCTAAATTATTAAATAATCGCTTGGATAGCATAGAATTTTCTGTCTTAATTCTGCTTGCAGTGTTTGTTATTTTGCTTGGATTCTACCCAACCCTTGCACTGAATTATTTGAAGCCATGTATGGCAAATTTGTTAGTCAAATATAATGCGCTATGAATTATATACAGATATTGCCGGAAACGTTCTCTATTATCTCCTCGTTAGTGTTGCTACTGCTTGGAATTATATTTAACCGCCGAACTATCAACTTATTAGCACTTGGCTGCACAGTGGTAACCTTGATTATTTTAATTATTTCGGCAGAAAACAATGAAATTTTTCTCTTTAATTCGTTGTTAAAACTCAATTTATACATCAGGTCAGCCCAAGGGTTAATTCTCAGCACAGGAATTTTAATACTTTTGATGCTGAATTTATCAAAATATGACTATAAATATGAATTTTCAATACTGATTCTTTTTGCGCTATTTGGCATGATAACTTTGGTTTCAGCAAATAGTCTGATTTCTTTTTATTTAGCTTTTGAGTTGATGAGTATATCTTTGTATGTTCTTGCGAGCTTTAATAAAGATTCAGCTTATTCATGTGAAGCAGGAGTGAAATATTTTACACTTAGTGCACTATCTTCCTGCATTATGCTATATGGAATGTCGCTGCTTTATGGATATACAGGACAAGTCAATTTCTCTGAGCTCGGTTCATTCTTGCAAAACCATCAGATAACTTATGGAACAGTTTTTGGGTTAGTTTTTATCCTTATTGGTTTGTGTTTCAAGCTTGCTATTGCTCCTTTTCATATGTGGGCTCCAGATGTCTATCAAGGTGCACCTACCATAGTAACTGCGTTTTTTTCTACGGCCCCAAAAGCTGCACTTGTAACATTTTTAATTCGATTGATGAATGAAGAGTTAGTAAATGTAAAAAGTTATGTTCAGCCTATTTTCTTATACGTTTCAGCATTGTCTGTGCTTATCTCAGCTTTTGGGGCCTTGCGTCAGCAAAACTTAAAAAGGCTGCTTGCTTACAGTTCAATTGGTCACATTGGTTTTATATTTGCTTCACTTTCTATTTTTACACAAGCAGGAACAGATAGTGCCTTAATGTATCTGGTGATATATATCATCACAAGCATAGGGCTATTCTCATATCTCGTACAAATTGACGATGATGATTGCAATATCGCAAACTTGTCTGGTATAGGAAAAAAGCAACCAATTTTAGCATTCCATCTTTCTATACTATTACTCTCGATGTCGGGAATACCTCCACTTGCAGGTTTTATCGCTAAATTTTTTATATTCAAAAGTTTAATAAATTCTGGCTTTATCAGCCTGTCTTTGATCCTTGTAATAGCGAGTGTGATATCATGCTACTATTATTTAAATATCATGAAAGTTATGTATTTTGATAAAGCTAGTGGTAATAAGGTTGCTTATTCTAAGGGTCTATTCATTATCACTTCAGTGGCTTCACTGATCAACCTCGTTCTTTTCTTGTACGTTTTACTCACTCATTGAACTAAAGGGCTGACAAGGTGATCCCTAAGGGCTTTCATATTCATCATTACAAAGAAGTTTCAAGCACTAACGAAGAAGCGTTAGATTTAATTGATAAAGGAATATCAAATGAAACTGTCATTATTGCTGATAAACAAACAGAAGGTAGGGGACGCACTGGAAAAAGCTGGATTTCTCCAGAGGGTAATCTCTATGCGAGTTTGATAATTAACCAAGAAACGGATGTCAGCAAATTGACAGAATTGACTTTTGTTACTGCTCTTGCTGTTGGCAACACGTTACTATCATTTATAAGTGACAGTAACGTTCAACATAAATGGCCAAATGACATTCTAATCGATGGCAAGAAAATAAGTGGAATATTGCTTGAAAAAAGATCCAATTCGAATTGGCTCATTATAGGAATTGGAATTAATGTCAATCATGCACCACTTCCAGGAACAACGTGCATTAGCAATTACGGTGAATCTGTGTCTAACATGGATCTGTTAAAGGAATTAATAATAAATTTTAATAAGCTAAGAAAGCAATGGCTATTTGATGGGTTTTATGCTATAAGAGAAATTTGGTTAAAAAAAGCATTCAAAATGAATGAGCAAATCAGTGTAAAGTTAGCTGACAAATTGTATGAAGGAATTTTTGCTGATATAGATAAAAGTGGTAAATTGGTGTTGCAGCAAAAGGATGGAAGCTTAATTTATTTTGATGCAGGTGAGTTATTTATTGATAATGCATTATGAATACATATGTAATTTTTGCTTACCTTATTAGTTTTACGTTGATTACCGGAGAACTGATTTTTACCATTTCTTGCTATACTAAAAGTAAAAAAATTCTAGAAAGCCTGAAAGATAATAATGAAGAAGAAACATAAGCGATTACTTATAACTTCAGGAATTTTCTGCTTTTTAAGTTGTGCAGTTTTTTTTATTTTAACAACGCTCAAAGAAAATATCTCATTTTTCTATACAGTAAGTGAGGCAATAGTTTTACCAAATAATCAAAAGCCAATCCGTGTTGGTGGAATGGTTGTTGAAAATAGCGTGATACGGAGCGAAAGCGAAGTAGTTTTTCAAATGACAGATTTTAACAAAAGCGTTGTGGTAAAATACCAGGGAATACTTCCACCAATGTTTTCAGAAAAAAGTGGTGTTGTTGTGCAAGGTAAAATGTTTGATAATAATACCTTTCTTGCAGATACGGTGTTTGCAAAACATGATGAGAACTATATGCCGAAAGTCTTAAAATAGATTCCTTAACCTGGCTATATTGAAATAGTATGTAGAGAGAGTAACAGCCTGCTAGCAAGCTATTACCTTTTTTATTAAAGCAATCCGTTTTCTTCCCCAGTAATATGGAGTAATGGAGGAGCTGCTGGTGGAGGAGCAATATCGTCTAAAGCTTGTTTTAAATCACTGAGATCTTTTACTAAACCACTCTCTTGATCACCAACATCTTTAATTAGTTTTGTAACTTTTTTCTCTTCATCTGTTAATATCGTATTTAACTTATTAATGAGGTTTTGATTTATACTATCGACCATCTCATCAATAGCATTTTGAGCATGAGCACCTACTATAGTTTTTGCTAGTTGTTGCTCCGTGAAGTCTTTCCCCTGGCTTTTTAGCTTGAAAGGCCCAATGGTATTAACTTTTTGCTCATTATTTTCTGTTGCAAAACCTTGTACATTGTTTTGTAGACTTTTATCTGTTCTCATATGAGTTACCTCCATAACATTATTAATAATTTAAACTAGCTGCTACGCGCATCAGACAACCTTTTTCCAAACTCGTAAGCACTGGCTTACAAGTACTCAGATTCATGGTAAGCGTATTCTTCAACTGCTATAAATTCAGTGTTAGTATCTTGGAAAATACGGGGTGATGAACGCAAACTTTCCAACGCTTCGCTGTACACAGGTGGCGGTAGAAGTTCTTCTAGCTTCTCATAAACCCCTTTTAGCTTCTCATTTTGCTCTTCAAGTTTCCCTTTTAATGCATCAATGATAACTTTAGACTGATCTTGATTGCCAAGATCACCAATCACAGCTATCACTTTCTCATAAGGCAGCTTGTGAATGATGTCTTTAAGCTCTTCTGCACCTACGTTATCCAAAAGTTCCTTAAATTGCTCATTAGACATATTGCGAGCAAAAGCTTGAAGTTTGTCTGGGTTATCAACTAAAGACTTAATAATCATCTGAATCTTATTAGGATCAGTTAAATCTCGAGCTACTATTGCAAGTTTTTTGTGGTCTAGCTTATTAATTAAATCATGTAATCTATCTCCTTCTAAATTGTGTACTAGAATTGGAAGTCGATCTTTCAACGCTTCATCAAAAAGAGTGTTTAAAATTTTCTCATCTGCATCTTTTATTAATTCTACAAACTGATCATTGCTTATTGTCTTGATAACCTCCATGAACTGACCCATTTTAAGGTGAGGGAAAATTTGTTTTACTTGGTCTAGATTTAGGTTTTCCACTAGTTTTGTAAGCTGATTTTTATCTAAAAGAGGAACTATTATTTGTAATTTTTCTGGATTTAGTTCCTGAACGAGGGTTTGTAATTGGTGGTTGGTTAGATGATCCACTAAAGCTTGGAATTGTCCATCTGTTAAGTTCTCTGCTAAGACCTGCAACTGGTTTGAATTTAGTTCAGGAATTATTTTTTGCAGCTGCTCATTCGTTAAATTCTGTGCTAAAATCTGGAGTTGATTTGAATTCAGTTCAAAAATTATTTTTTGCAGTTGAATAGGTATATCAAGTAACATATTATTCACTATTTCCTTTATTTCCCCTGCATTACAAGGTGCTACGTTTTTTTGCAGCGCTGTATTGTAAGGTGAATCGATAATATTTCCTTTTTTATCTGAGAAATAGTATTTACCACTTTCGTCTCGCGTTACGTATTGATACGATACAGCTTGTGCAAGAAAACCCACACTACTGTACCTTCCACTGTTATCTCCTACACTAGTTACTACGTTTACTAGCTGATCATTAAGGTATATAAGAGAATTATTAGTGGCATCTCGGTTATACCAGTTATTAGCGTTCAGACTTTGTCCCGATTCATTAAGACAAGTATACATTCCGTTATGAAATTGACAGAAGTTTACGTTTAGTGTTAGCACCTCTTCACTTTTATCATTCAGCGGTATAAAAGCAAGTTTAGCAATTTTGTATGTTCTACTCACATCAGCATTATCTCTGCCAGAAAAAGAGGTTCCTAAACGAACATTTTTGCCTGCATAGCATGTCATTCCTTCGCTTATCACAAGAGACTTTCCAGGTACCATCTTAAAAACATGCTTTTTTCCACTCATAGGCATTACCAATAAATTAACTGTTAGTATTCTAACATTTATTGATTAATTTATTATTAAATTGGTATATATTAGAATTATAATAACAAACATTACTTGCATAAAGAAAAGTTACAGAAAGAGGGATTTTTTAGGGAACTAGTATAAAATACTAATGGGCTAAAATAAGCTGACTTTATGATATACTAGAACCTATATTGGTGGAGGCAAGCGGGATCGAACCGCTGACCTTCTGCGTGCAAAACAGATGCTCTACCAGCTGAGCTATGCCCCCAATTCTTGCTTAAAGCATAAATCACTCAGGCTGAAATGCAAGAAATATTTATCTGTTATAGCTAAACTAACTTAGATTTACTGACAATTTGAAAAACCGTCATTCCGCTACCTGTTAGCGCCGCGGCGGTATGACGTGTTAGCTATAGGCTATTGCTAAGCATTATAATAGTGCACAAATTCTGCAGGGTATATACAGTTTTCTATTTTTCTTATCTCCTTAGCGTTATACTTCACACCATCCAAATAAATCTGTGAACTGAAAATTAACAAGAAGTTTTCCTTTAAAAATTTTTTAAATTATCCATAGATTTTTTAACTAAATTATCACTAACGCAGTATATTATATAATTTATTTAACCACACATGAAAATTTTAGTTTGATTAAAACGGATAAAAACTGTATTGATGTTTAGTATAGCTGAAAAATGAAATGATCCCGTAGCTCAGCCGGTAGAGCAACTGACTTTTAATCAGTGGGTCACGCGTTCGAATCGCGTCGGGATCACTCACAAATTTTGAAAAACATGCTAAAAGAACAAGACAAAATATTCACCAACCTAAATGGTAAAGAAACTCCACTACTTAAGGGTGCAAAAAAACGTGGTAGCTGGCAAAAAACAAAGGAGTTACTAGATTTAGGATCAGAAAAGATCATTGATGAAGTAAAGAAATCTGGTTTGAGAGGTCGAGGGGGTGCAGGATTTTCCACCGGCCTTAAGTGGAGCTTTATGCCCAAAAATCTCCCAAAAGCATATTTAGTAGTCAATGCAGATGAGTCAGAACCTGGTACATGTAAAGATAGAGATATATTGCGATATGAGCCACATAAGTTACTTGAGGGAATTCTCCTAGCCGGCAAAGCGATCAGCGCATCAGTTGCGTATATTTATATCAGGGGTGAATTTTATAATGAATATTTAGTTCTAAAAAAAGCACTTGAGGAAGCCTATAAAGAAAACTTAATTGGAAAAAATGCCTGCAAATCAGGTTATGATCTTGATGTGTTTATCCATAGGGGTGCAGGAGCTTACATATGTGGGGAAGAAACAGCTCAACTCGAATCAATTGAAGGAAAAAAGGGCTTTCCTCGCATGAAACCTCCATTTCCCGCAGGTGTTGGACTTTTTGGCTGTCCAACCACAATAAACAACGTTGAAACTATAGCCATGGTTCCAGATATTCTAAATCGCGGAGGAGAATGGTTTGCATCTCTTGGTAAACCAAATAATACTGGTACTAAGATTTTTTGTATTTCAGGACATGTAAACAACCCGTGTAATGTTGAAGAAGAGCTCGGAATTCCACTACGTGAATTGATTGAAAAATACGCAGGTGGAGTGCGAGAGGGTTGGGATAATTTACTTGCTGTAATACCTGGTGGGTCTTCAGTGCCATTAATTCCAAAATCTATATGCGATACTATTGAAATGGATTTTGATTCATTAAGAACCGCACAATCAGGGCTTGGTACTGCTGCTGTAATAGTGATGGATAAATCAACTGATATAATAGCTGCAATAGAGAGGTTATCACACTTTTACATGCATGAGTCCTGTGGACAATGCACACCATGCCGTGAAGGTACTGGATGGATGTGGAGGATTATGAAGAGGATGGTGGCAGGAGATATTAAGCCTGATGAAATAGATAAGCTGCTTGACCTTACAACTCAAATAGAAGGACATACAATTTGCGCGCTTGGTGATGCTGCAGCTTGGCCGATTCAAGGATTAATAAGACATTTTCGCCATGTTATCAAAGAGAGAGCGATAATTTAACTCTACTTATACTTCTTAAGCCGTCTTGCTACTTAGCAACCAGAGCTAAAAAATATTGATTCCCTTCTCTTTTAGGTGCCAATTCTACCTTTGCAATATCTTCAGTGTCTCTAATTAGCCGTTCTAATTTTTCCAGTCCGACTTCAGTGTTTATAAGCTCTCTGCCCTTAAATCTCATTGTAACTTTGATTTTATGTCCGTGGGCAAGTAAGTCTCTTGCTTGACGCAATTTTGTTTCGTAGTCGTGATCACCAATATTGGGGCCCAGTTTAATTTCTTTTATAGTTAATGTTTTTTGTTTCTTTTTTGCTTCACTTGCCTTCTTTTTTATATCATACTTTTGTTTGCTATAATCCAGAACTTTACATACTGGAGGAGTTGAATCAGGTGCAATTTCTACCAAGTCTAAACCAACACCCTGTGCAAATTCCAAAGCTCGTTCTATTGGCACGATTCCGACCATTTCACCACTATGATCAACTAAGCGTACCTCCTTAGCTGTGATGAATCCATTAATTCTGTTTTTATTGTTCTTTTTAACTTGCAAACTTTAACTCCCTTAATTCAAATTAATACTTTTTAACAGCGATTCAGTAGCCTTTTCCAAAGAAAAAGACTCCTGTCTTTCTGATCCTAAATTTCTTACTGACACAGTTTTACTTGTAACTTCATTTTTGCCTACAATCCACAATATAGGAACCTTGTTTGAACTATGCAAACGTATCTTATAACTAATTTTTTCATTGGTCAAATCAGTCTTGACTCTCACACCTTGTTCTTTTAAAATATTGCTAATTTCTGTGGCGTAACCGTCAGCTTCATTTGTAATGGTCAGAATAGCAAGTTGCGTTGGAGCAAGCCAAACTGGAAATTTTCCTGCATAATGCTCTATCAAAATTCCGATAAAACGTTCAAAAGCTCCAAGAAGCGCTCTATGTAGCATGACAGGATGATGTTTTTGTCCGTCTGCTCCTATATAAAAAGCTCCCAGACGTTCTGGTAAAATAAAATCAACTTGTAATGTTCCACATTGCCAATTTCTGCCTATTGCGTCTTTCAAAACGAACTCTAACTTTGGACCATAAAATGCACCTTCACCAGGGCTCAGTTCATAACTCAAGCCCGCTTCTTTAATGGCTTCAAGCAGCGCTTTTTCAGCTCTATCCCACACTTCATCATTACCGGCTCTAATATCTGGACGGTCTGAAAATTTCACAGAAATTTCATTGAATCCAAGCTCTGAATATACTTCTTTTAAAAGGTCACAAAACTTTACAGTTTCAGAATTTACTTGTTCTTCCATACAAAAAATGTGTGCATCGTCTTGCGTAAAACCACGCACTCGCATCAGTCCGTGCAATGAGCCTGAGCTTTCATTTCTATGGCATGTGCCAAACTCTGCCATACGTATTGGTAGATCGCGATAGCTTCTGGTGTGAGAATTAAAAATCTGCACATGACAAGGGCAATTCATAGGTTTTATTGCTAGCTTTTTGCTTTCAGATTCATCAACAATAAACATATTTTCACGAAATTTATCCCAATGTCCCGACTTTTCCCACAGTTCCTTGCTTACTAAAATAGGGGTTTTTACCTCAAAATAGCCATTATTTATTAGCTTCTTTCTGATGTAAGACTCAAGAACATTATATAAAATATATCCTTGTTCATGCCAAAAAACCTGCCCGACAGCTTCCTCTTGGATGTGAAATAAATCCATATCCTTAGCAATTTTGCGGTGATCACGTTTTTCTGCTTCTTTGAGACACTCAAGGTAAGCGTTTAATTCATCCTTATTTCTCCATGCGGTGCCATATATTCGCTGTAACATTGGACCCTTAGAATCACCACGCCAGTATGCTCCTGCAACTTTCATAAGCTTAAACGCTTTGACTCTGCCAGTTGAAGGAGAATGTGGACCGCGGCATAAGTCAACAAAATCGCCTTGTCTATAAACAGTTAGGTTTTCACTCTCTGATATAGAGGATATAATTTCAACCTTATATTTTTCGCCTATACCACTAAAGAAATCAACTGCCTGCTTGCGAGTCCAAACCTCTCGAACAAATCTGTGATTACTTTTTACAATCTCTTTCATTTTCTTTTCTATTGCAGCAAGATCATCCGTAGTGAAGGTACGATCTGTAGCAAAATCATAGTAAAAACCGTCCTGAATTGTTGGGCCAATAGTAATCTGAGTATTAGGAAAGAGCTCTTTCACTGCCTGGGCCATTATATGAGCAGCATCATGCCTTATTATATCTAAACCCGCTTCGTCACTCAGTTGTATCACCTCTATCTCTGCATCAGATTCAATTTCACGTGAGAGATCATACAACTCACCGTTTACTTTCAATGCAACTGCTTCTTTCAAAGCATCCGGTTGTAATATATCAAAGCCAGTGACTTTATCGTCATATTCTTCTATTCTTTTTTCAGCTGGAAAAGTAATTTTAATCATTTATCGACCCTTTTGTCTAACCCTCTCTTTGTCATCCCAGTGCGTGACACTGGGATCCATCTTATTTTTATAATGGAAATTAGTTTAACGTATGCTCCTAAAATCTGTTGTCCATTGCACAATTTGCAAATATTTTTATACCTGGATCCCAGTGTCACGCACTGGGATGACAAAAAAAGGAACACCGAAATGACAGAAAAACAGCATCTGGGTAACAGAGGAATGATTTGAAAGCTATAAATTTTTAACATCAGTAGTACGGTCTATTCTTTTTTAACCTGAGTGCAATTGCGTCTTCCCAAACTTCACCATTACGCAATAACTTTTCTTTATTGTACATTAGCTCCTCTCTTGTTTCAGTAGCAAATTCAAAGTTAGGACCCTCCACAATTGCATCAACTGGACATGCCTCTTGGCAAAGCCCGCAGTATATGCATTTTGTCATGTCAATATCATAGCGTGTGGTGCGGCGACTACCGTCTTCTCTTTCCTCTGCTTCAATAACTATTGCTTGAGCAGGGCAGATAACTTCGCATAATTTACAAGCTATGCATCGTTCTTCACCGTTTGGATACCTACGCAACGCATGCTCACCACGAAACCTTGGACTTAAAGGGCCCTTCTCCATAGGATACCTCAAAGTAACCTTTGGCTTAAACATATATTTTAATGTAATAACAAACCCTTTAATTAACTCTACAAAAGACCAATACCAAGCTAATTTCTTGAGCATAAAATATTTAAAACCTATGTTGATAATTATAAATCATATTATCAGTTTTCAAAATAAATATTTTCACCTGAGTGACCTTTGCAGTTTTTTATATAATGTATTTATTAATATGATATTACTATAAACTAGCAAGATAGATAAAAATTTTAAATATTTTCAAATTAGGTATTTTGGTTTCTTAAGTGTAATATTGCTAAGTAGTTTATATAAATAATGACAAACACAAATGAAACTATTTTCGCTTTATCGACCGTATTGGGTAAGTCAGGAGTTGCAGTAATCAGAATTTCAGGCAACTACGCGCTTAAAGCTTTAAATCATTTTCATATTAAGAAAGAAATTAAACCAAGATTTGCTACTTTAGTTGATCTATATGATGATTCCAATCAATTGATAGATAATGGAATAATCATCTATTTCCCTGCTCCAAACAGTTTCACTGGCGAGAACGTTATAGAGTTACAAGTGCATGGAAGCAAGGCAGTCATAAAAATCATCTTGGAGGAATTATCAAAAATTTTCGTTATGGCCAAGCCTGGAGAATTCTCACTTAGGGCTTTTCTAAATGGTAAATTTGACTTAACGCAAATAGAAGGGATTGCAGACTTAATTGATGCTGAGACGAAAATGCAAGCTAAACAAGCGATTAAGCAGATATCGGGAGAATTGGAGAGACTATACAGCAATTGGAGGCAAAGATTAATAACGATACAATCCAAAATCGAAGCATATATAGACTTTCCAGAGGACATTTGGGCAGAAAAAAGTGAATTGAAAAAAATTAATAATGAAGTGCAATCTCTCGTGCAGTTGATACAAGAGCATTTAAATGATAATAGACGGGGCGAAAGGTTGCGTGAGGGTTTACATATTGTAATAACTGGTGAACCAAATGTCGGTAAATCAACTCTGTTTAATTTCTTAGCCAAGCGTGATATTGCTATTGTTTCTGAATATGCAGGCACAACAAGAGACGTGCTTGAAGCTCATATTGACATTGGCGGATACCCAATCATTCTCTCTGATACTGCTGGAATTCGTGAGAGTTCAGACCCGATAGAATCAGAAGGCATAAGTCGAGCAAAAAAGAGGTCTTTTGAAGCTGATCTAAGAATAGAACTATTTCCTTTTGAACAACGTTATAATATCAATTGCAACGTTGTAAATAGCGATACTATTTATGTATTGAGCAAAGCTGACGATGCAATTAATGACAGAAATATACTGATTGGCGGTGTAGATTTTCTACCTATTTCTATTTTAAAGGGAATAGGTAAAAACAAGTTGATCTCTCTCATAAAAAAGAAGGCAGAGGAAAAATTTGGGCATGATAGAGACACTCCTGTGATTACTCGGCAAAGACATAGGAGTCACATGCAGAAAGCACTGGAACATTTACAACGTTTTAATATCGATAATCCAATTGAGTTGATATCTGAAGATTTGAGGCTTGCTGCATTTGAACTTGGTGCGGTGATTGGAATTATTAATGTTGAGGAAATATTGAGTAGTGTGTTTAGCAATTTTTGCGTGGGCAAGTAAAGCTTTTATAGATTGCTTAAAATCAAATGTTGTGATAGAAAAGAAATGGACGGATGGCCGAGCGGTTTAAGGCACCAGTCTTGAAAACTGACGTACGTGATGAGCGTACCATGGGTTCGAATCCCATTCCGTCCGCACAGCATCCCGCGATGTTAGCTGATTTTTAGAGCTTATTTAGACTATGTGGTTCATAACGCTGGAAATCTTATCTAATCTAGCTACATCTTTTAAAAATACATCCCTTTGTAAATTGACCTTATTAGCGAAGAAAGCTAATATCTATAAATAGATTACCATCTGAATATGAAAACCGATATAGTAATAATAGGTGCAGGGCCTATTGGAATATTCACTGCTTTTCAAGCGGGAATGCTTGATATGAGATGTCATATAATAGATGTTTTGGATCAAGCAGGAGGACAATGCACAGCTCTTTACCCAGAAAAGCCAATATATGATATACCTGGTTATCCTGTAATTACTGCCCAAAAATTAATTGAGCAATTAATGGAGCAAGCTTCACCATTTGAGCCTGTTTACCATTTAAGTCAAAAAGTGGAAAAGATTTCGAATAACTGTGATCAAAGCTTTACTATCATAACTAACACAGGTACAGAGGTAAAATGTAAGGCTGTTATTGTTGCTGCAGGTAACGGAATGTTTGAACCTAACCGTCCACCCTTAAGTGGTATATTAGAATATGAAAATCAATCTGTATTTTACAGTGTAAATAAAATTTCTGATTTTCAGGACAAAACTATAGTCATTGCAGGGGGGGGTGATTCTGCAGCTGATTGGACTGTAGAACTTTCTAAAGTTGCAAAGAAAATTTATGTGATACATAGAAGAAAGGAATTTCGCTGCACTCCTGAAACTAGAAATAAATTAGAATCACTTGAAAATGATGGAAAGATAGAACTGGTAGTGCCATATCAATTACACGAACTAGCAGGAGGTAATGGGCAGTTGAGCGCAGTGATAGTAAAAAACATTGCCTCTAAGGAAGAAAAAGAAATATCCGCTGATTCTTTGCTGCCATTTTTTGGATTGTCAATGAATCTTGGTCCAATAAACAGTTGGTGTATAGAGTTAGAACATGGCCGCATAATTGTCGACCCAGCTACACTTAGAACCAGTAGAGATAGAATATATGCAATCGGAGATATAGCTACTTATTCAGGCAAACTAAAGTTAATATTAAGTGGTTTTGCCGAGAGTGCCATGGCTTGTTATGACATATACAAAGTAATCCACAACTCTCCAGTCAATTTTCAATACTCGACTTCAAAGGGAATTCACGGGAAAGAAAGTGAGTAAATCTGGAATAACCCGGGGCATCTGTTTTCGAAGGCAGTTGCCTAAAACACAAAGATGTTACCCAAGTAGAAACGAAAAAACTTGCTTGACAAACTCCGCCAGCGCCCTTATCATGACGTCCAGTACAATGTTGCAAATTAAAAATCTCTCCATCCTGTGCTGGTTCTTCGATTCTAAACGCCACTTCTACCTGGTCATAACCAATCTGAATTCGTTCTACTAATGCTTTAATGATGCCACGCTTAGTTTGCCAATCTAGCTGTTCCAAATTAGATTTTACACTGGAATAAAGACTCTTTATACTGTTGATGATAAGGTTCATTCCCTTCTCTATTGCTTTTTGATCAACTACCTTTTTCTTCTCTTCTTCTATCCCTCTTAAGCGTTCCCTCATTCTTTTCATCGTCTGTTTAAATTCTTCCTCACTTATATATCCTTTATCTCCTACATTTTCTTGACTATAATAGTCTTCCATTAACTTTTCGATGCCTTGTTTTATTTGATTTTCCCTTCTTGCAAGCTTCTTATCTGATGATTCATCATTTTTATTTTCTGCAATTCTACGGTGATACTCATTTTTTATTATCTCTGGGTTTTTTAGTAAATTTTTCACCTTTTCCCATATAGCTGTTTCTAACATATCTGTACGGACCAATTTATTAGTACACTTCTCCCTACCATCAGTAATACGTATAGTACTACTACAGCGATAATAGCTAAACTTTTTTCCCTCAACTCCACATTGTGCACCACTATACGCATATCCACAGTTTTGACACACAACTAGACCTTGTAATAGATATTTCTTTTTTCCTCCCTCTCTCTGCATCCTTGCTCTTTTTCTATTTTCATCCAGTTGCTTTTGTACTTTATTAAATAACCCTTCATCAACTATTTTTGGTACTGGTATATAAATCCAGCTGTCCTCATCTGTGCGACAGATAGAAACCTTTTGTTTATTTCTTTCTCTTTTTTCAACCCTCTTTAATTTACCAAACGCTGCTTGTCCTTTATATGCTGGATTTCTTAACACCTTCCAAATTATTATTGGACACCACACCTTCTTTCCAGTTCTTGTTCTAATTGACTTATCTCTTAGTCTACGTATCACTTCCCTTATACTTATTCTCTCTTGCCCTACCCACATGAATATCTGCTTTACTATTTTTGCTTCCTCTTCATTTATTTCAAACTTTGTCTTTTCTCTATCTACATGCTTTATACGATTATAACCAAAAGGTGCAATGCCAATTACACTTACACAGCCTTTTTTTGCTCTATGGAGTTTTCCCCTACGACTACGTTCCATAATCTTTGTACACTCATATTCTGCCACTAATCCTTGCATTCCCAATAACAATTTAGACTCTGGATTATTTTCAGTCTTATGATTTAAGAATATTACTTCTACTCCTGCTTTTTCAAATTCATCAAGTAATATCATTTGATGTGCAGATTTTCTTGATAGTCGGTCAGGTGAATGAATATAAATTTTATCAATTTGATCTTCTCCTACTTTATCACGTAATGCATCTAAACCTTCACGTTCTAAACTCCACCCACTAAGCCCATCATCCTTAAATTCATACTCATTCAATAACTCATGCTTATCTGCAGCAATTCTATGCTTGAGCTCGGCAATTTGACTCTCTATTGTATTGTTCTGCGCTTGACTCTTCGATGAAACTCTTGCATATAAGGCCACTGTTATCATTTTTCTTTATCTCCTTTTCATTGTTTCTTTTTACCGCATACCTTAGTAACAGCTCATAGGCGTCTGCTAGATGTTGTTCCGCTAATTCATCTGGCTCGTATCGGCAAGTTAATGTTCTTTTTCTCATAGTTTCTCCTGCAAATGTTTTTGTAGTGCAAGGAGCCTTACCACTCCTTTTTTCCATCAATCCATTTACTCTTATGAAAAAGACCAACTTTTATCAGCTACAGCCTTCAAATTTGGTCTAGCCCTTCCTTTACCAACTGCTGTTGCGCTTTCTGATACGACTCTTATTTTTTTAACAAACTTTCCATTTTCTCTGTTTCTTTCTTTAATACCTCGGCTATTTCTTTGCTATTTTTCGCATAATCCATCGCTGTTATTCCAAATTTATCTGCTTGCTCTATTTCAGCCCCTGCTTTTACTAGCTCCTCCACTATTTCTTTTTCTCCTACCATACATGCAAGATGCAGCGGAGTGCATTTATTGCCATACTCTTCAGCATTTACATTCCCTCCTGATTTTATCAATTCTCTAACTGTTTCTAGACGTTTCTCCGTTATCGCTAGATGCAGTGCTGTATGTCCTCTTACATCTGCTGCATTCACATCTACTCCTTTTTCGATTAATAACCTCACTGTTTTTACCTCTACTGCATAATGTAGAGCTGTTCTTCCTTTTTCGTCTCTTTCATAAATATTTTTAAACGAGTTCTCTAATAGTGACTCCTCTTTTTTACCCAGCTTTACCATAACTTACCCCACCTTTTCTTTAAACCTAAGCCTTCCTTTTTACCACCTCATCTATCATTGCATTCACTTGGCTGATTATCTTGCTTGCTAAATTTTGACATTCTTTCTTTATTAGCGATTTGTCTCTCCTCCTTATTTCTCCTATCTCTATTATTTTTAGCTCCGGCATGTAGCTTCCATTCAACATGTCTGCTATTTCTCCCACTAGCCCCTCTATTCCATAGCACGTCAGTTCTCTACTTTTTGTTATTCCTCCTTTTTCTCTCAAAAATTTACTCGCCTTTTCACTCTCTTTGCTATCACATAGACGATACTTTTCACTTTCCCAGATATAGTACATTGGTGTTGCACCGTACTTATTCAGTTGATTAACTTCAGCTCCGGCCTTTACCAGCTCTTTTATTATTTCAACTCCTGCTCCTCCTATTTTGCACGCAGAGTGCAGTGGCGTACATCCAGTGACATATTGAGTGGCATTTACTTCTGCTCCTTCTCTTAGCAGCACTTTTACATTTTCTAAACTTTTTGCAAATACTGCACAGTGCAGAGGTGTATAACCATTTTTATCTCTTGCATTAACATCTGCTCCTTTTTTTATTAATAACCTCACTGTTTTATAATCAGAGATTTCTACTGCTTGATGCAAGATCGTCTCTCCTTCTTCATTTCTTTTATTAATGTTTTTAAACCCGTTACTTGATACTTCTTTAAAAAACTTACTCTTGCTAAAACTCATTTCATACCTCACAAAATTAGCTTTTCTAGCGCCAGACAAATTTCTTATATTTACCTGCCGCTATTCAAGTCATGTCCGTTTTAGCATAAGAAAGCAAGTCTTTTTCTTTTTATTTCATATACTTTTACCTATTATTAATATAATATATGAGGATCTAAATATAAGTACTTAGCTTATTATACATATTACTTGACTATTTTTCCAACTTCTGTGCAAATGTCGATGTTCGTGCCACTTCAGTACTCCTGGATAAAATACTAAAATGTGCTTTTCTAATTCGTGTATTGAGTCTTTTTGCTCTGAATCTGAGTCATTTTTATAGTAAACGTTGTGTTCTGCTAAAACATATTTTCTGACCTTCTGATCTGTATAATTTTCTAATTTGTAACGATGGATAATGCTGAATCTTTCTAAAATTGGCTTGTGTTTTAAACTCCAATGTTGCCCTGAAAGTTTATCGCTTCCCAATACAAATTTATTCCCTCTTTCCTCTACACTACTTACTGGAAAACATGCGTTTATTTCTCCTAAGCTCCAACTGTCCGATAATATAACTTGCGCTTTCGCAAACTTTATTTCTGGTAATAAACTTTGTGGTAATGGATATAGTGCTTTTAAATTGTACCACTGATGACTCCTTTCATAGATGCCTTTGTAATCCTTTGTGTGAGGCTCTGTTTCTCCAAGTACTGCTACATCTAATCGATATATGTCATTACTAAATGTTTGTTCATAATGCTCTCTTAAATAGTTGTCTACAATCTCTACTAACGGACCTCTAGAACTGAAAAAATTTATTCTTCCAAACGATAACACTGGTCCATCTTTTTCAACTTTTCTACCTGAATAGTCTGATAATAAGCTGCCGAATATACTTTCATCTAATATAAACCTATCAACGTTATAGTAGTCATTAAAAATCTTCATTAGCCTTGATCTTGCTGGTAATGATAGTTTTGCAAGCTCTACAACCGCATCTACAAAAAAGTCATTTGGAACATCTTTTATCCCTATCTGCAGTTCAAAAAAATGTTTACCAGGTGGTTCTTCGATAATTGTAATATCTTCTATATTTGCCCATTTGAGAGCTATTTTGAGTGAAGCAGGTGTTCCTCGCAGTCTTTGAAATTTTACTCCTTCTACTATAGCTCTTCTTTTATTTTTTACCCAACGCAGTATCTCTTCTAAACCATATTCTTCTATTATCCACGGCAGTATTTCATCTTTAAGACTAAATTTAAATCCCCTGATGCAACTTGGATCAACTTTGTAATCGATTGCATCAACCAGTGCTCGTTCTTGCTTTGTTGCGTTTGGTGGTAATAAATTTTTCATTTGTCTTTTCTTTCAAGTTGCTTTAATTTCCTTTATTTAGGTAGCTTATGAGTAAGCAAGAGATCATTGCAGAACTGATCAAAAATAAAGATGTTCTTAATATCGAAAACACTTTCCATAATATTTAACCATATTATCCATACTTTAAAAAACAAGTTACAACTTCTGGAAGAAAATCAATACTTTCGTCTCCCTAACATTGGTCATTTTTATCCAGTAAACCTTAAACCACTTATTGCACGCAATCCCCTCACTGGTGAAACTTTTTCGATTCCACAAAACAAAAAAATACGTTTTAAATCCTATCTAACTTGACGTAGCCAAGCACTGCACACTCATTCCCCAGAACCACAACATCCTCTCTTGGCTCGATTAATTCTACGTTTTCTACACCCTCTACAAACAAATTTGCTATTATCCAAGATCTTGTAACATTCCATCCCAGCCTTCTATTTGCTTCAAACTTCTTAATGAACTGCTTCTTGATTTCCTCCTTCGATATTACAGGACTTATGCTCATTCTGCTGTGAATATCTATTTCCATAATATTGCAACCAATCACTGTTACTGCATCTGTTAATACCCTTATATCATCTCTAGTAATCTGCTTTTTTACAATTTCAAGTAGTTCTTCTGATGCTGTAGATAACTTTGTTGATAAAATTGAAATTTGTACTTTCCCTGGTATGGGTGATTCTACTAATGCATCTTGTACTCTACTATCTGCTGACAGTGCATGATATTTATAATATTCCTTACTTCCTCCTGTTGACCAACTTGCTATTTTTGCTTTTACCCTCTTTCTAAGTCTTTCATCATCTTCTTCTTTTTGTCTCTCCACTCCATAAAACTCAGCTAAATTATCAAGATCTTCTCCCGTTGCAAATTTTAATAAATTACTTTTTACAGCTTCGTTTATCCTTTGTCTGAGTAACAACTCTCTCGATGCTGCTACTTCTAATACCTTCATTGCTGGATCCGATTCTACTAATCCTGAAAAGGTTTCATCTCTACGGACTAACTCTTCTTTCATTCTCGAAAAGATTTCTTCATAACTCAGCTTTTCTACAATATTTAGCTGTTGCATCTTTAAACTACAATTTCATCAAAATGAATGTTTTTCCCGCTTGGTAAGTATAATCCTTCTAGTTCAAGCGTTACTTTTCCTTCTTTCACCTCTGTCATTTTTACTTTTTCTAGCTTAAATCTTTCCTCCCACCTTTGTAGAGCTTCTGCTACTGCTGAATAGATTTCCAAAGTTAAATCTCTATTTATTGGCTTATCTACTAATTCAAATAGTCTTGACCCATAATCTCTCCTCATTATTCTACTGTTAATAGGAGTGGTCAGTATATCAATTATTGATTGTTTCAGATGTTCTATTCCTTCTAATTCTTTTCCTGTTTTGGAGTCCATCCCTTTCATTTTTAGCCTGCAAACACGTTTTCACTGCCTTTTATTACTTTAAACCCACATGAAACTATATCTCCTACTCTTCCTATACCAAGACCATTTGAAAAAACTGTTTTTGATCCTTCAGTTAATGCTCTTCCTTCACTAAAACTGTCTCCTTGTCTGCACATTGGCTTACCATTTACAAAAACATTGTTACTCCCACTAATGCAAAAATGCGGTGTTACTTCTACACAATAATCTCCTACTCGTACAACCGATTTATTCATTTAATTAAGGTTTATTCTATCTGCTTTCAGTTTTATTTCGCTCTTCGTCATCTCTATGCTCGATTCCCCAGCTTTCAGTGTTATTTTGTCTACTACTTCAATCTCTAAATGATGCTTCTCTTTATCATATAATAATCTTGTTCCATCCTGAAACTTCACACTATTTATTTCTTTTTTATTCTCTGGTGCAGAGTATTTTTCCTGATATATTCCTCCTAATACCACTCCTAATGATAGTTCACCAAGAGGAGAAAATACCATTACTTGTTCATCGATATCTGGAGGAGACCAATCTCTATCTTTTCCTGCTTTGCTTGTTATCCATGGCAGATAATCTGTTACAATATCTCCTATTTTCACTCTTACTTTTGCTTTTTCATAATCTACTTCTTTCACCAATCCAATACGGATAATATTCGCTAATTTTCTATTTAGCTCTGAAATTGCAAAACTATGGTCTAACATGCACTTCACCTATCTCAATAACATGTGGCATTATGCCAGTTGACCATACTGATTTACCCACGCGTACCTCATGAAACCATTCAACTAGCCACACAAGATAAGCATCCAATTCTGGCCTAAATCCGTCAATTTCTGCAGATATAAATTCACCTGGTGAAATATTTTTCATATTCCAAGTATTCTTATTTACTACTCTCGCAACCTCAGCAGCTAATGTTCTAACAACTACCGAGGAATCCTCTACTGTTCCATCAACTACAATCCTCGCCTCAAATCTTGCTTTCAGCGCTAATTCTTCTGTTCCTGGATCATGTCCTTTTTCAAAGCCACTAAGTTCCACAAATACCGCTGGCGCTAATAATTCTTTTCTTATTGCTGGATAAATTTCACATGTCTGTATAGCCGGTATTTCTTCCTTCAGTGTGCTGCAAATTGCTTGATGTAAATCTTTCCAGAACTTTGTCATGCATATAATTTAACTCATGTAATGTATAAAATATTTTTCAAATACCTTTTCAACTTCATAATTAACAAGATTCCCTATTATCCTTGAAGCCTCAGGTTTCAGTGGCAACTTAACTTCCTTTATTGGCAATGCTGCCCTTCCTTCACGTTTAAAAATACCGCTATTTCCTTTTGGCATAACTGCTGCAAATCCTCCTATAAACTCATGCTTTCCTACTTTCGATCCTCTTCTTGTTTTTTGTATTTTGCCAATTGTCGATGCTCTAATGTCATAGAGATTTGCTCTAATTAACACTTCTAATCTGCTAGTTTTCGCCTTAAAAATTCTTAATCTCTTTCTTATCAAACTTAATTTTACCTTCTTTTCCTCACTGATTTCCTTAGCTGCTTGCGCTTTTAACCATAGTGCCGTTCTGTTTAATGCTCTCACTATTGCTAATTCTATTTTTCTTCTTTTAGCATTTACACTTTCTATTACCTCATTACTATTAACTTCTATATGAATAGACATTTTACACCCCAGATGCTTCGATTCGCCAGATCATTCCAGATTTATCTCTAAGTGGTGGTGAGTGCATCTTATACTTACAGTTACCAATAACAAAAATATCTCCTACCATTGGCTTTAATACATCAAACACACTTACTTCCAGCAATAAAGTTTCTCCTACAAATTGTCCTTCACCTATCTCGTATAATTTATCTGGCTGTTGCTTTAATACCTTTACCATATATGACTTATCCTTTGATTTATATAAAGCCACTTCTCCTAAATGGATAAGACAATCTTTTAATAATCTCTTTATATTTTCCTGCATACCATTTTCTCTAAAAGTCTTTACATATTATTTTAAACATATTGCATATCTTATATTTTTATGGTATATTTTTAAGGTCATAAATAGAGTTTTCTATGTGGGGACCCTACTATGTTGTTACTATTTTCGCTAAAACGGCCGGACGATGGCACATTGGCAGAGGATTTGACTGCGTATGCAAATCAGTTCCTCTATCAAATCTTCTTGGCTCTTGTTTTGCATAGAGTGGCTGTCCAAGAGTATTTACTGTCTCATTAAAGTCTGCTGGTGCAAAATATGTTGTAAATGTACTTGCTGTTCCTACTGGAAAACAGTGTCCTGTATCTCTTTCTATAAATCTTCTCACCGTTCCTTCAGGGTCAGTTGCTTGTCCTCTATATTCCTCAAACATTATACCACAGAACGCAAATCCTGACCTCATATCATTTCTTAGCGCCGCACCTTCTTGCCATCTTTCATATGCTTCTTTTACTTTTGCATGAGAAGTTAGTGCATCAAAAAACTCAGGGCTTACCAAGGCATGAATTCCGGTCATATATTCACCACTTAGATTATCTTCTATATGCCGGAGTACTTCCAGACACTTACGCTTGACATCTGTTGTTGCTGTTCCCAGTGCAAAATTTACTACTTTTGGTGTTATTTCAAATTCGTTGTACAAATTTAATAATTCTGACCCATCAGCATCTAAAATTATTCCTTTCAGCGCTCCCATTCTCAAATGCTCCAACGTTATTGCATGTTTGTTTCTCATTAGCTGCAAATGATCCGTTACTACATCTGCCAGCGCTTTAAGTTCACTCTCTGATCCAAATGCCCTTATTCCCTGTACTTCCTCTGGTAACACTACATCATCATGTGGAATATGTGGAATCGTAAACGTTCTTACCTTTCTTTTTCCTCTTTTTCCTACTGTTGCTGGTGCTCCGGGTACTTGTGTTGGCAATAGGCTTAAAACTCCATTATGTTCTTCTATGGTAATATGTCTAAACCTTACTGATCTACTTGGAAATAAATTTAAATTTTCAACACGTCCATAATTTACCGGCAATATATTCATCGCATTTGTTAGTGCCGTCATGCTAAATGCTGTATTTGTAAATGGATTTTGCATTTTTTCTTTTCCCCCTTTTGTGTTTTTAATAGCTTTTTTAAGCTCCCTTGCGGATAATGATCCCTCGTCCTTCAAGTTGCTTTATTGCTGCAGTTTTCTGCTCTTCAGTGATATTTGCTGGCCACACAACTGCATGATCTGCTAGCATTGCACTGCGAGTAATAATTACTCCTTTCATATCAGAATCTTTGCTATGTATATCGGTTGTAATTACTCCTACTGCTGTTTGTGTGCCGTCTGTTCCAGTGGGGTTCAGCACTCTAATAAAACCATCATCTGTCTTCTTGGCAACTACTGTACCAAGTTTAATATTTTGACCTTTCGCTACAGTTATTTGGTCTCTTGAATATAGACTTGATGCCTCATACTTTAATAAGTCACCTAGATTATTTTGTTCGCTTATACAACTCATAAATTTCTCTCCTTAACTTCTTACCGCCGCTTTTATCAATGCTATATACGGCGGTTATAAAAATACTTTAACTCCTACGACTTCTTGCTACCTGTATCATTAAATCTTCTCCTGAATTCTGTGGTATTGCACTCAGTATTTCTGTCTTCTTCGTTCGCTCTGCTAGCAGTTCCATTAAAACTTCCCTGGCTTGTTCAACACTTACGCTTTGCTCAATAAATTCTCCTATCTTTTCTGGCATCTTTGACATATTACATAATCTTATTATCTCTAAAATTTCTCTACGACAGTTTTCGTAGCCTTCATCAGTTAACTCATTAGTTGTCATACTAACACTCCTATGATTATTGATAAATTCAAAAAATGTTGTAACTCCATCTGCAACACCTATTTCTACTGCTTTCTCGCCAAAATATAGACCTGCTTCTGTTGATCGAATCTTTTCAATTGAAAGACCTCTGTTCCTTGCTATTAGCTGCAAAAACATTTCATATAGTCGGTCTACTTCTTTTTGTAAGCTTCCCAGACTTTCAGACGTCATTGGCTCATGTGGGTTTAAATCATTCTTTCGACTACCAGCAAAGATTGTGGTATACTTAATACCTTGCCTTTCATCAAACCTACTTTGATCTATGTGACTTGCTATTACTCCAATACTTCCTACTCCTGAAGTTCTACTCACAAATACCTTTTCAGCGCTAGAGGCTATAGCGTACGCAGCAGAATATGCATCATCATTTGCTATTGCAATAATTCTCTTTTTTGTTCTTGATTCATAAATAAAATCAGCTAGGTCAAAGACACCGTTTACTTCCCCTCCTGGACTGTCTATGTCAAGTAGAATCGTCTCTATGCTTTTATCTTCTAAAGCGCTCTCTATCTCTTCATGAATATTTTCATACGAAGTCATATCTAAAATATGATCAAAAGCTTCTGTTTTTTTTGTCAAAACTCCATAAATACGTATTATTGCTATTCCTTTTGGGTTTATATGAAAATGCTTTAAGTTCTTAAAGATAGGTTGTTTGCTGTTATATAATGATAGTAGTTCAAAGCTTCTTCTCTCTACCATTACTGGTTTATTTATCCACACCACTTCCTCCCCTTTTATGATTAACATCAGAATCGAAACAAAGTCCAAAAGAATTAGCTCGCTTTTGATCTTCTGCTATTTCTTGGTCAATTTCTTCTACATCGTAACCCATTTCTGATACTACTTCTGCTCGACTTTTGAAGCCATTCCTTACTGCCATTTGCTGTGCTTGCTGATCTTTCAGTGGATCCACCCAATCAAATCCCTGTTGTATCCATTTTACATCTTTAAATACTTGATTATCTGTTGTAGAAAGCTCTCCAGATAAAGTGGCAAGTTCTAGCCATCTACTCCATACTGGTCTGCAAAATTGGAATACCATAATGTTATGTTGCAGCATAGCGCATCTACGACGAAACTCTATTAATCCTGCTCTGATTGATGAATAATTAACACCGGTTAAATCTCCTGTTAGTTGCTCATATGTTATTCCTGTGCCTATTGCTATTGCCCTCAGTTGCTGTCTCATGAATGCTTCATAACTTCCTCCAACATCTGATGGCTCTGAAAATTTTATGTCCTCTCCTGGGTCTAAAAGCTGCATTGTTCCTGGCTCTAAACCTGATAGTGCTACTCCTTGCTCATTACTTTCACCTTCTCCTAAAATATTTGCTTCAGGATCGAGCCTTGTAATAAACCCTGCAAACATCGCTGCTGTCTTTTTTCTCACTAATTCTGCATCATCATATTGATCAAGTTCATAGAGCTTTAGCAGTATACTCGAAAGCCATGGCTCTCCTCTAATTTGCCCAGGTCTCAGTGGTTTATAGATATGTAAAACATCGTTTGCTGGTACTCTCACTGATTCGCCAAATGACCCTTCTCCTGGATGTTCTCTAAATAAGTAATATGCTTCTCTTTGCCCAAGCCTGTTAAACTCAATCCCGTTTCTTATTACATTACCATTTCTTAAAGTTTGATTTGTTTTATTATCTAAATGTTCAGACTCAAGTACTTGCAGTTGTAATGGTACAGAAAATCTATCTTCCAGCTTTCTCGTTCTTAAACGTACAAAACATTCTCCTCCCTCTATCATACTTCTGCATACTAGAGCTTGTAATCCATAAAAATCACTTACTCCGTTACTGTCTGCTTCATCTGTCCATTTTAGCCATAATTCTTGCACCTTCTTTCGAAATTCTCCATCTCTTGCTTTTGATTGTGGTTTTATTCCTGTTCCAATAGAGTTACTTACTATTGTATCAATGATATTTGCTGCATATGGATTTTTTCTCACCATATCACGTGATCTACTACGTAAAGTTTCAAGGCTTTGAGACAGCAAATTGTTTATACTTCCTAACTCTGGTTGAAAGTGAAAAAATCTTCTCCCTAAGCCTGCTGCATCCCAAGCAGAACTTTTGATTTTTGGCTTGTAGAATAATTGTTTGAAGGTTTTTAGTAGCATTTATAAAATTCCTTTACTTGTTGAAAAAATAATCTTTCTTTTGGCTACGGTTTTCAGTTCAGCTTTAATACGTTGTCTTAAGTTCAATAAATCTTTTATCTGAACTTCCCCGTACCGAACTACATGGTCACCATATGCAATTGATACTACTCGCTCTCCGTTTTGCAGTTTTTTTATTGCTTGTTCAACTTGAAACAAATACTCTTCGTTATACATTTTCCAACCACTTACTCTGTCTTACTTTTTTAGGCTTTTTACTTTCTGGTTTTTCACTTAAACTATTCCATTTACTCTCTGGCCAACGATCGATTCCAAGCGCAATAGATGCAGCTCTTGCATAAATTCGGCAATCTAGTACTTCATTTCTTTCTCTTACCTTTTGCCACTCTTGTTTTGTATATCCTTTTACTACTTTGCTGACTAATTGCTCTGCCGTTAGCTGCTTAAAATACTCAGGTGCATACTCCGGAAAATGACAATATCCAGGTAGAGCTTTTCCTTCTTCTTCTTTTAAAATATTAAGTAATTGAAAAAGCTCTGACTTTAATATCGATACTCCTACTGGCCATAGCTTTATTCCTCTTTTCAGCTTTTGACCACCAACTGTTATATCTACTCTACTTGGGCTGCTAAGTGGCACTAGGGCTTTATTTACACCTTTGACTGCCATTACTCTTCCAGATCCTTGATGACCTCTTACCCAGTTATATACTTCTTGCGTTGCATATCCAGCATCTACTGCCATCATACTTATCATATATTCAAGCCCATTTTTACCGATAAAATGATGATTGAGGAGCTCCGAAAGCTTTTTCCATACTTCTCTACCTCCTGTATCTCCTTCAAATACTCGGTAGTCTATTGACCAACTTTCGCGGCTTTTTCCCCAGGCTACAACTTCTACTTCTAACCGATCTTTTTGGACATCTACTCCTGCAGTAAGTACCACTTCTCTCCTAGGTACTGTGCCTACGGGAAAAAATTCTCTCCTGTTAAATAATTGCTTCCAGTCTGGTACTTCTCCTTTATCTACCCAAGTTTCTCCTAAGGTGGTATTTATCCAAACTTTTAGTAATTGTTCACTTTCTTTTGCATGGAGAAAATCTTCTACTGCTTGAGTCCAGCTATACCACCCAACTGGACTATAAAGACTTGAAAGATGAAATCCTTTTTTCTCACCTTTTACTCTATTAGTAGGTCTCCATTCTCCACGTTCAAGCATCTCTGTCTTTTGATGATTTTCTATCTTTTCACCACATTCTATACATATATAGTGTGCTGTATTTGGATTTTTATCTTCCCATTTAATTTGTGGCCATTTTAATATTTGGTAATAATTACAATGTGGACATGGTACAAAAAAGTATCTCTTATCTGTTGCTTCAAATTCTTTCTCAATTCTGCTTATTCCATGAATCGTTGGTGTCGATACTAAAAAAATCTTTCGACGTGCAAATGTATTAGTTCGAGCAATACTAAGCAGTACTGGATCTCCTTCTCCTCCTGAATCTCCTGGATACACATCAATCTCATCAAGAAAGAGATACTTTACTGGCATAGATCTCAGTCCTACACTGCTGTTTGCTCCAGTTATTACTACAATTCCACCTGGAAATTCCTTACTTTGTACAGTATTGCCTGAGTCTCTTGACCTTGGGTCTTTTACTTTACTCTTTAAACATGGCGTACTCTCTATTAACGGCGCAAATCTTCCTTTTGACCAACGTTTTCCCATTTCAACTGTTGGCTGTACTACCAGCATTGGACCAGGAGTCTGATCTATGATGTAGCCAATCCAATTGTTACCAGCTTCTGTTCCCCCAATCTGCGCTCCTTTCATGAATACTACTTTTTCTGTTGGTGAGGACGGAGAAAGTGAATCCATGATTTCTTTTAAATAAGGAGTTCTTTCCGTTCTCCATTTACCTGGCTCTGATGCTGCAGTTGCTGCTAAAACTCGATACTCATTTGCCCACTCTGATACTTTAAGCTGCGGATCTGGTCTTAAACCTTCAGAAAAAGCTCTAGCGTATATCATTGTCTGCATCTACTCATAATTGGTTCTATCTCAATATTGTTAACAGTAGAGTTTATTCCTCCACACTCCTCCAATTCCATAAACACCTTTTTCTAAAATTCGTTTTCTATATATCTTTTGCTCACCTCACTTATCATTATTGCTATAACAAGCGCAAATATCCCTGTTATTGTTGCAAAAATGATTGCACTGCTTATTGTTGTTGTTATCAACCCTATATATACTGCTACTGCTGTTGCGCTGACTGTAGTATAGATGCAGATAATATTATTATGTTTTTTCGTCCTTTTATCTGCTATTTCTCTCTGTGCTATATATTTATTATGAAGGGTTGGAAAATTAACAACGGTATCTCTGCAGAGCAAAGACCCATTTTTTTCAGTAAACAAAACTTTAAGTAACTCTAAATTGTTTGATTTGATTGCTAAGTGCAAAACAGGTGTATAATTTGCTCCTTTTTTCAGCAATAACTTTACTACATGTAAATGCCCTTTTTCAGCAGCAAGGTAAATCGGTGATAGACCTTTATTATTTACAATATCAATATTGATTTCTTCTTTTAAAATTGCATCTACAATCTCAATTTCTCCTCTTTGTGCAGCTAAATGGAGTAGACTATTCTTTTCAGAACCGTATTTATTACTCACCAAAGCCTTCTTTATCTCAGGTTTAGCGTAATCAAATGGTGTCTTGCCGCTATCGTCTTTTACCAGAGGGTCTATATCTTCTCGCGTTAGTAAAACTTCTATTGTTTTAAGTCTTTCAGCGTAATGTAGTGGTGTTTTATTTTCGTAGTCTTGCAAATTGACTTGAGCATTAGGCTCCTTTATTAAGCATTTGAGAATATCAAGACATAAGTCTCTTTCATCGTAATTAGTATTACTTACAGCTATATGAACAGGTGACAATTTCATTGAGTTTTGTCCTATGCGCGCGCTATTTACATCTGCTCCAAGCTTCAGCAGTAACTTTACTATCTCCAACTTTTTATTATTAACTGCATAGTGCATTGGTGTCTGATTTCGTGCATCAAAGACATCTATTTCAGCTTTTCCTTCTTCTACTAAAATTTTGACAACATTTCCATGTCCTATGCCTGCTGCTAGATGTAATGGAGTATGATGCAGAGCATTTCGTGCATTAACGTCAATACCTTTTCTGATCAAATATCTCACTGCATTAACTTCACCTATCATTGCGGCCAAATGAAGTAAGCTATCTTGTTCTGACCCGTATTTGTTATTAATTAGCGCTTGTAATATTTCTGCTTTTTTCCCTTCTTTAGCATAGTCAAGAGATGTTTTACCATCATTATCTTCTACGAAAGGATTAATGTTCTTCTTCGTGAGTAGCAGATCTACCATGCTTAATTCGTCAAATTCTATAGCGCAATGTAGTGGGGTTTTTCCATTTAATCCTCTAACATTAACATCTAATCCAGGTTGATTAATGAGGCACTTTATTAATTCTAAACTTAAGTGAGCAGACATTATTAAAATTTAGTGTTAGATAATTCTTCAAGTGAGTTTGTAATCTCTTCAGTGAGCGCCATATGAATCTTTTCAGTGTCACTCAATGATGCAAGTAGTGCTGAAACTCTATTCGGAATATTAAGTAAATTATTACGGACAACTCTTGCTACATTAAATGCTTCATTTTTTACTTCCTCTACTGCTACAAGTTCTCCTATCTCAGCTTTAGCTTTCGCCTCAAGCAGTTTACCTCGTTCCATTTCATTTTTTATTCTAGTTTTTAGCAACATCGTGGAAAGGTTACTTGTATTTTCGTTTTCTGGATTTTTCCTCCTAAGTGGCTGACTTGGATCTCTTATTGCTGCCACCGCTTCATTTGCTTGTTCTCTATTTACCAAACCATCCTCCAACTCAACTATTCCTTTTCTTACTAAATAACAGACATATTGCTTTGAAAATCCTAGTTCTTTTGCCCATTCTGTTTGCGTGATTTTCACTTTTTTTTGCCTATTTTTTACGAGTTTTCTTCTTGAGTCTCTGAAAAGGTTTTGCCAATATCAGCAATTCCTTACCTGTTTATACTTTCCAATGTTTTAGAGATACTTTACTAACATCAAGCGAAGTACTCCGGTTTATAGCTGCTTTCTTTTTATATGGTGAAATTTGGCTATTTTCAACTAATACTATAAATTACATCTTTGTAGTTATGAGATTCAACCACTACTTGCTCTAGCGTTAAACTGCTGCATTTAGCATCTTTACTATGGTTTTCTTCAAGCACTTTTATTCTTGCTTCCTTTATTTCCTCAATGAACTTTTCATTAACTTTTTCTGGTTCAACTCTTTCCTCACAATATACAAGATTTGTGCAATTTGTTTTTCTGTAGTAATGTACTCCAAGGCATATCATTGATAGTGCAAGTATACTCGAGCCTACAAGTACTGATAGCCCTACGTTATTAATCAAAGCATTATGGTAAAACTTCTGTACACTACTAATACCACCTTCCACATACAGTAATAAAGGCCATACTATATTTGCAGCAACCAAACTGCTTAATAATGCTGTAAATAATGGCCTATCTTTGATTACTGATTCTACTTTATTTCTTCTACTAATGACTTTGTCGTCAATATTAATGAAATTGTTCTTACCCTTCCAAGCGTTAAGTGTAAAATGTGAATGAGTACCATTGCTGTATTCCAGTTTGACTGATTTTATTACTTTATCTTTTGGTTGATACTTTAGCACCTGATTCAAAGTTTCATTCGCATTCTTTCTCCCTACTTGACACTCTTCAATATCTCTAAATTGCTTTATTCCACAAAATATCGGACTAATTGCAACCAATAGTGCAACAGCTAGAATTGGTATAGTCACATAGATGGTACTGTTTGCAAAAAATGCAATTAATTGTGCTTTATTCTGTAAATATACCAAAGCTGCAGAAACGCTAAGTGCAACAGCAGCTATACCGAAAATTATAAATTCCTTCTGCTGCACTGTATATTTTACTCTTGGCAAAATTCTATTTGTTTTCTTTTCTTTTTTAATTAATGGAGTTTCTGAATTCACTCCTCCACTATTTGTTTGATCACTTTCATGTAGCAAAATATTTGAAGATATATCACTAAGTGTGTCAATAGATGACCTTTCTGATGCTCCCTCTCTATCAGATATTGAGTTATCTTTCAGTTTCTGTAGATCTGATCTTTGTACTCCAAAGCTATTACCACTTATTCCACTATCACTCCCTTCTAAAACCTTTTTTGGAGATTTTGTATCTTGGTTTATTTTTGAATAAATAGGCTCGCCATTAGCTAGTTCTTCGTTTATTTCTGAATAAATAGGATCAGCATTAACTAGTTCCTCTATATTTTCCTCGTTATATGATTTTACTTCTAATGATGATTTTGATGGTGCAATAGACTGTATAACATTTGACACATGATTTTTTGCTGTTCTAGGTGAAGGTGGAGCCACACTCCTACTATTGTCCTGCTGTACGATTTTAGGTGATGACTTTGGCTTATCCCCTGATTTTCTATCCTCTTCATGCACATCTATTTTGTCATATGTTTGGCAGTTGGAAGATGTGCTGAATGCCACATTAAACTGATCAGGATAATATCCACCGTTATATCCTATTCCATTTGCCTCACAAACTGCATTAAATTCGTCCTCTATGTCTTCACCCTCATCTAATGATGAAAGTGCATCAAATTGATCAGCACCTGCCTCGTCCATTTCTAGTGTAATACTGCTATCACTACCATTTCTAATCACATTCGAAAAAGCTGCCTTGTATTCAGTGTTGCACTGCTTCAGATCGTGACTACCACAAGTTTGCTTCATATGTTTCTCCTTAATAATAGGTGTTTGCTTCGTACCTTTTTCAAACAATTCAATTCTCTTCTTAACAGATAGTGTAGAATCTGAAACATTATTTTCTACTTCTTCAGAAAACAACGATGTTTCATTACTTGTTTGCGACGTTACTACTCCAGCTGACGTCTTTGCTTGATTCATTGAGTGCATCACATTTAATCCAAAGTTATTTGTTACGCTAAACTCATTAAAATACGGTATATACCAGTAAATTAATATTACAACTACTCAGGCTTACTAAATTTCTGTTTGCATTATCCCTTCCACTTTTTTCTTACTGTTTTTCTTCTTGAATTTCTGCAAAAGTTTTACCAGTACCAGAAAGAATTGCCTCCCTACCTGTGTATATTTGCCAACGTTTTATGGTTACATCTACAAACTTTGAATCTAGCTCTATTGTTCTACAAATTCTTCCTGTTCTCTCACATGCAATCAGTGTGCTGCCAGAACCGCTAAATGGATCAAGTACAGTATCCCCAGGTCTGCTGCTATTAACTATTGCTTTCTCCATTAGCTCTACTGGCTTCATTGTTGGGTGCAGTGAGTTATGTATTGGCTTATCATAAAACCATAGATCACTTTGATTTCTACCTCCATGCCAATCACGTTTATTGCCATTTTTCCAACCGTAGAGCATTGCTTCGTATTGTCTCTGATAATCAGATCTGCCTAGCGTAAAGTGATTCTTTGCCCAAATGATAAATGTTGACCATTTCCCTCCTGCTTCCTCAAATGCTTTTTGCAACGTTGAAAACTCTGATGATGATACGCAGATGTAAATTGCTCCTTTCGTATATGCTAAAATATGGGAACAGATGTCATAGAGAAAAAGTTCGTACTTTTCACCTTGATTATCGTTTAATATCTTTTTGTCTTGACTGCTACCATAGTCAACGTTATATGGAGGATCACAAACAGTAATATCTGCCATTTTATCTAACAGCGCTTTATATGATTCAACTACAGAGCTATCACCACAATAGATTCGATGATCACCTAAAATCCAAAGATCACCTGGTTTTGTTATTTCTACTTTTTTGTCATCAACAACTAAGTCAGAAAGATCTTCTTCTTCACCATCTAAATCATCAAGAAAGTTTTGAACTTTTTCTAGCTCAAATCCAGTCATTTTAAGATCAAACTGTAAATCTTCTAATTCTTGAATTTCTACTTTCAAAAGCTCATTATCCCACTTTGCCCAGTTAGCTGATTGATTTGCCAGTAATCGAAAAGCTTTGGTTTGTGGTTCATTTAGATTATCACTTAAGACCACTGGAATACTTTCCATACCAAGTTTTCTTGCTGCTTTAAGTCTTAAATGACCATCAACCACAGTTCCATCGCTTTTTGCAACTATTGGTATACGAAAGCCAAATTCCCGAATAGAAGCACACATTCTGTTGACTACATCGTCATTTTTACGTGGATTACGCTCATATTCGACTAGATTTCGAGTAGGATAATAGTGGATTGCTAAATTCATATAATTTAAATCCTTGATAATTAAAAAGTTAATATTTAAAATATCTCTGACGCTAAAGAAGGCCTGAGGTCAGCACCACCAAACCCGCCAGTATGGCCGAAAGGACCCACTTTTACGGTATTTTTAATGTGTTAAAATCTTTACTAAGATTCATAACGTAGAACATTAATGCCAAAGCATCTGCTTGATTATCATCTCTAGGTGAAAAACCTTTTTCACGTATCGCTTCAATAACTTCACTCTTACTTGCATTACCTTTGCCTGCTATAAAGCGTTTTATAGTTTTAACATTAACACCTTGGTAGGGAATATTGTTCTCTTCACACCAAGCAGACAGCACTGCAAGAAAACCACCATAGCAATGAGCTGCATCAGTTCCTAGATGTCTTCTTACTTCCTCAAAATACACTGCAGTGAACTCATGTTTCAAAGAATTAAGCCAATTGTGAAAACTTAAAAAACACATTCCACCTCCACTGAAACGGCTACCATGAAAACTTTTGCTTCCACTTTCAATTACTCCATCTGTAAGAATTGCCCAGCCTGTTTGCTTGCCGAGATCTAGCGTTAAGATTGACGTACAAAAACTCCTTTGTGTAATTAAAGTTCAATGCCCTGTATAATATATATGTACGATGACTCGCAAATTCGTCCGCAATTTTGAAAAAAAATTAAAAAAAATTTCATATCCTGCCATTTGAGTTTTTTTCATCTTTACTTATCTTAATAACTATTTTACATAACTTATATTACGCCAATATTTATATTATTATATTATCATATATTATATTTTACCTGTATTTAAATATATATATAATATATATAAGACTTCAGTAATCCGTAAACCCTCTTTACTGGCCGATTTTAGCCACTTAACTTTAGAAACGGCTTTTAGGAATAGAACATAAAAAAGACAATATTATCAATAACTTAACGATCACTGCTTTCTGAAATACTAATTAGTAACTCAGAAATTAGGTACGAAATTGGTAGTTTTTTACCTATGAAAAAGTAGCTTCAGTAGTGTATCAAAACGTTTAAATCTTATTTTAATTTTTAAAGATTTTATTCTTTTAGATAAAAAAATTATTACTACTTTTTTATAATAAATTAGTCATACAAAGTCTTGGTAAAAATCTCTATTCATGAAACTTTTGGAGTTTTTATGAAGAATTCTTATCAAGGAATCGATTCTACAATTGTTAAACATGTGAGATTTCAAGCTTCGCGCCTTAAATCCAAAAGCTGTTTTATTAACGAAAGTCTCGAAGATATAGAACAAGAGCTTTTTTGTCAGGTTTGGCAATATCTGAACCAGCACGATGAGAAAAGAAGTAGTTTTAGTACTTTCGTTGCTAGATTAGCTAATTATTGTGCTCGCAATATGTTACGCAATCAGTTGTGTCTAAAACGTAATATAACTTTTGATGATATAAACGACGATATTCCAGATCATAGGAACTCGGAAATCGAAGCGATAATTCGCACTGATATAAATAATATAATTTCAACTTTGTCTGAAAAAGATAGTAATTTATGTCAATTACTTAAGGTATTTACTATTACTGAAGTTTCTGTAATAACCAAAATACCAAAGACAACTATCTATCGCACACTAGAACGAATACGCGATAAATTCTCAGTTTTAGAGAAGTTATAAGCTCTCGATTATATTTGCTCAAAATTTTTTTTTTGCAAATTGCGGACGAATTGCCTAGGTCATCGTACATATATATTTAGGTACTGGGAGAAAAATGAAAATAATGAACAGCAATGAACGGCTAAAAGTTCAAACAGGTATAAAAATGGTCATCTTTGGTCCTTATGGTATAGGTAAAACTAGTCTCTTAAAGACCATAAATGAACCAACACTTTGTCTTGATTTTGAGGCAGGTTTACTTGCTGTTCAAGATTGGCAAGGGGATTCTGTAAGTATTCGTACTTGGAATGAGGCAAGAGATATTGCATGTCTCATAGGTGGTCCTAATCCTGCGTTAAAATCTGACTCAGCATATAGCCAAAGACACTATGAGCATGTATCCAGTAAATACAAAGAGCTTGCTTCGGAGTTTCTCAAGTATCGATGTGTTTTTATCGATAGTATTACAGTAGCCTCGCGTTTATGTCTTTTATGGGCAAAAATGCAACCTGAAGCTTTTTCTGAAAGATCAGGAAAACAAGATATGAGAGCTGCTTACGGGTTACTTGCTCAAGAAATGATGGCTTGGCTCAATCAGTTTCAACATATTCCAAATAAAGACATCATTATAGTTGGAACTCTTGGGCAATACCTTGATGATTTCAATCGCTCGACTTGGCTACCTCAATGTGAAGGTGCTAAAACCGCAAGTGAAATTCCTGGCATTGTTGATGAAGTAATTAGCATGGTTGGAATCAAGAAAGATGATGGTACAGAAATTCGTTCATTTGTCTGTCAGACGATTAATTCTTGGGGATATCCTGCTAAAGATCGAAGTGGTTGCCTTAATATGGTTGAAGAACCGCATCTAGGAAAACTTCTTACAAAAATTAAAACTAAAGCTTTTGCAATTCAACCTGTCACGCCCAACATATAGGAGGTTATTATATGCTACAAAACTTTTTAACTATTGGTCAAAAAATTCCTTTTTTCAGTGTGAAAGAATACTTGGACGATCGATCGCCAATACCAGAGGATATAATCTCACCAAGAATTCTAACTAAAAGAGGTTTGTTAGTATTTGGTGGCCCTCCTAAGATTGGCAAAAGCGACTTTTTGATCTCTTGGCTTGTTTACATGGCTGCTGGTAGATCATTTCTCGGTATGACACCAAATAGACCTTTGAAAATCTTCTACATGCAAACTGAAATTGAATATGAATATATGAAAGAACGTTTGCAACAACTTGATAATGAACTTTTGAATGTAGCTGCTAACAACTTAATCATTACGCCAAAAGTGCACTTATCATTTAATCATGATGAAATAAGTGAAATTAAGGAGATTGTAAATGAACGCTTTAAACCTGATGTTTTGGCCATAGATCCATTACGTAACATCTTTAGCAGTGAATATGGAAATGAAAATGACAATAGTGCTATGCTGTTTTTTCTGCAAAAGACTCTTGAAAAGCTACGCAGTGCTGTCAATCCAGATGCTTGTATTGTACTTACTCATCATACAAAAAAATTATCAAAAAAGATGCTCGAAGAAGATCCATTCCAAGGCCTAAGTGGTGCTGGATCTTTACGTGGATTTTACAGTACTGGTATGGTGATGTTTGCTCATGATGAAGAAAGTAGTGTACGCCAGATAGTATTTGAGCTTCGTAATGGTGAACGCGTGCAAAATAAACTTGTCGATAAGATAAATGGTCATTGGCAGCTAATGGAATAGCTAATTTTCACTTTAAAGTCAACTTATAGGAGAGCGTATGCTACAAGATTTTTTAACTGATTTTAATAACGCGAAACTGCAAAGCAGTTTAATACCAAAAGGTACAATAGTCAAGGTAAAAATGGCAATAAAGCCTGGAGGTTATGAAAATTGGTTCACTAAAAACTACACTACTGGCAGTATCTATTTAAATGTAGAATTTACCGTCACTGAAGGCCCATATGCAAAACGCAAGATTTTTCAGATTATAGGTATCAAAAATGGCAAAGCAGAAGGTGAAGAAGACATCTGGGGAGAATCTGGACGTTCTATGCTGCGTAGTATTTTGGAATCATCCAGAAATATTCATGCAAATGACACTTCAGAGAAAGCAGTTACCGCTAGAAGAATAAACTCTATAGCTGATTTCAACGATTTAGAGTTTACAGTAAAAGTAGGCGTTGAAACTAATAATACATACGGAGATAAAAATAGGATTACTACAGTTATTACTCCAGAATTACAAAAAAGTTTTCAAGATGATTGGTTGCCATTTTGAAGTATGACGAAGGAAAGTTGTGGGCTGCTGTTATTACTAGAGCTATTCAGGATGCAGCAGGAAAAAACCCTAAACTTAAAAAAGAGGCTTGTCAATGGATTCGCTCACGACCTTTTGAAACTGTTTGTGAGCTGGCTAATCTTGACTTTAAACGTCTAAAAAATATGTTGAACAAATTTGGAATAAACAAGGAGAATTTTATGGATTTTTCATCTAAAAATGCTTTGAAAATAAAATCATTATTAATTAATAACATCAAAGATTGTTTATCTTATTTGTTACCTGAAGGCAAATCTTACCAAGATAAATTCTATATTGGCAGTAGAAATGGAAATAAGATAATAGTTGAAATGGAAGGAGAAAATGCAGGAAATTGGTACAACCTGATCGAAGAAAAGAAAGGAAATATAATAGACCTTTGGACTTTAGTTAAAGGTAATATAGATTCTGCTGAAACATGGTTGAACGGTAAAGATGAAAGAAGTTCCATATTACAAGAAAAACAAAACGAAGAAAAAGCATTTTCTGTAAACCATTACTTAAACGATAAATCACCAATGCCAAAAGATATAATAGGCCCAAGAATTTTGACACCAGGTGGTCTTTTGGTCATAGGTGGTACTCCAAAGATTGGCAAAAGTCATTTTCTTCTTTCTCTATTAGTACATCTGGCAGCAGGAAGATCATTTCTTGGCATGAAGCCTACAAGACCACTAAAAATATTCTATCTACAAAACGAAATGGAATATGATTACATTAGAGAACGTATACAACAACTCAACAAACTTCCTCATTTAGCAACAGAAAACTTAATTGTGACGAACAAGATGAATTTGACCTTAAATGAAGAAGGTATAGAAAAAATAAAAAATATGGTAGAGGAAAAGTTTGATTTAGTTGTGATTGATTCTCCTTATAATTCCGTTAACTATGGTCTGCAGCATGCAATAGAAAAACTACGTTCCAAGATTAATCCTATGGCTGGAATAATCATCACAAATCACACCAAAAAAGTATCTACCTCTACATTGGAAAAGAATCCATTTCAAGCTCTCGTTGGTGCTAACGCTTTAAGAAGTTTTTATACATCTGGAATAGTAATATTTCAACCCAATAAACGTACAAATATCTTACAAGTAGTATATGAACTTAGAAACGGTAGATCTATACCAACAAAATTCATCAATAAGATTAATGGATGTTGGAAATCTGCTAACGTTATAGCTAGAACATAAAAATTCTTCAGGTAGGTATGGATATTTATTGTTCACAAAGAAATGGACATTATAAATTATTAGGGAAGAAAGAACAGTTAAGAACTCAACTCCTATCAAATATAAGGTCATGTCTTTCTTATTTACTGCCAAGAGGAACTTTTCGTGGTGATAAGTTCTATGTAGGTGATCTAAAAGGCAATAAAGGACAAAGTATGATAGTGGAGTTAACTGGCAGTAAAGCCGGATTATGGCATGATTTTTCTACCGAAGAAGGAGGAGATATTTTTGATCTTTGGGCTGCTGTTACTGGAAAAAATCAATTTACTGATACGATAGAAGATATTGCTAAGTGGATTGGTTATTCGGAAAAAAATAACACTCTGGGGCAACCAACGGCATCATGGAACTATTACGATGAAAGTGATCAAGTGATTGTTACAGTTTATCGTTATAACACTGATTCAGGAAAAAGATATCTTCCTTTTGATGTAAAAAGGTCTAGTTTTACTCTACCAGAGACCAGGCCTTTATATAATATTCCAGGTATCATGAAATCTGATAAGGTGATTTTAGTTGAAGGTGAAAAGTGTGCAGATGCTCTGATAGAGCAAGGTATGACTGCCACAACTGCAATGTTAGGAGCAAATGCACCAATAGAAAAAACAGACTGGTCACCACTTAAGGGTAAGCATGTTATTATTTGGCCAGACAATGATGAGCCAGGTAAACAATATGCTGAGAAAGTTGTGAAAAAGCTTACTTTTCTTGGTGTTTTATCACTTACTCTTCTTGAAATACCGGAGAATAAACCAAAAGGATGGGATTCAGCTGATGGTATAGAAGAAAAGATGAATATTCCTGAATTCATTGAAAATAACTCGAAAAAAATCATCGTTAAGCAATTTCTTAATATTCAAGAATGGAGTGTGGAACGTTTTATAGGTCCAGTACCAGAGCAAAAGTTTCTTGTTGAAGGGTTATTTCCTTTAGGAGTGACATCTATTCTAGCTGCAATGGGAGATACTGGTAAAGGTATGCTTCTGCTTGATTTAGCACTGAAAGTTGCGAGTAGAAAAGATCAGCCATGTGGTTTTGGTCCTTTAGTTACTGAACATGGATCTGTGGTAATTTTCTCAGCAGAAGATGATATGAGTGAAATACATCGTCGTTTAGAGCGTCTTGATTCGCAATGCGAAAGATTAAAATATAAAGATAGGCTCTTTATTGTACCATTACCAAATGTTAGTGGATCACTTACAATCATAAAGAGTGTTTCAGGTAAAGTTATAGAGACTTCTCCTGAATTTGAATCGATAACAAAACAACTTAATAAAATAAAAGACTTAAAATTAATCGTATTTGATCCACTTGCATCATTCGTGCATGCTGATTTAAATACTGACCCAGCCGTAGGCGATTATTTGATGTCTTTATTATCTGATTTAGCAGGTAGCACTGGAGCATCAATAATTACTGCCCATCATATGAGAAAGCCAAAAAGTGAAAAACCTATATCGACTGTTGAGCAAGCACGTGATGCCATTAGAGGTACATCTGCTCTTGTTAATGGTGTTAGGTGTTCATACGCTTTTTGGTCTGTGGAAGATACAGCTAAACTGACAATTTTTAAATCAATAGGAGAATCTGTAAGACAGAACGCATTATTTTATGGAGCAATTGTTAAAGCAAACGGTTTGGCTGATCGCACTTTACGCACTTATTTAAGAAATGAAGAAACAGGATTGTTAGAGGACATAACTGAAAGATTAAGAATAAAAAATATGAACGAAAAAGATTCAAAGCAGCATCTTATAACTGCAATTACACGAGCAGCAATTTCTGGACATCCATTTACCCATACAGGAAGTACAGGAGTGTATAAACAGCGGCATAGACTACCTGAGGAGTTTCACAGTATAGGAAGAGATAGAATGGAGCGTATAGTTCAAGAGCTGTTACAAGCACGGAAGCTGGTTAAGGGAATGGCTACTGGTTCAAAAGAAGATAAATGGCTTGACATTCCTAGCGGACCATTTGCTCGTGGTGTTGGAAAGTTTAGCTGTGGAGCTGAGCTATTCTCCTAAAAAATTTTTCTGATATAAAAAAATATTTTGATTTTTGCGGACGAATTTTGAAGTCATCGTACATATATAATATAGGAGACTTAATTAAAAATGTCAATTCTCACACAGTCAGGAAGAGCAGCAATAGCAGCAAGTATAAAAGAGCAGTCTCTACATCTTGCCTGGGGCAGTGGTGACTCAAATTGGGAAAGTAGCCATCAGGTCGAAAAAGTTTTTGTTGAGGGTGAAATAGCTCTAGATCACCACACTATTAAAGATGTAAGGGTTTTTACAGGAAAAATAATTTATCAGCCAAGTATAGACTATACAGTTGATAGCAGTACTGGTGTAATAAAACTTACGGAAAATAGCTCTATCACGGCAAATAGTGCAGTTACTGTAGAATATACTCAAAGCACACCACCTGAACCTATAAATTCTATAAAGCTCTTGAATGAACTTGGCAGACGTACTGCAGATGAGGTTCTCTTTTGCACAGGTGATGAGAATGGAGAGCTTTTGACTCCAACAGGGAGGTTTAGGTCCTCAAATGTACCAACCAATAATTTGTACCTTAAATTTACTTTCGATTTCACGGATGCAGCAAATCAAGTGATAAGGGAACTAGGAGTTATGGTTGGTACAAGGGTAAAAGAAAAATTGCCTCCTGGACAAAGGTATTTTGAACCACAAGATATAGAAGACCCAGGGATCTTATTAGTTTTAGAACATACAGTACCGCTCATTAGGACTTCAGCAACCAGGGAAACTTTTTCGTTTGTAGTGACATTTTAGAAAAAGAGAAAAAAGATGACCTTAAATAGCTATTATAACCGCTTTAATCCTGACAAAGAATACGAAAAAAGCTTGTTTCTAGCAGGAAGAGGTCTACAGTCAGCAGAATTAAACGAGACGCAAGAATATGCTCTCTCTAAGCTTAAAGGCATAGGCGATGCAATATTTCGTGATGGCGATGTTATAACAGGAAGCAATTGTATTATAGATAGAGAAACTGGTAAAGTTACACTTGAGTCAGGAAAAATCTATCTTCGTGGAGCGGTGAGAAAAGTAGAGGCAAAAGAGTTTGTTATTCCACTGAGTACCACAGTGCGTATAGGTGTTTATTACGTAGAATCTACCATTACAGAACTTGAGGACGAAAATCTTCGTGATCCTGCTATTGGTACAAGAAACTATCAGGAAGTAGGAGCTGCAAGGCTTAAAGTTTCCACCATTTGGGGATACCAAGTAGAAAGTGTTACTGTTAACTCTACAAATGGCGAATTTTACCCAATTTACAATATTGAAAATGGAGTATTGATAGAACATTCACCGCCACCACAAGCAAATATAGTAACTACTGCTCTTGCTCGTTATGACAAAGAGGCAAATGGTTCCTACGTTGTAAATGGCCTTGAAGTAATGTTCCTGCAAAAGGAAGAGGGGGAAGGAGGAAAAAAAATATTTGTAATTAATGAGGGAAAAGCTCATGTTGATGGCTATGAGATTGAGTTACCTCACAGTATTCGCATTTCTTTTGATGAAGATCCAGATATAAAATCAGTTGAATCAGAACCACATACTTTTCAGCCAAATAGCCAAAGAGTAATGGAACTGAAGGTGAATGATTTTCCAATAAGTGAAATTAAAAAAGTAGATATAACTGTTCAAAAAACCATTACCATTACTCATGGTTCATATTCAGGAGCTGTTGATCCAATACCTGACTCTGCAGTACTTGAAATTATTCAAATTAAACAAGGTAATGTTATTTATGAAAATAGTGTAGATTATAAACTAAACGCAGGAAATATTGATTGGTCATTACCCGGCAAAGAACCAGCTCCTGGAAGTAGTTATCAAATAACTTACCGCTGTCGCACTCATGTAAGTCCTGAAGATATAAGTGAGCAGGGGTGTAAAGTAAAAGGAGCAGTTGATAACAGCTTGGTTTTGATTGATTATACCTGGAAAATGCCCCGCTTTGATTTAATTACTATCGATAGCAAAGGGGTGGTAAGGAGAATAAAAGGAATTTCCCATTCTTGGCGACCATCGATGCCTAAAGCGCCCTCTGGACAACTTTTGCTCTGCTACATTCATCAGACGTGGAAGAAAGGCGAAGGGGTAAAAATAGTGAATAATGCTATTCATGCTGTACCGATGAATGAGCTTGAAGCAATGAAAAAAGGAATAAATGATCTTTATGCGCTGGTTGCAGAGGAACGTTTACGCAGTGATGCAAATTCAAGAGAACCTACAACGAAAAAAGGAGTATTTGTTGATTCGTTCTTCGATGATGATATGCGTGATCAAGGAATTTCGCAGTCTGCAGCGATAGTAAACAAGGAATTAATTTTACCAATAGATGTAACGATTGCTGATATTGATGGAGGAGAAAAAACTTATTTGTTGCCGTATGAACTTGAACCGGTACTGGAGCAGCTTTTACAGACTACAGGAGAAAAAATTAATCCGTATCAAGCCTTTGATCCAGTACCAGCACAAATTACTTTAAATAAAAATATTGATCACTGGACGGAGGTAAAAACAAATTGGAAAAGTCCAGTAACCAGAGTATTTAATGTTAAAGAAACAACAGAGCTGCTGTCAAGTACCTCATACGAAACTGAATTTATGCGAGAAGCAACTCAAAATTTTGAGATTGAGGGTTTTGCAACTGGTGAAAAGCTTAAGGAATTAAAGTTTGATGGAATTTTTATTCAACCTCAAGCATAGAAAATATTTGAAAGAAAAACATGATCGCAACATTTATTGCTGATAACAGAGGAAAAATAAAAGGAAGATTTACTGTACCAAGAAACATTCCTGCTGGAACTAAGTTAGTGCAGTTCTTCGGTGATAAAGGCAGTTATGGAGAAGCAACTTATACTGGTAAAAAAACAATTACCATAGAGGAAAGAAGAAGAGTTATCGCGGCAAGAAGAGTTGATCCTTTAGCGCAAACATTTACTCTAAATGAAAGTAGGCACATAGGAGGCGTGGAACTATGGTTTGTAAATAAAGGCAAAAAACGTGTTGTTGTGCAGATTAGAGAAACAGCAGTGGGAATGCCCTCGCAGACTGTCATTGCTGAAAGTTATATTGAGCCAAGAGATATAAAGGTGGATGGCACAGCAACACGTATTACTTGGTCACCAGTGTTTTGCCATGCAGGACGAGAGTATGCAATAGTACTGCTTACTGATGATCAGGGTACTGCAGTAAAAATAGCAGAACTTGGCAAATATGATGCAGTAAATAGCCGTTGGGTAACGAGTCAGCCATATCAAGTAGGAGTATTACTCTCATCTAGCAACGCAAGTACTTGGACTCCACATCAGAACTTAGATTTAACGTTTCGGCTTTTGGCTGCAAAATTTAGCGAAGTTTCTCACATTATTGATCTTGGCAAGGTTACTGCAAATAACGTATCAGATTTAATTGTTTTGACGAACGTCGAAAAAGTAGCATTTGATACCAATGTAGAATTTATTTTAACAGATGAAGAAGGAAAAGAAAATTTTTTGTCTGATAATTTGCCGCTCGCACTGCGTGAAAGAATAAATGGGGAATTAACGGTAAAAGCAAGCCTAAAAGGAGGGCGAGAAAAAAGTCCAGTTCTTTATCCTGGGTTACAGTTAGTTATGGGTAATCTTTCAGAGTCTGGAGATTATGTTACAAGAAGCATTACAGCAGGAGCTAACACTAAGATTACCATAACATATGATGCGCTGATACCTGGCACTGCAGATGTTAAAGCATATGTGCAAAAAAATGTGGATTGGCAATTAGTAAATTTAACATCAGGAAAACCAATTGGAGAAAATTGGGTAGAGAGAACTCATGTGCTGACAAACTTTAATGGCAATGAGACAAGGATAAAATTAGTTTTAAGTGGAACGGTTGTCTATCGGCCAAAGGTAAAAAACTTGCGGATTGTTATAACGTAAAAAAATGCCAAATAATGAAACGAGGCGCGGATATCCTTTACCACATCCAGAGAATATTGCTGTGCAAGATGTGGTACGTATTCGCAAAGCGGTAGAAAAAATAGATGAAGATATGAGTGAGAGGGAAAGTAAACACAACGATCTTCAAAAAGCATTTGAACGACTGAATTTTGAGAATTTTTTGAATTTTTGGAGTAATAACAGATGACTATCGCCAAAGAAGTAGTTTATGCATTGCATCAGAGACTGAAAGATCTATCTGTAAATGCTACCCCTGATCAACTCGCATATCTCGCAAAATCTCTAGAGTCTATTGCTGGGCAAAGTACAGTACTTGATATTGTACAGATGACTGACATAAAATTAAAAGAACTTCTTGACAGTAGCACAAGTCATTTAAATAAATTAGATAGTAGTAAAAACAATGCATTAGCAGCAATCTCTGAATTAGAAGGAAAGTCATTAAAGAAAATAGATGAAAAAGGAATTACAAATTTATCACTACTTGATAGCAGAAAAGATTCACATGTTGCCACCATCAATAATGCCGGAGATCTAAATAGCATAAGAAACACATTAAATAGCCTTAAAGCCATAAGCGATATACCAACTGGTTCATCAGTTATGAAAGAAATAAAAACTAGAGAAGACCAATTAAAAATCCTTACAACTAAATTTAACTCGATTAATGATGTGCCAAATGGGTCATCAATTATAAAAGAGATAAGAAAGCGCAATATGGTTGAACCTGAATCATTACCTTTTCTGTTTGGCATTCTTAATCGATATAATGACTATGGTTGGTCTGATGATAATGGCTATTTCAAAACAGAATTAGGGCAGTGGTATAAAGATACAGCAAAAACCGACTATATGCTGCAGCTCCTTGCAGGTAGTAATACTTATGATTGTACGTATTCTAGTTTTTATCATCCACCACAGTTGTACTTCTTACAAGGAAGTAACGGTAAATTTCTGTACAGAAAAGCATTTTTACGTCGTAGTCACAGCTCAGATCAATACAGTTACCCATATGCACTACTTGGAGTAATATTTGTAAAAAACACTACAAACAGCGATAAAACACGAACGCTTCATTTTAGTGGTTCATCACGTTGGAGTTCAGGATATGAAGGAGCGGGGTTATTCGTAGGAACACCTAGTCACGTTAATACTAATAAATCGGCAATCTCAGGAATAACTTGGACAAATATTTACAACTACTCAACTAATTCTGCAGTATTTAGTAGTTCAAATAATATTACTGTGCCAGCAAATAAGACAGTAGCAATTTTATTTTACGCATCGCCATATTTTTACACATCTGATTATCACCATTACAGTTGGTTTATGAGGTGGAGTATTTATAACTTTCGGAGCAATTTTTTAACTACAGGGCTTGAGATAGATGTAGAGAGAACGCTAAGGGCTTGGCAATGTCCAGGATTATCTAACACGCATGAGATTTGGAGGTAACAAACAATGTCTATCTACATTAGATTTGAAAATGATAAACAAGTAGAAACAACAATACTTGAAAGCAAGCCAAAAGGTAAAAATTGGTATGAAGCGCCAAAAGATTTTGATTGGCAAAAAAGCTATTGTTTAACAGAAGGAGGAGAAATTGCTCAGCGGAATCAAGAAGATATTGAATTGGAGTTATTGCAAAATGCGAAATTTTCTGCACTTTCTAATCTTCGTGCTTATTATGATAACTATACTAACCAATACACAGGACATTCTCACCAGAAGTCTAAGTCGTATGCGATACAAGCGAAAGCCGCAAAAAGCATTCTAGCAGCACCAGAATCTATAGATGAAAAGGATAAAGAAATTATAGAACCTTTAGCAAAAGTCCGTGGTATTACAGTTATCGAAATGGCAAGGATAATCGAGGAAAAAGTGAAAAAAGCAGTAAAAGCGATAGTGAAATGCGAGGAGTTGGAAGACATGGCGAAGAGGAAAATTGAAGAAGCTAAAAGTGAAGTAGAGCTACAGGCTTTGCTCAATGATTTTAAACAAAGAATGCAAAAAAAATGACAGAGCAATTTTTACATGGTGTAAATGTTATTGAGGTAACCTCAGGGGCCAAGGTAGTACGCACAGCTAAATCATCAGTGATAGGTGTAATTGGTACTGCACCTGAAGCAGATGGGCAAAAATTTCCACTGAATAAGCCAGTACTGATAGCAGGAAGCTTAAAAGAAGCGGTAAAACTTGGCAAAAAGGGGACTCTTTTTTCAGCAGTAAATGGAGTATTTTCCCAAATTGGTGCAACAGTAGTAGTTATTCGAGTTGAAGAAAGTGATCCAAAATTAAAAGAAGAAGAGACGCTGAAGAATATAATTGGCGGTGTTGATGAGGAAACCGGAGAATATCAGGGAATTGAGGCATTTCTCAGCAGTGAAAGCATAGTTCATGTTGCGCCAAGAATATTAATTGCACCTCAGTTTACTCACCAACTACCAGAAGATGGCAAAAATCCAGTGGTTGCAGCATTAATTCCTATAGCAGAAAAGCTGAGAAGCATAATAGTAGCAGATGGACCAAATACTAATGATGAAGAAGCAATAAAATGGAGAAAAAGTGTAGGCAGCTCAAGAGTTTACGTGGTTGACCCATGGATTAAGTTATTTATTGAAGGAAAAGAAGAAATCTTGCCATCGAGTCCATTTGTAGCTGGTTTAATAGCTAAGATAGACAGCGAGCAAGGCTTCTGGCACTCACCTTCAAATAAAGAAATAAACGGTATTGTTGGAACAAGCAGGCCTATTGATTTTACTCTCGGTAATACAAATTGCAGAGCAAACCACTTAAATGAAAATGAAGTAACAACGATAATTCATCAAAATGGCTATAGGCTTTGGGGAAATAGAACATGTTCAAATGACTCAAAATGGGCTTTTTTGTCAGTGAGAAGGACTGCAGATTTAATTAATGATAGTTTACTTCGAGCTCATCTCTGGGCAGTTGATCGAAATATCACCAAAACTTATATAGATGATGTAATTGAGGGGGTGAATTCTTATCTTGCAAGTTTAAAAGCACAAGGAGCAATTATTAGCGGAAAATGTTATACAACACCAGAGCTCAATACACCGGCAAATATTGCAAGCGGGAAAGTATATTTTGATTTCGAATTTACACCACCATATCCGGCTGAGCAAATAATATTCAGGTCTCATCTTGTAAATAATAGTATAATAAGTTAGGAGCAAGTAAAGTGTTACCGAAAATACTGAGAAATTTTAACGTATTTGTTGATGGTCGTGGTTATGCAGGGAAAATTGATGAAATAACCTTGCCGAAGCTTACCATAAAAACTGAAGAATACAGAGCTGGTGGTATGGATATTCCAGTAAATATTGATATGGGCATGGAAAAGCTTGAAGCAGATTTCACTTTTGCTGAATACGATACAGAGCTCTTTCGGCTATTTGGGTTGATAAATGGAAATTCAGTAGCTTTGATGCTCCGTGGTGGAATGCAAGGTAGTGGAAGTAATGATATTGAAGCAGTAATAATCAATTTAAGAGGCATTTTTAAAGAATTTGATTTTGGTAACTGGAAACCTGCTGAAAAAGCAACGCTGAAGTGTACTGTAGCTGCTCATTACTATAAACTTACCATAGGTGGCAATGAGCTGATAGAGATCGATGCTGAAAATATGATAAGAAAGATAAATGGCGTTGATCAAATGGCCTTGCTGCAAACGGTTTTAGGAATATGAAAACTTATTTGAAATTTTATTTTTTAAGGAGAAGCATATTAAAATAACTTTAAAAGTGTAAAAATATTTTATTTTTTAGGAGAATTTTATGAAAACTATAACACTAAACAACCCAATTACAGTTGATGGAATTTCTGTCTCAGAACTTACCGTTAGACGTCCAAAAGTTAGGGATTATCTTGCCATAGATCGTCTAAATGGTAGTGATTTAAGTAAAGAAGTCACTCTGACAGCGAACTTAACATCAGTGGCAAAAGAATCAATTGAGGAGTTAGATATTGCTGATTATGTTAAAGTACAAGAGGTGCTCAAGGATTTTTTTTCACCAGTTATTCAAAGAACTTGAGGTCAGAAGTATTAATGTTCAGCTCTGTTGTAGGAGGCGGAGTTGAACAAATACTTGATATGGAGATTAGTGAATTTATTTTATGGAGCAAATTAGCTAGGGAGTTCAAATGTCAGTATTATCGATAAAAATAGGTGCAGTACTTGATGGCAGTTTTAATACTGTAATAAAGGGCAGTAGTAGTCAACTTACTCATCTTGGTGAGAACATAAGAAAGCTTGACTCATCTTTAAAATCAGTATCAAAATTTAAGCAGTTGGGGTAGTGATGTTTTGACTAGCAGGAGGTCGTGGAAGGGCTTTGAAGATCAAGTAAAATCTTTAGCTAAACAAATGAAAGCAATAGAGAAACCGAGCAAAACTTTAAAAGCTGAATTTGATAAAGCTAAGTTTTCTGCAACAAAAGCAAAAGAAGCATATTTGAAAAAGAGAGATGCTTTGCATTCATTTAATGAAGAAGTAAGGAAAAGTGGAAGAAATATTAAGTCATTAGTAAGTGATCAATATAAACTTGGTTCTTCTATTGAAGTGCTAAAAGGTAAGTATGGTAAGCTTGGGTCTGCAATACGTAGTCACCAAAGTTTTTTAGCAAGCAAAGCACATTTTAAGTCACAAATTATAGAGACTATTGGGCTAGGGCTAACGCTTGCAGCTCCAGTTAAAGTTGCGATTGACTTTGAAAGTGCTATGGCTGATGTTACAAAAGTGGTAGATTTTAAAAAAGGAACGGATGAAGCAACTAAATTTGCAAAGAAGTTAAAAGAGATGTCACGCACTATACCATTATCAGCCGCAGAACTGGCACAAATAGCTGCAAGTGGTGGTCAACTTGGTATCAAGAAAGAAGATCTTTTTATGTTTACAGAAACAGTGGCAAAAATGTCTACAGCATTTGATATGTCTGCAGAGCAAGCAGGTGATTCTATAGCTAAACTCTCTAACGTTTATGGCATTGATGTTAGTAAAATGGAACATGTTGGTAATGTGATCAACCACTTATCAGATAACACTGCTGCTAAAGCAAGAGATATGGTTGAAACTCTAGCAATAGTTGGTGGTACTGCAAAGCAGTTTGGTTTGGATATCGAGAAAACAAGTAGTTTAGCAAATGCTTTCATTAGCTTAGGTAAAACACCTGAAAAAGCTGCAACTGCTATAAATGCTCTACTTAGTAAACTTCAGACTGCTGAAGAACAAGGAGGGGATTTTAAAGCAGCATTAGAGCAAATGGGAATAACTGCAGAAGAAATAGTACAAAGAATAAGCGAAAACGGCGAAGAAGCATTACTCTATTTTTTTCAAACTCTAAAGAAAATGGATAACCAGGAACGTTCTACAATCCTTATGAAACTTTTTGGTCAGGAATATCAAGATGATATTGCATTATTAGCTGGAAGTTTTAATAAGTATGAGGATGCAATAAAGTTATTGGCTAATACAGAAAAGTACAAGAGCTCTCTACAAGAAGAATTCAAAAATCGTGCAGACACTACAGCTAATAAATTACGACTTCTTCGAAATGCAATAGCTGAAGTTGGTATGAACCTGGGCTCAGTGATGTTGCCTACTTTAAAATCTATAGCTGAATTTTTACAAGAAAAAACTAGATATATAGCAGAGTTTGCAGAAAAATATCCAACTTTAACCACGGCGATCATGGGTACTGTAGCATCCTTGATAAGTTTAAAAATTGTAGCAGTAGGACTAGGATACGGATTTACATTGCTAGGAAGTACGATTTTTAGTCTGAAAGCAAACCTACTTGGAGTATTTTCATTTTTATCAGCTACAGTTTTTCCTGCAGTAGTAACAGGACTAAGAGCAATAACACTCGCTAACCCTATAGGACTTTTAGTTGCTGGACTTGTTACTGGTGCAGCTCTTGTTATAGCTAACTGGCAAAAGGTGAAAGACTTTTTCTCTAGCTTGTGGAAATCACTCATTGAACCTATAGGAAAAGCTTTTTCATGGATAGGGGAAAGTGTATTTGGAAAAGTATTGGAAAATAGCCCACTGAAAGAATTTGAAAAAAGAAAAACTGAAATAAAAGCAGTCCATACTCCCATAAAGAGTAATATTCTCAACAGTGGAAATCCTGTGCTAGGTAACAGTATAATTAAAGAATTTTCAAAGAGAAATAAAAATAGCTTCAGAGTCAAAAGCCTTATTGAGGAGAAAAAGTTTACAGAGAGCGATAAGATATTTGCAAGGAGTAAGTTTGAAAATAAAGAACAAAATAAAACTCAGAACATCACTAATAATTACACTATCAGCATTAAAGCAGAACCTAACCAAGATGTTCGTAGTCTTGCAGATGAAGTAATAAAAAGGATAAGAGAAAAGTCACGTGATGTTTTATTTGATACGGTAGAGACATTTTATTGATGCTATCTCTTGGTCCGTATAAGTTTGCTCCCACAAGTTTAAAGTATAGCAAAGAAAATCGTTGGAGCACGATTGAGTGTATTGAAAATATGCCACTATTACAAAATATCGGTCAAGGTGTAGAAAATATAGATTTAGAAGGAATGATTTATCTGCATAATCTCAACGGGCTAAATCAATTAAAGAGTGTGAAAGAAGCTGAAAAACCACATATTTTAGTAGATAGTTTAGGTAATATTTTAGGACAATTCGTAATTACTAGGTTAGAAGAAAAGCAGATGTATTTTTTACCTAATGGACTACCAAGAAAAGTTGAATTTAGTTTGAGTTTAAAAAGCTATAGATGACTGTATACTATGTGAGTAAAGAAAATGAGATGTTAGATCTGATTTGCTGGAAACATTACGGATTTACTGATGGAGTAGTGGAATTAGTACTAGCAGAGAACTTAGGTTTGGCAGAATACGGAAGCTTTTTGCCTGCAGGATTAAAGATAAAGCTTCCTACTATTAAGAAAATAGTACAAAAGTCAAAATTAAAGGTCTGGGAATAAATGCAGCCAGATTTTATAATAGATAAATGTGAATCAATTAAAGATAGAGTTATATCATTGCACCTTACAGATGAATCAGGAATAATAGATGATGTAGTTGAAGTGTGTGTTAATTACAGGGATGAAGACATAGATATTCCGAATGAATTGAACATAGCACTAGGTTATAAGGAATTTGGAATCTTTCCAATGGGTATATATACAGTCAACGAAGTGACTATACAGGGTCCACCTAAGACTCTACTAATCAAAGCTCATGCAACAAATTTAAGAATATCTTTGAAGGCAAAAGTATCAAAAGAATGGCGCCAAATTACCATAGAAAACTTAGTAAAAGAAATAGCCCAAAAACATGGATATGGATACAAAGTCGCTAAGGAATTTAAGAATGTATTGATACCCCATATTAATCAGGCAGATGAAAGTGATATAAGTCTGTTAACAAAGATCGCAACAGAGCGTGAAGCAATGGCAAAATTAGCTGGTGGGTATATATTGTTTATTTCAAAGAATATGGCAAAATCAGCCACAGGAAAAGCTTTAGGAACAACGACTATTAGACCTCAAGATACAATTAACTGGAAAGTACATTTTACCGTACGTGATAAGTATAATTCAGTAGTGGCAAAGTGGCATAGCTATGAAAAGGGCGAAACTATTAAAGAAACAGTTGGTAGTAGCGAGCCAAGTTATATTATGCTGGAACTTTACTCTAATGCAGAGTCAGCGCTGAGTGCAGCAAATGCCAAGTTGAAACAATTGAAGCGTAACAATGAAGCTTTAGATATAACTATGCCTGGTAATCCTCAAATTTTTGCAGAAGCTAAACTTGATCTTATAGACTTTAACCAAGCGGTAGATGGTGAATGGATAGTTAATAGAGCGGAGCATACTTTAAATAGCTCAGGTTACCTTACTATGTTGTCAGCATCTTTGAGTAAGTAATGTTAATAAAAAATGAGTAAATGATCTATTTAATATTAAAAAGATGTTGAATATGGATAAATTGGGTCAAGATACAAAAAACAAGCTGCATTTTTGGTGGCTTATAACAGTAATAGTATGTATTATTGCTACCTATTCCTACATGAAGGCAAAGGCTGCAGATAATTATAAAACGATATTACGCATTGCTTCTCAAAATTGTAACTTAGAGACTGTAAAATTCTTAGTAGAAAATCTATTAGATATTAATGTGCAGATCCCTAAATTAACAGCACTACATTATGCTGCAGAAGAGGGATGTGCAGAGGTTGTAAAATTCCTAGTAGAAAAAGGAGTTGATATAAATGCTACGAAATATGAAAGATGGACACCTTTACATGCAGCTACATATGAAGGCAAATTGGAGATAATTAGATTTTTATTAGACAAAGGTTCAGACCCTACCATTAGAGATACAGATGGAAAAACACCAAGGAAAATTGCTGTATTAAGATCACGGCATAATAAGGACAAACCTTATGATGAAATCATTAAGCTACTTGCAGAAGCAGAGGACCGATACGAATCAACAAAAAGTAATCACTAAAGCTGTAAGTTTTCTATAATCTGCATATAAATTTCCAAAACTATCCATAACAAGTTAATATTTTCACATGAAAAAGCAAAAAATCCCAATAGCGGTAATAATAACAATAGTTGTACAGACTGTAGGGTTAATCTGGTGGTTGGCAAAACTCGACCTACGTGTACATATCCATGATAAATTTGTAGAAAAAAACCAAGAACTAATCGAAATAGTCTATCGACTTGAAGAGAGAGTGAAAAACCTCACTGAAGAAGTCAACGAACTTGAAGCTATTCACAAACACAAATAAATTTTACAGTGACAAAGTACATTTTATCTGTAGATGGAGGTGGCATTAGAGGGATAATACCTGCCATTATTCTAGCAGAAATTGAATCTAGGACAAAAAAGCCAATTTCCCAGATTTTTGATTTAATGGCAGGAACCTCAACCGGTGGGATTATTGTTGCTGGACTTTGTAAAAGCAATAAACTTCAATACTCTGCCAATGATTTGGTTGAACTTTACCAAGAGTATGGAGCATATATCTTTCAATCATCATTTTGGAGAAAATCAATTGCTTCTTGGCTGAGTGGTTCTCAGTACTCATATAGAAATATGGAATTTATTCTCAACAAATACTTTGGTGAAAGTACTATGGCCGATGTTGCGAGTAATCTACTACTCACCAGTTATGACATTCACAATAGTTGTGAGTTTTTCTTCAAAAGTTGGAAAGAAAAAAACATTAAGTTGAAAGATGCACTCAGAGCTACAACAGCTGCTCCAACGTACTTCACACCAAAACGTCTGAAAATTAGCCAAACAGAGAGAGTATTGATAGATGGTGGAGTGTTTGCAAATAATCCAGCGGCTTGTGCATATGCAAGTGGTAAGAGGTTATTTCCAAATGATGAGATTATACTGCTATCAATAGGCACTGGTGGAACAGATAGAAGTATAAAGTATGCTAACTCAAGGAAATTTGGCAAAATAGGGTGGATCAAGCCACTACTGAATGTGATGTTTGCCTCTGGATTGGATTGCGTTGATTATCAACTAGAACAAGTAATAGACGATAAATATATAAGAATACAATCGCAATTGAAAGTAGCATCGACTGAGATGGACAATATTACACTCAAAAATATCAAATCTCTTCAGCAAGAGGCAAATGCAATGATAGAGGACAACCAGAAATTAATAGATAAACTTTGCGATTTCATATCTTAATTTATACCAAGCAAAATTCAACTGAGCCAAAAAAGTTGGTTAGCAAATTCTGCTGGTTAAATCATTAACTAACTTTACTTATATCTTAAACACATTCAATTTTCACACTCACCCAACTCATCAGCAGTTAGGCCACTTGCTCGCACAATAATATCAATAGCAACACCTTCCTTAACTAGATCTTTTGCAATCTTGATTTTCTCTGCTTTTTTAACCTTTTCTTTACCAGTTTGCATTCCTTCAGATAAAGATCTGGCTACCGTATCCAGTAATTCTTGATCCTCAATTTTTTCGCATTTACCTATAAACCCAAAAACTGGCTCATTTTCATATTCTGTTAGTCCAAGAGCTTTAATGTTAACTGATAATGTCTTTGCTATCTTATATAATATTTCAATTGGAATGTCTGTATATCCTCGTTCATAGTCGTGTATTTCTTTAGGTGTTGAACCGATTTTATTTGCCAAGTCCTCCTGAGTGTATTCCCGTATTAATCTCTGCTCTTTTATCCTTTTCCCCACTTTGTAGAGTATAGAATCAGTACAAATTTCTTTCTCTATATCATCATATTCATAAGTAGATAAGCGAGTCACTTGGGAAATAATATCAACTGAAACTCCTTCTTTCACTAGATTCTTTGCTACTTCTATTTTCGCTTCTTCTTGGCTAATTTTCTCGCTAATATATACAAACCTTACTAATGGATACAGCTTCTTGCGTAATTCCTGATCCTTAATTTCTCTATGTATTTTTGTTAGATAGACTATTTCTTTATCCTCATCTTCATACCAACTGTTTTCTCTTAGTACTGTTGGTCCTGGAAGTAGATCTATAACATTAACTGACAATGCTCCTGCTATTATATACGATTCTTTGATTGTAATAGCCTTGCACCCTAGTTCAAAGTTATGTATTTCCTTATATGTTAAACCAATTTTGCTTGCTAATTTTGCCTGAGTATACCCTTGTACTATCCTACAACCTTCTATTTTTTTCCCCAGCTCGTAGCTTACTGAGCCAATATGCTCTGAATTATCATAGATAAATCCTCTAAAAGCTGTTTTTCCTACAGAAGCAAACATATATTCTATCACAAAAAAATCCACTATTGGCTAAGTTTTTATGAAATCACAAAAATTTCTCAATCATATAATTTGATAAGCCTGTCGTTTGCAAGATAATATCAACAGAAATTCCTTCTTTCACTAAATTCCTTGCAACTTCAATCTTCTTTTCCTCTCTGACCTTTTCTCTATAAACATGTATACCTTCAAATAAAGACTTGATTAGCATATCGCGTAATTCCCGACTCTCAATCTTTTTGTATTCTTCTATCAACTTTGATAGCTTTTCTTCCGCTTCACTATCCTCATCTGATTCGGGAAGTAGATCTATGATACTGATTGATAATACCTTTGCTATTTCATCTAACATTTCAAGTGAGACAGCAGCTCTCCCTTGTTCATATTCGTATATTCCTTGATTTGTTATGCCAACTTTATTCGCTAAATCTTTTTGTGTATATCCTCGTATCAATCTCCACTCTTTTATCCTTTGCCCTACTTTGTATGGAACCGGAATTTTGTTCTCCTCATACTCACCAATAGATAAGTTAGTTGTTCGAGAGATAACATGAGCAGAAACTCCTACTTTCATCAAACCCCTTGCTACTTCTATTTTTACCGCTTTTCTGCTTCTTTCCTCACTCAAACGAATAAATTTGGTTAATAAATAAAATACCTCGCTTAATTCTTTATCTTTATAACCCTTTACTAAATTTAATATTTCTTCATCTTCAAAATATCTTTTTTCATTTGGTAGCGTCTCTCCACAAACTAGACCTTTAACATTTACTGATAATGCTTCTGCTATAGCATATAATTTCTTAATTGGAATTTTACGACTCCCTTTTTCATATTGCAGTATTGCCCAGTACTTTACACCAACCTTCTCCGCTAAATCCTTCTGAGTATACCCTCTCTCTAACCTCCAATTTTTTACTTTTTGCCCTACCTCACAGTCTAGACTTTTTTCCATACAAAGAACCATACATATAATATTTTCTACTATAGCTCAAAGGCTCCAGATATAATGGTAGACTCTGGAACCTTAAAATAAATGAATTAAAGCCCCCTAAAAGTTTCTTTACTATTTTCACGTACTTTATCTACCCATGAAGACAATTTTTCACTTGGGCTATCAACCTCCTTCATAAGCTGCTTGCTATTCCATATGCCACATCTCATAAAACTTCCCTTTTCTACTGCTTCTTTAAGTTTTACTCCAGCAAAAAGACAATTTTTTCCTATTTCTTCGCCTCTTTCTTGTAATTTAGACCACATTTCCTTATTTTCTACTCTGACTTGTACTTGATCATATTTTTTTACATCGTGGTACAATATAATATCTAGCTTACCAATGCTTGTAGGAAATTCTAATATAATAGAGCTTCCATCTGACATATCGATATAGTTTCTTATACCTCCCTTCTCACTTTTAACCTCAACTGCATCATTGCCAATTTTTAAAATATTACTTCCTAGCTCTCTTTTTGCTTCCAGTATTTTGGCTACCTCTACCTTGCTATCCCCAGAAAATTCTATATACGATGTTGTATTATCTATTTCAACATCTATTAATTCTCCTTCTTGCACAGCACTTTCGCCAGCTTTCTCTAGTTCTTCTAGTCTCTCATCTATATGTGGCTGAACTTCTGGTTGTAGCTCATTATAGATTTCACCTATCAATTTATTCTCCAATAAAGTATCATGAAACTCTGCACCGTTTAGCATTAATTTACGTATTAGCTTTTTACGATCAGCCTTATCAAATTTATGAAAATGTGTGCCCAGTATCACATATTCCGCGAGGCTCCACTCTCCATCATTACATGCATTTAGCCTTGCTCCAGCAGCTAGTGCTTCGTCTACAACCTTGTGCAGTTCATTTGGACTTTTTGCTCTTACCACAGCACTCTTAAACCAGCTCAACTTTTCTGCACTTGGCTTTATTTTTTTCAAAGCTGAAGCAAATGGATTTTTATCTTCTTGATCACTTACAGGTTTTGTGCCATAAACATAGTCAAATCCTTTCCCATAGTTGATTTTGTTTTCGCGAACTTCTCTACCAGGGAAAGGTGCTATTTCTTCAGGCTTTTTAGCCTTATTAATTTTGCTTACAAAGGTGGATTGCTCCTTAGTACGACCAATTCCTACAATAGCATTTAACACCTCACCTTTTGATAATCTATCAAGATCAATGTTTAACTCGTAAGTACCTCCTTCTTGATCATCAAAAGGTACAATTATTTTATTAACCATATTAGCCTCCGCTATTAAATATACTTTACTAAGTCTATAACCGACTTTATTACTTTATTATTAATTCAATATATATTTTCTCATTAATTATAAGCAATGATTAATGTGATTGCAAATACTTTCTTCATTCAAGTAGTTAAACAACTCATGAAAATCTTCAAACATCTGCTTTATAACAGTCCTTGCTCTTTAAAGCTAAAATACCCAACACTTGTGATGATAATGTGATCCAGCAACCTAATCCCTATAGTCTGACAAGCTTTAGCCAAGTCTTTAGTTACAGCTTCATCCTCATCAGATGGCTTTAACCTTCCTTCTGGGTGGTTATGCGATATTATTATTGACGTCGCTTTTCTTATTAATGCCTTTCTTGTTACTTCTCTTATGTAAAAAGGTACCTTATCCACTGTACCAGTGAACACTTCTTCCCCCTTTAAACGGCACTTTTGATCAAAATATATTATTTTCATCTTTTCCTCCTCTGAATAACCAATACTCACCCTCAAATATTTTACTATGGTTTCCAAGTTATCCATTACAGGTCCTTTCTTTAACTCTTCTCTTGGTACTCTCTTTGCAGCTTCCTTTAGGCATAAAATTACTGCTACTGTAGAGTCAGTTATCCCTTCTATAGTTTTCAAGTCATCTATTTCCTGGCCTAAAACTCCTCCTATTCCAAAACTATCTATTAGCTTTCTAGCAATAATTCGAGCTTCTTCCCTGTCATGCACTGCACTTAGAAACGTTTCTATTACTTCACGATCAAGTAGTGCTTTACCGTTGCTTTCTAATGCTCTGAATTCTATTTCTTCTCTACGATCTTTACTGTTTTCCTTATTATTCATAAAAATTACCCTTCACTAATAACAAAATGTTTTTATATATTTACTGCTGTTTTTTGTCAGCATTGGCATAAGGCCATAGCTTTTGAGTGAAGTCAAATCAATTTTTCAATCTTTTTTACTTATTTTTTCATCAAAAAGTAAAGATATTAATAGATACTGATTTTTTATTTTAAATTTGTTGAATTTCGTCTAAAGAGATGCCCACTGTTTTTAAAATAATATTGATAGAAATTCCTTCCTTAACTAAATTCTTTGCAATTTTCATCTTTTCTACTCTCTTCACTTTCTCTTTGCAAACTTGTATGCTTTCAAACAGAGATTTTATTAGTACATGACGTAATTCTTGGCTTTTAATCTTTTTGTATTCTTCTATTAACCTTGATAGTTCCACTTCACTATTCTCATTTTCTCTTGTTTCTGGAAGCAGATCTGTAATATTAATTAATAGCATCTTTGCTATTTCATCTAACATTTCAAGTGAAACAGCAGCTCGTCCTTGTTCATATTCATATATTCTTTGATTTATTACGCCCACTTTGCTTGCTAAATCTTCTTGAGTGTATCCTCGTATCAATCTCCATTCTTTTATTCTTTGACCTACTTTATACGGAATAGAAATTTTTTTCTCATCATTATCATATTCATCAATAGATAAACTGGTCGTTTGAGAGATAACATGAGCAGAAACTCCTTCCTTAACTAAACCCTTTGCCACCTCTACTTTTACTGCCTTTCCACTTTCTTCCTCACTAATACGGATGAATTTAGTTAATAAATAAAACGTTTCACGTAATTCTTGGTCCTTAATCTCTTTATGTCTTCTTACTAGATTTAATATCTCTTCTTCCTCATACCTTTCCTCATTTGATACTTCTTGTCCGCAAGCTAGATCTCTAGCAGTTGTTGATAATGCTTCTGCTAATTCATATAACTTCTTAATTGAAATTCTGCGTGTTCCTTTTTCATATTGCAGTATTACCTGATATGTTGTATCGATTTTTTTTGCTAAATCTTTTTGAGTATATCCCTTTGCTAACCTACGATTTCTTACTTCCTGTCCTATTACTTTGTAATCTAAAAAATTAGAGCATTTATTCTCTTTTTTCACATTTTATACTCCATAACCAGAAGAGCTGTTACGTATACTTAATTGGGAACCTTTTTGACAAACTGAACTCATCTCCTTTCAAACAATTTTTCTATATCAATTAGTTTCATTTCTATATAAGTTGGTCTTTCATGACCAGAATATGGAGTTTTCTCAATTTGTCTTAGTATCTCATTCATCTCTTCCAATTTCATTTTTCTTCCTGCTCCATGGCAAGCGATTGTGGCTGATATTTTATTCACCTTATCCTCTATTGGCAACGTATCTTCCATTTCCATTAACTTATCTACTATATCAACTAGCATCTCTTTTATATCTATTGTTCCCAAGATTGCAGGTATTTCTTTTATCGTTACTTTATCTTCTGATTGTATTTCAATATCAAAACCCATTTCAAAAAGCTCATCTTTATAAGTTTTAACCATCCCCATTCCAGCTTGGTTTTTAATTTCAACTGTTTCAGGAAGAAGTTTTTGTCTTTTTATGCTTGATTTTTGCTTTAAGCACTCGTATATCAACCTCTCATAGGCTGCATGTTGATCTACTATAATCAGCTTATCTCCAGCCTCAGCAATAATGTAAGTATTGTGGACCTGACAACGTGCATATCCTAGGGGATGATCCTCTACCAAATCAATTTGCTTCCTTTCTAAAACCATCGTTCCCTTTTGGGGTGGGGATTCTCCATACTTAAAAGTTTCTGGTAAGCTTTGCCTTCTTTCATCTGGTGCATTGAATTCTTTCATTAGACGATTTTCTAAAAGACTTGGTCTCTTTTCATAAAACTCTTTTTGATCTTTTTTCTCTTGACTATCAACCTGCTCTTGGCTTTTACTATCATTAAAAATTAGCTCCTCTTCAATACCTTGATCACCCGCTGCAAATCTCGTTGATAGTGTTTTTATTATCCCTCTTCTCACTATTTCATATATTAGCCTTTTATTCTGAAATCTTACTTCCGATTTATTTGGATGCACATTTACATCTACTTGGTCATATGGTACTTCTAAATGCAACACTGCAAAAGGATACCTATTGTTTGGAATAAAATCGTGATACGCATATCTAATTGCACCAACAAGTAGATTGTCTTTTATTGGCCTTCCATTAACAAACGTATAAATCTGAGTTGAGTTGCCACGATTGACATTAGGTTTACAGATGTGTCCCTTAAGTTTGATGCCTTCTTCTTCCTCTTTAACTTCCAGTGAATTGCTTTGAAATTCTTCTTCTATTTTACATAATCTGTTGAACAGCGAAGTTTGCTTAACATATTTTAAGAGCTTTTTATTACCAGAAGTGAGAGTAAACCCAATACTATAATTAATCATCGCTAAGTTATTCACAATATCAACAATACTTTGTGTTTCTGCCCTTTCGGTTTTTAGAAACTTTAGTCTATTTGGTGTAGCAAAAAATAAGTCACGAACTTCAATATATGTACCTTGCAACAAAGAACAAGGGGTAATCTCTCTTATTTTTTCTCCTCCCTCATACCTTATAGACCATGCTTCCTTTGCTCCACTTGCCTTAGACGATAATTTCATTCTGCTTACTGCTGCAATTGAAGGTAAAGCTTCTCCCCTAAACCCAAGGTGCTTGATTTCTATTAACTCACTATCGCTTAATTTTGAAGTGGCATGCCTCATAAATGCTAGTTCTAAGTCGTCCTTTTCTATTCCATTTCCATCATCTGTCACAGTTATAAGGTTACGTCCACCACTTTCTATTTTGATCTCTATCTCTGAACTTCCAGCATCTATTGCATTTTCTACTAATTCCTTTACTACACTCGCTGGCCTTTCTATTACCTCTCCCGCTGCTATACGATTTATAGTTTTTGTGTCTAAAAGAATTATTGCCATATTTTCAACTCTCAGTCTGATCAGTTTAATATCAATTAAAATCAGATTGTCTATTAAATTCTATTCTAAGCCCTTTCATGAAGATCATTAGAATTATGTATAATTATTAATGCTTTTTAAGTGGATTTCCTATTGTTCTTTCTAAGTTCCTTGGTGCACGTAACGATTATACTTTAAAAAGAATATTGGCTACTGAGAAGAATGAAGACATCTTCATCAGAAAAAAAAGGGGCAAAAACAGAGAAAATTGATGTAACTACTTAAGGCAGGTGTCTCTATTGCAGATGAGACACCTAATCTATCCATGATCAAATAAAAAAGTTATAAGCATACAGGTTGGATTACAGTATCTTTTTTAAGAAGAAGATTTATCTTGCTTAAAAACTTGTAGATACTATATTTACATAAATTCTTCATGCGAGGCCTTTATGTTTACTAATAGAATATCTAATAATCTGGATCAGCTGCAATTTTTTGTAGAGTTTTTAAATGAAAATTATGAAATTCAGAAACATCTTAGTCTTACACCGCTACATTTAGCAGCAGGAAATGGTCAGTTGGATTTAGTCAAAACTTTATTAGGAGAAGGTTTAGATATTAACTCAGAGATTAAGTACGATGGCTTTACGCCACTGTATTTTGCAATTGCAAAAAATCGCTTAGAGATGGTTAACTTTCTTATTGCTCATGGAGCAGATGTAAACCATAAGGCCATTCTAGGCTTTACACCTTTAAGTTTTGCGTCCCAGCAAGGATATTTAGATATAGTCAATACCTTGATTGCAAATGGAGCAGATCTTAGTACTAAAACAGATAAACTTAATACACCTTTACACCTAGCAGCAGAGAATGGTCATCTAGATATAGTAAATGTTTTTATTGAAAAGGGATTAGATGTTAATACTGTAAATAATGATCGAGCAAGACCTTTGCATTCTGCAGTACAAAATGGTAACCTCGAAGTAGTTAAAGCTCTTATTTCACAAGGGTCTAATATTAACGCTGGATCTTCAGGCATAGGTAATCGTAAAGTTGATGCAAACATTACACCCTTACATCTGGGAACACAAACTGGTAGGTTAGATATAGTTAAAGTTCTGCTTGAAGCGGGAGCAAACGTTAATGCAAAAACAGATGATAAGATTACACCTCTACATTTAGCGTCTCAAAATGGCTTTTTAGAGTTAGTAGACATTTTACTAAAAGCAAAATCTAATGTTAATGCTAAGGATTATGAGAATCTTACACCTCTACATTTAGCAGCAGAACGTAATCACTTTGGAGTAGTTAAGTCTCTTCTTCTCGTAAAGGGAATTGATGTTAATGCTAAAGGCCACGATAATTCCACAGCTTTACATATAGGATCTCAGAATGGTCACTTAGAAGTAGTGAAGCTACTAATAGAGAAAAAAGCCAATGTTAATGCTAAAAAAAACGAAGGTTTTACACCTTTGCATCTAGCAATTCAGCAAAGTCATTTCGAGGTGAGTGATTTTTTAATTAAAAATGGAGCAAACATTAACACCGTGGATGATCAGAATTGGACTCCTTTACATAATGCAGCATATAATGGTTTTTCTTTAAAAATAGTAGAGAGCTTAATTGCAAAAGGAGCAAATATAAATGCAAAGATGGATGATGGTAGAAGAGCTCTACATTTGGCAGCAGAACATAATCACTTGGAAATAATGAATTTCTTGATTGAAAATGGAGCAGATATTAATGCTCTAGATAACAGAAGTTGGACTCCTCTACATTGTGCAACATATGATGGTAATTTAGAAGTTGCTAAATCTTTGCTTAATAAAGGAGCAGACATTAATGCTAAAACAGTTAAAAGTACTACACCTCTACACTTTGCAGTAGACCATGATCATTTAGAGGTGGTTGAATTGCTCTTAAAAAAAGGGGCAGAAGTTAATGCTCTAGATCACACAAATTGGACTCCTTTACATTTTGCAGCAGAAAAAGGTTATGATCAGATAGCAACCGTTCTATTGAAACATGGTGCTGATGTAAATGTAAAAGAAAATCAAAATAAAGGCACAGCCCTACATCTTGCAGCTCAACATGGTCATCCTAAGGTAGTTAAAACTCTTATTATAAATGGAGCGGATGTTAATGCAAAAATGGATAAAAATGCTACGCCTTTACACTTAGGGGCACAAATTGGTAATTTAGATATAGTTAGGTCTCTACTTATGAGCGGAGCATACTTTAATGCTGGAGCTGAAGGAGATAGATATGTTTTACCATTACACTTTGCAGAAAGAAGAGGAAACCCAGAAGTTATAAAATTACTAAAATTGACTGAGAAGTTATTTAAGGCTATAGAAGATAATAATTATTTAGGAATTGAGAGTTCCATTAGAGATGGAGCAATCATTAATTCGAAAAACGTGGATGGAAGAACGCCATTACATTATGCTGTTAATAATGGGCATATAAAAGTTGTAAATATCTTGCTAGCAAATGGAGCTGATGCTACTAAAGTTACTAACAAAGGTAATACACCATTACACACTGCTGCTTCCAAAGGTCATAAAGAAATTATTGAAGCTTTGTTACAACGTGTAAGCCACAATAAATTGAGTGATTTTATTAATGCTAAAACAATAGTTAAAGGCACTACATCGTTGCATGTTGCTACTGAAAATAGCTTTTTTGAAGCTGTAAAGTCTTTGTTGAAACATGGTGCAATTTATAACATCAAGAATAAAGAAGGTAAAACACCACTTGATCTTTCTCGAGACCAGAATATTACTAACCTATTGAAATTAGTAGAAGAGCTGTTTGAGAATGCAAAAAATGGCAATGTTGAAATTATCAGTAAGCTGAAAGCAATAAAACCTGATGAGCGCGTAGCTGTAACAAATGCTCGTGATGATCAAGGCAAGTCATTAGTCCAGGTTGCAGTAATTAATAAACACTCAAACCTTGCAAGTAGATTATTAGAAATATTAAAAAGTCCAGATCAGAGTTTACAAGATGTCAGCGTAGAAAATAGAGTAAAGAGTTTGAAGTTATAGCTCTCTTAAATGAAACTCTAATGAGGGTGCCAAGATCTAGAAAATATACAAAAATTTTGTTACAAAATAGTGAAATTTAGGAGGATTGTAAAAGTATGCTAAATAATAGTATTAACAAGGAATTAGAAAGAGCAGTCTATGAACGAAACTTAGAAAAAGTTAAAGCTCTTTTGTCTGCAGATGCTGATGCTAACCTTAGAGTAGAAAGGAATAGAGATACGTTACTTCATACTACTAGTAGTGTAGAAATTACTAAAGAGCTTTTATTAGGTGGTGCTGAAGTTAATGCAAGAAACATGTATAGTGAAACTCCACTACATTCTGCTATAACAATGGGGAAGGAATTAGAATTAGTTAGAGAACTTCTGAAACATGGTGCTGATGTAAATGCAACAAACCGTAAAGGCAATACTGCACTGAACCATGCTGTAAAAAAAAGTGGTAAAAATCTGGGAGTAGTTAAAGAACTATTAGAATATGGAGCTGATATTAACATAAGAAATCGTGAACGACGGCTTTATGATAATTGTTCCACATCTTTAGATAACGCTGTAAGTGATCTAGCATGCGCTAAATTGTTGATTAAATTTACTTTAGTAAGGAACTTCAATAAGGATTACGGAAAAATTATTGACTTATCTCCTTATAAAGGATGCAGTAATTACAGTAAATTATCAAGTTATCTAGATGACTGTGTTTGTGAAATTCTTCAAATGAAAACAGATGAAATAAAAGATAGCCTTCCACTATATGAATTTGTTACAAATAACTTCAACATACATGTACTATACAATAATCAATTATCTGTAAGACTAGCAAAAATTGATTATTCCATACGCTATCCTATATATAATGATATCATATTAGATAAGGTAAAACCTTTTTTAGAAAGAGCAGATTTATTAAATAAGCTAAGTAAGATACAATTTTATACTAAATTAGATGTAGCAGATCAAGATGCCAAAGAAAAGAAAATTATTCTGGACCATGATTCTACATATAATATAACTGAATATCTATCTAATGATAACTTGTTAAACTTTACAGTAGCGTTTGATGATTCCAATAAGCGTACTTTTCAATCTTTAAGTTTCTTAAATAATCTCGTAGAAACGAGTACAAGACTTTATGAAACTTCTATAAGTAATGATACCAAACGTGCAAGATTAGAATAAATATATTTTTTGTCAGTACTAGATTTTTATGAACAACAATTAGTCGTATGGTTCCAGAGAGGTGATACATGAGAGATTGCTATAATGCCAAAACACTAAACTTAGTGCTTTTTTATGTAAGTTAATCATCATTTCTCTTTGTTGTTTTCAAACAGGTTATTATTAGTAGGTGTTACTAATAATTTAAACAACCAACACACTTCCCACACCCAAAACCAAATGTTGTGAAGGCTTTTCGTCCTGAAATTGCAGGATTAGTAGATATTCTCTCAAAAATATTTTATTAACAAAAGATGCTATTTTAATTTTTGCCATATTAAGTAAACTTTGCTATTCTAATACTGGTGTAAATATATCTCAGAGAGAGCTTATGCATGTATCTAAACAACAAACCAGCTTTTATCAAGAAGATAAACAGTTTCTATCACGTTCTTACACATCAAAAGAGGAGTTTATTAGAGAATATAAAAAACTCTACTGCAGAAAAGCAAAAGCTAAAGAACTTTATCTCCTGATTTTAACTGAACTCGAAGAGGCAATATCAGATGGTAATGTCGATAGCTTAAAAAAATTAAGCAACTTTATTGATTACATAAGTGATGCAGAAGATCAAGTAACTTTGAGAGACTATTATGATAATGCTAACAACCCTGTTAAGAGTACTAACTTAGTTATCTTAGCTTGTAAACATAATAAGGTAAAGATTTTAGAATACCTACTTGGCAGTAATAGTAAAATTCTCAGTAATTTATCTGTTGGCATCAGAGAAACTACTATATTACCAGATGATGAGGATGAAACATGCCATAATGCGTTTTATTATTCTATACGTTCAGGTAATGTTGAACTTCTTGATACACTCATTAATAAATGGCCAGGTAATTATTTTGCTGTTCATTTCAGGGAATTAGATGAAATTCTTTCACGAGCTTATGAGGAATTAAAACTAAAGAACGTATTCTTGTCAGAAGAGATAGAAATTTTTGTTGAAAATAAGTTGATAAACCTCCGTTTTTTCTCTAGTGCTTCTGGACAAGATCAGAATGTGAAGAGTTATCTTAATAACATAAGAGAGCGGATTGAGTTAGTACTTCAAAATATTAGCCTGTTAAAGGCAGAGTATTCAAACACAGAAAAAGTAGATGAAAAGTTTTTATTCATAGCAAAATTTATTGCACAAAATATTCATATATTAAAGCGGCAGTTGAAATCAACCTACGATAGACTACCTTGGGAAGAAATGGAATTTTGTTTGATCAGTTTTGTTTCTTCTCACATAAAACGACAGGAAATGAATCTATTCTATAATGCCACATTGAATAAAAGTAAAATACTAGACCACTTGGAAAATTTTGCAAAGAAACTTAAAGAAGAAAAAGATATTATAGAAGGTGTGGACATTGGTAAATTTGCTGATCTCCCGAAGTTAAAACGTGAGAGGGTTGTTGCAGAGATCGTTAGCAATTATCCTCAATTTGGAGAGTTGTATAGCGATTATCAACAAATTAGGGATATTCATTCTTTAGAGAAAATAAGTGATTATATAAAGTTGGCATTATCAGCTAATCCTAAAGAAAGGGAAGGACGGTTAATTATTACAAGGGTTTTACAGGTTATTGGTGAATATTTAAAAAACACTCTAGAATCTCCCAAGTTATCTAGCACTACAAGCGAGCTTCTTCTACTATCATTACCAAAGAACACAAGAGAAGTCATTATAGATTTACGTAACTCACTATCACATGCTTATTCACTCTCTAAAAGAACAGAGATTGAGGAAAATACAGATGTTAATTTTTTTATTGGTGTTCAAAATGACACTAAGAAAGTTGGTGATGTGATTACTAGTATTCTTTATGACAACAAAATTAAAACTATCAGAATGCTTCTAAAAAAAATTATTAATAGTGAGAACTTGGATGAGATAAAAGAAGTCACCGAAGCGTTTAGCAACGCTAAATTAGATGAAATAATCTCAGGAAACTTTGTAACAATGGAACACGAAAAGCTTAAAAAGCTCATTGCAGAACTAAGCAATAGTGTAACTGAAAAGACAAGTCACGAGCAAGAGCTGTTTAATAAAATTAATAACATAATCAATTGTGCAGGAACTCAATCAGAAAATATCAGAACTGATTATATTACAGGGTTTGCATTATTAAAGAGTTTAAGTATTGGCTTTAGTGATAATAAGATTGACCATAACGTTATTAGGGGAATGAAATTTCGTGCTAATAAAACATTAGAGAATATTGTTCCCCGAATAGAATCTCACAGCCTTAAAGAGATTGCTGAGCTATCGAAGAAGATTTCTCATAGTGTTAAGTCAAGAATACAAGAAGACAACCTTGATGAAGTAAATAGATTAACTTACGAAATTTTTTATATTGCTGAATTTGGAACAGGTGATATCAAATGGATTGAGGAATTAAGAGAAAAGTTGAATGAGAAAGGTTCTTTTATTCCTGCATACAAACAAAAGAAGACTTACAATATAACAGAAGAAAAATATAATAACCAACTTACACTGAAGCTATCTGAACTGAAAAGTATTTTAAGGAATAACGCATTGAGTGGTAAATTAATTGAAAAACTCCCTTCCTATAAGAGTAATAAGAAATTGCAAGCAGTAGTAGAAATGCTTGTTCTGGATATAATGTCAATCTTAGGCAGCTCAAAGAATTATCTAGAAAACAATTTACTTTTCTTAGATGAGAATACTCCTTTACTAACTGGAAAATGTTTGCGTAATCACTTAGCACACGATAATGCCTTGGTTGATGTATTGTTATCTGATCCCTCAATAGCAGTTATCTTAAACGCTAAAAAACTTACTTCAGAAAACATAATGAAAAGTAAGAAAAAAGTTGGCAAGTTAGTGAGAGACGATCCTTCCAAATTGAAGGATAAATACGATCAAGGTCTTATTACTATTACTAATCAGGAAAGAATGTTTGTCGCATTGGAAGAAGGGAATCTCGAAGACTTAAAGAGTTATCTCAAAAAAGGAGCAGACATCAATGCTAGAAGTATTAACTTATGGACTACATTACATTTTGCTGCTAAGGGACCTAGTCTTGAAATTGTAAAATTTGTTCTTAATCAAAATTTAGACGTTAATGTTAAAGATATTAATGGTCAAAGCCCACTACAGATCGCTGCTGCACATGGAAGAAAAAATATTGTGAAGTTTTTTGTAGGGGAAGCTGGTTTATATGTTGATGATGCAGATAATCATGGCAAAACACCACTACACATTGCAGCCCAAAATGGTCACAAGGATACTGTTGAGGTTTTATTAAAAAATAAAGCCAGTACTGTTACTCAAGATATGAGTGGTCTTTCACCTTTATATTATGCAATAAGAAATAATCATGTTAATGTTGCTAAGGTTCTACTAGAAAAAGATACGAATGTTGATATTAATGAGGCCATGGGTGGCTTTACTCCATTGCATGAAGCTGCAGAAAGTGGTCACCTGGAGTTAGTTAATTTCTTACTTCAAAATAAGGCAGACGTTAATGCTAGAAATGACAGAGATTGGACACCATTACATGCAGCGGCGTTTAATGGCCATCTGGAAATAGTAAACGCTTTAATTCTGAAAGGGGCAAATGTTAATGCTAGTGTCATAAATGGTTGTACACCATTACACTATGCAATAGAAAACGGTCATGAAAAGATAGCTAATATTTTATTGAAGCATGGAGCTCATGTTAATGTTGTTGACAAAACCTATAATAACACACCTTTGCACTACGCAGCAAAAGATGGACATGAGAAAATTGTTAAGGCTTTACTGACAAATAAGGCAAATGCTAGTATTGCCACTGTGGAAGGTATAACCCCACTACATTTTGCAGTGCAGAGTGGCCACTTGAAGATAGTTGTTGCTCTTCTTGAGCATGGGGTTAACATTCGCGCTAAAGATAAAAATAATGCTACGCCATTACACTATGCAGCAGAGAGTGGTCATAAGGCAGTTGCTGAGCTTTTAATAAAAAATGGAGTAGAAATCAATGATAAAGCCAATAATAATCTAACACCATTACATGTAGCTGCTCTGAAAGGTCACAAAGATATTATTGAACTCCTAATAAGAAATAAAGCTGAAGTTAGAGCTCAAGACATTAAGGGTAGTACACCATTACATGCAGCTGCTATGAACGGTAGCAAAGATGTTATTGATCTCTTGATAAAAAATAAAGCTGAAGTCGATGCTAGAACTAATGATGGTATGACACCATTACATTCAGCTGCTCTAAATGGCCGTGGAGATGCTGTTGTTTTCCTAATAAAAAATAAAGCTGAAGTAAATGCTAAAGCTAATTATGGTCTTACACCGTTACATGCAGCTGTTGTAGAAGACCATAAAGACGTTGTTAATCTTTTAATAAAAAATAAAGCTAAAGTTAACGCGGAAGGTATTGCAGGCAGTACACCATTACATGTAGCTGTGGAAGCAGGTCATAAGGAAATCGTTGAGATTCTGGTAGCAAATGGAGCCAATGTTAATGTTAAGAGTAACAACCTAACACCATTGCTTTCTGCTATTAAGCATAATCATAAGGAAATCGTTGAAGTTCTTGTAGAAAATGGAGCTAGTGTTAATGCAGAAGGTGGTGAACCTTTATCATTAGCAGTGCTCGCTGGTTATAGGGATATTGTAGAGATTTTGCTAAAAAACAAGGCCCGTACTAATATGAAAGGTCCTGAAGATGCTACACTATTACATTTGGCTGCTAAAAGAGGCCACAAGGAAATAGTAAATGCTCTGATAGCAAGGGGAGCCAATGTTGATGCTATGACTATTAATAGTACAACACCATTATATCTTGCGGCACAAGAAGGCCATGAAGAAGTTGCTGAAATTTTGATAGCAAACAAGGCTAACGTTAACTTTGTAAATGTTGAAGGTGCTCCACTACATATAGCTGCAGGACACGGCCATGTTAATGTTATTGAAGTCCTATTAAGTAATGGAGCAAAAGTTAATGTTAAGGACAATAAGAGCAGAACACCTTTAGAATTAGCAGTTGCACATGGTCATTTGCAAGTGGTTAAAATGTTACTGCAGTATAAAAAAGTAGATATGAATGCTAAAGGCAATGATGATTGGACTATACTGCACATTGCTTCACAGGAAAGTAACTTGGAAATGGTAAAATGTCTAGTAGATGAAGGGTCTAATATTAATGCTAAAAATGCCTCTGGATCAAAGCCTATACACATTGCAGCTAGAGAAGGTTATAAAGATACCGTAGAGTTTTTCCTTAGCAAGGGGTTGAGTATTAATGAGCTTGGTACAGCTAACCAGACATTACTACACTATGCTGCAATGAAAGGTCGGTTAGAAGTTGTAAAGTATTTGATAGCACAAGGTGCTGACGTTAATGCTAAAGATACTAATGGCTTAACCCCTATGCATATTGCTGCTAATTTTGGTTATAAAGACGTTATTGAAGTTTTATTAAAAAATGGTGCAGTTTATAACGCTGTTGACAAGCTTTGTAGAAGACCATTAGAAATGACTAACGATAAAGACGTTATCAATCTATTAGCATCAACTGAGAAATTATTTGAGGCTGTAAAACGTAATAGCTCTTCAGAGGTTGAGAATTACATTAAAGCAGGAGCGTTTGTTAATGCCAAAAATGCTGATAGTGTAACACCATTATATTATGCTGCATGGAAGGGCTATGATGGAGTTGTCAATATTCTATTACAAAATAAAGCTAATCCTAATGTGGTTGGTAACAAGGGGTTTACTCCTCTGCATTATGCTGCTAAGTTCTCTCACTTAAAAGTTGTAAAGGCCCTATTATCTAATGGTGCAGTATACAATGCTGTCTCTGACAGTGGGAAAACACCATCAGATTTTACTGTGGATAAAAGTATAACTAGCTTATTTAAACTAGTCAGTGAATCATTTAAAAAGGTTAAAGATGGTAATGCTCAAGTTATTAATGACCTAAATAAGATAAAGGATATTGATACAGTAAAAGCAGTGATGAGTGCTCGTAATAGAGAGAACAAAACGTTAGTAGTTGCTGCAGTACATAGTAACTTTTCAAAAGTCGAGCAGTTGAAGCAGATATCGCAAAGTGACGTATCCGCTCAGATTGATACAGCTTTAGTGCTCTTGAATCAAGGCAATTACCAAAAAGCCTTAAGTATTTTCAGAAGCGCATTTGAAAGAAGAAAAGAAATACTAGGACCAGACAATCCTGGTACTTTAGATATTCAGACATATATAGCCAAAGTGCTATATAAGCAAGGAATTTACCAAGAAGCTTTAAATATGCTTAAAGAGATTTTTCAGAAACAAAAAGAAATGCTGGATTTAAACGATAAGGATACTTTAAGTACAAGAAGTACAATCGCTTTAGTGCTGCATAGACAGGGGAAAGATGAAGAAGCTTTTAATATTTATCAAGAAGTCTATCAGAGACAAAAGGAAATACTAGGGTCAAATCATTCAGATACCTTAAATACTCAGTTTCACATGGCATTAGTATTAGATAAACAGGGAAAATATGAAGAAGCGTTAAATATCAATAGGGCAGTTTTTGAAAAGAGGAAAGAAACACTAGGTACACATGATCTAGCCACTGTGAGTGCCAAAAATAATATAGCAATGGTACTAGCTAACCAAGGTAAATACGAAGAGTCCTTAAAAATCTATAAAGAGGTTTTTGAAAAGAAGAAAATAATTTTAGGTATTAATCATGCTGATACCTTGAGAACGTTACATAACATTGCTGGGGTACTCTTCAATCAAAATAAATATCATGAAGCCTTGAAAGCTTTTCAAGAGGTTTTAAATATCCAGAAAAAAGCTTTACAACAAAATCACCCAGAAACCTTGAATACTCAATACAACATAGCAAATGTACTTTTTGCTCAAGGGAAATGGATCAGCGCACTTAAAGTCTACAGAGAAAGTTTTGATCAAAGAAAAGCTGTTTTTGGACCAAGTCATCCGAGTGTTTTAGATATTTTAAAAAAGATAGAGATGATTAATTTTAGATTTAAGCTTGAGGGTAGCGAAGCATCAGAGGTTCTCCAGCATCTGCAGAAAGATATCAACATTGCTGCTAGTAAAGGTGATATACGAACTGTTCAGCGTCTGTTAAAAGATGGAGCTGATGCCAACGATAAAGATATTGATGGAAGAACACCGTTGCATTACGCTGTTAGCAATGGACACATAGATATTGTAAACATCTTACTAACAAATGGAGCTAATGTTAGTCAAGTTACTAATAAAGGTAATACACCATTACACACTGCTACTTCCAAATGTTACAAAGAAATTGTTGAGGTTCTGTTACAACATATCAGTCGTGATAAATTAAATGACTTTGTTAATGCTAAAACTACTTCTAGTGGTACTACATCACTTCATGTTGCAGCTAAAGGTGGCTCCTTGGAAGTTGTAAAATCTTTATTAAAACATGGTGCAATTTATAACATCAAGAATAAAGAAGGTAAAGCACCACTTGATCTTTCTCGAGACCAAAATATTACTAACCTATTGAAATTAGTAGAAGAGCTATTTGAGAATGCAAAAAATGGTAATGTTGAAATTATCAGTAAGCTGAAAGCAATAAAACCTGATGAGCGCGTAGCTGTAACAAATGCTCGTGATGATCAAGGCAAGTCATTAGTCCAGGTTGCAGTAATTAATAAACACTTAAACCTTGCAAGTAGATTATTAGAAATATTAAAAAGTCCAGATCAGAGTTTACAAGATGTCAGCGTAGAAAATAGAGTAAAGAGTTTGAAGTTATAGCTCTCTTAAATGAAACTCTAATGAGGGTGCCAAGATCTAGATCATTTAGAAAATTATAGTGGGCTTTACATCTTATTAATTATAAATTAACTTACTATCTAATCAATCCCTAAGTCATGTATGAGTAACATTTTGATAATATTAGCAGCAGGAAAGAGCAGTAGAATGAATTCTGAATATTCAAAAGCGTTGCACCAAGTGGGAAATCTTACTCTTTTAGAACATATAATTTCTAATGCAAAATTGCTGAGTCTAAAAAGCTTATCAATTGTTGTTAACAACTCCCTTCTAAAAGATTTAGAAAAGTTTGATACCCTAAAAAGTATAATAGATCAATACAATATAAAACTAATAATTCAAGAAGATATTACAGGTACTGGCACTGCAGTTAAAATTGCTCTAGAAAATCTGGAGGAGTTATCTGATCAAGACATAGTTTTAATACAGTATGGAGACACTCCCTTTATATCTAGTGATACAGTTATGAAAATGACTGATTGTTTAAAGTATAATAATTTAGTTCTTCTTGGATTCAATAGTCAAGATGAACAATATGGAAGATTAGTAATTGATAATTACGGAAATGTTCAAAAAATCCTAAAAAATGGAGATAAAATGCTTCTTGCAAACTCTGGAATAATAGTTTCATATGCTAAAGATCTTTTTACCTTAGTAAAAGAAATAAAATTTAATAATTCGACCAATGAATATTGTCTTAATGATATAGTACCCATTGCAGCAAACAATAACTTGAGTGTAGGTTATGTAGTTTCTGATGAAAGAGAAGCAATGGGAGTAAATAATAAAGAGGATTTGATTAAAGCCGAACACTATTTTCAAAAAAAAAGGCGGCCAACTTTTCTTTCATAACTACATTTTCTTATTCATTAATTTAAGTTGACATTTGTTTTATACTGGTTTTATAATACCTTTTGATTCTTACTTGTAAGATAATTGGTACGACAAATTTTCCTAGTTGTAGTGAGAGGGTATACATGGGGATATTAATAACAGGTGCTGCAGGTTTGATAGGGTCAACCTTGGTGAAAAAGTTAGAAAACCAGGGCCATGAAGTAATAAGCTGTGATATTAGGTTTCACAACAATCCACTCAGTTTTTTTTCAGAAGATATAGTACCACTACTTGCTAAGTGTACAGGAATTATTCATCTGGCTGCAATTTCTCGAGTTATACATGGTGAACTTTATCCTGAACTGTGTAGAAAAATTAATGTTGATGGTACAATGCAGTTTTTAGGGTTATTTAAGTCACTTTCAAATAAACCATGGTTTATATATGCAAGTAGTAGGGAAGTCTATGGAGAGCAGAAGGAACTGCCAGTTACAGAATCTGCTAGTATCGATCCAATAAATAATTATGCCAAAGGTAAAGCATTTATTGAGGAACAAATAACAAGTTCAAAAGATTTTAATGTAGCAATATTACGCTTTTCAAATGTATACGGTGGTTTACTAGATCATAACAGTAGAGTAATTCCTGCACTCTGTATTAATGCATTAAGAGGTGATCCAATTAAAATAGAAGGTAAAGAATGTGTTTTTGATTTTACCTATTTGGATGATGTTATAGAGGGTATATGCTTAACTGTTAAATATTTACAAAGCGAAAAATCTTCTCTTCCTGCTATTCATCTTACTACTAATAGCCCATGTACTTTAGAAAACTTAGCAAAAACAATATTAAAAGTCACGAAAAGTGATTCTAGAATTGATTTTTATCCTCCAAGAAATTTTGACGTAACTAAGTTCTATGGTGATTTTACTAGAGCTAAAGAGCTACTTGGTTGGTCTCCAAAACATTCATTAGAAGTAGGATTAAGTAAATTTATAAAAAGTCTACAAAACAATACACAAGAATATCCTAACAATATAGATATGGTAATATATGAAAATATTAAAAGTTATTCATGGTTACCCTCCTTATTATAGTGCTGGTTCAGAGGTTTATAGCCAAACTCTTGCTCATGAACTAGCAAATAACAATGAGGTACAAGTATTTACTAGGTATGAAAATAGCTTTTTACCTGATTTTTATTACACTACAGTCCTAGATCGTAGTGATTCTCGAATCTTACTGCATTTAATTAATATACCCATAGCTAAATATCGTTACAAATTTATCAATGAAGAAGTAGATATACAATTTAAAAGAGTAATAGATAACTTTCAGCCAGATCTTATACATTTTGGTCATCTTAATCATCTATCAATTACTTTACCAGAAATTGCTTTTAAAGAAAATATACCTACAATTTTTACGCTACATGACTTTTGGTTAATGTGTCCAAGAGGAAGGTTTATTCAACGCAATTCTGAAGATTTGTTACGGCTTTGTGATGGACAAAAGGATCAAAAATGTGCAACCCAATGTTACAAAGGATATTTTACAGGAGATAAAGAATTCCTGAATTTAGACATAAATTATTGGGAACAATGGGTTGCAACTAGAATGAAGCACACAAGGAAAATAATAGACTATATAGATTACTTTATTTCCCCATCGAAATTCTTGATGGACAAATTTACTCAGGATTTTAATGTTCCGATAAACAAAATTTCTTATCTTGATTATGGTTTTGATCTCAATCGTCTTAAGAATAGAAATAGAGCACAAGAAAAAGAGTTTATTTTCGGTTATATTGGTACTCATACTCCCGAAAAAGGTATTGATCTATTATTGAAAGCTTTTTCTCACTTATCATCTAAAGTAAAACTTAGAATTTGGGGAGCAGCAAGAGAAGAAACTAAAGCCTTAAAAGCGATTGCCAATCAGTTTTCACCTGTTGTTAAAGAAAGAATAGAGTGGATGGGAAGTTATGATAATAAGAATATAGTTACTGACGTATTTAATAAAGTTGATGCAATAGTCGTTCCTTCAATTTGGGGTGAAAATTCACCGTTAGTAATACATGAAGCACAGCAACTTAGAATACCAGTTATAACAGCCGATTATGGTGGCATGGCAGAATATGTAAGAGATGGACTATTGTTTAAGCACAGAGATGCAAGTAGTTTATCAGAAAAAATGCAAGTCCTATCTACAAATCAGGAGTTATACAATAAACTTACCCAAAAAGGCTATCCTTATACTGAAAATGGAAATATACCTTCTATAAGTGAGCATACTGAAAAACTTAACAAGATTTACCGTAATGCTATTGAAAAGAAAGGCAAATCAGTAGCTGTTAAACCCGGTCCTTGGAGAATTACTTTTGATACTAATCCAGATTACTGCAATTTTTCTTGTATAATGTGCGAATGTTTTTCACCATACAGTAAAGTTAAAGAAGAGAAGAAAGCTAAAGGAATAAAACCTAAGATACTATCAATAGAAACTATCAGAAAAGTAATTAAAGAAGCAGCTGGTACACCTTTAAGGGAAATCATTCCTTCTACTATGGGTGAGCCTTTAATGTACAAAAGCTTTGATGAAATAATCAATTTGTGCCATGAGTTCGGCCTGAAGCTTAACCTCACGACCAATGGTTCTTTTCCCATTAAAGGAGCTAGAAAATGGGCTGAACTATTGGTACCAATTTTATCTGATGTTAAGATTTCCTGGAATGGGGCAACTAAAGAAACTCATGAAAGAATCATGAAAGGTTCAAAATGGGAAGTAGTGACAGAAAACTTAAAAACTTTCCTTGAAGTTAGAGATAAATACTTTAGCGATACAGGTGAAAGGTGTACCGTTACTTTACAATTAACATTTTTGGAAAGTAATTTACATGAACTCTATGACATAGTTAAGATGGCCATAAAAAACGGCATAGATAGAGTTAAAGGACATCATCTTTGGGCACATTTTGAGGAAATTAAGGATCTATCTATGAGAAGAGATGAGTTAGCAATTAGTAGATGGAACACGGAGGTGAGAAGGTTATACGAACTTAGAGATAATATGCTATTGCCAAATGGTAAAAAGATAAAATTAGAAAATTTCACAATCCTTTCTCAAGAAGGTATTAAGGATTTGGCTCCAGGTGGTCAATGCCCATTTTTAGGTAAAGAAGCATGGATAAACAATGAAGGAAAGTTTAGTCCTTGCTGTGCTCCAGATGAACTCCGTAAGACATTAGGAAATTTTGGTAATGTTAATGAGGTTAAACTCGAGGAAATATGGCAGAGTAGTGAGTACCTAAGCTTACAAAAGAATTATTTAAATTATAAATTATGCAAAACATGCAACATGAGAAAACCTTTGATCAATTAATCAAAGATAATCTTAAATCTATTAAAATTTCACCGTGTGAGAGCTTTCACGAATTACTAGGAAATCCTTTGTATGAAAATAGGTTTATAAAGGTTGGTAAATTTCATGAGCCCGGTCTTGCACCGGTTTATGATCAGACAGGTGCTTATCATATCAATGTAAGAGGAGAAGCAGTTTATCATAATAGATTTCTAAAAACTTTTGGATTCTACTTTAATAGAGCGGCCGTAGAAGATGATACAGGGTGTTACCATATTGATTCATCTGGATGTAGAGTATACAAACAGTCGTATCAATGGATTGGAAATTATCAGGAAGATGCTTGTATAGTTAGAAGACATGATAAATGTTTTCATATTAATTTAAATGGCAACAGGATTTATCAGGAGGAATATGATTATGTTGGAGATTTTAAGGATGGTATCGCTGTAGTCTATAAGGATGGTAAAGCTACACATATTAATCATCATGGAAAGTTAGTACATAATAAATGGTATAAAAAACTTAATGTTTTTCATAAAGGATATTCTATTGCAGAAGATCAACATGGTTGGTTTCATATAGATATTAATGGTAATCCTGTTTACCAGCAGAGATTTAAAATGGTAGAAGCATTCTATAATGGCATGGCAAAAGTTGAAACTTTTGAAGGTGTGTTAGGACAAATCGATATTACCGGAAATGTAAAGTTTAGTATTTTTGATTTAGGTAAAGAATCTCAAGTGCATAGGATTTCTGCAGAACTTTCAGCCTTTTGGAAAACGTACCTAACAAGCGTTGCTATTGAACTTGATTTGTTAAATATTTTACCTGCAACTATGCCGGTTTTATCTAAAAAGTTAAACATTATCGTACCAAATCTAGAAAGGCTGTTAAGGGCGTTGTGGGAAGTAGGGTTTATTGATTATGATAAGAACAACGACTTGTGGCAACTATCATTAAAAGGTAAGTGTTTTAAGGAAATACCATTTTTGCCAAAAGCATCAATAATGTGGGCGAGAGTTGCCGCTGAAAAGAATTGGTTAAAGATTGCCGATATACTAAAACAGAAGTCAATCTCTTCATTTGAATCTTTTAAGGAAAGAGAAGCATCAGAAGATAAGAAAATAGCGTTTTACCAAGCATTGCTAGGATATTCTAGGTTTGATACTAAAGAGTTTAATTCTAGGATTAATATAGATGGTGCTAAGAATATATTGCTATTTGGTGTACACTCTTTATTTCTTGCTTATTCTGATATACACAATAAAGGTTCCATAGGCCTATATAACGAACATAAAGTGCCAAGACAGTTAGTAGAAAATTTAAAAGTCAAACTTATAACTCAGGAAGAACTATCAGCTACAAATTATGAATTAGGTGTCTTTTGCCGCTTTCTACAGCATTATGATGATGATAAAGTATTATCTTATTTAAAATTGGTCAAAGGAATATCTCGTGTTTTATTGATAGAAACTATTTTAGATTACCGCTCTCCAGCTGGAGGCTCTGTAGATATTAATGTAATGGTTGAAACAGGAGGTAAACTAAGAACATTAAGCGATTGGGAAAAAATACTCAAACAAGTAAAAGGATTCAAAATTTTTGCTGTTATATCTTTAACAGATTACTTATCAGTTATTGATGTCAGGTGTTAATCATATGGAAACATTACAAAAAAATGGTTTTTTTATTATCAAAAATCTGGTTCCTTTAGAGCTAATAACTCAGTCTTTAAGTGATATAACAAATAAGATATCAAAGCTATCCCAAGAACTAAGTGTTTCAACTTCTGACTACTTAAACTGTACCGGCAGATGGGGCACGTCATCTCAAGTAACTAGAATTATCTCTCAAGCATTAGATAAAATTATTAAAAATTACCTTGAAAAATCACTTCAGTGTCATATACTGCAGAAAAAATCAAATGTTATATGTAAAACTGCTGATTTAATAGATGCAGTTCCCTTCCATCAAGACATCTCCTATAGTTTTAATGATCCTTACCACTTTTCCGTTTGGTTAGCTTTGAATAATGTCAGTGAAACTTCAGGTGCACTACAAATTATAGAAAACAGTCATAAATGGGAAATACAGCCTTTAGTTGATTTTTGGTACCCATATTTTTTTGATCAGCACTCAAATAACCGAGAAAATTACAAAATTAAGTCACTACCTATTTCAGCAGGAGATGCAATAGTTTTTGATTCCCGGTTATGGCATGGTAGTGATAAGAATACAGATGCTAAAGATAGATTTGCTTATGTAACAAGGTGGATTATAAAAGATCAAGACCTTCCCTATGTGCCAAAACCTCAGCCTTCAGTTTTTGGTATACTCAATTGTGGTGAGTTAACAGAATCTATACTGAGAGAATGCTTGTCATTGTTTGGCTACCAGGAAAGTATAAAAGCAAAAAACATGGAAGAACTTATCAAGAGCTGGTTAGCCTTTATTGCAGACACAACTAAAAATATCTCTGAGATCGACACTACTGAGGCTAAGCGAGATTTATATAAGCTGCTTATTCTAAATCAAGCATCAGCACTACATGATGCTGGAGACATCTCAGGAAAAATATACAAAAATTTATGGTTTTCACTACTTGTATTTCTCAATAAAAAAGTCAAAGTAGTGGAGCTAGCATTGTAAATGAACAGAAGTAGAGTTGATAGCTTCAAATGTGTATTGATGTTCATCTTGAATATAGTATCTAAATTCAAGCTTAATGTACTTATAATGTCTTTAGTTGCTCTGGTGGTAGCTGTTGATTTGTCTTTTAGAAAGTATTTAGTAAAAAATATTCTAGATACAGCTGTAAAATATCAGGAAGGTAATGTAATTGAAAATCTTTTATTACCTGTAAGCGCTTATCTTGGCATGGCATTACTTATCACTACTGCTTTTAGATTCTATGGCTATTTTGTTGACATTCGAATGTTTACCTTAATGCGTCAAAAAATAGCTGATATATCTTTTTGTAGGCTACTCCAACAAGACCATTCCTATTATCAGAACAATTTATCTGGAAGCTTAGTACATAAGGTCAGTAGCTTAATGGATAGTGTGATAGAGTTAATAAGATTGCTTATAGATTGTTTTTTCGGTTACAGTATAGCATTAGTCTTAGCTATTTATACCTTATCATTAGTAAACATAAAGTTTGCAATCGCTACATTCACTTGGGTAAGCATTTTTATTTTAGTCTCGATTTTCAGCTTTCGTGTACTTACTGAACTAGCTGATAATTACTCTAAACAAAATTCAAAAGTAATAGCTAGTATAGCAGATAGTATTTTAAATGTTATATCAGTAAGGTTATTTTCTCAGCAAGCACATGAGAGACACAAATTTTTTCAAATATGCAAGAAAAGAACTATTGCAGAGAGAAAATTACAATGGGCATACTTTTGGCTTTGGTTTATATATGGCTATTCATTTGATATACTCCAAGCAGTAAACTTGTATTTTTTAATTCATGATTATCAATTGAACAAGATCGCAATAGGAGATATTGCCCTTGTACTTGGAATTAATATATCGATTATAGAGTTTCTTAACCATCTAACTAGAAATCTTACCCAATTTTCTACTCATTTCGGCAAAGTTTCAGATGCATTGCCAATCTTGAATACCGTACCAGAAATTCAAGATAAGGAAAATGCTAAAGAATTAAATTTATTAAGTGGAAGAATAACGTTTAACAATGTTTCTTTTTCTTATGAAGGTCAGGAGCCATTATTTCAAGATTTCTCAGTTACCATTAATCCTTGCGAAAAGGTAGGTCTAGTTGGTTATTCTGGAGGTGGTAAATCTACTTTTATAAACTTAATCCTAAGGCTATTTGATGTTAAAAAAGGTAATATAGAGATTGATAATCAAATAGTATCAGAAGTTACACAGAGTTCTTTGAGGCAACAAATATCTGTAATACCTCAAGACCCATTGTTATTTCATGATACTATTTTAGCAAACATCATATATGGTAGACTTCAATCTACTATCGAAGAAATAATGAGAGCTGCAAAGCTGGCTAGTATTCACGATTTCATTATGACTCTACCAGATCAATATGGAACTACAGTCGGAGAAAAAGGCATCAAACTATCTGGAGGAGAAAGACAAAGAATAATAATAGCAAGGGCATTTTTAAAAAACGCTCCAATATTATTTCTCGATGAACCAACTAGTCAGTTAGATTCTATAACAGAAAAAACAATTCAAATGAGTTTATTCAAATTGATGAAAAATAAAACTACGATTACTATAGCACACCGTATTTCTACACTTTTACACATGGACCGAATTATAGTATTTAACAAAGGAAAAATTGTCCAAGATGGTAAACACGCTGAACTAGTTTCTAAACACGGTCTTTATAAAGAACTTTGGAATGCTCAAATTGGTTGTTTGAATGGCAAAAAAGAAGATGGAAAAAATTATTGATCTGAGAAGCGACACTACAACTCTGCAGAGCTCCAACGTTATACATGCAATAAGTAATGCAACTGTTGGAGATTTTGCTTATGGTGAAGACAAAAGCTGTAATGACTTATCAGAATATTGCAAACAATTATTCAAAGTAGAAGAAGCATTATTTGTAACCAGCGGTATGCTTGCAAATAGATTAGCCATTGCCAGTCAAACAAGTCCTGGTGATGAACTAATAACTCATTATAATTATCACGTTAATTTTTTCGATAGCGCAGGCAATGCAAAAGTAAATAATATCGTATTTAATTGTATTAGAAATAATAGCGGAATCTTAGATGTTGATGAAGTAGAATATGCTATTAATTCTAAGCCGAGGTATAAAATTTTTGCTCAGGTGAGTCTTGTTTCTATAGAAAATAGTATAAATGGGTTTAATGGTAAAATTTATCCTTTTGAAAAACAAGTCGAGTTATATCACTTTTTAAAAGCTCACAATGTAAATCTTCATTTAGACGGTGCAAGAATATTTAATGCTCATATCGAAACAAATATTGCTTTAGCAGATTATGCTAAATATGTGGATACAATGAGCTTTTCTTTTACTAAAGGACTTGGCGCTCCTTTTGGTTCAATGCTTATGGGTAAAAGAGAGATAATTGAAAGGGCTAAAAAGCTACAGGTTTGGCTAGGTAGTGGTTATCATCAGATAGGGTATTGTGCTAATGCAGCAAAATACGTACTACAGAATAATATCTCTAGGCTTAAAGAAGATAATAAGCTCGCTAAATTGTTTGCAGATAAGATTAAAGAAATTCCACACATAAAACTGGTACGACCTTATCCAGAAACTAATATAGTAAGCTTTAGTATAAAAGCACTAAATGTAACTAATGAGGTTTTCTTGAGTAAGTGCCAAGCTTATGGTTTATTGCTTTTTCCTTGGCTCGAGTCTCATATAAGAGCAGTTACCCATCTTGGCACAAAGGAAATAGACATCATGAAAGCTGCTGAAATTATAAAGGAGGTTGTGTTAAATTTAATATGAGAATAAAAATAGATTTCTTTAGCGATTCAAACACTGACCCTTCAGCTAAAATGAGGGAAGCGATGGCTAAAGCAAAAGTTGGAAACGAAGCTGCATGTGAAGATCCAACTGTGAACGAATTAATGGCAACCGCATGTAAAATATTAGGTAAACCTGCAGGAATCTTTTTGATTTCAGGAACGATGTCCAATGTAATTGCTTATAAAGTACACATTCAAAGACCTGGTGATTACTTGCTGCTTGATGAAACTTCACATCCGCTCATAGTACAATCTGGCTTGATCGCAGCCCAGGCACATGCCACTCCTTTGCCCATCAAAGGTACGAGAGGAATATTTACTGGAGAACAAATTGTTGAGTTTATTACTCGTCCTAGTTTAAGAAATATTCCGAGAGTTGGGCTTGTTTCTATCGAACAAACGACAAATTTTGGTGGTGGAGCTGTGTGGCCTTTAGAATATATTCAAGAGATCTCAAGTCTCTGCAAAGAGAATGACGTATTCACTCATTTAGATGGAGCAAGACTGTTCAACGCTTGTGCTCATACTAAAATATCTCCAAAAGAGTATGCAAGTTATTTTGATTCGGTATTCATTGATTTTAGTAAAGGATTAGGTGCTCCAATGGGCGCAATATTGCTTGGAAGTGAAGAGTTTATTGAAAAAGCTTGGTACTATAAGTTTCAAATTGGCGGAGGTATGCACCAAGCTGGCATTATTTCAGCTGCATGTTTATATGCTCTACGTAATAATGTAAATTCTTTAGAAGAAGATCATAAAAAAATGCAGCACCTTATAGAAGGCCTAGACTCCATAGATCAAGTTATAATTGATATTGACCTATATAAAACTAATATAGCGTATTTCTCATTACGTAATAATTGTATATCTACTCAAGAATTAATAAACGTACTAATAACAAATTATGGAATTAGAATGGCTAACATCAAAGGTAAAATCAGAGCTATAACACATAGAGATATAAGCTATGAAGATATTAATATTACTGTATCTGCTATAAGAAAGATACTAAGTAAGTAATTTTCTGCACTAATTGTTTGCAAACTTCTTGTCAAATAATATTATACCAATATAGTATTATGCTGGCATCTGCATAGAGCTATTTGGGAATAGGTGTGAACTTTGTCTTCTTTCAATATTTACTATTCTTCTGTGGATATATGCTGCTTTATTTATCAAGACAAAGTATACCAATTGCTCTACCACTGTTAATAGATACTGACCATGTAAAATTAAGCTATTTTTTTGCCTGCTTTTCTTTTTTTTATGGAGTATCAAAATTCGTTAATGGAATAGTCATGGACTCCAAAAATAATCCACTATTTATGTTTGGGCTATGCAATATTGCAACTGGATTATTAACCATTGGTATAACTTTATCATATAATAATCTAACTTTATTACTGTTAACATTAATATTATTAGCTTGGACACAAGGGTTAGGTTGGCCAGCTATTACCAAGTTTATGGTTACAAACTCTAGCCTCTCTTCAATTGCATCATCATGGGGAGTTATGAGCGCATCTCAGCAACTTGGTTCTTGTATTACTTTAATTGTATTACCAAGTATAATAAAAATGTATGATGCAAAGAGTGCATTTTTGTACTCTGGTCTCTTATGCTTACTTTTTGGAATTTATATAATATTAAAAGCATATTACAAAGAAAGTGCCAACTTTACTACCTATTATAAGGTGCATAAATCTCAAATAGGTATCAAGGTAACAAGTTCCATATGGTTTCTATGTTGTGCTACTTTTTGTGCTTATATTATAAAAATGGGAATCTTCTTTTGGTTTCCTATAATTTTAAGGGATAAATTACAAATTTCTCTTGTACAATCCTCACTAATAACAGGTGTATATGATTTAGGTGGAATCCTTGGAACTTTAATCACAGGAAGAATTAGTGATATGTACTTCTTTCAAAATAGAAGCTTGCTGGCATTACTTTACATGTTGGGTATAGCACTCACTTTTATTGCAATGAACTTTGGTCAAAACATAATTCTTATGAACCTTGGTGCAATCTTATCAGGATTCTTTATATTTGGAGTTCAAGTACTGACAGGTGTTATAGCTGTAGAAATTGCTTCACAAAATAATGTATGTGCAATTGTAAGCTTAACAGGATTATTTGGGTATATTGCAAGTTCAATATTTTCATGCGTGCTCTTAGGAGTACTTGTTAAGCACTGTGGTAACAGTATTATGTTTTCATTTTTTTCCATTTGCTCTGTTGTTGCACTCGTTTGCTTTTCCATATTATCAAGCAAAGACCTTAAAAAACTAAGTAAAGCGGTGTAAAAAATATTTCTCAACAGTTAAACTTTGTAGATAGATTTTTTACCCAAGGAATAAACATGGTAACCATATCTTAGTAACAGCTCGCTATCTAATAAATTACGGAAATCAAAAACATTAGGTGCAGTCATAATACTCTTTAAACTTGCAAAATCTTGATTTTTAAATTCTTTCCACTCCGTTAACAATAACAAGGCTTCCGCGTCCCTTGCAGCCCCTATAGCATTGTCCGCGTACTCTATATCCTTTAGAACTTGCCTAGCATTATCCATCCCCATTGGGTCATATGCAGTAATTTTAGCCTTGTTATTCACTAACAATTGTGCAATATCTATAGCTGGGCTATTTCTTACATCATCAGTACCAGACTTAAAAGTTAGCCCCCATATTGCTATTTTTTTATTTTGGACTCCATTTAATAGATATTCTACCTTTTTAGCAATGTTTGTTATATGATTATAGTTAGATTCCTTAACTGAATTTAAAATTTGTAGCTTGACATTGTGATCTTCAGCAAGCCTTATTAAGGCCGATAAATCTTTAGGAAAACATGATCCTCCAAATCCTGGACCAGCTTTGAGAAATTCCTTACCTATTCTATGGTCCATTCCCATACTGTTAGCTAAAAGGTCAATGTCTGCTCCTAATAGCTCACATAAATCTGCCATCTCATTGATAAAAGCAACCTTTGTTGCTAGAAAAGCATTAGAAGCATATTTAATCATTTCAGCAGTAACTGTATCAGTGACTATTAACGGAATATTCTTATCTATAAATGATCTATATATAACTTCTAGTTTTGCCCTAGCTAGCTTAGTTTTTACTCCTATTATTATCCTATCTGGGTATAAAAAATCTGATACTGCAGAGCCTTGCTTGAGAAACTCTGGATTAACCCCCAAATCAAAGTTATAGCCCTTATTAGATAAATAATTATATATATTTTCTGCAGTACCAGGAGGAACAGTTGACTTTATCACTATTAAGCAATCTTGATTAACTCTCTCAGAAACTTCACTTACTGCATTATATACATTCTTTAAATTTGCATTTCCTAGGGAGTCTGATGGAGTATCTACAGTTATAAATACTACTTCTGTATTGGGATTTATTTGAAAATACGAATCGAAAAATCTTATCCTTTGTGACTTTATATTATTCTCTAAATAATCTGCTAATTCAGGTTCATATAGAGGAATTTTCCCTGATTTCAAAAGTTCAATCTTCTCAGTATTTATGTCAATGCAATCAACTTTATGGCCCTGCTCCGATAACATTGTACCAGATACTAAGCCTACATACCCTACTCCTATAATAGTTATGTGCATTTTATTATCACCTTAAAAATATAGCTTAGCATCTAAAATAAATACCATTAACAATGAGAGTCATAAACTTTTGTTGTTACATTATTTTTCTTAATTGCCTTACCTTCCGAGTAAACTATAAATAAGGTTGACGGTATTAATATCAAAGTACCATGTAAAACACTTTTATCAGGTAATTCATTAAATATAACGTATGTTACTATTGCAGAAATTATTAGCTCTATGTACCTATAAGGTGCAAGTGCAGTAGCATCAGTAAGAGTAAAAGCTTTTAACATAAAGAGCAAAATTAGATTTGAATTAATTCCCAAAATCAGCAGTAATACTAATTCCAACAAGGAAGGCATATGCCAATAAAATAACAAAGGTGGAGTAGAAAAAACAGTTGTCATTAGAGCTGAATAAAATAACATACTTATTACTGACTCTTTTATCACAAGTTTCTTATTAAGTATGTCTAATATAGCAAAGATTAATGCAGATACAATAAAAATAAGAATTTTAGGATTAAAGTCTTCACTATGAGCTTTGATAGTAATAGCAATACCAACAAAACCAATAATAGTTACTATCCATCTTTGCCAAATTATATTTTCGTTTAGTAAAGGGATTGCAAGAAATATAACAAATAATGGTATAGAAAAACTTATAATCGTTGCAGTTACTATGGGGAAAGTACTCAATCCATAGGTCCATAAGACCATTCCACAAAACAACAGTGCTCCTCTAGTTATTTGAATAGATATTTGACTTGTTTTAAAAGCTTCTATTCCATAGTAAAACATAAAAGGTACAAGGGTAATAGTGGTAAACAGAAAGCGGAAAAAAATTATTTCAAAACTCTGAAGATGTAAACTTAGATATTTTGATATAGTATCATTAGCTACACTACTAAGTAAGCTAAGTATAAACCAGATAACCCCAAACAAATAAGCTCTCAATCTGTAATCCATAAAGCTTCTGATTTAATAGATACGATGTACTCATATAATTTTACTACAAAACTAATAATATAAAAGTTTTCTGATGTACGTCCCCAGAATGTGATCGTAAGGGTCCATTATAAATAATTCGGGAAATTTCGTCTCTGTAGACATATTAAGAGCTATGTAACGAACGTTTATATTTGTGAGTAATAGTAAGGCTCAAGGTAAGGAAAATGCTAGTGAGGTAAAGTAGAATAACGTTAATTTGATAATTTAAGCTCATTCCCTCTTGCTACATCTCTCTTTAAATATCTCCTCTTTTGCAGCAGGTCTATAGAATTATACAGAGTATTTTATCTTCCAATACAGGCAATCTTGACGTTCTTCCATGGCATTTCTTCTGTTCTTGAACTTTTTCCCACTCTGGGCGCACTTTTTCTACAACCTTTTCGAATTCTTCTATTTTCAAACCTGTTACATCTCGAAAATTTCTCGGATGTTCTTTTAGATTATGGTAGTTTAAGCTCATCTTCCCTCTCTATTCTCTTGCTATACCTCCCTATTTTATAACCATTCCTACTCTTTTGCAGCAGGTTTAAAGAAATACTAAAGGCAAAAGATACGCTTGCGTAGTTCGAAAGCTTTCTATAGGATAAGTCTCACCTGATTTACAAATAGAATTGTTATGTTAGATGTTTGCTATTTATTCTTAAGCTCATTTTAACAGCATTTTGCTTTTTTTAGTATGTAGGGGTTTTCTAGGAATTATCCTATTGAATTCTATGATATTATTTTTTGTAACATTGTTATACATATCATGAAACTGAAGGTATTCAGTTATCTTCATCTGTGCAGATTAAACAGCAAAAAAACAACGTAGTTGGCGTCTTATTTTTAATTTTTTGCACTATGTGCACCTTATGTCTTCACAACATTTCTGGGTTTTTACCTACATAAGCTGAAACGCGCTTATAAGTCGTTTAAGACAGTATAGTACGCCAATTTGCAGGATTAGAGAGTGAACACTAATTACCACGGGGTTTCTTTTGCCTTTTTTTCTGCTTGGTAAATTTCTTAAACATTTAAACTAAGGTTAGTTGCATTTAAAAGCAGCTAAATTGCAGTGTTTAAGGCTTAAAAAACGCCAATACTGAAAATAGACAATGACTAGGGCTTCTTTTGCCTTTTTTTTCGTTTAGTAAATTTCTTAACGTTTGTAGCTAAACGACAACCGTCATCCCGCTGCTTGTTAGCGGGATCTATGCCAAGAGATACCGTGACGATATGATGTAGGACTGCTGTCATCCCGCTACGTGTTAGCGAGATACCGCGAATGAATCGCGGTATGACGGTGTAGATGATGGTTAAGTATCCCGCTACTTGTTAGCGGCTAAGAGATACCGCGGCGGTATATTCGTCATCCCGCTACGTGTTAGCGGGATCTCTTGTTAGCGGCTGAGATACCGCGGCGGTATGACGGTTAATTATTCTGCGGAGGTATGACGTAGAGTTGCACTAGCTATATCATGCATTTTATTAACCGACACTATAAACAACATCCTTACAATTATGAGATTGGACTACAACTTGCTCAAGCGTTAAGCTGCTGCGTTTAGCGTCTTTACTGTGGTTTTCTCCAAGAACCTCTGTTCTTTCTTGTTTTATTTCTTCAATGAATTTCTTGTTAACGCTTTCAGTGTCAATCTTTTCCTGAGAATATATAAGGTTAGTGCAATTTGTTTTTCTATAATAATGCACGCCAAGACATATAATTGATAATGCAAGTATACCAGAACCTATAAGTAATGATAATCCTATGTTATTAGTCAAAGGGTTTTGGTAAAATTTTTGTATATTATTAACACCACCTTCCGCATACAGCAATAAAGGAAGTGCTATATTTGCAGCAACTACACCGGTCAGTAATGCAGTAAATAGTGGCCTATTGTTAATTACTGATTCTATTTTATTAGTTCTACCAACTACTTTTTCGTCAATGTTAATGAAGTTGTTTTTAGCTTCCCAAGCATTAAGTACAAAATTTGAATGAGTGCCATTGCTATATTCCAGTCTTACAGATTTTATAGCTTTATTTTTTGGCTGATGCTCCAACACATCAGCTAAAATTTCATTCGCATCTTCTTTTTGAATGGAATGTTCTTCAGTATTTCTAAACTGTTTTATTGCAAAAAATATTGGACTAATTGCAAGCAACGCAGCAAGTGCGATAACTGGTATAGTGATATATTTTGGGCTGTTTGTAAAAAATGCAATAAATTTTGCTTTATCTTGTAAATATACTAAAGCTGCAGATGTGCTGAGTATAATAGCACTTGCACCAAAAATTACAAAACCCTTCTGCTGCATAGCATATTTTGCCCTTGGCAAGAATCTGTTTGTTTTCTTGCTTGGGCTGATTAAAGGAATTTCTGAATCCATTTCACTATCGGTATCATCACTTTCAAGTAGAGAAGGAGTTAAACTATTATTGAATTTTTCTAACATATCTTTCTCACTTTTTTCCCTATCCCAAGGGTCACTAAATTCCGTTCCTTGTGAAACTGATCTTTTCATTCCATAGCTTATTCCACTATCACAACTCTCTTTGGGAGTTTTATTACTCGGATTTATAACTGCATAAATAGGTTCTCCTGATCCACCGTGGACTGATTCTTCTGAAAGAGGTAAATTCAACTCTGCATAGGCATGTTCTTCTGATCCTGTAGTATTAGGACTAAGTAAAGCTTGATTTTTTGGCGGAATCAGTGGTGCTGCATTCATTACACTTGAGATAGGATTTTCTCCTTCTCCAGGCGATGATGGAGCTTTTTTGCCATCTTCACCTATTGGTATATAAGAAAGCATTTTTACTGTATCTTGATCTTGTGTTCCTGGCATATTTATCCTCCAAAATTAATTACTATGCTGGTTAATTACGCTATAGTTATTAAGATATAGTAAATACCAGTTTATGGATAACTCTAGAAAAGCTTAATATAGGAATTGTCTATCAAAGATCCTTTCATTGAGTGAGTCATCTTTGTCAAAAAGCAGAGTGATTGTGTTCTCATGGTCTTTTTGTATTTTTATCTGTGATATATTATGAAACTCTTTGTAATCTGATACTACAAGCGCTGGACGGTTTTTTGTGTCGTTAATGTCAATTTGTACGATCGTATCATTTGAGATTAGTGCTCCATTCCAATGCCTTGGGTAATAGCTATTGATGGAGGTCAGTGCAAGTAAGTTTGAATTTAGTGGCAAGATTGGGCCACCGGCAGAGAAGTTATATGCAGTGCTGCCTGTGGGAGTAGATAATATTACTCCATCCCCTCTAAATTTTTCTACTTTTAGTTTATCATTAATAGTAATATTCATCTCTACTATTTGGTTTGCTTTCCTAAAAACATACACTTCGTTTACCGCTATATAGTTGTATTTCTTGCCACTTGTGTCTGTTGCTTCCATTTTTAGTAAAGTTAACTGAGTTGAAGTTGCGTGCTCTATATGATCAATTAAATCTTCACTGCGGCTAAAGCATTTATTCATCAAAAACCCAACATTGCCAGTGTTTACTCCGTATACGTGTGTGTTTTTGTTTTCTATAACGTAATTATGCAAGGTGCGTAGCATAAAGCCATCACCGCCAACAACTATCAATAGATCGATTTCGAACTTATTTTCTTCTGTTATATTGATAAAATTAAGTTTCTTTAATAGTTTAGATACTTCCTGCGATTTTGGTGACTCAGAAGCGATATAGCCTATATTTTTGTATTTATGCATGCTTCACTCTGAAAAAGAAGCGAAAAACTAGAAAATATCCCCATATTTATCGTTAAACTTAGCTAATTTGCTAGTTTTACTTGCTGACCCGCTTGTCAAACTTCCAGTCCATGCAGGGTGAGTGAGAGGATCCCTATCAAGTTTTATCTTATCACCTTCCTTTCCATAAGTGGAACGAGTTTTAAACTCTTGACCATCTGTCATGACTATAGTAACCTTATGATAATCAATTTCTGCCATTGTTGCTTATAAACTTTTAGTCAGCTAATATTCTAGTGAACTTAATTCACTAAGTCAATCATTATTCTAAAATATTGACAAAAAATAAATAAAGTAGTATATTTAATAAGGAATAAATAATAGTTATCATGATTTTCGCTTTCCCTGGTCAGGGCTCTCAGTTTGTAGAAATGGGAAAGAGCTTATATAGTGAGTTTTCCGTTGCAAGACAAGTATTTAATGAAGTGGATAGCATATTGGGTAGAAAGCTGTCTCATTTAATCTTCAACGGTCCTATTGAAGAATTAACCATTACAGAAAACGCTCAGCCAGCTATAATGGCAGTGTCAATCGCGACGCTACGTGTTATCGAGCATGTGTTTGGTGAATCTCTTTTTTCTGGTCATAATGTTAAATATGTTTGTGGGCATTCAGTCGGTGAATATACAGCGCTATGTGCTGCAGGGGCATTGACTCTTGAGTCTGCAATCAAGCTGCTGAAAGTTCGCAGCGAAGCAATGCATGAAGCTTCTTTGAAATGTGAAGGGGGAATGGTTGCATTGCTTGGAGCAGAGATAAATGAAGTGGAAGATATATTGAAATCAGTTCAAATTGACGGAATTTGTGAAATTGCAAACGATAACGGTGGCGGACAAGTGGTTATAAGTGGTACTAGAGAGGGTCTTGAAATATTACCCGATTTGCTCAAGAACTTGAACATCAAGAGATTAGTTAAGTTACAGGTTAGTGGACCTTTTCACTCATCTCTTATGAAACCTGCTGATGAAAAAGTTTTGGAATTTTTGGAGGGTATTAAAATAAACCGTCCTATAGTTCCTTTGATATCAAATGTTACAGCTAAAGAGGAGAGTGATCCCAAAGTTATAAAAGCTTTACTTGCTAAACAAGTCATAAGCAGAGTGAAATGGAGAGAAATGGTTTTGTATATGGCAAGCCGTGGCATTAACAAATTTGTTGAAATTGGCCCTAATAAAGTTTTATCTAATCTAGTTAAAAGAATTGACCAATCTATCAGTACAAAAAGTATAGGTAATATTGGTGATATAGACAGCTTCTTTAATGAATCATTAGTACTAACAGCGAAAAATTTAAAAGTTGGGTTAAGTTAAAACACATCTATTTGCCAGCGCATGACGCTGCCTAGCTGGAATGACAGAGGGTAATGCAAGAAATCAACGAACTGCCTGTCATTTCATCCGGTTTCTTAATTCCAAGTAGCTGTAAAATAGTAGGGGCAATATCAGATAACCTTCCGTCTCTTAGTTTTAGATTATCGCAAGACACAATAAATGGCACTTTATTTAGAGTGTGCGCTGTATGAGGTGTATTATTTTCTTCATCGAACATACATTCCACATTACCATGGTCTGCAGTAACAATTAATGCAGTGTTGCTTGACTTTTTAACAGCACTCAGCACTTTCGCAAGACAATCATCTACAGCTAGCACAGCTTTCTCGGCTGCTTTTATATTACCTGTATGCCCTACCATATCAGGATTAGCGTAATTTACAACTATCAGTGCAAATTCTTGGGAGTGAATTTTTTCTACAAGCTTTTCTGTGAGCTTGAAGGCTGACATTTCGGGCTGCAAATCATAAGTTTGAACTTTTGGTGAGGGAATGAGTATTCTTTCTTCACCAGAGAAAGGTTCTTCTTTTCCACAATTGAAAAAGAAAGTCACATGAGCGTATTTTTCGGTTTCGGCGATGCGTAATTGTTGCAATTTATTGTCTTCTATTGTTTGTCCTAAAGTGTTAGCAAAAGATATAGGAGGAAAAATATAAGGAATTTTAAGATCTTCTTTATACTTCATCATACTTAGAATTGAAGAAAATGGTTTTCGTTTACGACCTTCTGTCGTACGAGTAGTTTGACCATAGATTCCAGCGTCACGCGCTGGAATGACACCTGATTGGTTTAGTAAAATACTTGCTAATTGTATCATTCGATCAGCACGAAAGTTAGCCAACAGCACTCCATCTTCTGGTTTTATACCTTGATAGTCACCTATTACTGCGGGCCTGACAAACTCATCAGTTATGTTATTTTGATAATTTTCATCAATCAACGATACTGCATTATCATGACGAGGTGCCTTTGCAAATGCGATAGCCTCATAAGCTTCAATTGTTCTCTCCCACCTGTTATCACGGTCCATAGCATAGTAACGCCCAGAAACAGTAGCAATTCTTATGTCATTTCCCTTTATACTCTTTATAAATTCTTGAATGCATTTTTTTCCTGAATTTGGTAATGTGTCTCTGCCATCTAAAAATGCATGTATCACCACTTTGATTCCATGCTGTGATATTTTATTTGCTAAAGTCGAAATATGCTTTTGATGCGAATGAACACCTCCATCTGACACTAATCCCATTATATGGCATACTCCGTTCTTACTTTTTAGATTACTAATAAAACTTTGTAGATTTACATTGTTTTCTATTGTTCCAATCTCTTGATTAATGCGCTGAAGGCTTTGCATTACTACTCTACCACTGCCAATATTCATATGGCCAACTTCTGAATTACCTATTTGACCACCAGGTAACCCAACATCAGTTCCACAGGCGGACAAACTGCATTTTGGATAATTAGAGCTAATATATTGCCAACAGGGTGGATTTACGTTGCTAATAGCATTATATTTACTGCTTTCTACTACATTTCCCCAGCCATCTAGTATACATAAAACAACTGATTTAATGCCCATATAAGATTAACACTAGAATTTCACAGAGAAGAGCTCCCCGGGCCGGATTCGAACCAGCGACCAATTGGTTAACAGCCAACTGCTCTACCACTGAGCTACCGAGGAATAAACCGTCTTTAATTTATCACGTTGAACGTTGATTGTAAACGTTTTTTGTATACTTTGTAAGAGCCTGTTCAAACTCACTTCGCTTTATTACTTCAACAGTTGCACCAATAATATCTTTTATTTGAGTTGCAAAATTCTCTCCTGTATAGCCCGCATCAACCAGTATATTTTTAACTCCAGAAAGGTTTTCTTTTGCATTGTTGACCATTCTCACAGCACTGCTGCAGTCAGTTGTTCCTGCAGTTGTTACATAAATTGCATGTGGTAAATCTTGAGTATCAACTGCGATATGGCCCTGAGATTTTTTTACCAGCGTCATAGCCTTTTTCTTCAGCAGTATCTGCGTTCTTCACACTCTGAGCATCAATTATGTACAGGTTCTTAGCTATATTTCTAGCTGTAACTATAAATGTATGGATTTTTTATCGTGCCATGTTATAATTAATGTCTTGCTAAAAATTAAATATTGATGAATGAACTAAAAAAGTTAAGTATTACACAAATGCATGACGGGCTCAAAAAAAGGAGTTTTTCCTCTGTTGAACTCGTGGAGGCGCACATCAGTGCGGTTGAAAATGAGAAATTAAATGCATTTATAACAAAAACCCCAGAGATAGCAATGAAAGCTGCTAAAGCTGCAGATGAACATTTCTCTAGGCAAAAGGATGATTTAATCTCGCCGCTCATGGGTATACCAGTTGGCATCAAAGATCTATTCTGTACAAAAGGAATAAAAACAACAGCATGCTCAAAAATGCTGGAAAATTTCGTTCCGACTTACGAGTCTACGGTGTCTGACTTGCTTTTAAAAAGTGGAGCAGCCATGCTCGGTAAGCTTAATATGGATGAATTTGCTATGGGTTCTGCGAACACAAACAGCTATTTTGGCCCTGTTGAAAATGTGTGGATTAGAAAAAGTGATGGGGAAAAAGTTGTTCCTGGTGGATCATCTGGTGGATCTGCAGCATCGGTTGCTGGATTTTTATGCGCTGGAGCGTTAGGAAGCGACACCGGTGGATCTGTACGCCAACCAGCAGCTTATTGTGGAGTAGTTGGAATAAAGCCAACTTATGGAAGATGCTCGCGTTTTGGTATGATTGCATTTGCGAGTTCTCTGGATCAAGCAGGAGTCATTACTCGTTCTGTCTCTGATTCAGCATTAATGCTGGAAGCAATTTGTGGCTATGATAAAAAAGATTCAATATCGAGCGAAAAGCCAGTGCCTAAATTTTCTAGCTTTATAAATGGTGATGTCAAGGATAAGTGTATTGGTATACCAAAAGAATATAGGATGGATGGAATTTCAGAGGAAATAGTTCATAATTGGGAAAGAGTTGCTTCCTATTTAAAAGAAAATGGCGCTGAAGTTGTTGACATTACTCTGCCACATACTAAATATGCAATACCGGTCTATTATTTAATCTGTTCTGCTGAAACTTCATCCAATCTTGCTCGTTACGATGGTGTGCGTTATGGATTAAGGGTTGATGCTGATACCCTTGAAGAAATGTATTCACTAACAAGAGCAGAAGGTTTTGGTAAAGAGGTGAAAAGAAGAATTTTAATTGGCGCTTATGCGCTTTCTTCAGGTCATTATAATGAATATTACGAAAAAGCGCAGTGCATTAGAGCATTAATCAGAAATGATTTTATAAAAGCGTTTGAAAAAATAGATTACATACTTGTGCCATCTGCTCCAACAGAAGCTTTTGGCTTAAATGAAAAGCCAGATCCGCTAATTATGTGCATCAATGATGTGTTTACCGTGCCAGCAAGCCTTGCAGGATTGCCTGCTATTTCTGTTCCTGTTGGGCTTTCCAATGAGGGTTTACCACTTGCCTTGCAAGTGATTGGAAATTATTATGACGAAGCTGGAATATTAAATGTGGCAAGTGTGATAGAGCAAAATTGCGGCAGAATAATTAGACCTCTTGCATAATCTATTTTCTGATAGTAATTTTTGCATTAAAATTTGCTTATGCTCATCAACGTACTCTATGGCTCCATTTTTAGATGAATAGCAAAAACAGGGCATATTAATCTGTTTACAAAATTTTCGTGTAACAGTTCACACTTAATTAAACAGACTAAATTCTGTAATTTTTAGATGTTGAAAAATTTACCTTACGTTGTCATTCCAGCGCATAACGCATAACTGTACGAACATTGTGATTTGGGCCTACCAGAAGGGCAATGCCTCTTATCCAAGTACCCTCTTCTTGTCATTCCAGTGCTTGACACTGGAATCCAGTTTTCCATATAATCTCATCAAAAATGTTTATTTTCTAGCTACTTTTATACTTATCAACTCAGTATGCTTACTTACAATTAAAATTCCTGGATCCCAGTGTCAAGCACTGGGATGATACCCTCCTGATGGGCCAAAATCACAACGTTCGTAAAGTTGTGCACGTGACGCTGGAATCTAGTCTTTATTATGCAGCCACTTATTTAAAGTTAAGTTTTCTGGATCCAAGTAGTCAAGCTACTCGGATGACACCCTCTTGGATAGAAACCAGTGTCAGCTACTTTCATGACACTATGACAACCGTCATCCCGCTGCTTGTTAGCGGGATCTATGCTAAGAGATACCGCGAATGAATCGCGGTATGACGATCTGCGGCAGTATGACGGTTCGCGGCGGCATGACGTAGGACTGCTGTCATCCCGCTACGTGTTAGCGGATGAGATACTGCGAATGAATCGCGGTATGACGGTCTGTGGCGGTATGACGGTTCGCGGCGGCATGACGTAGGACTGCTGCCATCCCGCTACGTGTTAGCGGATGAGATACCGCGAATGAATCGCGGTATGACGGTCTGCGGCGGTATGACGGTTCGCGGCAGCATCTCGTCATCCCGCTACGTGTTAGCGGGATCTAGAGATACCGCGGCGGTATGATGTAGAGTGCTTAGAAGCAGTTATTTTGCTATAAATGGCTGTAATAGCATTATCTATTTTATTGCTATCACAGCCTGTTTGTGCAAGTTCAGCATTCCCACCACAGTTCTTTTCAACTGCTATTGATATTAGTTCTTTTGCGCTAATCTTATTGATTAAGTCTTTACTTACTTTAATAATCAAGACTGTTTTATCTTTTTCTGTTGCCGTGAAAGCTATTACCGTTTTTGGTTTTTGTTGCTGCAAAACAAACTCTCTTATTACATTTGCTGGAATATCAGTGAAAGTGTGGCTTATAAAATTTATTCCATTTATTTCAATGCTTTTTATATTCTCTGCACTCACAAGCTTTTTATATAGGTTTCTTATTTTGGTTTCGGATTTTTTGTGTTCTTGACTTAAAACACTTAATCTGCTTGTTATTTCACTTACTGGCACTTTTACGAATTCTGCAACTTTTTTTAAGTTAATTTCATTATCACGTACATAATTGATTGCTTCCTGACCAGTTAAAGCTTCAATTCTCCTCACTCCAAAAGCAACAGAACTTTCTGTTACTATCTTAAATAAACCAATTTCTCCAGTATGTTCAACGTGCGTGCCACCACATAGCTCTTTCGAATCTCCAATATTTACAACTCTAACCTGATCACCATATTTTTCACCAAACAACGCCATGGCTCCTTCGTCTATTGCCTGATTCATGCTTTGAATTTTTGTAGATGCAGAAAGATTTTCTCTGATTAGAGAGTTTACCATATCCTCTACCCAGAATAACTGATCTTGAGTCACTTGAGTGTTATGGCTGAAGTCGAATCTCAGTCTATCTGGTGCAACTAGGGAACCTTTTTGAGTGACATGATCACCCAAGATTTTCCTCAATGCAAAGTGCAGAAGATGCGTAGCCGAATGATTTCTTCTTAAGGGTTGCCTTCTTTCCTTTTCGATGCTTGCTGTAACTACATCACCTTTATAAATTGAGCCGAATTTAACTATGCATCTGTGCAAACATAGGTCATTAATCTTATTGGTATTTTCCACTATAACCATACTTCCAGCAATGCGATCTGTCGTCATTCCAGCGCGTGACCACGTGTTTTCTTCTTTCTGGATCCTAGTGTCCGCTACTTGGATGACAGAAGGGACAATGAAACTTCCAGTATCCCCCACCTGTCCACCTGACTCGCCATAAAAAGGTGTTTTATCAAGTATAATGGTTATCTTTTCTCCCTCCTTTGCAGAATCAATTACTTCATTTTTAGAGGAAACTATAGCTAGTATTTTCGCATCACTTACTTCATTGAACTCATAACCAACAAATTTTGTTTTGCCAAATTTATTGATCAAATCAAACCATACTTGCTCAACAGATTTTTCACCAGATCCAGCCCATTTAGCACGTGCTCTCTCTTTTTGTTCTCCCATTGCATCATCAAAACCCTTCTGGTCAAAATTTATTTTTTTCTCTTTTAAAACATCAAGTGTAATATCCAAAGGAAACCCATAGGTGTCATATAGCTTAAATGCTGATTCTCCAGGTAAAGTATCGCCCGATTTTAAATCTGTAGTGAATTTCTCCAGAAGATTGATACCTTTCATCAAAGTGTCTTTAAAGTTTTCTTCCTCTGATTTTAACGTCGTTTCTATTAAGCTTTTGGCTCTGACTAATTCAGGATAAACATCTCCCATATAAGCCGAACTCGTGCTATCTATCAGCGCCGGAAAAATGCGATGGAGTAGAGAATCATTATATCCAAGCAGGTGGATATAACGCGCGGCTCTCCTAATTAATCTGCGTAATACGTAATTCCTGGACTCATTTCCAGGAAGCACTCCTTCTGCGATGAGAAATGCAGCCGCGCGAAGATGATCTGCTACGATCTTATGCGCTATTTTATTTTCCGTTCTTCCACAGTACTCTTGAGATTTATTGATCAGAGCAGAAAATAGATCAATATCATAGTTATCATGGACATTTTGCATTACAGTAGCTATTCTCTCAAGACCCATTCCAGTATCGATGCATTTTTTTGGCAATTTGTGTAAATTACCTTCTTCATCTTTGTTAAACTCCATGAATACCAGATTCCAGATTTCAACAATTCTATCGTCATCTTGTAAATTAGGACTCCCATGGTCATAAAAAATTTCAGAACATGGACCGCATGGACCAGTGCTTCCCATACTCCAAAAGTTATCATCCGTTGTAATTCTTATGATTTTATCACTTGAAAAGCCACTTATCTTACGCCAAATCTCGTACGCCTCATCATCAGTATGGTAGACGGTTATGGATAGTCTGTTTTTATCAAGAGATAACTCCTTAGTGATAAATTTCCACGCAAATTCTATCGCAGTTTCCTTAAAGTAATCACCGAAGCTAAAATTTCCGAGCATTTCAAAAAATGTGTGATGCCGAGTTGTATAGCCAACATTTTCAAGATCGTTGTGTTTACCGCCTGCTCTTAGGCACTTTTGACTTGAGACAGCACGTTTCATTTCAGTTTTTTGAGCACCAGTAAAAATATTTTTAAACTGCACCATACCAGCATTTGTGAACATGAGCGTTGGGTCATGTTCTGGAATCAAAGGAGAAGAAGAAACCTGCTCGTGGTCATTACTTAAAAAAAATTTTATAAATCTTTCTCTGATCTCACTTAACTTCATTATTTTTATTGAGATTATTCATGAATAATAAGCTGCAATGGAAATAAAATCAATTACAATACCACCACTCTCTAGATCTCAGAACTTCTAGTGATATGCACCTTGTGGTAAGGAAAAATCAATATATTCACGATAAATTTACCTCATATCTGTGTTTTATATGTGGAAATTGGAATGGAAATTTATGTAGGCAAAGAAAAAAGAATAGCAAATGTGGTAACTGAGCACTGGAGTGACATAAAAGGACCAGACAGAGATTGGCCAGAAAGGCACGAAATAGACACTGCAGAAATAATGGAGTCATGGCAGCATTGTTTTATCATTGAAGTCAAGGATCAAGGTTATATTTGTGAAAATGCAGGAGAAAAGGCTGTTGAATTCTATGGTTTTGAGAAAAAGACGCGCATTGATAATAAGTATGCAATTGATGCACCATTTTTGCGACTATATAAAATAGATGCAGTTATTGATAAACTTGATGCTGTAATAGAGAGTAAATGCCCAATCAATGAAGAGGAAGAAAGTGAAAGTGTTAAAATGAGGCAAGTATTGTTGCCACTTGGGAATAAAGAAGGTATAACACACATATTGGGCGTAATTACTTTTAAACTCCTTTAATATACAATTTTAATTTGATTCTTTAATAAAATTATTTATACTAATGCTTAATTACTATTAAAGAACTCAATAGTAGTGTTTGTAAATTTATTTGGAATATGAAGAGAATAAAATTAAAAACCAAATCTTCTGTTAAAAAGCGCTTTCACCTTACAGCTAAGGGTAAAGTCATTTCTACTCAGTCAGGCAAAAGGCATGGCATGGTAAAGAGAAGTAAATCTAATATTCGTAATCAGCGCGGTACAACGATTCTTGGTAAATCTGACTCGCGTATAGTTAAGCTTTATATGCCTTATGGTATTTAACAAAATGGAGGTAAAATAAAATGGCTCGGGTAAAACGTGGAGTCACTACTCACGCTCGTCATAAAAAAATATTGAAACTGGCAAAGGGTTATAGAGGACGTGCAAAAAGCTGTTATAGAATTGCATTACAAAGAGTTGAAAAAGCACTGCAATATGCTTACAGAGACAGAAGAACCCGTAAACGTGATTTTCGTAGCTTATGGATAATACGTATTAATGCAGCAGCAAGAGAGCATGGGCTTACTTATGGTAGGTTTATGCATGGTCTTACACTTGCCGGCATTGATTTAAATAGAAAAATTCTTGCTGAGATGGCCGTTAATTATAAGGATGATTTTGCCAAATTAGTAGAAGCTGTAAGTGGTAAATTAGCGGAGAATTCTTAAAGCAAAAACACTTGAAAGCATGAGAATTATTTTCATGGGATCACCAGGATTTGCTGTTAATTCTCTGAGCTTGTTACTGAAATCAAAGAGCGAAGTGGTAGCAGTATACACCAAGGCTCCAAAACCTTCAGGACGTGGACAGAAGCCAACGAAATCTCCAGTACATGTTATCGCTGAAGAAAGTAACATAGAGGTATGTACTCCTATCTCTCTAAAGTTTTTGGCAGAGCAAGAAAAATTTAGAAATTTCAAACCAGACGTTGCAGTTGTTGCTGCGTATGGATTGATACTTCCAAGAAAAATTTTGAATATTCCTAAATATGGTTGTATTAATATTCATCCTTCATTACTACCAAGGTGGCGTGGTGCAGCTCCGATACAGCACACAATTTTAGCCGGAGATCAAGAAACCGGGGTTAGCATTATGCAATTGGATGAAGGATTAGATTCCGGCCCTATTTTAAAACAGGAAAAATTTCTTATCGAAAAGAACGATAACTACAAGACATTGCATGATAAATTGTCTGAATTAGGCAGTGATTTACTGCTGAAAGTGCTAAACGAAATTGAAAAACAGGTTCCCTTAAAACAGAACGATAATGATGCATGTTACGCTGACAAAGTGGAAGACTATAAAATTTATGCAAGTGATGCTTGTGAGGTTGCTTATAGAAAGGTTAAAGCGTTTTACCCAAAAGCGTTCATCAAGATAGAGAATAAACGTATCAGGATACTTGATGCTGACTTTGAAGCTCTCGCTTCAGAACAAGGTAAGATTGTTAACGATAATATGCACATAAGTTTAAAAGGTGGCACTTTAATTCCTAAAGTTGTACAAATGGAAGGGAGAAATCCTTGCAGTATTGAAGATTTTATTCGTGGCTTGAAATCAAGCATGGTAAAAAAATTTATAGAATAGACTGCTTTAAATTAGTGTAGAAATACAATAGCTAAATTTCCTTTTCTTAGATATAATCTTAAAAAACTTTCCGTACAAAAATGAAAATAAAAAGAGCTTTAATATCAGTATACGACAAAACGAATATAATTGATCTTGCATCGTTTTTAATGCAGCAACAAATAGAAATTCTCTCAACGGGAAATACTTATAAAGCACTATCTGATGCCGGAATAAAAACACAAGAGGTCTCAGATTACACACAATTTCCAGAGATACTGGGTGGTAGAGTAAAAACTTTACACCCTAAAATTCATGGAGGAATACTTTGCAATAGAGAAAAGCACAAAACGGAAATGCAAAATCTAGGTGTTGAGCCAATAGACCTGCTTATAACTAACCTATACCCATTTTGGGAGACAGTAAGTAGCGGCTCAAATGAAGATCAAATTATAGAACAAATTGATATCGGCGGAGTGGCGTTAATTAGAGCTGCAGCAAAAAACTTTTGTTTTACTTCAGTTATTTCTAGCATTCAAGACTATGAAGCACTAAAAGCTGAGATGATAAAAAATAACAATGAAACAACATTGGAATATAGAAAACATTTAGCAACCAAAGCATTTGCTCTCACTGCACATTATGATTCTAATATTCACAGTTGGTTTTTATCCCAGAGTAAAAATAATGAGTTGCCAGAGTTTTTTGCACTATATGGACATAAAGTACAAGAACTCAGGTATGGTGAAAATCCCCATCAAAAAGCTGCATTTTATAGTAATCAATTTACCAAATATCCGCTAGAAAAAATACATGGGAAAGAGTTGAGTTATAATAATATAGTAGATATAGAGTCCGCACTTAACATAATTTCTGAGTTTAAAGAGCCTGCAGCAGTGATAATAAAGCACAATAACCCATGTGGCACTGCTGTTAGTGATAATGCTTTGGAGGCATATGAAAAGGCCCTATCGTGTGATGAAGTAAGCAGTTTTGGTGGTATAGTAGTTTTAAATCGGGAGATAGATTTAAAGCTAGCAGAAAAATTAAACGAGATATTTTTGGAAGTAGTGATAGCACCTTCAGTCAGCAATGAAGCACTAAAAATTTTGCAAAGAAAGAAAAATTTAAGAGTGATTATTCATAAATCTTTCCAACAAAATGTGAAATACCAAACTAAAAATGTTGTTGGTGGGTTTTTGGTGCAAGAAAATAATGACCACACAATAAAAGCAGAACAAGTAACAGAATGCACTACAACAGAAAAAGAAAAGGAAGATCTTATTTTTGCCTGGAAAATATGTAAACATGTGAAATCCAACGCAATAGTTATAGCAAAAGATGGTTGTGCTATTGGCATCGGTGCAGGGCAAACAAGCAGAATAGATAGTGTGAACATTGCAGTAAAAAAAGCAGGTGAAAAATGTAAAGGTGCAGTGCTTGCTTCAGATGCATTTTTTCCATTCCCAGATAGCATAGTAGAAAGTGCAAAACATGGAATTACAGCTATAATTCAGCCTGGTGGCTCGCTGAAAGATCAAGATGTGATAAAAGCTGCAAATGAAAATAAAATTGCTATGTTTTTCACTGGCGTTCGCAGTTTTTTCCATTAGGCTTTGTGTCTTATGGCTAGAGATTTTTCCATATCATACCACCATAACTGTACGAACGTTGTGATTTGAGTCCACAAGGTAGGATGTCATTCAAGTAGCCTCCTTCCCCTTTCATCCCAGTGCCCTGACTACTTGGATCCAGATTGGACACTGAGCTGGTGAGTATAAAAGTATAGCTTCTACGTCATACCGTGATTTATTCACGGTATCTCACATAGATCCCGCTAACAAGTAGCGGGATGACGATTGTCAAGGTGTCATCCGAGTAGCTTGACTACTTGGATCCAGGAAACTTAACTTTAAATAAGTGGCTGCATAATAAAGACTAGATTCCAGCGTCACGCGCTGGAATAACACCATTTTCGGTCCCTTAAATTGCTTTAGCTACAAACCTTAAGAAATTTACCAAACGAAAAAAAAGGCAAAAGAAGCCCCGTGGTGCGAGTTTTGACCCTATAATAATTTAAACTGGCGCTGTAATAATGTGCTAACGCTTAAAATAAGCGCGATTTGGCTGAATGTAGAAAAAATAAAAAAGACATGCAGCCGCTATAATTTTATGTAATCCGCCAATAAATACCCTGAGTTTTTTACTGAATTTTGTCATTGAGCCTGCAGGTCAAAAACAAGTTTTGAGTCATAAATACCCTTATTTTCATAGTAAGGGGGCTGGCGGAGTTTGTCAAGGAATTTTCTTATTTCATTTAAATTGCTTGTAACCTTCTTATACACTCGTCTTTACCAAGAATCACCATGATATCGATGATTCCAGGTGCATCCATTACTCCAGTTATAGGGGCACGTAATGAGTGGTATACACTGCTTATTTTCATATCATGTGATTTTGCACATTCCTTGATCTGAGAAGATAAAAAACCCTTATTCCAATTTTCATCACCGATCTTTGACAGAAATGATGCGAGTAACTTAATTATATTGAGGTTAGATTTGACAATTTGACAAGCTTCTTCACTTAAATCAAGTGGCGGATCTTGAATATAAAATTTTGCTAAATCCAATAATTCGGTCAGGTAGTTTGCTCTTTCTTTCAGCTCTGTCAGTCCCTGCAGTAAATAGCCCTTTTTTTTGTCAGTTAGAGTATTTTCTCTAAGCATTAGAGTCAGAATATCTTCATTGCTCATATTACTAATATAGTGGTTATTCAAATGCTCCAGTTTTTTGAAATCGAGCCGTGCAGGTGAACGACCAATACTTTCTAAATTAAACCACTCTATTGCTTGCTCATCGCTAATAATCTCATCGTTGCCGTGACTCCAGCCAAGTCTCAGCAAGTAATTACGCATCGCTTTTGGCAATATTCCCATCTTTTCATAATCGCAAACGCTTGTGGCACCGTGCCTTTTGGATAGCTTATTCCCATCTTCCCCATGGATAAGCGGTACGTGTGCAAAGCGTGGAATGTCAAAATCAAGAGCCTGGTATATTAGCATCTGTTTAAAGGTATTAGTGAGATGGTCAGAGCCACGTATTACATCAGTTATTCCAGCATCATGATCGTCAACCACTACGGCAAAAATATATGTTGGAGTGTTATCAGAGCGTAAGATCACTATATCATCAAGCTGCTCGCTACTTACTTTGATTTGGCCGTATATTTTATCATCAATGACGATCTCTTGCGAGTCTGGCACTTTGAAACGGATAACTGACCTCACACCCGATGTCATTCCAGCGCGTGACCACATATTTTTTTCTGGATCCCAGTGTCGAGCACTGGGATGACAAGAAGGAGGTTTTGTAGTACATTTATACTTGTATATCTTGCCCTCTTCTCTTGCTTTTATTTTCTTTTCTGCAACTTCATCTTCAGGGCAATAACAGTGATACGCCCTACCCTTTTCAACTAAAAGATTTGCAACTTCAATATGTCTAGCTATTCTTCTCGATTGATATATTATTTCTCCATCATAGTTTATTCCAAGCCATTTCAGCCCTTCTATAATTGCATCAATTGCTTCTTGTGTTAAACGTTTTCTGTCGGTGTCCTCAATCCTTAGCAAAAACCTACCACCATGGTGCCTCGCGTAGAGCCAATTAAATAAAGCAGTACGAGCCCCTCCAATGTGCAAAAACCCTGTTGGCGATGGAGCGAATCTCGTGACTACGTCTGGCATGTTATTATTACAGTAAAGTATAGGCTATGATACCCAAAATCCACGTTTGTAACAATGTAGAATTTATTTATTCTGAGAGATAAGATTTACTTGTTTTTCATAAGTTATGTTGTATAATTTATTATTGGTTGAATATAGCGAGGTGAGTTATGGATGGACTTGTAGATATAGCAAAATTGCTTTCAGATAATGAAGCTAATGTTAGTTACTGTTATGTTGGTCCATATGATAAAACAAAACAAATAGTGAGAGTAGATAATCTCTTACATCTAGCTGCAAAAATAAAAAATAAAGATAAATTTGTAGACATTTGCAAGAAGAACATTGCTCTCGTAACTGCGCGTAACGAAGACGGAAATAATCCATTTCATGAAGCAGCAAGGAGTGGGATTTTGCTGCCTGCAGTAAAAGAGATTGTGCATTACTTAGAGACGGAAGCTGATAACAAAATTACAAAAGCAGAAGAAGCTGGAGATCGGAAAGAAGTAAGCAGATTGAAAGAGGAACTCAAATGTAATAAAAAATATATTAAAGATGCGCTCTGCAGTAAAGACCATGCTTTTAATAAGAAAAGGGAAACTCCTCTTTATTACTTAGATGCTGCACAACAGAAAGAAATTAAGCAAATCGCAGACATAAAAGACAGCTTTATATGTAATCAGAAGTTTCACCTGTGTTTATATATAGTAGGGGCTATAGCGTGTATTGCTGCCTTGTGTTTATCTTTATATTTTCTGTATCTATCTTCTCAGACTTTTGCACTAAGCTCGATGGTTGCAATAGCTTCTGGCGGAGTCACATACCTGTCAGTTAAGGCATGTAACGAGATACATGCCTTGCATAACGAAAGCACTTTAGTGGAAACTAATGTACAACTTGCAGGAGAAGGTTTGGGTGTTTGATGAAGCTAGAAATTACTTGCAGGCAATTATATAGGAATGTACTTTCTTAAGAGTGATTCTTAAGAAAGTATATTTATACGATGACAGAAAAGAAGTACAGTAAGATTTTAATAGCAAACAGAGGGGAGATTGCCTGCAGAATTATCAGAACTGCCCATAAGATGGGTATATCTTGTGTATGCGTATATTCGGATGCGGATATAAATTCTGTGCATGTAAGGCAAGCAGATGAGTCGAGGTATATTGGCCCTTCGCCTTCTTGCCTTAGTTACTTAAACATCGAAAAAATATGCGAGGTAGCAGTCGAAACAGGTGCACAGGCAGTTCATCCTGGTTATGGGTTTTTAGCGGAAAATCCAGATTTTCCACGTGCTCTGCAAAAACACAACATAGATTTCATCGGGCCAAGTGCAAAAACAATAGAAGTTACAGCCAATAAAATAACGGCAAAAGAAGAGGCAAGAAAGGCTGGAGTAAATGTAGTACCAGGATATATGGGCAAGATTAAAGATGTCGCTCATGCAGCCATCGTTGCTGAAGAGATTGGTTTTCCAGTTATGCTAAAAGCTGCATCAGGCGGTGGTGGCAAAGGAATGCGAATTGTAAATTCCAAAAAAGAAATTGAACTAGCGTTCACATCAGCAACAAATGAAGCAGAGAAAAGTTTTAAGGATGGCAGTATCTTTATAGAGAAATATATAGAACTACCAAGACATATTGAAATACAAATCATAGCAGATAAATATGGCAATATAGTGTGTCTTGGAGAAAGAGAATGCTCGATACAAAGGAATAACCAGAAAATAATGGAAGAAACGCCAAGTCCATTCATTAGTGAAGAAGTAAGACAAAAAATGTATGTCCAATGTGTTTCTCTGGCAAAGCAAGTTGGCTATTTTTCAGCAGGCACTGTTGAGTTTGTTGTAGATAAAGACCAAAACTTCTATTTTCTTGAGGTAAATACGAGATTGCAAGTTGAGCATCCAGTAACAGAATTTATAACTGGAATAGACATAGTAGAAGAAATGATTAGAACTTCCTGTGGAGAGAAATTGAGATTCAATCAGGATGATATTAAACTTACTGGTTCTGCAATAGAAAGTAGAATTTGCGCTGAAGACCCATCGAAGAAATTTTTCCCTTCCAGCGGAAGAATAAAATATTACGATAAACCAGATGAAAATGATTATGTAAGAATAGATGATGGAGTTGCTGCAGGTTCAGAAATTAGCACGTTCTATGACTCAATGATTGCAAAAGTTATAACATATGGAAAAGATAGAGTAGAAGCGATCAGTAGAATGCAAAAAGCATTGTCTGAATGCTATATAGAAGGAGTAACAAATAATATAGAATTTCTAGAATCCATCTTCCATCACCCAAATTTTATTGCAGCAAAGCTCCATACGAGATTCATTCCAGACCATTACCCTAGTGGGTTTCACGGCGATTTTGTTACAGAGGAGTATATTAAAATATTTATTTTCACTGCGTTATATGTTCATTTGGAAAATGAAGAAAGGTACCATCATAAAGCAGTGAATGAAACACCTCAGGTGTCATTCCAGTGCGTGACACTGGAATCTAGTAAAAAAGAAGGGTCACCAGTATCAGCTACTCGGATGGCAGGTGACCGTGCAAGAGATTTATTCATAGTGAATATAAATGACAATGAGTACTCCGTAAGTGCAAGATATCAAGATAATATATTAACAACAGTATATAACCACAATACATACTCTGTAGTAGGCAAGTGGAAATCAAGTCATAAGTTACTATATATTACAATTAATGATGATGCTGATATAACATTTAAAGTAGAAAAACAAGGCAGCAAATACTTCATAAGACATGCAGGCATGAAAGCTGAGTGTTGTATATTTAAGCCTCATGTAGCTGAATTAAGTAGGTTAATGCTAAATAATGAAACAGAAGGGATTTCAGCAGATGCTGTAAAATCCCCAATATCTGGCTTATTAGTTAGGTTGCACGTAAATATAGGAGATCAGGTGGAAATAGGACAACCTTTATTTGTGGTGGAGGCAATGAAAATGGAAAATATCATATGTGCTGAAGCAGCAATGGTGATAAAAAATATTCTCGTTCAAGAAGGAAAAAATGTGCAGATTGGTGATATAGTATTAGCTCTGCTTTCTTAAATCACACAAGAAGTATAAACTTGACCCAAACAAGATAAATGAAAACACTTGATGAGCTATGGCAATGGCTATTGGTATGTGCAATAATAGAGTAATTACACCCAAAATGATCTGAATGATAACGGAGAGCAACATAATATATACCGGTTTTACGCTAGCATTTTTTACTGTGAGTATTACTACCAAAGCTAGTATTAGCAATGCCAGTGCTCGATGTATAAATTGCACTGTTGCTCTGTTCTCAAAGATATTCAGCCATATAGGGTGTAAGAAAAATAAATCTTCTGGAACGATTTGTCCGTCCATTAGTGGAAAGGTATTGTAAATCAAACCAGCATTTAATCCCGCAACAAACGCACCGAAAATTATTTGTATTACAATTAGGGCCAAAATCATCCCTGTGTAGTATATAGTTTCACTACTAATCTTAAGTTTAGTTTGCTTTGGCCTGATTTGGTAATCAAAAAATTGATATGACAATAATGCAAAGACAATTAATGCTAATAATAAGTGAAGTGCAAGCCTATAGTGGCTAACATGAGGTTCAGTTACTAAACCACTTTTAACCATATACCAACCAGCAAAAGCTTGTAAAGCTCCAAATAATAATGCCATAAATAGCCTTATTACTACCTTTTTAGATATTTTTCTTCTTAATGTAAAATATATAAATGGCAGGACAAAAACTAAACCTGTTAGTCTTGCAACCAATCTGTGTACATATTCTATTAAGTATATAGCCTGAAATTCCTCCATACTCATACCATAGTTGAATGCTTTATACTCAGGTGTAGTTTCATATTTTAATTTTTCTTGTAGCCAATCTTGTCCACTCAGTGGTGGCAATGTTCCAGTGATGGGTTTCCACTCCGTGATTGACAATCCTGCTTTTGAAAGTCTGGTAAATCCACCAATCCCCACCATGAGAATTACCATAATACAGCAGAGAAAAAGCCAAATAGCTACAGGTTTTGATTGCTTTTGTTCCATAAACCATGCTGAGTTTTGTTCCATCTCTCAGGGTAAAGAATAAATTCCCATAAGTCAAGAAAAGCTGCAACACTATGTAGCAGACTATAGACCGGAAAAAATATCGATACTATATAAAAATAAAAAGGCATCTTTTGCTGTTTGACAGCTATTACCAAAAGAATCAGGTTAGTAACGTATACCACTACAAAGTAGTACAAAAATAACTCATTTAAAACTTTAGTTAATATCAATGAAAGCAGTAAAAATGGAGTAGTAAAAAATATAAAAGCTGCAGAGCCAACAAAAAGATTCAATAGCAAAATTCCCTTAAATCCAGTGTGTTTATAAAGAGACTTTATATTTTTTAAATGAACAATATAAGTTTGCATATAGCCTTTGATCCAGCGCGCTCTTTGCTTAATCCAAGCAAATACAGCAATTGGTGACTCTTCCAATGTTTCTGAGTCAATCATCCTGGTTTTATATCCCATTTGCGCAAGTCTCAAACCAAGGTCAGCATCTTCGGTAACACTATAAGCATCCCAGAAAAACAATTTTTTTAGAATTTTTACTGAAAAATGATTACTGCTACCACCCAAAGGCATTGGCATGTTCATTTTTTGGAATCCAGGCAATAAGTATTGAAACCAGTTCATATACTCCAGAGAAAAGGATTTTGTGAGAAAATTATAATCACAATTATAGTAATTTAATTTCGCCTGTACACAGGCAAGCTTATCGTCGCCCTTATTAAATTCAATCAGTGCTTTTTTTAACTGCAATGGGTCTGGTTTATCGTCCGCATCACATATTACTGCATACTTTCCTCTAGCAAAGCTCATAGCATAATTGCATGACTTGGCTTTTGTTCTAGGCAAAGAATGAGGCACTTTTATTACTTCAAAATACTGTGGTAAAGTGTACTTTTCTATAGCTGCTAGCGTTTCCTGGTCATCACTTTCTACCTGAAGCTTCACATCTAATTTCGATTTTGGATAATCCAAACTTTCAATGCTTTCGATCAATTGCTCTATCACTGCACTTTCTTTAAAAGCAGGCAATAAAATAGTATATATAGGAAAATCTTCTTCATTCAGCTTACTATAATCCACTTTTTGGTTGGAGGTTTCACATAAGTTAAAAATTGTAGCTATAAACTTGAATAAATAACTAGAACATCCGATTATAAATATCAACATCAAAGCAAAATATGTATATTTCTCTGTTAGTGTTAAAATTGAAGTTACAACAAAGAAAGAAGCAAAAAATATTGAGCTTAGTTTAATGCTTTTAGCTGAAAAATTAGCATTCTTGTAATATAAGTAGTTGCTTGCAAATTCTGAAATACCAAAGTGCGAGTTAAGAAGATTTAAAATCTGTTCGCTATCCACTTTTATTAATACATAGTCAATACCGTAATGAGCTTCGACCCAACGGTTGATATCTCGGCTTGTGTCTTCCACCATAAAAAAAGTAGTATCATTTAATTTTTGCCAAGGAATTATATTAAATTTATAGTAAAAAAGTTTCTCTTGCTCTTTGCATAAACTAGAATCAAACTTAATTTTTTCTACATTATCAGCTTGAAGTATAGGCAATTGTTCCATTAAACCTAATGCAATTTTTTATTTAAGTCACGTGAAAATGAAGATATGACCTCGCTACTACGCTTATCATCTTTACGTTCATGCATTATTTTTTTTACAGCATCAGCAGCTATATTCGCTGTGTTAGCCTGTAAGTCTCCAAGAGCTTTTTCAACTTGGTCAGTGACTTTCTTCAAGTTAGAATGGGCATTGTCATCTAATGTCTGATCTAGCTGCTGTCTATTGTGCTTAATGATACTATTAGCTTTATCAAGTGCTTCATTCATCATTTTATTAACTTCTGCATCTAATTCTTTGTATTTTTCAGAAGATTTTTTGTAATACTCCAACATATCTTTCCTGAATTTTTCAGTTTCTTCACTTGAAAATTTGCTTTTGTTACGCTTATTGTTAAGCGCATTTTTTATCACTTTCTTTAGCAATTTATACGAAAGGACAAAACTTACCAAGAAGGCAAGACCGATAATCAGTGATGTAGACATAAAAACCCCTAAAATTCTTTGGACACCAAGTCAGCAACAAACTCCTCTTCAATTTCAGAATTGGTCAATTTAGTATAATAAATTAAAGCAATACTAGTAGCCATTTGTTTTAACTGATCAGTATATTCAGATTTAAATTCTGCCACTTTTTCTTCAATAAGCTTGCTCTTTTTTTTGTCTTCCTCTTCTAATATATTCTTAACATTAGCTCTCATTTCTTCTACCTGAGCAAGTGCATCATCTATGATCCTTTTTGCCTGTATTCTAGCTTGGTTTAAAGCGGCATTATACTTGGCAATCTGCTCTTCCGTGAGTCTTAAAAGATGAACAGAACTATTAAAAGAATCCAATACTTTTTTACTTCTAGTGCTTATTATTTCATCTAACTTTGGTAAAAATAAACAACTTACTAAGAAAAAAAGTGAAGAGAAAAAAATTAAAAACCAAAAAACTTGAGAAAAGAAGGTTGAAACATCAAGCTGTGGCATGTGTTAAGCAACAAATATTAATAATACTGCAAGTAAAAACGCAAGCAATCCCATTATTTCAACCATAGCAGCACCAATATAAACGTAAGTTTTCATTTTACCTTCCGATTCAGGATTCCTCGCAATCCCATTCAGCATAGCAGAAAAGATATTAGCTATACCTAAACCAGCACCGAGCATTCCAAACGCAACTAAACCAATTGCTATAAATTTTAAAGCTACTAAATCCATATATTACCTTTAAACATTTCTTTATAATATAATTGTAAAATATTCTGCAAGGAAGTCAATTACTTTACTGCATCTGACAAATATACACATGTTAATATAGTAAATATATAAGCTTGTAAAACTGCAACAAATACTTCAAACCCTATCAATGCAATTATGAACAAAAACGGCGCAGGAGTGAGAAATATGTTCATATTTACAATAAACCCTGCTATCACTTTGATAATTGTATGACCCGCAATCATATTTGCTGCAAGCCTTATTGATAGGCTAATCGGCCTTACTAAATAAGCAAACAACTTAATAATAATTATTATAGGTGCAAGCCACGAAGGAGTTCCTTTTGGTAGCAATATGCGTAAAAATTCTACTCCCCTTTCTTTAAATCCAACAATCGTTATATAAATAAAAACCACCATCGATAAAGCGAAGGTGACTATCACATGACTTGTGACCGTGAAACTATAAGGAAGAACACCAACCAAATTACATGATAAAATGAAAATAAACACTGTAAATATCAATGGAATGTGCTGCAAGCCTTTGCTTCCAGTGTTACTTTCTATTATTGAAACAACAAAATCATATACATATTCAACTGCAGCTTGCAAATATCCTGGTATTACTGACCCCTTCTTTATTCCAAAAAGCAAAAAGAGTATCACCAATATCACCGAAATCATCATGAAAAGAGATGAATTGGTAAAGCTTACGTCATACCCAAATAACCTAGGTAACTCTATTATTGTATATACTTTAAACTGTTCCAGTGGATTTAATGCCATTTTAATCTGAACTATAAACAGTAAATAAAGTATGAATTTTATAGGACAAAGTCAAGAATTAAGATAAAGCCCTGTATCATTATAACATTGATACATTAACAAAATATGTAATTAGAGTGTTAATTACAGTCAGCTCTGTATTTTAAAACTTACTAATCTTATTAAATCATTCAATATCTTGACTTAACATCTTATTTTAATTATAATTTAATTTTTAGTGAGGTATTATTATGAACGAAATAGATTTTATTAACACTAATCATCCTTTAAATTTAGAGCAGGAATTTGGTAGTGGATACATTAAACTAACAGATGGTTCCTTTAACGAATATACTGGCCATTATCAAATAGGAAGCGAAATACTAGATGAAAGCCATAATATGATAGGAGACTTAACTATAGATGGCTACATTCATAGCTTCCATGCAGATAACCACAATATGAATCTTAAATTCTTTACGGAGATAGATTTAAAAGGTGATATCAAGAAGATATAAAGTTACAAAAACTTCTGCATCATTGCTCATGATACAGAAGTCACTTTTCATTTCACTACAATAAGCTTTAAAATCACTACATTTTACATTACAATAACTTTTTCACTTCTTTTTAGGTCCATGAAATTCACATTATCTTGGTTATTAGAGTACTTAGAAACCAATGCTAGTTTAGAAGAAATTACCGATAAATTAACTCACATAGGGTTAGAAGTAGAAGATGTGATCGATAATTCCAGATTGACTGGTTTTATTGTTGCAAAAGTATTAGAAGTTGCACCTCATCCAAATGCCGATAAATTAAAATTATGTAAAGTAGATGACAGAAGTAAAACTCTACAAATAGTTTGCGGAGCAAACAATGTTAGAGAAGGTATGAAAACTGTGCTTGCATCTCTTGGTAGCACATTGCCAGAAAGTGATTTCACAATCAAGCCTACAAAAATACGAGGAGTGCTAAGTGAAGGGATGCTCTGCTCTGCTTCTGAACTTGCGCTGGTTCAAGAGGAAAGTGAAGGAATAATCGAGCTTTCCGATGATTATAAAGTAGGGGATAAATTTTTCAATTGTGACCCTGTAATTGATATAAATGTTACTCCAAACCGTGGAGATTGCTTAGGCATTTATGGAATAGCTCGCGACCTTGCTGCAACTGGAATTGGGACATTAAAGACTTTAAGCATTCCACAACTTACCAGCTCCATAAATTCACCAATCGATGTTGAAGTGACTGACGGAGAAAGTTTTATTAGTGGAATATACATCGCCAATGTAAAAAATCAAGAAAGCCCAAAGTGGCTAAAAGATAAATTGGAATCGATAGGAATGCGCTCCATTTCTACAATAGTTGACATTACTAACTATATTATGATATCTTTTAATCGTCCAATGCATGCGTTTGATGCAAACAAAGTAGATGGCAAACTTACAATAAGAAAAGCAAATGATGGAGAAAGCTTCTTTGCTTTAAATGGTAAGGAATATTTACTGGACAATAATATAAACATTTATTCTGATAGTAAAAATATTCATGGAGTTGCTGGAATTATAGGTGGAAAGTGCAGTGAATGTACTCTTGAAACCACCAATATTTTTTTGGAATTAGCTTTGCTCGATCCAATCTCTATCACTAAATCTTCAAGACAGCTCAGCATCTCCACAGACGCTAGTTACAGATTTGCACGTTCAATCGATCCTGGATTTACCCTTGATGGACTCAATCTTGCAGCCAAAATGATTTTGGATTTATGTGGTGGAGAAGTCTCAAGCGTAGTGTCTGCCGGTAATCTAGATAAAGAATACACCTCTGTCATCCAAGTAGCTGACACTGGGATCCAGAAAAAACCATGCCGGAATGATGCTAAGATAAGCCTTGATTACCAAGATATAAACAAGTTTGGAAGTGTATCTGTATCACCTGATGAGACGTTCGATATCTTAACGAAACTAGGGTTTAGTATTGATAAAAAAACCGAAGGCAATTGGAATGTACAAGTACCAAGCTGGAGACCGGACGTGACTATACCTGCTGACCTAATTGAAGAAGTAACAAGAATATACGGCTATGACAAAATAAAAGAAGAACCACTACCAAATAATGTTGAAGAAGTAGATAGTACATACGACAATTTGCGTATTTTGATGACAAACAGAGGGTTTCATGAAGTGCTAACCTGGTCGTTTATGAGTGAATCAACAGCTGAAAAATTTGGTTACTCGAATAAGTTATTTATCATCGATAATCCGTTTAACAATAACTTTAATATGATGAGACCAAGTATTATGCCAAATTTATTGCAAGTCACTGCTGATAATATTGCCCATGGAGTATCTGATCTTGCAATCTTCGAAATTGGGCCGATTTACGATGGTGAAGCTCAGTCTAAACATGTCTTAAGTGGAATAAGAACAGGAAATAATTTACCGCGAAACCATTATAATATTGATAGGAAAGTAGATGTTTTTGACGCAAAGGCTGATTGCATAGCAGCTTTGGAGTTTTTTAACGTCAATTGCGATAATTTAACGATAGAGAGAGCAGAAAAAGAACATTACCACTCAGGAAAGTCAGGCACTCTCTCTTTTAAGAATAAAGTAGCAGGTTATTTTGGAGAGTTGCATCCTAATATATTAGATCTTTTTGACATCAAGCAAAAAGTTGTAGGTTTTGAGGTAATACTAGAAAATATTGAAAATTTACCTGTAAGTAGAAAGAAATTTATCGATTATAAATACCAAAGTGTAAAACGTGATTTTGCATTTATTGTAAATAAGGATGTGGAAGTAGGTAACATAATCAATGTGGTAAAAAAAAGCTCAGAGCTCATCACAGAAGTTTTAGTATTTGACGTATACCATGGAAACAATATAGAACCGAATAAGATGTCTATAGCATTGTCAGTTACTTTCTGCTCTCCAATCCACACTTTAACTGAAAAAGAGATCCAAAAAGAATCAAGTGCTATAGTCAATTTGGTATATAAAAATACCGGAGGAACTTTGAGAACTCATCATTAAGCCGCAATCATAGTGTTCTGCTTTTGCTGTGTCACACTTACTTCATCCAATCTATTCCCAATCTTGAATTCAACATCCTTAAAAAATCTATTCCACATTCCACGCAAATGCTCTTCTACTTTAGGCCATACATCATTTTTAAATGTCTCTCCATCATCAGAAAACACACTGCCTAAAAAAGCTCCAAATCCTTCATAATTTGAATGAAAATGTTGAAGAAATGTCTCTATTTCCTTATGAGTATCATGTGCCACACTCAACGCTTTTCCTTCTGTGCTCTCATCCCCGCACATTGCAGTAACTAAGCCCGTCTTAATATACCCCCAACATGTCCAAAAAGATTTCACAGGTTGCAAAAGTGGACTCTTACCACTTTTTGGCACACTATTTATTATATTTTTCACCAGTCTGTCTATTAAAGGAGACAATAAATCTTGACAAAAATGCTTGATATTATCTTTCGTTTTAATCACAGGATATTTGATGCATTTCTCTGCTAAACAGTATTCAAGTTCTGCTTTCTCCAGCAACTCCTTGATTTTTGCTTCATCAAAATTTTCTTCCTTGAGCGCCTCCAACAACTTATCTTCTATTATTGCAAATTTTATTTTTTCACGAGATTCCAGCTCTTCTCTATAATTATTTTTTGTTTCTTCATTTATCAACAATCCTTCTTTTTTTAACTCTAATTGTTTTAATGCTTCTAAAATTTCTTGGTTATTTTGCAAGCATAACTTTATTAACTCCATACTTGAAGATTTCTCTTCTTTACTATTTTTCTCAACATCCAAATCCTCATTCTGCTTTCCTATTATTTCCTTCAGTCTTGTAGGTTGCGTAAAATATTCTCCAATTTCTTTTCGATAAGAAACAATCTTGTTTACTAGACGTTTTTCATCTTCTCCATTGAATAGCATGTCCTTATTATCTTCTACATTCTTTATACTTTCCCCTTGCTTTTCAAATAACTCTTGAATTCTACATCTTGTTATTTCTAAATACATCTTCTCTACAAAGTCATTCACTTTATCCGAAGTCCTTGTTTCATTTAATTCACATTGCTTTATTTTTTTATCTGACTTACTCAGTAGAGTTTTAATAGTCCTTATTCTCGATTCTATTAGCCTTTCCTCAACTTTTTGATCATCATATTCAAATTTAAAAAGATCTTCTAATTTCCTTTTTAAAGCACCATCTTTTAAGTTACCGTTTTTCCTATTTTTATGCATCTCTTTTAATTTTTCACATATCCCATTATATCTTTTCTGTCCTATTTCTCTTAAATCCTTAATCTCTCTTTCAGCATTATCTAGAGCTTTCTTTGTTTCTTGAGGGTACATATCTTCATAAGTATTAATTATTGTCCTTTCAGCTATTTTCCCTTCTTTTATAAGCTGTTTCCATTTTGCTTTAAACATAGGAAGCCCTCTATCGTCCAAGTCATCTGGTACTTTTGCTCCTGCTTTTTTTAGATCTTCTAGTATCATTTCCTTTTCAGTCGGCAATTCCTTACCTTGGCTTTTCAGTTCTTGCTCCACTAATACCTCTTTCAGTCTTTCTTCTAATGAAAAATCTTCCTTTTCCTCTCTTCTTTTTTGTGCAAATTTAATTGCTTGTATAAAAGCAACTCGATAAGCATTTTGTATTAAGTAATTCACCAGTTTAGAATCTACACTATCCACCACTTTCAGTCTGAATTCGTTCAACAGTTCCTTCAGCTTATCATATGTAATATCTTTTCCTTCTAGCTTCATTAGCTCTTCCATAGTCTTTGCGAATTCCTGAATCGAAATTGCAAGCACATTCTTGATCTCATTACGTAAAGGCCTAAGGCCGTTTTTTAAATTGATATTAGCTGATAATTTCAGTATGGTATTATGTTCTGAATCACGTGCAACATTAAACCAACTACCATCTTTATCTTCATATAAATCTCTAAGTAATTGTTCAAATTGCGGTGGAAACTTAACTTCCATATCCCACTTAATGTCTGACTTACCAGCATCTATTTCACGAAAAGACACTTCAATATTCTGGTGTTCATTCTGATATAACCCATTACTTATTTTTAGAGCAGCAACCAAAGAATGAGATAACTTTCTGTTTGTAAGATAAAAAGTAGCTAAGGCGGGTGTTGCAGGAATAATTAAGGCTATAAGCACAGCTATATCAACAAGAATTGCAATTGCAGCAAGAACGCCATATGCCAATCTTTTTGCTGTACTTACCTCACTCTTTTTTGTTTTACTTTCCTCTGAACTGGTTTGTGTTTTACTGTTTGTTTTATATATAACTAACCCCAATGCAACAGAAGCAACATAAGGAAACATTAAAACTGATAGAGCTGAATTTAATACTTTCTTCTCCAGGCAAGCTCTGTTTATTTCCTTAAATATTTCGCTTGATATATTATACCAGGAAGTAAAAAAATCGGAGCCGTAACCTTTATAATGAAATATACTTAGTGGAATGCTAAAATCAGCACCTATTTTTTTTAAATTACTAACAGATTCTTGCTCTTCCAAAGTAGCAACAGGTCCTTCCTGTTTTTCTGAAGTAGCAAAAGATTCTCTTTGTAAATTAGGTTGTCCATTTAATGCATCTAAATCACCACTATTGTTATTTAAGTCAACAACTTCCTCACAACCTACAACAGCATTCATACCATAACCTTATCCAATTACCTTAAGTATAGCATAAATACTGACAATCTTGCAACTTTATTAAAAATCTAACGCTCAATGCTAACATTTAAATCCTGATATTCCTTAGAATAAAAGTTAGTTCCAATTTCTGTATTAATATCCAAAGATAAGGCAAGGGTCTGCTCTTTTATATATTCAATCCACGTATTTATTGCTTCCTTAATTTTCTCATCTTCTGTTTTGATTATTACTCTGATTCTATCGGACATATGAAAATCAGCTTGTTTCCTAGTTTCCTGAATGAGCCTCACTAAATCTCTTGCAAGCCCTTCTAGAATCAATTCATCATTTAAAGTAGTGTTTAGGATAACAACCCCTTTGTTGTTATCAAATACAGAGGAGAATTCACTGTTTGCTTTTAATAATAGTTCATATTCGCCTTTTTCTATGATATAATTTTCTGACTCGTCCCCCAAAAATATGAGACCTCTTTCTGTCATTCCAGCGCGTGACGCTGGAATCTGCGTCTGGATCCCAGTGTCAGCTACTCGGATGACACCGGATTCAACTTGTTTCCACTTTCCTTGTTTAACATATTGAACCAGTGTCTTAATCTTCTCCGGAATTCTTTTTCCAAGCACAGGGAAGTTGAGTTTTAACTCTAGTGATGCAATATCTTCAAGTCTGTTTACTAACTTCAGTTTTTTTACATTTACCTCATCTTTTATCATCTCTTGGTACTCATTTGAGTTTTCAGCACACTGGATCCCAGTGTCACGCACTGGGATGACAGAAAACGGCTCACCTTCAAGAAAACTACAGGAAGACTGATGATAAATGATCATACTGCCAAGTGGCTGTCTGATACGTATATTAAAAGTGTTTCTAATAGAGAGTGCAGAGTTACATATCTCTCTCACTAGATCCATTTTGGCAATGAGCTGACTATCAAACTTCTCTAATTGTGGGAAATCAGCCAAATGAACAGATGTTTCTTCATACTTAAGCCCTTGCCATATATTCTCTGTTATAAGTGGCAACAAAGGGGCTGCAGCTCTTAGTATGTAATAAAAAACCGTATATAGAACATTATAAGCATCAGTTTTATCCTGATCCAAATCACTTTTCCAAAAACGCTCGCGACTGCGACGAATATACCAATTATTTAGCACTTCAAAAAAGTTCATCAAAATTTTGCAAGCCTCTTGGGAGTTATAGCTTTTCATAGAAGTTTGGATACTTTCTACAGCTTCAAAACATTTGGAAATCATGTAGCGATCAATAGTACTTTGATAATCCTTACAAACTTCAGCTTTAATTCCATCTGCATTTGCATACATGGTAAAAAAGTGATAACTGTTCCAAATAGGTTTTATTACGTTTTTCAGAACATCTCGTATTGAGTTTCCTTTTTTATCGAGTAGCAAATTACCACCACAAACAATAGATCCAGAAAGCATAAGAAAACGCAGTGCATCAGAACCGTATCTATCAAAAACCTCCATGGGATCTGCATAGTTATTCAAACGCTTGGACAATTTTTGCCCTTTTACATCCAAAACAACACCGTGGCATATGCAGTTCTTAAATGGTTCCCTATCAAACAAAGCAGTGGACAATACAAAGAGCGTATAAAACCACCCCCTGGTTTGCGCTATGTATTCAGTGATAAAATCTGCAGTTTCAAACCACTCCTTATTTTCAAACGGATAGTGGACTTGTGCGAATGGCATCGAGCCAGATTCAAACCAGCAGTCAAATACGTCAGGCACACGACGCATAACTGATTTTCCTGTTGGATCATCAGGATTTGGCCTCGTTAAAGTATCGATAAATGGTCTGTGCAAATCATCTACTTTAACATTAAAATCTCGCTCTAGTTCTTCTATCGAACCATATACATCCACTCTTGGATATCTTGTATCATCTGATTGCCACACAGGAATCGGATTACCCCAGAATCGATTGCGTGAAATTGACCAGTCGTGTGCCCCTTCAAGCCATTTTCCAAATTGACCATCTCTAATGTGGTTTGGTATCCAATTAACTCTCTTATTTAGCTCTACCATTCTGCTTTTGAATTTTGTAACGGCAACATACCAAGAAGGCATAGTGCGATAGATCAAAGGAGTGTCAGTTCTCCAGCAGTGTGGATAATTGTGAATATATTGTTCAGTTTTGAACCAGTTTCCTTGTTCTTTCAATTTTTTTATTACTGTATCATTGGTATCAAAAACATGAACCCCTGCCAAATCTGAAACTTCAGCAGTAAATTTTCCACTGTTATCAATTGGACAAATAACTGGAATATCATGGCTTTGGCAAAGGTAAAAATCTTCCTCACCAAATCCAGGAGCAGTGTGTACAACGCCAGTACCATCTTCTCCTGTAACATAATCAGCAACAAAAACACGGAATGCATTCTTTGTATCTTTAAAGTAATCAAACAGCGGCTTATAGGAAAGGCCTGCAAGATCATTCGCTTTAAGTTTTATATTGCAGTTTTCATATGGAATATTGTTTTGTTCAGAGTGGCTGATAAATTTTTCTAGGTAGCTTTCAGCGAAAATATAAATTTCACTGTTTACTGAACTCCTTTCATTAACTTCTTTCATCCCAGTGCTTCGACACTGGGATCCAGAAATAGATTCCAGCGTCACGCGCTGGAATGACACCAAAGAGTGGACTGACACTGCACAATACTTGATGTCCTTTCCTATCGCCAATGCCAGATTGCTAGGAAGAGTCCAAGGAGTTGTAGTCCAAGCAAGTAATTTACATTTTTGTTTAACACTTTTAAACTGCTGTGGGTTTTCTAAAAGCTCAAATGCAACAGTTACAGCTTTGCTAGTCTTTTCTCTATACGCGTTATCAAGCCTTGTTTCAAAATTGGATAATGGAGTTTCGCACGCCCAGCTATATGGAACAACGCGTACTGATTCATACACTAGACCCTTATCATAAAGCTGTTTAAATGCCCACATGACCGACTCCATGAATGATTTATCCATGGTTTTATAGTCATTATGAAAATCCACCCACCTTGCCTGCCTATTGACATATTTTTCCCACTCTGATGAAAATCTCATTACAGAAGTACGACAATGGTTATTGAATTTTTCAATGCCGAATTTTTCTATCTCAGTTCTACCAGATATTCCAAGTTCTTTTTCTGCACCCATCTCAGCCGGTAATCCATGGCAATCCCAACCAAATCTACGTTCAACCCTTTTTTGAAGCATAGTTTGATATCTTGCAAATGCGTCTTTGATGAAACCAGTGAGTAAATGTCCATAATGTGGAAGTCCATTTGCAAACGGAGGCCCATCATAAAACACAAAACAATTATCCTTGGAACGTTCTCCAACTGACCGCTCAAAAACTTTATTTTCCTGCCAAAATTTTATGATTTCTTTTTCTAACGACGAAAAATCAGGACTACTTACTGTATCAGGATAATGCTTTGACTTCATGTTCATTTTGACCAGATAAAGCCAAAGAATATAGGGCTTTCTAGAAAATTACAAATGCAAAAAGAAACAAACTTATTCCTGCACCCCACACCCTATAGCTAACACAATCCCACGTCATACCGCGATTCATTCGCGGTATCTCAGCTTAACCGTCATATCGTCACGGTATCTCTAGATCCCGCTAACAAGTAGCGGGATGACGGTTGTCGGTAAGCCTAAATTACTTTAGCTATAGTTGATAAACTTGAAATAAACTACGTGAAGTACTTCTATCTTGTTCTATAGGGGTACTTTCTCTCAATCAAAATAATTCTCTGACGGATGTCCAACAGAGCTATCCTGCACCACACCCCAACAAACTATTCTGCCGAGCTTCCAATACCTTCACATTTACTATTTTATCTCTATACTTCCCTTCAGGATCATCAATGCACACTGATTGCATATATGGGCTTTTACCAATAATTTGGTTTTGGTGTTTGCCTTTTTTATCACTGAACAAAGCAGGTATAGTTTTGCCTACCATACTCTGGTTAAACTCAAGTTGTTGCTTACTAATTAATTTCTGTAAACGAAGAAGGCGTTCTGTTTTAACCTCCTCTGGTACTTGATCTTTTCTTTCTGCTCCTGGTGTACCTGGTCTTGGGCTATATTTAAAGCTATAAGCCTGAGCATATCTAATTTTTTCTACTAATTTTACAGTTTCTTCAAAATCTTTTTCGGTTTCTCCAGGAAAACCAACAATAAAATCAGAAGAAAATTCGATTTCAGGTTTCAATTTGCGAAATCTGTCTATTATTTCCAAATACTCCTCTGCAGTGTGCTTTCTGTTCATCGCGTGCAATATTTTATTCGAACCTGACTGCACAGGCAGGTGAATAAATGGCATGAGTTTTGGCTCTTCCGCATGTGCCAAGTAGAGAGATTCATGCATATCTCTTGGATGAGAAGTTGTATAACGAATCCTCTCTAGCTTTTCAATTTTAGCAATATGACTAACTAATTTGCCTAAATCCCACACTTCCCCTTCGCATTTCCCATGGTAAGCATTGACGTTCTGACCAAGCAAATTGATTTCCTTCGCCCCATTTGCAACTAATTTCAATGCTTCACGAAATATTTCATTCACTGGCCGTGAATACTCAGCTCCACGAGTATATGGTACTACACAAAACGTACAAAATTTATCACAACCTTCTTGTATGGCAAGAAACGCAGAAGACCCCTGGCTATTGCCATAGCATTCATCTGGCAATTTATCAAACTTTGCAACTTCAGGAAAATCAGTGTTTATTACATGACCTTTACTTCTGCTTGCTTTGACTATCAGCTCCGGTAAGGTAGCGATACTCTGCGGACCAACAACAATATCAACAAAAGGAGCCCTTCTGAATACTTCTTCTCCCTCTGCTTGCGCTACACATCCAGCCACCACTATAGTAATTTCTTTTCGTGACGAATGAATCTTCCCGAGCTCAGAATAAAGCTTTTCTGCTGCCTTCTCTCTAATGTGACAAGTGTTCAGTATCACCAAATCAGCTTTTTCTGCATCACTAACAACGTTGAACCCCAAAGGTTTAATTATATTTTCCATTAAAACGGAGTCATAAACGTTCATCTGACAGCCGTAAGTTTTAATATATAGGCCTTTCATATTTGGTATGTCTTTTTCAAAACCCTACATACAATCACATTAAATGTCCAACAGACCAGCGCGTGACGCTAGTGAACTTGCTAGCACAATAGATTTTTATAAAATTGGATCCCAATGTCAAGCACACAGCTATTGCAACTCGACTTCACCAGTATCCCTGTAAAAATCATTGGTAAACCTCAGTAACTTTAGCTTATGTTATTTTCAAAAAAGTCAAAAATGAAAATAGAAGAGTAGCTGAGCTTTCTGCTTTTTTTGGGTAAGGTCAGTCAAAAAGGTTTTACAATAACCATAATAACTATAACTATTATCAATACTGTAACTGCTTCATTTAAAACGCGAAAATAAATATGTGACTTCTTATTCGAACCCATTGCAAAATTTTTCCTATATTTTGCAAGTAGCATATGAATAATTAACATCAAAAGTATTGCAAATGCTTTTACATGAAACCATCCTTCACGATATGCTTCCCTAATAACCATTAATGTGATTCCAAGACCAAGTGAGAAAAGCATTGCAGGGTTTATGATATATCTAAGTAGCCTCTTTTCCATTGTTTGAAGCAAGCTATCATTTTCCGATCCCGGTTTTACAGTTGCGTGGTAGACATAAAGCCTGGGTAAATAAAGCATACCTGCCATCCACATAATGGCGGAGATAACGTGAAAAGCTTCAAGCCAGTGGTAGTAATCCATTGAGATTTATTACAAAATGTTAAAAATTTCTGATATTATTTTAGTTTAATGAAAAAGAAATCGATATGAAAGCAGAAAATTTCACTAAAGAACAGATAATTGGATTCTACAGGAAAATGCTACTCATACGCAGATTTGAAGAAAAAGCAGGACAATTATATGGAATGGGATTAATAGGCGGGTTCTGTCACCTATCAATAGGGCAAGAAGCAGTTGCAGTTGGAACTCAAGCTGCATCAAAATTAGGTGACGCTTTTATCACAAGTTATAGAGACCATGGCTTAATGCTCGCATGTGATTCTGATCCAAATGTTGTAATGGCAGAACTCACTGGCAAAGAAACAGGATGCTCGAAAGGTAAAGGTGGTTCTATGCACGTATTTGACGTTGAAAAAAAATTCTTCGGCGGACATGGAATAGTGGGGGCACAAGTTCCAATTGGCACAGGAATAGCATTTGCTAATAAATATAAGAAAAGAGACAACGTGGTATTCACGTATTTTGGTGACGGTGCTGTAAATCAAGGGCAAACATATGAATCATTTAATATGGCAGCTTTATGGAAGTTACCTGTAGTTTATATTATAGAGAATAACGGATATGCAATGGGTACTTCTGTAGAAAGATCCACTTTGGTAACTGAGCTATATAAAAAAGGAGAAAGTTTTGGTATTCCTGGAAAACAAGTTGATGGAATGGATTTTTTCTCTGTTTATGCGGCTACAAGCGAAGCAGCGGAACACACACGCAGCGGAAAAGGGCCTATCCTGCTTGAAATGAAGACATATCGATATCGCGGCCATTCGATGTCAGATCCTGCTACTTATCGCTTAAAAGAAGAAGTTGAAGATATGAAGCAAAATCATGACCCTATAAGCACTTTAAAGAAGTACATGATAAATAATAAATTTGCTTCAGAAGAAGAATGTAAAGTAATTGATAAGGAAGTACGTGATTTAGTAAAAAAGTCGGAAGATTTTGCCAAAAATAGTAAAGAACCAAGCGTTGATGAGTTGTATACTGATGTTTATAAATTTGTTAGCTAAGTAGGCTTCTTTTTTTTTATCCAGGTGGCAACTAACTGTACGAACATTGTATAGTAAACGATGTCATTCAAGTAGCTCCTTCTCCCGTCATCTAAGTAGCCTTCTTCTTGTCATCCGAGTAGCTGAAACTGATTCCTTTATGACGGCCCAGTGCCCTCTTCTTGTCATCCCAGTGCCCTGACTACTTGGATCCAGGAAAAAGAATGGTGTCATCCCAGTGCCCCGACACTGGGATCCAGAAAAGTTTGCTTGTAAGCAAGCAAACTAGCATAGAAAGTGGTTACAACGTTTTCGATGAGATTATATGGAAAACTGGATCCCAGTGTCTGGGCACTGGGATGACAGCAGTCCTACGTCATACCGCGATTCATTCCTACGTCATACCGCGATTCATTCGCGGTATCTCTTAACATAGATCCCTCTAACAAGCAGCGGGATGACACCTCTCTTGGGCTCTTTTAGCTAAAAACATTAAGAAATTTACCAAATAAAAAAAAGGCAAAGAAATCCCGTGGTGCGAGTTTTGACTCTCTAATACTTTAAATTGGCACTGTAATAATGTGATGACGCTTAGTTTAAGCGCGGTTTGGCTGAATGTAGAAAAAATTTAAAAGACATGCAGCCGCTATAATTTTATGTAACCCGCCAAAAAATACCCTAAGTTTTTTACTGAATTTTGTCATTGAACCTGCGCAGATCAAAAACAAGTTTTGAGTCATAAATACCCTTATTGTCATAATAAGGGGGCTGGCGGAGTTTGTCAAGGAAGTTTTTTCGTTTCTAACGGTTGTTAACGTGCTGCCAAAAACTATGCAAGAAGTCTATTGAAATCGCGTATATCAATCGTTGTAAAATCACACAATTGCTCTGTAGAGCTATACCCTGTAATAATTACTATACCATTTTGCTCAGAGCGTATTGAGATTAGGTTCAGCACTAATTCACACGTTGCACTATCAAGATTACAAAATGGTTCATCTATCAGCCAAACGTTTGCATTAGAAATCAAGAGGCGAGAAAGCGCAACTCTTCTTTTCCAGCCTGCAGAAAGTTCGCCATATCTAATATTAAGTACAGGTTGCAACTGCAAGCAACAAATAGCTGCCACAATCAATTCTCTAGTATTTCGTATTCCTGCCCAGAATTCTACGTTTTGAGCAACAGTTAAGCTATCTTTACAGGCATTCTTATGGCCTATATAGACCATAGAAGGTATATAGGATTTTGGATCATCATATATATCTTTTCCGCAGTGCCTTATATTGCCTGATACCGGCGGTAAAAGTCCAGATAAACTTCTAATTAAGCTGGTTTTACCACTACCATTTGGACCAGTGATTAGAATCTTTGATTTTGGCTCAGCTTTAAAGCTAAGATGTTTAAATAATACTTTGTGATTACGAGCGCAGGATAAATTTTCACATTCAAACATGGATTATCTGCCCTTCCCCTTATGTTTACCTTGAGTTGAAGCCTGAGCTTTTACAAACAGCTCCCAAAATCCTTTCTTTCCGCCTTCTCTATGTATCAATTGTGCAAAACGCTGCATTAAACCATTACCCATCATAACCATCTTTGTCCATTTACCTACCGGTTTTGCTATGTCAACTATTTCTGGATCTTCTTTATAAACTTGCACATCTTTTTGTTTCTCGCGTAGCGTTTCTTGTTGTTTCATCAACTCTTTTTGCTTATTTTTTTGATATAATTCATTGAATTTTCTGTCTTCTTCCCACTCTTCTTTAAAAACTTTTCTAGGAAATATGATTTTTCTAATGCGATTTTTGTATATTTTTCTCAAAAAGAGAAATACTGCAGCTACAGCAAGTAATGTTACGCTATATAATATGATCTGTGTAAGTGGCATTTCCTGCATCTAATTCATTAAAAATACCCTTACTATTATACCATAATTATAGAAATTGTGCAATTTTTTTGCGGGTAAAGACAGTATAAAAGTAATACTGCTCTATTTCGTAAATTGGACAAATATCTGAGAATGGGCTTGTATGTAGTAAGGTTTATTTCTATACTTTTTAAAGAATTTAGAAGTAAAACAAACATGAACTGCTACAAGACTCACACGTGCAATGAATTAAGGAAGAATGATGTAGGAAAGGAAGTTACCCTCTCTGGATGGTTATACCGTAAGCGCGACCATGGTAACCTAATCTTTGTTGATTTAAGAGACTTCTATGGAATCACTCAACTAGTATTGAATAATGACAAAGACTTTTTTGATGAGACATCAAATTTAAAATTGGAGAGTACAATTACTGTTACAGGAATAGTTGAAGCTAGAACTGAAGATACGGTAAACAGCTCTATCGCAACCGGGGAAATTGAGGTTGTAGTTAGCAATTTACACGTTGAATCAGAAGTTGAGTTCCACTGTGATGAAGAAATAGCAAAAGAAGAAAGAAGTATATTAGCGAGCATTGCTGGCGAACAAGAATACCCAGAAAATATGAGATTTAAATATCGTTTTCTTGATTTAAGGCGAGAAAACACCCGCAACAATATTATTCTGCGCTCACAAATTATTGCAGAACTCCGCAAGCTCATGATAGAGCAAGGGTTTTTGGAAATTCAGACTCCAATACTTACTGCTTCATCTCCTGAAGGTGCACGTGATTATTTGGTGCCAAGCAGACTAAATCCTGGTAAATTCTATGCATTGCCGCAAGCTCCACAGATTTTTAAACAGCTGCTCATGGTTTCAGGGTTCGATAAATATTTCCAAATTGCCCCATGTTTCCGTGACGAAGACGCAAGGGCTGACCGTTCTCCGGGGGAGTTTTATCAACTAGATCTTGAAATGTCTTTTGTGACTCAAGAAGACATCTTTCAGATTATTGAGTCTACCTTATATAAAGTGTTTGCTAAATTTTCTCGTAAGTCTGTCGATAAAGATTTTCCACGTATTACATATAAAGAAGCAATGCTCAAATATGGTTCTGATAAGCCAGATCTGCGCAATCCATTATTAATCAGCGATGTTACAGAAATTTTCCGTGATTCAGGGTTCAATATTTTCAAAAGCAATATTGAGCGCGGTATGGTAGTGAGAGCCATCCCTGCACCTAAAACAGCAGAGGAACCACGCAGCTTCTTTGATAAAAAGATAGAACATGCGCAAAGAGAATTCGGTGCTAAGGGTCTTGGATATATAACGTTTGATAAAGATGGAACTGCGAAAGGACCGATTGCTAAATTCCTTGATGACAATAGGCTAAATTCCATAAAAGAAATAACGGATATAAAGCCTGGAGACAGCGTGTTTTTTGCTTCTGACAAAGAGAATGAGGCAGCAACAATTGCAGGAAAAGTGCGCACTCTTTTAGGGTCAGAATTAGGTCTTATAGATGATAATATCTTCAAGTTTTGTTGGATCATTGATTTTCCCTATTTTGTATATGAAGATAAAAGTAAAAAAATCGATTTCTTTCATAACCCATTCTCCATGCCACATGGCGGCTTGAAAGATTTAGAGGACAAAAATCCACTGGATATCCTTGCTTACCAATATGATCTTGTTTGCAATGGGATAGAACTGTCAAGCGGAGCAATTCGTAATAACAAACTGAATATTATGTACAAAGCTTTTGCCATTGCAGGCTACAGTAAAGAAGAAGTTGATACAAAATTCGGTGCGCTCGTGCGTGCATTCAGGTTCGGAGTGCCGCCTCACGGCGGTATAGCACCAGGGGTTGACAGAATGGTTATGCTGCTTGCTGATGAGCCAAATATTCGTGAAGTAATCTGTTTTCCTATGAACCAGCAAGGTGAAGATGTTCTAATGGGTGCTCCTTCCAAGGTGGAGGATAAGCATTTACGTGAGTTGTCTTTGCAGATCATTGAGTGAAAAATCTTATAGCAAGGAGCACCGGTTAATGATATATTAGGTTATGTTAAATCGAAAGATTATGACTAACATCCAAAAGGCAATACTATCAAGCATAATCTGCAATATGATTATATGGTATGAAGTAACTCTGTTTGGAGTTTTGACGCATATAATAAGTAACGTTTTTTTTCCTTCAGAAAGCGATTATTTAAGCACAATCAAATTTCTTGGTAGTTTTGCAATTGGATTTGGATTTAGACCACTTGGTGCATTTATTTTTGGTTACATTGGAGATAAATACGGCAGAAGGAAAATTTTGCTGACTTCCGTAATATTAGCTTCGATATCATCTACTGCAATTGCGATTATACCAAGCTTTAAAGAAATAGGAATATTTTCTCCTATACTGCTTCTGCTTTGTAGAATAACACAAGGAATGGCAGCAGGTGGAGAAACAAGTATCAATTCAGCTTTTTTAATAGAGCATTCAAGCGATAAAAAAAATCTAGGCTTTTTAGGTAGCATGAAAGCTTTTAGTGGTGCTCTTGGTTCTATTACATGCTTTGTAATGATAGCTGTTTGCAAAAAGTTTACAGGTGAAAATTATGAAATTTGGGGCTGGAGGTTGCCCTTCTATTTCTGCTTCATTATGGGCATAATAGGCTTTTTAACAAGATATATAATAGAAGAGAGCTTAGCATATAAAACACACGATAAAAATAAAAGCTTATCTCATTCTCCATTTTTAGAATTAATCAGGGACTATAAAAAAGTATTTGTGATAGCAATTGGACTTGGTATAGCCCAAAATGCAATCGTTTATTCAGCAATCATGTTTTACAACATATCTGTAAAAGAACTTATTCTCTCAGGCATCAATATTAAAAATGTAGTAAGGATTATAGTTGAAATTACATTTGGAACGTCCGCAGTGCTATTTGCAATACTGTCTGATAAAGTTGGAAGAAAAAATGTAATGATTCCTACATTAGTAGCTCTAGCTTGCGCCGGTTTGCCGGTACTTTCGCTATTATCGTATGATAATCACTATATTGTAACGCTCACTTTTCTGTTGATAAGTGTGCCGATAGGTGCATCTTTTGGGATATATAATTCTCTTGCCTGTGAGTTATTTCCAACGAAAGTTAGGTGCACCGGCTTTAGCCTCGCACATAACATATCTGCAGGAATTTTTGGTGGCCTTTCTCCATACATATGCATGTGGCTTATAGAAAAAACCGAAACAAAACTTGCAGCAGGTATTTATCTTACTGCCTGCGCATTAATTAGCCTAATATCTGTGCTTCAAATCAAAGCCAAAGACAGAAAAGTTGATTGGTGAAATCGTTTCAGTCGAAAAATAGCACTTCAATAGACTTTTCAATGTGCTTAGGGATAGGAGCAGTAATAGTGATTTCTTTATTGCTTGGTAATTTTAAAGATAAAGAATGCGAATGAAGGTGAATTTTATTTGCTACCCCATTAATAAAAGCTTTTTTACCACCGTATTTACCATCACCAAGAATAGGGCAATTTATATGAGCTAAATGTGCACGTAACTGATGGGTCCTGCCGGTAATTGGTTGTAATTTTAAATAAGCGACATTATGTTCTAACCTTGCTATAATTGAAAAATGCGTAGTGGCATTCTGAGGTGAATTTTCATCAACGACCACTTTTTCTTGACCTGAAACATATTTTTTCACCAATGGATAGTCTATTGTTCCACTATCCTTGCTCGGTATGCCAGAAGTCAATGCCAAGTAAGTTTTTTTTACCCTTCGTCCTTTAAATTCCTCCATAAGGTATCTGGCAACACTAGCACTGCGTGCGAATATTATCACTCCACTCGTATCTCTATCCAGCCTATGGACAATTTTAAATGTTTCTTCCTCTCTTATTTGGTCAAGCAAATCACTAATGCTAATCTTTACTTTTACGCCACCTTGAACGATGACCCCTGCGGGTTTGTTTATAGCTAGTATATATTCGTCTTCATATAATATGTTCTCTCTTAGTAGATTCACTAACTTTTCATTATATTTGCGATCAGAATTAGCGTTCTCAATATAATTCAAGTGCTTCAGCGTTATAGTTTGTCCAGAATTTACTCTATCACTAGACTTTGCTTTGCAATCATCAACTTTGATTAACCCTTTCCTCAAAGATTTTTCAATTACAGATTGCTTTAGATCAGGAAAGATTCTTCTGATGTACCTATCCAGCCTAACGTTATCGTCTTTTACTGATATGGTTTTTATATTCTCCATTACTTTATTTGGATGTATGCTAATATCAACTGTTTGCATGACATAAAATAAAGTATATCACAAGATATAAACCCTTCGGCTACATGTGCTATTTATTTAGTAGATTAAATATGAAGTTTAAAACTCTGCTGTCAACTTCCTGCAAAACTAGTGAAAACCAAACTTGCTTAAAACCACTTAATTAGTTATAGTCGTAAGTTTGAGGTACAGTAAAATGACAGCTTTTGTCCCTTTGATTATTTTTTTAATCTTGTACCTTGGAAGTGGTGCTTATTTTTCTTTTATCGGAACTGATAATCCGCTTCATCAGGTTTCACCAGTAATCTGCTTGTTACCAGCGCTATTTTTTGCTGTCTCACGTGGTACAAATAAAATTCAGCATAACATCGATACTGTTATCAAGGGCATGGGTGACAAAAATACCCTTACTATGTGTTTAATTTTTTTATTTTCTGGAGCATTTTCTGCGGTTACTCAATCAATTGGTAGCGCAGACACTGTTGCTAATTTAATTCTTAATTTCCTTCCAGCAAGATTAATGCTGCCTGGAGTATTTTTGGCTTCTGCTTTTATTTCAACTGCAATTGGTACATCTATGGGAGTTGTTGCGCTGATGGTACCTATAGCTGTTAATCTGGCAAAAAGTGGAGCTTTTGGCCTTGAAATAGGAACTGCAACTGTAGTAGGTGGTGCCGTGTTTGGTGACAACCTCTCAATGATATCTGATACCACCATTGCATCTGTTTCTTCACAGGGAGCTTCAGCAAAAGATAAACTTAAAATAAACTCTAAGGTTGCATTTACTGCAGGTATTATAACACTCACCTATCTGGCAGTGATTTCAAGTAGTACAAAAATTATTTCTATATCAAATTTAGATTATTATTCTATAATAAAAATTATTCCTTATATTTCTTTAATAATCATGGGGCTGCTTGAAGTCACCACTTTAGTAACAATAACTGTAAACATAATTATTGCTGGTGTGCTAGGAATAGCTTTTTTTGACTATGCCATCGTTCAATTTCTTCATGACGTGTACGACGGTTTCAAAAAAGTAAACGAAATAGTAATATTTGCTCTATTTATCGGTGGGTTGAGCCATATAATGTACAAACAAGGTCAAAAAGCGTTGCATAAACTCATCGATGAAAGCAATATCACAAAAACTAAAGCTGAATTTTTGATAGCAGGAATTGCGTCTATGTTTACTACCTTAGTTGCCAATAATACCATTGCTATTTTACTAAGTGGTGGCATTGCAAAAAGACTCGCACAGAAACACGATATTGTACCATACCGCAGTGCATACTTATTAGATGTTTTTGCTTGTGCTACAAAAGGCATCTTACCTTATGGTTCTCAACTATTGCTAGCAGGAAGTATAGCTTCTGTATCACCTGTTTCTTTATTAACACAGGTATATTACTGCTTTATTCTAGCGGCAGTTACAATAGGCGAAATAATCATCAACAGCAGAAAAGAGAAACATTGTGCGGCTGCAACTTAAAGTTTCTCTTTTTTTACCCATAAGGAACGGAATTACTTGACAAACTCCGCCAGCCCCCTTATCATGAAACTGAAGGTATTCAGTTATCTTCATCTGTGCAGATTAAACAGCAAGAAAACAACGTGGTTGGCGTCTTATTTTTAATTTTTTGCACTATGTGCACCTTATGTCTTCACAATATTTCTAGGTTTTTACCTACACAAGCTGAAACGCGCTTATAAGTCGTTTAAGACAGTATAGTATGCCAATTTGCAGGATTAGAGAGTGACAACTAGCTAACACGGGGTTTCTTTTGCCTTTTTTTCTACTTAGTAAATTTCTTAAACATTTGCAGCGTAGGTTAGTTGCAATTAAAAGCAGCTAAATTGCAGTGTTTAAGACTTAAAAAACGCCAAATACTGAAAATAGACAATGACTAGGGCTTCTTTTGCCTTTTTTTTCGTTTGGTAAATTTCTTAATGTTCATAGCTAAAGCAGTTTAAGAGACCAAAAATGGTCAGCGCTCTTTTTTTTGTCATCCAAGTAGCCTCCTATGATGTCATTCCAGTGCTCCTTTTTTTGTCATCCCAGTGCCCAGACACTGGGATCCAGCTAAGTTAGTGAGTGTAAAAGTAGCCAACCTTACGTTAAAACACAACGTTCTTGATGAGATTGCATAAAAACTGGATTCCTTACATCATAGAGGCACTGCCATTATAGAGTGAACCAGTGTCTGGGCACTGGGATGACACTCTCTTGGATGGAAACCAGTGTCAGCTACTTTCATGACACCTTGACAATCGTCATCCCGCTACGTGTTAGCGCCGCGGCGGTATGACGGTTAAGTAGGGTGTCATTCCAGTGCTTGACACAGTTGTCTAAGTGAGGAAAGTCACCAGTGGTTATATTATTGCTATATTTCTCACTTACCCAACAAACTTAGATTTTACACTAAACTGTGCTGCCACTAACTTTGCAACCGGTACTCTATAGGGTGAGCATGAAACATAATCCACCCCTGATTCGATGAGAAACTCTATAGATTTTGGATCTGCTCCATGCTCTCCACATACACCTAGTTTTATTTCTTTTCGGGTTTTTTTGCCTCTTTCAATGGCTATCTTGATTAACTCCCCTACCCCTTCGATGTCCAGCACTTCAAATGGATCATTGTCAAATATATTGCTTTCCTTATAAGAATCGAGGAAATTAACTGAATCATCTCTTGAAAGTCCCATGGTTGTTTGCGTTAAATCATTAGTGCCAAAACTAAAAAACTCTGCATGTTTTGCTAACTTATCAGCAATCAGTGCTGCTCTTGGTAGTTCTATCATCGTTCCAATTGAATAAGCCTTGTCTGATGTCATTCCAGCGCGTGACGCTGGAATCTGCGTCTGGATTCCAGCTGAGATGACAGAGGATTCTTTCTTTGCTAGCTCGCATATCAGAATAAATTCTTTCTCATTCATTATAAAAGGGATCATGATCTCAGGCTTGATTTCTACACTTTTTTCCTTTTTTAGCTCATTTGCAGCACTAAGTATTGCCCTAATCTGCATGCTATATATTTCAGGATGAGAAATGGCAAGTCTACAACCTCGATGGCCAAGCATTGGGTTCTTTTCTGACAACTGTGCTATTTTATTTTTTACTGATTCAACTGACTTACTAAGTGATTTGGCGATTTTTCCTATAGTAGACTGATTATTGGGTAAAAATTCATGTAAGGGTGGATCAAGCAACCGTATAGTGACTTCCCTACCCTCCATAATAGAAAATATTTCTTTGAAATCAGACTTTTGCATTTCTTCCAGTTTAATGAGCGCATTTGCCCTTTCATTTTCATCGTCAGCTATTATCAACTTTTGAATGAATTCGATTCTATCACTAGCGAAAAACATATGTTCTGTGCGACATAAACCTATACCTTCTGCACCGAATTCTTTTGCAATTTTTGTATCTTTTGGAGTATCAGCGTTCGCTCTCACTTTGACCGTTTTGATTTCATCTATCCAGTTGATTATCGTTTTGAATTCTTGCGATAATTCAGGTGAAATTGTAGGAAGAATGCCAAGCATAACCTCCCCTGTTCCTCCGTTGATGGTAATTGGTTCACCTTTATTTACTTTTGTATCCCCCACAGAAAAGAAAGTTCCATCTTTATCGATATAAAGTCCACTTACACTGCAAATGCATGGCTTACCCATTCCACGGGTTACAACAGCAGCATGCGAGGTCATCCCTCCCCGTGCTGTTACTATGCCACTTGCAGCATTCATTCCATTAATATCTTCAGGACTCGTTTCTGACCTTACTAAAATCACTTTTTTACCCTGCTCTGCAGCTTTTTCAGCATCACTTGCACTAAACACTACATATCCAGAAGCAACCCCTGGAGAAGCCGGCAGTCCCTTCCCTATTACTTTTTGGTCACTCTTAACGTCAAGAACTGGATGCAATAAATTGTCAAAAGTTTTTGGATCAATTCTCAATATTCCTTCTTCTTTTGTAATCGTTCCTTCGTTTACCATATCAACTATTATGCGAATAGCAGCTTCAGCCGTGCGCTTGCCAGACCTAGTCTGCAAAATCCATAACTTACCCTCCTGCACAGTAAATTCGATATCCTGCATGTCTTTATAATGCCTTTCAAGTTTTTCACATACCACACATAATTCTCGGTAGACACTTGGCAGCAACTTCTCCATGGTGTTTTCTTGCTCTCCGTCAATTGGCATAGGAGTATAAACACCAGAAACCACATCCTCACCCTGAGCATTAACCAAAAACTCACCAAAAAGCTTTTTTTCTCCAGTTGAAGGATTTCGTGTAAATATCACACCAGTTGCAGAATTATCATTTAAATTACCGAAAACCATTGCTTGCACGTTGACCGCTGTTCCAAGGTTTTCAGGAATGTTATGTATTCTTCTATAAGAAACAGCCCTATCATTTTTCCAAGAGGTAAATACTGCATTAACTGAGTTTAACAATTGCTCTTCAACGTTCTGCGAAAAATGTTTCTCAGTTTTTTCATATACTATCCTTTTGAAATTGTTAACAATTCTCTTTAAAACATCAACATCAAGATCAGCTAAGCTTTTTGCTCCACTCTTTTGCTGCTTATTATCAACAACATCTTGAAATAGGTGATGGTCAAGCTGTAGTACAACATTGGAGTACATCATGATGAAACGGCAGTAGCTATCATAGGCAAAACGTTCTCCACTTTTTTTTGCAAGCCCAATAACTGTTTCATCATTTAAACCAACATTTAAAATAGTATCAAGCATGCCCGGCATTGAACTAACACTACCAGAGCGTATTGAAACTAATAAGGGGTTATTTAAATCCCCGAATTTACAACCGATGTCATTTTCGAGCATCGCCATGTAGTTTTTAATCTCGTTACGTAGGTCGTTAGACAATTCATTATCCTGACAGTAGGCCTGACAAACAGAGGTGGAAATTGTGAAACCAGGTGGAACAGGAATGCCAACATTGCACATTTCTGCTAAATTTGCTCCCTTTCCTCCCAACAGATTTTTCATTTCTGCATTGCCTTCGCATTTACCCTGGCTAAAGTAATGTATTAACTTTTCCCCCATCATTTTCTCCGGATTTTCACTGATAAACACATTGTACATATAGTTCCAATAAACCTGTGAGGACTTGAAACCTTAGGATAATAAATTTTACAAAATTTGGCAACAACGTTCCTTCCGGCAACATCAGTAAAGTTAACAAAAAAGATGACAAATTATTATCAATAAGAATATATAATATAAAGATATATTTAAAAATTTTTTTATGGCTCTTTCTAAGTTTTTCAACCCTAAGAATAATGGTGTGCTGCAGTAACAAACAAAGTAATGTTTGTTTTATTGAAGATGAAGGAAGGCCCTTCGAAATCGGGTTTCAGGAGCAGCCACCCTAAGTGGCTCTATTTAAGAGATAGGATTAATTTTTCTATGAGCAGCTACAATTTAAAGACCTTGCTTCATCAATGTAATGGAACAAAACCTTTTTAGTAAGTTCAAAACCTTCTAAGGTATCTCCTTCGCATCTTGCTGTAATGCAGTTTTGTGTATTTGATGCTCTAAGGAGCCACCAACCTTTATTATCGTTATCATTTACCTTAACACCGTCAAGATCTGAAAATACAATATTTTGCTGCTCTAGTGTTTTCTTTATTGATTCAATTATTTGAAATTTTTTCTCATCTTTCACTACAATCTTTACTTCATGAGTGATATATAACTTCGGTAAATCCTCAATCACCTGAGATAGGCTTTGGTTTTTCTTAAGCAAAATGTCAACTGCTTTAACAGCAGAATATAGCCCATCATCAAAACCTAGCTCAGAAAAGAAGAAGTGCCCGCTTAACTCACCAGCAAACTTTGCCTCTTCCTCTACCATCTTCTTCTTAACTAGTGAATGTCCAGTAGCGCAGGTAATAACTTGCCCTCCTAACTTACTAACAAAATCATGCACCTTCATACTCATTTTTACGTTGGCAATAACTTTGCTTTCTGGATATTCCTCCAGCACTTCACGTGCAAAAATTATAAATAAATGGTCATTGGAAACAACGTTGCCTTTATTATCAATTAAGCGCACCCTATCGCTATCGCCATCTAGCGCAATGCCAAGATCACATCCATATTCCTTCACAATGTCAATTAATTGAGCGAGGTTTTTTTCCTCTATGGGATCTGGATCATGCAGTGGAAATGCCCCATCTATAGAGTTATTGGTTACGATATGCGTATGACCAGGCAAGATCTTTTCAATACACCTTATAATTCCACTTGCTGGACTATTTCCACAATCCCAGGCTATTTTTAATTTCTGTGTAGTATTATTCTTCACTGCACTTTTTAATATGCGAATGTACTCACTATATATATTTATGTTAATTAAGCTTCCAATTCTTGTACTGTCTTTAATTGGATTGCTTATAATTTCCTTTATCTCTTGATCTGAGAAGACTTTTTTATTACTAAAAAATTTAAAGCCATTATATTCGCTGGGGTTATGAGAGGCAGTTATTATGATACCAAGATCCGCCCGCGTGATTTGCGTTGCAGCGTAGAGCATAGGTGACGAGCATAGTCCAACACGTATAACATTTGCTCCAGATAAAGTTAAGCCCCTAATTAATTCTCTTTCTATACCTGGTGAATCTATTCTGCTGTCGTAGCCAACACAAACACTAGCTACGGTTTGGCCAAACTTTCTACCTATCTCGTACCCATCATTAATCTGCAAATCTTTGCCTACTATACCTCTAATATCGTATTTTCTTATAATGCTATTGTCCATACTGCACTGCTTAAGGAGTAACTACTATATAGCATAGTGGACAAGTGCTCAAGTTTATTTACTCAACGATTAGTTGATTTTTTAAAAAAATCTGTTAATATTATAGTATACTTTTTAAAGATGCAAAATTATGCCACAGGAAAACGAAAATGTATTTATAGCTGAGAATCAAAGTCTAAATGTAGATGAACAGAAGAAAAATGATATTCTAAGTGTCATTGAATCTTGCAACGATCTTCAGGATTTTATTAAAAGACTGGAGGAAGAAAATTTAATCTGGTACTTTATTGGTCCTTTACGCAAAGATGAGGACATTACAGGACAGATAAATTTAAAGTGGGAAAAGGAGTTCCAAAAATTTGAGCAATCAATAAACACAATGCATAAAGAACTTAAGTCGTCTCTGCCTGGTCAAAATTTCTTAGCGTATTCAACAAAAGATAACGACTTCAAAATTAGATTTGAAAATGAAGAAAAACCAATAGAAATTAGCAATATTTTAAGAGCCAGCAGAGAAGGTAAGGTTTATAACATATCTTTAGAGAAAGATAGTCAAATAACTGCGACCAAAAAAGGCAGCGAAAGGCACTATGATTTTACTGGTTCAAGCTCATGTGAAATGACCATTAACTGGCAGGCTAAAGATTCTGAAGGCAACAGCATAGACTGTAGCATGATCGTAAAATTGGATTCTAGTGGTATACAAAGTGTCATTGGTGAGCCAAAGTTTGGTGATTTAAAGTTCACACCAGAGGAAACAAAAGATAAAATATTAAAATTAGTTGAGCAGAATAAAGAAGTTTTTATCAATGGAAAAACTCTGCATCAAGCTTTTACTGACATGTCCAGGAGTGTAGACGATCAGCAAGTACCAGCAGAGGAAATATTTACAAAAGATCCACATATATCACCACAGTCACCTACACCAAGCAGCAGTGGGTATTCCTCTCCTAGCACACCTTCTTCACGTAAAAGTTCTTTCTCTAGTGTTAGTGAATTTAGTGATGAAGATGAAATATTTGAGGATGATATGTCTAGTGATGAAGAAGAGCATGAACAAGAAGGAGCAAAAGGTGAAGTAGACGAAATTGAGGAATTAGAGAAAGAAAAAGAAACATTTGCTAAATATTTTGCAGCGCAGGCAAAGCAGCTTGAGGATCTAAGATTAGAACGTGACTCCTTAAAATCCATACTTGCGGAACTCGAAGAGAGTTATAAAGAAAAGGAAGACATGTTACAAGAAGAGTTAAAGTCTGTCAAAGAGAGTCTAGAGCAACTGCAGAACATATTACAGCAGGAAAAAGGTCAGGCAACTCAAACTGAAGTTGAATATGAAAGTAGAGGAACAAGCATGCAGCAGCAAGACCAAGGTATACAAGCTGTAAACAACAACTCAAGCAGAATAGCTAGTGGGTTAAGACAAGAAAACAAAAAATTGACTAGAGACAAACTAACTATATCTGAACAATTAAAACAAAAAATAAGAGAGATTGACGAGTTAAAGAAAAATTTAAAGCAATTACAAGAAGAAAATAAACAACTAAAACAAGAAGTTACTAAAAATGCAGGAGTTGATACACCATCTTCAACAGGTCAAAAAGAAGCTAAAGAAGCAGAAGTTATACCGCAAAACATTATGGATTGGCCTGTTCCAATTCCAGACGATAAACCGGAAGAGCAGAAAACTCCATTAGAGCCAATCAAGGTAAATACAGAATTATCAGATCCAAAATCAATCCCCGCTGAGGATCAAGAAAAATCTCCTCCTCTTTCAAAAGGATGAGTTTTGCTTCTATTGTTAACTATAGCTAAGACGTCGTACCGCCATGGCGCTAACACGTAGCAGGATGATGAGGTTATCGTCATTCCGCCGCGAACCGTCACACTGCCGCAGTATCTCACATAGATCCCGCTAACAAGCAGCGGGATGACAGCAATCCTACGTCATACCGCGATTCATTCGCGGTATCTCATCCGCTAACACGTAGCAGGATGACGATTGTCAAGGTGTAATCCGAGTAGCTTGACTACTTGGATCCAGAAAACTTAACTTTAAATAAGTGGCTGCATAATAAAGACTAGATTCCAGCGTCACGCGCTGGAATGACACCATTTTCGGTCTCTTAAATTGCTTTAGCTACAAACATTAAGAAATTTACCAAGCAGAAAAAAAAGGCAAAAGAAGCCCCGTGGTGCGAGTTTTGACTCTATATTACTGTAAGTGGCGCTGTAATAATGTGCTAACGCTTAAAATAAGCGCGATTTGACTGAATGTAGAAAAAATAAAAAAGACATGCAGCCGCTATAATTTTATGTAATCCGCTAATAAATACCCTGAGTTTTTTACTGAATTTTGTCATTGAGCCTGCAGGTCAAAAACAATGAGTTATAAATACCCTTACTACTACAATAAGGGGCCTGGCGGAGTTTATCAAGTAAGTTTTTTCGTTTCTATGGGTTAGTTGGTACGCGCTTTGCGTTTTAACAGGTGTAAAAGCACAATTATTACGAACAACATTCCACCAATAACTGATATAGCTCCACCCGCAATAAAACAAGCACGTGCCAACATTGATGAAATACTTGGCAGATCTGCAACTTTTCTTAAGGCACCATATCCACCAAGCCATACAAGTCCAGTAATATGGAGAAAATGCCCCACACTGTACGCATAAATCTGTAATCTTACCATGGAACTTTTTACCTCTTTAAAGTTTAATTTAGGTAACAGCCAATAAATGAAATTCATAAAAGCTATAGTGATCCCAACTACAGAACCATGATAATGAGCGGGAATGGTGACATTTCCTTCAATAGTCAGCACTCCAAGCACATCTCCATAAATGAACAATAAAAATGAATGTAATAAATAGTTGCTTTTATCATTAGTAAAAGTCCTGATGTTGCAGCACACTAATATTATCAAAAAGCACGGCAAAACTGCTCCAGCAATTCTCATATGCCAAGTAAAAAACTGTATTAACTTGGCGCTATCAATTGGATAAACAAAATATATAAACGATGCACCCATAGCCAAAATTGTGTTTATAAATAGTGGTAAAATAGTAATTTTATTGCTTGAAGCTAAACTAGCATCGCTTAACATTATTAAATAGACTAAAAACATTCCTTGAGTAAAAGCAAACTGCAATAAATGTCCGCCTCCCCAAAAGAGATATTCGTAAAACAAATTCTTATCTGAGTGATATAGACCTGGAGGCATATTTTGATATGCTAAAACAAAGCAAAGAAATGACGAAACAAGTGTAATAACCAGCCCAACTTGCCCCACAGAGAGAAATGAAACCTCTTTTTTTGATGTGTATGCTAGCATTGCATTTACTAATATACTGGTGGTAAACAAACCAAGACCAAATAAGAATAATTTGTTTTGTAACACGGGAATATAGTTACTTTTGATAACTTCAGTGTTTGGAACGAATGCGGATATAAACATCAGCAGCATCGAAAGGGTTGATAGAACCCATGAAAAGTTAAACCAACTATTGGTATTTTGTAGGTTTATGATAAAGAGCAGAGATATTATAGAGCACATCCACACCAAAATTGACAAATTCACGTGTATCACCAGCGCATTATCAAAGATATATTGTGCAGAAGGAACGAGAGAGGAGATAAAAGGCAATCGTAAAAAAATAACAATTATTGACAACAATCCAGAGCAAGCAAGGGCACATACTGCTAAGAATATCCACTGTTTGCAAAGTGTAGCGTTATTTTGTATGTTGAGCACGGTCATTTTCTCTTTTTATTTTTGATTGATAAAGTATTATAATATAAAGCGCTATAAATTTTTCAAATTAATTGGCATTGATGAATAATATCACAGCAAAGCAGGTCATATCCTTATGGAATGCACAAGTTAGTGGATTTTTGCCGGACAAAAGAGAAATGGAGATTGTATAATATCTTCTTAATCTAATGCTTCAATGTTTCCGACATAGGAAAAGTATCATCTTTATTTTCTATAGAGGAAGACACACTATTTTGATTATCATCACCATCAATTGGAGTAGTAGGGTGCATTAAAGCAACTTTCATAACTTCATCAATATTCTTAGCAAAAACTACGTTGATCCCCTCTTTGATGCTTGCAGGAATCTCTTGCATATCTTTCTCATTTTCACTTGGTATAATCACAGTTTTGATTGATCCTCTGAGCGCTGCAAGTAACTTTTCTCTCAAGCCCCCAATAGCTAAAACTCTACCACGCAATGTCACTTCGCCTGTCATAGCAACATTTTTGTTAACTGGTATATTTGTCATAAGAGAAACAATAGACGTACATACCGCGCCGCCAGCAGAAGGGCCATCTTTTGGTACAGCACCCTCAGGTACATGCAAATGTATATCATTATTTTGGAATTTTTCGGGCTTTATACCAAAAAACAAACAATTTGATCGAATATAACTATACGCAGCTTTTATAGATTCTTGCATAACCTCTCCAAGCTTTCCTGTGTATTTTATTTCTCCCTTGCCCGGAATTAGGACTGATTCTATCATCAAAATATCACCACCTGTTTCAGTATAGGCAAGCCCAGTTACTACTCCCACTAAACTCTCATTTTCTGCAATACCAAAGGTATATTTACGTACCCCTAAATAATCTTGTAAATTGTCAACCCCTACGGATATTTTCTTATTTTTATCAGTCAATATTTCTTTAACTGCCTTTCTCATGAGCTTTGCAAGCTCCCTTTCCATACTCCGCACACCACTTTCACGTGTATATAAACGTATCAACTTGTATAACGCCTCATTAGTTATGTCCCATTCCTTCTGATACAAACCATGCTCCTTCTTTAACTTCGGAATAAGGTGGTGTGTAGTAATACTGATTTTTTCATCTTCAGTATACCCGGACAATTGTATAATTTCCATCCTATCACGCAAAGGATGTGGCAAATTTAAGCTGTTTGCCGTAGCTACAAACATTACACTTGAAAGATCAAACTCAACTTCCAAGTAATGATCCGTAAAGTGTTTATTGTGCTCAGTATCTAAAACCTCAAGTAATGCAGATGCAGGATCGCCACGCGAATCAGAACCCATCTTATCTATTTCATCAAGCAGAAAAAGCGGGTTGCATGAATTAGCTTTTTTCATATGTTGAATAATTTTACCAGGCATTGAGCCAATATAAGTTTTCCTATGCCCTCGTATCTCGGACTCATCACGCACACCACCAAGAGCTATGCGAACAAAATCTCTTCCTACTGCTCCTGCCATAGACTTAGCTAAAGAAGTTTTACCAACACCTGGCGGTCCAACCAAGCAAAGTATAGGACCTTTTATCTCTTTTACTCTTTTTAATACTGCTAAAAATTCTATTATCCTATCTTTTACTTTCTCTAGGCCATAATGATTTTCATCTAAGATTTTCTTAGCTGCATTTAAGTTAATTTTTGCATCTTTGTACTTTCCCCACGGCAAATCAAGTAACCAATGCAAGTAACTAGATATAACTGTAGCTTCAGGAGAAATGGGATTCATTTTCTTGTATCTCTTCAAATCAGTTATAGCTTTCTCTCTTGCTTCCTGAGAAAGCTTTGTTTCATTTATCTTTTTTTCAAATTCATTGAGTATATTCCCTTCATCACCATTCTCAAATTCGTCTAATTCTTTCTGTATAGCTTTCAATTGCTCGTTAAGGTAGTAAACTTTCTGAGTGCTTTCAACTTGCGATTTAATTGTCTTATATAAACGGTTTTGTGCGTTCAAAATACTTATTTCTCCCTCAATAAAAGCAAAAGCTTTTTTTAAACGCTCTTTTGGGTCATAAGCCTCAAGTATGCTTTGTTTATCCGATACTTTTATATTTAAATGTGAAGCTACCGTGTCTACAAGTTGATCAACTTCTTTGATTTGATCAATGGGGTTAATGGCAACTTCAGGCTGATTTTTCTTGTTTAGCTTACACCAGCTATCGAACGCGTCTATAACAGATCGCCTTAAAGCTTCTAAATCAATATTGTCTTCATCTTCTTTATAATGATTGTCTAACTCTACCCTGGCTTGTAATAAAGTATGAGAGCTAATATATTCTACAACTCTTCCCCTTCTTATCCCCCGGATTATAACTTTTACTGCATTGTCAGGCAATTTTATTAATGGTTGTATAATGTTTGCTAACACACCTACTTCATAAAGATCTTCTGGCTCCGGATTATCAACAGAGCCATCTTTCTGTGCTACAAGAAAAATCTCATTTTGGTGACTACTACTACTTGTTGCATATTCTAGTGCATTAACAGATTTTTCTCTGCCTATGAATAAAGGCACCATTATATTTGGAAAAATTACTACATCTCTTAAAGGTAATACTGGCAATGCAGTAAAACTAGAGCTCACAGCACGTTCAATGTTCATAATATATGCCTCAAATTAATCATTAACCGTTATAACATTGCCATTATTATTATGATTAACCGTTGCTTTTCCTAATTCTACCATTTTCTTAGTGATTACTATAGTGCTACCTTCAAAATCTCCGTTTCCAGCTGTATACATAACGTCAAGCAAAAGTGACTCCAAGATAGCACGTAACATTCTTGCACCTGTTTTATAGCTTACAGCCTTTTTAGCAATAGCTGATATTGCTTCATCTGAAAACTCAAGGTTTACTTTGCTAAACGCAAGCAATGCTTTGTACTGTTTTATTAGTGCATTCCTTGGCTCTGTCAACACATGTATTAAATCTTCATGATCCAACTCATCTAAAACAGCAGTTATTGGAACCCGCCCTACAAATTCGGGTATTAAACCGAATTTGATTAAATCTTCAGGTTGAACATCATGTAAAGCATTCTTTTTCTTTTGCTCTTTAGACTGACTTATATCTGCTCCAAAGCCAACTGACGTTCCCTTTTTTCTCGCTTCAATAATCTTATCGAGGCCTTCAAAAGCTCCTCCACAAATAAATAGTATGTTACTAGTATCCACTTGTATAAACTCTTGTTGTGGGTGTTTTCGCCCTCCTTGTGGCGGAACATAAGCAACTGTACCCTCCATAATCTTAAGCAGAGCTTGCTGGACCCCTTCACCTGAAACGTCACGGGTTATTGAAGTGCTTTCAGATTTTCTTGTAATCTTGTCTATTTCATCTATAAACACTATACCACGCTGTGCTTTTGCAACGTCATAATTTGCAGCTTGTAATAAACGCGACAACACACTTTCTACATCATCACCCACATAACCTGCCTCAGTTAAAGTTGTCGCATCAGCCATGGCAAATGGCACATCTGAAACTTTAGCAAGTGTTTTGGCTAGCAAAGTCTTACCAGAACCAGTGGGACCAATAAGCATTATATTTGACTTCTCGATTTCAATATCACTTATAGCATGAAATTGTACCATGGATTGACAATGGTTATACATAGCTACAGATAAAACGTGTTGCGCGTGTTCTTGACCTACAACATGCTTGCTGAGAAAATTTTTTATATCCTCAGGTTTCTTTAGTAATAGCTTCATATCAGATATACGATCTGAATTAAAAGATCTATCTTTCTTTTGACTTATTGCTTTATGGGATAATTCTATGCACTCATTACAAATAAACACCTTTAAACCATCCGAGGAGTTAGTAATCAATTTATCTACTTCATCTTGCGCCTTGTTGCAAAAAGAACAGTAGTGTAAATCATTATTGTTATCCATTAACCCACCTTTTGTTTAACTTTAATATTTTCAATTTCAATATCTGTACGCTCAGCTATCACCCTGTCAATTAAGCCAATTTTCCTTGCTTCTTCAGGATCCATGAATTTATCTCTTTCCATCATTCCTTCAATTTTCTTCAGTGAATTTCCAGTATGTTTTTCATAAATTTGATTTAGTTTTTTCTTAACTCGCAAAATTTCATTAGCATGTATTTCTATATCAGTTGCTTGACCATGATAACCACCAGATGGCTGATGTATCATAATTCTTGAATGAGGTAGAGAGTAGCGCTTACCTTTTGTACCAGATGCAAGCAATAAGGAACCCATAGACGCAGCTTGACCTATACATAAAGTTGAAACGTCTGGGTTTATATACTGCACTGTATCGTAGATCGACAAACCAGCAGTTACAACACCACCTGGTGAGTTGATGTACATACAAATGTCTTTATCGGGATTTTCCGATTCTAAAAATAAAAGCTGTGCTACTATTACACTGGCCATGTTGTCCTCAATAGGACCTGTTACGAAAATTATTCTTTCTTTCACTAGTCTTGAATATATGTCATAAGCGCGCTCACCGCGACTAGTTTGTTCAACTACAATTGGTATAAGAGTCATACCTTTTCCTATTAAATATTACCAAACAATTCCTTTAATTCTTTCACAGAAATAATCTGCTCTTCTTTACTAACTTTTTCTATTATATAATCTGTCACTTTATACTCAAGCGCTTGCCCTCTAACTAATTCTTGAAATTGTTTATTTGATTCAAAATGCTTAAGTACTCTGTCAAACGGTACATCCTTACTGACATATTGATTTACAATAACATTCAAAACATCATTTTGAGTTAATGATATTTTATTTTCTGCACTAAATTTCATAAATAACATAGCAAGCTTTACACGTTTTTCAGCTTCTTTACAAGAATCATTTTGAGCACCCAGTTCTCCTTCCATTCTTTGTTGCTCCTGTTTTACTATGTCTGTGGGTAAATCAAAACTATAATTAGCATCCAAATAATCAAATAGCTCCTTTTTAATTAAGAGATTTCTCATTTCGGTGCACTGATCACCAATCATTTTTTTTGCATGACTTATTAGCAAAGAATAATCTTTAAAACCAATACTCCTAGCTATTTCATCATCATTTTCAAAATCTTTGGCAATTTGAATCTCATTAACTCGCACAGAAAAATCAGCTTCCTGTCCTGCAAGTGAAATGGCTTGGTAATTTTCAGGAAATTGCAACTTAAAGTCCTTTGTTTCTCCCTTTTTCATACCAGTTAATTGATCTTCAAAACCATTAATAAATGTGCCAGACCCTAAATTAACGGCAAAATTTTTGCTACTTCCACCCTGAAAGAGCTTATTCCTAATCCGCCCTTCAAAATCAATTATCAATTTATCCCCATCTTTCGCTTGATAAGAAGCATCATCAACAGAGGCGAAATTGGGGAACTTTGTTTTAATAGAATCAATAAATTCTTTTATATCTTCCTCTTCAATCTTTGCTTCAATTTTCTTTAAGTTTATTTTGTCAAGATCTATCATCGGTACTTCAGGCATCGACTCAAAAGATAGCTTGTATACAAAATTGCCCTCCTCATTTTCTTTGCCCAGATCTGGTAATGATATAACATCAACCTTAGGATAAATGTGAGACTTGACTTCAATTTTTTTCATCAAATCACTTGAGCAATAATCAATTGTATTATTTATCACATATTCCAAAGCTTCGTTTTTATAATTTGCAACAACAAGGTCATAGGGCATCTTTCCAGCCCTAAACCCAGGTGATTTTGCATTTTCTGCTATCTCTTGCAACCTGGAATTTACCTTTTGTTTTATATAATCACTACCAACTGTGATTTCATACTCATACTTTAGTTTATCTATACTAAGCTCTTTGTAGGTATATACGCTACTTACTTCGACTGTATTTTGAGGTATATTATTAGACATCATAATTCATTTATTAACATTTTAATTCATATCTTAATAGAGTCATTTTACCAGAATCTAAGTTAAACACAATCCTTAAGAACAGGTTTTTATACAAACAAAAGTGTATTCAGTGATTATAAATTTTCCCTTAAAACCTAAGTTACATGACTTTAAAGTGCGGATAGAGGGACTTGAACCCCCACGAGCAAGCTCACCAGGACCTAAACCTGGCACGTCTACCAATTCCGCCATATCCGCAAGAAATTTTCAGTACCCTATTATAGGTATTCCATTAAAAATATTCAAGGTTTAAAGTCTTACTTAATTTATAGTATTTACACAATCAAAAAAGCTTATTAACATTTCTTAATGAAAGCTCTAAATCCTGAAAATCAATAATGAGATTAATAACAAGCTTCTTACTTGCAATTTTTTTGATTACACAAAGTGGTTGCACAACCCTTATAATAGGTGGTGTAGTGGCTACAGCGACAGCAACAGCAATAACAATGCAGGACAAATCCTTGGGAAATATCATTGATGATACGACTATGGTCATCAGAATTAATAAGGGGCTCTTAAAACATGGGCTATTTTCATCCATAAAAGTTAAAGTAAGTGAAGGAAGAGTATTGCTCATTGGAAGTGTTGACACTCCTGAAAAACAACTTACAGCAGAAAAAATAGCTTGGCAGCAAAAAGAAATTAAAGAAGTGATAAATGAAATAAGAGTAATACCAATTCAAATGGCGTCCATGCTAGACACTACTGTAGATGGCATGATAACAGCGGAAATAAGAACAAGACTTCTGGGGAAAAGAAATATTAAATCAATTAATTATAGCGTTAATACGGTTGATAGAGTTGTTTATTTGATGGGTATAGCCCAAAATAAAGCGGAATTAAAAGCTGTAATATCAATTGCAAGAAAAGTAAAGGGAGTAAAACAAGTTGTAAGTTATGTACGATATAAGTACAGTAAATTACGCCATTAGGCAAAAATCGCCTTCAAATTATAACATTTGTACAGTTGTGACAATAGGTAGAGAACATAAATGAAAGTTGCCTTTCAGATGGATGAAAATATAAATTTTGAAACTGACACTACATTCGTGCTAATAAAGGAAGCACAAAGGAGGAAGCACGAAGTTTTTGTCTATGCTCCTAACAATTTAGCACTAAAGCTAAACCATCCAATTGCTCTTGCTCAGAAAGTCAGCGCTGATGATTTTAGTTTTATCTCTAAAGAGGATGTAGCAATCAACTTGAATGAAATGGACATCATATTTATCAGACAGGATCCACCCTTTGATATGCGCTACATTACAACAACCTATATCTTAGAAAAAACCAGCGCATTGGTAATTAACAATCCAACAGAAATAAGAAATTGTCCTGAAAAATTGATAACTTCATTATTTCCAGAGCTAATTCCGCCGACTTTGATCACTGAAAATATATCGATGATTAGAGATTTCTACCACAACTATCAAGATATTATTCTGAAGCCGTTGTATAGTTATGGAGGAAACGATGTAATAAGAATACGAGATGAAAACAGCATTCAAGTGGTAGTGGATCTCATGATAGCAAAATATGAATGTCCTGTAATTGCGCAATCATTTTGTAAAAACATAGATAAAGATAAAAGAATATTGCTACTTTATGGTCAACCAATTGGAGTAATGAAACGAGTTCCAAAAATCAGTGGAGAGATCAGAACAAACATGCGACTTGGAGCAAGTTTTGAGCCCGCTCAAATGAACGATAGAGACAATGAAATATGTAACAAAATTGGTCCTGAATTAAAGAAAAGGGGGCTAATATTTGTTGGTATTGATATTATAGATGACTTCCTGCTCGAAATTAACACAACTTCACCCACGGGAGTGGTTTATATCAATAAATTATATAATATATCGCTAGAAAAAGACCTTTGGGATGTGTTTGAAGAAAAAGCAAGCAGCCATCAACTAAACCTGTGAACAATTACCTTAACAAACTCAGTAGTCCCATTCTTTATCCCTGTTTTTTTTGTATTATTGGTCATATCACGCAATTTTTGAGAATTATTTAATAGATCAAATAGTACCTCTGTTAGATTTTTTTTTGCTTCACTATTCTGCTCAACTATTATAGCTGCTCCCGAATCTTCAATATATTTTGCGTTATAAAATTGGTGATTATCTTTTGAGTCAGGGTAAGGAATGTATATAGCAGCGCGCCTAGCAAGAGTGATCTCTGCTATTGAAGTTGCTCCTGCTCTGCTAATTACCAAGTGAGCATTGGCCAATCTATTTTCCATATCATCAAAAAATTCACTCAATTCACAATCGATCTTTTCACTTTTGTATAGACTCTTGACCTTGTTTACATTTTTCTTCGTACATTGCTGCGTCACTCTAATTTTCTTTTTCATTTTAATAGGCAAATTACAAATTACGCTGCTTACTACATCATCAAAAAAATTTGCACCTTGGCTACCTGCTATGACTAATATGTTTAGGGCTTTCTCAGTGCTAGAATGGCTCTGTGCTTTTATATCAATAAAATTTCCTGTAAAAATACATTTATTACCTTCTGTATATTTAGTCTCCGGAAAGCTGGTTGCAATTAATTTTGCACTCTTAAAAAAGAATCTATTTACTCTTCCTAAAACTGTATTTTGTTCATGTAAAATTATAGGTATAGAAAGAACCCTTGCTGCAAGAAGAGTTGGAAAAGAAGCATAGCTACCAAAACCAATTACTAATCTTGGCTTCAATTTTCTGATTTTATATATTGCTAGCACACAACTATACATTAATAAAAGGAAAAACTTAAATTTGTTGCCGCTTGGTCTAAGTAATGGTAAAATATAGCTTTCTATGTCGATATTTTTATTTGTTTTTTTATCAGTGAATAATATGCAATTGTATCCTTGTGTCTTTAGTGCTTTTGCTAAGGCTATGGCCGGAAAGATATGCCCACCTGTGCCACCTGTTGCTAAAATAATATCCATCTGTAAATAATGAATCCTAGATTGTTAACTGTTATTTAATAATTTGCACGTAGAATTTTATTAAGCTTTATGATAGTTGAGTTAAAAATGCCTAAAAGTAATAGTAAAAAAGAACCTAATGAGAAAAATAAACCTCAAGAACAAAGAGAAGGCAGAAGCGGAGGTTTTTTAGAACTGCTAAAAAATATAATAAAAATTCTTTTCAATTCGGTTGTTGACCTACCTGAGCACGAGCAGCATAATAAAATGAAAAGCACTAATCTACAACAAGGTTTGGATACTAAAGGAAAAGGCCCAGAAGATCTTCATCCAAAGGCAAAGCTTAAAGTTAAAGAAGCAGCTAAGGGATTGAAAGAAGAGTTACAGAATTCTGATGCTGGTGGTAATCAATCTATTGAAACTAAAGTGCCTAATCAAACTACTACCCAAGACATTGACAACTCTAAAACGATGGAACGTTAGTTCAACTATTTAACGACTCATCATCTGCAGCAAGCACTGATTCGTGTATCATCTCTGAAATGGTTGGATGAGGAAAAATCGTAGATTTTATGTCGAAGTCTGTTCCTTCTAGTTGCTTTGCAAGAGCAAAATTGCTAATTAACTCCGTTACTTCTGCACCTATCATGTGGCTACCCAGAAGTTCGCCTGTCTTTTTGTCTATAATTGTTTTCACTAACCCTTCAGTTTCACTGAGTGCAATAGACTTACCATTAAAGTTAGAGTGAAATTTTCCTATTTTTACATCATACCCACCTCTTATTGCCTGTTCCTCAGTAAGGCCGATGCTCGCTATTTGTGGATGAGAATAAGTGCAATTTGGTATGCATTCTTTTTTTAACGCATGAGCACTTTTACCAGCAATCTTTTCAACGCAGATCACAGCTTCATGGCTCGCTTTATGTGCTAAACATGGTGGGCCAGCTACATCACCTATTGCATACACATTTGATTCACTAGTTTCATACCATTCATTCATTTCAATAAAACCAGAAGGGCTTAATTTAATTTTTGTATTTTCTAAACCTATATTTTCAATATTTGCTTGAATTCCAACCGCAACAATCACCCTATCAAATTCTTTGCTCTCGCCACTACTTAGTAGCACTTGAGCAGAGTCTTTACTTTTAGTAAGAGCTTTTACGCTACTGTTTGTATATATTTTTATCCCCTGTTTTGTGAATATTTCTTCTGCTAGGCCCGAAATGTCTTTATCTTCCAGCGGCAAAATAGTGCTCTTTATCTCTATGATTGTTACATCAACCCCCAAAGTACTATAAAAACTTGCAAATTCTATTCCAATTGCACCAGACCCTATGATTAGTAGTGATTTTGGTAATCTCTCTGGAGTCATAGCGTGCTGCGCATTCCATATTAAATCTCCATCTGCCTCTATTTCAGGCAGATTCCGTGCCCTCACTCCTGTTGCTAAAATGATATGTTTGGAAACAATTTCTTGTTCTTCCTTATCGCCAGCAACTTTTATAGTACTATTGCCTGCAAGTTTACCAAAGCCTTGATGAACTTTGATGTTATTTTTTTTCATCAAATATGCAACACCGCTTGACAATTTATCAACAACGTTTCTTGAGTATTTCACTATTGATTGTATATCAAAACTCGCTCCCTTTACTTCTATACCAAACTCTTTTGATCTTTTTATTAGCCTATAAACCTCAGATGCTCTAAGTAGTGATTTTGTTGGTATACATCCCCAATTTAAGCATATACCGCCTAAATTTTTTTCTTTTTCTACAATTGCAGTTTTAAACCCAAGCTGTGCCGCCCTAATTGCTGCTATATAACCACCAGGACCGCTACCTATAACCGTAATATCATACTCATTCATCAGTTTTCTTCGTATTCAAAAAGATTATATATAACAGATGGAACCCGTATGATCAATATTCAGGTAGCTGACAACATAGAAACGAAAAAACTTGCTTGACAAACTCCGCCAGCCCCCTTATCATGACAATAAGCGTATTTATGACTCAAAACTTGTTTTTGACCTGCAGGCTCAATGACAAAATTCAGTAAAAAACTCAGGTATTTATTGGCGGATTACATAAAATTATAGCGGCTGCATGTCTTTTTTATTTTTTCTACATTCAGCCAAATCGCGCTTATTTTAAGCGTTAGCACATTATTACAGCGCCACTTACAGTAATATAGAGTCAAAACTCGCACCATGGGGCTTCTTTTGCCTTTTTTTTATTTGGTAAATTTCTTAAGTATTTATGGCTAAAGTAACTTAAGAGACCGAAAATGGTCAGCGCTCCTTTTTTTGTCATCCCAGTGCCCCTATGATGTCATTCCAGTCTGGAATCTAGTTCTTATTGTACATTTACTTGGTGTAGAGTTAAGTTTTCTGGATCCAAGTAGTCAAGCTACTCGGATGACAGCTACCCTGAAAACCTTCATCCCGCTACGTGTTAGCGCTGCGGCGGTATGACGGTTTGCGGTGGCATGACGATAAGGTTCCAGTATCAGCTACTTGAATGACACAGTTTTTGCTTAAACCCGTAACGTTCGTACATTTTGCTAAAAGTTCAAATATCAACATCATGCACGTTGAGTGCATTGCTATTAATAAAGTCACGGCGTGGTTCAACTATATCACCCATTAATATTGAAAATATGGAATCAGCTTCTTCACAATCTTTTATTTCAACCTTCAATAAAGTTCTAGCCTCAGGATTTAACGTAGTATCCCATAGCTGATCAGCATTCATTTCACCAAGACCTTTAAATCTCTGCAGAGTTAAACCTTTTTTACCATAGTCCATTATTATTTTTGCAAGCGTACTTGGAGAAGTGATTTTTATTTCAGTTTCTTGTGACTTTAAAAATGAATCACCATTAAATAAATTACTTATACCATCAAGCAAACTTAATATGTTTTGCATATCTTTGCCTTCAAGCATACTAAGTGCAAATATATATTTGTCTGCCAATCCTTGAAATAATTTAGAGATGTGAATTTCTTTTTCTTCATCCTTTATTTCTACTTCCCAAGTATATTCACTGTACATTAATTTTAAATACTTTAATATCTCATCAGCCGATGATAGAGCATTCTTTTTGCTTAAAATTAGCAATGACTCTAAGAGATTTTGTGGTATTTCTCTATCATAATTTTTGCTAATATTAGAAATGCTAACGCATTTATTCAAAATAAGGCGCAAGTCGTTAAATTCTGTAGCTGTACCACTTAGTGTTAATCTTTTAACTGCTGAGTTTATTATATACTCTTCAAAAGTTTCGTCATCTTTAATATAAGTGTCTTTAGCATTCTTTGTAACTTTATAAAGGGGTGGCTGTGCTATGTATAAGTAGCCTTTTTCAATAACTTCACGCATATGTCTAAAAAAGAAAGTTAGAATCAAAGTTCTTATATGTGAACCATCAACATCTGCATCTGTCATGATGATAATTTTATGATATCTAGCTTTTTCAATATTGAAGTGTTCACTCCCTATTCCAGCACCAATTGCAGTAATTAAAGAGCCTATTTCTGCAGATGAAAAAATACGATCTAAACTTACACGTTCTACGTTTAGAATTTTTCCTCTTAAGGCAAGCACTGCTTGTGTTTTACGATTACGCCCCTGCTTTGCAGTACCACCTGCTGAATTACCCTCTACTATAAATAATTCCGATAACTCAGGGGCTTTTTCCTGGCAATCAGCAAGCTTTCCTGGCAGAGTTGCAATATCAATATTGTTTTTGCTTTTAACTAACTCTCGTGCTTTTCTTGCGGCTTCTCTTCCTTTTGCTGATCTGATTGCTCTTTCTACTATACTTGCTGCCAATTTGGGATCAGTTTCAAGGATTGTGCTCAATTTATCAGAAACTATGCTCTCCACAACTGTACGCGCTTCAGAACTAACTAGTTTATCTTTTGTTTGTGAAGAAAACTTAGGATCAGGCATCTTGAGAGATAAAACACAAGTTAAACCTTCTCTAACGTCCTCTCCAGTTAAATTTACTTTTGCTTTCTTTAAAAACCCTTCATTAGTTGCATAGTTATTGATACATCTGGTTAAAGCGGATCTAAATCCTGCCAAATGCGTACCACCATCTCGTTGCCTTATATTATTCGTGAAGCATAACATATGTTCATAGTAGGAATCATTCCATTCCATCGATATTTCCAAGCTGATGCCAAGATCTTCTGCATCTCCTTTCATACTGGCAATTTTAGTTACATGTGTCTTATTCTTATCTAAGTACCGCACAAAATTCGCTGTACCAAAATTGTCTTTAGATTGATTGCTCTGATTGAAATGAGATTCTGTATATGGTTCATTGCGCAGATCATGTAAAGTAATGTCGATATTTGAATTTAAAAATGCTAATTCTCTTATACGACTTTCAAGCGTTGAGTAACTGAAATTAATGCCATTAAAAGTCTCTGTTGATGGCATGAACGTGACTTTAGTTCCTCTTTTGTTTGTATTTTCGTTGACTACCTTTAAAGGTTCAATAGACTCACCATCTTCAAAGCGCATAAAGTGTTCTTTCTTATTGCGCCAAATAGTTAATTCCAACCAGCTTGATAATGCATTCACAACTGAGATTCCAACACCATGTAATCCCCCAGAAACTTTATAGGTATTACTGTCAAATTTACCACCAGCATGGAGTTGAGTCATTATTACCTCTGCTGCTGATATTCCTTCTTCTTCATGAAGGTCAGTTGGAATGCCACGACCATTATCAGTTACAGATACTGAACCATCTTTATTTATGCTAACTTCAATTTTATCACAATATCCAGCTAAAGATTCATCTATTGCGTTGTCAACAACCTCATATACCATGTGGTGCAAGCCAGATCCATCGTCAGTGTCACCAATGTACATACCTGGACGTTTCCTTACAGCATCAAGACCCCTTAAGATTTTTATTGCATCGGCATTATAACTATTTTCCATTAGATTGCTTCATTTATACACGTTAATTGATGTTACATTCAGATATACTAGTTAGCAACATTTTTAAACTGATAACCCATGTTAAAAGCACAACTTTACGAATGCTTATTTTTGAAGACAGCAAATAGTGTCATTCCAATGCGTCTTCCCGGTGGAGATTAAATTATAATGCTCATGCAGTTGCGTGCTCGACTAATTAACAGAAAAATCTATAATTCAGTTTACGTATTTTCTTATCTCAGCCAAAATCTTATCAGATTGACTTTCGTCTGAATTTAAATCAGCTGCAAAGTGTGTAACATATTTTCCTCCAGGGCCAATAAGATATATTATCGAAGAATGGTTGATTTCTTCTTCTCCGTCTACTTTGCTTGCATATACTTTATATTTCGCAACTACTTCGTCTATTTTTTCTCTTTCACCAGTTAACATTTGTATTCTATGGTCAAATTGCTGCTGAAATTCTTTAAGTCTTTCCGTGCTATCGCGCTCAGGATCAACTGTGATGAAGAATGTTTGTAGCTTGTTGGTAGTTTTCTCATCTAACTTTGCAAGTGTTTCTGAAATTATCCCAAGGTTCATAGGACAAATTCTTTTACATGAGGAAAATCCAAAGAAAATCATCATGTATTTATCTTTAAAATCACTACTGCGCAGAATCTGTCCGTCCTGATTAATTAAAGAAAAATCTCCGCCTATCTTAACTTCCGCGTTGTGAATCGCTGCCGGGGCAAATATGCCTTTTTTAGTGAAATAACAATAACCTAAAAAAACAACTGCTAATGCTGCTAGCACATTAGATAACAATCTTATAAACCTTACCATTAGAATGCTCTCAGTAAAATCAAATTGTATCTTTATTGGTTAACCTATTCAATATATTTATCCCAAAGTGTATTGTTAATTTTGTCTAACAGTTTCTTATGTTCATCAATTTCTTCACTATTTGGTGAATGTTCTCTGGGAGTTAGATTACGCACTTTATGCTGAACGAATGTAGAGTTACTGTCCTGATTGCATTCATTATCAAACAGAAAGGTTTGTAACCCTCCTGTAAGTTCAACATATACCTTTGCAAGCAATTGAGCATCAACTAGTGCTCCGTGCAATTCTCTATTCTCTAGCGATATATCAAAACGCTTACATAATGCATTCAAAGAAGCAGGTGATCCTACGAATTTTTTCCTCGCAAGAGGTAATGTATCTAGCACTCTATCTGAGGAAATTAACCCAGCATTCAGCTTGCTTAACTCCATGTTAAGGAACTTAACATCGAATTCAGCGTTGTGAATTACCAAAATATCATTAGATATAAAGTCAAGAAATTCAAGTGCAACATCTGAGAATAATGGTTTATCTTCTAAAAATTCTTCACTAATACCGTGAATCTTAAACGAGTGATAAGGTATATCTCTTTCTGGGTTAAGGTACCGATGGAGTACTTTACCTGTTGGAATACGATTAATTAATTCCACACACCCTATTTCAATAATTCGATGACCAGATCCAGTGTCAAGACCTGTCGTTTCAGTGTCAAGTACTATTTCGCGCAGCTTGCTTTCCACGGTTAACTCTAAATAAAACTAATCTTACTTGTCATTTGTCTTATCGTTATTTGTCTTTTTATAGTTAATAGAAACAAGCAACCAGCTTGGGTCTGATGAATTAACATTTTTTTTGAATTGCCATACATCCTCAACTTTATTAATGGTGGATGTGCTACCTGATATTATATTTTCTGAGCTATCTTTAATAAAGTTAATTTGCTCTGAAAGGAAATATACTGCAATAAACACTGTGTTTTTTACTAGCTTTATTTCTAAAATCTTTTGTGAAACGATAGAAACAATTATAGACTCGTGCACCTCTTTACGATGTTTAATCTTCTCTGCAAAATTATCATATAAGTCTTTATCGAGAAGTGGTTTTAACTGAGACAAATTTCCTTGATTGAAATACTTTATTATTAATTCAAAAGCTATGCTTGAACCTTCTATAAAGTGGGAAATAGAAAAATCTTTGTTTTTTTTTAATATTTGTTCATAAGTAACTTTTATTGAATTTTCATCGTTGCTATCAATGTAACCCTCAATGTTTTCTACTACATCTTCTTTACTTCGGCTTACATCCAACACACTAGTTAGCTTTTTTAGATTGAGATTGGCTGACCTTTCTAAAGAATTATACAAACGTGAAAAAATGAACGCCGCTAATAAAGTATATATTACAAGCTCTATCATAGTAACTCAACTCCTTGGCATATAAAGTATCCGAACATTATTAATTATTAATGAAAATATGTTTTTCATATCAACTTATAATCAGGTTTGCTATTCGTTTGTAAATGAATATATTATATAAGAAAGTATTAAATATCTCAACTTAATTAAAGGAGACGTAAGAAATGCCACAACAAAAAATGAGAATTCACGGTCAATATGTTAAAGATCTATCGTTTGAGAATCCGAATTCGCCATTCCTTTCTTCAAATAAAGCTCCCGATATTAATGTAATGGTTAATATCAATTCAGCGAAATTAGAAGGAATGGAAAACAAAGAAGGAGTAAATGAAGAAAAATCTTTCCATGAAATTACTTTACATATAGAAGTCAGAGCAACGATAAAAGATGAAGGTATAAAAGATGGCGTAGCTTTCATTTGTGAGACAAAATATTGTGGCATTTTTTCAATAGAAAATTTTAAAGAGTTGAGTGAGGAAGAGGTAAGACAAGCTTTGTTTATTGGCGGACCTACTTTTCTTTTCCCTTTTGCAAGAGAAATAATTGCAAGAGTTACAAGCAGTGGTGGATTTCCCCCACTAATGCTAGATCCTATAGATTTTGAAACTATGTACGAGCAGCAAAGTCAACAACAAAGAAGTAACGGTAGTAATTCCAATTTTAACTAATATGATGTAACCTGATGAATAATTCTTTAAACGCAAAAACGACTTTAAACATTGACGGGAAGTCATACAACTATTTTAGCCTAAATAGTGCTAGTGAATTTTTAGGAATAGATGTAACTAAATTGCCCTGCTCACTTAAGGTTCTGCTTGAAAATTTATTGCGCAATGAAGATGGAGTAAACGTAAAGCTGGATGATATAAAAATACTAGCAAGTTGCGTTAATAAACACGCTAATCATGAAATTAGCTACAAGCCAGCAAGGGTGTTGATGCAAGATTTTACAGGGGTCCCTGCTGTCGTCGATTTAGCTTCTATGCGGAGTTATGTCAAGAAAAATGGAGGCGATCCAAGCAGCATAAATCCGTCTGTGCCCGTTGATCTTGTGATCGACCATTCTGTTCAAGTAGATAGTTATGGAAGTGTTTCCGCATTCAGTAAGAATGTTGAGCTAGAAGTAAAAAGAAATTTGGAGAGATATCAATTCTTAAAGTGGGGAGAATCATCCTTCACAAATTTTAGAGTAGTACCGCCAGGTACTGGAATTTGCCACCAAGTGAATCTTGAGTATTTAGCGCAAGTTGTATGTAATAAGGATGGGGTTTTGTATCCTGATACTTTGGTTGGTACGGATAGCCATACTACGATGGTTAACGGGTTATCAGTCCTTGGTTGGGGTATTGGAGGCATAGAAGCTGAGTCTGTGATGCTTGGTCAACCAATTAGTATGGTGATTCCAGAAGTAGTTGGATTTAAATTAATTGGCAGACTGCCGGAAGGAGTAACTGCGACTGATTTAGTGCTGACGGTTACCAATATCCTAAGAACAAAGGGTGTTGTTGGTAAGTTTGTAGAATTTTATGGTGATGGTTTAGATTATTTATCTTTGGCAGATAGGGCAACTATAGCAAACATGGCCCCAGAGTATGGCGCAACTTGTGGATTTTTTCCAATTGATCAGAAAACGCTAGATTATTTAAGCTTAACCGGAAGGCCAGAAAAGCTAGTTGAGGCTTATGCGAAAGAGCAAGGATTGTGGCGTGGCAATAATGAGTTAGCATTTTTTGACACACTAGAGCTTGATTTATCAAGCGTGAAGCCAGTAATGGCTGGTCCCAAAAGACCACAAGATAAGGTTTTTCTTTCACAAGTGGCAGAGTCTTTTTCTAAATCATTTTCAGTTAACGAATCAAAGGAAAGTGATAAGCTTCAAGATGGAAGTGTAGTTATTGCAGCAATAACAAGCTGCACTAACACCTCAAATCCAAGTGTAATGATTGCTGCAGGTCTTGTAGCTCGTAATGCAATTAAACTTGGATTAAAATCAAAGCCTTGGGTTAAAACTTCTCTTGCTCCAGGGTCACAAGTTGTAACAGAATATTTAGAAAAGTCTGGATTGCAGGTAGATCTAAATGCTTTGGGTTTTAATCTAGTTGGATATGGTTGCACAACTTGCATTGGGAATTCTGGTCCACTTAATAAAGATATAGAAGATGGCATTAAAAACAAAAATTTAACTGTTGCTGCAGTTTTATCTGGTAATCGTAACTTTGAAGGAAGAATTCATCCGTTAGTCAAAGCTAATTACTTGGCATCTCCGCCACTTGTTGTTGCATATGCACTTGCTGGTACTGTGCAAACTGATTTGACAAAAGATTCAATATGCAAAGATAAGAATGGAAATGATGTCTATCTCAAAGATATATGGCCAACAAACAATGAAACCGAAGATTGTGTTAAAAATGTGGTAACACGTGAGATGTTTATACAAAAGTATAAGGATGTTTTTTCTGGTGATGAACATTGGCGAAAGATAAAGTGTGAAAAAAGTGAAATCTATAATTGGGATGCAAACAGCACTTACATACAAGATCCGCCCTATTTTGATAATTTATCACCTAAAAATAATAAAGATAAAACAATCGATATAAAAGGTGCACAAATATTGGCAATGTTTGGCGATAGCGTAACCACTGATCACATTTCCCCTGCTGGAAATATTGCCTCAAGTAGTCCTGCAGGTATATATTTAAAAAATCTTGGAATTGAGCCACAGGACTTTAATTCGTATGGATCTCGTCGTGGTAACCACAATGTAATGATGCGTGGAACTTTTGCTAACATTAGAATAAAAAATGAAATGGTAAGCATCGAAGGCGGCTATACAAAATATATTCCTTCTCAAGAAACTATGTCGATTTTTGATGCAGCAATGCGCTACAAAGAAAGTAATGTTCCTCTCATCATTGTGGCAGGAAAGGAGTATGGCACAGGTTCAAGTAGGGATTGGGCAGCAAAAGGTACTTTATTGTTGGGGATTAAAGTTGTAATTGCAGAAAGCTTTGAGCGTATACATAGGTCCAACTTGGTCGGCATGGGTGTTCTTCCACTTATATTCCAAAATGGAATAACCAGAAAGATATTTGATGGTAGTGAGATAATAAGCATAAAAGGTGAAATAGTGCCAAGTGGAAATTTAGAATGTATCATCAAAAGAAAGGATAGTTCTGAACAATCAATTCAACTCAAATGCTGTGTACAAACTGCAACTGAGGTTAAATACTTGATGGATGGTGGAGTATTGAGCTACATACTTCTCTTGACTTAGTAAAGTTAAGTAAGTACTAGACTTCTTTTAGCCAGCCCTGGCTCTTTTATAAATAATAATTTATTCTACGCGAAGTTATGATATAATTTTACCTTACATATAGTAAAGGTGTTTTATAGATAATTATGATTACCTCTATACAAGAACCTAACGAATTGAGAAAACGTTTACAAGGATTTTATCGTACTGATGAAAAGAGTTATATACGTTATCTTGTAGAAAAAGCAGAGCTTTCAGCTGATTCAAAAAGTAGAATTTATAATATTGCAAAACAAGTTATTGAAAAAATCAAACACAATAAATTAAGTATTGTAGATTCCTTTATGCAGCAATACTCGCTTTCCAATGATGAAGGAATAGCATTGATGTGCCTTGCTGAATTGCTACTTAGAATACCAGATGATTATACAATAGACGAAATAATCAAAGATAAAATTGCCAATCAGGAATGGAATAAATATTTAGGGCACTCTTCTTCGTTGTTTGTCAATGCTTCCACATGGAGCTTGATGATAGGTAGCAGTATATTGAGAGATAATAAAGGCGATTCGAAGTTCTATTACGCAATTTCTAAGTTACTTAAGAATTTAGGAGAACCGATCATTCGCAAAGCAGTAAAACAAGCAATGTCTATGCTTGGTAATCATTTTGTTGTTGGAGAAACCATAGAAGAAGCTTTAAGGTATGCAAAACTAGATGACAATAGTAAGTTTTTATACTCTTTTGATATGCTTGGCGAAGCTGCTCACACAGCTGAAGATGCAGAAGAGTATTTTAATTCATACATGCACTCAATAAAAGCTATAGGTGAATCCACTGAAATAAATGATTGTTTTAAATCGCATGGAATTTCAATCAAATTGTCTGCGTTACATCCACGTTATGAATTTGGTCAATTCGATAATATAGCTGAAGAGTTGAGAGCTAAACTGCTAGAGCTTTGTCATGAAGCAAAAAATACAACACTTCATTATGCATAGATGCAGAAGAAACAGAAAGGCTTGAAATGTCCTTAATCTTGTTTGAACAATTACGGCTTGATGAATCACTTTCTGAGTGGGAAGGGCTTGGCTTGGCTGTACAAGCATATCAAAAACGTGCTTTGTCTGTTCTTGACTTTGTAGAGGATGTTGCTATTCGATCAAATCATAAAATTATGGTCAGACTTGTAAAAGGTGCATATTGGGATTCAGAAATCAAGCGTACGCAAGAATTGGGATTAAATGATTACTCAGTATTTACAAGAAAAAGCTATACTGACGTATCTTACCTCGCGTGCGCACAGAAACTTTTGAGTAAACCAAACAGCTTTTACCCATGCTTTGGAACTCATAACGCCTATACTTTTGCTTCTATCATGGAACTTGCTGATAAAAACCACCCTGGATTTGAATTTCAACGCTTACATGGAATGGCAAAAGACTTATATGATTATACAATGTCAGAGCTTGCAACAAATGTTAGCTGTCGTGTCTACGCACCCGTTGGGGAACATAGTGACTTGTTGCCTTATCTTATAAGATGCCTTCTTGAAAATGGAGCTAATAGTTCATTAAAATTGATGAGTTAATTTCAGATCCACTGGAAAAAGCTATAAATTTTAATTATGAACCTCATCCAGGCATTCCGTTACCACAAGATATTTTGGGACCAGAAAGAAAAAATTCTTTGGGAATGGATATTAGTGACTCGGTGATAGTCTCACAATTTGCAGATGATATAAAGAGCTTTAGTGAAAAAAATGGCAAGTTGGGCCGATAATTGACGGACAGTCACTTTTTGATGATGCCAAATTTACTGAAGTGGTGAATCCTGCACATTTAGAAAATGTAATTGGAGAAGTGTCAAATACAACAAGTGCTCAAGTTTTAAACGCTCTTGAAATAGCACATAATGCTTTTACTGAATGGCAGAATGTTTCAGCAGAAAAGCGCGCTAAATGCCTTGAAAAAGCTGCAGATTTGCTTGAAGAAAGGATGAAAGAGTTGATTTACATTCTGATCGTAGAAGCAGGAAAAATTTTATCTGATGCAATAGCGGAAGTAAGAGAGGCAGTGGATTTCTTACGTTACTACGCAACGATAGCAAAAAATGAACTGAGCGACTGGAAAAAATTGCCAGGTCCAACGGGTGAAGATAACTTCATCTTTTTTGAAGGCAGAGGAGTTTTCCTGTGTATATCACCATGGAATTTTCCACTTGCTATCTTCATTGGGCAGGTTTCAGCTGCACTTGCAGCAGGTAATGCGGTGCTGGCAAAACCGGCAGAGCAAACGCCGATTATTGCCTACGAAGCTGTTAAGATACTACATGAAGCTGGGATACCAAAAAATGTGTTACACCTCATTCCTGGGGATGGTGGATATTTAGGCAAAATATTAGTTCCAGACAATAGAATTGCTGGAGTAGCTTTTACTGGCTCAACACAAACTGCTCAAATAATTAATAAAATGCTTGCGGATAGGGATGGTCCTATTGTACCGCTTATTGCTGAAACAGGAGGGCTCAATGCTATGATTGTTGATAGCTCCGCTCTCTTAGAGCAAGTGACTACAGATGTTGTACTTTCTGCGTTTCGCAGTGCCGGCCAACGCTGTTCTGCACTTAGAGTGCTGTTTATTCAAGAGGACATAGCAGAGAAGCAGATAAAAATGATATGTGGTGCAGCGCAAGAACTCAAGATTGGTGACCCAATACAACTTAGTACTGATATTGGTCCAATAATTGACAAAGCATCTATCGATATGCTAACTCAACATACGCAAAAAATGTCAGAGGACGAAGATTCAAATCTGTTATTTAAAGTACCCATGGATACAAATTCTCATAATGGTTATTTCTTTCCTCCATATATTTATGAGATACAAAAAATTTCGCAATTAAAGCAAGAAGTATTTGGTCCTATTTTGCATATCATACGTTTTAACAAGTCACAATTAAATGAAGTTATAAGTGATATAAACAATACAGGATATGGGCTTACATTTTCTTTGCAGAGCCGTATACAAAATCAGATCGATTTAATAAGCAAAAAAATATCAGTTGGAAATGTCTACATCAACCGTAACCAGATAGGTGCAGCAGTTGGGATACAACCATTTGGTGGTAGAGGACTATCTGGCACTGGGCCAAAAGCTGGTGGTCCTCATTATTTACAGCGTTTTTCTACAGAAAAAGTTGTAAGTGTTAACACTACAGCATTCGGTGGTAACACTACACTTATGTGTTTGGATTAATTTGCGGGCCCTAATTTTTCTCCTATCTTACCCCTAAGCTAGACGTTCGTGCAGTTATGTACACAGCGCTAAGATCCGAAAAGGACCAGCTTATGCACTGAAATAAAGCGGCTCCAAAGGAAGTCTTATCTTTAAACAAAAGAAAAAAGCTGCTATAATCTGAATAAAAGCATTATAAATGAAATGAATGTGAAAAATATCTTATTAGCGCTTTTAGTACAAACGGTATTCAGTTTGCCGCTATTTGCAGCTGATCCTGTTTTGCTCAACTGCATTGAAACTCCAGAAATATATGACCTTGATGCAAGGCCAAAAAATTTTAGCTCTTCAAACAATTTAAGAAGGAAAGCTGGTTCTCCAAATAGTGCAACAGGAGAATTAATACACATAGTGGGTAGAATTACTGATATAAACTGTTTACCAATACAAAATGCTGTAGTTTCTATATGGCACGCGAATTCACGCGGCGTGAACCATTACGATGAGAATATAGAGGATAATCAACTCGATCCGAATTTTGCTGGATCAGGAAGGTTTGTAGTGAATAATCTTGGCTATTATAATTTTATTACGATAGCACCTGGTAAAATTGGTGAGAGAGCTCCACATATTAACTTTCTAGTTCAACATCCAGATTTTCCAGAATTCACAACGCAAATGTTTTTTGCTGACCATAATTGCGATAATTGTGCTGATCCTGTTCTTGGAGATTTTGTTAGTAATGGGCTTGCAAGCCTTCTCATAACACCATTTACTTACAGTAATCAGGTCATAAAAACCTATACGTTTAACATTACCTTGGGTGGATATAATACGTTCTCTAATAAAAGATAAAAACCCTTGCATATAAGGTAGTCCATAGTAAACTTGAATGTTATTGTACTTAGGATGTATATGAAAAATATCTTACTGATGTTTTTGCTATGTTTTATGTACAGTTTACAATTATTTGCAACGGAGATGCCAGCAATGAAAATAACAATTTCTAAAATTTCGCCCGATTTTAAAACAATAGTAATGGGTTTATTTGAGGACAATGAAACCGTAAATGATGGCGGAGTTTTGCAAGGAAAACAGATCATAGATAATATAAAGCAATTTAGCGATTTTAATGGAAGCTTTGGTGAATTTTCTTCTACCATTTTACCAGAAGGAAAAAACGTTGTAGTTGTTGGACTTGGTAAGAAGGATGAATGGAATGAAAATAAAGAATTAAATATTGGTGGTAAAATATATTGTGAGCTAAGCAGATTAAAAATTAAGAAAGCAGCGATTTTAATCGAAGGTAGTGCAGCAAATGTTGCATATGGTGCGTTTCTGCGTAGTTTTAAGTTTGATAAGTATAAAACTAAAAAGGATGAGAAAATTACAGAGGTAGAGGAAATTACCGTATTAGTAAAAGATGAGCAATTAAGTAATGCTGAAAGATCATTTGAGCACTCAAGGCAAGAAGGTGAGAGTATATTCCTTGCGCGCTCTTTTATAACAGAGCCTTCTAACATTCTATATCCAGAATCCTATGCTGATCATATAAAAAAAGAGCTTACTAAGCTTGGCCTTGAAATCGAAGTGCTTGATAAAAAGCAGATGGAAGAGAAAAAAATGGGAGCCTTGCTTGGAGTCGCACAAGGAAGTAGTAAAGAACCAAAATTAGTAGTGATAAAATGGAATGGGGCTTCTAAAGAACAAAAGCCAATAGCTTTTGTTGGTAAAGGTATAACGTTTGACACTGGTGGAGTATCACTCAAACCTTCACGTGGTATGGAGTCGATGAAATATGACATGGCAGGCTCTGCTGCTGTAGTTGGGGTGATGCATGCTTTAGCAGGACGAAAAGCAAAAGTAAATGCAATCGGCGTGGTTGCACTTGCAGAGAATGCAGTGGGTGGTAATGCTCAAAGGCCGAGTGATGTAGTAACTTCAATGTCTGGACAGACGATAGAAGTGTTGAACACCGATGCAGAAGGAAGGCTCATACTTGCAGATGCTTTATGGTATACGCAAGACAGATTCTCACCAAAATTTATGATTGATCTTGCAACTTTAACTGGTGCTATAGTGGTTGCACTTGGAAATAACGAATATGCTGGTCTTTTTTCAAATAATGATGAATTAGCAAACCGTCTGATTGATGCAGGAAATGAAGTAAGTGAGAAGTTATGGCGTTTTCCTATGAATGAAACTTATGACAAAATTATTGATTCACCGATTGCTGATGTTCAAAACATCGCTCCTGCAGGCTCTGGTGGAGATAGCATAATGGCTGCACAGTTTTTACAGCGTTTTGTGAATGAAACTTGCTGGGCACATTTAGATATCGCAGGCACTGCTTGGCACGAAAAAGGTACTGACATTTGTCCAAGAGGAGCAGTAGGTTTTGGTGTAAGGTTACTTAATAAGTTGGTTAAAAAGTACTACGAAGCCAATGATTAAAGGTCTTTATACTGGATTTATGGCCTGACTCACAGCTACATGAACGTTTATTTTCGAGGCGCAGCAAATGAAAGTAGCTGATACATATTTCTTTTTTTCTGGTCAAGCACTGGAATGATATCAAGGAGTAACTTTTTATTTAAACAATGATTATAATAAGAGATCTATTGAAATTTTAAAGTTATTAAATATTGACGCTATATACTTAAGTGTTAAAATAGAATGAAAAGTTTTTAGGAGTTTATATGGCAGTAGGTGGGAAAGCAAAGACAGCTAGTAAAAATAACCCTACTCAGCGTAAGAAGGCCGAGCAAAAAATGTATAAAGATAAACCGGTAAAACCTGTTAGATATATAGATCGTGACTCGCGCATGAATTATATGTCTGCTCAATATGACAACGGCAATCTGGTTGAAGATGAGGTAAGCGGCAATCCTATAAAGTGGGAAGCTGTATAATAGTTATGGTTAAAGTTACTATTAATTCTAAGGAATGTGAAGTAGAGCATGGGCTCACTATAATTCAAGCTTGTGAAGTCGTGGGCGTTGAAATTCCACGTTTTTGTTATCATGAGCGTTTAGCAATTGCTGGTAACTGCAGAATGTGTTTGGTTGAAGTTGAGGGTGGACCTCCAAAACCAGTAGCCTCTTGTGCAATGCCAGTTGCAGAAGGGATGGTTATTCACACTGATACCCCTAAGGTTAAAAAAGCACGTGAAGGTGTGCTTGAGTTTTTGCTAATCAACCACCCGCTTGATTGCCCAATTTGCGATCAAGGTGGTGAATGCGATTTGCAAGATATCACGATGGCTTATGGGAAAGGAACCAGCAGACTTGATGAGCATAAGAGGGCTGTGCCAAAAAAACACTTCGGACCACTGATTGAGACTGCGATGAATCGATGCATTCATTGCACTCGGTGTGTTAGATTTTTGTCTGATGTTGCAGGTACAAATGAACTTGGAGGAATCGGAAGGGGAGAAAATGTAGAGATTAGCACTTACATAAAAAGGCATATTAGTTCTGAATTATCTGGAAATATCATAGATCTCTGCCCGGTAGGGGCTTTAACTTCAAAGCCTTACTCCTTTACAGCGCGTCCATGGGAGCTATCACATTGTGAGACTATAGATGTGCTAGATGCTGTGGGAAGTAGCATTAGAGTTGATTATCGTGGCCTGGAAGTTATGCGAATATTACCAAGACTGAGCGAAGAGGTAAATGAAGAACGGATATCAGATAAAACCCGCTTTGCCTATGATGGACTAAAAGTTCAGCGTCTTGATCAACCTTATGTAAAAAGAGATGGTAAATTAGCCCCGGTTGATTGGAATGAAGCATTAACTATTGCTGCAAAGAAATTAAAGAATACAAAATCAAATAGAATAGCTGCAATTGTAGGTGATTTAGCAGATTGTGAGTCTATGCTTCTACTCAAAGAAGTGATGCAGAAGCTCGGCTCGGGGAATATAGACTGCAGGCAAGATGGTGCAAAGCTTATACCAAGTAATCGCGGATCTTATGTGTTCAATACCACTACCCAGGGTATAGAGAATGCAGATTTGTGTCTGCTTATAAATACAAATCCAAGGATAGAAGCACCGATCATTAATGTAAGATTGAGAAAGAGATATTTACAGGGCAACTTTCCTATTGCAAGTGTTGGTCCTAACATTGAATATTTGTATCATGTTGAGAAATTGGGCGATAATCCTGATATTTTGAGTGAAATAGCAAATGGAAATCATAAATTCTGCGAGCTGCTGGTAGCTGCTCAAAACCCTATGCTGATCATTGGTCAAGATGCATTAATAAGAGATGATTCTGAATCAATTCTAATTCTAGCTGGCAAAATTGCAGAAAAATTTAACATGGTCAGAGACGACTGGAATGGCTTTAATATGCTGCATAAAGCTGCAGCAAGAGTTGGTGGTCTGGACGTTGGGTTTGTTCCTGAAAAAGGTGGAAAAGACACTAATCAAATACTGGAGCATACAGAAGGTGGCGAGATAGAAGTCATTTATCTTCTTGGTGCAGATGAAATTGATACATCAAAATTAGAAAATACATTTGTAATTTATCAAGGTCATCACGGTGATAAGGGTGCACATGTGGCAGATGTTATCTTGCCTGGTGCTGCATATACAGAAAAATATGCAACTTATGTAAATACTGAAGGTCGAGTGCAAAGAACAAATTTAGCTGTATTTCCTCCAGGTGAAGCAAAGGAGGATTGGTTAATTATTAAAAATCTTTCACAATATTTAGACCTTTCTTTACCGTATGATAGTTTATTTGATGTGAGAAAAAAATTAGATACTATCGGTCCACAGTTTAGAAATGCCGATCAAGTGGTAAAAAACACATGGGTGCCAATTAGCAATGATGGGATAAGCTTAAGTAATACACCTTTCACTTTAAAGGAGTGTAATTTTTATATGACGGATTCAATAAGTCGCGCTTCAAAAATAATGGCAGATTGTACTAAAGCTTTTTATGAACACGCTAGTTAATATTTTATTTATTTTAGTACCGCTACTACTTTCAGTTGCGTACTTGGTATACTTTGAGCGTAAGGTTATTGGTGCAATTCAACTGAGACACGGCCCAAGTGTAGTTGGACCTTTTGGGCTATTGCAGCCATTTGCAGATGCTATTAAGCTACTGATTAAAGAGCCGATAATACCATTTAGAGCGAGCACCATACTGTTCATTATGGCTCCAATGCTTACCTTTATCTTGGCATTAATTGCCTGGGCAGTTATACCGTTTGGTGCTGAAGTAATTGTAGAAAATGGCCAGCAAGTAGTGATTCCTAAGGTTATAGCAAATATTAATGTTGGAGTGCTTTATGTGCTAGCTATATCGTCGCTGGGAGTATACGGCGTAATTATTGCAGGCTGGTCAAGCAATTCTAATTATGCATTTCTTGGCGCTATACGGTCGGCTGCTCAGATGATTTCATATGAAGTTTCAATAGGCTTAATAGTTGCTACAGTTGTTGTTACAACTGGTACGTTGAACCTTGGAGAGATGGTGGTAGCGAAACACAACATGCCATTTTGGGTTGATTTGCTACTAATGCCTATAGGAATAATATTTTTTATTTCTTTGCTTGCAGAAACTAATCGTCACCCATTTGATTTACCAGAAGCTGAAGCAGAGCTTGTCTCTGGATATAACGTTGAATATTCATCCATGCCTTTTGCCCTCTTTTTTCTTGGAGAATATGCAAATATGATTCTAGCAAGTGCTATGATGACGATATTCTTTCTAGGAGGATGGTATCCGCCGCTGGAGTTTAGTTTACTTTACAAAATTCCAGGTTTGATTTGGTTCGTTTTGAAGATAGTTATACTTTTGTTCGTATTTATTTGGATTAGAGCAACAATACCTCGTTATCGATATGATCAGCTAATGCGTCTTGGTTGGAAAGTGTTTCTGCCAATATCGGTGCTTTGGGTGGTACTCATTTCAGGAGTGTTGCTCTTTACTGGGAATTTACCTGGGTCCAATGTTTAATTTTCCAAATACAAGATTAAGGCGCAGGCGCTCGAGCAAATGGGTTCGCAATTTAACAAGTGAAAATAGTCTATCAGTAAATGATCTGGTTCTTCCTCTGTTTGTTCACGACAGAGAAGAAACAACTGAACCAATTTCTGGCTTACCAGGCGTAAAGTGTTATTCAATAGATGGATTAGTGTCTATAGTTAAGGAAGCTAAAGATTTAGGAATTAATGCTGTTGCAATTTTTCCTGTAGTTGATAGTAAACTAAAATCTGAAAACGCTGAGGGAGCATATAATTCTGACAACTTAATCTGCAAAGCAATCCGTGCTGTAAAATTAAAGGTACCTGAAATTGGTATTATTGCAGACGTTGCACTGGATCCATACACTATTCATGGCCATGACGGCATTTTAAAAGATAATCAGATGGATGTAGAAAACGATGAAACTATATCAGTACTGTGTAAGCAAGCACTTGCTTTAGCGAAGGCAGGATGTGATATAGTTGCTCCTTCTGATATGATGGATGGTAGAATAGGAAGAATCAGAAAATCATTAGATGATAATAACTTTCAAGACGTATTAATATTATCTTATGCGGTGAAATATTGCTCTAGCTTCTATGCTCTATTCAGGCAAGTCGTTGGTTCATGTGGGCTATCACATTCTATAGACAAAAGTGGTTATCAAATGGATTATAAAAATGCGCACGAAGCAATGTGCGAAATTGAAATGGATATAAATGAAGGTGCAGATTTTATTATGATTAAACCAGGTATGCCATATTTGGATATTATCAAAACAGCAAGTGATAAGTTTAATTTTCCGATTTTTGCTTACCAAGTAAGCGGTGAGTACGCAATGATAAAAGCTGCTGCAAATAATTGCTGGCTGGATTATGACAAGGTGATTTATGAATCTTTGATTGGTTTCAAACGTGCAGGTGCAAGTGCAATATTCACTTACGCTGCACTTGATATTGCAAAAAATTTAAGTGCACAAGCCCTATAAAATTACTAAATTTTTGGCGCATGTTCTTCTACTGTTGCTGCATATTACCTAAAATTTTCCAATACATGTTTTAAGTTATTGATAAGTCCGTTACAATACAGTATTATAAATAATATAAACCAAGTGTTACTTAGAGCATGGGAATTTTTTTTGAATTTTTGGGAAAGATGCTAGGTAAGGTTTTTCCTGCCAAAACAGTAAGCTCTTTTTTGGGAATAGGATATTTACCAGGTTGGCAGAACTATTGGTCTTCTTTTTTAATATTATTTATTGTCGATGTTATATTGATTTTTACATATGGAGGCGAATATTTACTATATAAAATGCCAAATTCAGGAATAGTTGTAGCTGCTGTTTTTACAAAATTGGCAATAGTTATGTTAGTAATACAATTAATTGGAATATTTATTTTTCATGCTCAGGACCCTTCAGCAAACAGTGGTGAAGAAATAGTAATACAAATAGCGTCAGGGCAAGTATTGACTGTAGCACTTTCAATGCCAGCAATAATGTCAATTTATTATACTGTAAGTAAACTCTATGGGAGTATATGTAAGCAGATGTTTCAATGCCCATTTTGGTTTAATGATTTTATGCACTTTTTCTTTTTTCTTATGATACCTTACGTATTTTTTAATGTCGTAGAAGTGATAAAACCATGGCCAATAAGTTCAATACAACTCAGCTATAATAATGCAATTTCAATTACATTTGAGGGGATTTTTCACACATTTTATGCGGTGATTTTACTGTATTTAACAGCATTTATATTCTGCGATTTAACTATGCATGATGCAATTGTCCTAAATAAAAGCATAATTCAGTATGTGAGGGAAAGTTCAGCAGTTTTAGGTGATTATTTACATAGTGCTGCAAAAAAAATAAATATTGAATAGTACTTATTTATTTATATATTTAGTATAAAAAGTGTGCAATTTGTGTGAATTTACAAAGTATAATAAAAGAGTTGCAAGATTTTTGGGCTGGTGAAGGGTGCGTTATACTTCACCCATACACATCTGAAGTTGGTGCTGGTACATTACATCCTGCAACAATTATGTCTGCAATTGATACAAAACCGACAAAAATTGCATATCTACAACCAGTAATTAGGCCAGCAGATGGACGCTATAGTGATAATCCTAATCGCTTGTATCAACATCACCAATATCAAGTTATAATAAAGCCATCTGGTAATAATTTACAAAACGTCTATTTAGATAGCTTAAAAGCTCTTGGCATATCTACAGAAAAATATGATATTAAGTTTGTTGAAGATGATTGGGAAAACCCAAGTGTTGGTGCATCAGGACTTGGATGGGAAGTTACATGCAATGGAATGGAAGTAACACAGCTTACTTATATACAGCAAGTTGGAGGGATTGACTGCAAGATGATTCCTGGTGAGGTGGCATATGGGTTGGAACGTTTAGCAATGTGCATACAAGGTGTAGATAATGTTTACGATATAACTTGGAACGATAACGGTGTAACTTACGGAGATATTTTTAAACAAAGAGAATATGAATTTTCTTATCTAGCGTTAGATTATTATGATACTAAAGTGGTACAGCAGCAATTTGAAGATACGGAAAAATTATGTAAGTTCCTTATTGAAAAGGAGCTACCAATTGCAGCTTATGACCAATGTATTAAAACTAGTCACCTACTTAATCTGCTTGATGCAAGAGGTGTGCTTGGTGTCAATGAACGTACAGCGCATATTGGTAGAGTTAGAGAGCTGACAAAAAAATGTTGCGAATTGTACATGAGTAAATAGCGTATGTCGTTGCAGTTGTTATTTGAGTGCCTTTCAGAAGAAATACCATCGAGAATGCAGAATGTAGCTGCAACTCAAGTTAAGAGCTGTATTGCCAATGTTTTTAACAAAAATAATGTAAAATTTACATCAATGGAGGTTTTTGTAACGGCACGTCGCATTACCCTATTTGTTGACAACATAAATGCTTTGGAGCTAAAGGATTCCAATAACGAAGTTAAGGGACCAAACATTAACGCACCAAAAAGTGCTATCGAAGGTTTTTTAAGAAAATATCAGAAAAATGAAGAAGATTTGCTCGTTCGAAAAGTAAATAATGAGGATTTTTACTTCATTAAAAGAGAAAGCTGCTCATTTAACATCAGAGAATTCCTCAAAAATCAACTGGAGGAAATGCTCAAAAACTTTTCTTGGTTGAAGAGCATGAGATGGGGCGAAGGAAAAGAAAGGTGGGTTAGGCCAATTAAAAACATTTTATGCATTTTAAATGACGAAATAATACCTGTGTCTTTTGCAGGGATCACAGCATCTAACACAACATATGGCCATCGATTTCTCTCAAGTGATGCGACGTTAACTATTAAAGCACCTAAAGACTATTTTGAATTGCTAGAAAAAAACAGCGTAATTCTCCAGCTGGACAAAAGAAAGCAATTTATACTAGATCAGATTAATAAATTCACAAAAGAGCAGAATTTACAACTTGAGAAAAATGATTATTTACTAAATGAATTAACAGGGCTTATAGAGTGGCCAATCGTACTGTTTGGTGAAGTGAATCAAGAAAAGTCATTTGGATTACCGAAGGAAGTAATTCTTAGTATAATTAATACGCAGCAAAAATATCTTGCTTTAAGTAATGGAAAGAGAATTTCACACTTTGTCACTGTTGTCAACGTCAACAATGGTGAAGTTGTTAAAGGACACGAAAGAATATTAGAAGCACGTCTTGCTGATGCACAATTTTTGATATCTCAGGACAAAAAGGAAGATCTGGATCATTATGTCAAAAAATTGGGTTCGATATTATTTCATGCTTTTCTTGGCAGCGTGGGGGAAAAGGTGAAACGTATTACGTCTCTGTCAAAGTATATAGCTATATTTATTCCACATGCTTCGCTGATAAAAGTTGAACGTGCTGCATATTTGGCAAAAGCTGATTTGGCAACATCGATAGTAAGAGAGTTTCCAGAATTACAAGGAGTAATGGGTGGATATTATGCTTCTTATTTTCAAGAAGATAGAGAAATAGTGGAAGCTATAACTGAACACTATAAGCCAATCGGGCCAGAGCAGGAGTGTCCTAAATCCCCTTCAGCAATTGCTGTGTCAATTGCAGACAAAGTGGATAGCTTAGTTGGTTTAATTGCAGCAGGTGAGAAAATCTCTGGTTCGTATGATCAGTTTGGTTTGCGGAGAATGACAATTAGTATAATTAGAACAATACTTGAAAATAATTTGCATATTCCAATTAGGCCATTGATAGATAAGTCAGTATCTTTATATTCAAGGCTTCTATTTAATGAAAATACAACGTCAGTTGATAAGCCAAATAGAAAACAAATTTCAGAACTAGTATTTAGATTCTGCTTAGAAAGATTCAAGGTTATTTTAAAAAATAGAGATATAAGGCAAGATGTCGTAGATTCAATACTATATAAAATCGATATTAATGATCTGCTGACAGCAGAAAAGCAAACTGTTATATTGGATCGTTATCTTAGTACGCCAGAAGGTGAACAGATTCTAAGCACTTACAAAAGAGTCAGTAACATGATGAGCAAAGTAAGGAAAAGTGATGGCACTACTTATAGTGCATCTTACGGTAAGAGATTTTTGATTGAAAATGGAGAAATTGCGCTATCAAATTGTGCTATAACTGCTTGTAAAAACATAAAACAAGCGATAAAAAATAACCACTTTAATGCAGCGCTTGATGAACTTGCTGGTTTTGCTCCGTTTATCAATCAGTTTATGGACAGTGTAAAGATTAACTGTGATTCTGATAAGCTGAGAAGAAACAGATTATCTTTGCTTGAAAATGTAGTTTCCGTCTTTCATTTAGTAGCAGATTTTAACCTCATACAAGTCAAGTAATGGATAAATGTTCAAGCAATATAAAGAACAGATAAAATTATCTCCGCAGTCTTGTGGTGTGTATAAGATGATTGGAGATAAGGATAAAGTTTTATACATTGGTAAAGCAAAAAACTTGAAATCGAGATTATCTGACTACCTTCAATTCGAAAACCTTTCTGAACGAATTAGAGTTATGCTCTCACAGGTTGTTAAGGTTGAAATATTCATCACTGAGAATGAAATCGAAGCACTGCTTCTTGAAGCACAGTTAATAAAATCATTGAAACCACTTTATAATATTGTGCTCAAGGATGGAAAATTTTATCCTTATATAACAATTTCCAAGCACGATTATCCAAGAATAGCAAAATATAGAGGCAAATTTAAGAAGAATGAGTTTCATTATTATGGTCCCTTTACATCTGCCGCTGCTGTTAAGCAAACTATATTGTCATTGCAAAAAGCTTTTCTCCTAAGAGTATGTTCAGATCAATACTTTTCCTCAACAAAAAGACCATGTATTGAATATCAAATTAAGCGCTGCTCAGCACCATGCATAAACAAAATCACAAAAGACGACTACTGCCAATCAGTAAAACAGGCACGAAATACATTGCTTGGAAGAAACAAGGAAGTGAAAGAACAGTTACTTTTCACAATGAGAAAGTGCAGCAGTGAAGAAAACTATGAGCTTGCTGCTATATATAGAGATCGGGTAAAGTTTCTTGAGCAAATTCAAATACAGCACACGGATTTTTCTTTTGAAAAAGATGCAGATTTCTTCAGTATTGTACGTGAAGAGGATCTAGCATGTATTAGTGTGTTATCGTTCAGAAATAAAGACAACTACGGCAGCACTCCTTACTTTGCCGAGAACTGTGGTGATCACTCAAATGATGAAATTTTATCCACCTTTTTGGTCAATTTTTATAATTCAGCTAACATACCTCCAATACAAATTTACGTTCCAGATTCTATTGTGGATAAGGAAATTATAGAACAAGCACTATATAAGGTTGCTCAAAAGCCAGTAAAAGTTCTGCATGCAAAGAATAAAAAAGAGCGTGATTTATTGAAATTTGTTTATGATAACTCTCAGCATAGCTTAGAGCAGAAGCTTATCGATTATAGAAATAACCTAGAAAAGCTTGAGGAGCTTAGCAAAATCTTCTTGTTACCAAACATTCCAAAGCGTATTGAGGTTTATGACAATAGCCATATATTTGGAAATCAACAAATTGGTGTAATGGTTGTTGCAGGGCAGGAGGGTTTTTTAAAAAGTGAGTACAGAAAATTTACTATAAAGGAAAAATTTTCAGGCGATGACTATAAAATGATGAGGGAAGTGCTAACCAGACGTTTCTCCGGCAATATAAAAGGCATAATACCTGATTTTTTACTGATTGATGGTGGACCAGGACATGTTTCCATAGTACAGAATGTACTGGAAGTATTGAATATAAACGTTCCTTTTGCTTGTATGGCAAAAGGTCCTGATCGTAACGCAGGAAATGAAACATTTTATATGCTGGACAGGGAAGAATTCAGTCTGGCAAATGACAGCAAAGTCACGCTTTACTTACAATTGCTGCGTAATGAAGCCCACCGTTTTGCGATAACTTCACATAGAAAAAAACGCGATAAACAGTTTATAGTTTCACAATTAAGCAAAATACCCGGCATTGGCAACAAAAGGAAAAAGGCGTTGATGTCTTATTTTGGTTCAGTGAAAAATATAAGCAAAGCTTCTCTGGCTGAAATTCAAAACGTACATGGAATTAGTAAAGGTTTAGCAGAAGTCATTCTTAAATACGTGAATTATAAGAGAGGAGTGCTCTTAACCTGACACATATGGCTTTTTGAATACTCCTAATGAACATATTTATAAATAAATATTTACTCTTCTTTTTTATTGTTTTTGGGTTTTTCTTGATCAACCATTTCTCCACCGATCTCTTTTATTTTTAGTATCAACGACTCTGGTACATACATGTCAATTACTTCTTCTGCTGTCACAAATAAAGCCTGATAAGAGTGTGAATTTATTATCCAATTAGGCAATATGTCTTCTGCTTTTATTTCAGAATGTTCCTCTTTTTTGCCATATTCTTTTTTGTCATATACTGTGTAGCAATATAAGTGCACAGCAAAAAATAATACATAAGAGAGCAATATTCCTTTAAGCACTCCGAGAAAGATTCCAGTAACTCTATCGATAAACCCCAACCTTATGGGTGATAATATGTACATTAGCCAGTTGTTTATTATCATGAATATAAGATTAAGTATAATAAATACAGAGATTGTAGAAAGTATGTTTAGTATAACTTTAGAATCAAAATATTTACTATAATTTGGAGTGAAAAAATCATAGTGATTAGCTGTCAGAAAAATTGATAAAAATAGAAACATTAGTGCGCATAGCTCTTTTATAAAACCTCTAGTTACCGAGATTATTACGCATAGAACAACAATGAAGATAATTAGGCTATCGAAAAGCATATTTTATATCTATATGGTTTTCAAGATATAATAGTTGTAAATAACAAGGTTGTAAAATTAATTGTATTTATGCTGCATCAATTGATCTAAATACCTAGCGATAATGTCAATTTCTAAATTCAGATAATCATTTATTTTGTTGTACTGAAAAGTTGTATTTTCCCATGTATAGGGAATTATATTTACTATAAATTCCTGATTAATAACTGAATTCACTGTGAGGGAAACCCCGTCTAGTGTAACGGAGCCTTTTTTTGCAACAAATTTAATTAATTCTTGTGGGCACGATAGTTTGATTTCATGAGAATCTAAATTTCGCTCAATTGTTAAAATTTTTACTATCCCATCAACATGACCCTGAACCAAGTGGCCATCGATTCTGTCGCTTAGCCGCATTGCTTGTTCTAGGTTTATTTTTTTTCCTATTCTCCACGTATTTAAGTTAGCAACCTTCATAGTTTCTTGAGACACTTGAACTGTGAATACATCGTTCAGTATGTTCACAACAGTTAAACATACACCAGAGCAAGCTATTGAATCTCCTTTGTTTATAGAGGGTAAATTTTGTGTTTTGATATGGAAAATTTGATCAGAGTTGGAGTGAGTGGTAGTATCAGTTATAGTCCCGATATCCGTGATAATTCCTTTAAACATATGGTGAAAATAGATAATTTTACCATGAAAAATTTTTTACAACAACTTACTTCTATTTTGTTATAGCTAAAGTAATTCTGGTTTACCAACGATTTAAAAAATGACAAATTCGTCATTCCGCTGCTTGTTAGTGGGATCTATGTGAGATACCGTGACGGTATGACGTAGGAAAACTGAGCCTGCACTAGCTATAGGCGCGAGAAAGGGGATCGTTTTCACTTACTTGCTTAACAGATTCTATAGAATATTCAGAATATATAAAGTAAGCTAAACTCAAAACACATAATGTAATCAATGTTGGTAACCCTATGTTCAATGCTAACCCAATATTTTCTCTTTTTTCTGGTGGCACTAATCCTTTTAACATTGACACTTTTCCTAATGGAAAATGCCATAAGCAAAGTGTTGATGCAGATGCTACTATTATAAATAGACAAAAATAAGCCTTTTTTGAGGAAAATACAGTTTTTAACGGTGATTTGAGTGTAATGTTAGTAGTTGGTAGAGTTTTAGCTTCATTTGTTGCTGGTGAAGGATCTTTATATTTATTTATTGGTAAAGGGTTTGTAGATTTATGAGGAGTATTTTCATGTTGCGTAGGAGGTTGTTGTATATAAACACCTGAAACTAATTTGAGCAATTGCTCTTTTTTTTTATATACTTGCTTATGTAAATACTCTTTTGGAAAAGAAGACTTGCCAGCTGGTTGTGGTATTTCTAATACTTCTGATATCTCACCTGACTCTAATATTTCATGTAATTGTTTATCTTGAAAATAAACAATATTGAATATTGAGTTAAAAACATTGCGAAATGTTTCTGGATCTTGATTTTTGTATCCATTCATCACTTCAATAAATATTTCATCGAGTTTTTTTCCCCTGCGCTCAATCTGGTTATCTAACATAGCTACTCTAGCATCATTTTGTGCTTGTTTTATGGCTAATTGTTTTTCTTTCTCTGATAGTTCTTTGGTCTGCTTTTTTGACTTCTTTTTTCTGTTAGCCTTAAAATACTCTGTGTGCGAAGTAGTTTGACCTACATTCTGTTCTGCTTCTTGAGGTATTGGATTTCCTATACTACTTGTCATCCAAGTAGCTGACACTGGGGTCCATTTTTCTTTTTTTTTCTGGATTCCAGCGTCAAGCGCTGGAATGACACCAAATGGTATATTGTTGCTCTGTATAGAAGGTTTTGGTGTTCTTAAAAGGGATAACCTTATTACATCATTAAAAAAATTGGATAAGGGAAGGAAGATTCTATATTTTGGTATATTAGCTTTTATTGCAGCAGTAACCACTGGAGCTTTACAATTTACTTTGCTTGCTACGTTAAAGCCAAACGAGCCTGTAAATGGTACAATTTGTCTATTTTGTGCGTTTTTTTGCTTAGTTTCACTCTGTTCTTGTCTGTCTTTATTTTCTGCTTCTTTTACTTGTAGTGTAACTTGACTCTGTTCCTCATTTTCAGTTTTTTCTGCATGTTTTAGCTTTTCATTTAAAAATGACCCTATTTGGTGCAAATTATCTAAGTTAATGTCTTTAACATTTGTTTGTAGTATGATTGTTATTCCTTGCAGAAGGATTTGAGGCGGAGCATTATTTACGAATTCTTTTACAGTTTTATAATTGTTAGTTTTACAGTAGTTATTATATAATTCACTGCTTTCTTTGGGCACTTTTATGTTGACTGTAAAATTTTTTTCCTGAAGAAGGCAGATTTTGAAAAAATCAATTAAAGATTTTATTCGAAATAATCTTATATTAAAGGTGTCTTTATCTGTTGCTGTTAGCTCAAATGAAAATTCTTGTATATTACTTTCAATACTTCTCGAGCGAATGGTACTGATCTTAATTATTTTGCTAGAAAATGCTTTACTTATGTTTTTGGATCTTTCCTTAAAGAACTTAGGTAAATCCTCTATTTTGTACTTATTATCAGTTTCAGTGTCACTGTTGTGCATGGTTGATACAGCAAATTCATCAACGCAAAGGTAAATAAAAAAAACTAATTGGTCAATAAATTAATAATCAAAATGGGACAGTTTTTAGATTGTTGATGCTATTCAAGATTTTACTATAATTAAAGTTTAAGCCAGCGTTTCTAAGATGAACAAAGAGTTACTGAATGAAATACCTTCACTTGAAGATAAAGCGGTCTCTGAAATTGAGAATGCTTCTTCTTTACAAGATTTAGAAAAAGTCAGGCTATCATATTTGGGAAAAAAGGGTGTAATTAAAGCTTATTTTGACAACTTAAAAGAGATAGAAGACGCAGGAAAAAAGCGCAATTTAGGCGAAGTTATCAACGTTTTACGTAATAAGCTAGATCAGCTTATAATGAATAAGGAAAATGCACTAAAAGCCGAAGAAGTTAACTTTAAATTGCAGAACGAGGCGGTTGATATCACGTTGCCCGTTAGACCAGAAAAAATGGGCAAGGTCCATCCACTCAGTAAGGTTCTAAATGAAGTAAAGCTTATTTTTGCACATATGGGTTTTAAAGCAGTTGATGGCCCTGACATTGAAGATGAATTTCATGTATTTGATGCACTGAATACTCCAAGTCACCACCCTGCGCGGGAGGAGAAAGATACCTTCTACTTAAAGAATAAAATAAACGACAAAAGAATGGTGCTGCGCACTCATACCTCATCTGTGGAGATCAGAACTATGGAAAAAGCGAAAACTTTTCCGATTAAAATCGTATCTCCTGGTAGAGTATACAGAAACGACTTTGATGCAACTCACACCCCTATGTTCCATCAAATAGAGGGGTTATATGTCAATGAGAATGTCAATATGGGCCAGTTAAAATTTACTATTCATCACTTCCTTAATAAGTTTTTTGGAGATAAAGGGCTGAAGATACGTTTTCGTAATAGTTTTTTCCCTTTTACCGAGCCTTCTGCAGAAGTGGACATAAGTTATAAAGGTAGTAAATGGATAGAAGTACTGGGATGCGGTATGACGCATCCAAATGTATTTCAAAATGTTGGAATAGATCACACTAAATACAGCGGTTTTGCGTTTGGCATTGGTATAGAAAGGCTTGCAATGCTAAAATATCAAATTAGCGACTTAAGGAGCTTTTATGACAACAAAATCAGCTGGCTTGATCATTACGGTTTTCATTTTTCATCTTTAAGATAAGTGATAAGTAAAACTCATACGTTCGTTATACTTGCTGCAGGGCATGGCAGGCGGATGAATTCAGATTTGCCTAAGGTCCTACACAAAATAGGCAGTTTTTCCATGCTCCAGCATGTCATTTACAATGCAAAACAGTTAAATCCTGAAAATATTGCTGTTGTAGTTGATCTGCCTTTAATTGAAAGACTAAAGTGCTTTAAGGATATACAGTTAATTACACAAGAATTAACACTTGGCACGGGAGATGCAGTCAAAACTGCGATGAGAAACCTGAAAGAATTGCCAGATTCGAGCATAATTATTGTGCAGTATGGAGATACCCCACTCATAAAAAGCAGCACAATAACTAAAATGGTTAGTTGCTTAGAAGGCAAGGCTCTAGTTTGCCTAGGTTTTAGGACAAGCAATAAAGAATACGGTAGGTTAATTATTGAGAATGGTTCCTTAAGAGAAATCGTAGAAGCAAAGAGTGATAAAAATAATCATGAAGAGTTTCTTGCAAATGCTGGAATAATGGTTGCATGTGCAAAGAATTTACGTGAATTGGTGGAGAAAATAGAGTGCAATAGCTCAACTCATGAATATTATTTGACCGATATAGTTTCCATTGCAGTGAAGAGTAATTTAAATGTCGGTTACGTTATTACCGGTGGAGAAGAGGCAACGGGAATAAATAACAGAAATGACCTTATAAAAGCTGAATTTTACTTTCAAGAAAACAAAAGAAAATTTTTTACCAACTCTGGAGTAACGCTTGTTGCTCCAGAGACTGTTTTCTTTTCTCTTGATACGCAAATTGCCAGAGATTCAGTTATTTACCCATATGTTTTTTTCGGTACTGGAGTGAAAATAGAGTCTGGTGCGAAAATACTGCCATTTTCGCATTTAAAAAACTGCTTAATTAAAAGTAATGCTGAGGTCGGTCCATTTACCAGAATACGCGGAAACACAACAATTGGTAATAAGGCAAAAATAGGAAATTTTGTGGAAGTGAAAACAAGTGAAGTTGGTCAAAACACTAGAATAAAACACTTAAGTTATATAGGAAATGCTAAAGTAGGGCAGAGGAGTAATATAGGAGCAGGTACTATTGTTTGTAATTATGATGGGAAAAAGAAACATAAAACGAACATAGGAAGCAATTGCTTTATTGGTGCCAATAGCTCGCTCATTGCACCGCTTAATGTTCATGATGACTCTGTAATTGCGGCAGGTAGTGTTATAGTGGAAGATGTACCAGAAAAAAGCCTTGCAATAGCAAGAGAAAAGCAGGTGATTAAGAGAATAAAGTAATTCGCTGTAATTATATTATTTTTAATGCTTATATTTGTATACATGCGTATATCAATATTTGGAGGGTAAAAATGAAAAAATTACTTACCTTAGTAGCTATATTGCCTGCTGTTTCTTTGTCAGTACCATGTTTTGGAGTTGATTGGGTTAGAGATAGGATCTATACTTCTTCGTCATACAGTTCTAGCAATTTTAGTCATAGTATCGGTTATCACTACACAAACAGCGTAAAAATTTCAGTTGAGCCTATGATTTCAGTTGCAAATATTTTTAAATACAGACTGCAAGGAGGAATTTTAGCAAATTTACGTTATCATTACGAGTTTACAAACACGGATATCACTCCGTATGTCAATGTTGGTATAGGCGCTGCTATCGATTTGAGTAAGTTAGAATTTGGTTTCTCATATAAAATAAGCTCTGGTCTGGACCTTCCGCTTTCTTCAAGGACAAGTGCTTTTGCTGGTTATAGTCTATTGAAAGCATTTGAAGATTATAATCATGGATTTGAGCTTGGAATAAATTATAACTTATAAAACCCCAGCTGAATAGCAACAGGTTGTACTTTTTTCAAATTGAAGCTGAATTTTTGCTAGATAATTAATAAGCCATATTATGGAGTTTTAATTAGAGACCTACCGCAAAAGCAAAGTGAGGGAGATTAAAAATGATCAAGTTTTGCTTCTGTTCAAAACAAGATTTTTTGAGAATTAATTATTGTCTGAGAAAAAGCAGATAACAAGGTGAAAAAAGATAGAAGTATTTAAGTAGCTCAGAAGGAGCATTAAGTCATGTTTTTTATTTATATTGACAGCATATATGACATCGTTTACGATTAAAGTTAATAACAATAATTTATATTTATCATGTTTGCAGTAATTGAGACTGGTGGAAAACAATATTTAGTAAAAGAAGGCAGTATAATAAAAGTAGAGAAGTTAGAAGTTGAAGAAAAAAAAGAGGTAGAAATCAATAAGGTGATTTGTATTTCAAATAATGGCTTATCTTATTCATCTAATGCTACTGTTAAAGCTGAAGTATTGGAGCAGTGTAGAGGAGAAAAAATTATAATCTTTAAGAAGAAAAGAAGAAAAAATTACCGTAGAAAGACTGGTCATAGGCAGTATATAACTGTTCTTCGTATCAATGAAATTAATCTTCAAAAGTAAGAGGTAAGATATGGCAACTAAAAAATCAGGTGGTAGTTCCTGTAATGGTAGAGATTCAGCAGGTCGTAGGTTAGGAATAAAGAAGAATGGGAAGGTTATTCCTGGTAACATAATTGTGCGCCAAAGAGGCACAAAATTCCATCCTGGGAAGAATGTTGGTATAGGTAAGGATCATACGATTTTTGCCAAAGTAGAAGGCTGGGTCAGCTTTAGAAGGTCAGCAAATAAAAAGACTTTTATTGATATCTTGCCTACAGATAATATGAAAGCTTCAGCTTGAATAAATCAGGGGTCTGTAGCTCAGGTGGTTAGAGCGCACGCCTGATAAGCGTGAGGTCGGAGGTTCAACTCTTCCCAGGCCCACCATTTAGTAATTACTAAATGTGTTTTTATAGCGGTTTTGGTATTGTATAAGCAGAAACCTAAAGCATGAGTTTATATAAAAATTTAGTAACCAGTGAGTCAGTGGCGGCTGGTCATCCAGATAAAGTAGCAGATCAAATTTCAGATGCAATACTTGATGAATACCTTTTCACTGATCCTTTTGCGCGAGCTGCAATAGAGACTTTAGTCACCAAAGATAACGTTATTATAGCTGGGGAAGTATTCGGACCTAACATCAAAAATAGCAGGATTGAAAGTATTGTACGGAATACAATAAAAGATATTGGTTATGAGCATGATGGTTTCCACTGGAGAAAAGTGAAGGTAAATATACTGCTGCATGAGCAATCAAATGACATTGCAATAGGGTTGGATCAAGGTGCTGGCGATCAGGGCATAATGTATGGCTATGCAACAACAGAGACAGAAAACCTTATGCCAGCACCCATTTTTTATGCACACTCGATTCTGAAAAATATCATGAGCGCAGTTAAAGAAGCAAAGCTTGGTCCGGATGCAAAATCACAAATCACTTTGGCATATGAGAATAACCTCCCGGTACGTGCTGAAAGTATCATTGTCTCAATACAGCACCCTGAGGATTTGGATCAATCAAAAGTAAAAGAAATAATTTATCCTTACATAGTTTCATCTTTACCTAAAGGGTGGGTATGTCCTGAGGAAAATCTCTTAGTCAATCCAACTGGTAGATTTGTTATTGGTGGACCGGTTAGTGATTGTGGATTAACCGGACGAAAAATTATGGTTGATACCTATGGAGGTTATATTCCACACGGTGGAGGGGCATTTTCCGGAAAAGATGCAACCAAAGTTGATAGATCTGCAGCTTATATGGCAAGATACCTTGCTAAAAATATTGTCTTTGCAGGTTTAGCTGAACGTTGTCTTGTGCAGCTTTCTTATGCAATTGGTGTATCAAAACCTACTTCATTCTATATTGATACATTTGGTACGAATGCGGTGGAGGAAAGAGTAATTAAAGAGTTTATCGAGAATAGTATAGATTTATCAACAAAAGGCATAATCAAGCATTTATCGCTTAATCGCCCTATATATAAACGTACAGCCTGTTATGGACATTTTGGTAAAGAGTCAGAAAATGACGGTGGATTTTCTTGGGAAAGCATGAACTTGTCTGCTGATCTTTGTAGAGAATTCAATATAGAAGGTAATAGTAAAATTTCTTTAGATTGCTAAAATTTTTGATTTACAGCCTCATATTTATATACTAGCTTATTGTTGAAGTATAATTGCTTTTTCATAATAATTATACTATATTAGTGATAATTATTATATTCAGTTTTTATTGTGAGGCTCATAAAATGTATAACGGAATAGAAGAAGAATTCTGTAGCATAGCTATAAAAGAATCATCTGATCTTATTGATAGAATAGAAGAACATCCTTTTTATGTTGAATTGATGAATGGCAAATTAAGTTATAAGAAGTTCAAGTTCTACGTTCAACAGACTTTTTTATGCTTAGTGGATTGCACTCGTGCTTTTTTAATTATTGCAGCTAGAGCTAATGATATTGAAACAATGGATAAATTAACCTTTATAGCTCGTAAAATATTCAGTATGCGAAGTCTATGTGAGGAGCAGTTTACAGAATGTAACTCATCCGATAATCACAAAAGATCGAAATCTAGTTCTGACTTTATTGATTTCTTCATGCGTGCTGCATACCATAATTCAGTAGCTGAAGGCTTAGCAGCTTCTTATCCATGTTTTGGTATGTGTCAGACCACCTTTCAACATACGGTAAAAGATAGCATTCCTTCAAGCAATAAGTATAAAAAATGGATTAATCTCTATAATACTAATATAGTGGATAACACAGCTGATGCTATAACTGAGATTGTGAATAAGCTGTATAGAGAATCTAGTAATAAGGAGAAGAAAAAGATGCTCGAGTTTTTTCGTAACGGATTAGAACTTGAGGTAATATTCTGGGATGAGATGTATTACTCTAATATATCTAGCAAAGAATATTAGCAGCGGATTATTTACGTTGACTTGATCTTTATCGGTAACTACAGTGTTCAGTGGCATAATTAGGAGCTGTTACGGGTCAAATCTTTTAAAGGATATAATTGAGCATCCTTTTAATGTTAAGTTGGCGAATAACAGCCTAAATATAGAGAACTTCAAATTCTATGCTCAACAAAAGACGTTGCTCTTAGGTGATTATATTCGTACCACCTTAATTACTGCATCCAGAATGGAAGATTATAGTAGTATTATCTCGCTTACTGAAGTAGCCCAAAGAGCAGTGACTGTTAATAGAGTGCTATATGACTACTACTTTACTATGTACAGTATAAGTCGTGGAAAGAAATCTCTTGAGTGTTTTAATTTCACTAATTTTCTTTTATCCATCTCGTATAGTAATACCTATGAGGCTATGACGGTTTTGTATTCTTGCATGTTTATATACAAGACTGTCGTTGATAGCATGAAAAATAGATTCAAAAAAAATAATAGATATAGGGATTGGTTTTATTTTTGTTACAGTGATTCAGTAAAGTCTGGATGCATTATTTTGGAAAATATTATTGATGGATATTGCAGCAGAGCAAGAGAAAATGAAAAGAGCAAAATGCTTGAGTTGTTTAGAATAACTGCACAATTTGTGTTAGATTTTTTGAACGGTGCATATAATTTTTCAAGATTCAATCAATTTCCTAAGGAACATTGACAATTTTAAGCTAATTTGTATCCTTAGTAAGTATTTTTTAAAATGCTATGAAAAGTAAAGAACATGATTTTCATTTAGTGGACCCAAGTCCTTGGCCAATTGCTATATCAGCAGCAATTCTTATTCTTGCACTTGGATTAGTTGGCGCGCTTCATAAACAAATTTTCGGAATGTTTTGTTTAGTTCTGGGAATCTCTGCAGTATCAGGGGTGCTGTTCTATTGGTGGAGAGATGTAATAAGGGAGGCCATTTATGACAAATGTCACACTGCCATTGTAAAACATGGACTCAAATTTGCAATGTACTTATTTATTCTCTCGGAGGTCATGTTTTTTATAGTGTTCTTTTGTTCATTCTTTAAAGCCTGGCTTGATCCAGTTTTTTTATTTGAGGCGTTTTCTCCTGCAAAAAAAGTTGAATGGCCCCCTGAGGGGATTTTGCCGCCTGATCCATGGTCATTACCATTCATGAATACATTAATATTATTGCTTTCTGGTACAACAATTACTTGGGCAAATCACTCTTTACTTGAAAATGATAAAAAGAGCATGATTAAAATGCTGTCCATAACTATATTGCTTGGGTTTTTTTTTATAATAGTGCAAGCAATAGAGTATCATGAAGCGAGTTTTTCTCTACAAGAAACAGGAGAAAAGCTTATTTATACATCCAATTTTTATATGATTACCGGTTTTCACTGCGCACACGTTATAATAGGAATAATATTTTTATCAGTGTGTTTATTTAGAGCACGGAAAGGCCAGTTTACACCTCAGGACCATTTGTGCTTTGAGTTTGCCTCCTGGTATTGGCACTTTGTAGATGTAGTCTGGATGTTTTTATTTTTGTTTGTCTATTGGTTAAGCGTTTATTAAGTGGTTAAAATAATAGGTCTAGATCCAGGGATAAGCAAGACTGGTTGGGCCATTATCAGCCTGAATGAGAAAAATAATATTGAATTTTTGGGCGGCGATACCATATCAACTGATGGTAAATTGGGTACAGGTGAACGCTTACATATAATTTTTGAACAATTAAAGAAAGTAATATTTCAATATTCTCCGAATGAAGCTGCAGTAGAAAAAATTTTTGTTAATAAAAATCCTAAATCTTCACTAACTTTAGGATATGCAAGAGGGGTTGTAATTTTAGCGTTAAAAATAACAAAGCTAACTATGAATGAATATGATGCAAACTATGTAAAAAAAAGCATTACCGGAAATGGCCATGCTGATAAGGATCAGATTATATTTATGGTGAAGCAAATAGTTAAAAATTTGAGTATAAAATGTCACCATGCTGCTGATGCTCTTGCTGTAGCAATTTGTCATGCTTATACGAAAGGTTCTTGTTTTGTTGAGTAACTTTTATATGAGATTCAGTTTGAAGATTTCCAGATCTGAAAAAACTATTTGATTGTATTTATCTTGTCTAACGTTCGTTGCAAAATAATACATGCGGAGATTTTATCATCTATTTTTTTCGATTTTGTGATTGATATTCCAGTGATTTTTAGTGTATAAGCTGCGATAGATGTTGAGAAGCTTTCGTCTTGTAAGTATATATGTACTTTATATTTTTTTATTATTTTATTTGCGAATTGGATTATGGTTTTACACCATTTAGTTTCTTGCTCGTCCATTTTTAATGGTAGTCCTATTACCATTGATCCAGCTTCATTTTCTTTGAATATTCTATGCAGATAACCTAAATCTTTGCTCATATTTTTCCTATAATATACACTATGAGCTGTGGCTATAAGCTGTGTTTTATCGCTAAATGCTATGCCTATTTGCTTTTCTCCCATGTCAAGGCACATTATGCGCTTATCTTTTGGAATAGACTTTAGAAACTCATCTGGATTTCTATGTAGCATCTATTAGACTTCCTTTAAAGTGACCTTACCCAGAAAAAGTAGAGAGAAAGTCAAGAAAATTTTTTACAAAAAGAATAATGAATCAAATTGCTCAGGAATGCAATAATTAATAGCAGAATGTCTACGCTGTTTAATACACAGCTTCTAATTAAAACTCAACTGTATATTCTCTTCTTTTTGTCATTACTACTCCCTTTGAAAAAACATTTTTATTATAAAAAAACGCCTTTTCTTTCTCTTCACTCTTTCTGGGTAAGGTCATATTCTAATTACTATAGGTTAAAAAGTTAAGACAAAAAATAAAAATGTGGGTTTTGTTTTGACTTTTTGTGTTAATTTTGCAGAATATTAAGATTATCATTTAAATAAAATACATGACGAAAGAGGATTGGGAAGCGGTAATTGGGCTTGAGGTGCACGCTCAAGTTTCTTCTAATACGAAGCTATTTTCTAGCTCATCAACGGAGTTTGGTGCTGAGCATAACACTCAAGTTTCTCTAGTTGATGCGGCAATGCCAGGTACGCTGCCAATACTAAATTATTACTGCATAGAGCAAGCAATACGCACCGGTCTTGTACTTTCTGCAGAAATTAATAAGTGTTCTTACTTTGATCGGAAAAATTATTTTTATCCTGATTTACCGCAAGGTTACCAGATAACCCAGTTTTTTGAGCCAATAGTTAAAAATGGTAGAGTATTTATCAACGACAATGAAAAGGAAATAAGAATTGCGAGAATTCATTTAGAGCAAGACGCAGGAAAGAGCGTTCATAAGGAAAGCAAAACTTATGTGGATTTAAATCGTGCAGGGGTTGCTTTAATGGAAATTGTTTCAGAACCAGATCTCCGTTCATCTGCGGAAGCTGCAGAATGCATGAAAAAATTGAGGCAGATTTTGCTTTACATTGGTTCATGTGATGGTGATATGGAAAAGGGATCACTTCGTTGTGATGCAAATGTTTCTGTCCGCCTAAAAGGCAGTAGCACATTTGGCACTCGTTGTGAGATAAAAAATCTGAACTCGATACGTTATATTGTGCAAGCTATAGACTATGAAATACAAAGACAAATTGAAATTTTAGAAGGTGGGGAAGAAATAAGTCAAGATACCTTATTGTTTGACGTTGCTTCGGGAAAAACAAAAGTGATGCGAAACAAAGAAGATGCAAGCGACTATAGATACTTCCCTGAGCCTGATTTATTACCTGTTGAGGTAAGCCAGGAGAAAATTGATTTAATTCAATCATCTTTGCCTGAGTTGCCAGAGCAGAAAAAGCAGCGATACATTGAAAAATTAGGTATCAACGAATACGATGCAAATGTCATTACTTCCGATAAGGCGATTGCTGATTACTTTGAGGAATTGATAAAAAAACATGATTCAAAGCTCGCGGTCACCTGGTTAACTGTAGAGCTTTTCGGTCGTTTAAATAAAGCAAATATTGATATTGTGAGCTCCCCAATCAAAGCAAATGCTTTGTCAGAACTCTTAGATTTTATCGTTGATGGAACGATCTCTGCTAAACTTGGTAAACAAGTTTTTGATATTATGTTTGAAACTGGCAAACCTGCATCTCTAATTATAGAAGAGCAAGACCTAAAGCAAATAACTGATAAAGGTCAAATAGCAGAAGTTATCGACAAAATCATCAATAACAACCAAGATAAAGTTCAAGAATACAAAAGCGGTAAAACAAGATTATACGGATTCTTTGTCGGCGAAGTCATGAAACTTACCAAGGGAAAAGCCAGCCCCGATGTCGTGAATTCAATTTTGAGTGAAAGATTAAGTAATTAGTCACATTTTTTTATTTACATAACAGCACATCTCGTAGATATTCCAAGGTCTTTGTTACGATATCTGTATATCATGACATATAACTTTTTTACCATTTATGGGTACTATTTATAAAATTATGTGAGGTTGAGGATGCCTAAGGGATCGTCCTGCTCGGCGGTTAAATGCACCTTTCATGGTATTATGTATCAAGTGAGATGGCTGATGCTGTTTCCTAAATGTGCGGTAGATAGAGAGTATTCTTTCCGCCTATTCACGGAAAAAAAATCGGCTAGGGGTTTCGATGATACCGTTCTTCGTTATGAACAAGACAGAAAAATAGTACATAGATTTATACAAATCAAGCACAGAAAGGATAAGAACAAAAAGATCAGCATAGGTGAATTATTAGCGCTGGGAAAGGATGATGCATTTAGCTTAAAAAAATATCTAGTTGCTTATTTAAAGATCAAAGACAATGGGGAGTTTGAGAGTGAAATAGAAGATTTTGTCATTGTTACAAACGCTGATTTTGATTCCACAGATTCGATACTTTATCCAGTAAGAAAGCTGAGAATGATGTTGAGTGGAAAGAATAAAGGAAAGGAAATTTCAGTTATAAGGGTAGATACACAAGACGAGTTTCTGGATGTAGGTAATGGTGTAAGGTATAAATTTGATAATAGTATTATCTCATACTTGCAGGAAAATAAGGATTTCATAAAGCGTGAGGTAGGTAGAGAAGTCAGCGATAAAGAAATAGAAGACTTTTTAAATAAATTAGTGTTTGCAGTCAATTTTCCAAGCGGAACTGAACTTAGTGAAATTATTAGGAGTGAGTTGGGCAAAGAATTCAGCAATACCGATGCAAAGCACTTTTTCAGCCGTTACCAGGAAGAAGTGTTGACTTTGCTGGAAAAAGAAGGAGAGGAGTTTCTATCATACAAACAAGCAAAAGCTATTCTTGAAAGAATAAGAGAGGAAGTCTTAAAAACACCTATTTGTTATAATGTGATAGACCCAATAGATAATTTCATTGGGAGAGGTAATGAATTAAATGCTGTACATTGTGGACTTCAAAAAAGTGCGAGGCAGATAGTTGTTATTAGAGGTCCAAGTGGGGTAGGTAAAACTGAACTTGTAAAAAAATATGCTCACGACCATAAAGAATGTTACGGTGGCAATGTTATATTTATAAATGCTAGGGACTATAAAAGTGTAAAAGAGTCTTTCTTGGATCTAGCTAAAGATAAAAGACTAGGGATTTCTGTTACAGATGAGCGTGGAAGGACAAAGGCGATAAAAAATATTGTTGAAGAGATATATACTTTTTTTGCAGGAAGAAGGAACCTGTTTATTTTTGATAATGCTAGAGGATATAAAGATGGGTGTGATATTGCTCCATTGCATTTAGCTGCTGGAAATGGGAAATTGGACATAGTAAAATACCTGATCAATAAAGGTGCTAGTATTGATTCTAGGGACTGTTTTTACCAAACGCCATTATACTGGGCTGCTAAGAGTGGAGAGTTAGACATGGTAAAATATCTTGTAAATAAAGGCGCTAGTGTTGATATTGAAGATAGTTATGGCTGGACTGCGTTATACTGGGCTGTTGAGAATGAAAATTTTTATATAGCAGAATACCTTATAAAAGAAAAAGGTATTGATGTTAGTGCTAGGTACAGCAATGGCAAAACTATGTTACATGAGGCTATTAGGTTTGCGAAACTGGATGCGGTGAGGTACCTAATTGGTAAAGGAATTGATATTGATATCAAAGACGGATATGGCAGTACTCCATTGCATTGGGCTGCTATCAGAGGAAAGATTGATATGGTAAGATATTTTATAGAGCAAGGTGCTGACGTTAATACTAAAGATAATGATGATCTAACGTCGTTACACTGGGCAGTTTTATACGCGAACTTGAAGGTAGTAAGATGTCTTGTTGAAGATGGTAGTGATGTTGATGCTAAAGACAAACGTGGCTGGACACCATTGCACTTGATTGCCAAGAATAACCGTCTATTATGGGGGGATGATTTGAATGAAATGTTGGGAACAACAGAATACTTCATTCAAAAAGGTGCTGATGTTAACGCTAAGGATAAAGACGGCAACACACCACTACACCTCGCTGCTATGAAGGGAAAGATTGATGTAGTTAAGATACTACTAAAGCATAACGCAGACGTTAACACTAAAAATAATGAAGGAAGAACAGCATTGTATTATGCAGCTAATAATAATCACCAAGAACTTGTAGAATTGCTTTTAGCTCATGGTGTATCCCGTGACTATTGAAATTTTGCATTTAATTTATAGCTCAGCCTCTGTCAGGCCATAGGATGACAGAAGTGGGCTTTAATAGCTGTAGTACTATAGCTGTTATACTCCAAAAGTAAGTATTAGATATAACAAATAGAAGAAATTAGATAGAATGATTAAAGGGGCAAGGATATAAAGGTTTAACTTGAAATAACCTGATAAAATTTGAATCACACTCCCAAGCGCTGGCACCCATGAAAGTAATAAAGTTGCAAAAATTAGCAAATTTTTTGTAACTTTTGGCATTGTATATTCGTTTTCTAATTTGTGGTATGATTTTCGTATAGAGATTGTTATTCTACCTAAGTACCAATTAACTATTCCACCAAGGCTTGATCCTAGTACTCCAAAAAATAACATAAGTAGTAGATTGTGATGTGATCTAAAGTACAGCATAGCTTCAAACATAAAGCCTTGGTGTATAGGCAAGATTAACGATGATAATAGGCTATCTTTAAACAGCAGAAAGTAATCTTCCATATAAGTTTACCAAGTTGTTGTACCATCTTCATTGTCAGAAATTGTAACCCCCATTTGTTTCAACTGATCCCTTATTTTGTCTGCAGTATCGTAATTTTTATTTTTTTTTGCAATTTTTCTTAAGTCTATCAACCTTTCTATTTCTTGATGATTTACATCCACAGCAAACCACTCTTGATAACTTGACTCAAGAAGACCAATAAATCTGGCACTCTTAACAAAACTCTCAGTTAATTTAAGCTTTTCACTTTCATTACTCATTTTGTTGATTTTTGCAGCCATTTCATGCAGTATAGCTAGAGCTTCAGGAATGTTTAAGTTGTTTTTTAAAGCGTCTATAAAATCTTTAGAAATCTCTGCGTTACTTTCATCAATATTCGTTGTATCTAAGCCACGTAATAACCGATAAAATTTATTTAAGGTTTCCTGTGCATCAGAAATAACGTTTTCTGTCCAATCAAGTGGTTTTCTGTAGTGAGTTTTGAGCAGTGCATAGCGTATTACTTCACCCTTTATTCCACTATCTAGCAAATCTCTTACTTTGACTATATTAAATAAGGACTTGCTCATTTTTTCTTCATTTACTGTAAGAAAGCCGTTATGTATCCAGTATTTTGCAAACATTGATCCAGCAAATGCAGACTTACTCTGTGCAATTTCATTTTCATGGTGAGGAAATTGTAAATCTATGCCGCCACCATGAATATCAAAATCTTTGCCAAGATAAGCATATGACATTGCTGAGCATTCTATATGCCATCCAGGCCTGCCCTCTCCCCATGGGCTATCCCAATAACTTGAAAGTTTGTAGTCAATATCACTTGCAGGCTTCCACAGTACAAAATCTCCAGGGTGCTTTTTATTTTCATTAACTTCAACTCTGCTACCTGGAACCAATTCATCAGTTTTTTTTCCTGATAAAGCACCATATTCATGGTAAGATTCTATATTAAAATACACGTGTTTGTCAGATTCGTAAGCGTGGCCTGATTGCAGTAAATGTTCAATTAATTCTATAATATAATCTACGTTTTCCGTTGCTTTTGGTTCGTGTGTTGGCTCTTTACAATTTATGCTTTCCATATCATCATGAAAAGCTTTAATGTAATATGTGGTTATACTTTCTATGTTGCTATTTTTCTCACTTGCTGCATTGATTATCTTATCATCAATGTCGGTTATGTTACGCACATAGGTAACTTTGCCATAACAAAACTTAAGTAGCTGAAATAACACATCATACACAACAACAGACCGTGCATTGCCTATATGTGCTGTGTCATATACTGTTGGTCCGCAAACATACATTTTCACATGATCTTTATCGATTGGTGTAAAAAGTTCCTTTTTTTTTGTTAAGGTGTTGTAAAGCCTAACCATATACGAAGCTTTTGAGAAAAGAAAATGCCCCAATGATAAGTTGTGGCCCTTTGACTACTACAACAAGAGTAAGCAATAGTCCGCACAATGATATTAAAACTCCCAATATGGATAGAAACCCATCTTTACTCATAATACCAAGTGAAATGAGAGTCGTACCAATTGCAGGAATAAAGTTGGTAAGAGGTAATGGAAGAGCTATTGATAATGCACAAAGCAACATTACAAAAGCTAAAATTTTTTCGCCAGGCCCATAGAAAATAAAAGACATTCTTGGCTTCATGAATTTTTCTATTTTTCTTAATGCTGGAGAAGTTTTTTCCACCACAAGAGCTAGTGTTGAACGCTGAAAAGATCTTCTTTCTAGCCAACTGGGCATCCAAGGAGAATCAAATCCAAATAGAAGCTGCAGTGAGAATAAGATTAAAGGTATAGAAAGAATAGTTGTATAACCAGGTGGAACCGGTATAGGCACCGATAGTGGCAAGGAGAAGATGATTATTAAAATACCAAAACCGCGCTCATGCAAAGCTGTTTTAATATTGAACAAAGTTACTTTATCGCTATCATTGTTATTGGTATCTGCAACCTCTTTTAGAATATCAGAAGCTAGTTTATCACTTTTAGTCAACTTATCATTTTGTGACACGAAAAACCCTTGATAAAAGTAATTCTTAACACAATTATTGTTTTATTTCAATATGCATTATTCATTTCGCGCTAGTACTTCATTCTTTTGTTAAAGTATTGTAAAGCTTTTAAGAAGAGAAAGTGCTCCGGTTATAAGTTGTGGTCCTTTGACTATTACAACAAGAGTAAGCAACAACGCACACAATGACACTAAAACTCCCAATATGGATAGAAACCCGTCTTTACTCATAATACCAAGTGAAATAAGAGTTGTGCCAATTGCAGGAAGGAAGTGAGTAAAAGGTAATGGAAGAGCTATTATTATTGCACAAAGCAACATCATAAAAGCCAGAATCTTCTCACCAGGCCCATAGAAAATGAAAGATAGTCTTGGCTTCATGAATTTTTCTATTTTTTCTAATACAGGGGAAGTTTTCTCTACCACAAGAGCTAGTGTTGAACGCTGAAAAGATTTTCTTTCTAGCCAACTGGGCATCCAAGGAGAATCAAATCCAAATAGAAGCTGCAGTGAGAATAAGATTAAAGGTATAGAAAGAATAGTTGTATAACCAGGTGGAACCGGTATAGGCACCGATAGCGGCAAGGAGAAGATGATTATTAAAATACCAAAACCGCGCTCATGCAAAGCTGTTTTAATGTCAAACAAAGTTACTTTATCGCTATCATTGTTATTGGTATCTGCAACCTCTTTTAGAATATCAGAAGCTAGTTTTTTATCTTTAGTTAGTTTCTCACTTTTTTGCACAATTATCCTTTAATCAAACTATTCCTTTTAAACTAACGTAATTATTGCTGTATTTCAATATACATTTATTATTGTTAATTGTTAGAGTTAAAGTACAATCGTAATTTTGTCATTATACTTGCAGTTGGTGCAAATGAAGTTGTTTGTTACAGCATCAATGCAATACAGTTTTCCCTTGCGTGTTTTTTGGGTTACACGCAAGGGTTAAACTACCTATAAAAAAAAGTTATAGTATATCATTAGTATCTGACTGTGAATAATGACTTTCATCACTTAATGGATCAGAATACAATGAACTCTGTGATAATTCGATAGATCCACTTTCTTCTTCTGTGCCCCATATCCATGATATAAAACTTCTAAAAATAGATGCAATAGATGAAAATACACCAGGTTCACTCGTTTGTGTAGATTGACTTTCTTCTGTGTTATCATCTAGCTTAGCGGTTTCTTTTTGCACTTCTCTTTTTTCTCTATAGAGTTCTTTGTTATTATATAGTGTATCTCCTTCTGTTTCCTCTTCCTCCACTATATTTGTTTTTTTATCATCTTCATTGCTTTCTCTAAGCTCTAATGCCTTGTTATGAGCTGGATTTTCATATTCTTCAGTTTTATATTCTTTTGTCTGTCCACTATCTATATCTTTTTTATTTTCTTCTTCTACTTGATTCCCGATTAAATTTCCAACTAATTCAGGGTCTAATGAATTCTTCATATTTGTTAATAGCTCATTTTGGAACACATGGCCCAGCTCATGACCTAAAACAAAGTCCATACCGGCAAATTTGTATACTACTATCGCTTTACCATCAGTTACACCATAAGCATTATCTGCGTCAATGCCAGCTAATTCATTATATTTCTGGTAATCATTCTTGTTGTTAAAAACATTAACTTCTAAATTTAAAGTTGTTTCAGGTTTGTTTACATCAAACAATTTTTTAAAATTTTCATAAGCAACATGAATGTCCTTTTGAATTTGGAATTTCTCTTGTGATGACATGTCATCATACCTTATATTATATTTTATACCTTCATCTTGGAATGAAAATACTTTTGGTAATACTTCCTCTATAGTTTCTGGTGCTTTGTCAAAGATCTTTGACTCTGAAGGCTTATATATCTTATTAAAGAATTTTGGTATACATTGTTCTCTAATGTTATATATATGATTCCCATCCATATCACGAACTTCATAATTGTATACAGGATTTGAGTTATTTTTGATTAATTGAAACTTTTGTCCATTAGTGTTAATACCTATTTTACCATTATAATCTTCAGAATAGCTTTTGTATTGTTGATTGTTATTTTTACTCATTTTCGTACCTCACTATTTAAATAAATTTACTCTTGCATTATCAGTATAGTATGTATAAAAATTTATTAATAATAATGATTATATTTTTAAATTTTCACTACAAGACTTGTTCGTATGCTATATAAAGTGACCGCGAAAATTTCTATAAAGCATTTTAACAATATTAGAAAAATTATGAATTCAGAGGAAGGTGAAGCAGACGCAACAGCTTAAGCGGAAAGATTGAAAAATAATTGATGCTTTAAGTGAGTAACACGCACCTTAGTGCGTGTCACGAAGTATGAGGACGCTAACGATCTGGTTCATTAGACGATAATTTTTCTGAGTCCTTAAGCTCCTGTTTAAGGTTTTTGATGCCTTTTCCTAAATCACCCATAACTTGCGGTAATCTGCCTGCACCAAACAGAACTAAAATTATTATTAAGACTAGAAACAATTGCCATGGTCCTAAACTCATTTTCACCTCCATTTAAAATATTGACCTTTAAATATTAAAACTTGACTGAAGTCAAGTAACACATAGATTATATCACCTTTATTTAATTATAAATCAAGGTTTTTTAATTATTTTATAACAATTCCAAATTAGATTGTTTTCTTGCAGCGAATAAGTGGAAACTTTTCGCTTAACTATAGAGTAGAGGAGAGCTCACTAAAAAACTTTGCTAGCGTATCATCTTTAGACCTATGGTATATATCGCTAGAAACTCCTGATTGAATAATTTTACCATTTTTCATTACGTAGATAAAATCTGCAACTTTCAATGCTTCTTGCGGGTCATGAGTTACCATTAGCACAGGGATATTTTTACTTCTAAAAAGGGACAATATATGTTGTCTTATTCGGCACTTGAGCAGTATATCCAAATTAGAAAATGGTTCATCTAACAACACAACATCAGGGTTTTGTGCCATCACTCTTGCTATTGCAACTAATTGTTGCTGTCCTCCAGATAAGGCGTTAGGGTACATATTTTCATATTTTTCTATATTGAGTAACTTCAAGATTTCCAATGCAATTAGGTGCTTTTCTCTCTTGGAAGAGCTGCGGATAGCAAAGGTTATATTTTCTACTACTGTTTTGTGAGGAAATAATGCAGAATGCTGAAAAATCAATCCGATATTTCTATGCTCTATAGCGACTGATGCCTTATTGCTTGCAACTAACCTATCATTTATAAAAATAGTTCCAGATTTTGGATTTTCTATCCCTGCAATTAATTTCAAAATTGTTGACTTGCCACAGCCAGAATGCCCCAATAAACATGCAACACTTCCTTTTTTTACTTTAATGTTTATATTGCTTAAAGCAAAGTCGTCTTGATTGTTATAGAAATAACCAATGTTGTTAACTAGCATTAATCTTACTTAAACCATGTTATTAAATATAATAGCATTATACTCAAGAAGTACAGAAATGTTTCTTGTCGTCATAAATTGGTTATGCAAGAAATCTAGAAAAGAGAAGGATTTTTTGCTATAACTTTACATAAATGGTAGGAAACACGGGACTATAGCTCAGCAGGATAGAGCGTTGGACTCCTAATCCGAAGGTCGTGTGTTCGAATCGCACTAGTCCCACCACATTGCTTCACAAATTTCATGGAGATTTTTTTTCACAAATACACACACCTATTCCAGTGTCAAGCACTGGAATGACAAGTTCTTGGCAACCCCTACGTCATACCGCCGCGGTATCTCTTAGCATAGATCCCGCTAACAAGCAGCGGGATGACGAGGTTATCGTCATGCCACCGCGAACCGTCATACCGCCACGAACCGTCATACCGCGATTCATTCGCGGTATCTCTTAGCCGCTAACACGTAGCGGGATACTTGACCTTTACAGGGATGACGGTTGTCGTTTAGTTATAAATATTTAAGAAATTTACCAAATAAAAAAAAGGCAAAAGAAGCCCCGAGTAGCGAGTTTTGACTCTATATTACTGTAAGTGGCGCTGTAATAATGTGCTAACGCTTAAAATAAGCGCGATTTGGCTGAATGTAGAAAAAATAAAAAAGACATGCAGCCGCTATAATTTTATGTAATCCGCCAAAAAATACCCTAAGTTTTTTACCGAATTTTGTCATTGAGCCTGCAGGTCAAAAACAAGTTTTGAGTCATAAATACCCTTATTGTCATAATAAGGGGGCTGGCGGAGTTTGTCAAGGAAGTTTTTCGTTTCTACTGAATGACAATTGTGGCTTGGGAGGTAGTGCAAGAAGTCTACTGATGGCTTTCAAAGCAGTTGAGCTTAATTATTAGAGTAGTAATGTTTATTTTTATATTGACTATTGAGGTTTATTATTTTATAACTAAAAACTTAGTTATTTTAATGAGCTTGAGTTTATAACATATGCCTACGATAAATCAATTAATACGTAAGGGTAGATTAGGATTGACCCATAAGAAAAAGGTACCAGCTTTGGGAGAAAGCAACCCTCAAAGGAGGGGTGTTTGCACTAAGGTGTATACTACAACTCCTAGGAAGCCTAACTCAGCACTCCGTAAAGTAGCCAGAGTAAAAATTAGTGGGTATGGTGAAGTGACAGCTTATATACCTGGTGAAGGTCATAATTTACAAGAGCATTCTGTTGTTTTGATACGTGGTGGGCGGGTTAAAGATTTGCCAGGTGTGCGTTATCACATAATAAGAGGTGCCCTTGATCTGCGTGGCGTGCAAAATCGAAAGAAAGCTCGTTCAAAATATGGTGTAAAGAAATCTGGTTAAAATTTATGGCTCGTCGGAATAAAGCAAAAAAAAGAGAAATAAGTCCTGATTCGCGTTATGGCAGTGTTTTGCTGATGCGTTTCATTAATACAATCATGAAATGTGGTAAAAAATCTACTGCAGAAAAGATTATCTATGACGCTTTGTCTTTAGCTGAAAAGAAAATAGGCGAAGGTGGGTTATCAATTTTTGAAACAGCGGTAGGAAATGTTACTCCTTCTATAGAAGTGCGTTCTCGACGCATTGGTGGTGCAACTTATCAAGTGCCTGTTGAAGTTCGACAAGATAGAGCGATTTCTTTAGCGTTAAGGTGGATTGCTAAAGCAACTTCTGCTGCTCGAAAAAAGAGTGGAAAAACCACTGTTGATTGTTTGCAATCTGAAATACTGGATGCTTATAATAAACGCGGTGGTGCGTTTAAGATGTGCGAAGAAAAATATAAAATGGCTGAGGCTAATAAGGCATTTTCTCATCTTCGTTTTTAATGTTAGCTAATTAATTGTGATATGGAAATTGGGATATCTAAATACAGAAATATAGGAATAATGGCTCACATAGATGCTGGTAAGACTACCACAACAGAGCGTATTTTATTTTATACTGGTAAGCAAAATAGAATTGGTGAAGTGCACGATGGGGCAGCTTCTATGGATTGGATGGAGCAGGAAAAAGAGCGTGGTATTACAATCACATCTGCTGCAACAACATGTTTTTGGAATGATCATAGGGTCAATATAATAGACACTCCAGGTCACGTTGATTTCACTATTGAAGTTGAGAGATCTTTAAGGGTTTTGGATGGTGCAGTTGCTGTATTTGATGGAGTTGCTGGAGTTGAACCTCAATCTGAAACAGTTTGGCGTCAAGCTGATAAATATAGCGTTCCTCGTATCTGCTTTGTTAATAAGATGGATAGAATAGGGGCAAATTTTTATCGATGTGTTGATATGATAAAGACGAAGCTTGGTGCAGCACCTTTAGTCATTCAGTTGCCAATAGGAAGTGAGAAAGATTTCAAAGGTATAATTGACCTTATTTCTATGAAAGCCATTATATGGCAAGAAGAAACGTTGGGTGCTAAATTTTCTTATGAAGATATTCCTTCTGATTTGCTTGACAAGGCTCAAGAATATCGAAATCTTTTATTAGATGCTGCAGCTGAGATGGATGATGAAGCGATGAATACTTACTTTGAGTCTAATGATCTGCCAGTAGATTTACTGAAAAAATGCGTGAGAAATGGAACCATCAAAGGAAAATTTGTTCCTGTATTATGTGGATCAGCTTTTAAAAATAAAGGCGTACAACCACTTTTAGATGGTGTGGTTGACTTTTTACCTTCTCCTATTGATGTTGATGTAATTGTTGGAACTGATCCTAAAGATTCAGAAAAGAAAATTGAGATCAAACCTTCAGAAAAAGAGAAATTCGTTGCTCTTGCGTTTAAAGTGATGACGGATAAGTTTGTAGGCAGCTTGACGTTTATTCGTATTTATTCCGGTAAGTTAAAATCCAAATCCGCTGTGTTAAATGCGGGAAAAAATGAGACTGAAGGAATTGGCAGAATGCTGCTTATGCATGCAAATAACAGAGAAGATATAAACGAAGCTAAAGTTGGCGATATAGTTGCCTTAGTTGGATTAAAGAGAACAATTACTGGTGACACTTTATGTTCACCTGATTTTCCTATATTATTAGAGCGTATGGAATTTCCTGAACCTGTTATTGAAATTGCTGTGGAACCTAAAACTACTTCAGATCAGGAAAAATTAGGTGTTGCTTTAAATAGATTGGTTGCAGAAGATCCTTCTTTAAGAATGTCAGTAAATGCGGAGAGTGGACAGACTATATTGAAAGGCATGGGTGAGCTGCATCTTGAGATTATTGTTGATAGAATGAAGCGCGAGTTTAACGTTGAAGCTAACGTCGGTGCGCCTCAAGTTGCATATCGTGAAACTATCACTAAATCTGTTGAAATTGATTATACTCATAAAAAACAGTCCGGCGGTGCTGGCCAATTTGCAAAAGTAAAGATTATATTTGAACCTCTTGAGCCTGGTTCTGGGTTTCAATTTGAAAGTAAAATTGTAGGTGGTGCAATTCCAAAAGAATATATTCCTGGTGTACAAAATGGTTTAGAGTTGATAAAAGAAGGAGGCATGATCTCTGGTTTTCCGGTTATTGATTTTAAGGCTACCCTTATTGATGGTGCTTTCCATGAAGTTGATTCTAGTCCTTTAGCTTTTGAACTTGCTGCTAAAGGTGCTTTTAAAGAGATGGCAAACAAAGCTGGTCCAAAAATGTTAGAACCTATAATGAAAGTTGAAATCATTACGCCTGAAGAGTATATGGGCGATATCATGGGCGATGTAAATAGCAGAAGGGGGCAAGTTTCAAGTATGGAAACGCATAATAGTAGCACTATAATTCTTGCTTTCGTACCTCTTGCGAATATGTTTGGTTATATAAATGTTTTGCGTTCTATATCTCAGGGAAGAGCTCAGTATAGTATGCATTTTTCTTATTATGAACAAGCACCACAATATGTGGTTGATGAGTTAAAGTTAAAGTATAATTAAGGGTAATAATTATGACAGCAGTAGTGGAAGCATTTGGAAAGCCGCATGTAAATGTGGGAACAATAGGACATGTGGATCATGGGAAGACAACGTTAACAGCGGCGATAACAAAGCATTATGGAAATTTTGTAGCGTACGATCAGATAGATAAGGCGCCAGAAGAAAGGAAAAGGGGGATAACGATAGCAACAGCGCATGTTGAGTATCAGACGGAAAAAAGGCATTATGCACACGTTGATTGTCCTGGACATGCTGACTATGTAAAGAACATGATAGTAGGTGCAGCACAGATGGATGCGGCGATATTGGTAGTGTCGGGGGTTGATGGGCCAATGCCACAAACAAGAGAGCATATATTGCTAGCGAAGCAGGTAGGTGTTGGATATATCGTGGTGTATATAAATAAAGCTGATGTTGCTGATGCTGATATGATAGATTTGGTAGAAATGGAAGTGAGGGAATTGCTGAATAAATACGGATTTCCAGGGGATGAAGTGCCTGTGGTAGTGGGGTCTGCATTGAAAGCGCTGGAGGATGACAGTAGCGAATATGGAAAGAAATCAATAGATAAATTGATGGAAAAGTTAGATGAGTATGTGGCGGTTCCACCAAGGCCTGTGGATTTACCATTTTTATTGCCAATCGAGGATGTATTTTCGATATCGGGGCGAGGAACGGTGGTAACAGGAAGGATAGAGAAGGGAGAGATAAAGACGGGAGAAGAGATAGAGATAATAGGTCTGAAAGCGACGCAAAAGACGATATGCACAGGTGTAGAAATGTTTAAGAAGTTGCTGGATAAGGGGAGTGCAGGACTCAATGTAGGAATATTGTTAAGAGGAACAAAAAGAGAAGAAGTGGAGAGAGGGCAAGTATTAGCAAAACCGGGGACGATAACGCCGCATAGAAAGTTTAGGGCGGAGGTTTATATATTAAAGAAAGAGGAAGGAGGAAGGCATACACCATTTTTTGCGAATTACCAGCCACAGTTTTATTTAAGGACAACGGATGTAACTGGGAGCATAAAATTGCTAGATGGGAAGGAGATGGTAATGCCAGGAGATAATGTGAGTGTAGAAGTAGAATTGCAAGTACCGATAGCAATGGATAAGGGATTGCGTTTTGCGATAAGAGAAGGCGGTAGAACTGTTGGTTCTGGTGTTGTTTCTGAAATTTTGGAGTGAGAGTTTGAGTTATAGGAGTGTAGCTCAATTGGTAGAGCGCTGGTCTCCAAAACCAGAGGTTGTAGGTTCAATTCCTATCGCTCCTGCATTAATGTTGTGGTGAAAATGTTAAAAAGTTTGTGTGTTTTTTTCTATGATATAAAGCAAGAAATACGAAGAATTGCTTGGGTAAAGAAACAGGAGGTGTTGTCATCTCTATTTGTTGTGATGATTGTTATATTATGCTTTTCGATTTTCTTCTGTTTTGTGGATTTTATGTCTCTTTACGTAATTAAGGCTTTATTTGGAATTATTTATGGAATGTGAATATAAATGGTATATCATTAGAGTTGATTATGGATATGAGCAAAATATACGCGAATTGGTAAGTAATGCTGTTTATTTTAAGGAAGTGTTTATTCCTTATCAAACGGTATGTAATTCAAAGTCTGATATAAAAGAGTTATGTGAAGTGTATGTATATATGCATCTATGTGATGAAAGCAAAAATATTTTGAATCAAACGCCTGGATTCTGCAGTGGCGAATCTGGTGATTTTGAGATGATTTCAGATGATGAGATAAGTTTAAAGTGTAAAGAATTTAATAGATATAAATGGTATATCTTGAGAGTTGCTTCCAATTGTGAAGAGAAAGTGCGCCAACATATATTGGAAAATTCTATGAGATTGAGTGTTAATGTTTACTTTAAGGAAGTTTTTATTCCATATGAAGAGCTAAGTGAAGTAGAGTTAAAATCTAAAAAAATTGCTACACGAAGGAAATGCTTTCCTGGTTATGTCTTTTTATACGTGAATTTATGCGATGAAGTATTGAATTTTATCAATAATATACCAAAATCTCTTAAGGTTTATGGGTTTTTGAAAAATGGTAATATTCCAAAGGTGATTTTGGACGATGAGATTCACTCAATGTGTAATGCACTTTATAATGCTCAAGAGACAAAGAAGTTAGGTTATGGTTATGAAAAAGGTGAAAAAGTGAAAATTAATGATGGTCTTTTTCAAAATTTTACTGGTAAGGTAAATATGGTAAACGATGAGAAAAAAATTATTAATGTGGAAGTATCAATTTTAGGTAAGCCGACAATAATAGAGCTTGATCTGGCTCAAGTAGAGAAAATAGAGGATTAATTATGAGTGTTATAGTTGCTAAGATTAACTTACTTATGGAAGCTGGGAAAGCAATTCCAGGACCGAAAATTGCTTCAGTACTTGGTCCACGTGGTATACCTGTTCCTAAGTTTTGTGAAGCTTTTAATAAAGTTACTAGCGCTGCTAACGCTAATTATAAAGTAGGCGATTTAGTAACAGTGCGAATTTCCATAAAGGATGATCGCTCTCATGATTTTACTGTCAGCGGTCCACCTGTGGCTTATTTACTTAAGCAGGAGGCTAAATTAAGTAAAAGTTCTGGTAATCCTGGTAAAGAATTAGTGGCTAAATTACCTATGTCTGCTATAATTAAAGTGGCAAAGTGCAAGATGGTTGATATGAAAGTGGATAATGAAGATTCAGCAGTGAAAATGGTTGTAGGCACTGCAAAATCTATGGGTATAGAAGTTGTGGAAGGTTAGGTAAATGAATACATATAATGATAATCCTAAGCAGTGTTTAAAGAAGATTATTGAGTCTGCTTCAGCAAAATTTAATGAATCAGTTGATATTGCAGTCAATTTAGGCGTAGATTCACGTAAATCTGAAGAGCAGGTGCGTGGTACAGTAGTTTTGCCTAAAGGTATCGGGAAGAATATTAAAGTAGCTGTTTTCGCTCAAGATAAACATTTATTAGAAGCTGAAAAAGCTGGTGCTGATATTGCAGGAGGAGAGGATTTAGTTGAAGAAATAAAAAAAGGTAGAAAATTAGATGTTGATTGGTGCATTACTACTCCTGATTTTATGGCAAAAATCACTCCTATTGCAAAAGTATTGGGTGCTAAAGGGCTGATGCCTAACCCTAAATTTGGTACTGTGACTTCTAACATTGCAGAAGCTATTAAAACCATTAAGTCTGGTCAGATAAAATTTAGAACAGATAAAAATGGTGTTATTCATGGTAAATTAGGAAATATTAAATTTGATATTGATGACTTGCTAGAAAATTTAAAAGCCTTTCTTAAAGTAATTAAAGATAATAAACCTATTTCTGCGAAAGGAATTTACTTTAAGGGTGTTTTTTTAAATTCAACTATGGGTGAAGCTTATAAGATAAGCAAAGTGGAAGATATAATTTAAGGGAGTGATACCGTGAAGCGTAAAAATAAGGATGAATTTATACAGAGCACAATAAACTTATTTGTAAATAATGATTTCTTGATATTAGTAAATTTTAAATCTATAAATGCTAATGATTCATTAACTCTGAGGAATAGCCTGAAGTCTATAGCAGGTGGGGTATTAGTAGTTAAAAACACTCTAGCGCGCTTGGCTTTGGAAAGGACTGGTAAATTTTCTTATTTATCAGGCAAATTTTCTGGTTCTGTTGCTATTATATACTCTAGTGGCATAGTAGAAACTGCAAAGTTAATAGTTGATTTTATTAATGCTAACAAAGAAAAAATGTCTGTGATTTGCGCGGCTCATATAAATGAATTGTTAACAGTGGAAGATGTTAATAAACTGGCTAAGTTGCCTTCTTTGGATGAGTTGCGTGTTAAAATTATGCGTTTAATATCTTATGATATTCCTGCTCGATTGGCGTTGTCTATTAATTCATCTTCTATGAGGCTTATGAGAGTTTTGGATTATTATAGTTCTAAAAAATAAATTTGTTGTTAAGTAAGGTGGTAATTATGAGTAATGTAACAAGTGATTTGGTTGATAAAATATTATCTTTAAACCTATTAGAGGCTTCTGAACTTGTAAAAGTTCTAGAAGAGAAAATAGGGTTGCCTGCTGGTTCTTTTCTTGGTGGGGCTGTTGGTGCTGGGGCGCCTATTAGTGATAATGCTGCTGCTCCTGCTGCTCAAGAAAAAGCTGAGTATAAAGTTGTGATTAAAGAAATTGATGCGAGTAAAAAAATAGGAGTTATTAAAGCTGTGAGAGAAGTTAATTCTACATTGGGTTTAAAAGAAGCAAAAGAGTTGGTTGAATCTTTACCTAAAGATTTAACTGCTAATGTTCCTAAAGACGAAGCAGAAAAAATCAAGCAAAAACTTATTGAAGCAGGAGCAACTAAAGTGGAGCTTGAATAATATTTAATGTATTAATTTTATATTGATATAGCTCTTTTAATTAGTTTGGGGTATTTTAATGGTTGATTCTTCTTATATGTACGCTTCTGGTGCTTTTGTTCCTAGAGTTTCTTATTCTAGGTCGATTGATTTAAAAGATTCTTTATTGGATTTGGTTAAGGTTCAAAAAGAATCGTATGATTCATTTGCTCCTAAGAATAAGGGTAATGAAAGACTTGAAGTTATCTTTCATACAATCTTTCCAATAAATGATCCTTTGCGTAGGGCTACTATTGAGTTTATAAGTTGTAGGGTAGATGATCCTAAGTATGATGAATCTGAGTGTATAAAGCGTGGTGTAACTTTTTCTGCTCAGGTTATTGCTTCTATACGTCTTGTTGTTATGCAGGATGGTATTTCTCTTGATGAATATAAATCGATTAAAGAGAGTGGAGATCATTCTAAACTTGCAACCGTTGTAAAATCTATAGAAGAGCAGGAAGTCCACTTTTGTGGGTTGCCTATGATGACTGATAAGGGCACTTTCATCATTAATGGTGTAGAAAAAGTTATTGTCTCACAAATGCATAGGTCTCCTGGTGTATTTTTTGATAGCGATAAGGGAAAAACTTACAATTCTGGTAAATTGATCTATTCTGCTAGAATTATTCCTTATAGGGGTTCTTGGCTTGATATTGAATTTGATGTTAAAGACCATTTGTATTTTCGTGTTGATAGAAAAAGAAAATTGCCAATCTCAGTTTTGTTAAAGGCGTTAGGTCTATCAAATAATGATATACTCGATAGATTTTATGAGAAAATAAAGTATGTAAAACATAAAGATGGTTGGAAAGTGCCTTTTGTTCCTGATAAATTTAAAGGAGTGAGGTTGCCTTTCGACTTAATGGATATTGAAGGTAATGTGCTGCTTAAAGCTAACGTTCGTATCACCTCAAGACTAGCTAAAAAGCTATATGATAATGAATTGAAAGAGTATCTGGTTCCTTTTAATTCTATATGTGGTTTATTCCTCGCAGAAGATTTAATGGATAGTGCTAGCTCTACGAAAATTTTATCTGCTGGTGAATCTATAAAGCTGGAAGACATAAAGAAGCTTGAGTTATTGTCTGTGGATGAAATATCAGTATTGAACATAGATAATGTATCTGTTGGACCTTATATATTAAATACGCTTTTCTTAGACGAAAACATGTCTTATCAGGATGCGCTATATGAAATATATAGAGTTTTGCGTCCTGGTGAAGTTCCTGTTTTAGAGATAGTAGAGGAGTTTTTCCGTAATCTTTTCTTCAGTCCGGAATATTATGATTTGTCTAACATTGGTAGGTTGAAGCTTAACTCTTACCTTGGATTAAATTATGATGAGGATTTAACTGTTTTAACGTATGAAGATATTATTGAAATTGTAAAAAAAATAGTATTGTTACGTGACGGTCAAGGATCCGTAGATGATATTGATCATTTAGGAAACAGAAGAGTAAGATCAGTTGGAGAGTTTATAGAAAATCAATTTAGAACTGGGTTGTTGAAATTGGAACGCGCAATAGTTGATTCTATGTCCACTTCTAGTTTAGATAAAGTTTCTCCATCTGATTTTATTAATCCAAAAGTGTTAACTAGTGTCTTAAGAGATTTCTTCAATTCTTCTCAATTATCTCAATTTATGGATCAGACTAATCCGTTATCTGAAATAACACATAAAAGAAGGTTGTCCGCGTTAGGTCCTGGCGGTTTAACAAGAGAACGGGCAGGATTTGAAGTGCGTGATGTTCATCCAACTCATTATGGAAGAATTTGCCCTATTGAGACTCCTGAAGGGCAAAATATAGGGTTAATCAACAGTTTAGCTATATACGCGCGTATTAATAAATATGGTTTCATTGAAAGTCCTTATAGAAAAGTAGTTAATAGGGTTGTTACTGATCAAATTGAGTATCTGTCTGCCATAGATGAAGGTTTATATTATATAGCTGATACCAGCGCAAAGCTCGATGAAAATAATTGCTTTGTTGATGATATGCTATACTGTAGATATGCTAGTAGTTTCATTATGGTAAGTAGTGATCAGGTGAGTTACATTGACGTATCTCCTAAGCAGGTAATATCAGTTGCGGCTTCCTTGATTCCATTTTTAGAAAATGATGATGCTAATAGAGCATTAATGGGCTCAAATATGCAACGTCAGGCCGTACCTTTATTGAAGCCTACCGCTCCTCTGGTTGCTACTGGTATGGAGTCTTTTGTAGCTTCTGGCTCTGGTGCTGTAGTTTTAGCAAAACGCGATGGCATAGTTGATAGTTCTGATAGTAACTCTATAGTTATACGTGCTTTTGATAAAGAAAGGGTTAACTACTTGGACGTAGATATTTATCATCTAAGGAAATTTCAGCGTTCTAACCATAATACTTGTATTAATCAAAGACCGCTAGTGTGCGTAGGTGATTATGTTAAAAAGGGTGATGTAATAGCTGATGGTCCTGCAATTAACAGTGGTGAGTTGGCGCTTGGTAAAAATTTGCTAGTCGCTTTTATGTCTTGGCAAGGTTATAATTTTGAAGACTCTATTATTATTTCTAGTGAAGTTGTTAAAAAAGATCTCTTTACTTCTATTCATATAGAAGAATTTGACTGTGTTGTACATGATACCCCTTTAGGATCAGAAAAAATAACTCGTGCTATACCTGGTGTTAATGAAGAAAATCTATATCACTTGGATGATAGTGGTATAGTGAAAATTGGTACAAGAGTTGGTCCAGGCTATATTCTGGTAGGTAAAGTTACACCTAAACCTTCTCTTTCATTGCCTCCTGAAACGAAGTTATTAATGACAATTTTTGGTGAAAAGTCATTCGATTGTGCAGATTCCTCTTTATATACATCTCCAGATGTTGAAGGGACAGTAATTGATGTACAAGTCTTTACACGCAGGGGGGTTGAAGAAAATGAAAGGGCATTACTCATCAAACAAAAAGAGGTAAATGACTTTGAGGAAGAGCGAGATTATATAATCAATGTTACTAGTGAATATTTCTATGATGAACTGAAGAAACTTCTTATTAATTCTGGTTCTCAAGATCGAGAAAAATTTGACTCTATTGAACGTGAGCAATGGTGGGGTATAGGATTAAAAAACCAATCCATTTCTGAGCAAGTTAAGAGCTTAAAAAAAGATTTTGATGAAAAAGTATCACATGCAATAGCACAGTTTAAGCGAAAAGTAGAAAAATTACATGAAGGTTATGACCTGCCTCAAGGTGTGTCGATGTCAGTAAAAGTTTTCATTGCTGTGAAACATAGTCTGCAACCAGGGGATAAAATGGCTGGTAGACATGGGAATAAAGGTGTGATCTCTCGAGTTGTGCCAGTGGAAGATATGCCTTATTTGGAAGATGGTACTCCTGTTGATATTATTCTTAACCCTCTTGGTGTTCCTTCACGAATGAATGTAGGGCAAATACTGGAAACGCATGTAGGTTGGGCTTGTAGAAAATTAGGGGAAAGGGTAAGTAATATTCTCGATGAGATCAATAAAATCAAAAGTGCTTTTTGCAAGGGAATTAGGTCCCTTAACGATGATAATTTTACACAATTTGCAGTAGCATACCTTGACAATAAAAAAATTGAAAATATTGATGATGATGAAATAATGGCTTCTGTTTTAAATACACCTAATAAAAATGCACTAAATGACGAGTTGAATGCGTTAGTAGAGAACTATTTGAACTCTTGTAAAAGTTCATACAGCAATTTACGTAATTTCCTGATTGAGGTTTATAGCTATGGTAGTAACGTATCTATCTGTAATGATATTCGTAATATTAGTGATAATAATCTCATTGAATTTGCACGTAAATTACGTGATGGCGTTCCTGTTGCTGCACCTGTATTTGAGGGTCCAAAAGATGAACAAATAGCAAAATTATTTGAACTTGCTGGTTTGGATAACTCTGGACAAGCTGTATTATATGACGGTTGCAGTGGTGAAAAATTCGACCGCAAGGTTACAGTTGGTTACATGTACATGCTTAAGTTGCACCACTTGGTTGATGGTAAAATTCATGCGCGTTCAGTAGGGCCTTATAGTTTGGTTACTCAACAACCTCTAGGAGGAAAATCTCATTTTGGTGGTCAGCGTTTTGGTGAAATGGAATGTTGGGCATTACAAGCCTATGGTGCTGCTTATACTTTGCAGGAAATGTTAACTGTGAAGTCTGATGATATTAATGGTAGAGTTAAGATTTACGAATCGATAATAAAAGGTGACAGTAATTTTGAATGTGGAATTCCTGAATCCTTTAATGTGATGATAAAAGAACTACGTTCTTTATGTTTAAATGTAGATTTAAAGCAAAATGATGTAGTGATTGAAGATATATCTCACACTAACATTGCACAACCTTTTAATGAGGTTAGCATATCGATTGCTAGCCCTGAAAGTATTAAGCGTATATCTTGTGGTGAGATAGAAGATGTTTCAACTGCAAATTATCGTACGTTCAAAGTTGAGAAAGGTGGATTATTTTGCCCTAAGGTTTTTGGCCCTGTCAATGACGATGAATGTTTATGTGGAAAATACAAAAAAAGAAGACACAGAGGTCGCATATGTGAAAAATGCGGAGTAGAAGTTACATCTTCTAAAGTAAGAAGAGAAAGGATGGGTCATATAGAGCTTGCATCTCCTGTTGCTCATATATGGTTTTTGAAATCGCTTCCTTCAAGAATTGGAGCATTATTGGATATGTCTCTCAGAGATATTGAGAATATTTTATATAGCGATAATTATATCGTGATAGATCCTCTTGTTTCGCCTTTTGAAAAAGGTGAGATTATTAGTGAAAAAGCTTATAATGAAGCTAAAGATAGCTATGGGATCGATAGTTTTGTAGCTATGCAAGGTGTTGAAGCTATAAGAGAGTTGCTAACGCGCCTTGATTTACATGAAATTAGGAAGGATTTAAGACTAGAATTAGAGTCTGTTGCTTCTGAGATAAGAAGAAAGAAAATTATAAAGAGATTGCGTATTATTGAAAACTTCATTAAATCTGGAAATAGGCCTGAGTGGATGATACTTACAACTATACCTATTTTACCACCTGATTTGCGTCCTTTGGTATCGCTTGAAAGTGGTCGTCCTGCAGTTTCTGATCTGAATCATCATTATAGGACTATTATTAATAGAAATAACAGGTTGAGGAAATTGTTGAGCTTAAACCCTCCTGAGATTATGATTCGTAATGAAAAAAGGATGTTACAAGAAGCAGTTGATTCTCTTTTTGATAATAGTCGTCGTAATACTTTGGTAAACAAAGCTGGTGCTGTTGGATATAAAAAGTCCATTAGTGATATGTTAAAAGGAAAACAGGGTCGTTTTCGCCAGAACCTCTTAGGAAAAAGGGTAGACTACTCTGGACGTTCTGTAATAGTTGTTGGTCCAACTTTGAAACTAAATCAGTGCGGATTACCAAAAAGAATGGCTCTTGAACTATTCAAACCTTTTGTTTACTCAAAGCTTAAGATGTATGGTATGGCTCCAACTATTAAGTTTGCTAGTAAGTTGATAAGAGCAGAAAAACCAGAAGTTTGGGATATGCTTGAAGAGGTAATAAAAGAGCATCCTGTTTTGTTGAATAGAGCGCCTACGCTACATAGACTTGGTATTCAGGCTTTTGAGCCAATCCTTATTGAAGGCAAAGCAATACAGCTTCATCCGCTTGTCTGTACGGCATTTAATGCTGATTTTGATGGTGACCAAATGGCAGTGCATGTGCCAATTTCATTGGAAGCTCAGCTTGAAGCTAGGGTGTTGATGATGTCCACTAATAACGTTTTAAGTCCTTCTAATGGCAGACCGATTATAGTTCCTAGTAAAGATATAGTACTTGGTATATATTATCTGACTTTACAAGAACCTAAGGAAGATAATTTACCATCTTTTGGTGCTTTTTGTGAAGTTGAGCATTCTTTGAGTGATGGTACTTTACATATTCATTCTAGTATAAAGTATAGGATGGAGTATATTAATAGCAGCGGTGAAACTCACTATAAAACTGTTTGTACAACTCCTGGCCGTTTAATATTATGGCAAATTTTTCCTAAGCATGAGAATCTAGGCTTCGATCTAATAAATCAGATATTAACAGTCAAGGAAATAACTGTTATAGTTGATTTAGTATATCGTAACTGTGGTCAAAGTGCTACAGTGGCATTTTCTGATAAATTAATGGTACTTGGCTTTGGGTATGCCACATTTTCTGGTGTTTCTTTTGGTCGTTGTGATCTGGTTATACCTGAAACTAAAGCTACACATGTTGATCACGCGAGGGGTGAAATTAAGAAATTCTCTATGCAATATCAAGATGGGCTAATAACTAGAAGTGAGAGGTATAACAAGGTTATAGATGAATGGTCTAAGTGTACGGATATGATAGCTAATGATATGTTAAAAGCAATATCTATATATGATGGAAATAGTAAGTACAACTCAGTGTATATGATGGTTAACTCTGGTGCAAGGGGTTCTACTTCACAGATGAAACAGCTAGCAGGAATGCGAGGGCTCATGACCAAACCTTCTGGTGAGATTATAGAAACACCTATAATTTCTAATTTCCGTGAAGGATTGAACGTATTTGAATACTTTAATTCTACTCACGGTGCGCGTAAAGGTTTAGCTGACACTGCGCTTAAAACTGCAAACTCTGGATACTTAACTCGTCGTTTAGTTGATGTGTCTCAAAATTGCATAGTTACAAAGTATGACTGTAAAACAAAAAATGGTCTTGTTGTGAGAGCTACAGTTGAAGGAAGTACTATAGTTGCATCTCTAGAGAGTGTTGTGCTGGGTAGAACATCTGCAAATGGTATATATAACCCAGTGACAAAAGAATTATTAGTAAAAGCAGGGGAATTAATTGATGAGGATAAAGTAAAGGAAATCAGCATTGCAGGTCTTGATGCTGTAAAAATTAGATCGCCTTTAACTTGTGAAATAAGTCCTGGTGTGTGTTCTTTGTGTTATGGAAGAGACCTTGCAACTGGTAAAATTGTTTCAATAGGTGAAGCAGTTGGTGTTATAGCTGCTCAATCTGTTGGAGAGCCAGGTACTCAGTTAACGATGCGTACTTTCCATATAGGTGGGGTAATGACTAGAGGTGTTGAATCCTCAAATATTATAGCTTCTATTAGTGCTAAAATAAAGTTAAACAATAGTAATATAATTATAGATAGAAACGGAAATAAAATTGTGATAAGCCGTTCCTGTGAAGTCGTGTTGGTTGATAGCCTTGGTAGTGAGAAGTTGAAGCATAGTGTACCTTACGGTGCTAAACTTTATGTGGATGAGAGTGGGTCAGTAAAAATTGGCGATAAAGTTGCGGAATGGGATCCTTATACATTGCCTATTATCACGGAGAAGACTGGTACAGTGTCTTATCAGGACTTAAAAGATGGAATTTCGATCACTGAAGTGATGGATGAATCTACAGGAATATCAAGCAAAGTAGTAAAAGACTGGAAATTGCATTCTGGTGGAGCTAGTTTACGTCCTCGTATTGTGCTGCTTGACGATAATGGTGAAGTAATGACACTCGCAAGTGGCGTTGAAGCATGTTATTTTATACCAATTGGTGCAGTGCTCAATGTACAAAATGGCCAGAAGGTTCATGCAGGTGATGTTATTACAAGAACACCAAGAGAGTCAGTTAAAACTCGTGATATTACTGGTGGTTTGCCGAGGGTTATAGAGTTATTTGAAGCACGTCGTCCTAAAGAGTATGCTATTGTTAGTGAGATAGATGGCTATGTAGCGTTTTCTGAAAAAGACCGTAGAGGAAAACGCAGTATATTAATTAAACCTGTAGATGAACAAATTTCTCCAGTTGAATATTTGGTATCAAGAAGTAAGCATGTAATAGTCAATGAAGGTGATTTTGTACGTAAAGGTGATCTATTGATGGATGGTGACCCTGATCTCCATGATATTTTACGTGTGCTTGGGTTAGAAGCTTTAGCACACTATATGATTTCTGAAATACAGCAAGTTTATAGATTGCAGGGTGTTCGTATAGACAACAAGCATTTAGAGGTGATCTTAAAACAAATGCTACAAAAAGTGGAAATTACTGATCCTGGTGATACTATGTACTTGGTTGGCGAAAGCATTGACAAGCTGGAAGTTGATAGGGAAAATGATGCTATGAGTAACTCTGGCAAACGGCCTGCTCATTATCTTCCTATTCTGCAGGGGATTACTAGGGCAAGTCTTGAAACTAGCTCCTTTATTTCTGCTGCTTCTTTCCAAGAGACAACAAAAGTACTTACAGAAGCAGCATTCTGCGGGAAGAGTGATCCTTTAAGTGGATTAAAAGAAAATGTTATAGTAGGAAGATTAATTCCTGCTGGTACAGGTTTGATTATGAATAAGATCAGAGCACTTTCACTTTGTGATAATATAGATAAATATGAAAAATATTTTGATATTGAAACTTATGACGAGAAATGGTTTATGGATAATAATTGTCATTTACACTCTGGTGAGGAAGAGAGCGTAGTGGCATATGATCAGTCGAATTGAGTACAGCTAGTGTGTCTCTTGACCAAAAAAGCCAATAATATTTTCTTTCACTTCTGTGCTATCTGTCATGTTATTTACTCTCATGCGAAATTCAGATGAGCTTTGAAGCCCGCTACTGTACCAACCTATGTGTTTGCGGGCCATCTTTATTCCTGTGTCATTTCCATAGTACTCAAGAATATTGTCGTAATGCTCGAGTATGATGCTTAATCTCTCTGAAGCTGTTGGCTCAGAAGTTTCACTTCCACTGAGAAAGTTCATTGCTTGATTAATCAGCCAAGGTTTACCGTAGGCACCACGACCTATCATCACTCCGTCTGCTCCAGATTCTTTGAGAGCATTCTGAATATCATTTAAATTTTTAATATCGCCATTTACTATAACTGGAATTTTCACTTGCTCCTTAACATTTCTAACGAATTTCCAATCTGCTTGGCCGTTATAGAGCTGTGCCCTCGTTCTTCCATGCACAGTGATCATTTTTGCTCCTAAGTCTTCGGCAATTTTCGCAAGCCTCGGTGCATTGCGATTTTCATCGTTCCATCCAGTGCGCATTTTCACCGTAACTGGCACATTCACTGCTTTGACCACGGCCTCAATTATCTCAGCGGCTTTTTTCTCATCACGCATTAGCGCTGATCCTGCATAACCGTTTACAACTTTTTTAACAGGACAACCGAAATTTATATCTATTATTTTTGCACCCATATCCTCATTTAGTTTTGCAGCTTCTGCCATTACATCCGGCTCGCATCCAGCAAGCTGCACAGCAGTTAATTCATCGACTTTTGCTTTTTGCAGACTCTGACGAGTTTGCATAATCATAGCTCTGCTTGCAATCATCTCTGAAACTAACAAACTTGCACCTAGCTTCTTTACAATACTTCTAAACGGATAATCAGTTACCCCTGACATTGGAGCTAAAACAACTGAAGAATCAATCGTCAAACTTCCTATTTGGAGGGGCATAAGGTTAATGGTAATCCTTCATTGTAAACTATATAGCAAACTGAGCTGTATTCTGCACCCTTGAGGTAAGAGAGGTGTCCGTTCCTGGTGGAAGATCGCATAAAATCCCTTTTTCTAGATCTTCCTTCCATTTTTCATCTTCCATAAGCGCTTTTGTAAACTCTCTTCTTTTCTTTTGCAATTGTTCTGGATTAGGCTTGTATTCCGATAACTCTGCGTCAATTTCATCAAATGATTTACCTTCGTTGAGCATTTGCGTAATCCTATGAGCGTTTTCCAATGCAAATATTCCACAATTATGTCCATCGCTTTGTTGTTTGGCTCCGGAGCTTCTTATATTACAGTTCTCTATTTCCAAAACTGCTTCCAGTGCGCTCACTATATTATCAGTATTTATTGGGACATTAATTAATTCATTTTTCTTGTTCCGACACGTTTGTGCTGTCTCTTTGACATCTTTACTCATTTCTTTTTTTCCTTGCGCATTCAACTCACTAGCTTGATCAGTAAGAGGTGTAACCAATTCTTTAATTGCATTTGCAAGTTCTATTTTCTTACGTTGACTACCAGGACTTGGTAAATCAGCACTAAAAGAATCACAATAATAAGCTCTAAATTGTTTATTATCCGAGTTGTATGCAACAACTAGCGTTACCCAATGATTACCACCCAAATTAATAACTGAAGTAAATATCCTTTTCGAACTCTCTCGTTCTGCTTTATTTTTATATTCTCCCAACCTTTCACTCAAGGTTTCAAGATTACCAGGAATACAGAAGAATACACCATCCGTAAAACCTTCTGAATACTTATATTTAATTCTTGCAATATTAGCAATATCATGTTGCTGCAACCAGTAAGCGTAATTCTTTCTATTTGTTTGATGCACAAGAGTGTCCAAATTTTCATGAAACTCTTTACCACCCAAACCACTATCCAAAGAGCTTCTACGACTACTGTTCCTTGAATCGGGTTCACTGCCTGGTACAATACCACTATCTCCATCTTGAGTTTTTTGCTCACCTTGACCTGCTCCTTTTCCATTAATATAGTTCTTTGCTAAGTAAAATAAAGGTTCAACAACCATTTTGTATGCTACTGTAAGAATTATTCCCATTAAAACCCAAACTACGGGGTTAGAGATGAGCATAGCAAGTGGAAAGGTCAATAGAGGGAATCCTATTATCAACCCCAAATAGCCAACAGCAAATGTGGCTGCTAGGTATACACAAGTAGCGTAGATAACGAATTTTCCACCAGCAAAGTAAGTGCTCTCTTTAAATTGATTATATTTTTTTATGATGCCCGACATACTATATCCTATGAACGCTAAGTTAATTAAATTTTAACAAATTCTAACAAAAAAATCAACCATAATAATTTTAGTAGTATGAGAAAATATTGAATATTAAGAGCTTTTGAAGTACAGTAATAATGTTAGTAATAGCACAATATATGCACGATATAGAATATATACGCAAAAACCCTGAAGGATTTGAAAAGGCAATGAAAAGCAGGGGGATAAGAGAGTTTACTGCAAAAGAGATATTAGAAATTGATCACGAGAAAAGGTCATTAACCACTAAATTGCAAGATTTAAATAGGCAGCGCAATGAAATCACAGAGGAAATAAAGAAGCTTAAAATGAGCAAGAGCCCCTGTGAAGAGCAAATAAAATCATCAAAAAACATCACGAATGAGATAGAGGCAATTAGCTTAAAGGAACAAGCAGAAAAGGATAAGTTAGTGAATGTTTTATCTAACTTGCCGAATATTCCTGCGCAAGATGTGCCAATAGGCGCAGATGAGAACTCTAATTTAGAGGTGAGAAGATATGGAGGAAAAAGACAGTTTGATTTTGTACCAGAATCTCATTATGAACTCGGAGAAAAATTAGGTTTAATGGACTTCGAACAAGCGGCGAAAATTTCCGGATCAAGATTTGCGATATTAAAAGGACAGTTAGCTAAGCTTGGACGAGCGCTAATAAATTTTATGCTTGAAATGCATGTTAATGAATTTGGCTATACTGAGGTGTACCACCCAGCTTTGGTGAAAAACGAAGCTATGTATAACGTTGGTCAGCTACCAAAATTTTCTGACGATTCGTATTTAACTACCGACGAATTGAGGTTGATTCCCACAAGTGAAGTGTTTTTAACAAATTTGGTTGCTGATAAAATAGTAGAGGAAAAAGAACTGCCTATTCGTTTTACTGCGTATTCAGAGTGTTTTCGTAAAGAAGCAGGCAGCGCAGGGCGAGACACGAGAGGCATGATAAGGCAACACCAATTTGGTAAAGTGGAGTTGGTGAGTATTACAACTGAAGACCAATCAAATGATGAACTTGAGCGCATGACGAGTGTTGTTGAAGAGATATTAAAAAAACTAGAATTACCGTATAGAGTAATGCTACTGTGTAGTGGTGATATGGGTTTTGCTGCACAAAGGACTTATGACATAGAGGTATGGTTACCTGAGCAAAATAAATATAGAGAAATATCAAGCTGCTCAAATTGTGGTGCATTTCAAGCAAGAAGGATGAACGCTAAATACTCTTCAGAAACTGATAAAAAGATAAAAAAATATGTTCACACTTTAAACGGCTCAGCTTTAGCTATAGGAAGAACGATTGTTGCCATAATGGAGAATTATCAAAATTCTGACGGGTCGATTGCAATACCAAACGTGTTGCAAAAATACATGAGTAATGATACTGTTATAAGCAAATAATAATTTTGACATATAGAAAAGCGAGGAAATAAAGATGAAGGTTCTGGTTATAGGTTCTGGTGGACGTGAGCACGCTCTACTTTGGGCTCTAAAAAAATCTCCTATCTTGACTGAGTTATATGTAACTCCTGGTCGCCAAGCTATGAAAGATCTTGGGACTCTTGTGGATGTAAATATTCAAAATTCAGTGGATGTTACACAATTTTGCAAGAGAGAAAATATAGAGTTGGTTGTTATTGGTCCAGAACAACCAATAATTGATGGGCTTGCTGATGATTTAGTTGCAGAGGGAATAAATGTTTTTGCTCCGAGTCAAGCAACTGCAAAACTTGAGGGATCAAAGTCTTTCACCAAAGGGCTATGCAAGCGATATGGCATACCAACTGCCAAGTACGAGTGTTTTGTTGATGAAGGATTAGCTAAAGATTTTGTACGTAGCAATAAAATAAAGTTTCCACTTGTAGTGAAAGCAAATGGAATTGCGGCAGGGAAAGGCGTGATGATATGTTGCGCAGAAAACGAAGCTTTTTCAGCAATAGATTCAATGCTAGTGGAGAAAGAATTTGGTGAATCAGGTGAAGAAATAATCATAGAAGAATTTTTAATTGGAGAAGAAGTAAGCTTTTTTGCTCTTGTTGATGGGTTGAAAGTAGTAACTCTTGGGTGCGCAAAAGATTATAAGAGAGTGAATGAAAATAATGAAGGCCAAAATACTGGGGGTATGGGATCGTACTCATCACCTTCAATTATAAGTAAGGACATGGAGCAAAAAATCATCCAAAAAATAATATACCCTACAGCTCAAGCATTGGTTAACATGGGTACGCCTTATAAGGGAGTACTCTTTGCTGGTTTAATGATTTGCAGAGATGGCCCAAAACTTCTCGAGTATAACGTTAGATTCGGTGATCCAGAAACGCAATCTATATTACCTAGATTTGATTCAAATTGCGATTTGTTAAAATTGATGTTGTCAGCTGCAGAAGGAAAGTTAAATGTCAAAATGGTGGAACTTAACAACAAATCTACAGTTTGTGTAGTTGTTGCAAGTAAAGGCTATCCGGGTGATTATCAAAAGGGAGAAGTAATTAAGGGATTAGATAAAATTGAAAGCATTCCTGGTATATTGGTATTTCACGCTGGTACTAAATTAGATGAGAGTGGTAATTGGGTTTCAGATGGCGGAAGAGTGCTAAATATAGTAGCAGAAGGGAGCACTATAGAGGAAGCCAAAAGTAAGGTGTACTCAGCATTAAATTTTTTAGAATGGCCAGGGGGCTTCTTCAGATACGATATTGGTAGTTAATGTTAGCTGTCGGTTAGCAGGTAGCTCACAGAAATGCAAAACTTACTTGACAAACTCCGTCAGCCCCCTTATCATGAAACTGAAGGTATTCAGTTATCTTCATCTGTGCAGATTAAACAGCAAGAAAACAATGTAGTTGGCGTCTTATTTTTAATTTTTTGCACTATGTGCACCTTATGTCTTCACAATATTTCTAGGTTTTTACCTACACAAGCTGAAACGCGTTTATAAGTCGTTTAAGACAGTATAGTACGCCAATTGGCAGGATTAGAGAGTGACAACTAGCTAACACGCGATTTCTTTTGCCTTTTTTTCTGCTTAGTAAATTTCTTAAACATTTAAACTAAGGTGAGTTGCACTTAAAAGCAGCTAAATTGAAGTGTTTAAGACTTAAAAAAACGCCAATACAGAAAATAGACAATGACCAGGGCTTCTTTTGCCTTTTTTTTCGTTTAGTAAATTTCTTAACGTTTGTAGCTAAACGACAATCGTCATCCCGCTACATGTTAGTGGGATCTATGCTAAGAGATACCGCGAATGAATCGCGGGATGACGGTTCATGGTGGAATGACGTAGAATTTTATACTCACCAACTCAGTGTCCAATCTGGATTGTATCTTATCGGTAAAAAAGAAGAGCTATTTTAGGAAGTTTTTATAGGGCTAAAACTAAAGAAAACTTGCATATAAGTTCATCAAGTGTAAAATTAGAGTTGTTTTAAAAGAATAAGTCAATTATGAATCTTGTAACAAAATCTGCTATCGATTTTACTGCTTCAGCTGTTCTCTCTGACGGAGAAATTGTTGATGATTTCTGTCTGAGTAAGCACATAAAAAATAAGTATGCTGTCCTTTTTTTCTATCCACTTGATTTTACTTTTGTTTGTCCAACTGAATTGATATCGCTCAATAATAGAATAAATGAGTTTGCAAAGCGTGGTATTGAAGTGATAGGAATAAGTGTAGATTCAAAATTTTCACATTATAAATGGCGAAACACTCCAGTTAATGATGGTGGTATTGGAGAGGTTAGCTACACTTTAGTGTCTGATATCAAAAAGTCTATATCAAGAGACTATGGGGTCTTATATGATGACTCAATTGCGCTGAGAGCAACTTTCGTTATTGATGATAAATTTATTGTACGTCATCAATCGATAAATGATTTGCCTTTAGGGCGTAATATCGATGAATTCGTTAGAATCGTTGATGCAATTAAACATAATGAGGAGCATGGTGAAGTATGTCCAGCAGGGTGGAAAAAAGGTAAGCCAGCAATGCAGGCAAGCGATGAAGGAGTAGCTGATTATCTAAACTCATACAGTGAAGAATTATAGATTTAGTACAAAAGTTCTTATTATTGGATCTGGAGCAGCGGGTTATGCTGCTGCTATATATGCAGCACGTGCAAACTTAGAGCCAATTGTAGTAACGGGAATGCAGCCTGGTGGTCAGCTTACAATTACTACAGATGTTGAAAACTATCCTGGTTTTGTTTCAATACAGGGTCCAGAACTAATGGAGCAAATGAGGTTGCATGCAGAACAGGTTGGAGCAAAAATAATAGATGATGAGATAAAAAGCGTTGAACAACTTGAGGATTCTAATGAGTATAGGTTTAGATCTTCTGGTAATACTAATGACTACTATTCAGATGCAATTATAATTGCATCTGGTGCGCAAGCGAAGTGGCTTGGTTTGGAGAGTGAAAAGGAATTTCAAGGTTACGGAGTTTCGGCTTGTGCAACTTGTGATGGTGCATTTTTTAGGAATAAAGTTGTAGCCGTGATTGGTGGTGGAAATACCGCTGTTGAAGAAGCAATATTTTTAACTCGATTTGCCAAAGAAGTGATATTAATACACAGGCGTGATAAATTGAGAGCGGAAAAAGTAATGCAAGATAGACTCTTTAAAAATGATAGGATAAAAATAATGTGGAACCATACTGTAGAGCAGATTCTTGGAGAAGAAAATCCGAAAAAAGTTACTGGTATTATAGTTAAATCAACGGAAGCTCAAGAATTGAAAGTCGATGGAGTGTTCATTGCAATTGGGCATGCACCAAATACAGGTATTTTTAAAGGCTTTGTTGAAATGGATGAACAGGGTTACATAATTACAAAACCTGGAGCAACTTTAACTAGTAAAGCAGGGGTGTTTGCTGCAGGTGATGTTCAAGATAAGGTATATCGCCAGGCAGTAGTTGCCGCAGGAACAGGGTGCATGGCTGCACTTGATGCAGAGAAGTTTCTAGAGTCGTAATTAATTAACTCAGAATTAGGATTTTATAGCTAAAGTGACTTAAGTTCACCGATAATTTTAAAAACAAAAATTCGTCATTCCGCTACTTGTTAGCGGAATCTATGCTGAGATACCGCGAATAAATCGCGGTATGACGTAGGAAAACCTTTCTTGGGTTAGCTATAGATAAATTGCTTGCAATTTTCCTTTTTTTTACATAATTATATTATTAAATCATTAATAAAGGGGGTTTAGTATGCCTTATAGAAACGGTGTAACATATTATGGAGCTTATGGAGGTGGTGATAACACGGCATCGCAAGCTCGAAATCCGACAACTTCAAGACAGCTAAGTGAATCAACAAAACAGTTATTTAAAGCTATTGATAATGAAAACCTAGAAGCTTTTAAACAAGCTATAGCAGAAGGTGCGAATGTTAATACGTTTGATGCGGGATATACACCACTAATGACTATTATCATGAATGGTGATGACAGCCCTATATGTTTGAAAATGATGATGTTGCTTTTACAACATCAAAATTTAAATATTAATGCTCAAGAAACTAAAGAACGCAATACAGCTCTACATCTAGCTTTTCGTATCGAAAATCAGCATTTTATAAAGATTTTACTTAGACATCCTAGTTTGAATGTGAATATTAAAAATAATCACCGTACAGATTTTGGAGGTAATTTCTTTCATACTCCTAAAGAATATATTGAACAAATTGGGGGAGAGCAGAGGAAAGGTTTTTCGTATCTTACAATGGAAATAACAAAAGCCTCAAGAGGAAAAGAATTATTAAATGCTCTTTCTAGAGGAAATATTTACCAAGCGAAAGGACTATTAAATCAAGAGCTTAACCCTAATTGCTGGAAAAGAACCTACAATGGAGAAGTAGAAACACCGCTTAGCTTAATTATCGAATCATGTTTACGAGGAATAATAGGAGATAACGAAGAAATATTGACTAAACTTTTAAAACATAAAGACCTAGATTTTAGTCAAATAAAGCCAATACGAGCTATAGAGCAAAATTCACGGTTGAAGAAAATAATTGAACAAGCTATTACAGAGCGATTAACTGATGCTATTAATAGAAAAGATTTAGATGATGTAGAAAAGTTAGTAGAGGATAATTGTTTCATAAATCGTGCAATTGTTACTGCTGCATTTGAAAGTATTGAACGTATCAGAAATTATCTAAATGAAAAATTCCCTACAAGTGCAGAGCAACCTGTAGCAAATACGAATAATATACCAGCAGATTTTGAGGGGTTTGTACAAAAACTTGTAGATGAACTTGAAAGAACAAAAGCTCAACTTGCAGAAACAGAGCAAAAGCTGGATAAGGTTGTGCGTGAAAAAACGAGCGAAACTAGCAAAATTTCACAATTAGAAAAAGATTTAGTACAAGTAAGGCCGGAAAAATCGGCTCAACAAAGTGAATTAAGGGAAGAAAGAGATAGGCTTTCATCAGAAAATAGACTGCTCCGTACTAAAAGTCTGAGTAATAAAAACGAAAAATCCTCACAAGCAATTTCTCCTGGTAAAAAACAAAGCAACTATGCTTATGCATTTTTTATATTATCTGGAGCATTGACTGGTTGTGTAGGTTTAGCAATTTTATACGATTATCTAGTAATAGGTGCTTGTCTTGCTGCAGGTGGATTGGTTTTTCTTTTAGTAGGATGTTATTTATGTAAAGCAGGTAAACGAGATATAGGACCTGGTGGTACCACCGACAATCCTCAAGTTACAAGGGTTTTGATTTCTTCTCCAGGCCCTGCTGAAAATTTTTGTACATGTTAAAAACATCTTGATAATTGAGGTGAGTGTAAACCTGGGTGGTTTCCAGGCTTGAGTGGCCAAGCAGTTGTTGTATTGATCTTATGTCAATATCTTCTTGAAGCAAATGAGTAGCAAAACTATGACGAAATGCATGTGGAGATAAGATTTCTGGCAGATTTAATATTCTCCTTATTTTCTGCAAACGATTAGCCACATAAGTTCTTCCCAATTTTTTTCCTCTTACTCCCAAAAAAAGATATTGTGTTTCATTATTAATGCCAAGATAAGGACAGGCTTTTACATATTCCTGTATACACTTTTTTACTACCGGAAGAATGAATACCTGCCTTTGTTTATCTCCCTTACCTGTTACTATTAAACTTTCATTGTTAATATCACTAACCCCAAGGTTCAACGCTTCACTGATTCTTAAGCCTGTACCATATAGCAGGACGATAATTGCAATTTCTCTTTTTACCACCCAAGGTTCGCTCAAGTCAGATAATTTCATTTCTTTCACCAAAGTTTTTATATCAGGTATTGATAATGCTTTGGGCAGAGTTCTTCTCTGAATTGGCCTTGATAAGGAAAATACAGCTTCATTGTCTATATTGTAGTTGTTTTTTATGTACTTGAAGAAATTTCTGATTACTGACAATGCACGAGCGTTAGATCTTGCATTCACACCTCTTGCATAACGAGAGGTAAGCCAACTTCTTAACTCAGATATACTTAAATTTTTCAGAGTACCAACATTTACTTCTCCACCAATGTGAGTATTTAGGAAACTTATAAGATCCTTCAAGTCCCTCATGTATGACTCTAAAGTGTTTGGTGAATAAGATCTGTTGCACCTCAGCCACTCATACCATTTTTCAATGATTGAACCGAGGTCCACAATTATTTTTTAAAGAAAGCATCGATGCACGCATCTCGAAAGGCTTCATTTATATCAGGATGAGAGTGACAAATTCTGTATATATCCTCTGCTGCTGCGCCATATGCCATTGCAACCGCTGCTTCGTTGATTAGCGTATCAGCGTATGCTCCTATGATATGCACACCTAGTATTGTATCTGCTCTGCTACAAGTTATCACTTTCACGAATCCTTCAGCATCATCAGTGATTTTTGCTCTGCCGTTTGCAGCAAATTGACATTTACCAACTTTGTACTTATAGCCAGCATTTTTGAGTTCCTCTTCGGCTTTACCGATCGAAGAAACCGCAGGGTGAGTGTAAATGACAGATGGTATAATTTCATAATCAACGTGAGGTGACTGTCCTGCTATTATCTCTGCAACTGCCACTCCTTCTTCCTCTGCTTTATGAGCAAGCATTGCTCCACCAATCACATCACCAATAGCAAATATTCCTTTCACATTAGTTTCATATCTGTTGTTAACTTGAACGAAACCGCGATTATCTTTTTCTATTTTTTCATCAATACCAAGACCATCAGTACATGGTCTGCGTCCTGCTGCCACCAATACCTTATCCGCTTCTATAGTGTTTGTTTGATTATCTTTTACAGAGCAAACTTTCACACTCAAAGAGTTACTACTTTGTTTTATTCCCTCAACTTTAGTGCTAAGTAAAAATTTTATTCCTTGTTTTTGTAGACTAGAAAGTAGAGACTTACTTAATTCTCCATCCATTGCTGCAGCGATTCTATCAAAAAATTCTACTACAGTGACTTCAGACCCTAGCCTCCTCCATACAGAAGACATTTCAAGCCCTATTGCCCCGGCTCCAATTACGACAAGTTTTTTTGGTACTTCAGTTAAAGACAATGCACCAGTTGATGAAATAATACTTTTCTCATCGATATTAATTCCTGGCAAAGAAATAACGTCAGAACCGGTTGCAATTACTATATTTTTTGTCTTCAGCACCTTATCTTCAACTGAAACTTCAAGATTACCTTGGTCAAAAGAAGTAATTTTCCCAAGTCCATTGATTTTAGTGATTTTGTGAAGGTTAAACAGATATTCTATACCTTTTCCAAGTTCCTGAACTCTGGCGTCCTTATAGCCTAGCATTTCTTTTAAATCGAAACTTGCATCCTTAATTTTTATGCCAAGCTTCGACAGATCATTTTTCGTGTGAGCATACTGATAGGAAGAATGAAGTAGTGCTTTGGAAGGTATGCACCCAACTCGCAAGCATGTACCACCAAAAATGCTATTTTTATCTATGCAGGCAACTTTCAATCCAAGTTTTGCAGCAGCGATAGCACACTTATAACCGCCTGGACCACCACCTATAACAATCAGGTCATAATCAATCATAAAGAACAAACCTATTTTCTAAAGAATAAACACCATTCCCCTCAGTTGTTACATATATTTTATCGTGAGTAAACACTGGAGTGTGAAACACATTACCAGGTACTTTGACTACCTTTCCTTCACTTTCAGATCCAGGAAAAGCAAGCATTGAACCTTTATTGCTTGTCACCCACAGTGTATGGGCATGCACAATTGGAGCAAACAATTGCGTATTTTCTATTAAATCAGATGCCCAGACTGTTTCTCCATTTTTTATATCCAGGCCGATTATTTTATTATCTTCAGTTACTATAAAAATTCTTCCGCCTTCTTTTTGTTTCTCTGCAGGAATAAGAGGACTATAATATGACTCAATGTCTGATACACTTTTTACTTGCAGTGACTTTGACCACAAAATATTTCCTGATTTCACGTCAATACCATAAATATAAGAATTGTTTGTAGCTATTAAAGTATCGCCAAGCACTCTCGGTGTAGTAGTTACATCTGTGAGCTGTGTATCCAAAAGGTTTGTAGCCAATTTTTGGCTCCACAATTTTTTACCGTCTTCATTAAAAGCTATTAACTCACCATTTGAAAATGGTGCTATTATTTTATCGTTAGAAATTGTTGGCGATATTGAATACAAACCTCGAACCTCATTGATACCGTTTTGATAAGCCCAAACGGAGCTGCCATCTTTTATATCAAACACGTACAGATAATTATCAATAGTCAATACTACCAATTTATTATTTATTACTGCTGCTTTCCCTCTTACTGGAGCTCTCAATTCTTTTTCCCACTCAATCTTGCCAGTTTTTGCATCTATTGCGTGTAAAGTGTTATCCACTATAAAGAAAACATTTTTTTCATAATGCGATAGGCTCATGTTACCAATTTTTTTCCTATGTGAGAGGTGTAATTTCCAATTCATAGCCTTTGAGTTATCAATATCAAAGGAATATAAAGCGCCGTGCTTGTCTGATAAAATAACGCTATCTTCTGTAAGCACTGGAGCTACATATCCTTGAGATAGTTTTTTATCCACTAGACTTATTCGCTCGCTTGCCATTGTGTAACTGCTACACAATAACATTATTATAACAATTATTACTTTCATTACTTAGTTGAGAACAAGATTTATTAATATACATACTAGAAATCTTAATCACAATGAAAATGTTCTTGTTGTACGTTGAAACATTGATTTATGGACAGAATATTATATTATTATGTAAAAACCATACTCTTAGAGGTAATACACCTCATCCACTATGCGGCAACGTGCATAGCTGTATGAACATTGAGATATAAAAGTAATTTATACCAAGAAGAAAGATGTCATCCAAGTAGCTTGACTACTTGGATCCAGATTGGATACTGAGTTGGTGAGTATAAAAGTATAGCTAACGCGAGCTCTGCGTCATACCGTGATTAATTCGCGGTATCTCAGCCGCTAACACATAGCGGGATGACAGCAATCCTACGTCATACCGCCGCGAACCGTCATACTGCCGCAGATCGTCATACCGCGATTCATTCGCGGTATCTCTTAGCATAGATCCCGCTAACAAGCAGCGGGATGACGGTTGTCATAGTGTCATGAAAGTAGCTGACACTGGTTTCCATCCAAGAGGGTGTCATCCGAGTAGCTTGACTACTTGGATCTAGAAAACTTAACTTTAAATAAGTGGCTGCATAATAAAGACTAGATTCCAGCGTCACGCGCTGGAATGACACCATTTTCGGTCTCTTAAATTGCTTTAGCTACAAACATTAAGAAATTTACCAAGCGGAAAAAAAGGCAAAAGAAGCCCCGTGGTGCGAGTTTTGACTCTATATTACTGTAAGTGGCGCTGTAATAATGTGCTAACGCTTAAAATAAGCGCGATTTGGCTGAATGTAGAAAAAATTTAAAAGACATGCAGCCGCTATAATTTTATGTAATCCGCCAAAAAATACCCTAAGTTTTTTACTGAATTTTGTCATTGAGCCTGCAGGTCAAAAACAAGTTTTGAGTCATGAATACCCTTATTGTCATAATAAGGGGGCTGGCGGAGTTTGTCAAGCAAGTTTTTTCGTTTCTGCGGGCTACTTGAATAACGGCTACAATGTTTGTACAATTGTTCGTCATGCGCTGGAACCCGTTTTAGCCCTTATCTATATCTCAGTTCCACCAACAGTTATTGCGTCGACTTTGAGTGTTGGTTGACCAACTCCAACGGGCACATTTTGTCCATCTTTTGAGCATGTGCCAACACCGGGGTCCAACTTTAAGTCGTTGCCAACCATGGATACTTTTTTTAGCACTGTTGGCCCATCACCAATTAGTGTTGCTCCTTTTACTGGCTGTGTAATTTTGCCATTTTCTATTAGGTAAGCTTCTGAAGATGAAAAAACAAATTTCCCTGACGTTATATCAACTTGCCCACCAACGAAATTTACTGCATACAGACCTTTCTTTACGCTAGATATTATTTCTTCCGGCGTATGTTTACCTGGTAACATATAGGTGTTTGTCATGCGCGGCATAGTAACTTCTTTATAACTTTCTCTTCTACCATTACCAGTTGGATTCACACCCATGAGTTTAGCATTCATATGATCCTGCATGTAGCCTTTGAGAATTCCATCCTCTATCAACACATTATAACTGGGTGGAGTACCTTCATCATCTATGCTAATAGCACCACGCAAATTAGGCAGAGTTCCATCATCAACTACTGTGATGCCACTAGCTGCTACTTGTTTACCAATAGAATTTGAAAATGCTGAGACTCCTTTACGATTAAAATCGCCTTCGAGTCCATGACCCACAGCTTCATGCAACAATACTCCCGGCCAGCCCGGACCTAGAATAACTGTCATTTCTCCGGCTGGAGTTGGAATTGCTTCAAGATTTACCAGTGCTTGTTCCAAAGCCTGGTTTGCAACTTCTTTCCACTTTTTCTCAGAAATAAACTTACTATAAGAATCCCTTCCACCGTGTCCTGCGGAGCCTCTCTCGGTACGGCCATCCTTTTCTACAATGACTAGCACATTAAAACCTACCAGAGGCCTGATATCGCTTAATCTGTGATCAACCTTTATTATTTGTACGACTTGCCATTCTCCACTTAGAGTTATTTTTACTTGCTTCACGCAGTTATTTTTGGACCTTACATACTCATTAACCTCATTGAGTAGTTTAATCTTTGAATTCAGATCCATTTCATTTGTAGGGTTAATCCTCGAATATAGGCTTTTTGTCTCTTCGTTTAAATTTATTGAATTTGTCTTGTTTAAAGACACTGAGCTTTTTACCATAGAAGCAGCATTACTAATTTCTTTTTCGCTAATCTCAGAAGAACAAACGAAAGATGTACTATCCTCACAAAAAGACCTTAAACCAAATCCCCTTCTGGTATTCAAATCCACGTGTTTTAATATATTGTTATCAAAAACTAGGGACTCCGACTGGCAAAATTCTAGAAACAGCTCACCACCATCGCTATTGCTCAAAGCGTTATTGACTATTTTATATACGTTATTAATATTAACATTGTTTCGAGCGAAAAATATTTGATCTAGATTTGGCATTACCTTTGAACTAAAAATTGTTTAAGTATATTATTTAACTTTAACATAGTAAACTATAAAAAGCCCGGGTGGCGGAATTGGTAGACGCGCTAGCTTCAGGTGCTAGTAACTTTTTAAGTTGTGGAAGTTCAAGTCTTCTCTCGGGCACTTTTAGCTTCCATATTGCTTGTTGAATTAATTAATGCTACAATATAACGTATTAGGTAATATTTATGCTATGTATGGTGAAAAAGATAAGTTAGCCTACAGAAAGAAGGTACGAACTTACTCGAAACGCTTAGTTACTACACTATCTACTGCTTCTTTTATTGGATATATAGCAGCATTAGCCTTTAGTATTCCTGTCTTAAGTCTGTATTTTAGTATTGCCGGCACTATATTAAGTGTACTTTCGTTTGCTTTAAATATATGGTCATTAAAGGATCATTTCCTACAGAAGCAACTTGGTGTAGCAGGACAAAAAAAACTAACAAAGATCTGTCTTGATATTACATCTAACGTTTCGTTTTTAATAGGAGAAATTGCATCTATATTGCCTCTCGAATCTCCTATCATTCCTTTTGTTTCTACTGCATTTTTTATTCTAGGCTGTACCTTTATGGCAGCTAATATCGTTCGGACTATGATTAGTAAGCCACAAATAGATAAAAATGATAATCTCAAAGCTAGTGATCACTTTAACATTCAACGCGCGATAGCTGAGCCTAATTATCATGCATCAATAAATTAACCCATTCGACTTATACAGGAATATTAGCTATATAATTCCATTGAAGGGAGCCATTCAAAAGAGCTCAACGTAATTAGCATTAAAAAAGTATAAGTGAATTTAAAGCTTAGTGGTAAATAGGGGACTGAGTATCCTTATTTCAACATCAATTACTTGAATAGTTGCTCAAGTCATCAAAATAAAAATTTTTATTCAGTAATTTGTGTATAAAGGGTACTATTTTACTAGTAGTGAAATAAATCAGAATGAAGTCTATTTTATTAACGAGGCCTTTATTGGATTCGTTCAATACAAGAAATATATTGAGAAAGTATGGATACAAAGTTTTTATAGAACCAGTATTCACAATAAAGTACTTAAATCCTGATATATCTGCGTACGAATTTGACGTTGTGATATCTACAAGTAAAAACAGTGTAAAGGCTTTTAGTCAAATATGCAAAGAGGATGACTTTCCGATTATTACAGTTGGTAATTCAACCATGCAGGCTGCAAAAAATTTGGGATTTTCTGATATAATCTCAGCAGACAGCAACGTTGATGGTCTGATATCATTCATAAAAGCTCATTATTCAAACGCAATAAAGTTCTTGTATATAAGGGGACAAGAGGTATCATGTGACCTAAAAAAGAGATTATCTGAAGAAGATTTTAATGTAAGAGAAGTTGTACTCTATAAAACAATTATAAAAAGGAGTCTAACTAATAGGTGTAAAAATTTACTGTTGGATGGTAAAATTGATAGTGTTGCTTTTTTTTCCTCACAGACAGCAAGGGTATTTTGTTCATTAGTTCTAAAAAGTGGGCTATCTCATGTGATGAATAATACAGTTGCATATACCATGAGTAAAAACATTGCTGATAGTTTAAGGTTAATCAAATGGAAAAAAATTATAACATCGAGGTTGCCTACTGGGGAGAGTTTAATTGATATAATTAATAAGGATTGTTGATGCTAAAGATTGCAACTTGGAATGTAAACTCCATACGTAAAAGAGTTAACCAACTTTGTAGTTTTATAGTTGACAGTCAGATAGATATAGTTTTGCTGCAAGAGGTAAAATGTACGGAAGAGCAATTTCCTTATGTAGAGATAGAAAAGTTAGGATATGAATATGCTATCTATGGACAAGTTGCAAGAAATGGCGTTTGTGTTTTATCTAAATATCCGATACTGGAAAAATTAAAAATTGATGTTGTAGAGAGTCATCAAGAAGCACGTTATATAGAATGTGTGATAAAACATACCAATCATAAGGTAAGGGTAGGAAGTGTATACGTTCCAAATGGTCAAAGCCCAGACTCTCATATGTTTGAGTATAAACTCAAGTTTTTTGATAAACTATATGAAAGGATGAGCACTTTGTTGAAAAATGAAGAGTTAACTATTATAGCTGGCGATTATAATGTTGCACTGGATGAAATTGATGTTTTTGATTCAAATTTATTGAATGGCCAAGTGTGCTTTCATATAAAAGAACGTGAGAAGTTAAGAGCAATCTTGAATCTTGGGTTTAAAGACACGTTTAGAATATCCCACCCCAATTTGCAACAATTCACTTGGTGGCATTATCAAGGCAATTCACTCAGAAACAATCAAGGAATGCGAATAGATTATATGCTATTATCGCCACAAGCTGTAGATAAATTGGAAACATGCTACATAGATGATAGATTACGTAAGCTAGAAAATCCATCTGATCATACTCCTGTTGTATGCGTTATAGAATAATAGTAGACCTCTTACACAACTCACTTTATTGGCAAACTTAGGTAGTCTTACTTGGTTGCTGCCCTGTGGTTTTTTGCTGATCTAAAGTAACTTGTTCAAGCACAGTAGACTGCTCACTCTTTTGAGTAAGTTGCTCCTTAGTTGTTACAGCAGGTTGATTACCCTGCCCAGTTTCATTCACTTTGGATCCTAAAATTTTACTAATACCATCAAGAATTTTCTCATCCCATCCTTCTTTTTTCTTTTCATCTCGTGAATGAGGGTTATATAAAGTACCTTCTTTGTCATTTGAAAAAAGAACCTCAACTCCCCCTTTTATGGCGAATATTGTACCAATAACGGCAGCAACTATCGCGAGTGTAGTAGGACCAAAAATTAATATTGAAGCAATGGAAAAAGAAATAGGAAGAAAAATCTTACGTAAGAACGTTGTTACCATCTCTTCATCACTGAGTGGTGGTTCATCCTCCTCTTTTTTACCTTTACCTAAGAATGGTACCTTTTCTAGTAACCCATCTTTAATAGAGCCAAGAGCGTTTTTAGGATCTACCTTTGCTCCAAGCGGCCACCCAGCAAGCTTTATGAATGAATCTTTAGCTTCTGTACCGCGTATATCAGCTACACATTCAGCTACTTCTTGCTTTATTTTGTCATTCTTTAAATTCTCTTCACTAGCTAAATTTTTTTCTCTAATTTTTTCAAATACGGAAAGTAAAAGCTGACAAAAGTTTTCTTCACTTAGTAACTTTATATCTTCTTGATTAATATTATTGAATATATCTTCATGATTTTTTGATATAAAAGTAAAAATTTTCTTTTCATTTCCATTCTGTAATCGCTCTAATCGTTCATATAATGACTTCAGATTTTTCTGTAATTCCTGCGTTTCCTGCTCTAAAAGTTTTGCTTGCAGTTTCTCTTGTATCTTACTTATCTCCTGTTTCGTTTGCTTTTTTAGATTTTCTAGAGTTTCTGGATTTTCTAAAGTATCTAGGAAAGCACGATAGATTAACTGGTGCTCCTCGTTTTTAAATTTAAAAACTTTCTCATCTTTGTTAGTTACCTGATTTGAAGGTTCCAAATTCTTTGTTTGTGGAGTTAATATTTTTGTCATAACTGAGTTACTCACATTTACTATACTTTAATTGTAGCATATTTTTCATATTAATTCAAATAATCTATACTCTTAGAATCCGCCATGTTTAAGTCATAATTAAGAGCCCAGTTGTCGCCAATTTTTATTTCTACTTCAAGTGGTATAGAAATTTCTATTGCATTTTCCATTACGTCTTTCATAAGTTTTGCTGTTTCTTGTACTTTTTCGTCTTCTACTTCAACCAGTAGTTCATCGTGAACTTGGAGGATTATTTTACCTACTTTTAACTGATCAAAAAGCTGAATCGTCGCACGTTTTATTATATCAGCAGCGGTTCCTTGCAGTGGTGCATTTATTGCTGCCCTTTCTGCAAATTGTCTTACATAAGGAATTGTATTGTTTATGTCTCTTACAAAGCATCTCCTGCCAAACAAAGTTTCTACATAACCATGCAATCTTGCGATAGACACTGCTTTTTCCATATAGACCTTTATTTCTGGGTAACAGGAAAAATAGTAATTAATGTATTCAGCAGCTTCCGCAATGGTAATTCCAAGCCGTTTTGCAAGGCCAAACGGGCTGATTCCATATATAATTCCAAAATTAATGGATTTTGCTTTGCGTCTTAATTGCTCATCTATTTCTTGCACTCCAAAAACTTGCCTAGCGGTGATATCGTGAATATCTTGTCCGTTTGCAAAAGCTTCTTTAAATGCTGCAACGTTTGCAACGTGTGCCAGGAGCCTCAATTCTATTTGCGAATAGTCAGCAGAGATTATCTTGCACCCTTTTGGCACAATAAATGCTTGTCTGATAAGATTTCCCTCTTCGCTTCTGATAGGAATATTCTGTAAATTAGGATTGCTGGAGCTCAGCCTTCCAGTTGCAGTTGCAGTTATTGAAAAGCTTGTGTGTATTCTATCATCGAGCGGATCAACCTGTTTTATTAATGCATCAGTGTAGGTACTCTTCAATTTACTTAAATGTCGCCAACTTAAAATTTTACCTGCAATTTCTACCCCTTCTTCTTCGAGTGCCTCTAGAACTTCATAATTGGTGCTATACGATCCAGATTTTGACTTTTTCTTTTTATTAAGCCCCATTTTATTAAATAAAACATCACTTAATTGCTTTGGCGAAGCAATATTAAATCTTTCCTCTGCTAAGTTATATATCTCATCTTCAAGCACGGCAATTACCTGCTGAAATTTATCGGACAGCTCCTGTAATTTTTGTATGTTCAGCAATATTCCATTTTTCTCCATATCAAATATTACTTTCATAAGTGGCTTATCGAAGCGCTCGTAAATTGTGAACAATTTTTCCTGAAATAACCTTTGCTTTAGCTTTTCATGAATTGCTATTAAAGTTTTTGCCGAGAAAATTTCTGCATTTTCACTCAAATTATGCGCAACTATGTTTGGAATACTGTGATCATGTTTTCCTGTATCCAAGCTATACGACATTATCATCAAATCATCAACTGAATCTAGCATCTTCTCCACTGCAGGGAAGATTTTCCTCATCTCTTTAATGTTATGTATTATTTTAAGCACCCCATTTGAGAGTAAAGTTGAGTTGATTGTAATGAGTGCATTTTGTATGCTATCTTGCTCTATACAAAAAATATTACTTTCGCTATAAGATAGACTTAATACATTGTTTTCAAGGTGGTAATGAATTGCAATTTTGCCTTCATATCTACAATGCTCCAAAAATTTCTCTAACTCTTCACTACTATATTCTATTTTCTCTTTTGTGCTAGATCCATTATAGGAAAAAAGCTTTTCTATTTTACCTATTAAGGAATTGAATTCATACTTCTTTAAAAAGGATAATAGTTTTTCCACATTTGGAGGGCGAACTTCACATTTTGCAATATCATGTTGAAGGTCTACTTTTTCGCATAGTGATAAAAGTTCTCTTGAAATTAGCGCTTTTTCCTTATGTTCAGCAAGAATATTACGAATCCTCGTTTGCTCGATGTTATCAATGTTCTCTATAATATTATTCAATGAATCAAATTCATCTAGTAATTTAGCTGCAGTCTTCGGACCTATTCCCGGAACGCCTGGAATGTTGTCAGATGCATCACCAGTTAGAGAAAATAAATCAAGAAGCTTGTGTGAGTTTACACCAAATTTTTCTATTACTTGTTTTTCATCTATATATATATTTTTAATGGGGTCGAATATTAAAATATTGTGGTTCAAGAGTTGAAATAAATCTTTATCTGATGAAACGACTACCACTTTAAAGTCTTGGTGGTTGGCGTATTTTGCAGCTAGTGTTGCGATTATGTCATCTGCTTCATAACCTTCAATTTCTTCATAGCTGAGGTTAAAAGCTTCTACCGCTTCCCTCAGTATGGTGAACTGTGGAATTAGATCCTCAGGAGGCGTTACTCTGTTTGCTTTGTATTCAGGATATAAATTGTGCCTAAAATTCTTTTTTCCTGCATCAAGTGCTATAGTTAAGTAGTCCGAATGGGCAATGTACTTAAGAACCATATTCAGAAAGCCATATACACCACCTATTGGCATTCCTGTTGTGGTAATTAAGTGAGGTAGTACATAGTAAGCTCTGAAAAGAAAACCATAGCCATCGATGATTGTGAAAGTTTTTTCTTTCATTGTAGATATTTATGCGTGCTTTTGATGGTCCACTATTTAGCTGCGAAAATCAAGTTTTTGTTTTTCTGCTTTTGAGCATTGTAAGAGATTCTGCCGAAAATAGCATTCATGAATGGTTATACCAATTAGACTTCTTGCATAACCATATGACGAACTTTTATTGGGAATAGAAACGAAAAAACTTACTTGACAAACTCCGCCAGCCCCCTTATCATGGGATTAAGGGTGTTTATGACTCAAAACTTGTTTTTGACCTGCAGGCTCAATAACAAAATTCAGTAAAAAACTTAGGGTACTTATTGGCGGATTACATAAAATTATAGCGGCTGCATGTCTTTTAAATTTTTTCTACATTCAGCCAAACCGCGCTTAAACTAAGCGTCAGCACATTATTACAGCGCCACTTACAGTAATATAGAGTCAAAACTCGCTACTCGGGGCTTCTTTTGCCTTTTTTTTACTTGGTAAATTTCTTAACGTTTGTAGCTAAAGTAACTTAGGTTCACCGACAATCGTCATCCCGCTACTTGTTAGCGGGTGAGATACCGCGGCGGTATGACGGTTCGCGGTGGTATGACGATAACCTCATCATCCTGCTACGTGTTAGCGGATGAGATACCGCGAATGAATCGCGGTATGACGGTTCGCGGTGGCATCTCGTCATCCCGCTACTTGTTAGCGGGATCTAGAGATACCGTGAATAAATCACGGTATGACGTGTTAGCTATACCTTTTTTCTACTTAGCTTGGGTTATACAAGAAGTCTAATGAAGTGAAAATAAATTTATTTACCAAAATAGAGTTGCCTTGGTCTACAGATCTTAGTTTCTTTATCATTTATCATTTCATACCACTGAGTAACCCAACCAGTGGTTCTTGCAAGTGCAAAAATAGGCGTGAACATATTTGAGGGAATATCGATAGCATTCATTATTATACCTGAGTAAAAATCAACATTTGGATATAACTTACGCACGATAAAATATTCATCCTTTAAAGCTATTTCTTCAAGTTTTTTTGCAATTTTGAGCAATTCATTATTTTGTTCTAGTTTACTTAGAACCTCATGACAAGCGTCTTTCAATATCCGCGCGCGCGGATCATAATTTTTATAAACACGATGTCCAAATCCCATCAATTTAAATGGATCTTTATCATCTTTAGCTTTTTCGATGAATTTATCTATATCTTCACTTTGCTCTATCTCTTTTAGCATATTTATAACTGCTTCATTAGCTCCACCATGTGCTGGTCCCCAAAGTGTAGCAACTCCTGCAGAGAGGCTTGCAAACAGATTAGAGCCAGCCGATCCCACCAATCTGACAGCCGCCGTAGAAGCATTCTGTTCATGATCAGCATGGAGAGTAAATATTTTATCCAGAGCTTTTACAAAAAGGGCGCTTTTATCATTATCAACAGCATCGCCAAATATCATCTTTAAGAAATTTTCACTGTAACTTAATTCATTGTTAGCATTTATGAATTCCTGATTATTGATATGCCTATAAATCATTGCAACAATTGCAGGAACTTGTGCTATTGCAGAAATTCCAAAATCTAAATCTTCACCATTGACATTGTTGCCATGTGTTTCATGGTAAGATGCTGACAAATTTGCAAAACATGCAACTAAAATCGACATAGGGTGAGCAGTTTTTGGAAATGCTTTGATTACATTTGTAACTTGCTCTGATACTTTGGATGATTCTTGTATTTTGAGAAGAAATTTTTTGTGTTGCTCTGAACTGGGTAGTTCACCATAGAGTAATAAATAAATCACAGCAGTAAAACTATTATTCTCTGCCAAATCAGCTATATCATGTCCCCTATATTTAAGAACTCCTTCATCTCCATCAATAAATGTAATCGAAGAAGAACATGAAGCTGTGGAAACAAACCCTGGATCATAAGTGAATAATCCTGTCGTCTTATATAAATCCTTGATATTTAACACGTCAGGACCTATTGTTCCACTTAATATGGGTAGCTCAATTTTTAATCCATTACTTAGTTCTAATAGCACTTTTTTATCCATCACTTAAGCTACTTAAATTTTATACAGAATATACAAACTGAAGAGTATATATTAATACAGTTAACTTTACATTAACCGTATTAAGCGGTCATCAATGCTTTTACTTTTGCATTTAAGCGACTTATTTTACGCGCAGCAGTATTCCTATGAATAACACCTTTATTCACACACTTGTGTAAATTAGATTCAGCATTCTGAAATGCCAGAACAACATTTTCTTTGTCGCCAGACTTGATTATATCAACCAATTTTCTAATAGCGGTGCGAGTTTTACTTTTCCGCATCTTATTTATTAAAGTGCGCTTTGCTATTACCTTTATCATTTTTTTAGCACTCTTATGATTTGCCATATATTAATACCTAAAATACTGTACTTTTTTTTTAATTATAAAGTTTTTTTGTTAATTTGCAATATCAGTTTTTTCTATGGTTAATCTACTGCTTCTCTCTTCAATAATTTTTTCTAAACTTTGCAAGAATTCATTTTTGTTTAACCCAGGATATATTGGGGGCAATATTTCTATTACTGCCTTTCCGGGATTCTTTCTCAGAGAAAGTATGCTTTTTGGCCAAAACAAACCAGTGTTTAAAGCAACCGGTAACACAGGAACAGATAATACGCTATATAAAGCAGCAATACCCGGTTGATATTTTATATTTTGGTTTATAGTCGTTCTTGTACCTTCAGGAAATATTATTATGCTTCTATTTTCTTTTATACGCATTTTTGCTAGTTTAATTATATGGCGTATAGAACTGATACCATCTGAACGGTTAATAAAAATCATTTTCAGCGCTATAAGATGTAAACCAATGAATGGAATCCATTTCAATTCACGTTTTAAAATAAAAACCGCTTTTCTAAATAGTAGTATAAAAATAAATGTTTCAAATGGAGATTGGTGTTTAGATGCAATGATAAAAGGTTGCTTAGGAATGTTTTCCATTCCCCTCACTTCATATTTAATGCCACATAATAAACGCAGCATGAATAATACAACTCTCACCGAACAGACGAGGAAAATGGTTATTACATACTCAGGAAAGAAAATTACAGGGAGAGCAATTAAAGTATAGAATACTTCCCATAATATAAGGAAGAAATTAAACAATAAACTTGAAATCACAAACTCACATAAACTTATTTGAATTTAACTTTACTACAAATTAAAAGCAATAAGTTTAATTATTGATCATCTGAGTAATAGGATGCGAATCAGCTAATTTGTCCTTTAACTTTTCGTTAGCAATATGAGTATATATTTGTGTTGTAGAAAGGTTAGTATGGCCAAGAACTTTCTGTATCAACACAATATTTGCTCCGCTATCCAGTAGATGGGTAGCAAAAGAATGCCTAATCACGTGTGGAGAGACCTTATTTTCATCAATATTGCATTTTCTTGCTAACTCCTTCATTAATTGACCGACCCTCTGCCTTGTAATTGGTTTATTAGGTTTATCACCTGGGAATAGCCAATCGGATTCCTTTTCGTTAGGGATCAGATTGTCACGAACTGATAAATAATTTCTAAGGCTCTGCAATGCTTGTTCATTAAAAAGAATTTGCCTCTCTCTACCACTTTTTCCTTTTATTATTATATAGCATTCTTTGTTATTACTGTTTATTAAATGTGACACTTCACATAACTTCATATCAATTAGTTCAGAAACACGCATTCCAGAAGAGTAAAGGATATCTAAAATCGCACATAGCCTTTTACTGCTTATCTCTTTATTCGATTCGCTTGCTGATTTTCTCACTGCGTCCATTAGCAAAAATATTTCTTCGACACTTAAATACTTAGGCAAAGGACGAGAAACTTTTGGATTCTTTAATTCAGCATCATTAGCCGGTGCTGGATTAAAATCTATTATTCCGTCATTAAATAGACACTTATAGAAATTTTTCGTAGCGGATATTTTTCTTGATATAGAGCTACTTTTATATTTTTTTTGTGTACATAGATATTTCACATAATCTTTAATATTGGTTTTGTTTACGCCAACCAAGGTAGTGCCGCTTTCTAATAAAAATTCTTCAAACTGGTGTAAATCCGAACGATAACTTTCCAGAGTATTTTGTGTAGCGGACCTCTCTGAAGCCAAAGCATCTATGTAATATGTTATGTAAAGATTTTCTTTTTTATTTTGCGACTGTTTATTTTTCATTATCAGCTCCTATATTTATTTCTTTAGCTATAATTTGATTGGAAGTGTTTCCTATGTGTCTTATGAGAAAATATGAGACAAATAAGGCATTTATCAATAGAGTAAACATCACAAACCTTTGCTTTAACCTTTTTTTTAAATTTAATCTTACTCTTATCATAGTTAAATTATAACGTCAAATCTATAAAAAACACCTTATAAAGTGAGCTCTACTATAAATATAGAATACTTCTTAGCTGTATCTATCTATATTTATTATAACATAACATTTATTATAATTCTAACATGGACAGATAGAGATTTCAATTACGTTAGTGTTTGGGTGTTAATAAATTTTTAATATATACAATGAGTACTTTACAAAAGAAGAAATCAAATGGCATCTTTTTTAAATAAAGTGCTAATAAAAGGAACGGTCACATTTGACCCTATAGATTCATTATCTATCTTCTCTATAATTTTATCAATGCTATAGAAAGAACGTTCTATTCTTGCTAAAATATAATTAATCACTTTTAAATCAATTTTTAACTGTTTATCTGAAAATCGTTTTATTAGCATGATTCTTAATAATTCTTCGCTTGCAGGCAAAATTTTTACGCTGATAGTTGATAATATTCGAGAACTTAAATCTCTTAGTTTGAAGTTAAGTTTTTTTGGTGAAATTGAAGAAGTGATTAGCAGCTTCTTATCATTTTCTTTCATGTAATTGTAACAATGTAATAACATTTCTTCATCTTTAATGTTTTGTACGTCTTCTAAAATAAAAGCATCGCTATACCTAATCTCGCTTACAAAGTTATTCACATTGATAAAAATTGCATCGTTTATTGACTGCCAAATATGAGCAAGATGAGTTTTACCAGAGCTTTTAGGTCCAAAAAGAATGAGAGATTTCCAAGATAAATCCTCAATTACTGAATTATATATGTGCTTATTTTCATCTAAGATGATGTAATTTTGCCGACTATAATCAGCTTGATTGTTGTTAAATAAATTTAATTGCACATTAAACCTCTTACGTAACCTCTTTCTGGTAGTAATTTTTGCGCAGAAATTTACTTATGCTCCTCAAATATCTCAGGTATTCTGGGCTCATTTCTCCTCTTACCATAAATTGATTATGCAAAAGGTCTGTTAGCCGTTTTTATAAAGCTCACTTTTAAAATATTTATTGATTGCATATTCTACTGATACATTGAACATTGCTATTATTGGAATAAAAAGTAATATACCTGTAAATCCAAAATATGAAGCGCATATAGTAATTCCCAGAATAATTACAGTTGGATGTATATGAACTTTTTTTCCTATTAATAAAGGAACTAATATGTTTGAATCTATTAATTGTCCAACACCAAATAATAGCAAAACGGCAGCACTTTTAAACCATTCACTAAATTGAGTAATAGCGCTCAAAAACCCAATAATGGTATATAATAATGGTCCTACGTAAGGTATGAACGTTAATATTCCTGATAAAATTCCAATAACAATAGAGTGTTTCAATCCGATTATGCTCAGGCTCACAGAGTAAAAGACCATCATGACAATACATACATTTACCTGCCCCTTTAGATAATTAGATATGATGAAATCCACTTTGGAAAAATAATTTGCAACTTTTTCTCTATAAGAAACAGGTATTAATTTATTAGCTTTTTCTATAATTAAAGGCCAATCACGTAATATATAGAAAAACACTACAGGAGTAATCACCATTAATGATACCGTGTGAATCAAGCTAAAGCTTGAACTTAACACTTGGATTATAAAGTTACTAGCAATATCAAGAGCATTTATGAAATAAGATACATAGTCGCTGTAATTTTCTGCTAGATTTTTAGATAAGTGATCAAATAAGCTATCCTCGATTTTTATATTAAGAAATTCTAATACAGAGGGGATTACTTTAAGTTTTAATGAAGGCACTTTACTCACTAAGAAATTTAATATTGAAGTAATTTGAACATATATAATAGGTAAAACAAATGTTATAACTAGTATAAAAGCTATTAATAAAACAAGTATTATAAAAATTACAGAACATGAACGCGGTATTCTATACTTTTCAAACTTGACTACTAGCGGATTAAACAAATATGCAATAACAATAGACATTAAACATGGAAAAATCATAGGACGCATCAGGAATAACATCCCTATTATAAAAAGCAGTATAAAACAAATAGTTATATGACGTTTTTGCATGCGTTTAGCATAGTCAATTTACTGAAAAATATACAGTTTATTGTAAATACTATCTATTCATTGTTTTATCAATTTTATTAAGTATTAGGTCAATCAAATTTTCACCCAATTCTTGACTGAATAAAACTCCGTTATGTGGATCATCTTCATACCTTTTCGAATTAACAGTCTTGATCAATTTTCCACGTAGCAATACATCATTTTCTATTGCGTGCGCCAATTGTGCAGGTTGTGGTATTAAGTAATCTCTTTTGCTATTAATAACTATTATTGGCATATTCAATTTTCCCTCATCTCGCAACTTTCGTATATCGTTCACTAAATCAAAATCTAGATCTAAAGCCTTTAGCAATTTTTTAAAAATGGATGAGGACAACATACTTAAAATTTTTGCTTGAGGGATCGGAAAATGCCCTATTGCTGTATGAAAAGAGCTGAAAGTGCTAGTAAAAATAACACTTCCAAGTTTAACGTTTTTGTCTGCAAAGTGCTTCAAAACTGCCGATGCAACTGCTCCTCCAAAGGAATGGCCAAAAAGTATAATGTTTTCAGGCCTCACACCCTTGTCCATTAATTCATTGATTTCTTCTATCGAGGGCTTAAGCAAACTTTGATCTCTATTTATAAAGGGAATAATAATAAGCATTACGGATAAAAAAATGCAGGTTAGAGCAGCTAAGCTTGCTAAACCAACTACTCCAGCTGTTATGGGGCTTATAAGTAGTAATATTGCAATGGGCGCTGATACAGATACCACGAGGAACAAAAAGCTAACTGCAGCATAAGCTATGTAGTTTTGGAATATAGCCGGATATTTATGTGTATGAGCAATAGCTTTTAGCCTATTTCTGCCACATAAATGCTGTAAGCATTGTTGAGCATTTTTATGATTATCCCCTATTCCATGAAAGAATATAAGGTGTATCTCATTTTCTTTATTACACTTAGTAATGTGCATTCTAGCATCGTATTATATCTTATAAGATAATACACTCTTTTTTTAAAACTGTAAATAACTTGTTACTATACACTTACGCTGAAAATGATAAATATGCACACTAACAGACTTAAGAAATACAAAATAGCAGCATTAATAGTTGCAGCAGGAGTAGGCAGTAGATGCAGTAACACAATTCCTAAGCAGTATACAAAACTTGCAGGTAAATCTGTTTTATTTCATGCAATTAAAAGATTTCTGGCTAACCAATATATAGATTACATAAGAATAGCAATTAATAGAGACCATGAAAGTTTTTATAGGGAAGCAATGGATCTCTTATCCAACCATTATTTAAGTGAAAAATCAGCAGTACACTCCTTGATGTCATTCCAGCGCGTGACGCTGGAATCTAGAAAAAAAGAAAAAGAATGGATCCCAGTGTCAAGCACTGGGATGACAGGAGGTGTAGATACTAAATTACTAAGTCCAATATATGGAGGAGAAAACAGGCAAAATTCAGTTAAACTAGGGCTTGAAAGCTTACAAAAAGTTAACCCAGATTTTGTAGTTATACACGATGCTTGTAGGCCTTTTGTGTCAGATGTTCTGATAGATAACTTGGCTCAGTCCATGATTAATGATCAATATACAGGAGTAGTACCAGCAATAGAAGTCGAAGACACTATGTCATTGGTGGGTAATAATTTCGTTGAATCTACGATTTCAAGAGGAAAACTCAGAGCCATACAAACTCCTCAAATTTTTAATTTCAAAGAATTATTATCGTGCCATCAATCAGACAAAGAATTTACTGACGATTCATCACTAATGGTAGAGCACAAAAAACATGTTGCGATTATTAAAGGTGAGAAAAGCAATTTTAAGTTAACCACAAAAGAGGATATCAATATAGCAAAGCTTCTCTTTGAAGAGCCAAAATTTCGTGTCGGAACTGGTTATGATATACATAAGTTCATTAAAGTTCAAAATGGTGCTGAGAGCTTTATAAAAATTTGCGGTGTGAAAATTGAACACAACATGGCAATAGAAGCGCACTCTGATGGTGATGTTGCAATACATGCAATCGTTGATGCAATACTCGGAGCACTGGGATGTGGCGACATAGGAGAGCACTTTCCTCCTAGTTCCTCTGAATGGAAAGATTGCAATTCATCTCACTTTCTTGACTTTGCTGCTAAAAAAGCAAAGGAAAAAGGGTACAGCGTGTCTAATTTAGATATTACTATAGTTTGTGAGGAGCCTAAAATATCGCCTTACAAAGTAGAAATGAAGAAATTCATATCAAAAGCATTAGAGATTGATGATGAATTCGTAAATGTCAAAGCAACCACTGCAGAAAAATTAGGTTCTCTTGGAAGAAATGAAGGAATAGCAGCATATGCTTCTGTGTTATTGCATACAAACTTTTATTGGGAATAGAAACGAAAAAACTTCCTTGACAAACTCCGCCAACCCCCTTACCATAAACACTGAAGCTATTTATTTATCTTCTCTGTACAGATTAAATGACAAAAAAACTCACGTATCTGGCGTCTCATGTTTAATTTTTTGCACTATGTGCACTCTATGTCTTTATAAAATTTCTAGGTTTTTACCTATACAAGCTGAAATACGCTTATAAAGCATTTAAAACATTAAAAAACGCCAACTTAAAAAATGGATAGTGAATAATTAGCTACCCTAGGGTTTCTTTTGCCTTTTTTTCTGTTTAGTAAATTTCTTAACGTTTATAATTTAGATTAGTTGCGGTTTAAAAGCAGCTGAATCGCGGTTATTAAGTGTTTAGAATAAAAAAACGCCATACTTGAAAGTATAATGTAAGTAATTAGCCAACCACGGGGCTTCTTTTGCCTTTTTTTTCATTTAGTAAATTTCTTAAATATTTATAGCTTATATCTAAAATAATACCTTGTATCTTTTTTCTGTTTAGTTTATGCAAGAACCCATGCTTGACACTTGGATTTAGTGCAGCTACCCTAAATTGGAATTGCTATTCTTGGCTGAAAGGAACACATTTTTAGAATAATGAAAACAATCAGCACTTTAATTCAAGAAGGATCGGAGTTACTATCGTCACATAAAGTTGAATCACCACATTTAGATTGTGAAATCATCATGCAGCACGTACTTGGAGTGGAAAGATCATTCATAATTATGAACCATGCTGATCAAGTGCCGATGGAGAAAGAACTTTTATTTTGGAAATTAACAAAAAAAAGAGCGGAAAGATATCCAATATCGCAAATAATAGGTAATCGTGAATTCTGGAGTAAAAATTTTATAGTTAACCAGCATGTTTTGGATCCAAGACCAGATAGTGAAACACTAATCTCAACGGTGTTAAAATCTTACCCAAATAAAAAGCAGAGACTAAAAATTGCAGATTTTGGTACAGGCACAGGTTGTTTATTGATATCCGTACTTAGTGAGTATGAAAATGCCGTTGGGATCGGTTTTGAAAAAAGCTTGGAAGCATACAAAGTTGCCTATCAGAACACAAAGAAACATAATCTCCTCAGCAGAGCCAAAATATTTCCAAGCTCATGGACAGAGTGCAGAGGTTCATTCGATCTTATAATCAGTAATCCTCCATATATTAAAAGAAGCAAATTGAAAGACCTGCAAGCCGAAGTGCAAAAGGAACCAAGAATTGCTCTTGATGGTGGAATTGATGGTTTAAACTGTTACTTGAGTATTTTTCCAATATTGAAAAAGTGCCTTAAAAAAAATGGGTTTGCAATATTGGAGATAGGTGAAGATCAAAATGATATTGACAAAATAATACCCTCATACAAATTAGCTTTTCAGGAATATGTACATGATTTGGCAGGAATGAAGAGGTGCATTGTTGTGCAAAAAACATAGCTAATGTTTTCTTGTATTATCTCCTTCATCCCATATTATCCTATGTCATTCCAGTACCCTCTACCTCGTCATCCCAGTGCGTTACACTGGGATCTATATTTAACTGGATCCTATGGTCAAGCTATAGTATGACAGGAACGGTTTTGGTTAGCCATGCATTTTTTAAAAGGGCAACATGTTTAAGCTTTGCTGGCAAAGTGGAAAGTAAGACCAGCCTCTATGCCGTGTGTATGAAAAAAGCCATTCTGTATGGTAGTAGATACTTGATTATCACCTGTTTGTTTAACCATTTTACCTTTTGGCTTACCTTTGCCATTATCAAAATTGGGATCCCACTTTGAGGTTTCTAGTTTGAACTCACTGCTACCAATAGCACCAAAACCTCTATATCCAATATGCATATTTACATCTTCGTTTATGCAATAATCAAGGCCAGCTTTTAATTAACCTGCAGGTCTTATTGACGGTTTTTCAAACATTTTCATTCTTGTTGCACCGATTCCAATACCAACGTAAGGAGAAAAAGAGAAACGGTCACTTTTCCAATGATGATAAACATTTGCCATTAAAGACGCGTTTTCTATCTGGTCATGATTGACTATTGCTCCATATTTCTCTTTTAGTGTAGTTTTATCCTTTATGTAGGATATTGTCATCTGGCTGCTTGTTAAATCAATATTATCCACTTTTACGGAAGAATACATTCCTTCTAATTCAACTCTGTAGCTGTTATTACCCAATTCTCCTGTGTAACCAAATGCTACATTTGCAGCAAAAGGCGGGTTATAATCTCCTTTATACTTACTTAGTAATTGACCTTCTGTATTCTGAGCATCCCTGTCATTTACAGATACCTTATTGGCAGCTGTAGCAGCAGTATCTCCAATTTTTGCTTTCAACTCACCCATGTAATTTAAATATTGACCGTAATACCCACTGCCAAAGTAAAACCCTTCTGTTTCACTTGCAAAAGATTGTTGTGACAACAGCAAAGCAAGTGCTGTAACCGCTAATGTTTTTTTACTAATCATTACTACTCCCCTAGTTAAAATAGCTAATCTAATACTAATTAATTAAAAATGGCTTAATATGAAAAACCTAATTATTTGCATAACTTGCACTTTTCTGAGCTAAAAATAGGCAAAGTTAACCTTTATTTTTGATCATTTTTTAATTTATCGTCAATATCCTCATCTTCAAATTCATCCTCCTCGTCTTCGTCATCAAACCCATCATCGCTCCTCTCGTCATCAAACCCGTCATCATCATCTTCAAACTTATCGTCAATATCTTCATCATCAATATCTTCGTCTGCAAATTCATCTGATTCATCATACACTGCATCCTCTGTTTTAGTTTCAGCAGGATAATCAACTGAATTAGGCCCCTCAAGAGCATTATTCCCCTCGTTATTAACCTTATCTTTGCTCGCAGCAGCAGAAAGAACTTTGTTTGGGTCATATGGTTCTTGTGTAGGCACAAGAGTTTGCTTGAGCAGTCTTTTTGTGAAGGTGCTATCACTATAGTACAAAATTTTCTTTGATTTAATTGGGTAAGTTGACTCTATTAAAATTATCTGATCGTCGCGTGGCAACATAATAACTTCTTGAGGCAATAGCAATGCCCTCTGTGTTTCAGAGATATGCAACGACCTTGAAGCAGGATTTAAATCTAAAAATTTAGGCTTATTCAACGATTCTTGTTGTACAGTTTTGTTTCCTATAAGTTGCGATATTAAATTAGCTGTTTCAATATTATTGGCTGCAAAAGTTATTCTGTAAGTCGAGTTTGACAAAAAGGAGTTCATTCCTGCTTCTTCGTATATTCCTTTGAGCTGCTCAGTATCTTGAACAATTAAGAATAACCTAACTCGATAACCACGAAAATATGCAATACCTGTTTGAAATTGCTCCATTTTTCCAAGTGTAGGAAACTCATCCATTAAAAACAATACGCCATAAGGCTCGTCATCCGATGGCAATTTTCTACATAAAAACTCAGTTGCCTGTTGGTAAAAAACTTGCATTAAAGGCCTGAGCCTAGTCAAATTGTCAGGAGTTAAACCAACATAAACTGTAGTTTTCTTCTTTTTAAAATCTAAAATATTAAAATCACTTGACGCAGTTGCAGTATCAATCAATGGGTTTGCCCACAATTCAAGCGATGAGTTCATAGTTGATACAACACCCGACCTTTCTTTATCAGCTTTTTGTAAAAAAGCTGCAATATTCATATATGCTACAGGGTGTAGTATTTTACCCATTGTATCAAGAGCAACAGCAAGATTATAAACTACGTCATCACTACGCATCGTACGCACAACTTCACCAAAAGATTTAACTTTCTCTGGTGCAGCAAGTAAGTATAATACCACTCCAACAAATAAGCTTCTTGCTTCATTTTGCCAAAAGTCTTGTTCAGGCATGATGAGGTTAGCTATTTTTTGCACATCGTCAACCATCTGCCCAGGTTTTTTACTAATCCATTGCAATGGATTGTAACAGTGACTTATTCCATCTGGCTGCGCTGGATTCCATACGTATACTTTTTGTCCTTGTCGTTCTCGCCAACCACTTGTTATTTCATAGTTTTCTAATTTTATGTCGTGTACAATTACCGAGTCAGTCCAAAATAATAAATTAGGAATTACAAAGCCAACACCCTTACCAGAACCTGTAGGTGCAAATAACAATGCATGCTGAAACCCATCAGCAATAAAGTATCCTCTTTTATCTTTACCAAGCAATAATCCCTTTTTGCTTCTTAATCCTGCTTTTCGTATGTCTTTCTCTGATGCCCACTGCGAGTCTCCATGAAGTGATTCTTTCTTTTTAAATGGTCGCCACTCAATTATCCTTTCTCTTAAATTCCATAAGATAATCATTAAAACAACAATAGGCATTGTAGAAGATAGAATTAATTTAAATTTGAGCTCAAGGCTATATAACTCTGGGTGGTGCCAACAATATTGTATATGATCAAAAATCGTTGGCCAAAGAGCTTGAGGGAAAGGCGTCAAACTAGGATTAATTGCCTTAAAATCCATAGCATCCGGACCGTCAACTAATAGAAAGAACAATATACCAGATAGATAGAAGCAAAACTCAAGTACGCTAAAAGCTACTACACCTCCTATGAGAATATTACGTAGGTGATTTCCATTACTCATAAACTACTCTTTTTTAACTTATGTATAAATTTAAGCATTTTCGCTTGCAGATCTAGTAAATAATATCTCAGAAATGCTTCTTTTGCCCCCACCGGTTCTTTTTAGCTGAATAACAATATCAATCACATTTCTAATGTATGGTATAATTTGGTCTGGAGGAATGCCAAGATTTGCCTGCATAACCATCAATTTTATTTGCTCAAGGGCCATTGTTGGACTATCCGCATGAAGGGTTGATATTGATCCAGGGTGACCAGTATTTATCGCCCTAAGAAAACTAAAAGCTTCCGCTCCACGGAGCTCACCAACTATTATTCTGTCTGGCCTTAAACGTAAGCACGCCTCTATCAAATCTTGAGTGGTTACTTTTGCTCTGCCCTGCCCTCCTTTGGAGGCAATCAGATGCACTCTATTTGGATGATCGTTCAAAACGATTTCCCTTGCATCCTCAACAGTAATAATTCTTTCCTCAGTTGGAATAGCACGCAAAGTAGCATTAGTAAAAGTAGTCTTACCAGTGGAAGTTCCACCGCTAATTATAATATTTTTCTTACTTATTACAGCGTATTCTAAAAACTCTTTTATTTTTTTTTGCCTTAACAGTAAATCCAAATGACGGTCAACTGGATTATCAGTTGCTTCTGTAACAGTTTCAGAAAAAGCCCCCATTTTTTCGTAATCATCGAGTGCTAATTGCATGATAGAAGGCTTACGAATCGACATGACTACTTTATCAGGTTCACATGCTGGTGGAAATACTATCTGTATACGATAACCATTTGGTAATGTTGCCGAAAGTAAAGGTGCTTCTTCGCTAAGTTTTTGTTCTGTAGCTTGAGCAATCAGTCTGCCAAGAGATTTCAAATGGTTAAGATCGAATACTTCTAATTTTTCACACCTTATTTCACCGCGATTTTCAATCCATACTTCCTTTGGCTTATTTATTGATATTTCATTTACGCCTTCTTCTTGAAATATGCCTTGTAATGGCTCCAAATATGTATCAAGTGCAGCATAATTCATTTCATTGATTTAATATTGCCTGTGAAGGAAATACTATATCTTGGTTAACAAATACTTTCAACGCGGTGCCTTGATCAACATAAATAGTTGGTTTTTTATCTGTGTATCTGCCTACTATATCCCGCATATCTTTAGAAAAATCCTCGATTGATTTCCCGATTGCTTTATCATAAACAGACTTGCTTCTTTTCTGAGTTTGCCTCAACAGTTGACGTACATCGTCTAAAGTTATACCGATATTGTCACTAGTAATTGCATCAACTCCACTAGCTCCAGAACTTTTTATCACACTTACTATTTCTTCCTTTATTATTCTCAGTAAATCCTGATCACTTTTAGCATTCCGAATTTTTTCAATAGCCCTAAGACCCAATTTCCATTTTTCGTCTCCTACCCTCCCAACTTCAGTTTTTATAGCATCCTCCAATCTCTCAACAATAGCCCCTTTGAGAGAAGAGATATCTATTTCAGTTGCAGTAATGGATCTCACCGCATCCATAGCAGTTAGCGTATCAATAAGATTAGAGGCCTTTTGCCCTATAACAGTCGAACCAATTGAAACACCAGCAAGTGCCACTGAAGAGAATAATGCACTTACTATTTTATTATCAACTATTCCTGCTATCCCTGCTCTACCAAGCTCGTCAGTACCAAGTGATGAGATGGCAATATCTATTCCATGTGGCATAATCACTCTGTTCCAGTTTATATTTACACGAGATTTAGCAACATTCGAGTCAAATGAATAATTGCCTATCAATCTTGAGCCTTTAGGTATTAAAACTGTATCACCAGTTTCTGCATAAACATCTCTACTCACCATAGCACGCAGCATTCCTTGCAGATCAGAGTTTATTGCAGTTTCAAGAACAGCATCAATAATTTTACCTTGAGTAACCATTAAACCAAGCTTTCCTACTCTGGTAGCTTTGCTCGATTGTGCTGAAGTGTCAGATAAAATAGCATCAGCAGCCTTATTCTCTCCACCATCACTTGAAATTGTTAACATTTGTGCACTACGTCTGTCTCTAGGATAACCGCTACCCCCTATTGTAGGAAACGAGGTAGGTAAATTGCCCATAACATTACTAGAAGGAAAATTTTGCTTTGGCAAAATAGGTATATTTGACACAGGAGTTTCTTTTGGTTTCTCTTCTTCTTTTCTAATTTGTTTTATTTCTGGTATGATTGGTGGTGTAGGAAGAGGAGGTAAGGGTGGTAAGGGATCAGTTATTATTCTTTCAGGAACCATTACATTATCTGGAACTTGTTCCAACTTTCCCTTCAATTCTTGAACATTTTGCTTTGTTTCCTCTTTTTTAATAACTTCTGAACCCTCTTTATGAGAAGGACTAAAATAGAGATAATACACTCCACCAACCAGAAGCACTAAAATAATGACCATCAATGCCCTATGACCTTGATTAGAGCCAACTGTTACTACCTTGTTCTCTATTTCTGATTCATCTTCTGAATTGTTACGCCTTTCTTTATTCATATTGCATATACCACAGCTAAAGTAACCTATTTATAATTTCAACTTCACCATCTTCACAACGCATAAATAGCTTTTTATGTACTCCTTTTATTATAACATAATCATCAAATAACAGCCTTTTACAAGGTTTATCCTCCTCTTCTACAAAAATCTGAGGTATTTTATTATTATTTCTAAATTTTAAATAGGTTAAATAACCATCATCAAATAGCTCAATCGGAACTATATCCGCATTACCACCTTCATCAATATATGTATAATTGTACTTCGTATCATTTTCTTGTATTATTTTTTCTGGCTTGTCTGTAGTATATTGCATTTGAGTAGGTAAAGAAACCTCATCTAAATCAACATCAAATTCACCTTCTTCTTGAGGATAATAAAAACGTACTACGTAAGATATATCCTTTTCAGCAGAATAATCGTGACCCACTTTCTTAGCATCAGTATCTGGGTATTTATCGTAGTTTGGCCTTGAGATTAAATCAAAAATGTAATTTCTTTTTTTAGTTGTTGTAATAATCATGTTAGTGCGACTACTAACTTCAAATGGCATGATAAGCAATTTATTGTCATAAGGATTAATTTTCCAACTTGATGCATCACCAACAGCGATATTTTTAACTTTTTCTCCTTCCGCAAATTCAATATAAGAATAGTAACCCTGACTAAAAACCACCGTAAATACTTCATTAGGGCTATACACAAAAGTCTTTATTCTACTATCTACAGAAATAGGCTCATTATAATTAATGGATGCGTTTAAATTGCCACTTACAAGTAAAGCTAAAACTAATAATATCCTATACATATTCATCATCTACTCTATATGAAATAACTTGAAATCCTAGTGGGTTAATATATCTTTGCTGATCATCCATTTCAAGCGATGCATATCTATATGACATAATAACTATCTTATTTTTTCTTGTGGAACTTCCATCTTTCCGTATAAATTCCACAAAAAACCTCACCTGAAGAGCATCGTTACCCAATTTTTGAATTGAGCGAATTTTAAATTCACTTTTGGTATCTGAGTACAAATTAAAAAGATCATCCATATTCTGTGATCCTACATAATTTCTAAATTCATTATACACATTAGGTGAGGAAAACAACCTCACCTTTGTATAATAGTTATAATTATAATGATATGGATCAAAAACCTCCCTTGCTTTTATATACTCTGAAATAAAATAATAGTTTAGCGCTTCATTTGCAGAATATTGTTTTACTGTGACAGGATCAACCAATTGCACTATTCCTGATTTCTTGTCAATTTCTATAACAAATGGCTCAATAGTGCTACTTGTGCTAATTTTAAATATGACTAATATGCTGATAGAGATCGTTGCTAATAATATTAATGCAAATAAAAGTAGAATATTCCTTTGAGCAATAACTATGCTGTAGCGGTTTGAATTCCAATCTATATCCTTATCTAAGGATTCAGTATTTTTTTCTCGCTTAAAAAATCTTAGCATTTTAGTATTCCTAAAAATCTTAACTTATGTTAATAAACATAGCAAATTAACAAAGTAGTTACAACAAAAAAGCTAAAAAACTCTTAATCTATGGCCTAGCTTACCAAACTTTGTCTCCATATATGAATCGTTATATTTATTACGTTCCACAATAAGTGGTAGACACTTTGTAACTCCTATACCACTACTTTCCAATTCTGACAATTTCCTATCATTGTTTGTAAGTAATTGGATTTTGTTAATGTTCAATTTATTAAGCATTTTAGCTGCAACAGCAAAACTCCTTTCATCATCTTCAAAACCTAATATTCTGTTTGCATCAACAGTATCAAGATTATGTCCTCTTTGCACACTGTACGCTCTTAACTTATTAGTTAAACCAATGCCTCTTCCATCTTGCATCAAATACAATATAATACCACTTCCAGAGTCAGCTATCATTTGAATTGCTTGATGTAACTGACTTCTGCAATCGCATGATAAGCTATCTAACAAGTCACCCGTATAGCACGAAGAATGAATTCTTACTAATGGTTCGCCATCTTTATCTGGATTGCCAATGATAATTGCATGATGTTCTCTTCCACCACTTTCTGTTCTATAAGATATGATATTTACTTCTTGAGTCTGTTTTAAAAATAATGATGTTTTGCACACTTCATATACATCCTGATTTTCTTGAAAATTATTTATGAATGACGTGTCCAGTGCAATAACGTCATTTTTCTCGCACCAATTTCGCATTTCATGGTTATTCTCAAAAGTCATATCAGCCACTAACGCGTATGGCAATAATTCTGAGAACTTAAGCAAGGCAATAGCACATTCATCTATTGTCTTTGAGCATTGCAACTCTCTTATGCAATCTTCCTTTGAACAGTTTATTAAATGGAGCAGTTCATCAAAATTATTCACCAACAGACGTTTGCTGTTATGTTCTTTATTCTGAGATATGTATTTTACCTTACTTGAAGTTAAAGTAACATATACATTACTTGATATAAGCTTGTATTGATTAAATAAATCTCTTTCTAAAGCCTCAGCAGCAGCGAACAATAGGTAATTACTTTTATCATATATTACAATTGGCCGGCCGCGCCTGATTTCGCTGATAGCTCTTTCTACCTTATTGCTACTCTGATTTCCTATAAACATTTTTACCCATATTAAGCAGCTATGAAAAAACTGGTGCGGCCGAGAAGACTTGAACTTCCAAGGCCTTATGAGCCACAGCGACCTCAACGCTGCGTGTCTACCAATTCCACCACGGCCGCACTATATTCTAGTTTTTATATAATTATTTTAAATTATTTAATCATTTTAGAATTTTTCATCTAGAGTGTCAATCTGATACTAGAATAATTTAGAAATTACTTGTATAATTTGACTATGAATTTTGTGATTATAAATTTTAATCATTTAAGACAACCTTACTACTAATTTTTAACTTAGGTTTTTATACAAATGAATGTAGCTAATATCTTTATTTTTTTAGCTCTCTCTCTTATAACTAGCTTTCATTTCGTCCATGCACAGATATTATACACATGGTCTCAAGTTATCCCAGAAAATAAATTAAGCATACGTGCAATTACAGACAATGACATGTGTCCCATTGTTTATGTCGATGGCGAGGAAATAGAAATGCTGAATCGCAGCTCAATTAACAATGGTGATCATAACGAAACAGTTTGTGAACTGACAGTACAAACAAGTGCCAAAAACATTAGTATTGAGGATCTACGAGTTCCTATATTACCAGAAAAGGTTAATAAAATTGCTTTTATTGGTGACACGGGTTGTAGAATAAACATGTTATTTCAGCAGGAATGTAATTCGGTAGATAGCTGGCCTTTAAAAAAAAATTTAGATTCAATCGCCCTTCATAAACCAGATTTAATTATCCATGTTGGTGATTATCATTATAGACAAACAAAATGTAGAAATACAAAAAAGTGTGGCGATATTTATGGATATAATAAAAAAGCTTGGTACGCTGATTGGTTTGAGCCTGCAAAGGATATTTCATTACAATCCCCCTTCCTTTTTGTTCGTGGAAACCATGAGAGTTGTAATAGAGCTTATGAAGGATGGTTCAGGTATCTAGATTCATACCCCTTTTCGTCTGAAAAATGTGGAAACTTCGTTTCTAGTTGGTCCTTAGATGCTGGACCGATGAAATTTTTTATCTTCGACTCTTCATCCGGTGAGGATATTTTTACAACCCAAAGCACAATTGATGCTTTTGAAAGGCAATTTGATAAATTGATACAAGATAAGCCCACGTGGTTTTTAACTCATAAACCGCTTTGGAGATCTCCAAAAAAAGAATTTTTGACATTAAAAAGCCATGGTAATCTTACACAAATTGAAGCTTTTGGAGATAAATTTCCAAGCAATGTCACTACCATAGTTTCTGGCCACATTCATATAGCCCAGATTTTATTAATGGATAATGTTCCAGACCAGATTATAGTTGGAAACGGTGGTGCATTATTACACGCTCAAGATCAAGAGCCTGTTTATCAAAATGTAGAATTTGACTATTCAAATGGTAGAAACTACTTAGCACACGAGGTTAGAAACTTTTTCGGTTTTGGCTTTGCAATACTAAACTTAGATGATCACAAATTTACCTTCTATAATCAACACAATAAGGAAATGTATTCTGCGAAGCTAACAGAAGATTTTAAACTTAAACGGATTAAAACTATAGTCGATTCATTTTAGGACTTGTTATTAGCTATTTTAACAACGCTACTTAAACATTTTTTTTAATCGATTGATTTCATCAGCAAATTTTGAGTCGGTCTTTATAAAATTTTCTACTTGTTTTACTGCATGTATAACGGTAGCATGGTCTCTGCCACCAAAGTTTCTCCCAATATCTGGTAGGCTTTTTTGCGTAAATTTTTTGGCAAAATACATAGCTATTTGTCTTGGCCTTGCAAGACTGCGAAGTCTTCTATTGGATTGCATATCTGCAACCTTTATATTGAAAAATTCAGCTACTTTCTTTTGTATTTCTTCTATTGTGATTGACCTATGATTTGACCTAAGAAGATCGATTAGGGTTTCACTAGCTGATTCTACCGTCATACTTCTTCCAATTAATGAGGTATGGGTAACCTTATTTAATGCTCCTTCTAATTCTCTTATATTAGATTTTATGTTCCTTGCTAAAAACTCTAGGACATCTTTCGGAACATACATATTCATCTGCTCCACTTTTGCCTGCAATATACCAAGCCTTAATTCAAAAGTTGTTTCATTAATATCTGCCACCAACCCCCAACCGAGTCGTGATCTTATTCTTTCTTCCACTCCATCAAGATCACTAGGAGACCTATCAGCTGATATAACCAATTGCTTATTTTGGTCTATCAATGCATTGAAAGTGTGAAAAAATTCTTCTTGTGTACTATCTTTACCACTGATAAATTGCACATCATCTACCATCAATACATCTACTGATCTAAATTGCTCTTTAAATAACATAATATCTTTGCTTCGCAGCGCTGTAATATATTGGTACATGAATTTCTCTGCTGATAAATATACTACTTTTCTTTTTTCTGATGGGGAATTGACTATGTGCCAAGCTATAGCATGCATTAGATGTGTTTTACCAAGTCCCACTCCACCATATAGAAACAAAGGATTGCTGCCTAATATTGGATCTATAGATTCTGCCACACGCTTTGCCGCCGTAAATGCTAATTCATTTGGCTTTCCCACTACAAAATTATCAAAGGTGAACCTTGGATCCAGAGGCGAACCAAGATTATGATTACTTTCCTCTCTGTTTTTTAGTATAACATTAAAATTTGAATTCCTTTCCTCAATTACTTGAATATCAATAGAACGTATGCTTTTATCTTCGCTTTGCCATAATGATAATATTTTTTTCATGTAATGAACTGTAATCCACTCTTTTATAAACCTTGTTGACACGGATAAAAGAACTTCCCCATTTCTGCTACTGACAAATTTTAGCGAACTCAGCCAGCTGTTATATGTTGCTTCTCCATAAAGATTATAAAGACAATTTTGGATTTTTTCCCAAGTAACATTGTGATCCGTTACTGTAATAATCTGATCAAAAAACATAGTAGAAACCTTAGGGCTAGTTAAGTTCATATACCATACCAAGAAAAAAGCAACAATTAGAAAAATATAAGATAATCAATAGCTTACTGCAAAATGAAAAGCTAATACTACTTAATACATACTAAAAATTATGGTGATTTTTTGATGAGTTGTAAAGGGTATAAAAACACTAAAATTGATCATTTTTATTTCAAAAAAATGAAAAATTTGTAAATGTCGCTTGTATCGAGGATTAGAAGCATGCTATTAAAAATAGTAATACATTATGTATAAATAAGATGTTAAATTTACTGGCAAATAAGTAAAGTATTCATATAAATATAGCTAACCTAATATAGATTTACTGAAGCAAATTTATGATTATATTAAGTAATTTGAGTTGTCATGCTGTATTCGGTATTGAACTAGAGTTTTACATTGAAGGAATAGAAAAAGAATATTTATTTCTGAATAGCATCAAAAATAAAATAGCATTTCTTGAATTTTCTTGCGAGAAGGAGAATTCTACACATCAATATGAGATAAAAAGTGGTTGTTATACGAACTCCGACAATTTAATTAAGCATTTTGAGTTAGCAAAACAATTACTTACTGAAGTAGTACAAAAACTTGGTGGGAACGTTTCTTTTAAAGCAAAGCCTTATTTAGATAGAGCAGGCAGTGCATTAAATGTGCATGTTAATCTCGTGAATTCAAATAACGATAACTTATTTTATATCAATGAGCAAAAGTATAGTGATTATTTGATTCATAGTATTGGCGGATTATGTGCAATGATGAAAAAACATATGTTGTTTTTTGCTCCAAATGATGATTCATATTTAAGATTTCAGTACCCGGATATTCACACTCCAACTACGATTAGTTGGGGAGTAAATAACAGAACTGCTGCGATAAGAATTCCCTATTTTGGCAACGATTCCAAAAGATGCCGCCTAGAGCACCGTGTTCCTGGAGCAGACTGTAACCTTGAAAAAGTACTCACAGCAATAATTGAAGGTATAGTTTTTGGTATAGAGAACAAAATTGCTCCGCCAAATAGGGTCTACGGCATTGCATCTGATTCTCAATATAAGATGGAGAGCTTAATACAACAACTACATGTTAAACCCTAACCCGTTAAACCCCTTTGCTGGCCGTTCTAGCACTTCCCTCACATCATTATTTACCCCATGCTGTAATAGCCACTCTGCAGGAGATAGTTTTCTCTCAGGTTTAGATTCTATACTAATATTTGCACTTGGTCTTTCAGGAAGTGGATTACCAAGCGCATCCATGTGTTTAGGTAAAGGTTCCATAACAATATTTGTAGCACTAGAAACGGAATGACTATCTTTAGTATCAGCGCTTTTAGAAAGTGAATTACCTTTGAAATCCATATGTTCAGGTAGTCCATTTTTCATTTCTTCTTGTGCTCTTTTATTTTTTAATTCTTCTGCTAGCTCAGCTTCAGTTCTTTTTGGTTCTTTTACGGATATTTCCGTATCTTTTTCTTCACCTTCATCTTCTGAAACACGAGTAATTTCAGCTTTAGTTCTTATTTTATGAATCAGCAAAAGTAATAAGTAAGTAACTGCAGCAGCAGAAACGATAATGGCTATCTTTGCGGCAATGTGGATTGCTGTTAAAAATATTAAAGCTGATAAAGCTCCAGCTAATCCAGACACAATAACTTTTCTCTTGCCTTTTGTCACATTTAAAATTGCCACCATAATAACCTCTCAAATACTGTTCTAGAATTATTATACAGAAATTTTCTTATACTTGCAATTTTGCGAAAATTTTAATTATTTGCGTAAAGTTTTAAAGCTATACAAGGATTAATTAATATGCAACGTATCTCGACTATAATATTGTACAAACACACATATTTAGTTAACATTCAACATGCAGAGCTTACTCACAGAGCGAAACAGGGCGGTGGTATTATTACTTATAGTAATTTTTATCTTCGGTTCATACGTTTATGTAAAAATGCCAAGGGAAAGTAACCCTGATATACAGATTCCTATAATCAGCGTGTTTGTTGGACTTCCTGGGATTTCTGCTCAAGATAGTGAAAAGCTATTAGTGCTGCCTATAGAAAATGAACTAAGATCCATCAAAGGTGTAAGAGAATTGAGAGCTTTTGCAACTAATGATGGTGCTCACATGATACTCGAATTTGGAACAGAGTATGATAATAAAGAAGTGCTCGATAATGTCCGTTCAAAGCTTTCAAAAATAAAATCGAAGTTACCTGTTGAAGCGGAATCTCCGATAATCAATGAAATAAACTTGAGCTTATTTCCGATACTCAATGTCGGCTTAATTGGTAATTTGCCAGAAAGAGCCTTAACTGAAATAGCACGCAAGCTAAAGAAAGAAATAGAATCTCTGCCAAATGTTCTCAAAATTGAAGTGGCAGGTATGCGTAAAGAAACAGTGGAAGTTATAATTGAGCCCACAGTTCTAACAAAATATAACATTCAATCAAACGAAATATTCCAAGCTATATCAAGCAATAATAGACTAGTGGGAGCTGGGTCACTGGAAAATGATACCGGTAAATATTCGATTAAAATATCAGGGTTATTAAAAGATATAGAAGATATTATGAATATTCCTATTAGATCTCAAGGCGATGCAGTTTTGAGAATCAAAGATATAGCAAAAGTATACCCTAGGTTTGAGGATCACCAAGGGTTTGCTCGCATTAATGGATTACCTAGTGTCGTGCTAGAAATTTCAAAACGTAACGGAAAAAACATAATAGACACAGTAAATCAAGTAAAATACTTAATGGATAAGGCAAAAGATCAATTACCTGAAAATTTAAAAGTGGTGTACTTAAATGACCAGTCAAAAAACGTCCGCGATGTGCTTGATGACTTGGAAAACGGCATAATATTCGCTGTGTTGTTAATATTGATCATAATGATGCTTTCTATGGGAACAAGGATTGCTATTCTTGTGGCACTCTCGATACCCGGTTCCTTTCTCATTGGGATAATAGCTCTTTACTTTATGGGCATAACCTTAAATATCGTTGTGCTCTTCAGTTTAATCATGGCTGTTGGCATGCTGGTTGATGATGCAATTGTGATCAGCGAATATGCCGATAGAAAGATGATCTGCGGAATGGACAAAGTAGAAGCCTTTCACACTTCAGTTCGTGATATGTTTTATCCGGTTCTATCATCGACGTTAACTAAATTAGCAGTGTTTTTTCCTCTATTATTCTGGCCTGATACTGTTGGTAAATTCATGCAGTACATACCAATTACAATAATTCTAACTTTGACTGGATCGCTCATTATGGCTTTGGTTTTTATACCAACACTTGGTGCAATATTTGGTAAGCCTTCAATAACTTCAAAAAAAGAAATAAAAAAAATGAGTGCTATAGAAAGTGGTGAGATAAAAAATGCTGGGCCTATAATAAGAGCTTACATACGCATGCTAGAGAAGGTTTTAGATCATCCTAAAAAATTCATATGTGCTACTGTATTCGTCCTGTTTTCATTTAGTGTGCTGTACTTTACCTTTGGTCCTGGAGTGAAGTTTTTTCCGAAAGTGGATTCAGATAATATTTTAATCAGTGTTAAAGCAAAAGAAAGCTTATCAGCCAAAGAACGAGATCTGATACTCAAAGAAGTGGAAGAACGCATTTTGAGCGTTGAAAAAGAAATTCATGTTTCTTATGCTAGATCAGGAGCATTTTCAGACAACGTTATCGCCAGAATTCAACTAGAACTTATGGATTGGCGCTTCAGGCGCAAAGCTAAGCACATATTAAACGATATAAGGAGCAGTGTGCAAGACATGAAAGGAATAATAATTAATGTTCAAGAGGAAAAGTCAGGACCGTCGGCTGACAAGCCAATACAAATTAACCTCAGCGGAAGTGCATCCAATCTGAATTTAGCAGCAGAGAAAATTCTAAAAATTATGGACCAACCTTCATCCGGGTTTATAAATATTCAAGATAGCAGATCAGCACCTGAAATAGAGTGGAATATGAGTGTTAATAAGAGTAAGGCTACAAGTTCTGGAGTAAGTGTTGCAACCATTGGCGATTTTATAAAGATGGTTACAAATGGAGTGTTGATTGGAAAATATAGACCAAATAACACGGATGAAGAAATCGATATTGTACTCCGTTTCCCCAGAAGGGACCGCAACATGAAGACTATAGATAATCTTTTTATCAATACAGTTAATGGCCCGCATCCTATGAGCAACATAGTAAAATATGCTCCCGAAAAAAAGGTAAACAAACTAAATAGGATTGATGGATTACGTACAGTGACAATTTCCGCTGATGTGGATACAGGCTATCTTGTTAATGAAAGAGTAAAGTTCATTCAGAATTCTATTGCCCAGGATTGGGACAAGGGAGTAAAAATTGATTTTAAAGGCGACAAAGAAGATCAACAAAAATCAGGAACATTTTTGTTAAAGGCTTTTATATTAGCAATTACACTAATGATATTGGTATTAGTGACACAGTTTAATAATGTATACCATACATTTATCGTAATGACAGCAGTGTTTTTATCCACAACATGTGTGTTTTTTGTTTTCTTTCTTATCCAACAAGTTTTCGTAGTTGTTATGTGTGGAGTGGGGATAATTGCTTTGGCAGGAATTATAGTAAATAATAACATACTATTGCTTGATGCCTTTCATCACCAAATTAAGGTACACAAAAATGACATCAAGCGATGTGTAATAAACGCTGCAATTTCTCGCGTTAGGCCAATATTGCTTACCGTTGCAACCACAGTTCTTGGTTTAATACCGATGATTACCAGGTTAAACATCAATTTTTTTACGCTACAAATCACATATGATGCTCCATCAAGCCAGTGGTGGGTTGACATTTCAACAACCATAGCAAGTGGAATATTGGCTGCAACGGTCTTAACTTTATTCTTTACTCCGGCGTTGCTTGTCATACAAAGACATGAAAAAACTTGACTTAAATTAGCAATCATTTAACATTTAAGATAGCGTTCTTTGCACGTTGAAGCTATAATTATAACTAATTACATTGGATTTATTTATTATGATTGCTAATCGTAAAAGCAGTGTTAAGCAGAAAAGTAACAAGAATAACATAGTTGGAAGCCTTGATGTAATAAAAACAGCAGGAGAACTTTCACTTCAAAAAGGTTTAGATTTTAATGTTGTAATAAAGGCACTAGAAAGTGCTATAGAAGCAGTGGCTTATCAAAAGTATGGTAGCAAAAGTAAAATTGTAGTTAATATAGATAGAAATACAGGCAAAGTTACTTCATACAGAAAACTAAAAGTTATTGATGACGAATCAAATGAAGAAGAGAACACTGAGTATGAATCAATTACGCTGATACAAGCTAAATTAATAAAAGGAGATGCAAAAGTTGGAGATACTGTTAGTGAATTGCTCTCTCTTAATACTGATCTTGCTTCAGCAAGGATTGCCCAGCAAAAGATTGCTCAAATAATTAAAGATGAAGAGTCAAAAAAGCAATATGAGGAATTTAAAGATAAGGTGGGAGAAATAAGGTATGGTATTGTTAAACAAGTAGAATATTCAGATCTTATTATAGACATAAATGGCACTAGGGCATATCTTCCATTGCGAAATTTGACCGGTGGTGAATCATTTCGTGAAGGCGATAAGGTTAAAACTTACATACAGACCGTTAAGCGCTCTGATGATGGACGTCAAATTATTCTTTCTAGGACTCATGAAGGCTTTTTAGAGGCATTATTAAATCAAGAAATACCAGAAATTGCTGACGGGTTAGTAACAATTAAAGGTATAGCTAGAGACGCCGGCTCAAGGTCTAAGGTTGCTGTTTTCTCTCCTGACAAGAACATTGATCCAGTAGGTGCTTGTATTGGAGTTAAGGGAGATAGAATAAAAACTATTATACACGAATTAAATGGTGAAAAAATTGACGTTATAAATTACTCCTCAGATTTGGGTCAATTTGTTATTAAAGCCATTACTCCTGCAGAAGTATCGAAGGTTATTATTGATGAAAATGAAAATTGCATAGAGTTAATAGTTGCTGAAGATCAATTGAGTTTAGCTATAGGAAAAAAGGGCCAGAATGTAAGATTAGCTTCAGAGCTTGTTGGATGGAAAATTGAGATATTAAGCACTCAGCAAGAATCAGAAAGGCGAAGTAAAGAACTTAGTCAATGTTCAGCTTTATTTGCTGAAGCTTTAAACTTAGAAGAGATTATGGGTCAGCTATTGGTAACAGAAGGTTTTTCAAGCGTAGAAGATATATCCAACGCTTCAATTAAAGAGCTTTCTTCAATAGAGGGCTTTAATGAGTATATTGCAAACGAACTTCATAACAGAGCAAACAAGCACCTGAAAGCAGAAAATGATAGAAAAATAGAAGAGCTAAAAAGTCTAGGTATGGAAGATGATGTAATCAATTTAACTTTATCAATAGACAATAAAATTGCTCTTAGTAAACATGATATTAAGACTTTAGAGGACATAGCAGATTTATCAAGTTATGAGTTTTGCAGCATACTCTCTTCCTCAGCTGATAGTAAAGAAAATCTAAAAGATACAGTAGACTCAATAATCATAGAAGCACGTAAAAAGCTTGGGTTAATATAATAAAATAATATGAATAATGAAGATATCAGTAATAAAAAATTAACGCTCCAAGGCTTAAGCAAGCTTAAATTAGACCTCAATTTAAACTCTTCAGCTAGCCCAAGTACTGGAGCTACAATAGTAAAAAAAAGAAGAAAAAAATCTCATGATGCAGAAGAACATAATTTATTTGACGAGAGTAAATTAGGTTCTTTAACAGAGAAAGAACAAATTTTCCGCATTAATGCTGTGCAGAATGCTGCTTTGCTGAAAGAAAGAAATCAGAGAGAAGAAAAAGAGAAAACAGCAAAAGAAGACAGCAATAAAGAGATTGACGAGAAAAATGAAGCGGACACTTTATCTAAAGAAATAAATAAGAAAGTTTTAAGTAATACTCACTTAGTTGAACTAAGAGAAGATAATATTGACTATGAGAGCGACGATAAAAAGTCTTCTAAAGTCAACAAAGATATATATTCTAAGCATTCTAAACTGGTAATTGCACAGGCAATAGATGAAAAAACTGAACAACCCCCTGTATTTAAGCAAAGATTTGGTATAAGAAGTAGAAAGTCAAAGTTTACTAAGGGTAAAAATATATCAAGAGAAGTTATTATACCAGACAAAATAACTATCAGGGAGTTATCTGTTCTTATGGCAGAAGATAGCAAGAGTGTGCTAAAAATGTTCAAAGAAGAAGTCGGTGAGAGTTATAGAGTAGATGATCTGGTGGATCCAGATATAGCATCTGAAATAGTGGAAAAATTTAATCATACGGCTAAACGAGTGAGCGATACCAACAGAGAAAAGGATTTATTTTTTATAGAAGGCAGAGAAAGCCTGCCTAAAAAACCTAAACCACCAATCGTCACTTTTATGGGACACGTCGATCATGGTAAAACCTCATTGCTCGATGCATTTCGTGAATCTAATGTTGCAGAAAGAGAGTCAGGTGGCATAACTCAACACATAGGTGCTTATCAAATAACGACAAAAGATAAGCAAAAAATTACTTTTATTGATACACCAGGACATGAAGCGTTCACTGCGATGCGTGCACGTGGTGCCAATATTACTAATATAGTCGTAATAGTAGTTGCAGCTGACGATGGAATCATGAAACAAACAGTTGAAGCAATAAATCATGCAAAAGCAGCAAATGTTTCTATTATAGTTGCTATTAATAAAATTGATAAATCTGAACCTGGTGATGTAGAAAAAATAATTAATAGTTTGCCTCAATATGATCTCATCTCTGAAGAGCTTGGTGGTGATATTATGATTGTGCCAGTATCAGCAAAAAAGAAAACTAATTTAGATAAACTAGAAGAGGCGATTTTGTTAATCGCTGAATTAATGAAGCTAGAAGCAATAGAAGATTGTCGAGCACTTGGATGGGTAATAGAATCCAAAATAGATAAAGCGAAAGGAATATCAGCTACATTGATAGTTGAGGAAGGAACGTTAAAGGTTGGTGATATATTGGTAGTTGGTACAACATACAGCAAAGTACGTAGTATGGTTAATCACCTTGGTCAAAGAGAAAAAGCAGCACTACCCTCCGCTCCAATTGAAATTACTGGTCTAAATGGTGTGCCAAATGCTGGAGATAAATTTGTTGTTGTAAATTCTGAAAAGCAGGCGCGTAAAATTGTTGAATACAGGCTAGAGTTGATCAAGAAAAAGAAAGAAGATTTAGACGACAATAATTTAGATATATTCAGTCGTAATAACAGTGAAACAGAAGAACTATCTGTAGTTTTAAAGTGCGATGTAACTGGTTCTATTGAAGCGATATCAAGTTCAATTGATAAACTCGGTAAAGACCAAGTGAAATTAAATATCCTACACAAAGCAGTAGGAGGGATAACAGATTCAGATGTGCTGCTTGCAGAAGCATCAAGTGCAGTAATTTTAGCTTTTAATGTAAAAGTGGACTCAAAAATAAGGGACTTGGCAAAACAAAAAGGTGTAGAAATACATACTTATAACATAATATACGAGCTCATTGACGACATGAGAATGTATTTAACTAAAATGTTAAAGCCTGTTACACGAGAGGTTCATGTTGGTTCTGCATCTGTGAGGCAAATATTTAACGTATCTAAAGCTGGCAATATCATTGGATGTTACGTAAGTGATGGAGTCATAAGAAAAGATTCTTTAATTAAGGTAGTGCGTGGTGGCAAATTGGTGCATGAAGGAAAGTTAAAAGCACTACGTAGATTTAAAGATGATGTTAAAGAAGTAGGTGTAAACTTTGAATGCGGAGTATCACTAGAGGGTAATATCGATATTAAAGTTGGAGATATTTTGGAAGCTTATCAATTAGTGCAAGAAGAAAGGGTGTTATAGTAGATGGATATGAAAAAGGAAATTAGAAACCTAAAAATAGCATCGGTATTGCATAGAGCAATATCAAGAGTCCTAATGGAAGGTAAGGTGTTCAATAAAAATGTAGCGGTATCTGACGTAAAATTAAGTAAAGATTTGAAAAAAGCAGATGTATATATTGTGTTATCTTCATTGAATATCCAAGTAGCTAACTACTCAGATTCAGAAAAAAGTACATGGATTTCAGCATCACGCACTGGAGATCCTTCTGAGGATAATTGTGATATTAACACTGTTGTTAATGAAATGAACCAATCTGCATGGTCAATACGTAAATCTATATTGTGTTATGTTGATTTGCGATTTATACCTGAGTTAGTTTTCAAGCCTGATTTAGCGTTCGATAATTTTGTTAATGTAAGCAAAATATTACATAATCACACTTAATTAATGTATTTCAACCGTTACTTTTCATTAATGAGACTGCACAGTTTAACAGGTTTGTGGCTTGTGCTATTTCCCAGTTTGAGCGGTATTCTTTTAGCCTCAACTTCTCTATCGTATCAGGCTCTTTTTCTCCTTGTTTTATTTACTATAGGTGCATTTTTAATGAGACCTGCAGGGTGCATAATCAATGACATTTTCGATAGGGAAATAGATGCGCACGTTGAACGAACAAAATATAGGCCACTTGCAAGTGGTGCATTAAACATAAAGCAGGCTTTGGTTTTACTCTCACTGCTACTATCTATCGCCTTGGTAATTTTATTGTTAACTAATAAAACCACACTCATACTTGGAATAATCTCAATGTGTATGATAGCTACTTACCCTTTATTAAAGCGGTATGTTTGGTGGCCACAATTGTTCTTAGGGTTTACCTTCAATATGGGATCGCTCATGGGCTCAGCAGCAATAATAAACCAGATCAGTATAGAATCCTTGCTGTTTTATATAGGATGCGTCTTTTGGACACTTAGCTATGACACCATATACGCTCATCAAGATAAAAAAGATGATGAAAAACTCGGAATGAAATCTACCGCATTATATTTTGGTGATACAACAAAATCTTGGTTGAAAAGATTTTATTTAATATCTCTTATGACGTGGCTATATGCTGGTATCTTATCATCATTAAATAACATCTTTTATATTGCTCTACTTGCTGTAGGGTTCATATTTCACCGCCAATACAAAAATTTCAATCCTGACGATCCCAGTCAATGCATGTCCATATTTAAAAATAATTCCTACGTAGGGTTGCTTCTCTTTTTTGGCATCCTTTTAGATAGAATTATCACCTAGGTCTCAAGAGTTTTGGCTCTAATGAAGTCAATAAACTCAGTTAGCTCGCAGAAACGAAAAAACTTACTTGACAAACTCCGCCAGCCCCCTTATTATGAAACTGAAGCTATTTATTTATCTTCTCTGTACAGATTAAATGACAAAAAAACTCACGTATCTGGCGTCTCATGTTTAATTTTTTGCACTATGTGCACTCTATGTCTTTATCAAATTTCTAGGTTTTTACCTATACAAGCTGAAATACGCTTATAAAGCATTTAAAACATTAAAAAACGCCAACTTAAAAAATGGATAGTGAATAATTAGCTACCCTAGGGTTTCTTTTGCCTTTTTTTCTGTTTAGTAAATTTCTTAATGTTTATAATTTAGATTAGTTGCGACTTAAAAGCAACTGAATCGCGGTTATTAAACGTTTAGAATAAAAAAACGCCATACTTGAAAGTATAATGTAAGTAATTAGCCAACCATGGGGCTTCTTTTGCCTTTTTTTCTACTTGGTAAATTTCTTAATGTTTGTAGCTAAAGCAATTTAAGAGACCGAAAATGGTGTCATTCCAGCGCGTGACGCTGGAATCTAGTCTTTATTATGCAGCCACTTATTTAAAGTTAAGTTTTCTGGATCTAAGTAGTCAAGCTACTCGGATGACACCTTGACGATTTGAAGAATCGTCATCCCGCTACGTGTTAGCGGGATCTATGCTAAGAGATACCGCGAATGAATCGCGGTATGACGGTCTGCGGCGATATGACGGTTCGCGGTGGCATGACGATAAGCTCGTCATCCCGCTGCTTGTTAGCGGAATCTAGAGATACCGCGGCGGTATGACGTAGGGAAACCTTTCTTGGTTAGCTACAGCAGCTTGCAAACCATTCAGAAAAGGGAAGACAAAACTATAAAAAACCATAGGCGCCAGATGGTTTTTAGCTAAAGTCAAGTGTCTGGAATTTTAGACATAGAATCCCCCATATGAACAAGATTCAGAAAAAATGCAACGTACATTGGGCAGAGATTAAGTATATGTATACACGCTGAAGAAGATACGCCACATTTTTAACTGAAATTTAGATGAAAAGTCTGCAGACGGAGATAGATTTTGAGCTCTCTAAATATCTCTAATTATCATTATAATAAGGCTTTGAATATGCAGAAGTAATTTTTTTAGTTAAAATAAAAAAGTTTTCTGCTATAGCACTACTAAGCAGCAGAAGACCTTGCATGACCTCCAAAAAATGCTTTTACTCTTTCAAGATAAGTAGGTGGTACTGAAGGAATTTCTATACCATCTATAACAGCGCTTATTGCTTCTTTTACATCATCGCTTGTAATTAACTCTTTTAATTTATGCTTTATAGGGCCTCTTCCAACATCTTGCCCATACCTATTGTAATAATCCACATATAATTCATTAAAGACAGATTGTTTTGCTTCTTCTATCAGTTTACTGATGTTGCTTTTTATTTGAGGATCCATATCACCATCAGAATAAAAATTATCAAAATTGTCCTTTAAAACTGTAATTTTTTTATTGTTACAGCTTCTCAGGAATTTTTCCGTAATACTTGGTATTCTCTCGTACACTTGAGCGTTTACCTCAACTGTAAAGTTATTTTTTGCTTCAAGACAGCTAAGCGAGTAAATAATACGATTGAACATTCCTAGATTGCACTTACCATTTCCCTCTTTGAAACGTATCAGTAACATGCACTTTAGAAAATCTATATCTGACTTTTGATCCTTAGCTGCAGTCAAAACTAAATTTGCAGTTTGTGTAAGTGTCAGACTAGTTCTTGATTCTTGCCAAGTTGCCCGGTTGGAGCCATTAAAATTAAGATAAAGTTTTAATTGCTCTTTTTCTTGAGTTTTAAGCCCATCTGAATTATTTATGTAGTCCTCAAACTCTTTATTGAGTACATTTGGTTGAGCTCCAAATTTCTCTTTTAACTCTTGAGCGCATTGGAAAATACTATGTTCAAAACTACTCGTGTGAACACTCTGACTACTAGTGCCCACATCACTTACATTAAACAAAAAGCTTATCTGCTTTACATTCAAACCTAAAGGTGAGAAGAGCCTCACTAATGGATACTTTATCAATTCAAGAAGTGCTACTGGGATTAATAATATAGTATTGATAAGCACTAAACATATTCTAGCACCTATTGCTCTACTACCTGATAACATTCTGCTGAGCTCTGATACCTTCGATGCACAGTACAAAAATGGTAATTGAATGCAATATATTAAATATATAGAGAAAAACAAAATTTTATCTTTTAATCCTATTGTCGGGTCATTATATACTTCAGAAAAAATACTATCACCACTATTTTCATTTTTGAAAGACTGATAGCTGCTTGTAATCTTTTCTGTAAAAATAGAACAGAGCTTATGTATGCCATAGCATGCAACACAGGCAGCAAGAAAAATTGCGAGTGTTCCAAAAAGAGCTAATGCCTCACTTGAGGTTTTTGCAAGAAGGAATGCATAAAGCGCATTAATAAAGATCTCAAGTAAATATTCAGATAAAAACAATGCTCCAATAGCGGAAACAAATAGTAAAATATACCCACAAACAACCAAAAATATTTTTAACCTCGGATTCATAACCTTCACTTAATAATTTGTTAATATAATCTATTTTAGAAATAAATTGAAAAAAATGCAAGTTTCTATAGAGATTGATTGAAATTTCTGAGCTTCAGTTATATCGTTAGTCTATTTAGATAAAAATTATTGTGTCAAATAAAATAGGTTTTTGGGCTATTTTTGCCTTAGTGATTAGCAGCCAAATTGGCTCTGGAATTTTTATGCTTCCAATTAGCCTTGCTCCATATGGCATGTACAGCCTTATAAGCTGGGTGATATCAGGGCTTGGTGCTATATCTCTTGCTTTGGTTTTTGCCTTACTCTGCGCAAAATTTCCAGAAACGGGTGGTCCTCACGTTTATGTAAAGCATGCTTTTGGCCCTGCTGCAGCTTTCTTTGTTGGTTGGACGTATTGGGTGATTTCATGGGTTAGCACGACAGCAGTAATCGTTGCAAGTATTGGCTATCTGACTTCGCTTTTTCATGGAGATATTCAAAATATACGCTTATTTTTAGAAATACTATTATTTACGATCATTACACTAATAAATTTAAGAGGTGTCACTGCTGCTGGATGTGTTGAGCTTTTATTGATGACTGTCAAAATTACCGCACTGCTTGCTATACCAGTAACAGCGTTGTTTTTCTTTGATAGGAATAATTTTATCATAAGTGAGGAAATATCAACCCTCACGATGTCTCAAGTCCTTGCTCGCTCTACACTACTCACTCTATGGTGTTTTATTGGAGTTGAATCAGCAACAGCACCTGCAGGATCAGTCAACGATCCAGCCAAGACTATACCAAGAGCCATAGTACTTGGCACAATCTCTGTTGCAGTTATATATTTCATTAATAGCCTTGCAATCATGGGATTGATAAACGGCAATGATCTAGTTAATTCAAAAGCGCCGTATGTTGACGCAATAAAAATTATGTTTCCTGGTAATTGGCATTTGATCATTTCTATTGTTGCTTTTATTGTTTGTGTTGGCAGTTTAAATGCTTGGGTACTAGCTAGTGGACAAGTGGCCCTTGGCCTTGCAGAAGATAAACTGATGCCACAGTTCTTTACTAAAAGAAACAAGCACGGTTCTCCTTTCTGGGGCATAACAATCAGCTCCGTTGGCACTTCAGTTCTACTAATTCTCACTTCAAGTAACAATTTTGCTAAACAGATCACATCAATTATCGACTTTTCTGTAGTTTCATTTTTATTTGTTTACCTTGCATGCAGTCTTGCTTTTCTCAAGGTTATTATAAAGGAGAAAAACTATTACAAATTTTTAATTGGCAGTATAGCAACAACCTTTTGCTGCTGGGTAATATTTGAAACTTCTGTGAATACCTTGCTGATCGCAAGCTTATTCACCGCAAGTGGCATACCCATTTATTTATTTTGGTACTGCAGAGCTCCTGCACAATAAAATAGAGTTTAACGACTTTTCTTATTGTCCACTTGTTCAACATTACCCTTCTCAAGTTTACTATCTACTTCTTTTGCGTGTTCATCATCTACACTAGTCTCATCTTTTATCTTACTGGAGTGACCTGCTTGCGATTTTTCATATGCTTCCATGTTGTCATATATAGGGTTACTGATGATTTCTATTTTTTCAGGTGTGAAAATCCTTGCTAAAAATCTCCCTATTATTGGTATTGATCTTAAGAAATCTCTTAGCTTTGAAGATTCTTGTCTTTTATTTAGGAACTGTTGGTCTATTTTAAGGTTTTTTACACCATATTTTTTATCATCAAAATTTATTGCAGGCTTTCTTTTTTTCGAAAGAACATTTTGAGCCTTTAATCCATTGGTTCTTTCAGGCTCTTGAGGTGTAGACATTGCAGGTTTAACCTTAGTTTCATTGTATTCTTTATTCATCTTTCACTTTATTATGTAATATTACTAATATTGCATAATAATAGCTAAATTACAATTAATTGCAAGGTAAAAATATTAAAACAATTGTAAATTTTGTCAGTAAAAATATAATAGAACTTTAAAGTTAGAGGTTCATCTATATGGGATACAAAATTGCTGTTATTGGAGCAACCGGAAGAGTAGGGCGTGAGGTATTAAGCACGCTTGCTGAGTTTCAAGATGAGGCAATAGATTCTGTTATTGCACTTGCGTCAAAAAAATCAGAAGGGAAGAAGGTGAGTTTCGGTAATGAAGAATTAACTGTCTTGTGCCTTGAGGATTATGACTTCGTTGGAACTAATGTAGCCATTTTCTGTGCTGGATATCATGTTTCTGAAAAGTATGTACCAATTGCAACACAGGCTGGATGCATCGTGATAGATAACAGTTCCCATTTTAGAATGAAAGAAGGTGTGCCACTCATTATTCCGGAGATTAATAAAGAAAAAATTATGGAATATAAAAACCACAACATAATATCCAACCCAAACTGTACTACAATACAGATGCTGCTAGTACTACATCTATTACACCAGAAAGCAAAAATAAAGAGAATCGTTGCTTCAACTTATCAATCAACTTCTGGCGCAGGCAAAGCAGCAATGGATGAGCTCTATGACCAGACAAAAAAAATCTTCATGAATGAGACTAAAAAGCCCGAGATATTCCCCAAGCAAATAGCGTTTAATTGCATTCCCCATGTAGGGAAATTCATGGAGAATGGTTCTACAGAAGAGGAATGGAAAATGCAAGAGGAGACAAAAAAAATTTTAGAGGAAGATATAAAAGTTACTGCAACTTGTGTAAGAGTACCCGTCTTTATCGGTCACGCTATGGCAGTAAATGTAGAATTTGATCAACATATCACTGAAGAACAAGCTCGTGAAGTGCTAAGTGAAGCCGAAGATAGTGGAGTTTTAGTGTACAACAGGCGTAAAGACGGTGAATACATCACTCAAATTGATGTTGTACAGGAGAATGCTGTATATGTATCGCGTATTAGAAGAGACAATACTGTTGAACACGGATTAAATATGTGGATAGTGGCTGATAATCTGCGCAAAGGCGCAGCATTAAATATAGTGCAGATTCTTGAGATTTTGATAAGAGAGTATTAAGTGCATATAGAGTGCACGTACGTTGTAATTCGAAGGAAATTTGTATACCACATGGCAGCGTGTGACGCAAAAACCATGAGAGCTACAAAAACTTCCTTGACACCCTCCGCCAGCCCCCTTATCATGGTATTGAAGGTATTCAGTTATCTTCATTTGTGCAGATTAAACAGCAAGAAAACAACGTAGTTGGCGTCTTATTTTTAATTTTTTGCACTATGTGCACCTTATGTCTTCACAATATTTCTAGGTTTTTACCTACACAAGCTGAAACGCACTTATAAGTCGTTTAAGACAGTATAGTACGCCAATTTGCAGGATTAGAGAGTGACAACTAGCTAACGCGGGGTTTCTTTTGCCTTTTTTTCTGCTTAGTAAATTTCTTAAACATTTTAGCTAAGGTTAGTTGCACTTAAAAGCGGCTAAATTGCAGCGTTTAAGGCTTAAAAAACGCCAATACTGAAAATAGACAATGACTAGGGCTTCTTTTGCCTTTTTTTTCGTTTGGTAAATTTCTTAATATTTGTGGCTAAAAGAGCCCGTGAAGGGTAGTGAAGGGTGTCATCCCAGTACCCCCTTTCTTGTCATTCCAGCGCGTGACGCTGGAATCCAGCTTTTTCATAATCATCGAAACGTTGTATTTTAACATAAAACGGCTACTTTTATACTTAATAAAATTCCTGGATCCCAGTGTCACGCACTGGGATGACATTATAAGGGCACTGGGATGACACCCTCCTGATAGGCTCAAATCATAATGTTCGTACAGCTGTGTGTCTGGGCACTGGAATAATGTCCTCCTTTGTCATCCCAGTGTCAGCTACTGGGATGACAGGAGAAGGTACTAGCCTGACAACCGTCATCCCGCTGCTTGTTAGCGCCGTGGCGGTATGAAGTAGGAAGCTATAGTATATAGAAATTCCAGCATTGTCTACATCTCTACTTTTCCTGGATGAATTCACTTGATTTTTATGTCATATGATGCTAATATATATTATTTGTGAGTTGGGGTATATATGGCTAGGAACTACTATGAAATACTAGAAGTAAATAAAGATGCTACTCCGGAAGAAATAAACAAAGCTTATAAAAAATTAGCACTGAAATATCATCCTGATAAACTCCCACCTAAAAAAAAGAAAGATATCGAGAATTGTCAGAAAAGCGACATGGTGGTGGTATTTTATCTGAGTCCGAATCGAAAGAAATGCAAGATCTTGTAATGCCATTTCTAGAGGTTCAAAAGGCATATGAAGTGTTATCCAACGAGACAAAAAGAAAAAATATGATAAAAGTGGTTGTGAAGAGAAAAATACAGCAAAATCTGATGATTTATTTGCAGATTATATAAGGAAGCAACCATACAACTTTTTGCACCAATCAATTCTTGCAGGTGATCTAGAATCTGTACGCACATTAGTAGAAAAGCTCAGTGTCGATATTAATATTAAGTATGATTACATATATATTGGTATTACTCCGATTAATTATGCAATTAAAGAAGATCATGAGCAAATTGTTGATTATTTGATTAGCAAAGGAGCAAAAGTATCTCTTATTGACGCTTTACGTCTTGCTATCAAATTAAATTCTTATAAAACCGCAGGCTTGCTGTTAGGGAAGTTAGATGTGGACGATATTAATGTGCAAGATAGTGACGGGAATACGATTTTCCATGATTTCTTTAAGTATTTTAATAACCCTAATTCTGATGATTTTGTTCTAAAAAAGACATCATTTAACTTTGATGCTTTTAATTTTGGTCAACCTTCCTCTAAGAAGTCTTCTTCCAAAAATAGTAGTAACCCTAATGTTCAGAAAGATACACAAGATAATAACATCAGTTATAATACAAATCCTCTCCTTCAAGATATGATTAAGCTTCTTGATCAATTCCAGTCCAAAATGAACTCAAAGGAATTTAGGGAAGGTTGTGCAAGAGAGAGTGTAATTATATCTCTTAAGAATGCTGTTTCCTTTTTTCACTCACTTATAGATAAAGGTGTACGTTACGATATTTCAAATAGTGAACACGTAACTTCACTTGATGTGTGTATTGACCGGCTTGTAGATAATCATAGAAAGAGTTTATGGACTGATTACATCTTTCATTATGATCTCGTGGAAAAAGAGAAAGCATACTATTCAATGATGAATGTTTTTGTTGAGAAAGGAATTATAGGATTAAAGGATGCAAACGGTATTCCTATATCACACAAGATTGTAGAGCATGATATTTATCCACTCGTCGGAAATAAAGCAAACATTGACTTAATGGAAGAGGATAGCAGTGGCAAAAACGCATTAGTTAAAGGATGTTGTGATGTTTCTACTATAGAATCTTTAATTGAAAATGGAGTAGATCTAAATACTCCTGATTCTTTAGGGCAAACCTGTCTGCATTACGTTGTTTCAGAATATTGCAACAGCGTTGAGGAGGTAGGTTACAGTTTTCAGCTTGAAGAAGTAAATAAACGTTTTTATCCCAAATTAGAAGCATTAATAAAAGGTGGGGCAAAAATTGATGCTAAGGACAATAATGACAAGTCCCCAATAGACCTATTGGTAGAAAGAGGTAAAAATATGAAGGAAGGTATTACTTGTTCTGCTGAGGAAAAATCTGCTGCTCTTAAAAATTCATTAGAAGTTTTGGGAATAAAACAAGAAGAAGAAAAAACTCCTGAACAGGAGCAGCTTGAAGTTTCAGATCAAAAAATTGGTATTCAAAACAATAATCAACAACCAAGTAAACCAAATGCTGCTGCTCCACGAAGTGAAAAGAGAACTATTATAGCTGCTTCTGTACTGGCAATAGCTGGAGTTGCTTTAGGAATAACTATTGCAGTTTACTTAGAAATGTTGGCGGTTGGAGTAGCGGTTGGAGTTTGTTGTCTTATTGCTGCTGCAATCATATATTGTTGTAATCAGCCTTCAAAGTCACTTGAAAATAGCAAGGTCCAAGGGTTTTCTGGAAACCATGAACAACCTACTCTGTAAAATTCACAAGACCTATTAAAATATTTTTTTACTTTTCATCGTATATTTCTCAACATATTATCTTTAAATACTAAAATAATTAACAATATGGCATTATTAATAGTTGAATCACCTGCGAAAGCAAAGACGATAGGTAAATATTTGAGTAAAGAGTTCAAAGTAGCTGCATCCTTTGGACATGTGAGGGATCTTCCAGCAAAAAACGGCTCTGTTGATCCAGATAATGATTTTGCCATAAAGTATGAGATTATTGAGAAAGCAGAAAAATATGTAAAAGAGCCGGCAAAGCAAGCGAGTAAAACATCACCTTGCAACAGATCCATCCCAGTGTCTGGGCACTGGGATGACATCTTTTTTCTTGACTCTTATATCTCAATGTTCGTACAAACACAAAGGCAGTGCTTGACACTGGGATGACACCTTGACAACCGTCATCCCGCTACGTGTTAGCGGGATCTAGAGATACCGTGACGGTATGACATAGAGTCAGCGTTAGCCATAACACAACACTTTTATACTCACCAACTCAGTATCCAATCTTGGATCCAAGTGCTTGACACTGGGATGACAGAGGGGCTACTTGGATGACATCCTCTTGGATGGAAACCAGTGTCAGCTACTTGGATGACACCCTCATAAAGTGAAATGAGATCCCGCTAACACGTAGCGGGATGACGAGAAAGGGGCTACTCAGATGACAACAAAGGGGCTACTTGAATGACATCCTTCCTGGTGTGCTCAAATAACAATGTTCGTACAAATACGTGCTAGAGTGACACCGTTTACTATGTAACATCTCATCATATCACAATGTTCGTACAGTTGTGGCGGAATGACGTAGAAAAACTGTTAACTTAAATCTATATTGACATGTCCCATTTTACGCTTATCTCTAACCTCTTTTTTCCCATATATGGTTAAACTAGCTTTTTCGTTGCTCAAATACTTATGAGAATCATATATATCGTTACCTATTATATTTTTCGTCATACAAGGAAAGCGTAATACTACTTCCTGCATAGGTAGCCCGCATATTATCCTAACCAGATGTTCAAATTGACTAACGTTACATGCATCCAAGCTCCAGTGGCAAGAATTGTGAGGTCTTGGAGCTAGTTCATTAACTAACAATTCGTTATCTTTAGTAACAAAAAATTCAATAGCCAGAATTCCTATTACATCGAGCGCATTTGCTATTTTCTTTGCAGCTCGTTGTACCTCTTGAGTTAATTTGCTATCTATTTTAGCTGGCACTGTTGAAGTATCAAGTATTCCATCAACGTGGTAATTTTCTGCTATAGGAAAAAAAGCTACTTTACCGTTTTTATCTCTTGCAACGACTATTGAAACCTCTTTCAGTAAATCAACACTTGCTTCAAGAATGTACTCTGTATTCCAATCAAAGGAAGCAAATTGCTTCACTTCAGAATCATTCTCAAGCACATATTGCCCTTTTCCATCGTAACCCATTTCTGTTGTTTTCAGCCTTGTTGGATAGCCAAAAGTTCTACTGCTTTTCAGTAGCTCATTATAATTTTGTATACTTTTGTATTCAGCAGTTTTTATACTCAAGCTTCTAATGAAATCTTTCTCTCTAAGCCTATTTTGCGCAATGTGTAACGCTTTTTTACCCGGATAAAAATTTACATCGATATCAATTGCACTACATGGAATATTTTCAGACTCAATAGTGACCAAATCCACACTCTGTGCAAAAGATTCAAGCGCTTTCTTATCAGAGAAATCTGCTATTGTGAAATCATCAGCAACAGAGCAAGCCGGATCGCCCTTAGCACTGGCAAAAACATGTGTTTTTTGTCCAAGTTTTGTTGCAGCGATAGCAGTCATTTTACCTAATTGTCCACCACCTATTATTCCTATTACTTTTTTGCTAAGCGCATCTGGTTCGTTCATACTATAAATTGATATTTCCTAATTAAAGTATACTTGAAAAATCTATGAAAAAAGTATATAATTAAAATACTATCTTTTTATCATGAATATTCTATAATGATAGAGTACACACTAACTACCAACTTTGTTGAAGTTACAGTTTTACCAATTTATATTGAAGAGCAATCCATTCCTTATGAAAATTGCTATATATGGATGTATAACGTTAAGATAAAAAACAAAAGCCAATCAACTATTCAATTATTAAGTCGTCATTGGCAAATAATAGATTATAAGGGAAAAATAAATGAAATTGGCGGAGTTGGTGTTATCGGAGAACAACCTGTGATAAAATCTGGAGAGGTATTTAAATACACAAGTGGAACATACTTAAATGCACCGTCAGGAATAATGCAGGGTAAGTATGAATTTCTGAATGAAGAAAGCATAAAAATTTTTGAGGTTATGATACCACCCTTTTCTTTGGATAGTCCATACGTCAAAACTAGACCCCACTAACTATCAAAATAGTTTATTTGTAACCGTTCACTGTTAGACTGCATTCTGTGATTTTTAGCAAAACACGATCTTTCATTTGAGCTTTCTTCAATTTAAAATAAATACAGAAAATTGCTGCCTATAGCTAAACTGACTTAGATTTACCGACAATTTGAAAAACCGTCATTCCGCTACTAGTTAGCGCCGCGGCGGTATGACGGTTCGCGGCGGCATGACGATAACCTCGTCATCCCGCTACTTGTTAGCGGGATCTATGCTAAGAGATACCGCGGCAGCATAGCTATAGCTATCTTCAAAAATATGGTTGAATAATTGTTAATAATAGTGTATAATTATTAATATTTTCAAGCATTTTTGCCATGGCTCTTTCAAAATTTCTCGATCCTCGCAATGATTTGTGTTTCAAAAAAATCTTTGGAACGGAAAAAAATAAGAATATCCTGATCCACTTTTTGAACGATATTTTAGGGTTTACTGAGATAAATGCAATACAAGAAGTTGAGTTTCTTAGCACTATTATGGATCCCGAAGTTGCCTCTGATAAACAAAGTATTGTTGATGTTCTCTGCAAGGATTCTCACGGAAATAGATGTATAGCAGAAATGCAGCTCGCTAGAGACAAGGGCTTCGAAAAACGCGCTCAATTATATGCCGCTAAAGCCTACTCAAGACAATTAGATAAATCTGGCAACTACATTGATTTAAAGAAAGTCTTCTTTATTGCTATATCAAATTTTAACTTACTTCCTGAAGAAGTTGGTTATATTTCTACTCACAATATACGTGATATAAAAACTAACGGCCATTACTTAAAAGATTTTCAATTTATCTTTATAGAATTGCCCAAATTTTCAAAAAGTAAAGTAGAGCAGTTAGAAAGTATAGTAGAAAGGTGGTGTTTCTTTTTTAAATACGCAGAAGAAACAACAGAAGAGGACTTAAAAGAGATAGCAGAAAAAGCGCCAATAATAAAGCTAGCATATGATGAATTAGACAAGTTTCGTTGGAACGAAAAAGATTTAGTAGCTTACGAAGAAAGAATAATGGATCTACGGAAAGAAGAAGCCATTCTTGAATACAGACTTGATCTTGCTGAAGAGAAAGGTATACAAAAAGGTATAGAGAAAGGAAAAATTGAAGGGAAAATTGAAGTCGCAAAAGCAATGCTGGCTAATAATGTTGATGTCAACACTATTGTCAAGTTTACTGGCCTTTCTATTAGTGAGATTGAAGAATTAAGTGGAAATCTGTGAACGGTTACGTTTATTTTTTATCCTTATCATCAAGTGTAAATTGAGATTGAAGAATTAAGTGGAAATCTGTGAACGGTTACGTTTATTTTTTATCCTTATCATCAAGTGTAAATAAGGTTATTGTAGAGATTAAGCCTATTATAACTATTATCAACGAAAATGGGGCAGCTTCTCTATAGCGCTCATCGCTTACAAGTTCATATATTCTAGTTGATATAGTTTCAAAACTAAATGGTCTTATAATGAGTGTTGCTGTGAGCTCCTTGATAGTATCCATAAATACGAGCAAAAATCCCGATAATATACTCTTCTTGATGAGAGGGATATGAACATTCAAACATGTGGAAATAGGCCCATGACCCATGGTATATGCAGTCCACTCAATTTCATTTGGTGTTTTTTTGAGCCCTGATTCTACCGCCTTGAAAGATATAGCAAAAAAACGAAATAAATATGAGTAAACTAATGCGCCAATAGTTCCTACCAAGCTAATTTCCACAATATATTGAGTAATGAAAGAAGATATTCTGCTTAAAAATATTATTATGCTAATTGCGATAATTGCATTTGGAATTGCGTAGCCTAAAGAAATGAGACGTGCTACATTATTGATTACCTTACTTTTACGCGCCGTATATCCAATCATTATTGCAATGCTAATTGAGATTAATGCGGTGATAAATGATAAACTAACGCTATTTGCTATTATATTATAGAACCTTGCTTCGTATATGAAAAACCCCTTCTCTATGCTCCAATATATGAGCGGAATCATTGGCAAAATAAAACCTATTAATATCGGCAATACACACATAAGATAAGCAAAGATCAATGGTATAGTGCCACTTACACTCCGTTTGTTGTGATAATCTGCATTAGCGTTGATTGAAGAGTAAGATATTCCTTTTTTTTGTAGTTTCTTTTCGATAGCTATTAGTGTTGCAACGAAAATCAATTCTGCAACTGCTAAAACAGTAGTTGAATATTTATCATGCAGTAAAAACCAGGTGCGATATATTCCTGTCGTAAAAGTATCGATAGCAAGAAACTGTGGTGTGCCGAAATCCGTAATTACCTCCATTAGTACCAAGGACAACCCAGCTATAATTGATGGACGTATGGAAGGTATGATGACAGAAAACAGGCTCTGTAATGAGGAGAACCCAAGTGTTGACGCAATAGTGACTGAGTTACTAACATTCTTTAGACTTGAGCGGACTAGCATATAAACGTATGGATATAAACTAAATCCCATTACTAATATTCCACCACCTAGGGATTTTATTTCAGGAAACCAATAGTCACCTTTGCTCCAGTCTAAAATGTCTCTTAATGAGCTCTGCACCGGACCTGAAAATTCTAGTGTATTTACATAGACGAACGCTACTATATATCCAGGAATCGATATCGGAAAGAACAAAGCAATCTCAAAAATTTTACTTCCAGGAAATGAAAAAAATGTGGTGAGCCATGCTGGAATCACTCCAAATATGAAGGATATCCCCCCCACTCCTATCATCAAAATTAGCGTACTCAGTATATATTCAGGGAAAAGTGTGCTGATTACCCATCCAGAATTTGCTGATTCTGTAAATAGAATCGATATTAACGATAGTATAGGACAGACGAATAATATACTTACTAAAAATAAGAATATATTTTTAAATACTCTCAAAAACATTAATTTGGATCTATATTTGATATTAAAATGTTATATGTAAAAACTGAAGATATCCAGTAATTAACAGCCGTACTATTGAATATCTTTATAATTTTGTATATCATATTTTTAGTTGATAAGTGAATAATCATGAGCTTCGTCATTGCAACTTTCTATCACTTTGTAGAACTCTCTAATTATTATGACATGAAAGACGAAATAAAAACTGCATGCGACAACATTGAATTAAAGGGTACTATACTCCTTGCAGAAGAGGGTATTAATGCAACCGTATCTGGTGAAAGAAACGCGATTGATAAAATATTCGATTTTCTACGTTCTGATTATAGGCTAAGGGACCTTACATGGAAAGAGAGTGCAGCAGAATATCAACCATTTAGCAAGATGAAGGTAAAATTAAAAAGAGAGATTGTGAATCTTGGTGTAGGCAATCTTGATATTTCCCTTAAGGGTAAATATGTTGATCCAGAGCATTGGGATGATTTTACTTCTCAACCTGACGTTTTAGTAATAGATACACGAAATGAGTATGAAGTGAAATTAGGCAAGTTTAAAAATGCAATCAATCCACATACTCAGCGTTTTCGCGATTTTCCTGAGTGGGCAAAGTCTTTCTCTGAGAGTAAAGACCTGAAAGTAGCTATGTACTGCACTGGTGGGATTAGATGCGAAAAATCAACAGCGTACATGAAAAATCTTGGATTTAACAATGTATACCACCTGAAAGGCGGCATTCTTTCTTACCTTGAAAAAACTTATAATAAAAATGGTAATTGGGAAGGTGAGTGTTTTGTTTTTGATGATAGAATTACTGTTGATAACTCACTTACTCCAAGCAACACAATAAAATGTATATTCTGCTCAAATCAAGTTTCAACGGACAAGCTGAAGTCAGTTCCACGTGGCCAAGTGGTTTGTTCTGATTGTAAACTTCAGTGTTATAGCTATAATAAGTAAGATCTCTCTACGTCATACCGCCGCAGTATCTCAGCCGCTAACAAGCAGCGGGATGACGAGGTCTTGAAATAGTCTTGTGTTAGCTATAGAAGAAAGCCCCTGTGCTAGTATTTAATACAGATCTTCAATAACTCTTGTGAGGTTGCATATTTTTAACTTCAGTGTTTTCAAGATATGTATTCACAGCATAACCCACCCCAGCTCCGAGTAACGCGCCAACCACAGCAGATGCAATAAACACTTCAACAGAGACGCCAACAGGAGTTAAAGCAGCAGCTCCTAAACAATATGCTGCAACTAAACCAATAACTAAACCAACTGCTTTGCCATAATACTTATAGTGTTTGCCACTACTTTTAAGTTTTTCTTGCGAGTTTGATACCTGATTTACATTTCCACTTTTATTGCTAGTATTGCATCTTTCTAAATCATTCTCTAAATCATCTTTTAAACCACTTTCTAAATAACTTCCCAAACTATTTTTTAAATCATCTTTTAAATCATTGGCTAACTCTTCTTCATGCAATCTTCTATTATTACAATACCTCGTTCTAGTAATTCTTCTTCATATTCATCGTTAATACTGTTCCTACCAAGATTAAGCACTTTGATCTCCATTTTTTGTTTAATAAAGTCTCATAACTCGGTTGTATCTACGTTATCCAACTCATGTAAATCTAAAGTTTTACCTCGGATATATCTATTAAATTCTATTGCCATTCTTCCTAAGCATTGTCAAATATATTTCAATTTTACCTAATATTTCAACAAAAGTCTACTTTTTATTCTTAATCAACTCTAAAGCCTTCTTCAAATCTATGCTTTCAATATCTGCATTCTTACCCAAAGCAACGTTTGTTCTATCGCATTTTATATAGAACCCGTACCTGCCTTTGCAGATAAAGATTTCTTTTCCTTTTTCATTAACCCCGAGAGATTTTAACTCTTTGCGTGGACTGTTTGCAATAATTTGTACAGCTTCGCTCAATTCTGTATTCAGCACCTCTTTAGAGCTTTTTTTAAGAGAAAAATATCTACCATCATAAAAAATATAGTACCCAAATCGTCCAAGGCCTATTTTTATTTCCTTTCCGGTCTCAGGGTGTTCTCCGATTACTTTTGGCAAGGAAAGTAACTGAGTAGCGGTATTCAGATCAATATCATTAACATTTAGATCCTTTGGTATGGAAACTGTTTTTTTCTTTTTGGACTCACTATTAAACTCAAGGTAAAGCCCAAAAGGACCTTTTTTAATTACTACCTCTTGGCCTGTTATATCATCTACACCTAAACTTTTTGGATATTCTAAATTGTCATTACTACCTGTAATTTCTTTTGTATGGTTGCATTCAGGATAGTTAGAGCATCCAAGGAACACTCCTGCTCGCCCAAAGTTCAATTTTAATATACCATCAGAGCAAGCAGGGCATTTCTTACCTATTTCTTCTTTTCCTTCCTCTGAACAAAACCAATTAACTACCAAATCGTGAATGCCGCTGAAAACTTCATCATGTGTCATTTGCTTGACAGAATTTACATGACAAAAAAATGGCACCCAAAAGTGGCTCAATTCTTTTTTCCAATCTGCATGTCCATTTGAGATTAAATCAAGCTTTTCTTCCATTTGTGCTGTGAAATCATACTCTACACAACGCTGAAAAAAAGTTTCTAAAAATATGGTAACGATCTTACCACGACTGCTTGGAATAAATCTTTTATTATCCAGTGTAACATACTCACGATCCTGCAATACCGAAATAATTGTCGCATAAGTTGATGGACGGCCTATACCGATTTCCTCCATTTTTTTAACGATACTTGCTTCACTATAACGAGGTGGCGGTTGAGTGAAATGCTGTTTTGGCTCAACTGAAATCAGCTTACACGCTTCCCCTTCCTTCATGGCAGGTAGCAGGCCTTCATTTTCGGCTTCCATGTTATCTTGATAGACTTTATAAAAACCATCAAAGAATATACTTGATCCACTTGCTCGCAGAATCACTTTCTGATCAGTAGAACTAATTTCAACTACCACTTGATCAAGAATCGCCGATTCCATTTGACTTGCAATGGTTCTTTTCCAGATTAAATCGTACAATTTAAATTGCTCTGGCGTTAAGTAATCCTTAATACTACCCGGCGTTCTATTGATATCAGTTGGACGAATTGCTTCATGTGCTTCTTGAGCATTTTTGACCTTTTTTACATATTTACGAGGAGACTGTGGTAAATATTTATCACCATATAACGACTTAATTGACCCTCTAATTGAGTTTATAGCCTCATCTGCAATATGAAACCCATCTGTACGCATGTAAGTTATCAACCCTACAGTTTCACCACCAATATCGATACCTTCATATAAATTTTGCGCTATGCGCATAACATTTTTCACATTAAAATACAGCTTATTCACTGCATCTTGCTGTAGAGTAGAGGTAATAAATGGAGGAAGCGGATTTCTCTTAACTTGCTTGCGTTCTACTGTGCTTACAGCATATTGCCTTGATTCAATCTCCCTGACTAAGTTCTTTGCTTCTTCTTCATTTTTAATATCAAATTTTTCTAGCTTCTTATTGTCATAGTAACTCAGCATAGCAAAAAAAGCCTCATCTTTGCTATTTTGCATTTCTGCCTTTATGCTCCAATACTCCTGTGTTATAAACTTACTGATTTCATCTTCTCGTTCGCATATAAGCTTTAATGCAACAGATTGAACTCGCCCCGCAGATTTGCTTCCCGACAATTTTGTCCACAGCAGCGGTGACAAGCTAAATCCAACTAGATAATCCAAAGCTCTGCGTGTTTGCTGTGCGCGCACTAAGTCCATATTAATTTCACGTGGATTCTTTATTGCTTCTTGAACTGCTCTCTTTGTTATCTCATTAAAGACTACTCTATAAATGTTGTTTTCATTACTGATTGCTTTCTTTTCTTTTAATGTCTCTATCACATGCCAAGCCATTGCTTCCCCTTCTCTGTCTGGGTCTGTTGCAAGATATATATCTGATGCTTTACTCGCTGCTTTTACTAACTCTTTTATATACTTTTCTGCTTTTTCAATGGTTTCATACTTTATAGCAAAATCATTATCCGGATCGACAGAACCGTTTTTTGCTGGAAGATCCCTCACATGTCCAAAGGATGCAGCTACTTTGAACTCTTTACTTAAATATTTGCCTATTGTCTTTGCTTTCGCAGGTGATTCAACTATTAATAATGCCATGTTGTTAATTATTTTAGTATTTAAAGATAATATGTTGAGAAATATACGATGAAAAGTAAAAAAATATTTTAATAGGTCTTGTGAATTTTACAGAGTAGGTTGTTCATGGTTTCCAGAAAACCCTTGGACCTTGCTATTTTCAAGTGAATTTGAAGGTCTATTACAATAGTATATGATTGCAGCAGCAACCAGACAACAAGCTCCAACTGCTATTCCCACTGCTATAGCTAACCCAAGAAAGGTTTACCTGAAGGATAGAATAGGTTATAATGGCATATTAAAGAGATGAAAAATGCCAAGCCCATATAGTGAAGACCTCAGAGAACGAGTTCTCAAAGCAGTTGATGAAAAAACAATGACGATAAAAAGAATTAGTGAAATATTTAAACTGAATATAAAAACAATATATTTATAGAGGAAAAGGAAAAAAGAAACAGGAAACATAAAGCCATCTTCAGGCTATCAAAAGGTGACTGAGCCTCACCGGTGGCAGAATCTGGATCACGAGGTCTTCTTCCTACACTCCATGTAAGAGCAGAAAGTGCCTCAAAGAAGTACCAACCTGCCACCTATCCACTCTGAGAAGTTATTATCTTCTCTTGCTTTCAACCAAGCAATACTTATTCATATCATCTGAGTAAGGTCAGTTTGTAAAACTTAATTTGTACGCTTCCTAGTAATTCTGATATAGTTACTTTAGTTAAAGTCTATAAAAGTTTATAAATGGCAACCTTAAGTGTAAGAGAAGCTTTATGCACAGCGATCAGAGAAGAAATGCAAAACGACCCTGACGTGTTGATCATCGGTGAAGAAGTTGCAGAGTATGATGGTGCCTATAAAGTAACAAAAGGATTACTGAAAGAGTTTGGAGAAAATAGAGTGGTTGATACGCCTATTACCGAACATGGATTTGCTGGCCTTGCTGTTGGAGCAGCATTCGCTGGATTAAAGCCAATTGTCGAATTTATGACTTTTAATTTTTCTATGCAGGCTATCGACCAAATCGTGAATTCTGCAGCAAAAACAAATTATATGTCAGGTGGACAACTTGGATGCCCCATAGTATTTCGTGGGCCAAATGGTGCTGCAGCAAGAGTTGCTGCACAACACTCTCAATGCTTTGCATCTTGGTATTCGCATATACCGGGATTAAAAGTGATAGCACCTTACTTTGCCTCCGATTGCAGAGGTCTGCTTAAAGCTGCAATTCGTGACCTGAGTCCGGTAATATTTCTAGAAAACGAAATAGCTTACGGACATGAACATGAACTTTCTGACTCTGAGCTGTCAAATAAAGATTATCTACTTGAGATAGGCAAGGCTGCTGTTATACGGGAAGGAAAGGATGTAACTATCACTGCTTTCTCACTGAAATTAATGGATGCTTTAAACGCAGCAGATTTACTTTCAGGTGAAGGTATAGAAGCTGAAGTTATTGACCTCAGAACCTTAAGACCACTTGACACTCAAACTGTTATTAACTCTATTCAGAAGACTAATAGGTTAGTTAGTGTAGAAGAAGGATGGCCATTTGCAGGAATAGGAGCAGAGCTGTCAGCCGTTGTTATGGAACAAGGATTTGACTACCTTGATGCTCCAGTTATGCGCGTAACTGGCAAGGACATCCCCTTACCTTACGCTGCAAACCTAGAAAAAAAAGCATTACCGCAAGTGGAAGATATAGTTGAAGCCGTGCATCAGGTCTGCTTTAGAAAAAAATAACCCTATTGGTTCTTTTTTGTGTCTCCTGTTCCACATTGGTCCATCAAGGAAGTATTTCCAGTGCTGCCTATACCACCCATTACTTTTGTCACAATAGTTTTAGCACCGAAAAATACAGCACAAAATATACCGAGTGCAAAAAGAGCTGGCCATGGCATCCTACCAAATATCGCAAGCAAAGCTGCACCTATTATCACTACGGTCATAAGCGGTCCGCCTATTCCCCAAACGTAGCCAATAATATTACATATTACTTGAGCAGTTGTATCAGCATTAGTGTCAGCGGCAGCACTCCCAACATGAGAAAAAGAAATAAATAATACTATAAAAAGAATATTAAAAACTTTCCTAGGGTTCATCCCTATACCTTAAATTTAGATATTGCAATTATACCTAAAATACTATAATTTTTAGTAAAGCTAGCATAAAGATTGAATAACAAACGGTGCCACAAAAGTAGTTGACACACAACTGCACGAACATTGTAATATGGTACAACGTTACAACGATGTCATGAAAGTAGCTGACACATAACTGTACGAACATTGAGATATAAGAGTAATTGTACCAAGAAAAAAGATGTCATCCGAGTAGCTTGACTACTTGGATCCAGGAAACTTAACTTTAAATAAGTGGCTGCATAATAAAGACTAGATTCCAGCGTCACGCGCTGGAATGACACCATTTTCGGTCTCTTAAATTGCTTTAGCTACAAACATTAAGAAATTTACCAAACGAAAAAAAGGCAAAAGAAGCCCCGTGGTGTGAGTTTTGACTCTATATTACTGTAAGTGGCGCTGTAATAATGTGCTAACGCTTAAAATAAGCGCGATTTGGCTGAATGTAGAAAAAATAAAAAAGACATGCAGCCGCTATAATTTTATGTAATCCGCCAAAAAATACCCTAAGTTTTTTACTGAATTTTGTCATTGAACCTGCGCAGATCAAAAACAAGTTTTGAGTCAGAAATACCCTTAATGTCATGATAAGGGGGCTGGCGGAGTTTGTCAAGGAAGTTTTTTCGTTTCTAACGGTTGTTGCCAAAAACTATACAAGAAGTCTTTTAAGATCAATCACTTATCTTCAAAGCTTGAATAAAAGCATTCTGTGGAATATTTACGTTCCCTATAGAATGTAACCTTTTTTTACCCTTCTTTTGCTTTTCAAGTAGTTTCATTCTTCGCGTTACATCTCCACCATAGAGTTTAGCTGTTACATCTTTTCTATATGGATTAATCGTTTCTCTGGCAATAATTTTCCCGCCCACTGCCGCTTGAATCGCGATTTTATATTGCTGACGTGGTATTAGATCCTTCAAGCGTGCGCATATTTCACGCCCCCTTTTTTCTGCTCTGCTTTTGTGAGCGATACAAGCCAGTGCATCTACGGGCTCTCCATTAATTAAAAAGCTTAATTTATCTATTTGGCTTACCAGATAGCTGGAAATTTCCCAATCCAAACTTGCATACCCCTTGGAAATTGATTTTAATCGATCATAAAAGTCAAAAACAACTTCAGACAGTGGTAACTTATATCTTAACAATGCTGTTGTTGTGTTACCAATGTAAGATAAATCTTCCTGTTCTCCCCTCCTCTCTTCACATAATGATAGAATCTCACCTAAATATTGGTCAGGGACCATTATAGTTGCAGTAATCCACGGCTCTTCTACCATTTCAATCTTTGTTGGATCTGGCATGTCACTAGGATTATGAATGCTCAGAACTTCACCACCTTGCGTTGTAACCTTATATATAACACTCGGTGCAGTTGCTGTTAGATCTAAATCAAATTCTCTCTCGAGCCTTTCTTGAATAACTTCAAGATGCAACATTCCCAAAAAACCACAACGAAATCCATAGCCTAGCGCATTTGAAGTTTCTGCTTCAAAAGTAAAACTTGCATCATTCAAATGTAATTTTTCCAGTGCTTCTCTTAAATATTTAAAGTCGTCCGTTTTATTAGGAAAAATACTACAAAATACCACAGGGTGCACTTCTTTAAAACCAGGCAATGCCTCGCTGCACGGTCTTTTCTCTTCAGTAATAGTGTCTCCCACTCTACAGTCTGCAACTTCCTTCATTGAAGCAGTGATAAAACCAACTTCACCTGCTGAGAGTTCACCTGTCATTACTTTTTTAGGAGTAAAAATACCGATATTGTCCAATTGGTATGTAGAGTTATTAGACATCATAACAATCTTCATACCCTTTTTTAGCACTCCATTTTTAATTCGTACTAAAATTACTACTCCCAAATAAGTGTCATACCAACTATCAACTAAAATTGCCTGTAGTGGAGCATTCACATCACCTTGAGGAGCTGGAAGTTTTGTCACTATAGCTTCTAATACATCCCTTATTCCAAGACCAGTCTTGGCTGATATTAAAACTGACTCACTTGCGTCAATGCCAATTACTTCCTCAACCTGGAGTTTTACCTTTTCTGGATCTGCAGCAGGGAGATCAACTTTATTGAGTACAACTATTATTTCATGATTGTTGTCAATTGCCTTGTATACATTTGCAAGAGTCTGAGCTTCAACACCTTGACTGCTATCTACCACTAAAAGTGAGCCTTCACACGCTGCTAAACTTCGACTTACTTCATACGAAAAGTCAACATGACCTGGGGTGTCCATGAGATTTAGGCAATATTGATTACCGTCGTTTGCCGTATAATTGAGTTTTACCGTCTGTGCTTTAATTGTAATGCCACGTTCACGCTCTATATCCATTGAATCGAGTATTTGATTGATCATTTCTCTTGCTTCAAGGCCGTTACATTTCTCTATTAAACGGTCAGCAAGCGTTGACTTACCGTGGTCTATATGCGCTATTATTGCAAAATTCCTTATGTTGTTCATTTATGGCCTACTATACTTAATTAGTAAAACTATTTTACATTTTAAGTGTTGTGAGGGCAATTATTTATTAAGAGACTATTTACTCCTTCAACATAGACGACACTTTTTTCGAGCAGGAAATCACTTTATTAACCATATAGTTTTCATGATTGTTATCTATTTTAGGCAACTCATACAGATAATTCACCATCATTCCAGCCGACTGACTAATACCCTTTTCAGAAGTATCCGCCATCCAGTTTAATTGTTTTATTGATGCGCCATTGCTTAAATGAAAATGTGCCACCGGATCATAAGCATTTCCATTACTATTATTCACTTTTAGTAAATAATATGTACACAGTTTAAGCATGCATTGTTTAGTTTCATTTGTACATTCAACGTTAGTTTTTAATTGCTCTGCACTTTCTAAAATTTCTGCACTAGATTGTTTTATATTTAGTTTGCCCAATAAAGTGACATCTTGATTTAGATTGTTTTTTAGCCATTTCGTAAAGCCAGGTATTGGAGAAAGAGTTGCGTATGTTTTTATACTTTTAAACTCTTGCGATAGCTTTTCTACAACCCTTTTGATCAAAAAATTACCAAGGCTGATTCCAGATAACCCTGCTTGAGTATTTGATATTGAGTAGAATATAGCAGTGCTTGCACTACTTGGATCACTTGAAGGTACTGATTCATCTAAAAGGTGTTGAATGCTATCTGCAATATTATTCACCAATGCAACCTCTACAAAAATTAGAGGTTCGTTTGGTATTTTGTAATGAAAGAAAGCAAAACAGAGACGATCAGAATCTAGTCTGTTTTTTAAGTCATCCCAAGAGGAAATTTTATGCACAGCTTCATATTTTATAAGTTTTTCTAGCAATGATGCAGGTGAATCCCAGGTGATTTGACGAAGATCGAGTAGATCAACATCAACCCAAGTATAGAGTATATTTTTTAATTCATTCTCTAGTGGATTCAAGCTTCTATATTGGTTCTTTAGCTTAAGCACATCAGAACGCATATCAACAATAAACTTGAGGCCTTCTGGTAGAGAAATAAATTGCTTCAATATTTTAGAACGCGGTGATTCAAGAATTTTTATTAAATCCTGTTCAAATTTATAGTTTAACTCGGGATCTTGATTTTCCTTGTACTCTTTTATTTTCTCATCTATTTCTTCTTTATGTAGACTAAATTTTTCTGCCAGGGTTTGCAGAAATTTTATTTTACCTTTCTCTGATAAGCTTAAGTACAAATTACCAAGAGATACAGCATTCTTACGTGCTGAAACCTCCCCTCCCTTTGGATTTAAGCACTCGTTCATCTTCAAGACTAAACTATCGATATCGCGACTGTTGCTTAAATCAGGACCGATGTTACCAATCCACGATCTTACAGCATCTGCCACTTCACCTAGTATTTTAAAAAAGCTTCTTACCGCTTTTTTGTCTTCAACTTTCACTATATCAGTTTTTACCAATGATTCTTTTGTCATAGATTTCCTTTATTATACATGGCTAATGCAAGTCAGGTTTCCCTACGTCATACCGCCGCGGTATCTCTAGATCCCGCTAACAAGCAGCGTGATGACGAATTTGTCGTTTGTCAAATCGTCGGTAAACCCAAGTTATTTTAGCTACATATAGCTTAAGTTAAAGGAAAATTTTAGCTACATAGCAGGCACTATTACTGAATTATTAATAATTCAGTAATACAATAGACTTCTTGCACTACCTCCCAAGCCACAACTGTCATTCAGTAGAAACAAAAAACTTCCTTGACAAACTCCGCCAGCCCCCTTATTATGAAAATAAGGGTATTCATGACTCAAAACTTGTTTTTGACCTGCAGGCTCAATGACAAAATTCAGTAAAAAACTTAGGGTATTTTTTGGCGGATTACATAAAATTATAGCGGCTGCATGTCTTTTTTATTTTTTCTACATTCAGCCAAATCGCGCTTATTTTAAGCGTTAGCACATTATTACAGCGCCACTTACAGTAATATAGAGTCAAAACTCGCTACTCGGGGCTTCTTTTGCCTTTTTTTTCGTTTGGTAAATTTCTTAATATTTGTAGCTGAACGACAACCGTCATCCCTGTAAAGGTCAAGTATCCCGCTACGTGTTAGCGGATGAGATACCGCGAATGAATCGCGGTATGACGGTCTGCGGCGGAATGACGGTTCGCGGCGGTATGACGGTTAAGCAATTCGTCATCCCGCTGCTTGTTAGCGGGATCTAGAGATACCGCGGCGGTATGACGTAGGACTGCTGTCATTCAAGTAGCTGACACTGGAATGACACGTCATAAAGGAACCAGTGTCAGCTACTTGGATGATACCTTTTTTCTACTTAGTTTGGGTTATGCAAGAAGTCTATTTACTTCTTAACTTGACGCACATGATGTCTTGCAGCATCATCTACTGCTTCTAAATAAACCATCGCCAAACATATACCACTGTGTACTTCTATAGATAACTTATTGCCTAAACTTCGATTAAAGCAAGAATTCTTTCCTGGAAAAGCAAGGTTGCTAAGATGCAGTTCCCATTTTAATCCTTTGGTTGATATTTGAGCTCTCGGTATACCAAGTAAAGATATTTTAGTATCTTTCGGCAAAGAAAAATGGGTAATACTTTTTTGTAGGATGTAACCTACCATGGGAGGTGAAGGTGTGTAAAAGATACTGCCCGTACTTAGAAAAATGTTAATATTCTGTAGTATTTGATCAATTGCTCCTCCAGTAATACCCGTTACTATTGATGGCAATAACTTTACTGTTTTTAAGTGAGCCATTGCTTTAGAAAAGTCGCAATAATCTTGATCAGGTAGATATATCGTATTCAAATTAGCACGTAAATCCGGATTTACGCTATCCAAATCTCCTACTACAAGATCAGGTTTTACGCCAATTGATAGAAGCTTGTTTGCTCCTCCATCTACAGCAATAATAGGTATATCTCGTTTAAAAAACGATGAGCTCGGTATTTCTCCATTTAGCACTACAATAGAACGATATTGTTGTTGTGTACTGCAGTGCAGCACATGATCATGGTGCAGGTTTTGCATCGTAGTAACATTTTTGAATAATTGATATTATGCTAATCACTAATCCAGCAATATTGCTAAGCACCACAAAAATTGAGCTCTGGTAAAGACCATAGCCAATCCAAGACAATGAACAAATAAGATAGTTTACTAACATTAGCATCGATATATCACGAGTAACTTTAGTGATATATGCTTTATATACTTGAGGTGATAATCCAATTAGAGATGCAATTAACGCAATGAAGCCGAAGCATTCTTCAATATTTATATACATACATTTTCCTACGCTTGCTTTAACAATATCAGGTTCAAAGGGTTGTACTTTATGTACTCTCAGCTTTTCTAGAGCACCCCTAATGCGTGTAATTTATAACATCATTTAGTCTATTAATCAAGAAATTAATAGTGACTTGCATTCATGAAACCCAATCGGCTTCTATGCTAATTATTATCCAAACTAATCGTCGGTTGTGCATCTTGCTCAGAGATTAGGGCAACCAACAAATTATTTATCAATTGAACCTTTTGCTTGCCATCTAATTGTAAGCTTTTGTTTTTTTCAAAATGAGCTATTACTTCCTCGACAATTCCTATTGCATTTTGCACTATATGCCTTCTTGCCGAAGTGATAGCATGTGCTTGTTGACGCCTTAACATTGCTTGTGCAATCTCGGACGAATACGCCAAATGCGATATTCTTGCTTCTGTAATCTCAATTCCTGCAATATCTAATCTTTGTTGTAACATTGACCGCAATTCATCTGAAATTTTATCAGAATTTTTACGTAAAGATTCCTCATCGCTTTCGCTATCATACGGATAATTGCTTGCTAATTCTCTTATTACTGAGTCACTTTGTACAAAAACAAATTCGTGATAGTTGTTAACATTATAATACGCCTTTGCAGGGCTGTTTACTCTCCAAACAATTACTGCAGAAATCTCTATTGGACTTCCATTTGCATCATTCACTTTTATTTTTTCTGTGTTGATATTTTGAAATTTTAGGGAAACTATATATTTGCTTGAAAAGGGAAGCGTTACACATATTCCAGACTTAAAATAAGTTCCAATATAATGACCAAAAAACTCTATCACTCTTGCTTCATTAGGGTCATTAATAAAAAATCCTTGAAGAAAAGTCAAAATTGAAACAGCAGCAACTCCAAGCGCAATTGTGCTGTCATATGCAAAAAAAAGCAGCGATAAAATTAATCCTAGCGCTATTAGTACAGGAAAAAACCGGAGTTGACTTAAATTTCTATCGTTTATCGTATTCTTATCCATATTGTCTTTAAACTTCTTTTTCACTTGAACCCTCTCTGTTGATCGTTTTATTTATCTTATTTACAAATAGTTTAAACTCTCTTAATTCATGATCAGGCAATTTTACTTCAGTTTTATGCGCTATCGTAAGCGGATCAACGTGTTTGCCGTTATATATAACTTCGTAATGTAAATGGGGTCCTGTTGCAACACCAGTGCTACCAACATAGGCGATGACCTGCCCCTGCTTTACTTTAGAGCCTAACTTTATATCGCCACTAAATCTACTTATATGCGCATAACAGGTTGAATATTCATTTTTGTGTTTTATTTTGATGTAATTTCCATAGCCACCATTCTTTCCTATATATTCTACCACACCCTCTGCAGCAGCGTATATGGGAGTGCCAAGCTTAGCTGCATAATCCACTCCTTTATGAAAAGCAATTTTACCGCGAACAGGATGCTTTCTATTGCCAAATTTTGAGGATATGCGATAATCTCCATTTAAAGGATTTGCAAAAATTTCGCCATTTTTTAAGCTTATTCCTTCTTTATTAAAATACTTTTCTTTGCCGTCTTGCGATTTATAATGATATAAACTAATAGCTTTCTTGTTTATTGTCAGTGAAGCATATAAAATCTTTTCTTCAGTCTTCTGATTACTGAGCGATCTCTCAAAAAGAACCTCCAATTTACTCTTCGGCACAATGTCTTTTTTAAAATCAACACCAAAATCTTTATATATGTTGATCAATTTTACCACTGTATTTGGCGCCAACCCTTGCTCAATTCCCGTGGCAAAAAAAGAAGATTTTATGGTGCTGGATATTAAAAAAGTCTCTTTACTGTTATCTGGAGTCTTAAGGGCGTGTATATTAAATATTGGTAAAATACAAAGCAGTATAAATATAATCAGCTTCATCATTTAAACAGCATCAACAAAAGTAAAATTACCTTCAACATACTGTACATCATCATTATCTTCTAATTCTTCAACCAATGTGGATAATTTATCGATCAACTCTTTATCGCTAATTTCAACTAGATCCTTTGGTTGCCACGAAAGACGAGCAAGTTCTGGTTCTCCGAATTTTGCATAAAAGGCATCGCGTACTTTACCAAAATCTTTTATTTCACAAGTTATAACGTGTAATCCTTCTTTGTCATTTTCCTCAACATTCAATACTTCTAACTCGATCCCATAATTAAATAAATCATCAAAATTCACACCCTCTGCTTTATAGACGATTAAGCCTACATGATCGAAAAGGTAACTAACACTTCCTGTTTCTCCCAAGTTTCCACCCTTGCGAGAAAATATATAACGTACCTCAGAAGCAGTACGGTTGCGGTTATTAGTCAAGGCATGGACAATAAGTGCAGTGCCAGAAGGCCCATGACCTTCATATTGGATTTCCTCATAATTTTCTCCAGCAACGTTACCAGTTGCATTTTTTATTGCTGTTTCTATTTTATCTTTTGGTAGATTTTCCTTGCGTGCAGCAAATACAGCAGAGCGAAGGCGCGGGTTGAGTTCGGGATCGGGTAGCCCTTGCTTTGCAGCAACTGTTATTTCTCTAATCAGCTTCGTAAATTTTTGAGAGCGCTTTGCATCCTGAGTGCCTTTCCGATGTTTTATATTTGAAAATTGTGAATGACCAGCCATATTCAAATAGTTAAAAACCTAATTATATATCAAAGCATAGAAAAAACTAAAGCAAATTTTCAAGCCTCCGGCTTGGCATCTTGCAGGTTTTCTGCTAATAACATACTTTCATACTGCTCAGCTTCTAAGTCAAGGCCAAGAGCTGAATGGGCTGCTATTAAATAGTTAATAGACTTAGAAAAATATTTAGAATCCTTATAGCTTGCTATATTCTGGAAACGCTTAATTGCTGCTAAATATTCACCACGCCTCAGGTAAAATTTACCGATAGAATACTCTTTTATTGATATATGTTCTGTGATTAATTTTGCTTTTTCCTTGATTTCATCTATATATTCGCTGTCTGGGAAAAGGTTAATGTACTCTGTAGCCAGCTCTAAAGTTTTATATGCAGTTTGCTGTCCAAGTTGCACTTTATTAATTTGCATGTAACAAGATAATACTCTTAAGTAGTATACATATGGTAAATCTTCACCATTTGAATAAACATATATATAATCATCCATATCACTTGCAGCACTACTGTAGTTACCCATATTATAGTGAGAAACCCCAGATAATAATTTTGCTTTCCTTGCCCAATAAGAGAAAGGGTACAAATCTTCTATCTTTTGAAATGCCCTAATAGCTTGTTTATATTTTTTCTGGTCAAAAAGTTCAACTGCTTCCTCATATAGTTCAGCTTCAGTTTTTTCAAGATCATCCGCATACGATTGTGTAAAGGAGCAAATTAGGAAAATAAAGCACGTGATTAAAGTCTTATACATAAGATTTTTTTCGATCAAAATAAAGTATAGACCTAAATATTACTTAAATAAATAAATTTCTTAGGCAATAGCCGGCCCTTCCTCTTTATAACTACGGTCAGAACTACCTGCATTCCTCGATTTACCTTGTCCTTCCACTTTTGGATCTTTCAGCGTTTTGCTGTAGGAATGTGTAGTTAATATCTGTACAACCATAAAAAGTGCAATACCTATCAAGCCTAAAGTAGTCCCAACAGCAGGATTTAAGGACGATGCTAATGCCATTAACATTATCCTTCTTATTAAAAATATAGAAGAACCAGCAAGCGCCAATCCGGCTACAGACATATTGCTAGTTTTCTTGCTAGATTTTTCATCAAGATTAGATTTTTCTGTTTCCTTTTTCTTATTTTTTTCATGCTCATCAATATAAGAAACAAGAGTTACAAGAAAAGCAATTGCATTGGCAAGAAATAAAATTGCATCCTCTGCTGCTTCAAGTGAAGATGTTTCACCCATTATCATACCTACAATAATCAGTGCAGTTGTTATAGCCTCAATATAGATCAAACACTGACCTATATCAGAAATATTGTGCTCTTTTTCCTTTACTTCCTCTCCATTTTCAATATTCTCCAACTCTCGTTCTTTTTGTGCTATTTTCCTATTATTGTAAATTAAATATAGCGTACAAATAAGAGATAAGACCATAGAAGGTAATATAGTGTGGCTTAGCGCGCCACTTATCACGCCAAGTAATACCTGATCGCTACATATTTTTTCCAGTTCAATAGCCATAAATAATGCAAATGGAACCATTGTTACCAATGATACACATTGTCTATATAGCTCTCTTTTTTTTAGTGTTAATAGCTCTTGTTCGAGCTTCTTCTTTTTTTCTGCTTCTTCTTTTAGTGTTAATGACTCTTGTTCTGACCTTTCTTTTTTGACTTCCTTATCAACTGTCAACCAAAAATCCCCAAAAAAATCTTCAGGAGAAAACGTAGTCTTAAAGTTATCAGTCATATAAACCCTATTAACTAATATATTATACAGGATTTTAACTATTCAGTCAATATTATAAAAATGTTAACCACTTTTGTATATTAACTGTTTCTCAAGAAATTCAGTCAACCTGTTTGATGCCGGCTAGGATATAATTATAGCCTGACCACATAGTTATAATAGCTGCAACCCATAAACAAATCGCACCTATATATTGAGTTGTGTCGTAATCGTTCATTATTAGCGCTACTACAGCAACCATCTGCAAAAATGTTTTAATTTTGCCAGCTTTGCTTACAGGTAGACTAACATTTATAGCTATAAGGAACTCCCGTAAACCCGAAACTAATATTTCCCTACAGATGATGATAATCGATGGTACTATTGTAAAATCATTTATCTTCTGCTTATAAACTAGCATAATTATCGTTGAAACCACTATTAATTTATCAGCAATTGGATCAAATAGCTTGCCAAACTTTGATTGGACTTTCCACGCACGCGCCAAGTAACCATCAAAAAAATCCGTAATGCACGCAAACACAAAGATTGATATTGTTATCAGTCCTGCATATTTATTTTCTATATAAAAACTTAATATTATTGCTGGTATTGCAAGTGCACGAGAAATTGTAAGCAAATTAGGCACGTTTTTCTTAAGCATGTAATATCATCTTACGTAATAGGTAAACTTATACAGAAGTACAACAGAGTTCACAAGCTAATAGTTTACAATTGAACATTTATAAAAACTCCATATACTTAAAAATTACAAGCTTAAAATATAAGAATGAACGATGATTTAGATAATACCACAAAACAAGAGGCACTTAAGTATCACAGTAGAGGTGGTAACCCTGGTAAAATTTCAATCATGCCAACAAAACCTTTATCTACCCAGTATGATTTGTCACTTGCTTATTCTCCTGGCGTTGCAGCTCCGTGCCTTGAAATAGCTAAAAATCCTGAGGTTGTTTATGATTATACGGCAAAAAGCAATTTTGTAGCTGTCATTTCAAATGGCACTGCAGTGCTTGGGCTTGGTAATATCGGTCCTCTTGCTGCAAAACCTGTCATGGAAGGCAAAGCTGTTTTATTTAAGCGTTTTGCTGATATTGATGCAGTTGATATAGAAGTTGGTACAGAAAATATAGAAGATTTCATCAATGCAGTAAGGTACCTTGGGCCAAGTTGGGGGGGGATAAATTTAGAGGATATAAGATCTCCCGATTGTTTTATAATAGAGAAACGTCTGAATGAACTGATGGATATTCCAGTGTTCCATGATGACCAGCATGGAACTGCAGTGGTTGTTGCAGCTGGTATAGAAAATGCTCTTGATATTGCCGGAAAGAAATTAGAGGACGTTAAGATCATTATGAATGGTGCTGGAGCAGCCGGTATTGCATGTTTAGAAATACTAAAGTCCATGGGCGCTAAAAATATAGTGCTGTGTGATAAGCAAGGAGTAATATACAAAGGTAGAAACGAGGACATGAATGAGTGGAAGGAAAAATATGCAATTGATACTTCCGAACGTTCTCTACTTGATACAATAAAAGGCGCTGATGTATTCATCGGATTATCTGCAAAAGATGTGTTAAATGAAGAGATGTTAAAGAGTATGGGCAAAGACCCGATTATTTTCGCTCTCGCCAACCCCGATCCAGAAGTAAGGCCTGAGTTTGCAAAATCTGTGAGGCCAGATGCAATAATCGCAACTGGCAGGTCAGATTACAACAATCAAGTCAACAACGTAATGGGATTTCCTTATATATTCAGAGGAGCGCTTGATGTACATGCAACAACAATAAATGATGAGATGAAAATTGCAGCTGCAGATGCAATAGCAAAGCTTGCCCGTGAGCCAGTGTCTGACGAGATATCTGCAGCCTATGGCGGTCGTAAAATGAGCTATGGACGTGAATATATAATACCTACTCCATTTGACCCAAGATTAATTTCTATAGTATCTCCTGCTGTTGCAAAAGCCGCAGTTGATTCAGGTATTGCAAGAAAGGCAATACAAGATTGGAGTAAATATGAAAATCAATTGAAATCTCGCCTTGCTAGTGCACTTAACACGCTGAATCTACTGTCTTCACAATATTAGTAACCATATAATCAATAATTCAATTGCACCCAGTCGTTTTAGATTTATAATGAAAGTATTGTAATTTAAAGCAAATCAATGACTATTGCAATTCACGAATTAGAAAGGATCATTAAACAATCGTTCCCCGACGCTGATATAAAGGTTCATGACCTTGCTGGAGATGATGATCATTATCATTTAAAAATAACCTCCAAGCGCTTTCTTGGAAAGACAAAAATAGAACAGCATAAAATGGTATATAAAGCTCTGGAAGGTCAGTCTATACACGCCTTGCAACTGGAAACTAATACTTAAAAATAAGGTGAATTTATGAGCAGTTTTGAACAAATAAAAAAAGATATAGCGGAAAATGATGTGGTGTTGTACATGAAAGGCACTTCTGATTTTCCTCAATGCGGATTCTCTGGACTCGTCGTGTCAATCCTAAAAAAATTGAACGTGAAGTTTAAGTATATTAACGTGTTGGAGAATGATGAAATACGTGAATCTATAAAAAAGTTTTCTGATTGGCCAACAATTCCACAATTATATATAAAGGAAGAGTTTATCGGTGGTTGCGACATCACTCGCGAGATGTACGAAAAAGGCGAACTGCAAAATTTATTGAAGGAAAAGAAAATTATTGCGGAATAAGTACCAAGAAACCAGTGCCCAGACGCTGGGATTGGTATAACGTAGTATAAGCTATGAAAAAGGATCTTATGTCTTAAACCTTATCACCAGGCTTAACAAATAGGTGGCCCAATACTATTAACTTTATGGGTTTACCTTCGTTATTTGCTACTATCCAAACCCCATCGCTCTCATGATCAACAATTTCTATTGGTACAAATATTACATAATTATTGTCATCAATAATCTTTATTCCAAGAACACCATCGTCACTTAAGTTCAAGGCTGAAGAAGGAATTTTATATGCAAATCTCTCACCTGAAGGGAGGCTTACACTAGCAGTCAGTCCTTGCAAGGATATCATTTTATTATTAATTACCTTTACCTCTACCCTATAAGACCCAGTTTTAGGCTCAGCAATTTTACTAATAAAACTTACTTCACCTGCCAATTCTTTTCCGTCCAGTAAACTAATTTGAGCTGTGCTGCCTAGCTCTATTTTATTTACTTCATTTTCCGAAACGTATAATACCACAAGAATTTGATCGAAATCAACCACGTCAGCTATTTTTTGCCCAGCATTAACAAAATCCCCTTCGTTTGCATTGATTTTATCAATATAACCATCTATAGGAGATTTGACTGCAGTATTTTCTAAATCCAATTCTAGCCTTTTTAGGTCAGCTTTTGCACTTTGTAACGCAGTAAAAGCTGCTTCTACTTGTATTTGTGCTCCATAGCCTGTTTTATTCAGTTTGTGAGAGGAATCATACTCAATTTCACGCTGCTTTAATAAAGCTTTGGCTTTCTGAGCTTGCTCAATCCTGTCATAATCTTCTATCTTTAACACTACATCATCTCTTTTTACCTTTTCACCATCAGGTAAATAAATAGCAATAATCTTACCACTTATTTTTGAGACAAGGCTAGCTCTATGTAAGGGATTTACTGTACCAGAAAAATTTAAATATATAGTGCGGTTTTGCGGCGCACATTCTTGAGTTTTTACTGAAAAGCTGCTAGTTGCATTATCACTATGAACCGCCTGATCTTTTTTTAAAAATGCACTGCTGATAAAAAACAGTAGAATAAAAGCAATACTAGAAATGATGATTACTTTATTTCTCATCTTTAAACAATAGAATTTGTTGACTAATTTTGTTAGAAACAACTGCATAAATTTTCGAATCAAAAATGTAAGTATAATACATGCACCATTGTCACTCCATAAATAGTTTTATATGAGAACAAACACAAGATTTTCCTACAATAAGTAAGTTTTTTATTGCTAAGAGGCAGTATAAATTCCGTTAAAAAGCAGCAGAATGACAAACAACCTAAAAATAATTAACTGTAGCAGCCTACTTTTCAATAAACTCCATTTGCATTTCTTGTATATTACTTTCTATTTGCTCTATTTGTTCTATCAACCTTTCCTCTAAGTCAAGATTACCGCTCAGCCTCGCTTCGGTTCTTTCTTTTCGTAACGCATTTAATTCTTTTAGTAACACTATATTATTCCACACAATTTCTGCAGATTTTCTCTCGTTCAGTTGGCTATTTAGTACACTAGTTTTTTCAAATACATACTTTATAACGTCAAACTGTTTCAATTCTTGTAACAAAGCCTCTTTACCAAGTTTGCTTTTGTTACTTATTACATCAATTACACGCTGTTGTAATCTTTTCATCTCATTAGTAAATTCAAAATGAGAAAATTGCTCAAAAAATATAGGACGGTTCAAGATTTCAGGAAATTCTACGGCTATACGCAAAATTATGGCCTGATTTTGCTCTGCCTCAATTAGCTCTGGAGATTTGTTATGAAGATACTCACCTTTTGTTGCTCTAGTTTTACTATTAAAAATCTGTTTTTTGAAGCTACTTCTTAGTTCACTAGCCTTATTGTAAAAATAATCTCTATAATACCTTCTAATACTGCTGTTGCTAATAGTATTTACATATTCCATGAACTTGTGCTCAAGAATTGAATATTTTTCCGGAGCAAGTTTTTCATAATTTTGAAAGTTGCTATCGATTATGTGACGCCATAAATATTCAGAATGCAGTTTTGTTGAATGGTCAAGAGCAGTCAACACGTCTTCTTTCTTGTATGCCAGTTCGTTACATATATCGTATGGATCTTTATTACTCGGCAAAGTCACAAACTTTAACGTGTATCCAGGCTCTAATATTGGCAGAGCAAGTTCTGCAACTCGGGTAGCAGCATGACGTCCAGCACTATCGCCATCCATACAGATGGAGATTTCTTTAGCAAATCTCCATAGATTTTTTATCTGTTCTGCAGAAATTGCGGTACCAAGTGGAGCAACTGCATTACTAATTCCCGCTTGATGTAGCGCTATAGTGTCCATATATCCTTCAACAACAAATATGTGCTGTTTTTTACGTATTTCGCTTAAAGCAAAGTTTAATCCGTATAAATTCTCCCTCTTCTTGAAGAGCTGACTCTCTGGGCTATTTAAATATTTTGGCTGTTGCTCAGAACTCAGCGCACGTCCGCCAAAACCAATAACTCTTCCTGCAATGTTGTATATAGGAAATATCAGCCGGTCATAAAAATAATCATGAAAATTTTTGTTTACTAATCCAATATCAATTAAAATTTTGTCTTCAATACCTGAAGAGTTTAAATACTCTTTCAAACCAGAGCTTGGTGCATAACCTATCTTAAATTTATCTATGATTTCAGGTAAAATCTTGCGCTGCTTTAAATAATCTACAATGCCCTGATTTTTTTGTGCAAACCAATTTGCAGCTAAATCAAGCGCTAAAAATAGTTTATTGTCCCCTTTTGTAATACTAAGACTTTTGGGCAGTTCAACACCTGTAACCGATGCTAATCTTTCCAATGCTTCTTTAAAGCTTAATCCTTCAGTTTGTGAAATAAATTCAAATGCATCACCACTAGCTGAACAACCAAAACAGTAATATAACCCCTTAGTATTGCTCACCGAAAAAGATGGGGTTTTTTCGTTATGAAATGGACAGAGCCCAACAAAACTATCTCCTCTTTTTATTAGCCTGACTTTTTTACCTACTATGTCAGATAATAATAATTTTGATTTTATAATATCTATGTGATCCATCTTATTGAATTAGTAGTAGGATAAAAATTATATAGAATTTATACACATCTGACTCGAAATTTATTTCAAGCTTTAGGACTCCCGAAAGATCAGGAGTATTAAAACGGCTTGACAGAAAGATCAAAATAAATTACCCATATAAATATCCTTAAGTTATGCAAGATCAACTTTTTATATGTCAGATATAATATCAATTGCCTCAGATCATGCTGGTTATGAATTAAAATCAGAAATAAAATCCTACCTGGAAACCCTGGGTTACACAGCGGTAGATCAAGGCTGCACTGCTAAGCAAAAGTGTGTAGATTACCCAGACTATGCTGTTAAAGTTGTAGAAGATATAACAAGCAAAAAAGCAAATTATGGGATATTAATTTGTGGTACAGGTTTGGGCATGAGTACTGTGGCAAATCGTTTTGAAGGAATCTACGCTGCTTTATGCAATAGTGTTGAGATCGCAAAATTAGCTCGCGAGCATGGCAACGCAAATGTACTGTGTCTTGGTGCAGGATTTACTGCGAGTGGATTAGCAAAAGACATAGTCAAACAATTCCTCGAAACAGAATTTTCAAAAGAAAGCAGACATAAAAAACGCCTTGATAAACTCAGCAATATAACCTCTAAGAAAAAAAAAACAAAAACTTATAACGAAGATGAAATATCAAAATTCGCTAAAATGGCAGGTGAATGGTGGGATGAGAATGGTAAATTTAAGCCATTGCACATGATGAATCCTATTAGAGTATCTTACATTATTGAGAAAATAAAAGAGTTAAAAAAATGCGATTTAAAAGAATTATCATTGCTTGATGTTGGATGCGGTGGTGGCATTTTATCAGAATCAATGGCACGCGTTGGCATTAATGTTGTGGGAATAGATGTATGTGAAGAAAACATCAAAGTGGCACAGTCACATGCGAAAAAAGTAGGGCTTAATGTAGAATATATGCACACTAGCATTGAAGAGCTAAGCAATGACAAGAAGTACGACGTGGTTCTGCTGATGGAAGTAGTCGAGCATGTAGATAATTTAGAATTCTTTATGAGAAGAGCAATAGAATTGCTGAAACCAGAAGGGCTAATCTTTATATCCACAATAAATAGAACTATCAAATCCTTCTGTCTTGCAATAGTCGGCGCAGAGTACATATTAAATTGGCTGCCTAAGGGTACGCATAATTGGAATAAATTTCTCAAACCGTCAGAAATTGCAAATCACTTAAGAGAAAATAATGTAACGCTGCAAAACATGGCTGGCATGGAGTACAACGTAATAAAGCGTGAGTGGAATTTAACTAAAGGTATGGATGTTAATTATATACTTTGTGGGGAACTCTGTTGTAAATAGTCAGATTCAGTGCATAGTAGATCTTTAATATAACAATGTTTTTTTATATAAAGCACTACTTCATTGCCACACTCTTGAAGGATTATTAGTACAACCTCCTTGATTAGTGATCATAGAGCCAGGAGGGCAACAAACATATTGTCCCTTATTATGTTTGTCAGGAGATATACCACACTGTTTACCCACAAGTTCATGCCCAGTAGCAGCAACACACTTTCCATTCTCCAAGGTTTGACCTTTAAAAAGACAACAAACTTCCCTTCCTGTTATCGCTTTTGTAATTTGGGGACCACCAAAAAACACTGCAACGAACATACCCAGTGAGAAAAGCGCAGGCCAAGGCATTTTGCCAAATATTGCAAGCAAGCTTGAACCAATTATTACCACTGTAATCATTGGTCCACCTATTCCATGAACGTAACCTATTACATTACACATTACATCTGTTGCTCCATCAGCGTGTGCATCAAATGCATAGAAAACTATAAATAGAATTACAAGAAAATTTCCCATTGTTCTTTCAATAATCATACCTGATTGTTTCTTATTTTAATAAAATTTCAGTAAATAGCTTTTTTCAAAAATTATGCTTAACCCAATCAATATTTATTTATTACTGCCTTTTTAATACTATAATTAACTCAGTTGATTTTTATCAAAATGCTAAACCATGGATCGATTTGAGAGTTTTTACATCACCACGCCAATATATTACGTAAACGATAAGCCGCATATCGGTCATGCATACACTTCTCTCTTGTGTGACGTGGTGGCAAGGTTCATGAAACTAGCTGGGAAAAATGTCAAATTTACCACCGGTACAGATGAACATGGACAAAAAATAGAAAAAGCAGCTAAAGCAAAGGAAATGCAGCCAAAAGAATTTACAGATGAAGTGAGTGTTTCATTTAAAGAATTAGCTAAGTTCATGAATTTTGAGTATGACGATTTTATTCGCACTACGGAGGAACGTCATGAAAAAGCAGTGGTAGCTTTATGGAATAGTCTTGAAGAGAGAGGACAAATATATTTGGATTCCTATTCGGGTTGGTATTCAGTTCGTGATGAAGCATTTTATCAGGAATCAGAGCTGATAGATGGCAAAGCACCAACAGGTGCTGAGGTTGAATGGGTAAAAGAAGAGAGCTACTTTTTTCGTTTGTCGAATTGGCAGGATAAATTACTAGAACTATATGAAAATCAGCCAAATTTTATCTTTCCTGAGAGCAGAAAAAATGAAGTGGTATCGTTTGTAAGATCAGGGCTCATTGACCTCTCAATCTCTCGCACTAGTTTTAACTGGGGAATAAAAGTACCAGGTAATGACAAACACGTAATCTATGTCTGGATAGATGCATTAACCAATTATCTTACATCAATAGGTTTCCCTAGTACTGAAGGTGAAGAATATAAGAAGTTTTGGGCAGAACCAGAAATACAGATTCCAGTGTCAAGCACTGCAAACCTAGCTGACAACTCTTTCAACGTTCATGTAATCGGCAAAGACATATTGCGCTTTCATGCTGTGTATTGGCCAGCGATTCTCCTTGCAGCAGATTTGCCACTGCCAAAACAAATTGCAGTTCATGGTTGGTGGCTAAACGAAGGAGAAAAAATATCCAAGTCTCTTGGTAATGTCATAGATCCAATTGGCCTCGCTCAAGAGTTTGGTGCTGATCAACTACGCTATTTTCTCCTTCGAGAAGCAAGTTTTGGCCAGGATGGCAACTTTAGTAAGAAAAACATGATCAGCCGCATAAACTCAGAACTTGCAAACAATATAGGCAATTTAGTACAAAGAACAATTTCATTTTTACACAAGCAATGTTCTGGAATTGTACCAACAATCGATCAAAGCCTACTTAAAGGTGAAGAAAGTCTTCCAGGTTGCAAAGCTATACTCGATCAGGTGATGAATCACCTATCAAAGTATGAGTTTAACCAGATTATACTTCTAATTATCAACATCTCTTCTGAAGCCAATGCTTATATAGACAAAAGTGCACCCTGGACATTAAGCAAAACTGATAGAGAACGCATGAATTTAGTAATCTACAAATTACTGGAATATATAAGAATAATAGGCATTTTATTGCAGCCAATCGTTCCCAAGTCAGCGGAAATGATACTTGATCAATTGCAAATTCCAAAAGAACAACGAGATTTAAAATCTCTGTGCAACGCATGCGTAAGTTCAGGCATAACATTGCCTAAACCTACGCCGTTCTTTTCGAAGTTTGATGTTAAAGTGGAGAAATAGTTTTTACACTATTTCTCCTGGATGAGATTATCTCTAGTTAACGACAGTGCACACCGCTGTCTACATATTCAAGTTAGGTGCAAGTGCCTTAGTTATTTTAGCAAAATATGGTTTAGTAACATCAGCACCTACCACTACTACTTCAGTCATTACCGACTTAGCCTTTCCTAGGCTCCATGCAAACCAGCCTTGACCATTTTCTTCTTTAGTTGGCTGACTTTCTGGGCTAGAAATCTTAGGATCTTTTTCATCACCAGATTCTGCATCATAAAATACATCCTGATCCTCAGAAAGACTCATTAAATACCTTTTAGCAGCATCAATACTTAAATGATCAGGTTGCTTAGGAACGTCGTTATCAATATTTAAATAATCCAAACTATTAGCTCGTTGCTTTTGCTCACTGGAAGAAACTGCAAGATCTAAGTAATCCAAACGAGTTAGTTCTTGCATGCTAGGTTTAGATCCATCTTCACGCTTAAACTGCTCTTCCGGACTAGAAACCTTAGTACCATAAAGTACACTGTACAAGCTGCTTCCAACGCTGTTAAGTGCTCCTTTTGTATACTCAACTGATGTACCATAAACATTTTTTAATTTATTTCCAGCACTATTAAATTTCCCTTTTACATACTCAACTGATGTGCCACAAGCATTTTTCGCACTACCTACGACATTTTTTAAGTCATTCGCAACATCACTACGGCGCTGCTTAATAGTACTATGAACGCGCCCACTACTGTAGGCTTCTGCTACATATGCAAATACTTCTTGAGATGCTTCTTTGATATTCTTCATTGCTTGCGGAACAAAAGTTTTCTTGTGTTTAAGTTCTTCTATTTCTTTTTTTTGATTATCAATCTCCTCATTTTTTTTATTAATTTCAATTTTTTGCTTAGAATTTTCCTCCTCTTTAGCTTTTACTTCCGCTTCTTTTTTAGTCAGTTGGTCATTTTGCCCAGAAATTGTTTGCTTTTGAGCCTGTACTTTATCTTCTTCTTTAGCTAGTTGAGCATCTTTTTTAGATATTTCTTCTACTTTCTCAGCCAGTTGAACATCTTTCTCAGAAATAGTTTTGTTCTTACTAATTGCTTTATACGAAAGTGCAATAGTTACAACAGAAAATACAGCACAACCAATAATAAATGGCAGGCCAACACTTAATGCTGCAATTGGAGCTAAGAAACCAATATAAGGAGCTGCAGCAAACACTCCAGATGCTAATAAAGTTAGAGTAGCCAGAGCACCAGCTACAAGATAGGGTACATTGTTTTTACTTATCATGATTATTCCTCACGTATTATGTTAAATGAGTTTAACATCAATTAAGAAGTAAAGTCAAGTTAATTTTGATACGATAAGATATAAGCTAGTAAATTTAGAAATAAGAAGATTGCTGCCAAGCTACACACTATGCCTCTCCGTGTAATCTTTAAACGAACCTCTGTTAGAGTCAAAATATAGCTTCACACTGCCAATTGGACCATTTCTCTGCTTTGCAATAACAAGCTCTGCAATATTTCTAATTTTTTCCATTTTTTCTTGCCACTCTCGATGTTTATTGCTTCCTTCACTTGGTTGCTTTCTCAATTCGTAGTATTCTTCTCTATAGAGAAACATTACTATATCTGCGTCTTGCTCTATGCTTCCTGAATCACGTAAATCAGAAAGTTGTGGTTTTTTATCATCCCTCTGCTCAACAGAACGAGAGAGCTGAGATAGTGCAACAACGGGAATATTCAGCTCTTTTGCAATTGCTTTCAAACCCTGCGTCACTTCCGAGATTTCTTGTACTCTATTTTCATTACTTCTTTTTGTTGTTCCTCTGATTAGCTGCAAATAATCAATGAATACCACTTCTACATTATATAATTGATACAGCAAGCGTATTCTGGTGCGAAGGGCACTAATTGATAGCGCAGGGGTGTCATCTATGATGAAAGGCAGTTCAGATAATTCTGTACTAGCATTGATAAATTCATGCAATTCAAAATCACTAATTCTCCCGGTTAATGCCTTATAATAACTAATCCCTGAATCTATAGTGATCAGCCTTGCGGTTAATTGTTCTGCTGACATTTCAAGTGAGAAAAACGCTACATAATGTTGTTTATCTGCTCTTTTTTGCAACATCTTACAAGCATTAAGTGCGATGTTTAGCGCCAGTGCTGTTTTACCCATAGAAGGCCTTGCAGCTAAAATTAATAAATCAGATTTTTGTAGGCCACCAAGAAGCTGATTTAGATCTTGAAGTCCGGTTGTAACTCCCAGCGCTTCTGGATTATTTTTCAGTGTGCTGATCTTCTCAACTACGTCTTTAATTGAACTTGCAAGTTTTATATATGTTTTCTCACCTTGTTTTTTTACTGCTAAGTTGAACAATTTTGTCATTGCTTGTTCAATTTGCGCCTGTGCAGGATTTTCAATATCGTAGTTGTAGCTATCACCAACTATTTCTTGCCCGAGCTTAATTAAACATCTCCTTAAGTAAGTATCACGGATTATTCTAGTCAAACTATAGATATCAAGTGCAATACTTGCCTTTGCTGCAAGCTTTGCTAAGTACTCTACCCCACCACACTCGGTAAACGCTTGGTCGTTCTCAAAAAACATTTTGAGGCTTAGTTCATTGGCAACTATACCGTGTTTCCTGGTTTTGGATATCTGCGTAAAAATACTTTGATGTAATGGATCATAGAAATTTTCTGCTGTGATTGTGTCTTCAACTGCATCACAGATTCTATTATCACGAATCATTGCACCAATAAGCATCTGTTCAGCTTCTAAATTATGCGGTAATTTACATATTTCCTTATCTACACTTCTTGAACTGAGGAGACTAGCTAATTCATTCATTTTAAGTTTTGAGAGTAACTGTTGATTATTGTAGAATATTTAGTCCTCATTTGAAAGACATATAAAATTTGACTAATTCCGTGTTGCCTATAGCATTAAAACTTAATGCCCCTGTGGTGGAATGGTAGACACGGCAGACTCAAAATCTGTTGCTTGCAAAAGCATGCTGGTTCAAGTCCGGCCAGGGGCACGTTAAATATTGGAAAGTATATATATGTTACATAAATTTTTTAATCGTTTATTTTCTATTTTTTCTTCTATCAATGTTATTCAAAAGGTAAAGAAAGATGAAAATGGGATATGTTATGTAACAGGACTTAGGCGCTATATATCAGTATTGCTTGATTTGATTATTATCGTTTTGTTCTTGCAGTTTTGCAGCCAAGCCTTAAATAAGCTCTTTATGAACTCAGAGGATAGCAAAATATTAAGTCAAATTGCTGCAAAATACCAAATGCAAGCGCCACTGTCTGCAGAAGAAAAGACAACGCAGAGTAGACTTATAAAATTACAAATCCTAAATCAAATAGTCCAATGCATTATGCTCTTTTGCTATGTAACATATATGTGGGTAAGGTTTGCTGCTACACCTGGAAAACTATTACTTGGGCTTAGAGTTGTGGATGCACAAACTTTCGAAAAGATGACCCTAAGACAAGCAACAAAGAGATTTTTTTCCTTTATATTGTCAGCTGCACCATTATTCTTGGGCTTTTTATGGTCAAATTTCAACAAACGCTGTCAAACTTGGCACGACAAGATCGCAGGCACAGTGGTTGTCACGAGTAAAAGCCTTAGAAGGCAGAACTAAAAAATAAAGAGCTCAAATGAAAGAAGGTAAACTCTAAAGTATACATTTAGTAGCGCTCTCTATGAGAGAAATCGTATTATCTATTCCATAAAGCTTTATGAAAGATCCCATTCTTGGACCGGTTTTTTGGCCAAGTAACGTTTCATATAATAGCTGAAACCAGTCACGTAAGTTGGTATAATCATATTTTTTTCCAATAGAAAATACCTGAGATTGAATTTCTTCAGCAGTAACAGTTGTAGATAGAGAATGTAAAGTGTCCTTCAAATCTAGTAACGCTTCTTTCTCTTTTGCATTTGGAGTTTTATATGATTTTGTTGGTTTGATAAAATCGTGGTAATACTTTACTGCAAAGTCTGAAAGTCTATCAAGCATTTTATTATTTTCTGGTGTGACGCTTGGTGCATAAGTGGATATAAAACCCCAGAGAATCTCTTTGTTTTCAGCGTTACAAGCCGCCGCTAGGTTTAAAAGTAGCGTAAAATTTATACCTGAAGTTTCTATACTGGGAACTTCACCTTGATGAATATGCCATGCAGGATTATTTATATCTTTTTCTTTACTCTCATTATAGCACCTTACAAACTCTAGATACTCATCGGTTGATTTTGGTATCACATCAAAATATAAACGTTTAGCTTTTTTAGGACTCTGAAAAATATACAGTGATAAACTCTCCGTTGGTGCGTAAGTTAGCCACTCTTCAATCGAAATGCCATTTCCTCTTGATTTTGATATTTTCTTTCCTTCTTTATCAAGGAAAAGCTCGTAGCAAAACAGAAGTGGTGGCTTTTCTCCAAGTATTTCACATATTTGACTTGAAAGCACAGCAGATGGAGTTAAATCTTTTCCGTGAGCTTCATAATTTACTCCAAATGCGGCCCACCTCATTCCCCAATCAGGTTTCCATTGCAGTTTACATTTTCCTTTTGTCACTGGAACTTCTATTTTTTCCCCGTTTAGGTCTTCATACGTGATTGTTCCTTTATCTGTATTTGTTTCAATTACTGGAACTTGTAAAACTTGGGAAGTTTTTGGGCATATCGGCAAGAATGGACTGTAAGTCTGCTGCCTTTCTTCCCGAAATGATGGAAGCATTACGTCCATCACTTTATCATAATTTTTCAGCAGGAGTAAAAGTTTTTCATCGTAAACGCCAGATTTATAACACTCTGTTGCACTCCTAAATTCGTATTCAAATTCAAACAAATCAAGAAATTTACACAACAACGAATTCATGTGATGACCATAACTCTCATGAGTGCCAAATGGATCGGGTATCATAGTCAATGGTTTATTTAAGTGCTCCCTTAGCATCTCTTGATTTGGCACATTATCTGGTATTTTTCGCAAACCATCCATATCATCTGAAACTGCAATGATTTTGGTTTTTATACCAGGAGCTATTTTTTTTAATGCATTTACAACAACTGTAGTGCGGAAAACCTCTCCAAAGGTTCCTATGTGGGGTAAACCAGAGGGTCCATAACCAGTTTCAAATATTATTTCTTTTTTATTAGGAAACTCTTGCAATATTTTTTCTGCTTCTTGAAATGGCCAACTTGTCATTATCTGGGTTAAATTATTAATCAATGTATCTTAACTTAAAGTGCTACTAGTTTCAATGGATTTTTAATATAATGATATAGTATTAGTGTTAGAGCTATTATTAGAAGGTTAAAGATATGTCCACAGGTAGTATACAAACAGATCAATTATTTAAAGGTCTTACAAGACCTGCAATGCTCTTTGGTGTGAGTTATATGTTTGCAATATTAAACGTCCTGATTTGCCTGCTAATTTTCATTAATTCAAATGATTTGAGAGTGATTCTTTTAATGTTACCAGGTATACATGGACTTGGCTATATAGCTTCTGCAAAAGAACCTTTGTTTATTGAATTATTTATGGTAAAATTAGGAAAGTGCTCGAAATGTTTAAATCGTTTTTATCATGGAGCCAATTCTTATGATATTGCTTAATGTTGTGTGATGCTGAGGTTTAGGGCTATTCAATCAAAGAGTAAATCTACTCTGAGCAAGGAAGTTCACGCTGCTGAATTTATTCCTTATTCTTGCTATTGGAATAGCACAACCTTGATGACAAAAGAAAATTGGTTGGTTAAGGTTATAAAATTAAGTGGCTTTGCATTTGAAACCGCCGATGACGAGGATTTAGTAATACAAAATAATATCAGGAATCAGATGCTCAGAAGCATTTCATCTCCGGCATTTAGTTTGTATTTTCATACTATCAGACGTAAAAAAAATATTTTTTCTGATGAATTTGCAAGTCAAGGTTTGCCGAATTTTTTCGCTAATCACGTAAATCTAAAATGGAGAGAAAAACACGCAACAAGGCAATCATTTATTAATGACCTATACATTACGATTATCCGTAGAGCAGACACAAAAGGAGTAGAATTTTTGTCATATCTACTAAAAAAATTCGGACATGTAACTTCAAAACATGCTTGGGAAAGTGATATGCGTGCCACGTATGAAGATTTAGAGGAAACGACAAATCGTGTAGTGACAAGCCTTAGAAATTATTCGCCTAAAATTCTTGGAGTAAAAGAAACTCCAGATGGTTTGTTCTGCGAAATAATGGAGTTTCTATCTAGAATCGTAAATTGTGGCTTCGTTACAAATACGCTTTTTCCGCTAAGAACTGAAATATCAAGATACTTACCAGTACATAGGTTATTCTTTGGCCGTAAGATGATACAGGTTGTGACTCATAATGAGAGTAAATATGCTGGAGTAGTTAGTATCAAAGAATATGGAAATCATACTTCTGCAGGAATGCTTGATTCGTTTTTACAACTTCCTTACGAGTTTATAATTACGCAATCTTTTCAATTTATAAACAGGCAAATGGCGATTGGAAAAATGCAGATACAGCAAAATCGAATGATACAGTCTGCAGATAAAGCTATTTCTCAAATAGCAGAAATTTCTCAAGCGCTTGATGACGCAATGAGTGGTAAGATTGCATTTGGTCAACATCACCTGACTATTTTATGTATAGAAAAAAGTCCTAAATCATTGGATAACGCTCTGTCGTTGGTAGAATCAGAGCTTTCTAATTGCGGTGTTTACCCTGTCCGTGAGAGAGTTAACCTTGAACCAGCATTTTGGGCGCAAATTCCTGGTAATTTCGATTATATAGTGAGAAAAGCTACAATAAGTAGTCTTAATTTGGCTGGATTTGCATCTCAACATAATTATCCTACTGGTAATAAATTCAATAACCACTGGGGAGATGCCGTTACAGTTTTCGACACGACATCTGGTACTCCATTTTTTTTCAACTTTCATATAAGGGATGTTGGACACACTATGATAATTGGCCCAACTGGTGCTGGTAAAACTGTTTTAATGAATTTCTTATGTGCTCAAGCGATAAAATTTTCTCCAAGGATATTCTTTTTTGACAAAGATCGCGGTGCAGAGATTTTCTTAAGAGCACTTGGTGGTATCTATACTGTAATAGAACCAAGAACTAAAACAAATTTTAATCCTTTGCAACTTGATGACACCTCTGATAATAGAACATTTTTAATGGAGTGGATAAAGTCTTTAATTTCGGTATATAATGATAAATTTACTTCAGAAGATATTGCACGAATTAATGATGCAATTGAAGGAAATTTTAAATTAAGAAAAGAAGACAGGTTCTTGAGAAACCTTGTACCGTTTTTAGGACTTGCAGGTCCTGATACTCTAGCTGGGGCAATATCTATGTGGCATGATAATGGTTCTCATGCTGCAATATTTGACAATAAAGAAGATTTGCTAGATTTTTCACGAGCAAGAGTATTTGGTTTTGAGATGGCTAGCTTGCTCAAAGATCCTGTTGCCCTTGGACCAGTATTGATTTATTTATTTCATAGGATTAGTATATCTCTTGATGGCACTCCATCTATTATCGTTCTTGATGAGGCATGGGCATTAATAGATAATCCAGTTTTTGCACCCAAGATAAAAGACTGGTTGAAGGTACTGAGAAAACTAAATGCTTTTGTGATTTTTGCTACTCAGAGTGTTGAGGATGCAAGTAAAAGTGCTATTAGCGATACGCTTGTACAACAAACAGCGACACAGATTTTTTTACCAAATCTGAAAGCTACTAGTGTCTATCGGGATGTTTTTATGTTAACTGAACGTGAATATATATTAATTAAGCACACAGATCCGAGTACTAGATTCTTTTTGGTGAAACAAGGAGTTAATGCTGTGGTAGCTAGAATAGACTTAAAAGACTTAGATGATATAATCAACGTATTATCCGGACGTGCAGAAAGTGTTCTATTGTTACACGATATATTAAATGAAGTTGGGGACAACCCAAAAGTATGGTTGCCTATATTTTATCAGAAGGTAAAAAATGTTTAAGACTAAGCTGTCATTGCTATTAATTGCGATATTTTTACTAAATATAGACTTTTTACTCTCATATCCAGTGCTTGCAGATGGAGTAAGTGGTACTGACAAGACAGAATTTGTTAGCAGATTTAATTCCACTGGCAGCTTCAGTCGTGCCTCTAATCCTGATTGTGGGGCGTTTAAAACAGCTGCAGCACTTGCTGGAATAGCGATTGCTGTTGGCGCAATATTTACTGGCATTGTCTTAATCGTCTCTTCTGCTGGTTTGTTTACCGCTCTTGTTATTGTTGGAATGATAGCTGCAATTGTTGGAGTCTGGAAAGCAATAGGGGGGCTTGTTGTTTGTGAACATAGTTTTGTTAAACACCCAGTTGCACGTGGTCATGATGGAAAATACAAAAATTTTAAAGAAGACACAGGTTATAGTGGCTGCACCAATAAAAATTACCAAACAGAAGATGAATATTTTTCTTGTTTGCAAGATAAAGCTCGGGAAGAGGTGAACAAAAAAGACTATGACGGGAAAAGAGCAGAAAAAGAAGCCTTAAATTCTAACGTTCAGGAGAGTACAGAAAGTTATTACTGGCCAAAAAACGGTGTGCAATACAGTGAATATATAGAAATATGTCATCGAAATACTTTAACTTTTGGTAATCTTTTTAACAAGAAAGACTTTGATTCCAGAGAAAAACCTGGATACATAGACTTTGATGTAAGGGAAAAAGATACTGGATATGTAGATGGGTCATGGTCCCCGACGGTCGATGGTGAGCTGAAATGTAAAGTTCTTAAAGCTGGGCAAAGCGAAATCATGCATGGGTCAACATTTAAAGCAGTAAGAAAAATGGGCAGGTTGTGTGTGGAGCTGGGAAGTGTGAGCATGCTTGGTATCAAAATGACTCCTTGGCCGCAAGGGGTTGATATGGGGTGCACGGAATTGCCACCTGACCCACTTGCTCCTATGTGTGAAAAATCTATGATGATTTTCAAGGATAAGGCCAGTGTTAATACTGATAAGCCAATAGAAATTGATCCCAAGAAAGATTACAAAACTCTGATAAGGGAAACGGAAGAAAAAGGAAAAGTTTTTGTAGGTTATGATAATGCTCGCTGTTTTAGCTCGTATGTCTCTAAAGCTTGCTATAACCAGGCAGGGAGTAAATCATTAGCTCCTATTCCCGTGACTTCTATGATAGTGCAATGCATTAAGGAATCGTTAGATAATTTAGTTGCAGGTATTGATTCAAGTGGCAGCCCACTTAAAGATAAAGATGGACATAACAAGGGCAGTTTCTTATCTGTAGCACAAAAGAGGTTGAAAAACACTGTAACTGCTGTTTTGGTTTTAGCTTTAATACTGTTCTCTATAAAAGCTATGTCTGGTGGAGTTCGCAGTCCACAAGAGATGTACATGTTGATTATTAAATTCGCTTTAGTGATTTACTTCACAACAGGCAGTACCATGTCTCATTATTATGGAGAATTAACTCGTCTCTCAAATGGTTTGTCAGAGATAGTGCTAAAAGCGTCATCTGAAAGTAAAGGCATATGTAATTATAAAGCAGGTACAGATTATGAATATACTCGTGAAGGAAAGAAGGTATCTTACAGTTATCTTGCACCTTGGGATAGGCTTGATTGCAGAATTTTATTTTATTTAGGAGCACCTTTAGATGGAATCGGTGGCAAAATTGGTACTGGAGGTGTTGCAACGTTAGCAGTCTTGCTTGGTGCTGCTCCTGTCTTGTTAGTTGCAGGTTCGGTGATTGGTATTATTTTCGCTGGTGGACAAATTTTAGTAGCTCTTGTCTGTATATTTATGGCCGTTCTGATGATGATGGTTATTTTGTGGCTGTGCTATGTATTTATTTTATCTCTAGTTGCTTTAAGTGTAATTGTTATTCTATCACCTTTGTTTATTCCTATGGTTTTATTCCAACACACCAAAGGATATTTTGACGGCTGGGTGAAAGAGTTGATTACCTATAGCTTATACCCGGTTATCCTTTTTGCGTTTTTGTCCTTTATGTTCATAGCATGTGATAAAATCTATTTTAAAAATTTAAATTTTGAACTGGACGAGTCATATAAAAATGAACAACCGGACAAGTCATATGAAAAGAAACAAGCAGAAATCTCATATAGTAAGAAAAAACAGTGGTTTAAATTGAAAGATGGGGAATGTGATAAAAATGAAACTACTCTTGCATGTATGATGCAAAATTATAGCTTTAAAAAGAGCAGCATACTTGGTCTATTCGACTTTACATACATGGAGTTTGGCAGCTCTCTCATCGGAGAATTATTAAAATTGTGTTTAGTATTATTCCTCTTTTACCACTTTTTAAACATTCTTCCTGGCATGGCTGCTGAACTTGCTGGTAACCATAGAGCATTACTCGGTTCTGGTAGTACACCTGGACAAATGGTGGACAAAGCTTTATCTGCTGCCAAAGCTGCTGCTGGAGGTGTTGGTCAAGCTGCTGCTGCGGCTGTCAAGAAGGCAAGAGGTACTGGTGGAGGAGGTGGAGATAGTGGTAAAGGTTCCAGCGAAAAGATTAACTAAGGTGGCGGTGATGCTAGTTAAGGTAAGTAACAGATGCTTAAACGTTTAAGTAACCAAAACTTGGGTAAGCTATGCATAAGTTTTGTGGTACTTTTTTTATTGTCTGGATGCGGGGAGGATCACTGTATTAAGCCAGAAAATTTATCAGGTTTGCGTGAAAAACTAGATATAGTGTCAACAGAGCAGAAGTGGGTTGATTCTGGTGTTTACATCTCAGATGGGATAAGAAGCGTAACAGAGATTAATATAGTGCCTAGTAAGGTTAATTTTTGTCCTAAGCAGTATGCAGATTTTGCAATTAGGCCTGGGAGAAATGACGTTACATTACCATTTGCACTTAAAAAAGACGATACGATAAGCTTTAGTGTTATTGGAAGTAAAGTGTGTAAAGATAAAGAGAGTGAGACAAAAATCAGGTACGTGAAAATTGATGAAAAGTGCAGCGAGAAAGAAGAGGAGTATTTTGCACATGTTTTAAATCGAGAAGGATGTCAGGATGGAATATGTCCTAATAAGTACATACGAAGCAATGAATACTGGCTGCATCAAAATGGAAAAGAATATCAGAGTCCAGATTTTTCAAGATCAGATCAAGATAAAAGAAGAAAGGAGATCGAAGATATTGTCAATTCTATAAAACAACAAGGAAAAGATATAGACCGCAGCTCGCTTTCAAGTAATCAAGCAAGCAAGATAGATACATATATCTTAGACCTAACCTGTAAATATGCATGCTTTCTTGATAATCGTGGAGAAAAGCTTTGTTTGCCTAGTCTTGCACAGAATGCTACAAAAAGCAATCTGGGTAAATCCATTAAAAGTGCTTTAAAGTCTGTTAGTAAAGAATCTGTTGGTGAGGATATTAGTGACATTTTAAAGAATGCAGAAATAGAAACTGATGTTCAACACTTAAGTGTTTATATGGATGGTGTAAAGTTTAAAAATGCGCAAGATGGTGGTATATGTACTAGTTGTAATCACGAGATAAGTGATAGCCATGCAATAAACTCAGAATTAATTTTTACGTTAGGTGATGGTGGTGGCAAGGGCGGTTACAACATTAGGGTAACAAAAAACCATAGTCTGGAGAATAGCTTATATATAAGCGTCTCTGACAAACTTCCTGAGCGTGAGCCTGACGAAACTCAGGGAGATATATCTGTGGATATTAGCCAAGTTCATGATACTGAGTACATGGAAGGCTTAAAAGAAAAGTTAAAAGACAAAACAGGCACCATATATTACGGAATAAGAGACCATGGCTGCGATTACAAAAATGAAGGTCAGTTTAGCATTAACCTAACAACTAAAGAGCCACCTACAAGAACTTTTAGTGCAATCTATAATTTTTTTGACGAAAAAGTAAAAACTGCATTTTTTGGTTCCAGCTATAAAGACTCCAACGCGATTCACTCTGATACTAGTCCTGTAAAGCATCTTTACGAAAGTTTTCTAAAATCAGGCAAAACAAACACCATTAGATCTACGATAATATCGCTGTTAGTATTATACATAATCTTATATACCCTTTACTACTTTTTTGGATTAACTCATATTTCTATATATGAGTTTCTAATTATATGCGTAAAGATAGGAGTTATTACCCAGCTGCTGCAGGACAACAGTTGGAATTTTTTTTATAACAATGCATTTTCTATTTTTATTAACACCCCAAAACAGTTAATAGAAATAGCAAATTTCAGAGGCACTACTTCAAATGTTTTTGAGTTTCTTGATTTGCCGTTAAATAGATTTCTGTCATCGCATTCAGTATTGTTAATAGTATCTCTTATATTTTCTGGCCCTTTGGGCATTGTATCTTTTTGCTTGGTGATTTGGGGTTTAATCACAGTGAGCTTATCTATTTTTAATGCCTTATTTTCTTTTATTACATCTATAGCAATAGTTGCGTTATTGCTTTCTTTAGCACCTATTTTTATTATTTGTCTTTTATTTGCGTATACTAGGCAGATGTTTCACAACTGGGTTAAAAATTTAGCAAGATTTGCGATTCATCCAGTAGTGCTTTTAATTTTTATATCACTGATAAGTCAGATTATGGATTATATCATATATTCAGTATTTGATTTTGAAGTCTGCTCTACGTGTATACTTAGTATTAACCTAAAGATTTTTAACCCTTGTATCTTCTATGGTTATGCTTCCAAATATACACCTAATATTACCGCTATGATGGCTTTTGTTATTTTGGGACACGCTATGAAAGCTTTAGTGGAAGCTTCTTCGACAATATCTGACTCGTTGTTTGGTGTTTATGTGCAAAACGAACCTGGAGGACAATATCAACAAAGCTTAATGGGAACAGTAGGGTTAGATGAACAAAGCGTTCAAAGAAGAGGAAGAGGAGGTGCTTCTCAACAGTCAGGTACGTCAAGACCTCAAATACCACAAGGGACTCAAAGGTCAACGCCTCAGATACCACAATCAGGAAAACAGCAATGATAAGTAAAAGATCACTATTATTGATACTGTGTCTTGCAATCACTGGTTGTACTATGGAGTGTGTTGAGCCTGGGTTGCAGAGCAGAAACACCAGCGTTAATGTGGATGTTCCAGTTCATAAAGCAGATGAAGGAGTTAAAATTCATTGGGTTGATTCTGGTCAGGTAATTAGTGAGGGTGAGGAAATCAAATTCACCCTCGATGGATCAGTAAATTTTTGCCCTCTTAAAGAAGGTAAAAATCCAAGGAAAGTACTTGTGCCAGCTAGCTTTTGTGCTAATGGCTCAGAACCAAATTATAGTAAAGCTGCAAATATTAACGATGTGCCTAATAATTATGGCGTTGATGAAAAAGGCGTAAATGAAAACGAATTGTGCGGCGGTAAAGAATTTGGCAGCAATAGACGTTATGTGGACACTGGAATTAAAGTAAATCCTGGTGATAAGTTAAGCTTCAGCTTAATTCCCAGGAAGATAACAATTGATTATGATAATCCAGGAGGGAAAGGCATCAGCTTTGATGACAATTTTTATAGAGCTGAAGAAGGAGGTGAAAAAGTGTCAGCAAGTGAAATATTGAATGTTAGCAAGCAAGAGGGAGAGGAATTTTTTTGTGAGGGCAAGGATGGAAAGAGAAATAAAATAAAATTTTTACCTCTTGATAAAACAAAAACAAAGGAAAGCAAAGTGCTAGTTGGCAATGGTTACACCCCATATGATAATAAGGTACATTTTAATAAAAGTTACATTGAAGACAACGAACCATGGATGCATGGCTCGCTGCTCGATTTACGTCGCACTAAAATAGGATTGAATGAATTATGTAACGGAAAAAACTGTGATCTTAACGAGATAAAAAAGTACAGCTCTTATGAGCTTAACTGTTACTATCAGAACATATGTTATACTAAAGAAGGTATATGGAATTGGAGTTTAGGTGAAAGAAACAAACGGAATTGTGTCTCTTCTATAAGGTATAAGAAGTACGATAAAGGAAATAAATGTGACATGTATTCTCACCTTAAAGGAGTTGAAGATAAGCTTAAGAGGATAGAAGAAAATAAAGGGGGTCCCATGCAGATTAACGTTGATTTTACATCAAACACTGAAGAAGATATCTCATGGGCTGAGGCTCTTGTTGCAAAAATTGGTGATCTTGATAATCATGATGCTGCTAAAGGTATTCAATGTCTTCCAGAGGAAAAGGGTGCAAAAGGGGATAATGTGTGTTCACAAATTAAAGATGAATTTGGAGATTTTTCTCTGAGGTTAAATCATGACTATCCAATAGGAAGTGTAACACTTGGTAGTAGTGTGATGCTTGCTATAGCAGATTATGGTCACTATGAAGCTAATAGGGGTGGGTACCATGTTAAAGTGACTAGATCATGTGAATATATTAATGGCAAAAAACTGTATGTGTATTTGGGTGATAACCCACCTAAAGATTTGCATGGTGTAGGAACTAATGATTTCAAAGTGGTAAGAGAAAGAGTGGACGGAAAAGATGAGTACACCATACCAGATGTAATAAGCGGAAAACACTTTCAGAACAAAGAATCTAAGAAGATATATTTTGGTATTGATGTAAGCAACGTAGAGAAAGATGACATTACGGACAAAAATGGCAAATATTACGAAAACAATAAGTATAGTGTAACTTTATTTGTCAAAAGAAAAATTAATGATTTTATTTCATCAAATATAAACAAGATATTTGGTTTTATGAAAAAAGAAGTAATTGGTGACAGCGTTAAAGATTCATACAAAGGATATGCAAGAGGTCTTCTTCAAGGAGTAAGAGCTTTGCTTACTCTATACGTTATATTTACTGTCGTTGGCTATATGCTTGGAACAATACAGCTAAGTAAATTTGATTTCATTGTAAGAATGTTCAAGATAGCATTTATAGCTTTTGCCTTTAGCGATAGAAGCTGGGAACTTTTTGGTACAACTTTATCCAGACTTTTTATAGATGGTAGCACTTATTTAGTTGATAGCTTTTCTGGCTATATAGGGGAAGGGGGGAGAAAATTTGCATTCTTAGACTTGACAGCAGGAATATTATTCACAGCAGAAACTTGGTTAAAGTTTTTATCGTTGATGCTCTCTGGTCCTTTTGGCTTTATTGCATTTTTGGCAATACTCTACGCTACTTTTGCGTTTTTAAAATGCATTATTAGCGCTACGTTTAAATATGTAATATCTACTGTTCTAGTAGCGTTTTTACTGTCATTAACACCTTTGTTTATCGTGTTTATTTTATTTCAACAGACTAAACCCTTGTTTGATAACTGGATAAAAACGCTGGCTCACGTTGCAGTACAACCAGTTATTTTATTTTCATCTTTATCTCTTTTAAATCAGTTGATGTATTCAGTTCTATACAATCTCACAAATTTTTCTGCATGCTATCAATGTTTAATTAGCGTAAATTTCTTATCGTATGATCTGTGCTTGATGAAATCAATACTGCCTCTTGGATACAGTCCTGGCACTAATGTTGATGTTGCACTCAGTACCGGAGAAAGGGCTGGTGGGCACTTTGCAGCGTTGCCCATAGATCTGATCCAAGCATTTATGTACTTAATTATTGCTAATGCAATGGAAGCTTTTGTTACTATATCAGAAACTATGGCACAAGCACTATTCAGCTCTGGTTGGGGAGTTACTGGCAGTGTTGGTCAAGTTGCCACAAGCGCATCACAATCTATACTGTCGGCTGTTGGCCTTGATGATAACACCCAAGGTATGATACAGAACATTAGGCAACAAGTGGGTAAAGATCGGACGGAAGTTGACGTGAAGGATAATTCCATGAGCCCTAAATCTGAAATACCAGAACAATCAGGTAAGCAAGAAGGTCCTAATAAAAAGGAGAGGGGGAGCTCTAAACCTGAAGCACCAAAACAATCAGGTCAGCAAAAAAATCCTGATGAAACAATAAGAAGTGATCCTAGTGATAAAGCTAAAAACAAGGAAGGAAATGGAGAGAAGTAAGATATGAATGATGTTATGGAGTAACTAATTAAAAAGATATTTTAAGTAAAGTTTTAGAAATTTATTTCTATATTTGGAAAAAGTTTAGATATGCAATCACGCTTAGGCAAATGTTGGTTTAGGGTATTACTTCTTGCAGCTTATGTGCTGATCACAGGTTGTAGTAAGAACGATATGCCTTTCCCAAGGTGCATATCTGCCGATTATTTTGGTCCTGAACCTATTGCAGTAAGCGCTCATTTTACAAACGATCACGATGCGTTTATTCCAAAAGATAGAGAAGTTATTGATCCTGAAACTGGAGAAATTAATTATGGTTTCCACCATAACCAAGTGGTGAAGTGGAAAGATACTGGATTAGAAACCAATGGAGATAGCTTAATAGTGCGAGTAAATGGTGCATGGACATCTTGGAGTAATAATAACAAGAAGGAATCTAAAAAAGGCAGTTATACCTTACAAAGCTTGGAGCAGTTAAAATATGCAACTAAATTTGAAGGCAAGTCAGGTGATAATAGTCTACCTGACTTTCACTTAGTTTGTAATGATTATAAACCTAGCATACAAAAATTTTCAAGTAAGCCTGATGCAAGTTGCACTGTAAAGTGCAAGTGCATTAATGAAGATGATAGCGCAAATACAGTATCACGTGGTGCTCCATGTTGGTTTACCAATGGTCATGGTGCTTATCTTTTGTTTCAAACGGGGAAAGATGATCCTAACGAAAATCTAAAGTTAATGCGCGATCCTCAATATCCTACTGTACATCTAGGTTATAACTCCACAGCAGAGGGCGACAATGGATTTTTTACTTTAGACAGAGATAATACTAAATTAAAGGACAGAAATTGTAATGAGTTGAAGTTAGAAAAGGGATGGAAAATATATGTAAAAATATTAGATAGATATTACTTAGATAATGTAGGTGGCTACTCTTTTGAGTTTTTGGGTGGAGTACAAAAACCAGGTACCTTTGGATTTTTCAATGAAGTTTATCATTATCTAAAAGACACTTTATTGATCTCACCTAATAAAGATTGTAAAGGTAGTGAGTGTGCGGCTGCGCAAACTATGTTTGAGAATATAGTTAAAAAAGGTTCAAGTTTTCACAATTTTGTTCTTTCCTTGCTTATTCTATTTGTAATGATTTCATCGCTTCTTTATCTTTTTGGCATGATACGAGAAACTAAGCATGATATGCTCATCAGAATGATGAAAATCACTCTAGTAATAGTGCTTATATCTCCTGGAAGTTTTAGATTTTTCTATGATCATTTTCTCGTTCTATTCGTTAAAGTTCTTGAACAACTGATAAGTATAATTACTAATTTTGCTCCCAACATGAACACCGGAAGTATTGCTCAAGGAAATGAAGCTAAGTTGTTTAGCTTCATGGAGGACATGTTCAATAAGTTTTTTGCTTATTCTGTTTGGAAAAAGTTTGCAGCGTTTTTACATTACCAAATGTGGGCAAGCTTACTTATGATACCAGCAATTTTCATAGGGATAGTTTTATATTTCTTGCTGTGCTTATATGCTTACATAATATTTCTCTCTGGTTTTATGGGTATAGCTTTTCTTATAGCTATCATGCCATTGTTCCTGATCTCTATTTTATTTTCACCGCTGAAAAGTCTGTTTGAAGGTTGGATAAAATTCTGCATCAGCTTTTGTTTACAGTCGATTATGATATTTGCTCTCTTGTCATTACTGGCTTCCATTATAATGAATACCTTTTATAGGCAGTTAGGTTTTACTGTATGCTACAATAAATGGTTTGAGGTAAGGTTATGTGCTCCAAAATGGGTGTTTGGCGGTTTTTGTATCGTTGATAAGCAGTACTTTGGTTGGACCCCAGGGCAAATTTTCGTACCTTACACTCTTGGAGAAGCTTCTCCGCTGAACGTAGATAAGAACATAGAAGGTATAGAAAAGATAAGCAGAGAAGGTGGTACAATAAAATTTACTGGAGGCGCTGGATATATCCCGCTTCCACCGGATTACCCTAAAGATAAAAATGGTGAACATATAAAAGGGTTTCGTTATATAGATTATCCTTTCTTTAATCCAATTCCTGGAACTAAAGATAATCCAGCAGACCACTATATTGCGGAAAGTGATATAGTAGTGGATAATAACTGTAGTGCAAAGGATCTAGTACGCTTAACAAATAGTTTATCTCATGCATCAGAGAGGGCTAACATTATATTACTGATCAACAATATAGACAAAAAGATAGGTGGTATGAATAGTAAAATAACAGAGCTTTACTGTCAACCTCAGCAAGATGAAGAAAAATGTAAAAATTATAGGAAAATAGTGGATGACTACAGAAAAGGTACCATAAGACCAGATCTTAAAAGAGAGATAAAGTCTTTGGTGCAGGATGTTATTAGACGAGAGCCACATTGCCAATTACAGGATTTGCACAAATTATATAGGGATCCCAACAGTGAATACTGTCAGAAATGTAAAGATTGTGAGGATTGCAAAAATTATCAAGAAAATAGCGATTACCAAAGGGTGCAAGACATACAGAGGGGCTATTTAATCAATGCGGGGGAAATCTTTGTATTATTCTTGCTCTCATTCTTAATGTTCTCCTTACGTGAGTTTGTGCAACAAATGGGCTCAAGTATTGCCGGTGGTGGATACAGCGTTTACAGCATATCTAGCATGTATCATGCGTCACCTTTAGCTGGTGTAGCAGAAGGATTAAAGCAGAAGTGGCAAGATTTTGCTGGTGGAAAACTAGAGTCTTTAGGCAGTTGGGCTACTCATTTACCAGACAGATTAGCCGGAGGTACAGCTAATCTACTGGGTAGGATACCAAGAGTTGGAGGTGTACTGAAACATGCTATTGATGCGCCACGTAAACTTGTAAATGCTACTATTGAAGCAACAAAATTTGTGACATCGCCTGAAAATGACATTGATAAGCTTGAGGAAAAAATTTACAGGGCATTTGGAGTTGATAAAGAAGATATTACACATAGAAGGATTGGTAAATATTTAGATTATTATAAAGGATATGTAGGGTCACATTTGGGCTATACAATAGAAGATGCTATGAAGTTTACTTGGGAGCATGGCCTTGATTCTATAGGAGTTAGCCACCGTACAGGAGAAAAAGATGGTTACCAAGGTAATCTGCTCTGTAGAGCAAAATCGCATAGGCGAGATTTCTTAGAAAAACTTCATGATTACACTATCGGACGTAAGAGAGAACCAGAAAAAGACAAGCTTGATCAACCACTAAAGGAAAATAAGTCTGATCAATCAAATGAATTAGCACGAGAGTTAGGCACAGAAAAATACACTAATACTCCGGAAGCTATAGAAAAACGTGCTGAAAGAGCTAGAAGAAAAAAAGAAAGAGATCAAGAAGGCGAAAATTACGACACCTCATTACTTTTTGGAGAAGATACAGAACGTGAGAATAATGAAAGGGCTGATAACAGGGGTGATAATGACGAAGAATCATAACTTTAAAGGATTAAATTATTATGGTCTGCAGCAAGACGGTGATGGTAATATAAAGTTAAATGACTACGATGACATTTTAAATGCGCGTAGGGCAAGAGTAGATCTACTATTAGACAACACACTAGACAACAATATCGACCTCACTAAATTAAATAAAGCTTTGAGTGAGAAATTTGTAGATAATCATAGTTTATTGTCTGAATTTGATAAGGAAGACAAAGAGATTGCACAAGAAAGGCTTAAGGTGTTTAATATTTTAGACAATCTTGATAATCTTGCAAACATTAAAAGTGAAGATCTATTAGAGGTTAGTTTATTACTATCAGATCTTAGCTTCGTAGAGAGAAATGTTGTACTGAATACCGATCAGAATTCCGATTTAGTAGGATTTAAAAACCTATTTGTTGAAAAAAAAGCATCTGGCGAAGAGTATAGTGATGAAGAATGTAAAAGCTTTCTCGATAACATAGATAAAATTAATACTATAATTAAGCTGGAGTTAGAAAGCAGAATTGAAGGGATAAATCATGATGAAAGAAATGATTATGGTGGTTTACAAGATGAGATTGGTCAAGCAATTAATGCAGTAGGCAAATCAGAAAAAAATAACGGATGAGTTTTGTGTTTGTGTTTTTCTTACAAGCGACTCGATAGCTTCTCTCTATTAAACTGCTAAAGCCATATTGACATTAATCATATAGTATTAAATAATTAGTTATTTTGGAGCTTATTTAGTATGCTACGCATCATTGCAGGCAAATATCGCGGAAGAAAAATAACTACAGGTAAGCATTTAGCTGCACGGCCAACTATGAGTGTTGTCCGAGAAGCAATATTTAGTATACTTTCCTCAAGAAAACCTATTTATAACTTGAATGTACTTGATTTATTCTGCGGAAGTGGCTCTTTTTCATTTGAAGCACTTTCTCGCGGCGCTAAACATGCATTCATGGTGGATTCAGATTATTACAATTTGCAACTGCCTAAAAAAACAGCAGAAGATTTTGGAATTACGAACAATGTCACGCTAATTTGTTGCAGTGCTAACAAATTGCCACAACCTATTTCAAAGTGCGATGTAGTTTTTATAGACCCACCTTACAATAGCAATCTAGTTGAATCAATGTTGAATGGACTAGCTCACTCAGGCTGGTTAAGTGATGATGCATTGATAATTCTAGAGATTAGGAAAAACGAAGGTTTTGAGTGCAATAAAAACTTCAGTATAATCTTGGAACGTACCTACGGTATAGCAAGAATAATTTTTCTTTCTCTATTAACTTAAACTTGCATATACTCTTCATTGATGGGTTTCAGTTCTATTTTCGTCAAGCTTCCGGAGATACTACTTTTACAGTAGTCTTTTAGCTTAAAATTTCCATTAAATTCACCTTCCAACAAATATTTATGTGCTTTTTCGATAAACTGCTTCTCCTTTTCTTCGTATCTTGTTGCATTAACGTTATCCTGACGGTAAATCAAATGTTCTTTGTGATCAGCATGAATATTCTTACTCTCGCAAGGTATTGTAGGATCATGTTCAAGCACTATATTTTGTCTGAACGTTTTGCTAGTGGATTGATCATCGTCAAGTTTACCGACGAGTTGTGCTTCCTGTGGAATTACAGTATCACCTTTTCTACCAACAATCAATACAGGACATTTTGTATTCTCTATAATCTCTCGTGAATTAAATTCTAATCCGCAACGATTAAACCAAAAATTCAAGAATTTTGCAGGAAGCCGTCTCATGAAAAAATCCCCTACCCCATGAGGAAAGTTATTAGTTGCATCCTTAAGTGAGCTATAAGAATTACTATGAATTAATGTTAAATAGATACCTTGTTTTTCAAATCTTTTTAAAACTTCTGCTGCAATTCCTCCTCCAAGAGAGTTAGTATCCAAAATTATATTGTTTGGATGCACACCTTTTACAAGTAACATGTTTACCATTGCCATTCCAGCTTGAACTAACTTTTCACCGTTTGTTAGAAATTCATATAGCGCTACAATTTTCTTTCTTTCCAAGAGGAACTCTATAATATCCTCTATATCTTTTTCCAACTCTTGATCACAAGCTTCTGCATCTCTTTTCGAATCTTTATCTATAAGTTCTTTTTTATAACGCTTTATCCACTCAGGGCTGACTTCATTTTCCAAAAAGCTTTTAATTCTGTGTACTACAAATCTCTTCTTAATAAAGTCAAAAAGCATCCATAGGCAAAGTACGATAAAACATATGGTAGCCAAAATTGATAGCACTACTGATGCAAAAGCTAACCCTGTAAGTACCTTTTTTGATTTTTGATTCTGGTATGCCAAGTATAACGACACAATAGAAGCAGTGGAAAATATAGCAGAACATAACCATAGTGAGATTATTCTCCTATTGAATTTTTTTTCTTCAGCATTTAATTCTTCTTGAAAGAATCTTGGATTAACAATTCTAGAGAAATAGGGATAGTCAAAATAATGCTTAACTAACTTACTTTCTTGCCCATTAGGTGCACCTTTACCAAGTGCATTAACCTTAATACACCCAAGTACTCCAAAAAAGTTTATCACGTGTTTTGTATTTTTTTCTGGCTTGATATCACTATTGGTATGATAAATAACTTTCATTTTATCGTTAATGAATATTTAGTTATTTTAACATAAAGATCAAAAAAAAACAAGAGAATATAAATATGAATAACCAGTATGATGAAAAGCTTATAAGAAATTTCCTATGATTCCTTTTAAGCGAGTTTTGAATTTTTGAAATGTCATGACATTGTTGATACGGTTATCAAGAAACGATAAAGTATCCGCAAAATCTTCTGAATAATCATTGATAAAAAAAAGTATCGTACTTAAGTACACTCCAGCTAATATTGCTCTTTTTGTATAGTAGTTAAAATCTGTTAATTGATCATGAATGCCATACCAAATCGTGCTAATAGTTCTGTATAAAAGTTTACTAGAAAAATATGTATTTTTTGGTGATACAGAGAATGATAAAACATTTTTTAAAAGTTCTCTATAATTCGGTAGCTTAGCGTAGTTTGAAAGGCGTATTTGAATAGCTAACTTTACCCGCTCTCGCACTTTCATATCTTCTAAATTGGAATTTCTTAGTTCAGCTTCCATTGAGCTATTTAAGTCCTCTGCTATGTGCTCCAAAGCGCTATATATTCCATTCTGAAATTTGCAAAAGCTATTAGCTAGATTAAGGTCTGTGCAAATTTTTAATAGGGTTTCATCGCTTATCCCTTCAAATGGAATAACCCTAATTAGCTTATCTATTATTAACTTTATTTCATCTTGTTCCACGCAACATTATACTAAACAGCATGTGTGATTGTACCTGAGATTTTCAAACATTCTACAAAATGCTTCACCACGTTCCTCGAAATTTTTCCATTGATCAAAAGAAGCACACGCGGGAGAAAGTAATATAGTTACTTCTTCTGCGCTATTTAAGGCCTCTTCAAAAGCCAATCTGAATGCATCTTCTAGATTGCAACATCTAACATAATCTACTTTATTCTCCATAGTGTTTGCAAAGGCTTCGGTTGATTCCCCAATAAGAAAAGCTTTTCTAATCCTCGTGAAATGCTTGCTTAATGATTCTATTCCACCTTTTTTGCTTCTTCCACCAACGATCCAATTTATGTTTTCATAAGATAAGATCGCCTTTTCGCTCGACTTTGCATTAGTTGCTTTGCTATCGTTCACGAAAAACACATTTCTTATTTTGCCAAGCAGTTCATTCCTATGCCTCAGTCCTGAAAAGGACTTGATTCCATTGATAATAGTGTTGCTATCTACTCCAAGTAGCTTACATACGGCATATGCGGCTGATATGTTTTCTGCATTGGATATTAGGTTTATTTTCACGTCGCTTACTGATAAGCTATGATTCTCTAGTTTTAACGAGATCTTCTGGATCCGAGTAGCCAAGCACTGGGATGACAAAAGAAGTGGCTGGAATGACAAAGAGGATGACATCGAAGCTGAGATTGGAATTTTGTTTCCAGTGAATTTGTTGAATATGTCAGCAGTAATCTCATTGTCACATCCTATTACGGCAACCTCACTACCGTTTATCAGTTTTAATTTAGTTGCTATGTAGTTCTCCATACTTCCATGCCTATCTATGTGATCTGGTGTAATATTGAGCAGTGCTGAAATGTCCACGTTAATTTCATTCATCAACTCCAATTGAAAAGAGGAAAATTCAATTACATAAATTTCTGCATCTCTTTCTAGATCCAAAACAGGAACGCCTAAATTTCCGCCAATAGCTACTCTTTTCCCTGCAGATTTTAATATGTGCCCTATTAGTGATGTAGTGGTTGATTTACCATTTGTTCCTGTGATGCCTATTACCTTCTGGTTTGTAGTTTTAGCTTCAAGAAATAGCTCAATGTCTGATTTTATTTTGCAATCAAATCTCCTTGCAAGTTTTACTATCCAATGTGGCTCTGTTGGCACTCCAGGGCTTAAAACCAATGCACTGATCTCATGCCAATTGTATTCCTTGGGATGAATAAAATTACATTTTTTATACATCATTTTTGCATTTGCTATTTGCTCTTCATGATCATCCCATGCATATATTCTTGCACCACTCTTTATCAGAGCGTTAATGGCGGATAAACCAGTTTTACCAAGACCAAAAACCGCGACGTTTTGATTTTTGTATTTGTTTAGTTGCACTGCTAGATAACTTATGCGAACCATTTTATAAAGATATCGTACAAACTACAACAGACTTCTTGCATAGGTCACAACTGTCATTCAGTAGAAACGAAAAAACTTCCTTGACAAACTCCGCCAGCCCCCTTATTGTAGTATTAAGGGTATTTATGACTCAAAACTTGTTTTTGATCCGCGCGGGCTCAACAACAAAATTCAGTAAAAAAACTCAGGTATTTATTGGCGGATTACATAAAATTATAGCGGCTGCATGTCTTTTAAATTTTTTCTACATTCAGCCAAATCGCGCTTAAACTAAGCGTCAGCACATTATTACAGCGCCACTTACAGTAATATAGAGTCAAAACTCGCTACTCGGGTCTTCTTTTGCCTTTTTTTCGCTTGGTAAATTTCTTAAATATTCATGGCTAAAGTAATCTAGGTTTACCGTCATCCCGCTACGTGTTAGCGGATGAGATACCGCGGCGGTATGACGTAGGGGTTGCCGAGAACTTGTCATTTCAGTCTGGAATCTAGTTCTTATTGTACATTCACTTGGTGTAGAGTTAAGTTTTCTGGATCCAAGTAGTCAGGGCACTGGGATGACACCCTCTTGGATGGAAACCAGTGTCAGCTACTTTCATGACACCATGACAACCGTCATCCCGCTGCTTGTTAGCGGGATCTAGAGATACCGCGGCGGTATGACGGTCTGCGGCGGTATGAAGGTTCGTGGTGACATGACGATAACCTCGTCATCCCGCTGCTTGTTAGCGGGATCTATGTGAGATACCGTGAATAAATCACGGTATGACGGTTAAGTAATTCGTCATCCCGCTACTTGTTAGCGGGATCTAGAGATACCGCGGCGGTATGACGGTCTGCGGCGGTATGACGGTTCGCGGCAGCATGACGATAACCTCGTCATCCTGCTGCGTGTTAGCGGATGAGATACCGTGAATAAATCACGGTATGACGGTTCGTGGCGGTATGACGTAGAAGCTATACTTTTATACTCACCAACTCAGTATCCAATCTGGATCCAAGTAGTCAGCTACTTGAATGACAAGAAAGGGGTACTTGGATGACAAAAAATAGGCACTGGAATTGCAAAGAGTTTGCAAATATTAGTTATTACCTGTAGAATACAGAGAAATTAGTAAGGATTTTAATAGGAATAATATGCCATCTGTTACTTTTGTTTTACCTGATGGGAGTAAGAAAAGCTATGAAGCTGCAGAGGGAGAAACTCTGCTTAATTTAGCCCACAGAAGTGATCCAGATCTGCTTGAAGGTGCATGTGAAGGCTCTCTTGCTTGTTCTACATGCCACGTGATTGTTGATCCAGAATTTTATGATGCTGTAGAAACGCATAATCCCATATCTGATGAGGAAAACGATATGTTAGATCTAGCCTTCGGCTTAACAGAGACATCAAGACTTGGGTGCCAAATAAAAATCACAAAAGATATCGACGGTTTGTGTGTAACCATACCAAGGGGTACAAGAAATATATCATTGGATAAACAGGGGAATGATTAGCTATGCGTAAGATTTTTATCTATATTATCATCTCTTTACTTTTGTTTATTCCTGTAGCGTATGGTGGTTTTTGGTATTTTTCCGCATGTAAGGTAAAAAATCTTTTAGCTGAAGCAATACTATACATTAACAACGAAAAGTTTGATATTTCACATGATTTCAGTGGACTTCCTTCTAACCTAATTTTCCGTGTGACAAACCCAAAATTTTCCAATAAGCAATTAACCATCTCATCTGATGCTTTATTGATAAAAAATAGATTGTTTGATAAATCAGTATATATCTACATACCAAGCAATGAAGTCAACATTGTTGTTCATGGTGATGAGAAAAAGAATATAAAATGCCACACAAACGATAGCAGCCACTTTGTTGTTAGACTAAATGATTTACCATCTTCATTGCGATTCAACACAAATAGTACCGTGATAGACTATATAGATACACTTCGTTACGCAGATTATGGATTAAAATGTGATGTTTCAGAAAATCAGCAAAGTGTTATAACTGAAGTGAATGATAAAAGCAATTACATTCAATTTCACCTCGATAAAGAACCAAGTGGAAATACTAAACTAGGATTTGATTTTTATACTTATCGGTATAAAAATACTGCAAGTCCTGAAAGTTACCTTAGTATCGACACTAAATTTGATTACGAATTTGTAAACCACATCTCAGCTTCCAGAGTTAATTTCAACATAGAGAAATTTTTAATTCAAAGTAATAATTTTTCTCTTGCTGCAGATGGTGGAATGCAAAATTATAATTTGGTTACGTCTTCATTTAAAGACAAAATCAACGTGGCTATATCAAATTATAAAGAATTAATCTCGTTTATGATTGGTGACTCAAAAACTTCAGATGCGTTTGAAAAATTAATGTCTTCCTTATCAGAAAAAACAACTGATGACAGCGTTCAATTTTCAATAAAGTACGATGATGATGTAGGGTCAAGCTTTATTGGAAAGTTATCCACCACTGATTTTATGAACCAACTCAGTAAAATAACCCAATTAACCAAGGATGAGAGCAGTAGTTAGTTTACTTTTCATATTGATATTTCACTCAGGCGTAAACGCTTTTACTCTGGATAATAAACTCAGAGATAAAAGCATGGAAAAACGAGCAACCAGTTTATTTGAAATAATAAGGTGTCCAATATGTTCTGGCGAATCATTGTCTGAATCTGGATCTCAGATTGCGTATGATATGCGAGAAGCAATTCGTAAAAAAATCAATGATGGATACACAGATGAAGAGATAATCTCAGAGTTAAAAAATTCTTACGGCAATTCAATTATAACTACCCCACCTAGCACTTACATTTTGTGGTTTATTCCACTCACAACTCTGCTTATTGGGTGTTTTTTAATACGAAAGTATATCAGTATGTCCAGTATATTTAAACCTTTTATGTAATGTAACCGTTCACACTTAATTCTTCAATCTCACTAATAGAAAGGCCAGTAAACTTGACAATAGTGTTGACATCAACATTATTAGCCAGCATTGCTTTTGCGACTTCAATCTTTCCTTTCTCTATACCTTTTTCTATACCTTTCTCTTCAGCAAGATCAAGTCTGTATTCAAGAATGGCTTCTTCTTTGCGTAGATCCATTATTCTTTCTTCGTAAGCTACTAAATCTTTTTCGTTCCAACGAAACTTATCTAACTCATCATATGCTAGCTTTATTATTGGTGCCTTTTCTGCAATTTTCTTTAGATCTTCATCTGTCGTTTCTTCAGCATATTTAAAGAAAAATAGCCAACGATCTACTATGCTTTCTAGCTGTTCTACTTTGCTTTTTGTAAATTTAGGTAACTCAATAAAGACAAATTGAAAATCTTTTAAGTAATGGCCGTTGGTTTTTATATCACGTATATTATGAGTAGAGATATAACCAACTTCTTCAGGAAGTAAGTTACAATTGGAAATAGCAATAAAGAAGACTTTCTTTAAATCAATGTAGTTGCCAGATTTATCTAATTGTCTTGAGTAAGCCTTAGCAGCATATAGTTGAGCGCGTTTCTCAAAACCTTTATCACGAGCCAGTTGCATCTCAATCACAAACCTATTACCAATAGAATCCTTGCAGAGAACATCAACAATACTTTGTTTATCAGAGGCAATTTCGGGATCCATGATAGTACTTAAGAATTCTACTTCTTGTATTGCACTTGCCTCAGCAAATCCTAAAATATCGTTCAAAAAGTGAATAAGGATATTCTTATTTTTTTCCGTTCCAAAGATTTTTTTGAAACACAAATCATTGCGAGGATCGAGAAATTTTGAAAGAGCCATAATGCTTGGAAAATATTAATAATTATACACTATTATTAACAATTATTCAACTATATTTTTGAAGATAGCTAGTTTCTGTATTTACTTTAAATTGAAGAAAGCTCAAATGAAAGATCGTGTTTTTCACAGAATGCAGTCTGGTTACTATATAATTTTTTGATTTTCACTTTTTTTTTAACCTTGCAATGATATTTTCTTTGCCGATAAAAATTAATAATTTAGCGAGCTCTGGTCCTGTTTCTGTTCCTGTTAAAGCTGAACGCAACTGCATAAATAAGTCTTTTGCCTTTATATCCACTGTCTGTCGAATAGCTTTTACCCACCCTGATAATGTATTTTCGTTACAATCGCCTTGAGGCAATGCATTGAACGCAATTTTTATAAGCTCCTTATCAAGAATCACAGGCTCTATATCAGATTTGCATATTTTCCACCACTTGGCCACCTCAGAAAACCTTTCTATATTGTTCCTTATAAAATACCAAAACTCTGAGGAGCCCACTCCAATTTGATTTAAACGTTCTTGTACAATTTCAAATGACATTTGTTGCAGCACTTTGCTATTTAGCTTGTATACTTCACTCAAGCTGAATTGTGCAGATGCTGAGCTAAATTTTTTAATATCAAATGAGTCAATTAAAGACTGTATGTCAACATGAGCTTCTATCGGATCAGATGTTCCAAGTTTTGCTAAATAGCTAGTTAGCGCCATTGGTTCAGTCTCATCTTCTCTTATGGACTTGATATCCAGCCCGCCTTTCCGTTTCGATATCTTGCTATCATCAAAATGTAGTAGAGAAAGGTGAGTAAATATAGGGATTTTCGCTTTTAATGCTTTAATCATTTGGATCTGAACTGCGGTATTAGTTACATGATCTTCCCCACGTACAACATGGGTTACATTAAAGTCAACGTCATCAATAACAGAAGGTAGCATGTATGTATAAATTCCATCTTCTCTTTTTACCACAGGATCGCTGATGTGACTTGTTGCAATATTTATTTCACCTTTAACTTCATCATTCCATTTAACAACTTCATTTCTATCCAATCTAAACCTGAAATGTGGTCTTCGTCCTTCTTGCTCATAATGGATTTTCTCTTGCTCAGTTAGAAGCAATGCACTTCTGTCATAAACAGGAGGAAGTCCTTGTTTTAATTGCAACTTTCGTTTAATTTCTAACTCTTCTCTTGTTTCATAGCATGCATAAATATGCCCTTCTTTTATTAACTGCAAGAACACCTCGTTATAGCGCTCAAAGCGCTCTGATTGCTTAAAACTTGCATCCCAATCGATACCAATCCATTTTAGGTCTTCTATGACATTATTTATATATTTGACATCTGAACGCTGAAGGTCAGTATCATCAAAACGGAGTAAAAATTTTCCATTTTGATTGCGTGTGTACATCCAACAAACCAAAGCAGTCCGTACGTTTCCTACGTGGAGATAGCCAGTTGGGCTTGGAGCGAATCTTGTTAACATTTAAATAGCAATATTGTAAAATAATAACTTATTTACTCTAATTTATTTTAATTTTATATAAATATACGGCTAAAGCAAGTGAGATCTGCTAATACAATTGAGCAAGAGAAGAATAAGTATGGCTATAGCATTGTGGCACCTTTGATATTTGATGGATTAAGACCATATGATAAATTCAAGAAAATTCACAACTTGACGACAAAGGCTAATGTAGCATTATATTGATATCATGACTAACTTAGAAAAGATGAGAGAAAAACTGCAAGATCAAATAAATTATTATAATGTTTTGTATCACCAAAAAAATAAGCCAGAAATAAGTGATGCTGAATATGATGAACTGAAGAAAAAGTTAGCTGAAATAGAGGCACAATTTCCAGAAATTTATGCAACACAAGATAGTGTTGGTGCTCCACCTGATGAGAGGTTTTCTAAGGTGGAACATCAAGAACCTATGCTTTCTCTTGAGAATGCTTATGACGAACAAGATGTAGAGAAATTTTTGTCTAAAATAAAGAGGTTTTTAATTGAGGACAAAATAGAGATATTATGTGAGCCAAAAATTGATGGGTTGTCGTTTTCTGCAATTTATGAGGATGGGAGATTTGTTAAAGCTGCAACTCGAGGTGACGGTTTTTTAGGGGAAGATGTCACTCACAATGTTGCAACAATAAAAGGCTTTCCTAAGTTTTTGCAAGGTGTGCAAGGAAGACTAGAAGTAAGAGGTGAAATATACATCAGTAACAGCGACTTTTTAAAGTTAAATGAAAACGATGAATTTGCCAATCCTCGAAATGCAGCTGCTGGTTCTCTAAAGCAATTGGATGCAAACATTACAGCAAGTAGACCACTTAGATATTTTGCTTATTCTTTGATTGGTGGAGCAGAGAAAAGTCAAAGTGAAATACTAAATAAGCTTGAGGCACTTGGTTTTTGCGTAAATGAGCATCAGTCCTTAACGAGTAGTTTGGATGGAATGCTGAAGTTCTATAACGAGGTCTATAATTGTCGCTATAACTTGGATTATGATATTGATGGAATAGTCTATAAAGTAAATGATTTGGTACTACAAAATCGTCTAGGGAATACTCACAAAGCACCGCGCTCAGCACTTGCATACAAGTTTTCTGCGGTTTATGCAAAAACAAAGTTAAATAAGATATTTATACAGGTGGGCAGAACAGGGGTTTTAACTCCAGTTGCAGATTTAGTGCCAGTCAATATTGGTGGGGTGCTAGTTAGTAGAGCAAGTCTGCATAACCAAGATGAGATAAAACGTAAAGACATAAGAGAGGGAGATATTGTAACAATCAAAAGGGCAGGAGATGTAATCCCCCAGATCATTGAAGTGAACAGAGATTCTCGTCTTCCAAATACACCTGAATTTGTGTTTCCTGGAGTATGCCCTGAATGTGGTAGTAAAGTACGTCAGGTTGAGGGAGAGGCGGCAGTAAGATGTCCTGAGGAATTTGCCTGTAAAGCTCAAATAATAGAAAAACTAAAGCATTTTGTATCGAAAGATGCATTTGACATTGTTGGCCTTGGTGATAAGCAGATAGAGTTTTTTTACGACCTTGATCTGATAAAACAAATCCATGATATTTTTACTTTAGAAGAAAAGTTGGATGAATTTAATTTGGAAGGACAGTCTGGCTGGGGCGAGAAATCTATAGCTAATTTGTTAAATTCTATACAAAGCAGAAGGGTAATAACTCTAGATAGGTTTATATTTTCTTTAGGTATTAGATTTATTGGCCAAGTTGCAGCAGAATTGCTTGCAGATTATTATGTTTCTTATGATAATTGGTATAATTCGATGATTGAACTGTCATCAGATAATACTGAGCTAGTCGGTATAGACGGCATAGGAAAAAAAGGGGCTAAATCTTTGGAATCATTTTTTTCTAAGGAACATAACATCAAAATGTTAAATGATCTTACTGCTTGTCTTCACATTCTTCCTGTGAGCTCCAACTCTAGTGACTCTGTTTTAAATAATAAAATTATAGTGTTTACTGGTAAGCTACTTGCTATGAGTAGAGGAGAGGCAAAAGTAAGAGCCAAAACTCTAGGAGCAAAGGTCAGCTCACATCTTTCTGCTAAAACTGACTACCTAATTGCAGGAGAAAAACCAGGATCCAAATATAAAAAGGCAGTGGAATTAGGTGTAGAAATTTTAGATGAAGACCAGTGGCATAAAGTGATAAGTTCGGGAGTGTTCAAATGACACTTGGATTGTATATTAAATCAAAGTTGCAAGACTATAATGAGCAAGCTGTTAATTGGATTGATTGGATTACCACAAAAAAACTCCTTTCTTTCTCTCCATTTTTTCTGGGTAAGGTCATGGTGCTGGTACAGGTCCTATAGCTGACCCAAGCAACACATCATACCGCGATTTATTCGCAGTATCTCGGCATAGATTCCGCTAACTAGTAGCGGAATGATGAATTTGTCGTTTTTCAAATCGTCGGTAAACCTAAAAAAGTTTGCATCATATGCAGCAATAGCCATAGGGTCTGTAGGGCTTATAGCTAGTATCACAGCTCTTAAATATTATCCTAGTTTACCGCCTTTGATCGCAGGGGGGATGATTGGCTCTATGCTCCCGCTAGTTGCGTGTACGCTTGTTGGCATTTTATTGCTTATAGATAGAAGCTCTCTCGATAAAATATACGGTAATATATATGACCAAAAAAAGATAAATGAAAAAGCTGAATTGTTTGATAAATTGAGTAAGTGTGTTTTACCTCTTATAGTAGGGGCTGTTGTTTCTTTTGGAGTTGGAGCAGGTTTAGCTGCCCTTGGCCTTGAATCGCCCCTAGCTATAGCCGTCTTAGCTGCAGTAGCATGCAAAGTTATTATGTCACTTTTTAGTGCAATAACTGAACGCTCTTCTTCTCCACCAACACCACTAAGTGGCTCGGTTGACAGCGGTGTGAAAGTTGATGGTGCTAGTGCAGGTCATGTTCCTGGCCCTAGCCATTAGTCAATCCTCTCCATCCAAGCATTTACTTGCCTTAATGCTTCAACAGATGGCAAGTCTTCTGTGCTGAGTGGTAGGCGGACAGTTTTGTGTTCTATAAGCCCAATATCATGTAATAGCGCTTTAGTGGGTATTGGGTTGCTGGCAATAAATAGAGCTTTGCAAGCTTGTTGCCAGATATCTGTTGAACTTTTCATGTCATTTCCTGTCATTTGAGCAGGTTTCCTTCTGGATTCCAGCGTCACGCGCTGGAATGACAGTGAAGAGAGTTCGTCGTTCAGACATTGCTTAACGTATTCACGCGCTATGCGTGGCCAAACATTGGAAGCAACGGAAACCAGACCAGCCGCACCATAAGCGGCCATATCAGATATCATATTATCATCTCCGCAAAAGACCTCAATATTTGGAGCAACTTTCTTATACTGAGCTAAAGTATCAACGGTGCCACTTGAATCTTTGATAGCCCAAAATTTTTCGTGGCTGGATAAGTTGCGTACAGTTTCGGCGTGAAGACTCACTCCTGCTCTCGATGGAATATTGTAAAACATAGCCGGCACATGTGCTTTTTCAAGTAGCTTTTCAAACCATAAAGTCTGCCCCATAATTCCGGGCTTTGCATAAATGGGAGTTGTCATTAGATAGCCATGAATAGGCATACCCTTGCAAAAATCAAGCCATTCAAGAGTTTGATATAGATTCACTCCTGGTACACCAATTATAATTTTCGTATTTAATTTTAGCTTACATAAAAATTCAACTAATGTACGCTTTTCAGAATCAGTAAGCGATAAGCTTTCACCTGTGCTACCTAGCAACACTACACCATTTTCAGCTTCAGCTTGTATTGTAAGTAAACGCTGCAAACTGCTATAATCTATGCTATCCCCATTGCAATTAAAAGGAGTAACACAAGCAGTCCATAAAAATGTAGATTTCAATTTAAATTGTTAAAATGGTATTTCATCATCGATTAGTTCATCTTTTATATCGTTGTCAAAACTTTCGTGCTTATTTTTTTGTTCTGTTTCATTTTGCTTGTATTCACTCGGCTTGTAATCGGAATTTGGTCGTGAATCGAGGAGAGTAAGAGCGCTATTAAAATTATATAGAACCACCTCTGTTGTGTATCTTTCACTACCGTTTTGGTCAGTCCATTTTCTAGTTCTCAAAGAACCTTCAACATAAACTTTACTGCCTTTGCATGCAAAATCTTTGACGATTTTTACTAATCCTTCACTAAAAATTACAATATTATGCCATTCTGTCTTTTCAGAGCGCATACCGGAAAGTTTGTCAGTCCAACTTTCAGACGTGGCTATTGAAAAACTTGCCATCTCTTTTCCATTTTGTGTAGTCCTAATTTCAGGATCTTTTCCTAAATTACCAACTAATATGACTTTGTTTATGGTACCACCAGACATAATTATGCTCTAAATAAATCCCTTTATTATCTTATGTGAAAGTACTATTGTCAAATTTAATTAAAAGTGCGCTTGGAGGGATTCGAACCCACGGCCTTTGCCTCCGGAGGGCAACGCTCTATCCAACTGAGCTACAAGCGCATATATAGCTACCCACCCGCGGTATCTATGTTGAGATCCCGCTAACGAGCAGCGGGATGACGGTTTTTCAAATTGTCGGTAAACCTAAGCCACTTTGGCTATATACTAAATTATTTAATAGATAAGCTATCCAAGTCAAATTTTTGTTTTGGATAAAGCGTAAACATAACACTCCCATGTCCAAGATATACATTTTGAGAATCATTCGCATGCTTTTTTATTGCTTTTTGATCTACGGCCCATACAAAAGTCACACAATTTTCAGTGACTGAGTGCACCTTTAAGTCCTTAGTATTTATAAACAGCTTTCCATTTACCCATATTTTCCATGTATCGGAAGAAAGATATAAAATTGAGTCTAAACTCACTACCTTACAGTTGAAATTATCTGATACCTCCTCTTTTGCAGCTCTTGAAGACCGTAAATTGAACTTTTCCATTTCATTGACCATTCTATTAACTGGCTCTTCATCAAAAAAAATGCTTTTTACGTTACTATATTGTGACAAAACGTCAAAGTCACTTTCCACTGCTTCTCTTATTATATCGTCCCGATCTGTATAGCTTAGTTTTTGATTGTTAATAAAGAAACACTCTTTTGCACGCAAATTTGCTATATCAATAAAATCATCGATTTCTTGATTGCCAACTTTAAGAATACTTTCAAAATATCTTTTTTCTATCATCATTCCATACTGAGAATGATGACAAACCATTTCATCATCACCTTGTTTTTCTATATATACGCATAAATTTCCACTATTTAATCCTAATATTTTATGCTCAATAAAATCTTCATTGCCAATATATTGTCGGCAAGAATACTCCTTACAAATTTCTATGCTTTCTATGATATCTTCACAACTGCAATATGCATTAACATTGGAAATGAGTAGCGTAAAAATAAAAAACAGCTTTATGTTCATCACCTTATCTACTTAATATAGTATACCAATCAAAGACTATATTAACTCTCACTATCTCTATCATATTACCATTCAAAATTTGATTCATAGTTGCAGCATCAATATTTCTCTGCTTGTTTAAAATAAGAGATTTGATCATAACATAACCGGGCAGATTTGGAATAGACTGTAGAAATAAAAAAATATGCTTATCGCTGATTGAACTTAAATTTAGGACCACTTCACTTTTTATTACTTTTGTGCGTTCACTTTTGTTGTGGAGCTCAACTTCTTCGGGTATAGAAATTGATATTTCAGGTTCTAATATATAGTACTTTTTATATAATCTGCTAAGCTCGAAACTTAAATTTGCAATGTATCTGCTACTGTGTAAATTTGAAGAAGAAATTTTTTTCCATAAATCTAGGTTTTTATTTAGAACAACTTCCTTTTTTTGAATTCCAGTAATCTGTAAATTAATAGAACGTATTTTATCAATCGCAATTTGGTTTTTATTATAAACCTTTTCGTTATAGATAATAACATATGTTAATAACCCTATTAATCCAACAGATAATAACAAATACGATATAAACTGAATTGTAGCTTTTCTTTTTAATTGAGAGATAGTCATTAATCTACATTGCCTCTCCTATTTTAACATCAATAGATAGATTTTGCCCTTTAGCAGCAGGTAAGTTAGAAATATTAATGTCATAGGTACGAAAATTATCGTTTAAATTTTTTCGTAGTTTCTCGTATTGATAGGAAATATTTTTACCGGATCGAAAATTAAACCTTAAAGTTGTGGTAATATAACTTTTTGCCTCATTATAATTCCATTCAAATGATCGAAGCTCTATACCTGGTACTTTTAACTTTTCTACATACTTAACTTGTGTAAGAGGAGAGTATTCTATTTTTGATAAAATATTATTGATATTAATAAAATCATAAATTTCATCTATTTTTTTTACATTATAGCTTTGGCTAAGTTTTGTTAATTGGTTATTTAAGGTGCTCTGCTTTGCGGATAAATTATCAGCGACACTGAAGTTTGAATACAAATTTAGCAAACAAAGGGCGTTAATTATAACTAAAACCAAAGCGAAGTATAGAAAAATTTGAGGAGAGTTTAAATAAAGATAATTGAATAGATAAAATTCTTTAGTTTCCTTTGTATTAAAAATAGCTGCTAATTTATTCTTAAAGCTATGAAACAAAATTATGGTATCGCAAAAGTTATCTTTTTCACTTATAGCTAGTTCTGCTCCTAATAGTTTGCCTAACTCATATGGAGTTAATATGTTCACACTGTTCTCTGAAAAATTTATGACTGATAAACTAGCTTTAATATCTTCTGACACTATGATGCAAAGGTCGATAGGGTTATTTTTTTCAAACCCAAACTTAGTTAAGGATCGAATAGTATCTTGCACTTCCTGATATATTCCACCAGCAATAATTCCTGGTAAATTATCATTAGTAAATGGTACTAAACGCGTAAATATCATTTTATTCTCTTTAAGAACCACTTGTCTATAGCCTCCCGTTTTAGTTGCAGCAACTATAATTTTCCAATTATTGGGATCTTTATGTAGAATCTTTTTTGTTATATTACTTATTTCTATAGGAAACATTAATATTCCCTTAAAGTTGGAGCCTATCTCAATAAACACATTCAACCAATATTCTACTAAATGCTTTGCTTTTGATGAAACAAGAAGATAGCACCAGTTTTGATTGAATTTGTTTGGCTTCTCAACCAAAAAAACTGAACTTATGTCATTACTACGAGAAAAATGCTCCATCTTTGTTTTTGCTGATAGATAGGCACTAATCTTGTTTGCCCTTGTAATAAACTGTAGCGAGTAATTTTGATCTGCATGATTAAGCACCAGGTATAAAGGTGCTTTTTTGTCTGATGAAAGACATGAAATTAAATCGGAAACTGCTTTATCGTTTTTGCCCTTAACAAAATACCTTTTATTTAAAGTATTATTTTTAAAATATAGTAACATTATGCCTTCTTCTCCAATAGAAAGCATAAACTTACTTTTGGATTTTGAACTAAACATATTAACAAAGCATATACTTATCTAGAATTAAAAAGGCAATTTATTGAAATTCATTAAACGTTAGAGGGAAATATTGTTATAAATTTTCGCAGCAACATTATTTATATTATAATTTTTTTATAAAATTACTACTAATATTAAGCTATTTAATTAATAAATTAAGAAAACTCATTAATTAGAAATATACACTATCTGCCGATTAACTTTAATTAATAGGAGTTATTAATCTATTTACTATTCTTGTAATATTATTTCTAATGGTAAACATTTCTAGTAATACTGGAACAGTTGTTATTTCAGATACAGAATTTAGTGTAAGTAAACTAACCATTTGCTGAAGAGCGCTCATCTTCTGTGGTATTTGATGATGGAACAACTAATTTGCTCAAAATCTCATCTTTTGGTCCCATAGCGTAAATGACACCATCTGACATGAGGATCACCTTATCAACTACGGACAATAACGGTAGCTTGTGAGTGATGATAACAGTAGTAGTATTTTGCTTTCTTGCAATGCCAATTGCATTAATTAAGCATGCCTCTCCATTGCTATCTAAGTTAGCGTTTGGTTCATCAAGTACTAAAAGTTTTGTGTGACCATAAAAAGCTCTGGCAAGTCCAAGAAGCTGTTTTTGGCCGCCAGAGAGCGTTACTCCTCCAGGACCTCCTATTGTTGTATCATATCCATTTGGTAAGCTTAGTATTAGTTCATGTATTCCTGCAATTTTTGCTGCTTTGATTATTTCTTCAGGATTTGGATCTGGTCTCATGCGAGCAATATTAGCTTTGACACTAGTGTTAAATAACTCAATATCTTGAGGTAAGTAGCCAACATAATTACCAAAATTTTCTCGATTCCAAGTATATACATCAGCGCCATCTAGTCTGACTACACCAGATATTGGCTTCCATACACCAACAGTTAGTTTTGCGATAGTGGATTTACCAGAAGCACTTGCACCAATCACACCTACTACGTCCCCTGGTTCTATAATAAATGATATTCCTTTTACTGTTGGCTTATTGCTTCCATAAGGAGTAAAAAATACTCTATCAAATTCCAATTTTCCTTCAGGTTCTGGTAGAGCCATCGTTTGCTCTCTTTTTGGCGATGTTAATATAAGTCTTTGTAGCCTTCCATATGACATTCTAGCCTGATTTAAAAACTTCCAAGTATGAACCGCAGCGTCAAATGGTGCTAATACTCTACCCATTAAAATTGAAGCAGCGATGATGCTACCAGCAGTTTTATGAGCTGTAATTGCAAGTAATGCACCTGTTCCAATTACTGATATTTGCAGAGTTGAGCGCAAAAACTTAGTGATTCCAGTAATTACATTAGAGCGATTTTGTGCTTTAATTTGCATTGCTCGATTCTGATCATTTCGTTTACACCAATCAGAGACTATGAATTCTGACATGCCCATAGCTTCAACTACTTCTGCATTTCTTGTTGCAACATCTATAGCATTGATATTCCGTATAGTTTCTTCGTTAGTTTCTTGTAATATTCGTTTAGTGGCAAGTTCATTCCATATTGCCATAGAGACTAATATAATGATTCCAGCAATAGCTATAAACCCCGTGGAGGTGTGTATCATGAAAATCACAACAAGGTAAATTAACGACCATGGAGTATCAAACAGTGAGAATATACCATTTCCTGTAATGAAATTTTTTATTACCCCGAGATCTCGTATTGCTTCACCACTTGAAGTTGAGCTCTGCACTGACGTTAGCCTGATTGACCTTACTATCAGATCTGGTGTTGCAGTTTTATCGATCCAATCACCTATTTTTGCCATGGCTAAATATCGACAAGTTTCAAGCATTGCAGAACATGCAAATGCAGATAAAGTGATAATTGTCAGCATAGTTAGTGTTGATACACTTTCGCTTGATATCACCCGATCAAGCACTTGAGAGGTATAAAGTGGTAGAAATAACATTAATAAATTGATTCCCGCACTAAACCAAAAGATAAACCAAAATGCACTTTTGCATTTTTCTAGGCAAATATATAGAGTACTTTGCTTCAATTCTTTTTTTATTGATGGCGTAATTTCCACAATCTTCCTCTTAATTTAATTACATGCACCATATACAATTTTTATTACAAAAATATTAATAACGGCAGTTAGCTTACTTTAAGTGAGTAAAATATTAATATATGTGAATAGGAAATATAAACAATGGTAAAAAGAAGTATAGTTAATATTTCCTTCATTGCCTATAGCTAAGGTTTTCCCTACGTCATACCGCGATTCATTCGCGGTATCTCGGCATAGATTCCGCTAACGAGTAGCGGAATGACGAATTTGTCGTTTTTCAAATCGTCGGTAAACCTAAGTCACTTTAGCTATAATTCAGAATTGAGAGTTTTTAATAACTTTCTAACTCCCACTTAGGTCTTGGTGCAAAATTAAGTGGATCTATATAATTCTTCTTTAACCTTTCAATTCCTGCCCATCCAACCATTACTGCATTGTCTGTACATAGATTATTAGGGGGGAAAAATATGTTTAAGTTTATGTGTTCTTTCAGTTTTTCTCTCAAAAAATTATTTGCTGCAACTCCGCCGGTAATCACAAAGTCATTGATTTTGATATTTAAAGATTCGGCCATAATAATCGCATTACTAACCCTGTCCAGCAGTATGTCACTAATACACTCTTGAAACGAAGCACACACATCACACACATCTTGCTCGCTCATTTCGAGTTTCTGCACTAAGTTTTTTACTGCTGTCTTGATTCCAGAAAACGAAAAGTTACATCCAGAACGTTTTATCATCGCCCTTGGCAGTTTAAATCTTGCACCATTGCCTTTTTTAGCTAACTTTTCAATTAATGGCCCTCCGGGATAGCTTAAACCCAGCATCTTAGCAACTTTATCAAATGCTTCTCCTAACGAGTCATCAAGTTTCTCCCCGAGTTTAATATATTTACCTACATCCTGTGCAATTAAAAATTGACAGTGACCACCTGATATTAGTAGGACTAAAAACGGAAATTTCACCTCATGCAGTAACCTAATAACTAATGCATGCGCTTCTAAGTGATTCACTGCAATGAACGGTTTTTGTGCTACATGTGCAATTGCTTTAGCCATCATTGTACCAACTATTAATCCACCTATGAGTCCTGGTCCTGATGTTGCTGCAATTGCATTGAGATCACAAAAGTTAAGGTTAGATTTTTCCACGGCGCTTTTTATTAGACCACTTAAATGCTCCATATGAGCACGTGAGGCTATTTCAGGGATCACCCCACCGCGTTTTTTGTGCTCTGCTTGGGAGAGAATTTCGTGAGCAAGGACTTGCTTGTCACTATTTACAATCGCTACTGCAGTTTCATCGCAGCTTGTTTCAACAGCTAAAATGGTTTTCATGTATATTCGAGCACTTTATTATAAAAACTATACCTTGAAACGCTGTAGAAGTTAACTGCAAAGTTAACTGCAAAGTTAACTTCTATAGCTAAAAGATTTACCGACAACCGTCATTCCGCTACGTGTTAGCACCGCGGCGGTATGACGTAGGAAAACCTGCAATAGCTATACTAAGCTAATTGTCATCTCCAAATATAGAGCTAATTTTTTTGCCCCCAGGAGAAAATTTATTAGTCCAACTGCTTTGCACTTTGGTTACGTCTTTAGTGGCGGTTTTATTGCTGTATTCCTTGATTTCCTTATCTATTCTATCCATCATTTGTGGATCCAGGCAGCTCTTTTTCCATTGATCAGTAGCAAGGAACACTTTGTTTAAATCTTGAGTGCGAATTAAGTATTCTTTATCCTTAGGATAAACCTCTTGTGCCCAAGCAAATAGCTCAAAATAGCGTGCAAACAATTCAGATGCGCGTGACTTTGCAGTTTGATAAGCTTGTATCTCCTTAAATATAACTTGGCTAATAATTTTCTGCACAAGAACATTTGCTTGCCTTAAATTCTGCTCAATATCCTGGTAAACCTTATGGAGAAATTCCTGCTCTAGGCTCAAGTTAAGCTCATTTTCAACCATATGTGAAAGTTCATGCACTATAATGTATGGATTTGACCTTCTCAGCACAATAACATACCTATTTACACCGGAAGACCTGATTGTCTTACACACCCCTTCTTCCATATCCACTAATCCCTCTTGGTATATTTCAAACGAAAGCTTATTTTGCTTTATTAGTGATAAAGTGAGGTTTAATGTGTTTCTAAACTTCTCAAATTGATAGAGATACTCAATATATCGTATTGCATTTTCACTGCTTCCTACTTTAGTCGCTTGTTTGATTAAATTCCTGATTAGCATGCCTTATTATTAAAGGAATTTTTTTTTATACTCAAGAGCTATAAAGTGTTTTTTAGGAAATCTCATTGCATAGCTAAAGTAATTCAGGTTTACTGACAACCGTCATACCGTCACGGAATAATTAACCGTCATACCGCGATTCATTCGCGGTATCTCTTAGCATAGATCCCGCTAACAAGTAGCGGGATGACGATTCTTCAAATCGTCAAGGTGTCATCCCAGTGCCTAGACACTGGGATCCAGAAAACTTAACTTTAAATAAGTGGCTGCATAATAAAGACTAGATTCCAGCGTCACGCGCTGGAATGACACCATTTTCGGTCTCTTAAATTGCTTTAGCTACAAACATTAAGAAATTTACCAAATAAAAAAAAGGCAAAAGAAACCCCGCGTTAGCTAGTTGTCACTCTCTAATCCTGCAAATTGGCGTACTATACTGTCTTAAACGACTTATAAGCGCGTTTCAGCTTGTGTAGGTAAAAACCTAGAAATATTGTGAAGACATAAGGTGCACATAGTGCAAAAAATTAAAAATAAGACGCCAACTACGTTGTTTTCTTGCTGTTTAATCTGCACAGATGAAGATAACTGAATACCTTCAGTTTCATGATAAGGGGGCTGGCGGAGTTTGTCAAGGAAGTTTTTGCATTCAATCCGTTTCTATGGCTTATATAATAATCATTATTGTGATATAAAACTTAGAATAATGCAATAGATATCTAAGTGTTTTAGCTATTAATTATATGTTGCACAAGAGCACATATTACAATACCATCCAAGTAGGTCAAAAATAAGGAGATTGTCATGAGTTTTACTTTACCTGAATTACCATATGATAAAACAGCTTTAGAGCCTTACATATCTGCAAAAACCTTAGATTTTCATTATGATAAGCACCATAAAGGATATTTAAATAAACTCAACGAGCTGGTTGAAAATACAGATTATCAACATGTGAAAATTGAGGAAATAATAACAAAAGTGCATGGTAATAGCGATAAAGTTCCCATATTTAATAACGCAGCGCAAGTTTGGAACCACACTTTTTATTGGAATTCAATGAAGAAGAATGGTGGTGGTAAACCTAAAGATGATGGTTTTCTGGCAAAAAAAATTCAAGATGATATCGGTGGTTTTGATAAGTTTTGTGGGGAATTTGCCAATCATGGAGTAAGCCAATTTGGTAGTGGATGGGTATGGTTAGTGCTCGAAAAAGGAAAGCTCAAAATCACCAAAACTCCAAATGCAGATTTGCCATTAATTTATGGCCAAGTTCCATTACTCACTATGGATGTCTGGGAGCACGCCTATTATTTAGATTGTCAAAATCGTAGAATTGACTACATAAAAGTTTTCCTTGACCATTTGATTAATTGGGATTTTGCAGAAGAAAATTTAAAAAAGAATACATAAGATGAATACACCTCAGGTAACAAAATTAGATAATGGTCTGCGCATAATAACTGAGCAGGTGCGTGATGTTGATTCCGTAGCTTTAAGCATACGAGTTGGTGTTGGCAGTAGAGCGGAAAGTGCAAATCAAAATGGAATATCCCATTTTCTAGAACACATGGCTTTCAAAGGAACGAAGACAAGAACTGCGTTTGAAATTGCAAAAGCTTTTGACGACATAGGTGGGGTTTTCAACGCCAGCACCGGTAGGGAAAGCACCACCTATTATGCAAAAGTCCTCAAGAAAGACATAAAAACTGGTATTGATATATTAATAGATATATTGATGAATTCAACATTTCCAGAAGATGAATTGGAACGTGAGAAGGGAGTTGTAATACAAGAGATTTTTCAAACTAATGATTCACCAAGTGACATTGTTTTCGATAAATATTTTGAGGCAGCTTATAAAGATCAACCTTTTGGCAGGTCAATCTTAGGCACGCAAGATACTGTAAAATCTTTTACTCGAGGAGATCTAGATAATTACATAAATGAACATTACTTTGGCGAGAATATGCTATTTACCGTTGCAGGAAATGTTGAACATGAAGAAGTTATTGCATTAACCAAAGATTTTCTCTCAAAGATTCATTCTAAAAAGCTGAAAAAAAGCCAAAATGCGAGCTGTACTGGTGGTGAGTATTTAGAACATCGTAAATTAGATCAGGTACACTTGCTAATTGGTCTACCTAGTGTTTCTCGCCATGACGATAAATATCACACGTTTCAAGTGCTTGATTCTATATTAGGGAGCGGAATGTCATCACGTCTGTTCCAGGAAGTAAGGGAAAAGCAGGGATTAGCTTACTCTGTTTATTCATTTAATTCCAGCTACACTGATACAGGGATGTTTTCCATTTTTGCTGGCACAGATAGTAGTAACTTAGATAAGCTTTTAAAATCTATGACGACAGAGTTGAAGAAGCTGTCTACAGATAATCTGAGGGAAGAAGAAGTAAATAGAGTGAAAGAGCGAATAAAATCCCAAATTTTAATGTCACGCGAAAGTGTTAGCTCACGCGCTGAAACATTGGGGCACTACTATGGTAACTATAATAGGTACATCAGTAAAAATGAATTAATAGAAAAAATTAGTGCAGTTACCACTGCTAACGTAAAAAAAGCAGCAAAAGAATTGTTATCTCAGCATGAAAAAACCACTCTAGCTGCAATTGGAGAAATTAAATCATTGCCAAGTTACGATAAAGTGGTTTCTATGCTTAAAGCTTAGCGCATTCTATTATATTGATTTGGCTGCTTTACAATATAATTTAGCACAGTGATTAAAGAAGTGTAAGTTGAAACAATGTACCATGAACCGGATATGCAAGAAATTATACGAATCTTCGACCTCCTCTTTCAATAATATTATTATTTCTATTTTGCGTAACTTTTTCCGTATAATTTTTAGGAGGTACTGGTGGTGCAAGTGGTTTTTTGCTTACAGGGTTTGAGTTTATATTTTCCTTTTGCGAACCAGCGTTCAATAATTTCGATATCTCTCGCCCTAGCTGGTCACCTTTATAATTATTGTTAAGATCTTTGATTTTCTCTTTTTTCTCAATTATTTGAGCTAAGGACTCGACAATAATATCTTTGTTTATTCTTGAAGCATCTATTGGCTTACTTCCTTTGACAGTAATTTCACTACTTCCTTGCTTACTACTTACATTATAGCCCTGCTTTCCAATTTCTGTTGCCACTTCTCTTTTAAATAAATTGCAAATGGCATCTATTATTTCTTGAGCACAATCTTTAAAAAAAGCTTTGATTGCTTTAAATTCCTGTGCTAAGGAAACGATTTGAATATGTGCGTATTTTTTACCTGGTGATAACTCTTCAGCATTCTGGTGTATAGATTCTATTTGCTGAGGGTCAAGCATCATTGCATGACGTTTTGAGCGTGTTGGGTTTGCTTGTGTTTCGGATGACGACATGTCCTTAATATCTTGTTTTTTATTCTCACCATCAGCAACCATACCATCACTTGATTTCCTTTTTTTAGGAGGCAATGGTGGTCGATTTTCATTGTTCTGATATATAGGTTCTTTTGGTACCGTTTCAGACAATGATCTCTGAATATCTTGAAGATTTTGGTATATAGGTTCTTCCTTCTTCAAATTTTCATAAATTGGTTCTTGCACTAAGTTAGCATTGACAAACTCCTGTACTCTTTCTAGATAACCAACATTTTTATCCTCTTTAGGTACTCGCACACCTTCAAATTTGATTTTTTGTATCTCTTCAATACTCAGCCCATTTTTTTCAAGCCATTCCTCTCTTTTACTCATTGATGCAACAAACTCATTAATCTTTTGAATATTTTTTACATCATCATCAACTAGCATGACAGTTTTTGGCAACTCACCATGTTTATCCTTATACTCCACAATTGCCTTACAGATGTGTAAATTTTTTCCAACTTGATTTTTTTGTTCTTTGAGACCTTTTGGAAGCTCATTATCATAATCTCCTGGAAACCCACCAAATACAGAAATACCGCCTGCTTGTTCTTTAGATAAACCCAAATGATTCTCTACAACCCTTCTCACAGCGTCTGAATATCCTGTATACGATGCGATATTAACTTTCACTCCATTTGAAAGTGCAGATTGCAACACAGATTTTAATGTCTCCTTATTTTTTACTCCGCCTGTATTCTTTAGAAAATTTCCTATATCAGTATCGGTCACTGCATATTCTGCACCAGAATTGAAATCACTTTTTTTGAACTCGGAGTGTTTACCGGAGAAAATATTATGCATGTGTCCATTAGTAATAGTGTTATCAAAATCAAATATTAATAGGGTATTATTTCCTTTAGCCATATCTTCACCTCTAATCCTTACAAATCATACGGGTAGAGACTAACATTAATAGATTAATTATTTATTATAACCTTTCTAATTAATAGTGTGATAAATAAAGTAAATATAACAAGAAGTAAAAATCAACGGCATAAAGAAAAGACTTAAAGAGAGGCCAAATCAAAGTGCAATGGTATTTCACTAATCCAATTATTTTTCTCTTGATCTAGCCTATCATCCAATATTGCCTGCCTTATAGATGCCATTAACTTATTCATGAAGAAAACGTTATGAATGGTAACGAGTGTGTAAGCCAGGAGCTCTTTAGCTTTCAGTAAATGGTGTATATAAGCTCTTGAATGCTTTCTGCAGGTAAAACATAAGCAGTCACTTTCAATTGGGTTATTGTCCAGCTCGAATTGTTGATTTCGCAAATTAATATGCTCTTTGCACTTTGAAGAAATAGAATCTCTATTTTTTACTTTAATAAGCGCACCACCATGCCTTGCTAAACGGGTTGGATGCACGCAATCAAACGTATCAATTCCAAGACTAACTCCGCGAAAGATGTCCACAATTCCACCAATACCAAGCAAATGAGTAGGCCTATCTTTTTTCAGATGGTCCATAGTGAAAGAAACTACATCGTACATCTGCTCTTTACTTTGACCAAGTGATCCACCTATTGCTTGACCAAAAAATGGCAAATCGTTAATAAAATTACAACTTTCTCTACGTAAATCTTGATATACTCCGCCTTGACTAATTCCATACAGTGCCTGCTTGCCATTATTGTTTTTTTCAAATTCATTTAAAGAACGTTCAGCCCATTTGTGGCTCATGAGCATTGATTTTGCTGTGTATTCTTTGCTTATGTGAAATGGAGTACATTCATCTAAGACTAAGACTAAATCTGCACCTAGTTTCTGTTGAATTTGTATAGACTTTTCAGGAGTCAAGCAATAAGTTTTACCATTAATGTAAGAACGAAAAATTGCCCCATCCTCATTAATTTTGATCAGAGTTTTTTGTTTTTTTCTTATTCCTTTTATCTCTTCCGAAACTGATCCGTGCCCTAAGCTAAATATCTGGTATCCACCAGAATCAGTGAGCATTGGTCCACTCCATCCCATCATCTTGTGCAAACCACCAAGTTTTGCTACGGTATCTTCCCCTGGTTGGAGCATTAGGTGATAGGTGTTGGAAAGTATTATCTGAGTACCTGCTTCACTAATTCTCTCGATATCTGCAGCTTTAATTGCAGCTTTTGTTGCACAGAATATAAAAGCTGGTGTTTCTACGCTTCCATTTGGAGTTTTAATTGTTCCAACTTTTGCAGAACCTGATTGCTTGATTATCTTGAATGCAAATTCTTCTTTCATCTATTTGCCTGAAAGTTCTGTTATGATGTTTTCTACTTTCTCAGGAGTAAGATTTTCATAGAAGTCATTATTGATCTGCACAACGGGAGCATTAACGCATGCACCTAGGCATTCAACTTCTTTTAAAGTGAACAAATTATCTTTAGTAGTCTCACCGATATTGATTCCAAGTTTTTTTTTAAAGGTATTTAAAACTTCTTCACTATTGCACAACCAGCAAGGAGTTGTTCTACAAATTTGTATTAGATATTTGCCTACTGGTTTTAAATTATACATGGTGTAAAAATTTGCCACTTCATATACACGAATATGTGGAATATGCAGCATATCAGCAACATAACGCATAGCAGATTCAGAAACCCATCCGCATTGCTCTTGAACCAGGTATAGTAAAGGCATGACAGCACTACCTTCTCTACCTTTGGGATACATCTCTATAAACTTTTCCGCTTTCTTAAGGTTTTCTGATGTAAAACTAAACTGCTCTTCTTTTTCTATCATTCATGAGACTCGTGTAAACTTTACAGATTATACCTGTAGAACCAATGATTGCAATTGTTGGTTTTTTGAGAAATAGCATTTTGCAGTATCATACTACCCATACTGCCCAACTTGTAAATTCTTTTGGCTTGGCCATAGGATCCAGTTAAAAAATCTGATCATGCGCTAACTTCAATTGTTTCATAAGTTTGTTTTAGTAAATCTCAATTATTTTAGCTACAGCTAACTACTTTAAAAAAATGCTTAAGAAATTATAGTATATTATTTATAAATACACTATCCTTGACATTTATTATAAATGTTGTATATAATAAACTATATTTATTAATATGAGGTTAAACTATGAGTAAACAATTAAATTTATGGATAAAAGAAACTGGTGAAGAGAAATTTAAAAATTTTCTCACATCACTAGATAAAGAAAATCTTCAAAAGCATGCCACAACTATTTACAGAAATTACGAACAAAGTTACAATGAAAAGTATTTCATGTACAACAAAATTGGTTCTGGTGCAGTAGTAATAGGATCTTGTGCTCTCATTCTGCTATCTCGATATTTCGATCTAAGAGAAAAAGTGCAAAAACCACTTGAATACATGGCACTTGCAGCAATTGTTATCTTTGGAGTTGGATTTCTATACTCACTTTATCAAGAACATGAATATAAAGCCTCCAACAAAAAGGGAGAATATGTATCAGATCACGAAAAACATAAGGAGCTTCCTGAGGTTCAAACAATTATAGATGAGCTAAAGGCAGAAATCCTAGTAGTAAAGAATCAAGAAAAAATTTAGCCAAAGCTTAAGATTCCGCTACCTGTTAGCGGAATCTGCATAAGACACAACGAATAAAAATTTACCTTTAAATGTAGATTATAGGGTTTTGAGAACTCTACCTTCCTTTCATCTATAAGACTTCTTAGCCATTTTCGAGCCTATACTTACTTTTTAGTATAAAATAAAGACGTTAATTTTTTAATTTTAGTTAAAATTTTCATTGACATTAACACACAGGAGTAATCATAATAGCATTTTATTAATATTTTAAATAAAATTATGTCTATATTAGGAAGATTGCTCGGGATCAACTCAAATACACCGGAAGTTAAAGAAGCGGTAGGTTTTAACCCAGCAAACGTAGGGTTGATTGAAGGAGATGGAGTCGCTTATGGACTTAGCTATCAAGATAATGGTAATGGGAGCAGTAAAGTAAAATTACTTATTAGTCCATTATATCAATCAAAAACATACGAATGGGGTACAAATGTCAGCGTAGTAAATGAATTCAAAGATCAATTGTCTCTCACATTAATAGAAGATTCACCTGAAACAGATAAAGTTGGAATTGTCTTTCCTGAAGAAGGAATTGGCGAAGAAGGAGAAAAATACGTTAAAGGCTTATCTTTTAACACTTACGGAATTAAACAATCAGTTAATACTCCTTCAGTTGAACATTTAGGTAAAACAAAATTACAAAAGAATATTGATAATAATAGTCTTGCAAATGTGGGCAATAGTTACTTTCAACCAAAAGGAGTGAAAGTTGGTAATGGTGATGTAATTGCTCATAACTTAAAGGATCAAATTTTAGTTTCTTGGTACTTAGAGTCAAATGGAAGTGGAAAATTTAAAGCATTAAATGGAAAAAGTGGTGTTACAGAAAGAAAATTGTTCAATTTTGATAATCCGGGGCAATTGGCATTAAATGGAAACACGATGCTTTATGCGCAAGTGAGCAGAAAAATTATTGGGGATCAAGAGGTGAGAAAAACACGTATTTTCAAATTTGATATGGCTAAAGTGGTTGAGGATCTGAAAAGTAGAAAGGAAGATGAATGTTTGCTTGGTAAGAAAAATTGTCAGATAAATACAGCGTCATCTTTTTCTAGTGAATATGAAATAAGCTTTTTGCAGTATGTAAAGCGAACTGAAGGCAATGATCTAGTTGCCTTTCTTGCAGAAGACCGGTTGTCTGATAAACAAACGTTACATTTAACAAGTCTTGTTAAGAATGGATCAAAATCGAACTTTACTATTTGCGAATTTGCAGATTCTATAGAGCAATTGTACGTTAAAGACAATGGTCAAGACAGTTTTATTGTAACTGCAATAAGTGAAGAAAACATCGCAATTTTCAATCATCAGAGATTTGAAAAGCTTTCTAAGGTAACAATAATACCGGCAAGTAGTATCAAAACTCTCAGTGATTTTGTTGATATCATTAACGGTCGATTGACACCTGATATCATTTCTAGTAGTACCGTGGCTCCTGTAACTATTACAGAAACGGTTGTGACTTCTAAGAAAACGCTGACTGCTGCAATTACTAGCACAACAGAAACCGACACTGTAAAGACTACCAAATTAACAACAGAAGCATCAACTACCGTTGCACCTACTTCTACAATAAGTAAACCTTCAACAGAGTCAACGACTCAAACAAGTACAGTAACAGTGGAGCCAACAACAGAAGCCGTTGCACCTACTTCTACAATGAGTAAACCTTCAACGACTCGCACAAGTACAGTAACAATGGAGCCAACAACAGAAGCCGTTACACCTACTTCTACAATGAATAAACCTTCAACGGAGTCAACGACTCAAACAAGTACAGTAACAGTGAAGCCAACAACAGTAGCAAACACAACTACTACTTCACAAGTGACCACGGTTGCTACAACGTCAACTAGTGTGCCAATAATAAACTCAGAGAAAACTATACAAACAGTATTTAGTATACCAAGTACTAGAACAAAAGAGTCAACAACTCCTATATTTACCACGACTTTACTTCCTCAACCTACTTCTTCACCACAGCCTACTCAACTTGCTATAGGGTCTAATAGGGCAGAAATGATAGGAGGATCTTTGATTGGAACAATAGGTATTGCTGGAATTATAGGATTTATAGCATATAAATGTATTAAGAAATATCACGGTTATTATAATGCTGCTCATGTGTTAGAATTAGCTGATTTGGAATCGCATTCAAATAGCAGCAATGAAGAAATTTTTTTCACCCATAGCAGAACAAGCAGTGATAATAACATATCTATACAAACTACGTATCAATCTGAAACAATGCTAAACAGTATATCAGTAGAAAGTAGTAGTCGAGCAAGAAGTAGCTCGTCGTCTTCAAGCGGTGGACCAGGCTCTTGACTGACTGAAGCGGAGTCTAAAAGTGAAAAAAGCTTATCTTGGGATAGCGATGATGTGCCGGAATATCACCTTTAGCTATTTGTCTGAATGTTTTTAATATGTAGACTGTTAGGAAATTGTCTTTTGCTTTTGTGATTTTCATGTTAAAGTATAATTCCTGGGTGAAATAAGTAGCTGCTGTTGTGTGATAAACATAGCAGAGGAAAGTCCGGGCTCCAAGGAAAAATAGTGACGGGTAACGCCCGCCGGAGGTAACTCCAGTTATAGGGCTACAGAAAATTACCGCCTAAAATATTCTTAGGTAAGGGTGAAAAGGTGTGGTAAGAGCACACCATGGCAATGGCAACATTGGTAGTCGAGTAACCAACACTAGGAGCAAGATTAAATAGAAGTAGATTTTATGTTTTTCTCATATCTACTCGGGTAAATCGCATGAGGTAAATGGTAACATTTACTCCAGATAAATAGCTACATAAACAGAACTCGGCTTATATTTCACCTAGGCGTCACATGATACGTGCGATATAAGCCATGCTATATTTAAGTGTAGGCATTTCATGCGTTGTCCTTCACTTGTTCTGCTTGATAGCCATCACTACTTTCGCCTACATTAACATTAGAATATTCTTCATCATCAATATACTCTTTCAGAACATACCCTCTGCCCCAAACGGTTTCTATGTGGCTTTTTCCATCATTTGCACTTTCAAGTTTCTTACGTAATTTGCACATAAAAACATCAACTATCTTGTTATCTGAAGGTTCATCCAAGCCATTGTAAAGATGATTTAAGAACATTTCTTTTGTTAGTACTGTTCCTTTACGCAGTGCTAGCAATTCTATCATAGAATACTCTTTATTAGTAAGGTGAACCGTTTTACCTTTCACCTCAACAATCCTGTGATCAAAATTGATATTTATATTACCAATCTTTATCACCGATTCAGGATGGCCTTTAGTACGACGCACTATGGCCTTAATTCGAGCTAATAACTCGCTTTTATGAAATGGCTTGGTTAAGTAATCATCTGCACCATACCCAAGCCCTTTAGCTTTGTGATTGACAGCGGATATACATGAAAGTATTAAGACAGGAACTTTGATTTTTGCACTTCTTAGTCTTAACAATATATCATATCCGTCAATATCACCAGGCAAGTGTATATCTAAAATAACTAGGTCATAGTAATCTCCGTTTGAGGAAACCATATTATTGTTATAATCTTGTGCAGAAGTAACAACGTCACAGAAGTGTCCATCAGAAGTTAAGGCATTAACCACAGTCTTTGCACTTACTTGATCATCTTCGATTAATAATATACGCATATTTTACACCCCATAAATAATTTATAATTTTAGTAATATATATCACTAAGGAAAGTAATAAATCAAATTTTTATTAACAAATGATCAAAATTACACTTATTAATTAATAATAAATATATTGTTCCAAAGTTATATAAATAGATCTAAAATATAATAGATATACCATGGTAGTAATAATATTTTTAGTAAATATTGAATTAAAGTTACTATTATTAAAAGAATACTTCGGTTAATAAATATTTAACTATTCTATATGCCTGTGTTATATTTTTAATTTACTTATCCTACTATTTTAAAGTATAAGTAATACTTTCAGGAATATTGTGTGGCAATATCAATTTTAGGTGCTGGTGCATGGGGTACAGCAATCGCAATTTCATTAGGTAGTAAGAAAGATGTGATTTTGTGGACTCGCAATGAAACTACATTTGAATCAATCAACGGGAAAAGAGAAAGTGACAAGCTACCCGGTTGTCGAATTTCTGATAATGTGTCAGTAAAATTGGCTATTGAAGACACAATTAATGCTTCAGTAACAATCCTCGCTGTTCCCACTCAATCTCTGAGGGAGGTATGTCAGCAATTGCATAATTGTAATCTGAAAAAAGATGTAGCAATAATTTTAGCTTGTAAGGGAATAGAAAAGTCTACATTAAAATTACCTAGTGAAATAGTAAATGAAGTTTTACCTAACAATCCTATTGCTATTTTTTCAGGCCCTAGTTTTGCTGTAGAAGTTGCAAGAAAATTACCCTATTCAATGGTTCTTGCATGCCGAAATAACATATTGGGTTCAAAGCTAGTATCAGAACTACAGCAAGAAAATGTTAAATTACGCCTTAGTAGTGATGTTATAGGGATACAGGTTTGTGCAGCGTTAAAGAACGTTTTTGCTATAGCGTGTGGGATTGTTCTAGGTAGTAAACTTGGGTTTAATGCTCATGCAGCATTGATTACGAAAAGTATGAGCGAAATTAAGGCTTTATACTCAGCAAAAGTTGGTAACGGTAATGTGGATATAAATACACTACTTGGGCCGGCATGTCTGGGTGACCTAATTATGACATGCACATCCTTGAATTCAAGAAACCTATCTTTTGGGTTTAAAATAGGTAATAGTGACAATGGCTTTAATGTTCAGCAGATTTTGTCAGAAGGCAAGTCAGTGATTGAAGGTTTTAGCACTGCTGAGCCCATATTTAATTTAGCAAGAAAGCTAAAGATAAAAATGCCTATATGTGAAGCGGTCTATAGATTATTGTATGAAAGCGCCTCTATAGAGGATACTATTTCTGTTCTTGTAAATTAGTTTTGTACTTTGGTGTATTGTGAAATTTTTATATAAATTGATATCAACATGGTGGCTGTCTGGCACAGTAAAAAAAATGCCAGGTACCGTAGGCAGCTTAGCTTCTTATCCAATTGTTCCTGTGATACTGAGTGACAGAATTTTAGGTGCAGCAATTATTTTTTTTTTATTTTTGATTGGACTATGGTCTATAGGCAATTATATAAAACACTACAAGACTTCATGTGATCCAAAAGAGGTAGTAATTGACGAAGTAGTTGGTCAATTGCTGACAATACTTTTAGTTTCGATATTGTTAAGCCAAGAGATGAATTGCTCTTCATTGTTGTTGTGCTTTTTTTCTTTTAGGTTTTTTGATATAATAAAAACGTGGCCTATAAATTTGATCGATAAAAATACCAAAGGTCCTTTAGGTGTTATGCTAGATGACATTATAGCTGCAATTTTAGCCTGTGTTCTTATAGGAGCCTTTTATTGTTTATTGTTGATGTATGCAGGATAAAAAAATTTATTATTCAAGCTTAATTGTTCAAAATTTAAAGGATTATATACTGTACACAGCGAATTTATCTGAGTGGGAAGTACACGATGAATTTGATAACGTTACATTTACAATAAATGGTACTAGGGAGTCATTATTTAATTTTGTGTTCTGTGGAGATCAATGTACCGAGCTTTCTATACAAAAAACTCTAGATTATCTCAGAACAAGAGATATAGAAGCAACATGGGTAATAAATTCACATATGAAAATAAGAGATATTTTAGAAAAGTGTGAAATAAAACACGTTAGCACACCAAAAAAAGCTTTACTTAATATGAAAAATTACTTTTTACCTGCTGATGTTATTCCAAACTTGAGGTTAAATGCTGTAAATGGTAGCGACCTCTTAGAACAGTTAGATTTACACACTTCTAAAATTTTTTATCATGGCGTTGGAATTGTCAGCACATTTTTTCGCGGATTATCAAATTATGATGATAAAAACTCAAGATTAAGATTTTTTCTTGTAACACTAAATAGTGAAATTATTGGGACATGCGGTCTTTATGTTCAAGACAGTGTAGCTGGTTTTTATAGTGATGGAGTTTTACCAATTTACAGGAATCGTGGAATAGGTACCCAAATGGTTTTAGAAAGAATAAAGATAGCTAAACAGCTTGAATGCAAATATATAGTAGCACATTGTATGAAACCTTCTGTAAACCTTTATAAGAGATTGGGCTTTCAGATGTTAGGCAATCTTTACTTATATAACTCTTCAGCATAATTCTGAGCGGTTACAAGTTTTTATATCTGTTTTAGAAATGCTATGTTTTTTTTGTATGAAGTGGTTTTAATATTGATTCTAATATTATTCTTTCTCTCTTATTCTAAATTAAAAATTAGTAATAAGATTAAGAACTTACAACATCGAAATGTTATCATAAATAATTTAATTGATACTGTGAATGATGGGTTTTATATTTGGGATGCAAAAAAGCGTATAGAAAAGTTCTCTCCCAACTTACTAATTTTGCTTAATACTGTTTTTTACTCATTTAATGAGTTTGTGAATTTTTTTGAGCAATCAGACAGTTTAATTAAAAATTTTGCTGAGGCAAAGGAAATAAATAAATCTTTTACTCTAGATTTAAAGTCAAAAGACAGTGAGGTTTATTGCATATGTTATGGTAGAAGCATAATAGATGATTCTAACAATGTGATTGGTGTGCTGTTATGGATAAGGAATGTCTCAGACTGTAAAATAAAAGCTCACGGACTTGAGCTAGAAAATAGTAAGCTTACACAAGAAGTGGAGAGCTATAAAAATGTTTTCAACTCTTTACCATTTCCAATACTAAAATATAACAAGAATAGAAAGGTAGAATTTTATAATTTGTTTTATGATAAATATGTAGATGGCTCTAAGAAATTTGCTATTACCAGTAGCGCTCATAGCACAAAACCAGGAAGGCATGTCGTAACTTACAAGAACGAACCTAAGGTTTTCGATTTTGTTAAAATTCCAATACAAGGTTCTGGTAGCATAGTAATGTATGGGAAAGATGTTAGTGATGCAGAGAAATTATATACTGAATTAAACAGTTATTTAGCTACACAGAAAAATTTGCTTGAGAGGTTGCCGGTTGCTATAGTAATATATAGTAAGAATCAAAAGCTAAAATTTTATAATAATGCTTTCATAAAAACCTTTCAATTTGACCCAAAATTTTTGGCATCTTACCCAACTTATCATGAAGTTATGCTTTACCTCTTCGAATCTAAAAAGCTTTTAGAAAAAGAGGATTTTCAAACTATTAGTAACCAAAGACATGAGTTATTCAAAAAATTATTTGCATCGTATGATGATACGATGCATTTCACGAATGGAAAAGCGTTCAGGGTATTAACAATACCCTACGCTTCGGAAGGTTTGCTGTTCTCTTACGAAGAATGCAAAAGATGATACTTAAACTCCTTCTTTCTCTACCATGAGCTGTTTTACTTTCGCTATTGCTCTTGCTGGATTAAGTCCTTTAGGACAAGTTTTTGTGCAATTCATTATTGTATGACAACGATACAACTTGAATGGGTCGGTTAAAACATCAAGTCTTTCACCTGTCTTATTATCACGGCTGTCAGCAATCCATCTGTAGGCTTGTAATAGTATTGCTGGTCCTAAAAATTTATCACTATTCCACCAGTAGCTTGGGCAACCAGTCGAACAGCAAGCACATAATATACAGTCGGACAAGCCATCTAATTTTTTTCTATCTTCAGGAGATTGAGAGTATTCTTTATTTTGTAGGGCAGGCTTATCTGCTTGTAACCAAGGTTTAATTGATTTGTATTGCTCATAAAATTGGCTCAAGTCCGAGACTAGGTCCTTTATCACATACATGTGAGGTAATGGATATATTTTTACATCACCTTTTATATCGTGTATAGATCTAGTACATGCAAGAGTATTGGTTCCGTCAATATTCATGGCACAAGATCCACATATGCCTTCTCTACAAGAACGTCTGAAAGTTAAAGTCGAATCTATTTCATCCTTTATTTTTATTAATGCATCAAGTACCATAGGGCCACAACTATCCATATCAATAAAAAATGTGTCTATTCTAGGGTTTTTCTCGTCATCAGCAGACCAACGGTAAATTTGAAATCTTCTGATGTTTTTTGCTCTAGCAGGAATAGGATAAATTTTGCCCTTTTGATTAATTTTAGAATTCTTTGGCAAAGAAAACTGAACCATATCACTTACCTTTTATTGTTTATAGCTAAAACCCTTTGTAGATAACATATTTTATTATCATCTACTATATTTTTATTAAATTCCTTTTAAATCGCGCACATATTGTAGCCAAGCGAAGCTAAAATTTCTCTTTCTAGATTTTTCATTATAATTTCTTCATCTTTTTTTTGGTGATCATGACCAAGTAAATGCAGTAATCCATGCACTAACATGTGTGCAATGTGAGCAAGAATAGGTATACAATACTCATGCGATTCTCTTTTTATTGTGTCTATTGAAATTGCTATGTCTCCTAAATCGCACTCATTAGACAATTGTTCACACGGAAATGATAGTACGTTAGTTGGCTTATCCATTTCTCTAAATTTTAAATTAAGTTGATGTAGCAAGTCATCATCAGCCAGAGCTATTGATATATTTGGTTTATAGTGGTCTATTTTTAATTCTTTTAGAGAAGCATTGATGACACCTAATACAAAATTTTTAGGATTTTCTATAATGCTGCACCATTTCTTGTCAAGAATATTTACTTCTAACATTCACTCATCCTTATTACTTCATTCCATTCAATTTCCGAAACTGGGGCAATTGATAAACGTGGTTGTTTTAATATAGCCATATTTTTCAAAAGTGGGTTTTGTTTTATATTATTTAACGTTACTTGGTTATTTAAAGGTTTCAAAAACTTTACATTCACTAATCCGAACTTAGGATCATTAATATGATAATACTCTTTAAATACTTCAACGATTCCAAGTATTGCTTTCTCTTTACCTGTATGATAAAAAAACGCAAGATCGCTTACTTTCATAATTTTCATGTAATTTTGAGCTTGATAATTGCGCACGCCATCCCACTCAACTACCTGCTCCTTTTCCATTTTTTGCCATGAATATTCACTTGGCTCTGACTTGAGTAGCCAAAGTTGCATTATTTTTTTCTTCTTAAATAAGCCGGTATATCATAAACATTGCTGCCCCATTTAGCTCCTTCGCTTACCTGTTCAGTTGGTTTTGTTTCCAGTGTTTTGTCTTGCGTACTTTCACTGTGACTATAGGGCCACTTAAATTTCTCTTTCTCTGAGTCTTCGCTCTGACTTATAGGTGAAGTTTCTGATTTATTATTGCGACCATCAATGCCAGTTGCAAGAACAGAAACTCTAACTCTTCCCTCCATCGCTTGATCAAAAGTAGCACCAAATATTATATTTGCATTTTCATCTACTTCTTCACGCACTCTATTGGCTGCAGCATCAACTTCAAACAGAGTCATATCTCCGCCACCAGTAATGTTAATTAATATTCCTTGCGCACCTTTCATTGATACATTGTCAAGCAATGGATTGGATATTGCAGCTTCCGCAGCACTAATTGCTCTATCTTCTCCTTCTGCCTCTCCGGTGCCGATCATCGCTTTGCCCATCTCGCTCATTACTGTTTCTATATCAGCGAAGTCAAGATTAATAAGCCCTGGCATGACCATCAAGTCAGTTACTCCTCTGATGCCAATATGCAGAACATTATCAGCAAGTTTAAATGCATCAGAAAATGTAGTTTTTTCATTTGCAATTCTAAATAAATTCTGATTTGGAATGACAATAAGTGTATCCACGTATTTTTGCAGTTCTTCAAGTCCAAGCTCTGCAATGCGCATGCGGCGCACACCTTCAAAACCGAACGGTTTAGTTACAACTCCAACAGTCAATATCTTTTTTTCTTTTGGCGCTCTATCCTTAACTGCAGCTCTTGCTTCTCTGGCTGCTTTTGCAATTACCGGTGCTGCACCGGTTCCGGTACCACCGCCCATTCCTGCTGTGATGAAAAGCATATGACTATCTTTTATATGCTCCATAATTTCATCGATTGATTCTTCTGCTGCACCTTTGCCAACATCAGGCAAAGCACCAGCACCAAGACCCTTAGTTAAATTAATGCCAAGCTGAATTTTTTTATCACATAACGACTTTTCTAGTGCTTGAGCGTCGGTATTTGCGACAACAAAATTCACTCCTTGCAAATTAGATTGGATCATGTTATTCACAGCATTTCCACCAGCACCACCCACTCCCACAACGGTAATCCTTGGGTGTAATATAGGTAACTCCGGCAGACTAAGATCAATAGACATTTAAATTACTCAAATTTAGCGAATTCACTTGATAGTAAGTTACCGCTTTTTTAATAATATGCAAATACTTTTCACTTCTATAGGCGTAAACAGTAAACGGGATTTACTTATTCTTAATATTTATACTAATAAGTGCTATTTTATAATTACTAGATTTTTGGATGATATTACTTCAAAAAAATAAAAAATGTTTATAAAAAGGGACAGAAACCTATCCCTTTTTGTTTTGTTGAAGTTATTATACAGTTTTTCCTTCTCCTTTCCATGCTTCAACCGCAACATCTTTTAATTTTGAAGCAACTTGATATGTTCCATAAAGAACAGCAGCTGCAGCAATTGTCATTATGGCACCTGCAACTATCTGACCAGCAACACCTGTTCCGATAAATCCAGGTAATGAAGCAGCTATTGCTTGATTTGTCCCAACAAAGTAGCTGGCAGTCTTAGCAAGAAACCCAGAAGCTTCTGCTGCACTAACAAAGCCTGCTTTCATATGCATTGCTGTAAAGACAACACTTGCAACTGCAACCGGAAATAATGCTGTTCTTAACTTATTATCCTTAATATACTGACCAAGCCCACCAGCAGCACCTGTAACTCCCCAGTGTCCATTATCAGGTTTTTTATATCCCTCTGAAATAGCATGAAAAATGCCATCCCCTTCTTTATACTTATAATTTGTTAATGCCATAACTCTACTCCTTAAATAGAATGTTAAAATTTCATTAAGGACAGTATATAGTGAAATAAATTGTCTGTCAAGTAAACTAATTTTTTAATATATCCTTATTCTGTAATTCAGCGCTTCAGCAATGTGTGCTCTTTTTACTTCTTCACTTTTTGCAAGATCTGCAATGGTTCTTGCAACTTTTAATACGCGTGTGTAGCCTCGATTGGAAATGTAATTTTCTTTCAGTACGTATTTTAGCAATTCTAACCCTGCCTGATCTGGTTCAGTAAACTTATTAAATGCTTCACCGCTTACTTCTGCGTTACAACGAACATTCAATTTACTATAACGCTCAGTTTGAACTTTTCTTGCTGCTATCACTCTTTCTCTTATGATTTTAGTACTTTCTCCCTCCACAGAGATTTCAGGAGAGAGTATGCTAACGTTTGGCATTTCAATGCATATGTCTATTCTATCAAGCAATGGTCCTGATATTTTGTTTTTATAATCTGTGCCACACTTTGGAGCTTTGTTGCACGATCTACTTGCATCCCCCAAGTAACCACATCTGCAGGGGTTCATCGCAGAAATCAGTTGAAAATTTGCAGGGTAGGTTATGTGAGCATTTGCCCTTGCAACGGTAACTTTTCTATCTTCAAGTGGTTGGCGCAGAGAATCAAGCACAAGTCTTGGAAATTCAGGTAGCTCATCAAGGAATAACACGCCATTGTGAGCCATAGTGATTTCTCCAGGTTTGGCATTCTTTCCTCCCCCTATCATTGCTGGCATAGAGCATGAATGATGAGGTTCACGAAAGGGGCGAGTTACTTTGAATATTTCATTACCAGTTTTTGTTATGCTGGAAATAATATTAACATCAATCATCTCCTGTTCGGTCAAATCAGGCAGCAATCCTATAAAGCGCTTAGCAAGCATTGATTTTCCAGTACCAGGAGGGCCAACAAGAAGCATATTATGCCCACCTGCTGCTGCAATTTCAGCTGCTCTTTTTGCAACAACTTGGCCTTTGATATCCTTCATATCGGGAACCAATCTTTTTTCTTTGGGTGCATCACTATAATTAAAAATTACTGGCTGAATTAATTGCTCACCCTTAAAGTGTCTGATAATATCAGTTAATTTCTCTATAGCTAGAATTGAAACATTCTTTACCCATGAAGCCTCTACTCCATTTCCCCTTGGGCAAATTACTCCTTTATTTGCCTTTTTTGCATTGATTGCTGTTGGCAGCACTCCTGAAACTGGAATAACTCTGCCATCAAGAGCCAGTTCACCCATGATTATATAAGACTGAACTTTTTCAACTGGTATCACATTCATTACAACAAGTAGTCCAATAGCAATAGCCAAGTCATAATGACTACCTTCTTTCAGCAAATCCGCAGGGGAGAGATTAACTGTAATTCTTTTTGGAGGTAGTAGTAGATTGATTGAATTTAACGCTGCTCTGATGCGCTCTTTGGATTCCGCAACAGTTTTATCCGGCAATCCAACAATATTGACTGCTAGTACAACATTGCATAATTCTATTATGGCTATTTTGATCAAAGTTTGCAAGACTTTTTATGCGAAATACTATATACAAGTGATTGTGATTGATTTCAATTTGATGAATTAACATTCTAATAATATTTTGCTTAGTCTGCCAATCTACCAGATCAAGTTTTGATTCAACACTTGAGGAAAAGTTTTTCAAGCTATCTGTAACAAGGCTCAATTCTTGTTGTAATTTCTTTTGATCAAGTACTTTTTCTTTTTCCTCCTCAATTTCTTTTAAATGCTGTTTCATTGTTGTAATTCTTGGCTCAAATTCTTCTTGGCTTATAAACCCTTTGGCATAGCTATCTATAAATTTTTTTATACTTAATCTTAACTTACTTTCTTGCTTTTCACGTGTTTGATTATGTAGAGGTTTTTTGTTCTCTGACAATCTACGTTGATATTCATTTGCAATCCTATCTGGCTCTTTTAGTATACTCTTGACTTCTTCCCATATAACTGCATCTAATACATCAGTGCGTATTGATTTATTGTCACATATTCTGTTGCCATTAAACCTGGAGCCAGAACAACGGTAGTAAGAATAACGTTTATTTCTACTATATACACCACAATAAGTATATTGGCAACGCTGACATACTGTTAAACTCCGCAACAAAAAAGTTTCTTTTCTTTCTCGAGCTCTTGCCCTTTGCCTATTTTCAGTTAGCTGTACTTGCACTGAATCAAATAAATTATCACTGATTATTTTTGGCACTGGAACGTAAATCCAGTTCTCTTTATCATTACTAAAATGACCATTTTTGAGTTTACCACAAGTTCCTTTTTTTGATTTCCTTACTTGTGGCTTCGAGCATGCCTTAGTTTTACCATAAGCTGCTCGTCCTATATAAGCAGGATTTCTTAACATCTTCCAGATAGTACTTCTTTTCCAACGTTCCTTTCCTGTTTGTGTTATTACCGATATCTCGCTAAGTCTACGTATAACTTCATTGATGCTTATTCTTTCTTGACCAACCCAATTAAATATTTTGCGTACTACATTTGCCTCTTCTTCATTAATCTCAAACTGAGCACTTCCTTCACCTACATGTTTTGCTATGTAGCGATAACCATAAGGTGCATTACTCATTACACTGATACGGCCAGTTTTAGCTGCATGAAGTTTTCCTCTGCGATTACGTTCCATAATCTTTGCACGTTCATACTCTGCTACTAATCCTTGAATTCCTAAAAACATATTAGATTCTGGGTTATCCTCAAATTTATGATTTAAGAAAACAACCTCTGAACCTGCTTTTCTAAACTCTTCGAGTAAGAGCGCTTGGTATGCAGATTTGCGTGATAACCGATCAGGTGAATGAATATATATCTTATCAATCTTACCTTCTGCTACTCTATCACGTAAACTCTCTAAGCCAGGACGTTCTAAATTTGATCCACTATAACCATTATCGACAAACTTATGCTCATCTAATAACTCATGTCCATCACTACCAATGCGACGCTCCAATTCTACAATCTGACTCTCTATCGTATTCTCCTGTGCCTGTTGTCTTGATGAGACTCTTGCATACAAGCTTACCGTTACCATTTTCTTCTACCTCCTTTATTTTATATTTCAATAATTGTTCATAAGCATCTGCCAAATATGTATCTGCCAACCGATTAGGTTTATAACCCCAATAAATAGCCAACTCTCCCTTTTGCATGTTTTTCTTCCTGTGAATTTTCTTATAGGTTAGGAGACTTCTATTGCCATAGCTAAAAGAAAACGTTTACCATTTTAAACTAAGCTAATGCACACCTTATTTAAAAAAGCTGTCTAGTTCGCGCAAACAAGAAATTCTCCCTAATAAATATACAAGATTTGAAAAAATTATGTCCAAAAAATCTTTGCTTGAATTGTCATATTATGTATAATATAGCTTATTTAATATGGTATGAATGTTCATCCAAGTTACGAATTCTGGGAAAGTGATTTAGAAGTTCCGGTCAACCTTTTACTAGAACGTTTTCAGGATTATAATATACGTCAATCTTGGTTAGATTCCCTTTCTGGTAAACAACTGAGCATCATTTTTCAGCATTGCTTTAAAAGTCATTTAAATGGGCAGCTTTTTCAAGATGGGGGTTATGATGATAGATCCACTCAACAAAAACATAAGATACTTACCAGTTACTCTGACTTTCTTTTTGACTATTATCTCATTAGCTACTTTGATCGTACGAAACTTGAGGCTACAGTCAGTGAAGTAGCAAGATTTGCCCTTACTCAAGAGTTAATGAGATCGTATCTGATAAAAAATAATACCAAGTATGATAAAAGATCCTTGTTATTTTTACTGTTTCACATAAATTGTGAACTTCTAAAATCTGTCTATCACTTTGATAAAGTACAAAAGAGAGGTTTCGTATCATTTGCTCTACAGAAATCACCAAGACAAATAAATACTTCATTCAAGGAATTTATGTCACGAGAAGCCGTAGAGCAGATACTAAAGTTCGAAAACCAATTGCAGGGTTTTTTCCATCATCAAGATCGGATATATATGTTTGTACGCCGAGGAAGTGACATAGATTTACTACTTAATTCAAACAAGGTTGTTCATGGCCATAAACCTGAGTGGATGATTTTAGATTTCTCTCTTGATGGCACTCAGGTTAATCTCTGTGCTAAAAATACTAACAAGGCTGTCGAAATAGCAAATAGCATTGTAAGTTGCTATTTCGACTGCGAATGTACTTTTGTAAATATACAGGATAAGAACTTTCCACTACAAGTGCATAAATTTCTTCAAGCATGTATAGAGGGTTCTGACCCTAATATTTGTATATTTGAGTTAAATTTTAAGTCAGATTATTTCAAAAATAGTAATACATATCTTACTTTGAGTGTAAAGCCGTATGATCCTATTGCACCAGAGTTACATATTTTAAAGTCATCTATTGGCAATATACTACAATCTATTCAATCAGCTAAAGTAATGTTCCAAAACAAAAAGGTAACATTTTCTTTCAAAATAAGTGGAGAAGTTTATTATTCAGAGCATCCACTCAATAAAAAGGAAAGAGAGGAACTGAAGAAACATATAGAACAATCTTATGGTCTTAAAATCCTTTCACGAGCAAATTGCTGATCTTTTAAGTTTAAATAGTTCTTGGGTTAATCTAAGTCAAAATCACATTAAAGCAGCAAGATACTTATTTGATCTTGGATTAATAAAAATGCAAGAAAGGTACTATATTGTTTGTTCTCGTGAAGAAGATCATCTTGATTGGCCAAATGTAATTGATCCAAATTGTAGCAATGAGATTTTCATTGATCCAGACTTTGATGAAGCATGTGATGACGCTATTTGTGAAAACTGTTCTCGTCATATTTTACCTAATACTTATCAAAAACAGAGATTTCATCTCTTATCCATATACTTAAATATAGAGAAAATCATAGACTGGTTTGAAACCGAGTTGAATGATTCAAGACTTATGTGGGAAAAAGTGGAAAAAGGAGTTTATTATGTTTGTAATCAAGGTCGTATTGTAAATCTAATAATCCTTGATTTTTGTACTGATGCAATATTTCTAACTATAGATAAACTTAGAGTCCATCCAACAGTTCTCATTACTCTAAAAAAAGATATACCGAATCTATTATTGAGCCTATATGTAGTGCGAATGGTAGAACTGTTTTGTCAGCTTAAGACTTTAACTGAGATATTTCAAGAAGCAGCTAAAAGAGGAGTACCAGAGGTAGTAGAAAATACTTCTTTGCAAGTTTTACCAGCTTCATATATTTCGCTTAAACGTGTTGAACCAATTGTACCAACAAAGCTTTTGGAGTTACAGGTAGTTAAAGGTATGGTATATGTTAATAGCGTTGAAGTTATAAATAAAAAAGCTGTATCATGTCTTAATATTTTTCGAATATTGTTCAAGCAATTTTTACATGACTGTGAGAAAGAATTACCACCTGAAAAACATACACTTCTCAATATTAATCAGTTAGAAAAACTCTTGGGACTTAATTTAGAAGCAGATTTAGAACATCAAATCAGAAAACCATTAAACAAGATGCAAAAAACGATCAAAGCTACATTGGCTGAGAAATTAGGATTAAGTATTGAACGTAATGATGTAATACAAACACTTGGTTGGCAAAGATCATCACATGGTTATCGGATTAACCCTTTTACTTTGACTATAAAAAAATAGAATTTCCTGATTTTAAAAATTTTCAGCTTCATGAGTAAATTTTCCCACTCCACGTGCAAATGGTCCTGTTTTAATATCAAGCCATTTATCCTCTTTTGAACCATTAGCCATTCCTTTAACTATTTGCTTTGCCTGTAAAAGCTCTTGCACTATACGCTCTAATCTATCCCTTCCCATACTATGAAAAATTTCAGGTAGTCTATGTCGTTGTTTATGTATTCCTGCATTTCCTGTATGAGTAAATGGATGTCCTGAAATAGCAGCTCGCGCAATTGAGTCAATAAGATATATTTTAAGATCTTTATCGCTAATATTTTGAGCTTTTAATTGTTCAGTAATGTCTTCCAATAGCCCTGTTTCTTCATTTCTTAGGTAAGTACGTATGGTACGATCAGCTAGGCCGTTTGCTTTAACAACTGCTCCATAAAATAAGGCATTTTGTCTTGGAATTTTTCCAACTGACCTAAAAATCATTGGTTTAGTCATATCCTCAACAGGCCAAAAAGCAAAAGAACACCTGACTCCATTTACGAGAGCAGAAGTACCTCGAATAGCATCTCGTGCTTGCTCTACTGTTGATATAGGCTTTTCTCCCTTCAGCTTTCTCATATGATGTGCAGTAATTATTGAAGCTCCAGTGCTACATGCTAAATCAGATAATAAACACATGAGATAATCCCCTACTGCTGGATCAGCATTTAAATCTGCATGAATGAAAGAAGCAAGGGGATCAAATATAATGAGCCTCAAATCTTTTATCTTGCTCAGCTGTTTCACTACAGACTCAAATTCTGGAGATATTTCTACAACTTTACCGCGAACATTCTTAAGTATGGTAAATGATCCTCCTATATTTGGCAGTGGTACAATAAATAGCCTATCTTTATATTTTAATCTCTCGCATTTTGGATCAAGTCGTTCTAAGCGACGATGTATTTCATTTGTATCATCCTCCGCAGAAAATACCACCACAGATCCATGTTCAGTAACAGGTGGGCCAAATCCACACACCTGGTCTATGCTACTTGCAACCTTGAGGGCTAGGTCAAGAAGAAGCATACCTTTACCAGTATCACCCATTGCAGCTAAAATAGATGTGACACCCAAAGGAAATAATCCTTCAACTAAGAATCTTTGCTTTGGTACTGGACCTACAAAACGCTCCACACTCCAGCTAAAAATATCAAGCGGTGATTTAATAATTATTTTTCTTGAGTTTTTTTCGATGAAGTCAAAAATATCTATATTCTCTTGTACAGCATCAGCAGCATCCCAACTCCTTAGTTTATCTGGTGGAATCTTAAGCGTAGCAAGTGATGCAACACCAAGTTCTAAAAGCTTCTTTTCAGCGTTTTTGGCATATTTATTACCTGCTTCATCGTTGTCTGGCCAAATGATAACATGTTTACCTCTAAGCGGAGTCCAATCTGTTCTATCAATAGGCGCATTTGCTCCAAACATCGCAGTTGTAGCTGTAATTCCTTTCTCTATAAGTGCTTCTGCGCATTTTTCTCCTTCAACCAGAATAACCTTATTGGACTTTAAAATACCTGGAATGTTGTAGAGTGGCCTTATCTCTGGCTCTTTGAATCTTTGTTTTTTAACATCAAATGGTTTAAACTGTTTTTTCTCTAAAGGAGGATCATAACGGTAGACTATTACAATCAATTGGTTATTTTCATCGTAGTAGTTCCAACTACAAGTCAGGTGTTGTTATAGATCTCTAATATTATTTTTTTCTTTGATGCCAAGCCATTCACTTATTGAGAGCATTACTTCAGGAAATTCTGTTTTCGCATTCTTCCCGTGTACTGTTGCCCAAAGGTCGATAATGTCACCACCTTCTCCCGTTGCAAAATCTTTCCATAATCCAGCTTTTTCGCCTGTTAACTCTATTACAGTACTTTTGCCTTTGTTACCCTGTACATCACCTACATAAAACTTATCACCACGAAATGTCCCTTTGGTCTTGAATATCAAGACGATATAGCACTACTCATTGGTAGTCTTGACGAGTACAAAAAATCTTTACGATTAATAAACGGGGAATATAAGGGCTCAATGCAAAGAGAGTTTGAAAATAGAGCAAATACTACAGCAAATAATCTTCAGCTACTTAAGAATTCAATAGCAGAAGTAGGAATGAATCTTGGTTCTGTATTATTACCACCTTTAAATTTTACTGTTAATCTTCTGAGGTCAGCAACTACACAAGTAGCACTTTATGCCAAGGAATATCCAGTATTGACTACAGTAATCATGAGTACTACTACAGCGTTGATTAGCATTAAAATAGCAGCTATATCTCTTGGCTATGCTTGGACTTTTGTAAAAGGTTCCTTATTCGCTTTTTTGTCTACTTGGAGAATGTTTGGATCTGTTATTACTTTAGTAAAAATAGGTCTTTCTGCAGTTTTTCCAGCAATTATTGTTGGATTTAAAGCATTGACAATTGCTTTAATGAGTAATCCTATGGGACTCGTTATTGGCGGTCTTGCTGTTGCTGCAACTTTGATAATTACCAAATGGCAAGTGGTAAAGAACTTTTTTGTTACTATCTGGGAATCAGTGAAAATTGTATGGAAATCTTTTTCTGATTGGGTAGGAAAATTTTGGAATAATATTACTCAGCCCTTTAGAACAATCAGTAATCTGTGGAATAAAAGAAATGAGTCTAAACTAGAAGTTAAGTCTGTAAATAACGTTATAAGTGATTCTCTTAAGTACTCCATTGCGGCACACAGTAAAGCTATAGAGAATAAAACTCAAAATAATCACTTCAGTATTAATATTCATTCAACCCCTGGGCAAGATACACGTAGCATTGCTGATGAAGTAATGGAGCGAATTAGAGAGCAATTTAGTGGCGCACTTTACGATATAAATTAAATTATGTTATCTCTTGGTCCATATAGATTTTCATTAATTGAGCAAGGCTTTACACGCAGAAGTGAATATCGCTGGCCTGCACTTGAGCGTATTGGGGAAAAGCCATTGCTTCAAAGTATTGGTCCTGGAGAGGACATTGTTGAGCTTGCAGGAGTAATCTATTCAGGAGGGCTGAAGCAAATAAATAATATGCGAAATTCATCGAAACCTCTTTTACTTATTGATGGCCAAGGTAACATTTTAGGCCATTTTGTTATTGTGAAAATAGAAGAAACGCAGAAATATTTTTTTCCAAATGGTGAACCAAGAAAGATTGAGTTTCATTTAAGTTTAAAACATTATAGCAATTTATCATCACAAAATAACACTACTGACTTTACTGCAGCTGACAATGATGTACTACAAAACTAAGGAAAATGATATGTTAGATTTAATCTGCTGGAACTACTATGGATTCAGCTCAGAAGCAGTTGAGATTGTGTTAAGAGCTAATCCTGGACTTGCAGAGTATAAAAGTCTTCCTGCAGGATTAATCATTAAACTTCCTGTTATTCAAAAAGAGACACAAAAGCAAGTAGTAAAACTATGGAATTAAAGTGACACCAGACTTTAGTATTTCAGTAGAGGGAGTTTTAATCACTGAGCTGATAAAGAGTCGATTGGTATCAATGCATATTACTGATGAAGCAGGAGTAATAAGTGATACTGTTGTAATTCATCTTGATGACCGTGATTCATTATTTGAGATTCCTAGAACTGGGGCAAAGCTAAATATTTTACTCGGGTATAAGGAAACTGGCATTGTGCCAATGGGAGATTATATAGTAAATGAAATTACGCTACAAGGCCCGCCACAATCACTAAAGATTAAAAGTCATGCAGCGGATCTAAAAGAGTCATTAAAGGAACAAGTGTTTAATGAGTGGCATCAAATCACCTTAAATGATTTGGTAAAAAAGATTGCAGACAAACATGGCTATCAAGCTAAAGTTGCTGCAGAGTTTGTAAATATCATGATATCACATATTGATCAAACTGCAGAGAGCGATATGCATTTTTTAACCAGGCTTGCTCAAATTTATGGAGCAATAGCAAAACCTGCAGGAGGATATTTACTGTTTGTTTCAAAAGGAAAAGCAAAATCAGTTACCGGAAAAACTTTAAGCACTATTACTTTAACACCTAGAGATATTACAAATTGGAAAGTAAAATTTAATGAGCGTAATCAATATGGCTCGGTTATTGCTTACTGGTATGATTATGAAAAAGCAGAGACAATAACGGAAAAAGTAGGTGATCAAGAACCAAGCTATATTTTGCGAGATATTTATGCAAGTAGTGATTTGGCACAAAGTGCAGCATCTGCGAAGTTGAATCAGCTGATGAGTAATGCAGCAACACTCAATGTCACAATGCCAGGAAATCCTGAATTATTTGCTGAAGCAAAGATTAATCTTTCTGGATTTCGCAAAGGAGTTTATGGTAAATGGATAATAAATAGGGCTGAGCATGTAATTGATAACCTTGGCTATCGTACTATTGTTACGGGAATAATTGATAGTTGGAAAGTAAATTGATAATTTCCTCATAGATATCTTCTTTATTATTGTTTAATTCCTCTACAGCAAGATCTGAAGGAGTTTTTTTATCTTTGTTTTTAGCAGAAGGATTTGCTCCATTTTTCAGTAGAAATTTAGCAATTTCCAGATGTCCTTTTCGTGCAGCATAGTGCAGAGCTGTCCAGCTAAAAGCATCAGTAGTATTTACATCAATGCCTTCTTCAATTAGAAATTTTACGACTTCTAAACAGCCTCCGCTTGTAGCATAGTGTAATGATGTTGCACCAAAATGATGAGTAGCATTGATATCTACTACATTTTTTATTAAGGATCTTACAGTATCTAAATTACATTTTTCAGCTGCAGTAGATAATGTTTCCAGATCATTGCCACTTGCATTACTTTTTATTGGCACATCTTTTGATAATTGGTCTGTACTAAAGTGCTGATACAGAACAATAACGCATATTATTGGTATTATTGAACTTGTTAACAATTTCCAAAAAAGGCTAGATTTCATGTTGATTATATTATTTACATCGCTTGTTTAGTGCAACTAATTAACTTTATTTTAGAAAAGATTTTTTGGACGTATTTTTGATGAATCTTGTATATGTATATATACAACTTTTCCTTTAAAAAAGATGACAAACACAGGAAAGATCCCTGTAGCAGTAATTGCTACTATGGTGATACAAACAATAGCATTGATCTGGTGGCTAGCTAAGCTCGACTTAAGAGTGCATATGCATGATAAATTTATAGAGCAAAATCAAAGGACTACAGAAATCATCTATCGTCTTGAAGAAAGGGTCAAAAACCTTGCTGAAGAAGTTAACGAGCTTGAGCAGAGACAAAAATAACTATAACAAATGACAAAGTACATTTTATCTGTAGATGGAGGAGGAATTAGAGGAATAATTCCTGCCATTATTCTAGCAGAAATTGAATCTAGGACAAAAAAGCCAATTTCCCAGATCTTTGACTTAATGGCAGGAACCTCAACCGGTGGAATTGTTGTTGCTGGACTTTGTAAAAGCAATAAACTTCAATACTCTGCCAATGATTTGGTTGAACTTTACCAAGAGTATGGACCATATATCTTTCAAGCATCACTTTGGAGAAAATCAATTGCTTCTTGGCTGAGTGGTTCTCAGTACTCATATAAAAATATGGAATTTATTCTCAACAAATACTTCGGCGAAAGCACTATGGCCGATGTTGCTAGTAATCTACTGCTCACCAGTTATGACATTCACAATAGTTGTGAATTTTTCTTCAAAAGTTGGAAAGAAGAAAACATTAAGTTAAAAGATGCACTCAGAGCTACAACAGCTGCTCCAACGTACTTCACACCAAAACGTCTAAAAATTAGCCAAAGAGAGAGAGTGTTGATAGATGGCGGAGTGTTTGCCAATAATCCAGCGGCTTGTGCATATGCAAGTGGTAAAAGGTTATTTCCAAATGATGAGATTATACTGCTATCAATAGGTACTGGTGGAACAAATAGAAGTATAAAGTATGCTAACTCAAGGAGATTTGGCAAAATAGGGTGGATCAAGCCACTACTGAATGTGATGTTTGCTTCTGGATTGGATTGCGTTGATTATCAACTAGAACAAGTAATAGATGATAAATACATAAGAATACAATCGCAATTGAAAGTAGCATCGACTGAGATGGACAATATTACACTCAAAAATATCAAATTTCTTCAGCAAGAGGCAAGTAAAATGATAGAGGATAACCAGAAAGTGATAGACAAATTCTGCAAGCAAAATCCAAAACTATAACTGAGCTAGAAAAACGAAATAAGCGAGTTTCTAGTATCTACTTTAATAAATTTACTAAAATATTTTTTTAATATTATATATTGAATACAGAAGCACAAGAATTTCATCCAGCAATGAAGATGATTAATTATGTAATCATCTTCATTGATATTTTAATATATTGTGTAGAAATCAGTAAACTAATGTTGCTTTTAATTCAGGTTAAGTTTTGGAAGCGTGATTTTCAAGTTCCTCAATAGATAAATCTGTTATTTTAGAAATAGCATCAACAGAAACGTCCAACATACGTAGATTATTTGCAACCTTTATTGCCTCTGCTTTGTAAATCGGGAATGTTGCTACCAAATGTTGACATTAAACTTTATGATATGAGGTATCTTTGATGTTTTTACGCTACTAAATTGTAATAGTTTAGACTTAATCTGACAGGCATGAATTATCTAACAGAAGAATTGACAAAGTCAAAACCGATATCAGCATCCTGTTTAATGCTATCAATATTTTTCTGATAAGCAATATGCATACTATCAAAAAAGGTTTGCATAGGAGTCTTACCATAGCAATATTTACCTGAATGTGGTCTAGATCTATTGTAAGAATGCACCCAATGGTCTACGTCTAACTGAAGTTCTGCCAAAGAGGTGTAAATTTTCTTTCTAAAGATAATATTGTAACATTCATCTTGCATAGTTCTGTGAAACCTTTCACATATGCCATTAGTCTGTGGAGAACGAGCTTTGGTTCGAGAATGATCAATATTTTCTACCCCTAAATATAGCTGGTAAGCGTGATTTTCAGGTCTGCCACAATACTCTGTACCACGATCCGTCAAAACACGTAGCAATGATACTTTCTGTTCATCAAAGAACGGTACTACCCTATCATTAAGAAGATCTGCAGCTGTGATAGCAGTCCTTTCTGTGTAAAGCTTAGCAAAAGCAACTCTGGAATAGGTATCAACAAAGGTTTGCTGGTAAATTCGTCCAATACCTTTGATATTACCAATATAATAACTGTCTTGGCTACCTAAGTATCCTGGATGCTCTGTTTCAATTTCTCCATGGGCCTCTTTTTCTTCCTTAGCCTTTTCTAGAGCTGTTATCTGTTCTTCTGTTAAAATGATACCATCCTGAGCTACTTTTGCTTCTAATGCCTTTAACCTCTTTTTAAAGTTTTCAAGATCGTTTCTTTGCCACACTGATCTTATTCCACTTGCAGAGATCTCTCTTTTTCAGTTCGTTTGCTGCTCTTTCTTGTCCGTATGCTGGAAACTCTATTGCTATTTCAACTACTGCTTTTTCTATATCCTCCGACACTCTATTTGCATACAATGGCTTGCTTTTGCTTATCTCGTGTAAAGCCTCTTCTCCTCCTGTTTCATACAGTTCTTTGAAGCGGTAAAATGTATCCCTTGAATATCCCATTACTTTACACGCCTGTGATACATTTCCTAATTGCTTTGCAAGTTCTAGCAATCCCAACTTTGGTTTTAGTATTTTTTCTTGTGTTGTATTCATATCTGACACTCCTTTAAAACTTGTTTATATTTTTATCTTACTTTGTTTCCCTGTCAGATTAAGTCTAAACTATTACAACTAAATTCATGATATCCATCTCTTGGCGATTTAAGCCTATTTTTAGAGTATTTATAAAAAGACGATAAGACCCCTTCTACATCTAAAGCCTAAAATGCAATTCTCAGATGATCTCTGATAGACGTTTTTTTCATCAACACATTCAAAACAATAAAAAGATTGAATATTTCTTCACAATTGTGTATAATTATTGATGCTTTGGTGCACGTAACGATTATACTTTAAAAAGAATATTGGCTACTGAGAAGAATGAAGACATCTTCATCAGCGAAAAAAAAGGGCAAAAAACAGAGAAATTTGATGTAGCTACTTAAGGCAGGTGTCTCTATTGCAGCTGAGATAGCTGATCACCCATGATCAAATAAAAAAGTTATAAGTACACAGATTGGATACAGTATCTTTTTTAAGAAGAAGATTTATCTTGCTTAAAAACTTGTAGATACTATATTTACATAAATTCTTCATGCGAGGCCTTTATGTTTACTAATAGAATATCTAATAATCTGGATCAGCTGCAATTTTTTGTAGAGTTTTTAAATGAAAATTATGAAATTCAGAAACATCTTAGTCTTACACCGCTACATTTAGCAGCAGGAAATGGTCAGTTGGATTTAGTCAAAACTTTATTAGGAGAAGGTTTAGATATTAACTCAGAGATTAAGTACGATGGCTTTACGCCACTGTATTTTGCAATTGCAAAAAATCGCTTAGAGATGGTTAACTTTCTTATTGCTCATGGAGCAGATGTAAACCATAAGGCCATTCTAGGCTTTACACCTTTAAGTTTTGCGTCCCAGCAAGGATATTTAGATATAGTCAATACCTTGATTGCAAATGGAGCAGATCTTAGTACTAAAACAGATAAACTTAATACACCTTTACACCTAGCAGCAGAGAATGGTCATCTAGATATAGTAAATGTTTTTATTGAAAAGGGATTAGATGTTAATACTGTAAATAATGATCGAGCAAGACCTTTGCATTCTGCAGTACAAAATGGTAACCTCGAAGTAGTTAAAGCTCTTATTTCACAAGGGTCTAATATTAACGCTGGATCTTCAGGCATAGGTAATCGTAAAGTTGATGCAAACATTACACCCTTACATCTGGGAACACAAACTGGTAGGTTAGATATAGTTAAAGTTCTGCTTGAAGCGGGAGCAAACGTTAATGCAAAAACAGATGATAAGATTACACCTCTACATTTAGCGTCTCAAAATGGCTTTTTAGAGTTAGTAGACATTTTACTAAAAGCAAAATCTAATGTTAATGCTAAGGATTATGAGAATCTTACACCTCTACATTTAGCAGCAGAACGTAATCACTTTGGAGTAGTTAAGTCTCTTCTTCTCGTAAAGGGAATTGATGTTAATGCTAAAGGCCACGATAATTCCACAGCTTTACATATAGGATCTCAGAATGGTCACTTAGAAGTAGTGAAGCTACTAATAGAGAAAAAAGCCAATGTTAATGCTAAAAAAAACGAAGGTTTTACACCTTTGCATCTAGCAATTCAGCAAAGTCATTTCGAGGTGAGTGATTTTTTAATTAAAAATGGAGCAAACATTAACACCGTGGATGATCAGAATTGGACTCCTTTACATAATGCAGCATATAATGGTTTTTCTTTAAAAATAGTAGAGAGCTTAATTGCAAAAGGAGCAAATATAAATGCAAAGATGGATGATGGTAGAAGAGCTCTACATTTGGCAGCAGAACATAATCACTTGGAAATAATGAATTTCTTGATTGAAAATGGAGCAGATATTAATGCTCTAGATAACAGAAGTTGGACTCCTCTACATTGTGCAACATATGATGGTAATTTAGAAGTTGCTAAATCTTTGCTTAATAAAGGAGCAGACATTAATGCTAAAACAGTTAAAAGTACTACACCTCTACACTTTGCAGTAGACCATGATCATTTAGAGGTGGTTGAATTGCTCTTAAAAAAAGGGGCAGAAGTTAATGCTCTAGATCACACAAATTGGACTCCTTTACATTTTGCAGCAGAAAAAGGTTATGATCAGATAGCAACCGTTCTATTGAAACATGGTGCTGATGTAAATGTAAAAGAAAATCAAAATAAAGGCACAGCCCTACATCTTGCAGCTCAACATGGTCATCCTAAGGTAGTTAAAACTCTTATTATAAATGGAGCGGATGTTAATGCAAAAATGGATAAAAATGCTACGCCTTTACACTTAGGGGCACAAATTGGTAATTTAGATATAGTTAGGTCTCTACTTATGAGCGGAGCATACTTTAATGCTGGAGCTGAAGGAGATAGATATGTTTTACCATTACACTTTGCAGAAAGAAGAGGAAACCCAGAAGTTATAAAATTACTAAAATTGACTGAGAAGTTATTTAAGGCTATAGAAGATAATAATTATTTAGGAATTGAGAGTTCCATTAGAGATGGAGCAATCATTAATTCGAAAAACGTGGATGGAAGAACGCCATTACATTATGCTGTTAATAATGGGCATATAAAAGTTGTAAATATCTTGCTAGCAAATGGAGCTGATGCTACTAAAGTTACTAACAAAGGTAATACACCATTACACACTGCTGCTTCCAAAGGTCATAAAGAAATTATTGAAGCTTTGTTACAACGTGTAAGCCACAATAAATTGAGTGATTTTATTAATGCTAAAACAATAGTTAAAGGCACTACATCGTTGCATGTTGCTACTGAAAATAGCTTTTTTGAAGCTGTAAAGTCTTTGTTGAAACATGGTGCAATTTATAACATCAAGAATAAAGAAGGTAAAACACCACTTGATCTTTCTCGAGACCAGAATATTACTAACCTATTGAAATTAGTAGAAGAGCTGTTTGAGAATGCAAAAAATGGCAATGTTGAAATTATCAGTAAGCTGAAAGCAATAAAACCTGATGAGCGCGTAGCTGTAACAAATGCTCGTGATGATCAAGGCAAGTCATTAGTCCAGGTTGCAGTAATTAATAAACACTCAAACCTTGCAAGTAGATTATTAGAAATATTAAAAAGTCCAGATCAGAGTTTACAAGATGTCAGCGTAGAAAATAGAGTAAAGAGTTTGAAGTTATAGCTCTCTTAAATGAAACTCTAATGAGGGTGCCAAGATCTAGAAAATATACAAAAATTTTGTTACAAAATAGTGAAATTTAGGAGGATTGTAAAAGTATGCTAAATAATAGTATTAACAAGGAATTAGAAAGAGCAGTCTATGAACGAAACTTAGAAAAAGTTAAAGCTCTTTTGTCTGCAGATGCTGATGCTAACCTTAGAGTAGAAAGGAATAGAGATACGTTACTTCATACTACTAGTAGTGTAGAAATTACTAAAGAGCTTTTATTAGGTGGTGCTGAAGTTAATGCAAGAAACATGTATAGTGAAACTCCACTACATTCTGCTATAACAATGGGGAAGGAATTAGAATTAGTTAGAGAACTTCTGAAACATGGTGCTGATGTAAATGCAACAAACCGTAAAGGCAATACTGCACTGAACCATGCTGTAAAAAAAAGTGGTAAAAATCTGGGAGTAGTTAAAGAACTATTAGAATATGGAGCTGATATTAACATAAGAAATCGTGAACGACGGCTTTATGATAATTGTTCCACATCTTTAGATAACGCTGTAAGTGATCTAGCATGCGCTAAATTGTTGATTAAATTTACTTTAGTAAGGAACTTCAATAAGGATTACGGAAAAATTATTGACTTATCTCCTTATAAAGGATGCAGTAATTACAGTAAATTATCAAGTTATCTAGATGACTGTGTTTGTGAAATTCTTCAAATGAAAACAGATGAAATAAAAGATAGCCTTCCACTATATGAATTTGTTACAAATAACTTCAACATACATGTACTATACAATAATCAATTATCTGTAAGACTAGCAAAAATTGATTATTCCATACGCTATCCTATATATAATGATATCATATTAGATAAGGTAAAACCTTTTTTAGAAAGAGCAGATTTATTAAATAAGCTAAGTAAGATACAATTTTATACTAAATTAGATGTAGCAGATCAAGATGCCAAAGAAAAGAAAATTATTCTGGACCATGATTCTACATATAATATAACTGAATATCTATCTAATGATAACTTGTTAAACTTTACAGTAGCGTTTGATGATTCCAATAAGCGTACTTTTCAATCTTTAAGTTTCTTAAATAATCTCGTAGAAACGAGTACAAGACTTTATGAAACTTCTATAAACCCCAGTTACGGATTATCCAAGGCAATAAAACTTAGAAATAGAAGGCTTTTTTTGCTGCATGGAATATGAAATTAATGTTGAAAAAATATGTACCAAAAAATTTATTGGCGATCTGTGCCGAGTATGCTCAATCTCAAACTTATTTTTCAAACAACCAAAAACTGTTTCAATAATCGACCTTTTTCTCAATAAAATCTTCTCTTTTAATGACATTAGTGCATTTTTCATACCTTTTTTCACTTTAGTGATGAGTTTTAGACCTCTATCAAAGAGTTTCTCAAAGAGCTCCTTCTTGATATAACCTTTATCTCCAAACAAAAGTCCTGTCAATTTTTTAGTCAAATTTGGTACAGGTTTTCTGTCATCAACGCTGCCTTTAGTTAGCGTAATACCTTGAATTTCGCCTATTTCATTGATTACCAGATGCAATTTAAAACCAAAAAACCACCCATAGGTAGTCTTTCCTATATTTGCCAACTCTTTGAAAACTTTATTTTTTGAGATCCTTTTTGTGTGGCAAACAGCGATTGCAGTTGTATCAATATAGGAAATTTCAGTAATTTTCGCTTGCTCGCAGAACCACTGCAAAAGCATTGCTAAATACCATAAAACCCGCGATTTTAGAGCAACAAACCTATGATATGAAGGGAGTTTAGAAAACTCAGAACTGTACAATAATTTAAGATAATTCAAGTAAAAAAACTTGAAATTTTTGCACGGCGATTGGTGGTAAAGTAAGATTATAGTAAGTATTTCTGGTACAGTAATTTCAGGTATTCTTGTTGTTTTTTTGCTACTTGATAGAAGCCTTTCTGAAAACTTTTCATCAGCAACGCAACAAAAATCTTCTATAAAACAGTAAAGTTCTGTAATATCTTTCTTCATGGGTAACCTCTTCATTATTGCTAAAATACTTGAATTTACCCTATTTCACTCTTTGTTACTTCTACTTTTATCTATTTTCTAATCCATAACTGGGGTTATAAGTAATGATACCAAACGTGCAAGATTAGAATAAATATATTTTTTGTCAGTACTAGATTTTTATGAACAACAATTAGTCGTATGGTTCCAGAGAGGTGATACATGAGAGATTGCTATAATGCCAAAACACTAAACTTAGTGCTTTTTTATGTAAGTTAATCATCATTTCTCTTTGTTGTTTTCAAACAGGTTATTATTAGTAGGTGTTACTAATAATTTAAACAACCAACACACTTCCCACACCCAAAACCAAATGTTGTGAAGGCTTTTCGTCCTGAAATTGCAGGATTAGTAGATATTCTCTCAAAAATATTTTATTAACAAAAGATGCTATTTTAATTTTTGCCATATTAAGTAAACTTTGCTATTCTAATACTGGTGTAAATATATCTCAGAGAGAGCTTATGCATGTATCTAAACAACAAACCAGCTTTTATCAAGAAGATAAACAGTTTCTATCACGTTCTTACACATCAAAAGAGGAGTTTATTAGAGAATATAAAAAACTCTACTGCAGAAAAGCAAAAGCTAAAGAACTTTATCTCCTGATTTTAACTGAACTCGAAGAGGCAATATCAGATGGTAATGTCGATAGCTTAAAAAAATTAAGCAACTTTATTGATTACATAAGTGATGCAGAAGATCAAGTAACTTTGAGAGACTATTATGATAATGCTAACAACCCTGTTAAGAGTACTAACTTAGTTATCTTAGCTTGTAAACATAATAAGGTAAAGATTTTAGAATACCTACTTGGCAGTAATAGTAAAATTCTCAGTAATTTATCTGTTGGCATCAGAGAAACTACTATATTACCAGATGATGAGGATGAAACATGCCATAATGCGTTTTATTATTCTATACGTTCAGGTAATGTTGAACTTCTTGATACACTCATTAATAAATGGCCAGGTAATTATTTTGCTGTTCATTTCAGGGAATTAGATGAAATTCTTTCACGAGCTTATGAGGAATTAAAACTAAAGAACGTATTCTTGTCAGAAGAGATAGAAATTTTTGTTGAAAATAAGTTGATAAACCTCCGTTTTTTCTCTAGTGCTTCTGGACAAGATCAGAATGTGAAGAGTTATCTTAATAACATAAGAGAGCGGATTGAGTTAGTACTTCAAAATATTAGCCTGTTAAAGGCAGAGTATTCAAACACAGAAAAAGTAGATGAAAAGTTTTTATTCATAGCAAAATTTATTGCACAAAATATTCATATATTAAAGCGGCAGTTGAAATCAACCTACGATAGACTACCTTGGGAAGAAATGGAATTTTGTTTGATCAGTTTTGTTTCTTCTCACATAAAACGACAGGAAATGAATCTATTCTATAATGCCACATTGAATAAAAGTAAAATACTAGACCACTTGGAAAATTTTGCAAAGAAACTTAAAGAAGAAAAAGATATTATAGAAGGTGTGGACATTGGTAAATTTGCTGATCTCCCGAAGTTAAAACGTGAGAGGGTTGTTGCAGAGATCGTTAGCAATTATCCTCAATTTGGAGAGTTGTATAGCGATTATCAACAAATTAGGGATATTCATTCTTTAGAGAAAATAAGTGATTATATAAAGTTGGCATTATCAGCTAATCCTAAAGAAAGGGAAGGACGGTTAATTATTACAAGGGTTTTACAGGTTATTGGTGAATATTTAAAAAACACTCTAGAATCTCCCAAGTTATCTAGCACTACAAGCGAGCTTCTTCTACTATCATTACCAAAGAACACAAGAGAAGTCATTATAGATTTACGTAACTCACTATCACATGCTTATTCACTCTCTAAAAGAACAGAGATTGAGGAAAATACAGATGTTAATTTTTTTATTGGTGTTCAAAATGACACTAAGAAAGTTGGTGATGTGATTACTAGTATTCTTTATGACAACAAAATTAAAACTATCAGAATGCTTCTAAAAAAAATTATTAATAGTGAGAACTTGGATGAGATAAAAGAAGTCACCGAAGCGTTTAGCAACGCTAAATTAGATGAAATAATCTCAGGAAACTTTGTAACAATGGAACACGAAAAGCTTAAAAAGCTCATTGCAGAACTAAGCAATAGTGTAACTGAAAAGACAAGTCACGAGCAAGAGCTGTTTAATAAAATTAATAACATAATCAATTGTGCAGGAACTCAATCAGAAAATATCAGAACTGATTATATTACAGGGTTTGCATTATTAAAGAGTTTAAGTATTGGCTTTAGTGATAATAAGATTGACCATAACGTTATTAGGGGAATGAAATTTCGTGCTAATAAAACATTAGAGAATATTGTTCCCCGAATAGAATCTCACAGCCTTAAAGAGATTGCTGAGCTATCGAAGAAGATTTCTCATAGTGTTAAGTCAAGAATACAAGAAGACAACCTTGATGAAGTAAATAGATTAACTTACGAAATTTTTTATATTGCTGAATTTGGAACAGGTGATATCAAATGGATTGAGGAATTAAGAGAAAAGTTGAATGAGAAAGGTTCTTTTATTCCTGCATACAAACAAAAGAAGACTTACAATATAACAGAAGAAAAATATAATAACCAACTTACACTGAAGCTATCTGAACTGAAAAGTATTTTAAGGAATAACGCATTGAGTGGTAAATTAATTGAAAAACTCCCTTCCTATAAGAGTAATAAGAAATTGCAAGCAGTAGTAGAAATGCTTGTTCTGGATATAATGTCAATCTTAGGCAGCTCAAAGAATTATCTAGAAAACAATTTACTTTTCTTAGATGAGAATACTCCTTTACTAACTGGAAAATGTTTGCGTAATCACTTAGCACACGATAATGCCTTGGTTGATGTATTGTTATCTGATCCCTCAATAGCAGTTATCTTAAACGCTAAAAAACTTACTTCAGAAAACATAATGAAAAGTAAGAAAAAAGTTGGCAAGTTAGTGAGAGACGATCCTTCCAAATTGAAGGATAAATACGATCAAGGTCTTATTACTATTACTAATCAGGAAAGAATGTTTGTCGCATTGGAAGAAGGGAATCTCGAAGACTTAAAGAGTTATCTCAAAAAAGGAGCAGACATCAATGCTAGAAGTATTAACTTATGGACTACATTACATTTTGCTGCTAAGGGACCTAGTCTTGAAATTGTAAAATTTGTTCTTAATCAAAATTTAGACGTTAATGTTAAAGATATTAATGGTCAAAGCCCACTACAGATCGCTGCTGCACATGGAAGAAAAAATATTGTGAAGTTTTTTGTAGGGGAAGCTGGTTTATATGTTGATGATGCAGATAATCATGGCAAAACACCACTACACATTGCAGCCCAAAATGGTCACAAGGATACTGTTGAGGTTTTATTAAAAAATAAAGCCAGTACTGTTACTCAAGATATGAGTGGTCTTTCACCTTTATATTATGCAATAAGAAATAATCATGTTAATGTTGCTAAGGTTCTACTAGAAAAAGATACGAATGTTGATATTAATGAGGCCATGGGTGGCTTTACTCCATTGCATGAAGCTGCAGAAAGTGGTCACCTGGAGTTAGTTAATTTCTTACTTCAAAATAAGGCAGACGTTAATGCTAGAAATGACAGAGATTGGACACCATTACATGCAGCGGCGTTTAATGGCCATCTGGAAATAGTAAACGCTTTAATTCTGAAAGGGGCAAATGTTAATGCTAGTGTCATAAATGGTTGTACACCATTACACTATGCAATAGAAAACGGTCATGAAAAGATAGCTAATATTTTATTGAAGCATGGAGCTCATGTTAATGTTGTTGACAAAACCTATAATAACACACCTTTGCACTACGCAGCAAAAGATGGACATGAGAAAATTGTTAAGGCTTTACTGACAAATAAGGCAAATGCTAGTATTGCCACTGTGGAAGGTATAACCCCACTACATTTTGCAGTGCAGAGTGGCCACTTGAAGATAGTTGTTGCTCTTCTTGAGCATGGGGTTAACATTCGCGCTAAAGATAAAAATAATGCTACGCCATTACACTATGCAGCAGAGAGTGGTCATAAGGCAGTTGCTGAGCTTTTAATAAAAAATGGAGTAGAAATCAATGATAAAGCCAATAATAATCTAACACCATTACATGTAGCTGCTCTGAAAGGTCACAAAGATATTATTGAACTCCTAATAAGAAATAAAGCTGAAGTTAGAGCTCAAGACATTAAGGGTAGTACACCATTACATGCAGCTGCTATGAACGGTAGCAAAGATGTTATTGATCTCTTGATAAAAAATAAAGCTGAAGTCGATGCTAGAACTAATGATGGTATGACACCATTACATTCAGCTGCTCTAAATGGCCGTGGAGATGCTGTTGTTTTCCTAATAAAAAATAAAGCTGAAGTAAATGCTAAAGCTAATTATGGTCTTACACCGTTACATGCAGCTGTTGTAGAAGACCATAAAGACGTTGTTAATCTTTTAATAAAAAATAAAGCTAAAGTTAACGCGGAAGGTATTGCAGGCAGTACACCATTACATGTAGCTGTGGAAGCAGGTCATAAGGAAATCGTTGAGATTCTGGTAGCAAATGGAGCCAATGTTAATGTTAAGAGTAACAACCTAACACCATTGCTTTCTGCTATTAAGCATAATCATAAGGAAATCGTTGAAGTTCTTGTAGAAAATGGAGCTAGTGTTAATGCAGAAGGTGGTGAACCTTTATCATTAGCAGTGCTCGCTGGTTATAGGGATATTGTAGAGATTTTGCTAAAAAACAAGGCCCGTACTAATATGAAAGGTCCTGAAGATGCTACACTATTACATTTGGCTGCTAAAAGAGGCCACAAGGAAATAGTAAATGCTCTGATAGCAAGGGGAGCCAATGTTGATGCTATGACTATTAATAGTACAACACCATTATATCTTGCGGCACAAGAAGGCCATGAAGAAGTTGCTGAAATTTTGATAGCAAACAAGGCTAACGTTAACTTTGTAAATGTTGAAGGTGCTCCACTACATATAGCTGCAGGACACGGCCATGTTAATGTTATTGAAGTCCTATTAAGTAATGGAGCAAAAGTTAATGTTAAGGACAATAAGAGCAGAACACCTTTAGAATTAGCAGTTGCACATGGTCATTTGCAAGTGGTTAAAATGTTACTGCAGTATAAAAAAGTAGATATGAATGCTAAAGGCAATGATGATTGGACTATACTGCACATTGCTTCACAGGAAAGTAACTTGGAAATGGTAAAATGTCTAGTAGATGAAGGGTCTAATATTAATGCTAAAAATGCCTCTGGATCAAAGCCTATACACATTGCAGCTAGAGAAGGTTATAAAGATACCGTAGAGTTTTTCCTTAGCAAGGGGTTGAGTATTAATGAGCTTGGTACAGCTAACCAGACATTACTACACTATGCTGCAATGAAAGGTCGGTTAGAAGTTGTAAAGTATTTGATAGCACAAGGTGCTGACGTTAATGCTAAAGATACTAATGGCTTAACCCCTATGCATATTGCTGCTAATTTTGGTTATAAAGACGTTATTGAAGTTTTATTAAAAAATGGTGCAGTTTATAACGCTGTTGACAAGCTTTGTAGAAGACCATTAGAAATGACTAACGATAAAGACGTTATCAATCTATTAGCATCAACTGAGAAATTATTTGAGGCTGTAAAACGTAATAGCTCTTCAGAGGTTGAGAATTACATTAAAGCAGGAGCGTTTGTTAATGCCAAAAATGCTGATAGTGTAACACCATTATATTATGCTGCATGGAAGGGCTATGATGGAGTTGTCAATATTCTATTACAAAATAAAGCTAATCCTAATGTGGTTGGTAACAAGGGGTTTACTCCTCTGCATTATGCTGCTAAGTTCTCTCACTTAAAAGTTGTAAAGGCCCTATTATCTAATGGTGCAGTATACAATGCTGTCTCTGACAGTGGGAAAACACCATCAGATTTTACTGTGGATAAAAGTATAACTAGCTTATTTAAACTAGTCAGTGAATCATTTAAAAAGGTTAAAGATGGTAATGCTCAAGTTATTAATGACCTAAATAAGATAAAGGATATTGATACAGTAAAAGCAGTGATGAGTGCTCGTAATAGAGAGAACAAAACGTTAGTAGTTGCTGCAGTACATAGTAACTTTTCAAAAGTCGAGCAGTTGAAGCAGATATCGCAAAGTGACGTATCCGCTCAGATTGATACAGCTTTAGTGCTCTTGAATCAAGGCAATTACCAAAAAGCCTTAAGTATTTTCAGAAGCGCATTTGAAAGAAGAAAAGAAATACTAGGACCAGACAATCCTGGTACTTTAGATATTCAGACATATATAGCCAAAGTGCTATATAAGCAAGGAATTTACCAAGAAGCTTTAAATATGCTTAAAGAGATTTTTCAGAAACAAAAAGAAATGCTGGATTTAAACGATAAGGATACTTTAAGTACAAGAAGTACAATCGCTTTAGTGCTGCATAGACAGGGGAAAGATGAAGAAGCTTTTAATATTTATCAAGAAGTCTATCAGAGACAAAAGGAAATACTAGGGTCAAATCATTCAGATACCTTAAATACTCAGTTTCACATGGCATTAGTATTAGATAAACAGGGAAAATATGAAGAAGCGTTAAATATCAATAGGGCAGTTTTTGAAAAGAGGAAAGAAACACTAGGTACACATGATCTAGCCACTGTGAGTGCCAAAAATAATATAGCAATGGTACTAGCTAACCAAGGTAAATACGAAGAGTCCTTAAAAATCTATAAAGAGGTTTTTGAAAAGAAGAAAATAATTTTAGGTATTAATCATGCTGATACCTTGAGAACGTTACATAACATTGCTGGGGTACTCTTCAATCAAAATAAATATCATGAAGCCTTGAAAGCTTTTCAAGAGGTTTTAAATATCCAGAAAAAAGCTTTACAACAAAATCACCCAGAAACCTTGAATACTCAATACAACATAGCAAATGTACTTTTTGCTCAAGGGAAATGGATCAGCGCACTTAAAGTCTACAGAGAAAGTTTTGATCAAAGAAAAGCTGTTTTTGGACCAAGTCATCCGAGTGTTTTAGATATTTTAAAAAAGATAGAGATGATTAATTTTAGATTTAAGCTTGAGGGTAGCGAAGCATCAGAGGTTCTCCAGCATCTGCAGAAAGATATCAACATTGCTGCTAGTAAAGGTGATATACGAACTGTTCAGCGTCTGTTAAAAGATGGAGCTGATGCCAACGATAAAGATATTGATGGAAGAACACCGTTGCATTACGCTGTTAGCAATGGACACATAGATATTGTAAACATCTTACTAACAAATGGAGCTAATGTTAGTCAAGTTACTAATAAAGGTAATACACCATTACACACTGCTACTTCCAAATGTTACAAAGAAATTGTTGAGGTTCTGTTACAACATATCAGTCGTGATAAATTAAATGACTTTGTTAATGCTAAAACTACTTCTAGTGGTACTACATCACTTCATGTTGCAGCTAAAGGTGGCTCCTTGGAAGTTGTAAAATCTTTATTAAAACATGGTGCAATTTATAAAATTGAGAACAAAGAAGGTAAAATACCTATTGATCTTTCTAAGGACCAAAGAGTTACTAACTTACTGAAATTGATCGAAGAATTGTTTAGAGATATAAAAAATGGTAATGTTGAATCTATCAGCAAGCTAAGAGCAGTAAAACCTGATGAGTTCTTAGCTATAACAAATGCTCGTAATAATCAAGGGAATACATTATTGCAAGTTGCTATAGCCAATAAACATAAGAATATTGCAACTAAATTGTTAAAAATGCTGAAGGAGCCAGATCAAGTTCAATCACAGTTTAGCCCTGAATGTGAGTTGGATCAACTTGAGAAGCTTAAAAGTGCTACAGAGGTGCATATCCGTTTTTCTGAGCTTTACCTTCCTATGTTGCGTAGCATGTCGCAACCATATAGTTCAGAAAAGAATACTTCTCCTTGGAAAACTCTTAAGGAAGGTTCTTATTACCTAGGAAATGCATATCGCTTAGTTGAGGTATACAAAGATTGTGTACCTGGTTCGATAAATAATAAAAGCATACAGTCAGTAAATGATATGCTAGTAGCACTAGAATTTGATCCAAAACACATAACGTCAGGGTATACAGATGAAGCTTACGGTGGGAAGGCTGAATGCTTCGTTTCCAAAGGGCAAGGTACAAAATATTATAAGTTATTGCATAGTGAGTTAAAGAAAGATGTAAGATCGTTCATAGAAATGGTTGAACTTAATATTGACATTCCTGTAAAAAGGTTTTTAGAGTCAATCAATCAGAGGTTACAGTCTGCTTTTTCTGAAAAGTTACTTGAGGCCATAGAAAATGACAATCCTTTAGCGGTTGAGAATTGCATCAAAAGAGGGGTAATTGTTAACTTCAAAGATACCGATGGAAGAACACCATTACACCATGCTGTTAACAACGGCAACATAGATGTTATAAGTACCTTATTAAAAAATGGAGCTGAAGTTGCTCAAATTACTAACAAGGGCAATACGCCATTACATATAGCTTCTTCCAAAGGTTACAGAGAAGTTGTTGAAGTTTTATTACAATATGTAAGTCGTGATAAATTAAATGACTTTATTAATGCTAGAACAACTTCTGGTGGTACTACATCACTTCATGTTGCGGCTAAAAATGGCTTCTTAGAAGTTGTAAAATCTTTATTAAAACATGGTGCAACTTACAACATTGAGAATAAAGAAGGCAAAACACCTATTAATCTTTCCAAAGATCAGAAAGTTGCTAACTTCCTGAAATTAGTTGAAGAATTGTTTGAAGGTACAAAAAAAGATAATGTTGAAATTATCAACAAGCTAAGGGTAGTAAAGCAAGATGAATTTTTAGCTGTAACGAGCGCTCGTAATAATCAAGGGAATACATTATTGCAAGTTGCTATAGCTAATGGACATAAGAATGTTGCGGGTAAATTGTTAGAAATGCTAAAAAAGCCAGATCAAAATTTACAAGACGTCAATATAGGAAGTGGGGTTAAAAGTTTGAAACTTTGAATAATACTATTGAAATATTTATATATAACCTAAGTTAATATTATACTTAAATCAGTTACAATATCTGAGTTTCAGCAAGCCATAGAGTCAAATTAAGGAAAGTAGATATAGAAAAAAGTACAAATTTTTGGTACATGGGCTACTTTATACTCCACATCACAGCTACAAGTTTACCATTTTATTCTATTAGACATATTTATTGCGTTAAAGGAGAGTATATGTAAACACCTGGATTTATTACAGAAACTAAAACACTGCAAGATAGTAAAAATATTATGTTTAAACTAGTTTGACTTATATTATATACTGTGGATAATATATCATCTATTTATGATTATATTAATATAAGGAAAATGTTATAATCTGGAGGGTAAGTAGTTATGCTAGGCAATGATAATACAAGCTACAGTTTAATTTCTGCAGTTCGTGAAGGAAGACTAGAAAGAGCAAGGGAGTTAATTAATTCTTTTGGACTATCTTATTCACAAGCATGGTCAGAAGGATATGTTTTACTTCGTGATGCTATTGAGAATAAACATATAGCGGTTACTAAACTACTTTTAACAAACGGTTCTAAAGTTAACAGCAAAAACAAAAAACCTTCTAATACTCCACTTCATTTTGCTGCTATAAATGGTGACATAGAAATTGTTAAGATGCTTCTAGACAGAGGTGCTAACATTGATGCTAAAAATCAGTATGGCAGAACTCCGCTTCACAATGCGATTGAAAATAAGAAAATGGAAATTACTGAACTACTTTTAAATCGTGGAGCTAACATTAACGTCAGAAGCAATGATGGTATAACTCCTCTTCATATTGCAGCTGAGAGAGAGTATTTACAGATTGTTGAGCATCTTTTAAAATATGGAGCTTATGTTAATTGTGTGTGTACTTCAACATGGAAAAAAGGTTATGCACCACTGCACTTTGCTGTTGAAAAAGGTAGTAAAGAAGTTATCACGTTGCTTTTAAGTAGAGGTGCTAATGTTGATGTTAAAGGGGAAGATAGTATAACCCCTCTTCATATTGCTGCTAAGAAAGGATATATGCATATTGCCGAAGATCTTCTAAACCATGGTGCTTGTACTCATTCTTTCACATTGAAGGAAGGATATACGCCACTACATTTTGCTTCTGAACTAGGCAATGAAGAAGCTGTGAAATTATTCTTGAATAAAGGTGCTGATATTAATGCTAGCACAAATAGTAATTTAACGCCACTTCATATTGCTACCAAAACAGGACGTAAAACAGTTGTAAAGCTGCTCTTACAACATGGAGCTAAAGTTGATAATCAGGACAAAGATGGCAAAACCACACTACACCTCGCTGTTGAAAAAGGATATTTAATGATTGTTGAGGATGTTTTAAAGTATTGTCCTGATATTAATCATCAAAGTAACAGAAGCTCTCTTAAAATCGCAGTGCACGGCTATGGAGAAGAGTATAAAAAGATTGTTGAGGCTCTTCTAGAATATGGCCTTATTGTTAACCCAGAAGATGCAAATAATCCTAAGTTATTACATGCTGCTGTTGAAAAAGGATATTTGAAAATTATTGAAGACCTATTAAAGTATGGTGCTGACGTTAATACGTTATACAATTCAACATTTAAAGAAGGTTTTACACCTTTACATAGTGCAGCCAAAAACAAACAGGAAGAAGTAGCTAAATTGTTGATAAGCTATGAAGCTGATATAAATGCTCAAGATAAAACCGGAAAAACTCCAATATTTTATGCTATTGAGAATGCCGATTTAAAAATTACCAAGCTACTTTTAACTAATAGAGCTAATATAAAAGATAGTCCTGATCTATTGAATATTGCTGTTAAGAAGGAATGCATAGAAATCGTTGAAGCTCTTTTGCAACACGATACTGATATTAACGCTAGTGATAAATATGGAAGAACAGCATTGCATTTTACTGCTTTAAGTGAGAGTGAAGGTTTTTTTGGATTTCTTACTAATGAAGATCCTGATATTAATATTAAGGGAGAAATTGCTAAACTGCTTCTAAGTAAGGGAGCTAATATAAATGCTCAAACCAAAAATGGTATTACGACGCTTCATGCTGCTGCTCAGAAAGGATATACGAAAGTTGTTGAAGCTCTTTTAGAATATAATGCAGATGTTAATTCTACAGTTAAAAGTGATATAACACCTCTCCATCTTTCTGCTCAACAAGGAAATGAAGTAATTAGCAAAATGCTCTTGAACAAAGGAGCTAACGCAAACGCTAAGCAAAAAGATGGAATAACTGCACTTCATATTGCAACTCAAAAAGGCCATAAAGAGGTTGTAAAAGTATTGCTAGAATGCGGTGCTAAAGTTGGTTCTAAAATTAAAAGTGACATAACACCACTGCACCTGGCTGCTCAAAAAGGTTACCAGGAAATTATTGAGACTATCTTGAAATTTGGTGCTGATATTAACTCTAGAGATGAGTATGGCAGAACAGCACTTCACATTGCTTCTAAAGAAGGACATGAAGAAGTTGTTACAACTCTTTTGGAATATGGCTCTGATATTAATATTACGAGTAGAAATAATCATACACCACTTGATTCTGCTATGGCTGGTATAAGGTCATTCTATAGTCAACTCAACAACTATGACTCTGATGATGATGGTTATTACGATCCTGATCGTGGTGTCTGTTCGTGTGAAGTAACTGCTGAAGCTCTTAAACGCCACATAGTTAAAATGAAAACCGCAAATTTATATGTAAGTGAAAAAAATTTACTATCAATGAGTATCAGTGGTGAAATAAGTGGCTTTCAGGATGAATGTGAGGAAGAAATAGCAAGGATGAAGAGTGAGAAGATTAATAATTCTAACATTTCATTTTATGATATCTTGGCAAAAGGTACAAGCTCATTAGCAATATATATGAGGAATGAAAATATAGTGCAGGTTTTAAAATCAGACGACTATAAAACAAAATTTCCAATATATGCTAGTATGATCGAAAGTCATTTCAGAAAGGGTATGGAAAGAAAAGAGTTACTTGAACAAGGCAATAAAATTTTCCATTTTCTCTTTAACAATTTTCCTGAGTTACCATATGACTGTACTGAAAAAATATTTAGTTACCTGAGTAACGAAGACTTAAGAATTTTGATAGATGCTTGTAAACCTCTTAGCATCAGTAATCCTAATACTAATATTAACAATGTAGTGATTACCTCAAGTACATCTCAAGTACAGTACGTTTAAGTTAAGGAAAAATAGCAGAACAAGCTACTTTCAACATTAAGTAATGGCTTTAGTAATTTAAAGATTATTTTAAAGGTTTTATGGGAATATTCAAAAAAGTATACGTGTCAAGTTAAGGGAAAATGAGCAAATTTAGTGCACTCAAAGTTGGGGAATATTAAATAAATCATTGGAGGTAAGTTTGAAAAGTAAAATACTTATCAAATGAAGATGAAGAAAATAATCGCAGAAATGGGAGGAATGCAATAACTCTACGTACTACAATTAATCTAGTTTATAGCATTACCCATGGTAATCCAAATAAGATTTTTTTCTCATAATCAAGTCATAGTAAATTGGAACAACTTTTCACATCTAACAAAAGCTCTGACTTTAGATTTAGGATTGAAATTAGTAAGTAGAATGATTATGTAATGCATATATTAGTGAAAGGAGGTACAACATGAGTAATATAGTTCATTCAAATAAAAACAATAACTGTGATAACTTTAGTGTAAGAGGACTACAAAGAGCCGTTGATAACATATTTGATAGCTTCTTTACAGGATGGGACTCAGAGCTTTCCAGAAGAGGTAGTAGTCTATTACCAGCTTGCGATTTTTATGAAACAAAAGAAAGCTATTGTCTCTCGCTAGAGCTACCAGGTATTTCCAAAGAAAGCATAGACATTAGTATATCTGGCGACAGCTTAATAGTGAAGGGTGAAAAGACGTGTAATAACGAGTCAAAAGATAAGCAGTTTTACCATCGAGAAAGATACTATGGATCTTTCTATAGGTCTATTCAGCTTCCAGTAAATGTAGAGCAAGATAAAGTGTCTGCTAATTTTTCAGATGGAGTATTGCACGTAACCATACCTAAGTCGGAGAAACATATCAAGAGAATTGATGTAAAGTAACCAGTAAGTAATAGCAGGCTTCTAGTTTGAGGCTTGCTACTTTAAATTATTATAGATGGAATGTAATAAAGTTCAATTATCTTTTCTAGATCTAAATTTTTGTCTTAGCGTATTTATTATACAGATAGTGTAAAGCCTTTGTTAAGCTTACATATTGTCAATAATCTATTAATAACTCTTATGGTATAATTGACTTTGAAGAAAGAGGGAGTATGAGTGAGGCAAATCCAATAGTTACATTGAAGGCTAAAATTAAAGAATTTGGTTTTAGTGAATTAAAGGCTGGTGAGAGCAATAAATCAGCAAACTCTGGTGAAACAATATATTTCGATTTTCCAAGAATGAACTTTGTTATTAATGGAAAAATTATAGATACAGTTTTAACCTCTGCGTTAATGGAAGGAGCTCAATATCGCAAAAGCAACCTTTTTAATAGTTATGATATATACAGTACTGAAACCGCAAGAGAAAAACAAAGAAAAATAGATACAGATTATGGTAGAGCTTTTGTTGATTCAGTCCTCAAGGATCTTGAAAAGGAACTTGCACATAATGCGTTATGTGAATTATGGAAAAGTCACTGCAAAAATTCTGAAATTCCTGATTATCAGAAAACCACCTCATATGGGAAAGATTTTGAGAGATTTTACAATGCTGGAAGAGAGCATCTGCATCTATTACTAAAAGTAGGAGATGAGAATAAGAACTATCGCCCATTTGTAAAAGAAGTTTTTAAGGAAATGTTCCAATACGCAGAAGCAAGTGTTCCAAATGACTCTATTTTAGAAGAAATAATCACTAATTGTAACCAAGCGGGGTATGAATTTGCTGTAAGCATCCCTATTCTTGAAAGTTCACTCTTGGAATATGGATTAAAAGGGGAATATAGCAAGAATAAAACAATGTGTATTGATTGTGCTGATCCAATCAGTACAAAAGTAAAATCTGATATGTTAGTGTCCGTAACGAAGTTTGATAACCCAGGAGAAAAAATATGCGATCTATCGACTTCACTTGAATTTGTACTTGAGTCTCAAGATGGTAAAGATGGTGTAACCTATAAAGATGGCAAATTATTACTTACTATTCCTAAGGAACTAAAAAATTATAAAGGGGAAAGTAGAAACTTGTTTGATATTATTAAAGAATATTTTCAAAAATTCTGCGAAAAATTAGGATTTAAATTCGAGATAAAAACACAAAAAATAGAGCATGATTTGGACGATTCGCTGAAAGTAAATAGTCATCTTGAAAGCCTAAGACCACCTATTTGTAGTAATAATTATGCTCTTGGTCATTAAGTACTTTAAACCATAAGCTCAAGTTAGAGAGAATGGCACAAATGTTATTAAACAATAAAAGTTATAGTTGTATCTGGTTAGGGAATGTGAGAGCGTTCAAAGAAGCATACGCGTCAAGTTAAGGAAATAAAGGTATGAAGAAGATAGGATAACAAGGTATAAGTTCTCTCGGATATATTTTAGTGAGAGAACTAATGATGAATAAAATAACTTGCTTATCAAATTACCTCAACAAATTTTTCAATGAGAGAGCAAATGAAATATCAATTGAAACAGGATTTATAAAAAGGAAGAGAAAATTGAGTGGTTCATCATTCATAAAAGCTATAATTTTGGGTAATATAGGGGTTTCAAACTGCAGCATAGATACAATGTGCCAATTATTAAATGAAGAATCTGTGATAATAACGAAACAGGGTTTAGATTTCAGGTTTACTAAAGAAGTAGTAGAATTTATGAAAAGAATGTACAATGAATCTATGGCTTTATTTAAAAATACCCTGCAAATTGATTGTAGAATCTTGCAGCAATTTAAAAGCGTCGAGTTATTGGATAGTAGCTCTGCCTAACAGTATGGAAAATCTATATAAAGGGTATGGTACTAGTTACAAAGGTTATGAGAGTAACACTAAGTCTGGAATAAAGTTACAATTAGTTTTTGATTACTTAAATCAGACATTGGATCAACTTAACATAAAGGAGGGAGTAAGGTCAGATCAAGGTTATAGGGAGCATTTGATCGAGATATCAAGTAACGATTTGCTAATATCTGACCTTGGTTATTTTGTCCCAAGTTCTTTTAAACAGATCAATGAAACGGGAGCTTATTTTATAAGTCGTTATAAATCTGACACGAATATATATGATATAGAGATAGGTCAAAAAATAGATTTACTAGAACATTTGGAAGATCGATCTTTTCTAGAACAGGAGGTGTTGTTAGGAAAAGAAACAAGGGTTAAAGTGAGAATTATATGTAAAAAACTAGCTGAAGAACAAGCTATGGCTAGAAGAAGAAAGGCTAATAGGGTAGCAAGATCACATGGATACATATCTTCTCAAAGGAACCAAAAGTTACTAAATTGGTCGATATTTATAACTAATGTTCCAAAAAGTAAGATTAGTGCTGAGCAAGTATTAACAATCTACAGAGCAAGGTGGCAAATTGAATTATTGTTCAAATTATATAAGAGTAATATAAGGCTTGATAAGCTGAGAGGAAAGCCATACAGAGTATTATGTGAATTATATGCTAAATTATGTGCAATTCTTATATTTCATGGAATAGTGGGTTGTACAGAACTGAAAAAATATACGGAGCTTAGCTTAACAAAGGCATTTATTGAGCTTAAAAGGCGAATTAGAGAGTTATTTTTAGCACTAAAGAATAGAGTTAATAGTTTGAAAATTTTTCTTAAAAAGCTTACCATAACTTGGTCACGATTTTCATTAAAAGACAAGTACAGAAAAACTAGAGTATCTACCTTAACTTCCCTAAATTTGCTCATTTTCCCTTAACTTGACGCGTATGGTTAAATAAACTGTGTCAAACCTCCATTTTTTGTTTCTATTTTATTTTTACTTCTCGGTTTGACACACTTTTTTGAACATTCCCCCGAATCCTATGATATTATTTTTTGCAACATTGTTATATACTTCATAAGAAAGCTTCTAACAAACTCCCTCTATTAGTTCATGTTTTTTTATTAAAGTATAACCAAGTTCACTGGCCTTTTTGTTTAAATTCTTCAATACTCTCTCCTTATAACCTCAGTTATGGATTAGAAAAAAGATAAAAGTAGAATTAATAAAGAGGGAAATAGGGTAAACTCGAATATTTTAGCAATAAATTAAGAGGTTACCCATGAAGAAAGATATTACAGAACTTTACTGCTGCGTCAAGGATTTTTGTCGTGCAGTAGATGAAAATTTTGCAAATAAGTTCTTATCAAATGGCAAGAAACCAACAAGAGTACCAGAAATAGCGCACTCAGAAATTCTAACCATAATCTTGTTATATCACCAATCGCCATGTAAAAACTTCAAGGCTTTTTATCTTTGTTATCTTCAACTACTCTATAGATCAGAGTTTTCAAAGATGCCTTCATATCACAGATTTATTGCCTTAAAGCCGAGAGTTTTACGGTATTTAGTATTACTTCTTCAATGGTTCTGCGAACAAGCGAAAATGACAGGTACTTTTTATATCGACACTTCTACAATTGCCGTTTGTCACAAGAAAAGGATCTCTAGGTTTTGATGGTTTAGCAGAAATTGGTAAGAGCACGTATGGTTGGTTTTTTGGCTTTAAATTGCACTTGGTGATTAATGAAATTGGAGAAATTCAATCACTTACTCTAACCAAAGGCAACGTTGATGACAGAAAGCCTGTGCCAACTATAACTAAAAGACTGACTGGACTTTTGTTTGGAGATAAAGGCTATATAAAGAAAGAGCTCTTTGAGAAACTCTTCGATAGAGGCCTGAAGCTAGTCACTAAAGTAAAAAAAGGTATGAAAAACGCACTAATTTCACTTAAAGAGAAGATTTTACTAAGGAAAAGATCGATTATTGAGACAGTCTTTGGTTGTTTGAAAAATAAATTTGAGCTTGAACATACACGCCACAGATCGCCAATAAATTTTTTGGTACATATTTTTTCAACATTCATTTCATATTTCATGCAGTCGAAAAAGCCTTCTATTTCTAAGCCTTACTGTGTTGGTTAATCCATAACTGGGGTTTATACAGTTTCTCATAGTAGTCAATCCCTCTCTCAACATACTCTTGTCCATACTTTAACATACTGTAGAAGATACACGCTAATTTCCTTGCCGTAGCAGTAATCGCTTTTGGTGCTCCTAGCCGTTTCTTTAATCTTCTACAATATGCACCTATTACGCTGTTGCTTCTTGATACACAGTGGGCTACCACGTGTACCGTTCGAACTTTTCTATATAATAATTCTACTATATCGTAAAACCAGCTATATTAGCCTACTTTAGCCACATTTATATACGAATTAATTTGCCTAGCTTTGTTGCAGTAATTTTATGTTTTTATTTTCACAACGCCGCTTTTGTTTAAATTGTTCTCACAAATATACGTACTTTTTTCGTGTTTTTGAAGAAAGTAAATAATGAAATTTTTTGTGACGCTAAAGTTAGGTGTTTCTTTCAAAGGTATTCTATCCACAAGAAGATATTGCCTTGTTGTGTTTTCCATCTGACAGTTTCACCCTCACACGTTTAAAAGACCATTATAAATAAGCCATAAACTGTATTAGTTGATTGGAGTTTGAGTGATATCTTTATAATTAAAGGCATTACACCCAATAGGATCATTTTCTTTTTTAGCACTATAGTAGTTTCTAATGCCATGGCTCAACTGCTTGGAATAATCAAAATTAAATGCTCCATCATCAAATGATTCTTCCTTTAGATTCCTAAACCAATGTTTTATTTCTTGTTCCTTTGCATGCTTTGGTGGTACTGATGAAGATTTCTCAGGATGTTGTGCTGTACTATGGCATGACAAACATGAAGATTTTTTATTATCTATTGGACCATTAAGTCTACCTAAATATCCTAAAGAACTTTTCATCACATCGGGATTTATCCAACATTCTAATAACCTTTTTCCGATTATATAATCTGCCGTAAAATAATTAGTGTCGTTACCCCAAGCAATACCCATTAACTTCATATTCAACCATGGATTTTTATTATTTATGGTACAATCATAAATAAACGTACCTGCAACCCATCCTGTTTCTTCTGATCTCTTATCTTTGACTAAAAAGTCAATTTGAAATAATCTCAGTTGCTTAAATACCTTTGGAGTTCCTTTTTCAGATTGATTAATATAGCTAGTCCAAGAGATACTGTTTTTAAGAGTTGGAATATCCTTCTGTGTTGCTTCTGTGAATACTAATTTTGTGCTTACTGTACCATCTAAGAATTCCCCTCTGGTAATATCAGGATTGTTTATATCTTTCCAGACTTGCCCATATGTATAGCTACCTTGCTCATTAACAATAGAAATTGCCCAATTTTGTAGCATGGATTTTTGATCATTATGCAATTCACCAGGCTTAAAGGATCGTTCTCTCGTTAAACCATTAACAAATTCTCTACCATTTATCCCGTAGTGCATCCATGGCGCATGATACCAATTAGCAACCTTATTGCAATGTAAATCAAAATCGCAGTCTATATTCCCATCATATATATACTTTAAAATTGTATAGGCGTATTTTTGCGGTTCCTCCTTAAATGATATATGTTCCCATGGTCTTTCTATATTACTAATCTCAACCGGGTAATCAGTCTTAATTTTAAAAACCTTGCCGCTATAATCTGAAGGTATTTCATCACAAGAAGATATCACTGCTCTATCAGCATATACAAAACTACTACTTAATATTAAAAGTGATAAGCTTAATAATCCGCAAGTTCGCATTTTAAATCCTACATAATTTCTCTAACTTTTCCTAAGTTATACCTTCATATGGCCAATACCGTACCTTATTCTAACTTTATAAACCCCTTTTATTCCGGCGAATGGTCACAAAAATTTATGATGACAATATCTCGATTTCAGTATCATCCACGCTAACTTGTTCTAATGCATCAGGTGGCTCGTTTTCTTTATCTTGAGGATAGCAATATAGAACTAGGGTAATAGCACCTAAAATTACACAAGCGGTACCCAAAATTGCTAATGATATGAGATTACCTTTCAGATCAGAGATAAGAGGCTTTCCTAAAAATGAAGAAGTTATTGATACAAAAAAAACAGTGCATGACAACACTGTAAGACACAAAAAGACCTTCTTTCCTTTAGAATTCTTCTGCGATGGATTATAGCTTGAAGTTTTATAGACTGATTTTTCACCTTCATTTTTATCTCTACAGATTTTTGATAATTTACTATATGTGCTCTTTCTATTTACATCTTTTGGTGAATTGTTTGGAGTACTACTTCTTGAAATCAGTGGTTCACTGCCATTTAGTAATTGATCATTATCACCTTCACTTTGCTTCGATGCTCCTGGGGCACTTTTGCCAGTTATTTTAATATTTTTATTTTCTCCATCATCCAACTTTACTAAAGTCCCTGTTAAACCTTCTTTGCTAACATTCTGTTCATTTCGTAATGAAACATCTTGTGAATCATCGTGTGTATAAATACCATCTTCACTTACATCAAACTGAGTACCATTTGAATGTATAAAAATACTATTATTAGGACTTTTATATGTTTCGCCTTCATTTTTAGCAGTAACAAAACTTTCTTCACTTAAAATAGGACTTGATATATTTTCATTTGATCCTAGAAATATTTCAGCTTCATTATCAACTTTTTCCCGTCCTGAATCATCACCATCAGTGAATTCGGCGCCTGAATCATTACCACTTTCTTTGTTATAGTTGAGAAAACTAAAGTTATTAATATCAAAATTGTTACTGATACTCAGTTCTATATCTTCTTCACTTAACATTACTTTAGGATTATCTCTAGCAAACGTTGCTTCTTGAACACTGCTAGAAGTATCATTTTCACCTTCTGACAATAGTGTTTCACTACTAACTAGTGGACTGTTATTGTTCTCATCGTAACCTTTTGCCTCCTCATCCGATGCTACTAAAATTTTATTTTTGTTTTGTCCATCTAACTGTAGATTTATTGTAGCATCTTTTTTACTCTCTACTGTTGTCGATTTCTCTTGCACTATGCCCAAGTCAGTACTCTCATTAATCTGGGAGAAAGTTATTACAATCTCTTCTTGACTTTTCTGACTCAACTTTAGATCTTGATTTACATCAGTAAAGTATAGAGAGTAATTATCCCACTCAAGCCCCAGTATCTTCTCTTCATCGGGTGTGCCAGCCGAAATACAAAAACTACGAGTACTACTAGGCGTATCACATAATTCATCAAAACTACCGGTATTAGGTACACCACTTTCCTGTTCCAAATTCGTGTTCTCATCCTTATCCTTCACCTGTTTAGAATCAGACTCAACAACAGCACCAGATTTTCGAGGTACACTGTTCGCAAAAAATAATGGTGTAAGATTCGCCTTTCGCATATTTTTTCTATTCACACCACCTACTCCAATACAAATTTTTATTGACCACCACGAATCTTAGCTTGACATAATTATTAAGCCAATTAGAATGACTGTGTTTTGGTAACAGGTCATGTATAACGATTAACTGTACCTTCTGCAAGCTAAAAAAGATAGTAAAATTATCTCTTTAGATAGCAGCACTTGAAACTGAAATAGCAAATGTACAGTGAGTATAGATTTATGTTAATTTTTTATAGCTTACTTTCCTTAGACGCTTATAATAATGTGGCGATCATTTTACCTGTAGGGAAAAGATAATGAGGGATTTATGCAATCAAACCAACACACTTTATCTTATAGCTAGTGCTTTTGCAACTTTTACATTGCTCGCATCCGCAGCACTCTCTGCAGCCTCTTATTTTGGCCTTTTGTCTTCAGTTGAATTTTTGAACTCAACTCTTACAATCGTAACGGTTTTATCTATACTATCTTTTTTAGCGGTTGCACTTTCATATAAAATAATTAGCAGTAATGGGGAGATCGAGGCTAGGAAAAATAAATTTGCTAAAAAAGAGCTAGAAAAAGAACTAATTCTGAAGGAAAAAGCTAAAGAAACTGCAAACAATCAAGCAGAAGAATTAAGGAATCAATTACAGCAGAAAAATAAAGAGATAATTGATATAAAACAACAATTGGATGATAAATACAAGAGCATTTCTGAATTAACAACAGGAAAAGAAAAATTAGAAATAGAATTAAAAAGCCAAGAAGAAGAAATACAAAAATTAAGCACGTTAAAAAACAAAGAGTTAAGTCATAAAGATAGTGAAATCTGGGAATTAAAGAATCAGTTAGCTGCTCTTGATGATGAAGGGAAGGTTAGTGAATACAATACTAAGACGTTGAAAGGGAAAATGGAAAATTTTAAAAAGCAACGAGATTCTATTATAGAAAAATGCCAAACTATGCAACAGGAAATTGAAGAGAAAGATGCTTACCTTGCAACACTAGATTATAATTTAAATCAAATAAAGTACAAGAAAGAATATTTGGCGCATTTTCCTTTAGGTTAGAGATTTAAGAGGGAGAATGCAAAATCAAATGCAAGATTTAGCTTCAAAAGAAAAAATTATCCGAGAAATCGAAGATGACAGAGAAGGATTAATCGAAGAAGTTAACTTACTTGTTCAAAAAAACAAGACTCTTTGTGGTAAAATGACCGCTTATTCTAGTAAAAATGAAGAGCTGATCACCTTCATAAATGAAACATTATCTAATATAGAACGAGAGACAAAAGATTTAGAATGTCTTTATCACAATCAAGAAAAACAAGGAAGGTTTGTGACTTTTCAAACAATTGAAGATTTCTTAGAAAACTTGAAAGCACTTTACTCAAAAACAGCAGATGAAGCGGAGAAATTAAGTATTCGGGTGCAGAGAAAAGATGATTTAAGTAATCCTGTTGCCTCTCTCGCTCGCAGGAGTTTTATTCAAAAACATTAAAATTATGTTTAAATTAGCTTGACTCATGTTACATATCGTACATAATAAACTGTCTGTCTGTGCTAGGGAGAGGGTATGAGTGAAGTTACAGAGTCTATAGAACATGTTGTAGAACCTATCAGTGACCAAAAGCTGGGAGAGGAATTGAGTGCTGGGCCGCGGTGGTCAAAAATTGAGCGTAATAGCAATGAGGGACCAACTCCTGAAAATGACGTAGCCGATTCAGGTGATTATAGTTTGTTTTTCCAAGGAATAAGTAATCGTCCGGAATGTTATGACCTTGATCAGAGACATGAAACTGGGAAGATTGCTGGCACATGTGTAAAACATACATTGTCGTATCAAAATGAAACTGATGATAGTGATTTATACTGGAAAAACGATGGTCATTACCCTATTAATCCAAGAGACTCTGCTTTAATTAAGCTAGATCTACCACTGACTGAGAATGAGAAAAGCCTAATTGATGAATTTTGTAAAGAGTTAAAAGGTGTAGTAGCAAAAAATGATCAAGGTTATAGGGATAAGCATGAAAATTTTACAAACACTGCTTTAGAACGTATAGAGTGCATAACAAATAAATATTTGCAAAAAGGGATAAGGCTCAATTCAAAATGTAACGATGATGAGTATACTATAACAAGTTTAATTTTTAAGGAAATAAGAGATATTCCTGCCTATGAGGGTGTGTCAGATGACGAAAATATAGGTGTTATACGCAATATCATGAATAATTTACTATTAAAAGGCGGAAGAGTAAAATACAGTTCCTTTTATGATGATAGGTTATTGTATGCAACTTATGGGTTCAGTTATGAGATTTTTGCAGAACGTGAAGAAATCGATAACAAGCTAAAAAGCGTAGCATATGAAGGTATTATAAACAGTAGTGCCAAAGGCAAAGCTTTACACGCAGAAATGGATAATGGATATTTTTATGTAAAATATTCGCAAGATAGCACTGTTGAGGTTGCAAAAGTTATAAATAATCCAAAAGTGAAAGATTTAAGTTTTAGACATCATATATTTCATATTGGAGAGAGTATAGTAAGAGTTGAAAATGTAGGAGGAAAAAGAAATTATACAGATGTCTTAGGAGGTAGCGTTGAAATGTCTTTTACTACTCAAGTAGGAAAGATTATTGTTCATCTATGTTCTAGTGATAAAGATAGTAATATAATAGAAGTAAAGCTTGATGGAGAGAGCCAGGAGAAGTTTGACAAGTTAAAAGGTCGATCAAGTTTAGGGGAAAGTTGCCTTTTAGGAGGAAAAAGTGTTCTACAAGCTGTAAAAGATGGAAATTTTGAAAGAAATGTATCTATAGAGTCAAGTAAAACTATTAAGCAATTAGATTGTGTAGTAAAAGAATCAGATGCTCCGTCTACTCTTATGAGGCCAATTGATAGTTTAGACCAGCTGCAAAAGATGGAAGTTTCGAAAGAAATAGTAGTGTGTTCATAAAGTCAACTAAAATTATTAAACAAAAAAAAGGTCTTGGAGGGGTAAAAAAAATTGATGTATTTTCAAAGTAAGATTCTTGGAGGTATTCAATAAACTATACACTCAAGGTAAGGAGAAGTAGTAGGGAAATAAGTATTGAGTTAATAATTTAGAGATTATTCTAAAAAAGTTGTCTTATTTAAGAACTTTCCTGACGTTTATGGTTTTTTAGATGTAGCCTTTTATGTTGGATTCAAAGGAGGATGAGCAGTAATGGATTGTTCCTCTACTTTCTCGAGCTTGGTGTTGAGATTTATGATATTATACAGCGCAAGGCCTATACATGCTAGTCCAACTATTCCCACAACCACTGCTACTGTAACATCGATTTTCAATGTATAAAATACAACGCTACCCACTAATAACACTGCACCAACAACACTAGCTAGGATTGCTTGCCTTTGTTGCGTTAACGGTTTGTCTTTTTCGTCTGTAGCATCAAAACATGGTTCAGCGGAAGATGTTCCTTCAGGGGCATTTGGCTCTTGCTTATCAGTTTCTCTATTAACGGAAGTTGGCTCTACAGTAGTTTCTATTGAGGAGTTTTGAGCTCTTTCGCTGCTTTCAAATATTGGTTGTTCTATCTCACTATTTTCATTACATAATTGAGTGTCGGTCTCTGTAGCTTTATCAACATTGGTTTGCTCTTTCACCTCAACTTTCACTTCTTCAACATCTGCTGGCATATTATTAGAAGTCCTTGATTCCTCTATAGCAGCTCCTTTTGCAGTGGTGGCTATCGTGCTTCCCTTCCTATTTTTAAATTTTTTAGCAATACCTTTTAATAGCTTTGGCGTTTTCATAGTTTCCCCCTTTTGTTAAACGGTGTAATTAAGACACTAATCCGTAGAACTTTTCCAACTGCTCACCCCATAGCATCGGTATTTCCCTTAAATCAGCTAACTTCAAACCCCTTGGCTGTCTCCCATTTACTATGTCTTCCTTTATTTTTGGTGCTAAATAATTTAATCTTAAAATTTGTTGTATGCGTCTTGTACCTATATTAATTTTAATGCTCAGCTCTTTCACACTCCTATATTTTCCTTCCTCCAGTTGACGTTTCCACAGATGAGCCCTTACCACTGCTTTCAGTAGCGCATTATTTGTTTTTCCTTCTGGTTCTACTACTGTGCATTTGTTTCCTTTCTTTTTTAGCCACATTGGTATAAATTCCACCTTATCCTCTGAACTCACCTCTATTCCATCTTCTTTTACCATTACTCTCTTTATTAACTTTCTCACCACTTCTTTCTGCTTTCCAAAACTTAAATTTTCCCATTTTTCTTCGGTCTTTTCTTTCCAATTTTCATATAGCTGCTCTGTCTTCATCATTACTTCTTTTTCTACTTCTCCTGCTATTACATTTCGGTTTTCTGATTCACAATCTTTTCCCCTTAGGTGATTGTTGCATACATAATATCGGTACCTTTTATTCTCCTTTTTTGAGTATGTCAGTGTCATATTTACATCACAGCTCTTGCACTTTATTATTCCCTTTAGTAGCGCCTCTTCATATTTTGCTTTTCTATACGGCTGATCCTTTATCAATTCCTGCGCTTTTTGCCATTTTTCTTCTTCTATTATCGCTTCATGCTTTCCTTTATACTGTTTCTCATAATGCCTGATTTTTCCCATATATATTGGGTTTGTTATTATTCTCCTCACTGTTGCCTTTTTAAAGATATCTGATTTTGCTTTCGTTCGATATCCTTCTCTGTTTAACTCTCTTGCCAATTCTGCCATTGACTTCAGCTCCATATACCTCTCAAATATATGCTTTATTATTTTTGCTTCTTTTTCATTTATTATTAATTCCTTTTCTTTTACATCATAGCCAAGCGGTGGATTTCCTCCCATCCATAACCCTTGTTCTTTCGATGTTGCTATTTTATTTTTTACTCTCTCTACTATCATTTCTCTTTCTAGTTGTGCCGCCCCTGATAGCACTGTTTGTACAAATTTTCCCATTGGCGTATTATTGTCGAATATTTGTGTTACTGCTACAAAACTTATCCGGTGCCTTCTAAAAAATGATGTTACTTCTATGCAGTCCTTTGTTTCTCTTGATAACCTATCTAGCGTATATACTACTACACAGTCGACTTCTCCTGCCTTTACATCTTCAAACAATTCCTTTATCGCTGGTCTATTCAAATTACTCCCTGAGAACCCTCCATCATCGTACTTTTTTGCCAATGCTACCCACCCTTCTCGGCTTTTTATATACTTCTCACATACTACTCGCTGTGCATCTAAACTATTAAACTTTTGTTCTAGCCCGTCTTCATTTGATTTTCTCGTATATATCGCGCATCTTACCTCTTTCAGCATTCTTTCTCCTTATCTCTCATTCCAAATAGGAGCGGTCCATTATAACTCATTCCCATTATTTTGCCGGCTACTGCTGATAATGACGTATAAAACTCTTCTTTATAGATTAAACCCTTATCTGTTACCATTACCGCATGCGTCTCTTCCCCTCTTTCTAATATTAGCTCTGTTCCCTCTACTGGCAGTTTATCGCTACTTATCCTTTTTCCCTTCTCTAGTCGATCTGCCAGGTATTCTAGTCTTTTTGCCCCTTTTCTTGATATTTCTCCGTACGCTTTTTCCTGCATTCTATAAGCTAATCTTGGTATCAGGTATTTCTTTGAGTATCTAGGCGCTCCTTCTCCATATACCTTTTTCCATATTTTCCTCACCTCTTCCAACGCTTTTTTCTCTAAATTCATTACTTTCTTTTCTATTTCTTCCTTTCTTTCCATATTTTCAGCCTCTCATAATTTCTCAAATAACTTTTCTATTCTGTCTGTTTCTTTCTTCAATACTTCAGTTACCTCTTTACTATTTTTCGCATAATCCATCGCTGTCATCCCAAATTTATCTGCTTGTTCTATTTCAGCCCCTGCTTTTACTAGCTCCTCCACTATTTCCACTTTCCCCACCACACATGCAAGGTGCAGCGGTGTGCATTTACTGCCATACTCTTCAGCATTTACATTCCCTCCTGATTTTATCAATTCTCTAACTGTTTCTAGACGTTTCTCCGTTATCGCTAGGTGCAGTGCTGTATATCCTTCTACATCCGCTGCATTCACATTCGCTCCTTTTTCAACTAATAAGCTCACTGTTTTTCCGTCTACTGCATAATGCAGTTCCTTTTTTGTCTCCTTAATATTTTTACCTGAGTTCTCTAATAATTCTTTTAGTGCATCCTCTTTTTCTTTTTTACTCATAACCTACCTCACCTTTTCTTTAAATTTAAGTCCCTTTTTTAATTCTCACCACCTCATCTATCATTTCGTTTACTTGGCACATTATCTTGGTTGCTAAATTTTGACATTCTTTCTTTATTAATGATTTGTCTCTCTTCCTTATTTCTTCGATCTCCATTATTTTTAGCTCTGGCATATAGCTCCTATCCAACTTGTCTGCTATTTCTCCCACTAGCCCCTCTATTCCATAGCACGTCAGTTTTCTACTTTTTGTTACTCCACCTTTTGCTCTCAAAAATTTACTTGCCTTTTCACTCTCTTCCCTATCACATAGACAATACTTTTCACTTTCCCATATGTAATACATTGGTGTTGAACCATACTTATTCAGTTGATTAACTTCAGATCCTGCTTTTACTAGCTCTTTTATTATTTCAACTCCTGCTCCTCCTATTTTACATGCAGAGTGCAGTGGCGTACATCCACTGACATATTGAGTGGCATTTATTTCCGCTCCTGACCTTAGCAGTACTTTTACATTTTCTAAACTTTTTGCGAATACTGCACAGTGCAGTGGCGTATAACCATTTTTATCTCTTGCATTGATCTCCGCTCCTTTTTCTATTAATAACCTCACTGTTTTGTGATCGGAATTTTCTACTGCATGGTGCAATACTGTTTCTCCTTTTTCATCCCTTTTATTAATATTTTTAAATCCATTCCTTGATACTTCTTTAAAAAACTTGTTAAAAGATTCTTTCTTTTCTTCGCTGAACCCCATTTCATACCTCACAAAATTATCTTTTCTAGCGCCAGACAAATTTCTTATATTTACCTGCTGCTATTCAAGTTATGTGCGTTTTGGCATAAAAAGGCAAGTCTTTTTTCGCGTAGTACACCTTTTTAACTAAATACTAATATAGTATATGAAGATATAAATATATATGCTTAATGCATTAAACATATTACTTGTTTCTCTTCCCAACCTCTGTTCAAATGACGATGTTCGTGCCACGTTAGTACGCCTGGGTAAAACACTAAAACGTAATTTTCCGGTTCATGTATTGAATCCTTTTGCTCTGAATTTAAATCCCTTTCAAAATGAATATTGTGCTCTGCCACACCAAATATTATAACTTTTTGGTTGGTAAAATCTTCTACTTTGTAGTGGTGAGTAACGCTAAACCTTTCTAAAATTGGCTTGTGTTTTAAATTCCACAGTTGTTCAGATAGTTTATCACTTCCTAGTAAAAATTTACTTCCTTTCTCTTCTCCACTCGTAACCGGAAAACACGCGTTTATTTCTCCTAAGTTCCAGCTATCTGATAATACTATCTGCGCTTTAGCAAACTTAATCTTAGGTAATAAGCTCTGTGGTAGCGGATATAGCGCTTTGAAGTTATACCACACATAATTTCGTTCATAAATACCGTTGTAGTTCTTAGTATGAGGCTCGGTTTCTCCAAGTATTGCTACATCCAAGCGATATATGTCATTGCTTAAAGCTCGTTCATAATGATCGCGTAGATAGTTTTCTACAATCCTAATAACCGGACCATGAGACCTGAAAAAATTTACTCTTCCAAATGATAAAACTGGCCCATCTTTTTCTATTTTTACCCCGGAATAATCCGATAATAAACTTCCGAAAAAACTCTCATCCAATATGAACCTGCTAATGTTGTAATAATCGTTAAAAATCCTCATTAGCCTCGATCTTGCAGGCAATGATAGTTTTGCTAGTTCTACTACTGCATCAACGAAGAAGTCATTCGGAACATCTTTTATCCCTATCTGCAGTTCAAAGAAGTGCTTGCCAGATGGTTCTTCGATAATTGTAATATCTTCTATATTTGCCCATTTTAGTGCTATTTTCAGTGAAGCAGGTGTTCCTCTTAAACGCTGAAATTTTATCCCTTTTTTTATCGCCTTTCTTTTGTCTTTTACCCAATGTAGGATTTCTCCTAGCCCATATTCCTCTATTATCCATGGCAACACTTTTTCCCCTTGGCTAAATTTAAACCCTCTGATACAACCAGGATCTACTTTGTAATCTATTGCATCAACCAGCGCTTTTTCCTTTTTTGTTGCGTTTGGCGGTAATAGCATTAATTTAACTCAACATTTAAACTTTTTAAGAAAGCGCACTCATTTCCTTTCACAACTATGTCTTCTCTTGGCTCTATTAATTCCACGTTTTCTACTCCTTCCATAAACAAATTGGCTATTATCCATGATCTTGTTACCTTCCATCCTAATCTTTTCGTTGTTCCAAATTTTTCGATAAATTTCTTCTTCACCGTTTCAATAATATCTGGTCTTTTAATGCTAATTTTACTGTGGATATCTATTTCTATCATATTGCAACTTACCACTTCAACTGTATCTGTTAAAATCCTCACATCCTCCCTGTTTAGCTGATTTTTGACAATTTCTAGTAATTCTTCTTGCAGTGTGGATAATTCTGTGGATAAGATTGAAACTTGTACTTTCCCTGGTATAGGTGATTCTACTAATGCATCCTTTACTCTACTATCTGCTGACAGTGCATGATATCGATAGTGTTCTTTACTTCCTCCCGTGCTCCAGCCTATTATCTTTGCTTTAATTATTTTTCTAAAACGTTCGTCATCTTCTTCTTTCTGCCTCTCCACTCCATAAAATTCAGCTAAATTATCAAGATCTTCTCCTGTCGCAAACTTAAGTAAATTACTCTTTACTGCTTCGTTTATCCTTTGTCTCAGCAAAAGCTCTCTCCAGGCTGCTACTTCTAATACCTTCATCGCTGAGTCACTTTCTACTAATGCCGTAAAACTTTCATCTCGACTTATTAATTCTTCTTTCATACGTGAAAAGATTTCTTCGAAGTTCAGTGGCTCAATAATGTTAGTCTGCTGCATCTTTATACTACAACCTCATCGAAGCGAATCTTTTTCCCCATTGGTACGTACAACCCTTCCAGGTCAAGCGTTACTTTTCCCTCTTTTACTTCTGTCATTTTTACTTTTTCTAATTTAAACCTTTTTTCCCATTTTTCCAAAGCTTCTGCAGTTGCTGCGTAAATTTCTAGTGTTAAATCACGATTAACTGGCTTATCCAATAATTCAAATAGCCTAGACCCGTAATTCCTCATCATAATTCGTGATCCTATAGGAGTCGTAAGTATATCAATTATTGATTGCTTTAAGTGCTCTATTCCTTCTAACGCTTTTCCTGTTTTACCATCCATACCCTTCATTTCTATTTTGCAAAGACGCTTTTACTGCCTTTTATTACTTTTAACCCACAAGATACTGAATCCCCTACTCTTCCTACACCATGACCATTTGCAAACACTGTTTTTGATCCTTGAATCATTACTTTTCCTTCGTTAAAATTGTCTCCTTTCCTACAGACTGGGAAATCATTTACAAAAACATTATTACTGCCGCTAATGCAAAAATGTGGTGTTGCTTCTCCACAATAATCTCCTACTCGCACAACTGATTTATTCATTTTCCAATTAATTAAGTTCTATTCTATCTGCTTTCAGTTTTATTTCGCTCCTTGTCATCTCTATACTTGATTCCCCAGCTTTCAATGTTATTTTGTCCACTACTTCAATCTCTAAATGATGCTTCTCTTTATCATATAACAATCTTGTCCCATCTTGAATTTTTACACTATTTATTTCTTTTTTATTCTCTGGTGCAGGGTATTTTTCCTGATATATTCCTGCTAATACCACCCCTAATGATAGTTCTCCTAGCGCAGAAAGTATAATAACCTGTTCATCGATATCTGGAGGAGACCAATTTCTATCTTTTCCTGCTTTACTTGTTATCCATGGCAACCAATCTGTTAAAAATTCCCCTATTTGCACTTTTACTCTCGCTTTTTCATAATCTACTTCTTTCACAAGCCCAATACGTACAATGTTAGCTAACTTTCTTTGCAACTCTGAAATAGCAAAATTACTTTCCAACATTTATTTCACCGATTTCTATTTTGTGTGGCATAAATTTTCCCTCTTCCCAAATAGATCGACCCAAGTGTACTTCATGCACCCAGTCTACCATCCACACTAAATACGCGTCTAATTCTGGCCTAAATCCGTCAATTTCTGCTGATATAAATTCACCTGGCGAAACATTTTTTACGTTCCAAGTATTTTTATTTACTACTCTCGCAACCTCAGCAGCTAATTCTCTGACAATAATAGCTGCATTCTCTATTGTGCTATCAATCACAATTCGTGCCTCAAATCTTGCTTTCAGGGCTAATTCTTCTGTTCCTGAATCTTTTCCTTGCTCTAAACTTGACAATTCCACAAATACCGCTGGTGCTACTATTTCCCTTCTTATCATTGGATATATTTCACATGTCTGTATCGCTGGTATTTCTTTCTTCAACATTCTGCAAATTGCTTTGTGCAACTCAATTAAAATCATACTTTTACAACATAGTTTAATTCACGCTCAAAATATTTCTCAAATATCCCTTCTGTTTCATAATTAACTAGCTCCTTTATTATTTTTGATGCTTCTGGTTCCAGTCCTAATTTTACCTCTTGTATTGGCAAAGCTGTTCTTCCTTCACGCCTAAAAACACCACTATTTCCTCTTGGCATTGTTGCCATAAATCCTCCTATAAACTTATGTTTTCCTACTTTCGCTCCTTTTCTTGTTTGTCTCATCTTGCCAATTGCTGATACCCTAATATCATATAAATTTGCTCTCATTAATACATCTAACCTACTTGTCTTAGCCTTAAAAATTCTTAGCCTTTTTCTCATTACCGTTAATTTTATCTTCTTTTCCTCACTAATTTCCTTAGCTGCTTGCGTTTTTAACCATAGTGCTGTTTTGTTCAATGCCCTCACCGCTGCTTTTTCCACTTTTTTCCTTTCAGCATTTACATTTTCAATTACCTTATTAATATTATCGGTAACTTCTATATTAATAGACATTTTACACCCCCGATGCTTGAATTTTCCATACCATTCATGAATTATCTCTAAGTGGTGGTGTGTGTACTCTGTATCTACAACTACCTATGGAAAAAGTATCTCCTACCATTGGCTTTAATACATCAAACACACTTACTTCCAACAATAAAATTTCTCCTACAAATTGTCCTTCACCAATCTCGTATAATTTATCTGGCTGTTGCTTTAGTACTTGTACCATATATGACTTATCCTTTGATTCATACAAAGCTACTTTTCCTAAATGGGCAAAACAATCTTGCAATAATCTCTTAATATTTTCTTGCATATTTTTCTGCTATATACTAACCTTTACATGCTAAGAAGGGGCACACAGGTAAAGCATTCTTCTGCCTCACCACTTTATAGTTGCTCTACCTGTGTTGTTATGTTACAACGACTTTTACTAATACTCCCGGTCTATGGCACATTGGCAGAGGATTTGACTGAGTATGTAAATCGGTCCCTCTATCAAATCTTCTTGGCTCTTGTTTCGCGTAAAGTGGCTGTCCAAGAGTATTTACTGTCTCATTAAAGTCTGCTGGTGCAAAATACGTTGTAAATGTGCTCGCTGTTCCTAGTGGAAAACAGTTTCCACTTTCTCTTTCTATAAATCTTCTTACGGTTCCTTCAGGGTCGGTTGCTTGCCCTCTATACTCTTCAAATGTTATTCCACAGAACGTAAATCCTGATCTCATGTCATTCCTCAGCGCTGCTCCTTCTTGCCATCTTTCATATGCCTCTTTCACTTTACTATGCGAAATTAGTGCATCAAAAAACTCTGGACTTACCAGTGCATGAATCCCCGTCATATATTCACCACTTAAATTGTCCTCAACATGGCGCAATACTTCCAGACACTTACGCTTTACATCGGTTGTCGCAGTCCCCAATGCAAAATTTACTACTTTTGGTGTAATTTCAAATTCGTTGTAAAGGTTTAATAACTCCGACCCATCAGCATCAAGAATGATTCCCTTCAGCGCTCCCATTCTCAAATGTTCTAACGTTATTGCGTGTTTATTTCTCATTAGCTGCAAATGATCAGTTATTACATCTGCCAATGCTTTCAGTTCACTTTCTGACCCAAATGCCCTTATTCCCTGTACTTCCTCAGGCAACACTACGTCATCATGTGGTATATGTGGAATGGTAAAAGTTCTTATTTTTCGTTTTCCACGTTTTCCTACTGTTGCTGGTGCTCCCGGAACTTGCGTTGGTAATAAACTCAATACTCCGTTTTGCTCTTCTATCGTAATATGTCGAAATCTTACTGATCTACTTGGAAACAAATTTAAATTTTCAACTCGTCCATAATTTATCGGCAATATATTTATCGCATTTGTTAGTGCCGTCATGCTAAATGCTGTATTTGTAAATGGATTTTGCATTTTTTCTTTTCCCCCTTTTGTATTTTTAATAGTTTTTTTAAGCTCCCTTGCGGATAATGATCCCTCGTCCTTCAAGGTGCTTTATTGCTGCAGTTTTCTGCTCTTCAATGATATTTGCTGGCCATACAACTGCATGATCTGCTAGTATTGCACCACGAGCAATAATTACTCCTTTACTATTTTCCTTTGCGTTTACATCGCTTGCTATCACTCCTATAGCCGTTTGTGTCCCATCTGTGGCAGTTGGATTTAAAGCTTTAATAAAACCATCTTTAGTATCATAACCAACTACTTTTCCCAGCTTTAGATTTTGTCCCTTGGCTACTGTTATTTGATCTCTTGAATATAGGTTGGACACTTCATATTTCAGAAGATCGCCTAAATTATTTCCTTCAGTTATACTTATCATGTCTTTTTCTCTCCTTTTTTTATTTTTTTACCGCCATATTTGTGGTTGTTATACACGGCGGTTATACACATACTTTAAATGTTTGATTGCGCACGACTTTTCGCTACCTGCATCATCAACTCTTCTCCTGAATTCTGTGGTATTGCACTTAGTATTTCTGTCTTCTTCGTTCGCTCTGCAAGTAACTCCATTAAAACTTCCCTGGCTTGCTCAACACTTACGCTTTGCTCAATAAATTCTCCTATCTTTTCTGGCATTCGTGATAAGTTACATAAACGTATTAATTCAAGAACTTCAGTACGATACTTAGTTAAATTGTCAGTTTCTAGGTCATTTGTAGTTTTTTCATTCATAGTAATATCCCCTTTTTTATTAATAGATTTAAACTCTGAAAGAATTGTAATTCCATCTGCAAGACCTATTTCTACTGCTTTCTCGCCAAAATATAGCCCTGCTTCTGTTGATTTTATTGCCTCTACAGAAAGGTTTCTATTGCGTGCTATTAGCTCAACCAGCATTCCATATAAACGATTCACTTCGCTTTTTAGGCTTTCTAAACTCTCAGAAGTTATTGGCTCATGTGGATTTAAATCATTTTTTCTACTTCCTGCAAATACTGTCGTATATTTTATTCCCTGTTTTTCATCAAACCCACTTTGATCTATATGACTTGCTATTACTCCTATGCTTCCAACTCCTGAAGTTCTAGTTACCAATACTTTTTCAGCACTTGATGCAATTGCATACGCCGCAGAATACGCATCATCATTTGCTATTGCCACAATCCTCTTTTTTCTCCTTGCTTGGTAAATAAAGTCGGAAAGGTCGAATAAACCGTTTACTTCTCCTCCGGGGCTGTCTATGTCCAAAATTATTGTTTCTACTTCTTTATCTATTAAAGCTTCTTCTATCTCTTCACTTATCTTCTCATACGATGTCATCCCCAATACATCATCAAAAACTTCTGACTTTTTCGTCAAGATTCCATGTATTGGTATTATTCCTCTTTCACTATTTCTTACCGCATGTTTTATATTTTTAAAGATAGGCTGCTTTCCTGTTTGTAGTGACAGTAATTCAAAACTCCTTGGTTCTACCATTACACATCTGTTTAGCCATATCGCTTGGTTTTTCATATTATCTCTTGATTAGTAGTAACGTCGGAATCAAAACTTAAACCCAAGGAACTAGCACGTCTTTGATCTTCTGCAATTTCTTGGTCTATTTCTTCTACATCATAACCTAGCTCTGAAACCACTTCTGATCGACTCTTAAATCCATTTCTTACTGCCATTTGTTGTGCTTGCTGGTCTTTTAAAGGATCCACCCAATCAAATCCCTGTGGTATCCATTTTACTTCTTCTTTCGCTGCTTTTGCTACTTTTTTATCTATACTCAGTTCTCCACAGAGTACTGCTAATTCTAGCCATCTACTCCATACTGGTCTGCAAAATTGAAATACCATAATGTTGTGTTGCAGCATAGCACATCTACAACGAAACTCTATTAATCCTGCTCGAATGGATGAATAATTAACGCCCGTTAAATCTCCTGTTAGTTGCTCATATGTTATCCCTGTGCCTATTGCTATTGCCCTCAGCTGCTGTCTCATGAATGCTTCATAACTTCCTCCTACATCAGATGGCTCTGAAAATTTTATGTCTTCTCCTGGGTCTAAAAGCTGCATTGTTCCTGGCTCTAAACCTGATAGTGCTACTCCTTGCTCATTACTTTCACCTTCTCCTAAAATATTTGCTTCAGGATCGAGCCTTGTAATAAACCCTGCAAACATCGCTGCTGTCTTTTTTCTCACTAATTCTGCATCATCATATTGATCAAGTTCATAGAGCTTTAGCAGTATACTCGAAAGCCATGGCTCTCCTCTAATTTGCCCAGGTCTTAATGGTCTATAAATATGTAAAACATCATTTGCTGGCACTCTCACTGATTCACCAAATGAGCCTTCACCAGGGTGTTCTTTAAATAGGTAATATGCTTCTCTTTGCCCAAGCTTGTTAAACTCAATCCCGTTTCTTATTACATTACCATTTCCTAAAGTTTGATTTGTTTTATTATCTAAATGTTCAGACTCAAGTACTTGCAGTTGTAATGGCACAGAAAATCTATCTTCCAGCTTTCTCGTTCTTAAACGTACAAAACATTCTCCTCCCTCTATCATACTTCTGCATACTAGAGCTTGTAATCCATAAAAATCACTTACTCCGTTACTGTCTGCTTCATCTGTCCATCTTAGCCATAATTCTTGCACCCTCTTTCGAAATTCCCCATCCCTTGCTTTTGATTGCGGTTTTATTCCTGTTCCAATAGAGTTACTTACTATTGTATCAATAATATTTGCTGCATATGGATTTTTTCTCACCATATCACGTGATCTACTACGTAAAGTTTCAAGGTTTTGAGACAGCAAATTGTTTATACTTCCTAACTCTGGTTGAAAGTGAAAAAATCTTCTTCCTGAGCCTGCAGCATCCCAGGCTGAGCTTTTTATCTTTGGTTTGTTAAATAGTTGTTTGAATGATTTTAATAACATTTTGCCTCTTTGATTATGCAACAAGTTGTTGCACAATTTGACATTGAAAAATTATAGCAAGTTGCTAGAGAATTTGGTCAACAGATTGTATGTAGAGAGTCATTACTCTGGACTACGTTTATAAATTTCTTTTCGATGTCCTATTGCTGCAATTTTGACCATGTGCTCTGAGTTATCTATTAAGTATATGACTCGATAATCGCCAACACGCAACCTAAAGTAGCCTACCCATTTATGCGATAAAGCCTCACCTACTTTATCAGGAATAATTGTGAGACGTTTTTCTATAGCTTTTTGCACCCTTAACCGTATTGTTTTCGGAAGAGAAGGAAGATCTTCGGTATCTACACCTTCTAAATAACCAATTTGGTAAATTATTCCCACTTGATATCTTCATGTCTAATTATTTTTGCTCCAGGAACATTACGTTTAGCAGCAAGTTCAAGTAGAGCTATTTCTCCTTCATCCATTTCGTCACCTTCAGATAGTTTACTTACCTCAAGTTCTTCTTCTACTAGATCTTTTACAATTTCTTCAATAGTTCTATTTTGAACTTTTGCCATTTCTGTAAGATACTGAGCAAATTCCCCCTCAAAATTTACATTAACATTAAGCCTTCCTTGACTTTGATCCATATTATTCACTGTAAGATATCAACTCTAAACTATAACATTTTTACATAATTTTGTCAACCCCTTTATTTGTTGAAAAAACAATTTTTCTCTTTGGCTTCATACCTGCAATTTTCAATTCAGCCTTAATACGTTGTCTTAAGCTTAGTAAATCATTTATATCTACTTCAGCATATCTTACAACATGGTCACCATATGCAATTGATACTACTCGCTCTCCGTTTTGTAGTTTCTTTATCGCTTCTTCGACTTGAATTAGATAATCTTCGTTATACATTTACTACTCGCTGATCCATTTGCTTTTCACTATTTTCTTTGATTTTTTACTTTCTGGTTTTTCACTTAAACTATTCCATTTACTCTCTGGCCATCTATCTATTCCCAGTGCTATCGATGCTGCTCTTGCATAAATCCTACAGTCTAATACTTCATTTCTTTCTCTTACCTTTTGCCACTCTTGTTTGGTGTATCCTTTTACCACTTTGCTGACTAATTGCTCTGCCGTTAGCTGCTTAAAATATTCAGGTGCATACTCAGGAAAATGACAATATCCTGCTGGCACTTTTTCTTTTTCCCCGTTTTTTAAAACATTAAGTAGCTGAAAAAGCTCTGATTTTAATATCGATACTCCAACTGGCCAGAGCTTTATTCCTCTCTTTAGCTTTTGACCACCAACTGTTATATCTACTCTACTTGGGCTGCTAAGTGGTACTAGCGCTTTGTTTACACCTTTAATTGCCATTACTCTTCCACAGCCTTGATGACCTCTTACCCAGTTGTATACTTCCTGCGTTGCATATCCTGCATCAACTGCCATCATGCTTATCATGTATTCAAGCCCATTTTCACCGATAAAATGATGATTTAAGAGCTCAGAGAGTTTTCCCCATACTTCTCCACTTCCTGTATCTCCTTCAAATACTCGGTAGTCTATTGACCAATTTTCACGACTTTTTCCCCAGGCTACAACTTCTACTTCTAAACGATCTTTTTGGACATCTACTCCTGCAGTAAGTACCACTTCTCTCTTAGGTACTGTGCCTACGGGAAAAAATTCTCTCCTGTTAAATAATTGCTTCCAGTCTGGTACTTCTCCTTTGTCTACCCAAGTTTCTCCAAGCGTGGTATTTATCCAAACTTTTAGTAATTGTTCACTTTCTTTTGCATGGAGAAAATCTTCTACTGCTTGAGTCCAGCTATACCAGCCTACTGGACTATAAAGACTTGAAAGATGAAATCCTTTTTTCTCACCTTTTACTCTATTAGTAGGTCTCCATTCTCCACGCTCAAGCATCTCTGTCTTTTGATGATTTTCTATTTTGCCGCTACATTCAGTGCAGACATAATGTGCTGTTCTTGAGTCGTTGTTTTCCCATTTAATTTGTGACCATTTTAGAACTTGATAGTAATTACAATACGGACATGGTACAAAAAAGTACTGCTTATCTGTTGCTTCAAATTCTTTCTCAATTCTGCTTATTCCATGAATCGTTGGTGTTGATACTAAAAAAATCTTTCGCCGTGCAAATGTATTAGTTCGAGCAATACTGAGCAGCACTGGATCTCCTTCACCACCTGAATCTCCTGGATAGGCGTCTATTTCATCAAGAAAGAGATATTTTACTGGCATAGACCTCAGTCCTACACTGCTGTTTGCTCCAGTTATTACTACTATTCCACCTGGAAATTCCTTACTTTGCACAGTATTGCCCGAATCTCTTGACCTTGGGTCTTTTACTTTATTTTTTAAACATGGCGTACTCTCTATTAACGGTGCAAATCTTCCCTTCGACCAACGTTTTCCCATTTCAACTGTTGGCTGTACTACTAGCATTGGACCTGGTGTTTGATCGATGATATAGCCTATCCAATTGTTACCAGCTTCTGTTCCTCCAATCTGCGCTCCTTTCATGAATACTACTTTTTCTGCAGTTGAAGACGGAGATAGTGAATCCATGATTTCTTTAAGGTATGGCGTTCTCTCTGTTCTCCATTTCCCTGGCTCTGATGCTGCAGTTGGCGCTAAAACTCGATACTCATTCGCCCACTCTGACACTTTAAGTAGTGGATCTGGCTTTAAACCTTCAGAAAAAGATGTAGCATATATCATATCGCTAGCTCTTCACCATCATTAGATGATACCTCAACATCACTTAAAATAGAACTGCACTCACTTGTTTTCTCACTTTCGAGTTCAATAAACATTTTCTTTTCAAGTGCTTCTTCTATGTACTTCTGAGTTAAATTACTCATTGCTATTGCAGCTATGAGCGCAACTATTCCCACCATTACCGCAGCTATAATGTTAGGGTAAATTCCCACTATCACTATTGCACATACTGTTATAGAAACACAGACAATATTGATATATTTCTTTATTTTTTTGTCTGCTATTTTCCTTTCTTCAAAATATTTATTGCTCAATAAATGAAATGTTGGAAAGTTCTTCTGTCTTCCAAATAACACTATTTCCTTCTCTTTGCTCAGTAATTTTATTAATTTTGCGTTGTTCGTTATTATTGCATACTGAAAAACATCCGTGGCATCTGCTCCTCTCTTTAGCAACAACTTTACTACGTTAAAGTGACCATGCTTTACAGCAACATAAATTCCCGTTTTTCCACTCTCATCTACAGCATCTATTTCAACTCCTTCACCAAGAATACCGTCTATTAGGTCTTCATATCCTTTTCTGGCAGCTAAATGAAGCAAACTGTTTTTATCAGCTCCGTATCTATTACTTGCTAAAATCTTTACTATATCTAATCTATTTGCTTCTTTTGCATAACAAAATGGTGTCTTGCCATTATCATCCTTAATTAAAGGATCTATATCTTCTCGCGTTAGTAAAACTTCTATTGTTTTCAGCCTTTCAGCATAATGTAGTGGCGTTTTATTTTCATAATCTTGTAAGTTAACCCCAGCATTAGGAACATTTATTAAGCATCTTACAATATCTAAACATAAGTCCCTTTCGTCGTAATTACTACTACTTATAGCTACGTGCAAAGAAGATAATTTCATTGCATTTCTGCCGCTGCCAACTACATTAACATTCGCACCAAGATTTGAAAGTAATTTTACTACTCCTAGCTTCTTGTTGTTTACTGCATAATGAATTGCTGCATGATTTCTCGCATCAAGAACATCTTTGTCCGCATTTCCTTCTCTAATTAAAATTTCTACTATTTGTTCATGCCCAGCTCCTGCCGCTAAGTGTAACGGTGTATGTAGTAAAGCATTCTGCTCATTAACATTAGTCCCTTTGTCGAGTAAAAACCTTACAGCATTTGCTTCATTCAACATCGCAGCTAAGTGAAGTAAGCTATCTTTCTCCAATCCATATTTGTGATTGATTAGTGCTTGTAATATCTCTTCTCTTGCACAATCCAGCGCACTTTTACCATTATCATCAGTGATCAGTGGATTAATATTTTTCCTATTTAGTAAGAGAGCAACCATACTAAGCTCGTTAATTTCTACTGCATAATGTAGTGGGGTTTTCCCATTTAATCCTCTAACATTTACATCCACTCCTGGTTGATTAATAAGACACTTTATTAATTCTAAACTTAAGTTAGCAGACATTATTTAAAACTTAATATTAGATAATTCTTGTAATGAGTTTGTAATCTCTTCGGTTAGCGCCATATGAATCTTTTCAGTGTCACTCAGTGATGCAAGCAGTGCTGAAACTCTATTTGGAATATTAAGCAAATTATTACGTACAACTCTTGCTACATTAAATGCATCGCGCTTTACTTCCTCTACTGCTACAAGTTCACCAATCTCAGCCTTAGCTTTCGCCTCAAGAAGTTTACCTCGTTCCATTTCATTTTTTATTCGAGTTTTTAGCAACATCGTGGAAAGGTTACTTGTATTTTCGTTTTCTGGATTTTTCCTCCTAAGTGGCTGACTTGGATCTCTTATTGCCGCTACTGCTTCATTTGCTTGTTCTCTATTGATCAAACCATCCTCCAACTCAACTATCCCTTTCTTTACTAAATAACAGACATATTGCTTTGATACTCCTATCTCTCTTGCCCATTCTGTTTGTGTTATTTTTTTCACTTTTTTTTTTCTTCTCTCTTTTTTGCCTATTTTTTACGAATTTTCTTCTTGAGTCTCTGAAAAGGTTTTACCAGTACCGGCTAAAATGGCATCTCTTCCCGTGTATACTTGCCAACGTTTTATCGTTACATCTACAAACTTTGAATCTAGCTCTATTGTTCTGCAAATTCTTCCTGTTCTCTCACATGCAATCAATGTGCTACCAGAACCACTAAATGGATCAAGTACTATATCTCCTGGTCTACTGCTATTAACTATTGCTCTTTCCATTAATTCTACTGGCTTCATCGTTGGATGTAGTGTATTGTGCGTTGGCTTATCATAAAACCACAGATCACTTTGATTTCTTCCTCCATGCCACTCACGTTTATTGCCGCTTTTCCATCCATAGAGCATTGCTTCGTATTGTCTTTGATAATCTGATCTGCCTAGCGTAAAGTGATTCTTTGCCCAAATGATAAATGTTGACCATTTTCCTCCTGCCTCTTCAAATGCTTTTTGCAACGTTGAAAACTCTGATGATGATATGCAAATGTAAATTGCACCTTTCGTATATGCTAAAATATGGGAACAGATATCGTAGAGAAAAAGTTCGTACTTTTCACCTTGATTATCGTTTAATATTTTTTTCTCTTCTCTTTCCTGACTGCTACCGTAATCAACGTTATATGGAGGATCACATACGGTAATATCTGCCATTTTATTATCTAATACCGCTTTATATGATTCAACTAAAGAGCTATCACCACAATAGATTCGATGATCACCTAAAATCCATAGATCAGCTGGTTTTGTTATTTCTACTTTTTTGTCATCAACAACTAAGTCAGAAAGATCTTCTTCTTCACCATCTAAATCATCAAGAAACCGTTGAACTTTTTCTAATTCAAATCCAGTCATTTTAAGATCAAACTGTAAATCTTCTAGCTCCTGAATTTCCACTTTTAAAAGCTCATCGTCCCACTTTGCCCAATTAGCTGATTGATTGGCCAGTAATCGAAAAGCTTTGGTTTGTGGTTCATTTAAATTATCACTTAAAACCACTGGAATACTCTCCATACCAAGTTTTCTTGCTGCTTTAAGTCTTAAATGACCATCAACCACAGTTCCATCGCTTTTTGCAACTATTGGTATACGAAAGCCAAATTCCCGAATAGAAGCACACATTCTGTTGACCACATCGTCATTTTTACGTGGGTTACGCTCATATTCAACTAGGTTTCGAGTAGGATAGTAGTGGATTGCTAAATTCATATCTTAATAATTAAAAAGTTAATATTCAAAATATATCTGACGCTAGAGAAGGCCTGAGGTCTGACCCACCAAACCCGCCATTATGGCCGAAAGGACCCACTTTTTATGGATTTTTCATCTTATTAATATCTTTACTGAAATCCATAACATAGAACATTAATGCTAAAGCATCAGATTCATTATCATCTTTAGGCAAAACCCCTTTTTCCTTTACAGCTTCAATAACTTCACTCTTACTTGCATTACCTTTGCCTGTTATAAAGCGTTTTATAGTTTTAACATTAACACCTTGGTAGGGAATATTGTTCTCTTCACACCAAGCAGACAGCACTGCAAGAAAACCACCATAGCAATGAGCTGCATCAGTTCCTAGATGTCTTCTTACTTCCTCAAAATACACTGCAGTGAACTCATGTTTCAAAGAATTAAGCCAATTGTGAAAACTTAAAAAACACATTCCACCTCCACTGAAACGGCTACCATGAAAACTTTTGCTTCCACTTTCAATTACTCCATCTGTAAGAATTGCCCAGCCTGTTTGCTTGCCGAGATCTAGCGTTAAGATTGACGTACAAAAACTCCTTTGTGTAATTAAAGTTCAATGCCCTGTATAATATATATGTACGATGACTCGCAAATTCGTCCGCAATTTTGAAAAAAAATTAAAAAAAATTTCATATCCTGCCATTTGAGTTTTTTTCATCTTTACTTATCTTAATAACTATTTTACATAACTTATATTACGCCAATATTTATATTATTATATTATCATATATTATATTTTACCTGTATTTAAATATATATATAATATATATAAGACTTCAGTAATCCGTAAACCCTCTTTACTGGCCGATTTTAGCCACTTAACTTTAGAAACGGCTTTTAGGAATAGAACATAAAAAAGACAATATTATCAATAACTTAACGATCACTGCTTTCTGAAATACTAATTAGTAACTCAGAAATTAGGTACGAAATTGGTAGTTTTTTACCTATGAAAAAGTAGCTTCAGTAGTGTATCAAAACGTTTAAATCTTATTTTAATTTTTAAAGATTTTATTCTTTTAGATAAAAAAATTATTACTACTTTTTTATAATAAATTAGTCATACAAAGTCTTGGTAAAAATCTCTATTCATGAAACTTTTGGAGTTTTTATGAAGAATTCTTATCAAGGAATCGATTCTACAATTGTTAAACATGTGAGATTTCAAGCTTCGCGCCTTAAATCCAAAAGCTGTTTTATTAACGAAAGTCTCGAAGATATAGAACAAGAGCTTTTTTGTCAGGTTTGGCAATATCTGAACCAGCACGATGAGAAAAGAAGTAGTTTTAGTACTTTCGTTGCTAGATTAGCTAATTATTGTGCTCGCAATATGTTACGCAATCAGTTGTGTCTAAAACGTAATATAACTTTTGATGATATAAACGACGATATTCCAGATCATAGGAACTCGGAAATCGAAGCGATAATTCGCACTGATATAAATAATATAATTTCAACTTTGTCTGAAAAAGATAGTAATTTATGTCAATTACTTAAGGTATTTACTATTACTGAAGTTTCTGTAATAACCAAAATACCAAAGACAACTATCTATCGCACACTAGAACGAATACGCGATAAATTCTCAGTTTTAGAGAAGTTATAAGCTCTCGATTATATTTGCTCAAAATTTTTTTTTTGCAAATTGCGGACGAATTGCCTAGGTCATCGTACATATATATTTAGGTACTGGGAGAAAAATGAAAATAATGAACAGCAATGAACGGCTAAAAGTTCAAACAGGTATAAAAATGGTCATCTTTGGTCCTTATGGTATAGGTAAAACTAGTCTCTTAAAGACCATAAATGAACCAACACTTTGTCTTGATTTTGAGGCAGGTTTACTTGCTGTTCAAGATTGGCAAGGGGATTCTGTAAGTATTCGTACTTGGAATGAGGCAAGAGATATTGCATGTCTCATAGGTGGTCCTAATCCTGCGTTAAAATCTGACTCAGCATATAGCCAAAGGCACTATGAGCATGTATCCAGTAAATACAAAGAGCTTGCTTCGGAGTTTCTCAAGTATCGATGTGTTTTTATCGATAGTATTACAGTAGCCTCGCGTTTATGTCTTTTATGGGCAAAAATGCAACCTGAAGCTTTTTCTGAAAGATCAGGAAAACAAGATATGAGAGCTGCTTACGGGTTACTTGCTCAAGAAATGATGGCTTGGCTCAATCAGTTTCAACATATTCCAAATAAAGACATCATTATAGTTGGAACTCTTGGGCAATACCTTGATGATTTCAATCGCTCGACTTGGCTACCTCAATGTGAAGGTGCTAAAACCGCAAGTGAAATTCCTGGCATTGTTGATGAAGTAATTAGCATGGTTGGAATCAAGAAAGATGATGGTACAGAAATTCGTTCATTTGTCTGTCAGACGATTAATTCTTGGGGATATCCTGCTAAAGATCGAAGTGGTTGCCTTAATATGGTTGAAGAACCGCATCTAGGAAAACTTCTTACAAAAATTAAAACTAAAGCTTTTGCAATTCAACCTGTCACGCCCAACATATAGGAGGTTATTATATGCTACAAAACTTTTTAACTATTGGTCAAAAAATTCCTTTTTTCAGTGTGAAAGAATACTTGGACGATCGATCGCCAATACCAGAGGATATAATCTCACCAAGAATTCTAACTAAAAGAGGTTTGTTAGTATTTGGTGGCCCTCCTAAGATTGGCAAAAGCGACTTTTTGATCTCTTGGCTTGTTTACATGGCTGCTGGTAGATCATTTCTCGGTATGACACCAAATAGACCTTTGAAAATCTTCTACATGCAAACTGAAATTGAATATGAATATATGAAAGAACGTTTGCAACAACTTGATAATGAACTTTTGAATGTAGCTGCTAACAACTTAATCATTACGCCAAAAGTGCACTTATCATTTAATCATGATGAAATAAGTGAAATTAAGGAGATTGTAAATGAACGCTTTAAACCTGATGTTTTGGCCATAGATCCATTACGTAACGTCTTTAGCAGTGAATATGGCAATGAAAATGATAATAGTGCTATGTTATTCTTTCTGCAAAAGACTCTTGAAAAGCTACGCAGTGCTGTCAATCCAGATGCTTGTATTGTACTTACTCATCATACAAAAAAATTATCAAAAAAGATGCTCGAAGAAGATCCATTTCAAGGCCTAAGTGGTGCTGGATCTTTAAGAGGATTTTACAGTACTGGTATGGTGATGTTTGCTCATGATGAAGAAAGCAGTGTACGCCAGATAGTATTTGAACTTCGTAATGGTGAACGTGTAGCAAGTAAGCTCGTCGATAAGATAAATGGTCGTTGGAAACTTGTAGACCAATGGAGTTGATTCTTTTTTCACTTAATTTATAGGAGACAATATGTTATCAGATTTTTTAACTGATTTTAATAACGCAAAACTGCAGAGCAGTTTAATACCGAAAGGTACAATAGTCAAGGTAAAAATGGCAATAAAGCCTGGAGGTTATGAAAATTGGTTCACTAAAAACTACACTACTGGCAGTATCTATTTAAATGCAGAATTTACCGTCACTGAAGGCCCATATGCAAAACGCAAGATTTTTCAGATTATAGGTATCAAAAATGGCAAAGCAGAAGGTGAAGAAGACATCTGGGGAGAATCTGGACGTTCTATGCTGCGTAGTATTTTGGAATCATCCAGAAATATTCATGCAAATGACACTTCAGAGAAAGCAGTTACCGCTAGAAGAATAAACTCTATAGCTGATTTCAACGATTTAGAGTTTACAGCAAAAGTAGGCGTTGAAACTAATAATACATACGGAGATAGAAATAGGATTACTACAGTTATTACTCCAGAATTACAAAAAAGTTTTCAAGATGATTGGTTGCCATTTTGAAGTATGACGAAGGAAAGTTGTGGGCTGCTGTTATTACTAGAGCTATTCAGGATGCAGCCGGAAAAAACCCTAAACTTAAAAAAGAGGCTTGTCAATGGATTCGCTCACGATCTTTTGAAACTGTTTGTGAGCTGGCTAATCTTGACTTTAAACGTCTAAAAAATATGTTGAACAAATTTGGAATAAACAAGGAGAATTTTATGGATTTTTCATCTAAAAATGTTTTGAAAATAAAATCATTATTAATTAATAACATCAAGGATTGTTTATCTTATTTGTTGCCTGATGGCAAATCTTACCAAGATAAATTCTATATTGGAAGTAGAAATGGAAATAAGATAATAGTTGAAATGGAAGGAGAAAATGCAGGAAATTGGTACAACCTGATCGAAGAAAAGAAAGGAAATATAATAGACCTTTGGACTTTAGTTAAAGGTAATATAGATTCTGCTGAAACATGGTTGAACAGTAAAGATGAAAGAAGTTCCATATTACAAGAAAAACAAAACGAAGGAAAAGCATTTTCTGTAAACCATTACTTAAATGACAAATCACCAATGCCACAAGATATAATAGGCCCAAGAATTTTGACACCAGGTGGTCTTTTGGTCATAGGTGGTACTCCAAAGATTGGCAAAAGTCATTTTCTTCTTTCTCTATTAGTACATCTGGCAGCAGGAAGATCATTTCTTGGCATGAAGCCTACAAGACCGCTAAAAATATTCTATCTACAAAACGAAATGGAATATGATTACATTAGAGAACGTATACAACAACTCAACAAACTTCCTCATTTAGCAACAGAAAACTTAATTGTGACGAACAAGATGAATTTGACCTTAAATGAAGAAGGTATAGAAAAAATAAAAAATATGGTAGAGGAAAAGTTTGATTTAGTTGTGATTGATTCTCCTTATAATTCCGTTAACTATGGTCTGCAGCATGCAATAGAAAAACTACGTTCCAAGATTAATCCTATGGCTGGAATAATCATCACAAATCACACCAAAAAAGTACCTACCTCTATATTGGAAAAGAATCCATTTCAAGCTCTTGTTGGTGCTAATGCTTTAAGAAGTTTTTATACATCTGGAATAGTAATATTTCAACCCAATAAACGTACAAATATCTTGCAAGTAGTATATGAACTTAGAAACGGTAGATCTATACCAACAAAATTCATCAACAAGATTAATGGATGTTGGAAATCTGCTAACGTTATAGCTAGAACATAAAAATTCTTCAGGTAGGTATGGATATTTATTGTTCACAAAGAAATGGACATTATAAATTATTAGGGAAGAAAGAACAGTTAAGAACTCAACTCCTATCAAATATAAGGTCATGTCTTTCTTATTTACTGCCAAGAGGAACTTTTCGTGGTGATAAGTTCTATGTAGGTGATCTAAAAGGCAATAAAGGACAAAGTATGATAGTGGAGTTAACTGGCAGTAAAGCCGGATTATGGCATGATTTTTCTACCGGAGAAGGAGGAGATATTTTTGATCTTTGGGCTGCTGTTACTGGAAAAAATCAATTTACTGATACGATAGAAGATATTGCTAAGTGGATTGGTTATTCGGAAAAAAATAACACTCTGGGGCAACCAACGGCATCATGGAACTATTACGATGAAAGTGATCAAGTGATTGTTACAGTTTATCGTTATAACACTGATTCAGGAAAAAGATATCTTCCTTTTGATGTAAAAAGGTCTAGTTTTACTCTACCAGAGACCAGGCCTTTATATAATATTCCAGGTATCATGAAATCTGATAAGGTGATTTTAGTTGAAGGTGAAAAGTGTGCAGATGCTCTGATAGAGCAAGGTATGACTGCCACAACTGCAATGTTAGGAGCAAATGCACCAATAGAAAAAACAGACTGGTCACCACTTAAGGGTAAGCATGTTATTATTTGGCCAGACAATGATGAGCCAGGTAAACAATATGCTGAGAAAGTTGTGAAAAAGCTTACTTTTCTTGGTGTTTTATCACTTACTCTTCTTGAAATACCGGAGAATAAACCAAAAGGATGGGATTCAGCTGATGGTATAGAAGAAAAGATGAATATTCCTGAATTCATTGAAAATAACTCGAAAAAAATCATCGTTAAGCAATTTCTTAATATTCAAGAATGGAGTGTGGAACGTTTTATAGGTCCAGTACCAGAGCAAAAGTTTCTTGTTGAAGGGTTATTTCCTTTAGGAGTGACATCTATTCTAGCTGCAATGGGAGATACTGGTAAAGGTATGCTTCTGCTTGATTTAGCACTGAAAGTTGCGAGTAGAAAAGATCAGCCATGTGGTTTTGGTCCTTTAGTTACTGAACATGGATCTGTGGTAATTTTCTCAGCAGAAGATGATATGAGTGAAATACATCGTCGTTTAGAGCGTCTTGATTCGCAATGCGAAAGATTAAAATATAAAGATAGGCTCTTTATTGTACCATTACCAAATGTTAGTGGATCACTTACAATCATAAAGAGTGTTTCAGGTAAAGTTATAGAGACTTCTCCTGAATTTGAATCGATAACAAAACAACTTAATAAAATAAAAGACTTAAAATTAATCGTATTTGATCCACTTGCATCATTCGTGCATGCTGATTTAAATACTGACCCAGCCGTAGGCGATTATTTGATGTCTTTATTATCTGATTTAGCAGGTAGCACTGGAGCATCAATAATTACTGCCCATCATATGAGAAAGCCAAAAAGTGAAAAACCTATATCGACTGTTGAGCAAGCACGTGATGCCATTAGAGGTACATCTGCTCTTGTTAATGGTGTTAGGTGTTCATACGCTTTTTGGTCTGTGGAAGATGCAGCTAAACCGACAATTTTTAAATCAATAGGAGAATCTGTAAGACAGAACGCATTATTTTATGGAGCAATTGTTAAAGCAAACGGTTTGGCTGATCGCACTTTACGCACTTATTTAAGAAATGAAGAAACAGGATTGTTAGAGGACATAACTGAAAGATTAAGAATAAAAAATATGAACGAAAAAGATTCAAAGCAGCATCTTATAACTGCAATTACACGAGCAGCAATTTCTGGACATCCATTTACCCATACAGGAAGTACAGGAGTGTATAAACAGCGGCATAGACTACCTGAGGAGTTTCACAGTATAGGAAGAGATAGAATGGAGCGTATAGTTCAAGAGCTGTTACAAACACGGAAGCTGGTTAAGGGAATGGCTACTGGTTCAAAAGAAGATAAATGGCTTGACATTCCTAGCGGACCATTTGCTCGCGGCGTTGGAAAGTTTAGCTGTGGAGCTGAGCTATTCTCCTAAAAAATTTTTCTGATATAAAAAAATATTTTGATTTTTGCGGATGAATTTTGAACTCACCGTACATATATAATATAGGGGGAAAATGTCAATACTCACACAGTCAGGAAGAGCAGCAATAGCAGCCAGCATCAAAAAGCAATCTATCCATCTTGCTTGGGGAACAGGTGATTCAAGCTCTGGAAGTAGCCACAAAGTAGAAAAAACTTTCGTTAAGGGTGAAATAAAATTTGATCATCAACCTATTTTTGATCGTCAACCTATTAAAGATGTGAAGGTTTTTACAGGGCAAACAACTTATCAGCCAAGTATTGACTATACAGTTAATGGCAGTACTGGTGTAATAAAACTTACGGAAAATAGCTCTATTCCAGTAAGTGATAAAGTTACTGTAGAGTATAGTGAAAGCACACCACCAGAGCTGATAACTTCTGAAAAGCTGCTCAATGAACTTGGCAGACGTACTGCAGACGAAGTGCTATTCTGCACAGGTGATGAAAACGGTGAACTTATAACTCCATCTGGAAGGTTTAGGCCCTCAAATGTACCAACTAATAATCTCTATCTCAAATTTACTTTCGATTTCACAAACGCAGCAAATCAAGTTATACGGGAATCAGGGGTTATGGTTGGTACTAAAGTAAAAGAAGAATTACCTATAGGACAGAGGTATTTTGAACCACAAGATATAGAAGACCCAGGGATCTTATTAGTTTTAGAACACACTGTACCACTTATCAGAACATCTGCAACTCGGGAAACTTTTTCATTTGTTGTAACCTTTTAGAATAAAATGACTTTAAACGCCTATTATAACCGCTTTAATCCTGACAAAGAGTACGAAAAAAGTTTGTTCCTTGCAGGAAGAGGTCTACAGTCTGCAGAATTAAACGAGACTCAGGAGTATGCTCTTTCTAAGCTTAAAGGCATAGGTGATGCAATATTTCGTGATGGTGATGTTATAACGGGAAGCAATTGTATTATAGATGCAAAAACTGGTAAAGCTACACTTGAGGGAGGAAAAATCTATCTTCGTGGAGCAGTTAGAAAAGTCGAAAAAGAAGAATTTGTTATTCCACTGAGTACCACAGTTCGCATAGGTGTTTATTATGTAGAATCTACGATTACAGAACTTGAGGATGAAAACCTTCGTGATCCTGCTATTGGTACAAGAAACTATCAGGAAGTAGGAGCTGCAAGGCTTAAAGTTTCCACCATTTGGGGTTATCAAGCAGAAGGTCTTTCTCCACGTTTTTCTGAAGGAGAGTTTTATCCAATCTATAACATTGAAAATGGAGTATTAATAGAACATTCACCACCTCCACAAGCAAACATAGTAACTACTGCTCTTGCTCGTTATGACAAAGAAGCAAATGGTTCCTACGTCGTAAATGGTCTTGAAGTAATGTTCCTGCAAAAGGAAGAGGGAGAAGGAGGAAAAAAAATATTTGTGATTAATGAGGGCAAAGCTCATGTTGATGGCTATGAGATTGAACTTCCTCACAGTATTCGTGTTTCTTTTGATGAAGATCCGGATATAAAATCAGTTGAATCAGAACCACATACTTTTCAGCCAAATAGCCAAAGAGTAATGGAACTGAAGGTGAATGATTTTCCAATAAGTGAAATTAAAAAAGTAGATATAACTGTTCAGAAAACCATTACTGTTACTCATGGTTCATACTCTGGAGCTATTGATCCGATACCTGACTCTGCAGTACTTGAGATTATTCAAGTTAAACAAGGCAATGTTATTTATGAAAATAGTATAGATTACAAATTAAACGCAGGAAACGTTGATTGGTCATTACCAGGTAAAGAACCAGCTCCTGGAAGTAGTTATCAAATAACCTATCGCTGTCGCACTCATGTAAGTCCTGAAGATATAAGCGAAGAGGGATGTAAAGTAAGAGGTGCAGTTGACAACAGCTTAGTTTTGATTGATTACACCTGGAAAATGCCCCGTTTTGATTTAATTACTATAGATGCAAAAGGCGCAATAAGAAGGATAAAAGGCATAGCTCACCCTTGGCGACCATCGATGCCTAAAGCACCTAGCGGACAACTTTTGCTCTGCTACATTCATCAGACATGGAAAAACGGAGAAAAAGAAGGGGTAAAAATAGTGAATAATGCTATTCATGCTGTGCCGATGAATGAGCTTGAAGCAATGAAAAAAGGAATAAATGATCTTTATGCTCTTGTTGCACAGGAGCGTTTACGCAGTGATGCAAATTCAAGAGAACCTACTACCAAAAAAGGAGTATTTGTTGACCCATTCTTTGATGATGATATGCGTGATCAAGGAATTTCGCAGTCTGCAGCAATAGTAAACAAGGAATTAATTTTACCAATAGATGTAACGATTGCTGATATCGATGAAGGAGAAAAAACTTATTTGTTGCCGTATGAACTTGAACCGGTACTGGAGCAGCTTTTACAGACTAAAGGAGAAAAGATCAATCCATATCAAGCTTTTGATCCAGTCCCGGCACAAATTACTCTAAATAAAAATATAGATCACTGGACGGAGGTTACCACGAATTGGAAAAGTCCAGTAACCAGAGTATTTAATGTTAAAGAAACAACAGAGCTGCTGTCAAGTACCTCATACGAAACTGAATTTATGAGAGAAGCAGTACAAGATTTTGAAATTGAAGGTTTTGAGCTAGGTGAAAGGCTTAAAGAAGTAAAATTTGACGGCATCATTATCCAACCTATGTAAAAATAAAAAGAAAAAAAGTGGAAAATCAAGGACAAATAAGTGGAAAAATAAAAATCCCAGCAAATATTCCAGCAGGTACTAAATTAGTACAGTTTTACGGGGATAAGGGAAGCTATGGAGAAGCAACTTATACTGGTAAAAAAACTATTACCATAGAAGAAAGAAGAAGAGTTATCGCAGCAAGAAGAGTTGATCCTTTAGCGCAAACATTTACTCTAAATGAAAGTAGGCACATAGGAGGCGTGGAGCTATGGTTTGTAAATAAAGGCAAAAAACGTGTTGTTGTGCAAATTAGAGAAACAGCAGTGGGAATGCCCTCGCAGACTGTTATTGCTGAAAGTTATATTGAGCCAAAAGATATAAAGATAGATGGCACAGCAACACGTATAAAGTGGCCACCAGTGTTTTGCCATGCAGGAGAGGAATATGCAATAGTGCTACTTACTGATGATCCGGGTACTGCAGTAAAAATAGCAGAACTTGGCAAATATGATGCAGTAAATAGCCGTTGGGTAACAAGTCAGCCTTATCAAGTAGGAGTATTACTGTCATCTAGCAATGCAAGCACCTGGACTCCACATCAAAACTTTGACCTTACGTTTCGACTACTAGCTGCAAAATTTAGCGAAAATTCTCACGTTATTGATCTGGGAAAAGTTACTGCAAACAATACTTCAGATTTAATTGTTTTGACGAACGTTGAAAAAGTAGCATTTGATACCAATGTGGAATTTATCTTAACAGATGAAGAGGGAAAAGAGAACTTTTTGTCTGATAATTTGCCGCTTGCACTGCGCGAAAGAATAAATGGGGAATTAACGGTAAAAGCAAGCCTAAAAGGAGGGCAAGAAAAAAGTCCAGTGCTATATCCTGGGTTACAGTTAGTTATGGGTAATCTTTTAGAGTCTGGAGATTATATAACTAGGAGTATCACAGCAGGAGCTAACACTAAAATTACCATAACATATGATGCGCTAATACCTGGCACTGCAGATGTTAAAGCATATGTGCAAAAAAATGTGGATTGGCAATTAGTGAATTTAACATCAGGAAAACCAATTGGAGAAAATTGGGTAGAGAGAACTCATGTGCTGACAAACTTTAATGGCAATGAAACAAGGATAAAATTAGTTTTAAGTGGAACGGTTGTCTATCGTCCAAAAGTCAAAAATCTACGAATCATTATCACTTAGCAGAATGTCAGATGATAAAACAAGTAGAGGATACTCTTTGCCTCATCCAGAAAACATTGCTGTGCAAGATGTTGTTCGTATCCGTACCACAATTAAGAAAATAGATGAAGATATTACCGAAAGAGAAGATGAGCATAATCAACTTAAGAGTAATTTTGAGCGGTTTAATTTTGAGACTTTTTTAAATTTTTGGAAATGAAAGAAGCAATATACCAAAGGATAAAGGATTTAGCAGCAAACAGCACACCTGATCAACTGGCATATCTTGCAAAATCGCTGGAATTGATAGCAGATAAAAAAGCTATTGCTGACATTGTGCAGATGACTGAGGTAAAAGAGATAATTGATGCACTACAAAAGAGGCTTAAGGATTTAGCAGAAAACAGTACACCAGATCAATTAGCATATCTTGCTAAAGCATTGGAATCAATAATCGACAAAAGTGCAGTTTCTGAAATTGTACAGATGACAGATGGTAAGCTAAAAGAACTTCTTGATAGTGCAAAAAAACACTTAACTGATCTGGATAATAAAAAAGCTAGTTCTTTAGCAGTGATCTCTGAATCAGAGAAGCAGTTATTAAAGAGAATTGATGAAAAAGGGACAACAAATTTATCGCTACTTGATACGAGAAAGAATGCAAATATTGCAGCAATAAATAGTATTAGTAACAGTCATAAAGATGGTCTTAAAGGTTTAGTAGAAGATTTTCGTGCTGTTAATAATGTACCACCTGGCTCATCAATTATAGGAGAAATAGAAACTCGAATTGAAAACATCTCTAATGAGGTAAAAACTCGGGATGAACAGTTAAAAGCGTCTCTTATAAATGAAATAAGAAAGCGCAACATGGTTGAACCAGGGTCATTACCTTTCTTATTTGGTGTACTTGGCAGAAAAAATAATTATTTTGGCCACGGAACTTTTACGACAGAGCTTGGAAAGTGGAGTAGTGATATAACAAAAACAGACTATATGTTACAACTACTAGCAGGTAGCCATACGTACAATACAGATTACGTTAGTTTTTATCGGCCAAGACAACTAAGTTTTATAGAGGGAAGTAAAGGAACATTTATTTACGGAGAGTTATGCACAAAAAGCTTTTCGGGTAGTTATGATGAGATATACTATTACCCATATGCTGCACTTGGAGTAGTATTTGTAAAAAATACAACCAATGTGAACATAAATAAAGCAATAGAATTTGTTGGATCATCGTATTCGAGTACGGAGTATGGAGGTGCAGGATTATTTGTGGGAACACCAGATAATACTAATTCTAATAAATCAAGTATTTCAAAAATAGTATGGAAAAATGTTTACCAATACACGAGTTCTGATAGCAAGTTAGCCGGATCTGGTAATGTGGAGATTCCAGCAGGAAAAACAGTTGCAATATTACTTTACACATCATCTTATCTGTATTCCAGAACACAAGTTAGTCAAGGTATGCTTGCATCAAATTATGTACACAACTATGGTCAATTTATTCAGTGGGGGATTTATAACATACGTAGCAATTTTCTCACCACAGGGCTTGAGGTAGATGTGGAAAGGACGCTCAGGGGTTGGCAATGTCCAGGATTATCTAACACGTATGAGATTTGGAGGTAACAAACAATGTCTATCTACATTAGATTTGAAAATGATAAACAAGTAGAAACAACAACGCTTGAAAGTAAGCCAACTGAAAATGATTGGTATGAAGCACCAGAAGATTTTGATTGGCAAAAAAGCTATTGTTTAACAGAAGGAGGAAAAATTGCTCAGCGTACTAAAGAAGATATACAAAAGGAGTTACTGGATAATGCGAAGCTTTGTGCATTTGATAGTATGCGTTTCTATTATGATAATCATACTCACCAATATGCAGGTCATTCTCACCAAAAAGCTAAATCTTATGAGATTCAAGCGGAAGCCGCAAAAAGCATTCTAGCAGCACCAGAATCTATAGATGAAAAGGATAAAGAAATTATAGAACCTTTAGCAAAAGTCCGTGGTATTACGGTTATTGAAATGGCAAGAATAATTGAGGAAAAAGTGAAAAAAGCAGTAAAAGCAATAATTAAATGTGAAGAGCTTGAAGATTTAGCCAAAAGAAAGATTGAAGAAGCCAAAAGTGAAAATGAGCTACAGACTTTGCTAGATGATTTCAGGAAAAAAATACAAAGAAATGGCTGAAGAATTTTTACATGGCGTAAATGTTATTGAGGTAACCTCAGGAGCAAAGACAGTACGTACAGCTAAATCATCAGTGATAGGTGTAATTGGTACTGCACCTGAAGCAGATGAGCAAAAATTTCCGCTAAATAAACCAGTGTTAGTTGCAGGAAGCTTAAAGGAAGCAGCAAAGCTCGGAAAGAGTGGCAGTTTACCTTCTGCAATAAATGGAATATTTTCCCAGATTGGTGCAACAGTAGTAGTTATTCGAGTTAAAGAAAGTGAAAACAGCGATCCAAAGCTCAAAGAAAGTGAAACTATTCAAAGTATAATCGGTGGAGTTGATAAAGAGACTGGAGAATATCAAGGGATAGAGGCATTCCTCAGTAGTGAAAGTATAGTTCATGTTGCTCCAAGAATATTAATTGCACCTCAGTTTACTCATCAGTTACCTGAAATAGATGGAGTAAATCCAGTAGTGAGTGCTTTAATTTCCATAGCAGAAAAATTAAGAGCAATTATTGTTGCAGACGGACCAAATACTAATGATGAAGAAGCAATAAAATGGAGAAAAAGTGTAGGCAGCTCAAGAGTTTACGTAGTTGACCCATGGATTAAGTTATTTATTGAAGGAAAAGAAAAAATCTTGCCATCGAGTCCATTTGTAGCTGGTTTAATAGCTAAAATAGACAGCGAACAAGGCTTCTGGCATTCACCTTCAAATAAAGAGATAAATGGTATTGTTGGCACAAGCAGGCCTATTGATTTTAGCTTAGGTTATGCAAATTGCAGAGCAAACCACTTAAATGAAAATGAAGTAACAACGATAATTCATCAAAACGGCTATAGGCTTTGGGGAAATAGAACATGTTCAAATGACTCAAAATGGGCTTTTCTGTCAGTGAGAAGGACTGCAGATTTAATCAATGATAGTCTACTTCGAGCTCATTTATGGGCAGTTGATCGCAATATCACCAAAACTTATATAGATGATGTGATTGAGGGGGTGAATTCCTACCTAGCAAGTTTAAAAGCGCAAGGAGCAATTATCAGTGGAAAATGTTACACAATCTCAGAATTAAACACACCAGCAAACATCGCAAGCGGAAAAGTATATTTTGACTTTGAGTTTACACCACCATATCCGGCTGAGCAAATAACATTCAAATCTCATCTCGTAAATAATAGTGTAATAAGTTAGGAGAAAGCAAAGTGTTACCGAAAATACTGAGAAATTTTAACGTATTTGTTGATGGTCGTGGTTATGCAGGAAAAATAGATGAAATTACGCTACCAAAGCTTACCATCAAAACCGAAGAATATCGTGCTGGTGGTATGGATATTCCAATAAATATTGACATGGGGATGGAGAAGCTTGAAGCAGATTTCACTTTTTCTGAATACGATACAGAGCTCTTTCGGCTATTTGGCTTGATAAATGGAAACTCTGTATCTTTAACTCTTCGTGGTGGAATGCAAGGGAGTGGTAGTAACGATATTGAAGCTGTAGTAATCAATCTCAGGGGAATATTCAAAGAATTTGACTTTGGTAGCTGGAAACCTGCTGAAAAAGCAACGCTAAAGTGTACTGTAGCTGCCCATTACTACAAACTTACTATAGGTGGTAATGAATTAATAGAAATCGATGCTGAAAATATGATTAGAAAGATAAATGGTGTTGATCAGATGGCTTTGCTACAAACGGTTTTAGGCATATGAAAAGATTTCGAAATTTTATTTTAAGGAGGCAATAATGCACACTATAACACTAAACAACCCAATTACAGTTGATGGAATTTCTGTCTCAGAGTTATCGATGCGTGAACCTAAAGTAAGAGATTTACTTACTATAGAACGCATAGAAGGCGAAGCTTTGAAAGAGGTAGCTTTAATTGCTAATCTAGCATCTGTGCCAAAAGAAGTAGTTGAAGATTTATGTATTAAAGATTATGTAGAAATACAAAAGGTACTAAAAGATTTTTTGTCGCCGCTGGAACAGAGGAGTTAAGATTCAATATTTTAAAACTTAGCTCAACAACAGGAAGTGGAATTGAGCAAATTATTAATATGAGTATAAAAGAGTTTCCAAAGTGGTTAGAAGTAAGTGAAGGAGTAACAAAAAAATGTCAATGCTTTCAATAAAGATCGGTGCAACGTTAGATGGCAGTTTTAATAGTGCAATGACAGGTAGTGCAGCAAAGCTTTCTAAGTTGGGTGATAGTATAAAGCAGCTTGATTCGTCAATGAAATCAGTTTCCAAATTTAAGCAACTAAATCATGATGCCCTTGAAGCTATGAAGAATTGGAAGGAAGCGGAGAAGAAAGCAAAAGAATCAGCCGCAGCAATTGCTAAAGAGAAGAAGGAAAAAAAAGAGCCAAGCAAAGCACTGAGAAATGAATTTGAAAAATTGAAAGCATCAGCATCAAAAGCAAAAGAGGCTTATATCAAAAAGAGAGATGCTCTTCACACATTAAATGAAGAAATCAGGAAAAGTGGAAAGGATGTCAAATCTTTAGTGAGAGATCAAACTAAACTTGGTTCATCTATTGAAGTACTAAAAGGAAAATACAGTAAATTAGGATCTGTAATACAAAAACAGCAAAATGCTTTAGCAAAAAAAGCGCATTATAGATCACAAGCAATGGAGACTATAGGACTAGGTCTTTCACTTGCAGCTCCAATTAAAGTTGCGATTGACTTTGAAAGTGCCATGGCTGATATTAAAAAGGTCGTAGACTTTACTTCTGGTACAAACGAAGCTGAAGAATTTGCTCAAAAATTGAAGAAATTATCCCGTGAAATACCATTATCAGCTGCAGAGTTAGCACAAATAGCTGCAAGTGGTGGACAGCTTGGTATCAACAAAGGTAAGCTACTTGAATTTACCACAACAGTAGCTAAAATGGCCACAGCATTTGACATGTCTGCCGAACAAGCTGGTGATTCCATAGCTAAACTCGCTAACATTTATGGAATTGCAGTAGAGAAGATGGAAGGAGTTGGTGATGTTATAAATTACCTATCAGACAATACTGCAGCTAAGGCAAACGATATGATTGAAGCGCTTGCTAGAGTGGGTGGTAATGCAAAACAATTTGGTTTAGATATTAATCAGACAAGTAGTTTAGTAAATGCCTTCGTTAGTTTAGGTAAACAACCTGAAAAAGCAGCAACTGCTGTCAATGCTCTGCTTTCTAAACTTCAAACTGCTGAAGGGCAAGGAAAAGAGTTCAAAGCAGCATTGGAATCGATAGGTATCACTGCAGAGGAAATGTCACAAAAGGTTGCTGAAAACGGGCAAAACGCTCTACTTCATTTTTTTGAAATTTTAGAAAAAGTAGATAGACAGGAACGTTCACAAATCCTTCTCAATCTCTTTGGTCAAGAATATCAAGATGATATTGCATTGATAGTTGGGAGTTTGGAAGAATATAAAAAAGCAATAGATTTTGTGGCTGATAAAGAAAAGTATAACAAATCTATGCAAAAAGAATTTAATAACCGTGCAAGTACTACAGCAAATAATTTGCAGCTACTTAAAAATACAATAGCAGAGCTAGGAATGAACTTAGGGTCAGTTATGCTACCTCCTTTAAATTGGATAAGTAAGATTTTGAGGTCTATATCTACAGGTATAGCTTGGTTCGCAGAGAAGTGTCCAATTTTAACTACAGGAGTTATGAGCATAATTTCAGCTCTTATTATTGGTAAGATTGCAGTGGTAGGTTTTGGTTATGCATTTGCATTGGCTGGAGGTGGAATATTAACTTTTAAGGCTATTTTGCACGGAACACTTTTACCAGTATTAATCTCGTTATCAGCGCGAGTAATTCCAGCAGTGATCATGGGACTGAAAGCTTTAACGCTAACCAATCCTATAGGAGCTGCTATTGCTGGACTATCAGTTGGTGCAGCGCTTGTAATCGCTAATTGGCAGAAGGTAAAGGACTTTTTCTCAAGTATCTGGAAATCAATTACAAAACCTATAGAAAATTGGATTGGTATAGGAAAATTGTTTAATGATAATCCAATAAAAGCATTAGAGACACCAGTAGAAGCAAAAATAGGCAGTACAACTAGTGAAGATAGAAATGTTTTTAGTAAAGGAAATCCTTTATTGAATAATAATGCTTTTAGTGGAGTTTCAAATAGTAGAACGAATATTATTGAAAGTGTGATTACAGAAAAAAGTTCTGCAGGAGATAATTCAGAGAAAGTTTTAAAAGACTGTGAAAAGTGTGAACAAAAAATTTTCAATCAAACTTTTACATTTAATATAAGTATAAAAGCAGAACCTAACCAAGATGTACGTAGTCTTGCTGATACAGTAATAAAAAGAATAAGAGAAAAATCGCGTGACGTTCTGTTTGATTCAATAGAACCGATTTACTAATGCTATCACTTGGTCAACATAAGCTTTCTCCAACAAGTGTAAGGTACAGTAAAGAAAATCGTTGGAGTACTATTGAGTGTATTGGCAAAATACCTTCATTACAAAATATTGGTCAAGGTACAGAAAATATAGATTTAGAAGGAGTAATTTATTTACATAATCTCAATGATTTAAATCAATTAAAAAGTATGAAAGAAGCTGAGAAAAATCAAGAACCAAGTATCTTAGTAGACAGTTTAGGAAATGTTTTGGGAAGATTTGTTACTGTGCGGTTAGAAGAAAAGCAAACGTCGTATTTTCCCTGTGGATTACCAAAAAAGGTTGAATTTAGCTTAAGTTTAAGGAGTTATGTATGACAGTACATTATATAGCACGAGAAAATGAAATGTTGGATTATATATGCTTTAAACACTATGGACATAGCTCTGGAGCAGTAGAAATAGTATTGGAAGAAAATCCTGGACTTGCAGATTATGGAAGTTTTTTGCCTGCAGGATTAAAAATTAAGTTACCTACAATACAAGAGCAGTTGAAAAAATTGAAGTTAAAAGTGTGGGAATAAATGAAACCTGAATTTAGTATCGAAGGAATAAAAGATCATGTAATATCGGTGCATCTTACTGATGAATCTGGTACTATAGATGATGTCGCAGAGGTATATGTTGATCATGGCAATGAAAATGTAGAAGTTCCAAATGAATTGAACATAGCACTAGGTTATAAGGAAACGGGAATCTTTCCAATGGGTATATATACAGTCAACGAAGTTACTATACAAGGCCCACCTAAAACTCTACTAATAAAAGCTCATGCAACAAATTTAAGAATATCTTTGAAGGCAAAAGTATCAAAAGAATGGCACCAAATTACCATAGAAAACTTAGTGAAAGAAATAGCTCAAAAACATGGATATGGACATAAAGTTGCTGAGGAATTTAAGAATGTATTGATACCCCATATTAATCAGGCAGATGAAAGTGATATAAGTCTGTTAACAAAGATCGCAACAGAGCGTGAAGCAATGGCAAAATTAGCTGGTGGGTATATATTGTTTATTTCAAAGAATATGGCAAAATCAGCCACAGGAAAAGCTTTAGGAACAACGACTATTAGACCTCAAGACACAATTAATTGGAAAGTGCATTTTACCGTACGTGATAAGTATAATTCAGTAGTGGCAAAGTGGCATAGCTATGAAAAGGGTGAAACTATTAAAGAAACAGTTGGTAGTAGCGAGCCAAGTTATATTATGCTAGAAATCTATCCAAATGCAGAGTCAGCATTAAGTGCAGCAAATGCCAAGTTGAAACAATTGAAGCGTAACAATGAAACTTTAGATATAACTATGCCTGGTAATCCAGAGTTATTTGCAGAAGCAAAGCTTAATCTTATAGGTTTTAATCAAGCGGTAGATGGTGAATGGATAATTAATAGAGCGGAACATGCTTTAAATAGCTCGGGTTACCTTACTATGTTGTCAGCATCTTTGAGTAAGTAATGTTAAGAAAAAAATGAGTAATGACCTGTTTAATATGAAGAAACTATGTGCCAAATATGAAAAAAATAAAGTCTAATAAAAAATATAAATTACATTTCGCATGGTTCGCACTATTAATAGTATGTGTTGTTATTACATATTGCTATCAAAAATCTAAAGCTACAGATAATTACAAAACAATCTTACGCATTGCTTCTGAAAATTGTAATCTAGATGTAGTAAAGTTTTCAGTAAAGAACCTATTGAGCATTAACACACAAATTCCTAGATTAACAGCGCTACATTGTGCAGCAGAAGGAAAATGTCTAGAATTAGTAAAATTTCTAGTGAATGAAGGAGTTGATATAAATGATACAGGTAGATATAAAGGATGGACAGTATTACATTCTGCCGCATACGGAGGCAATTTAGAGATAGTTAAGTTCTTATTAGAAAGAGGTGCTAATCCTAATATTAGAGATACAGATGGAAAAAACCCTCGGGATGTAGCTGTAATAGAATCAAGGCACAACAAAGATAAACCTTACAGAGAAATTATTAAGCTACTTGCAAATGCAGAGGAACAGCATAAATCAAAATAGTAGTTACTAAAGTAGCTATCCATAATAAATTCACATTTTAAATCATTATGCAAAAGCAAAAAATCCCAATTACAGTAATTGTAACGATGTTAATACAGACCGTAGCAACAATTTGGTGGCTTGCCAAGCTAGATTTACGGGTTCACATGCATGATAAATTTATAGAGCAGAACAACGAATTGACCGTTACGGTATATCGTCTGGAAGAGCGGGTAAAAAATCTTTCTGAGGAATTGGACGAATTTAAAGCTGATTTTAAGTAATTATTCTTCTACTTTTGGTGTATAAGGATCAGATTGAGATTTACGATCCTTCCAGTTTTCGATGTATTGCTCAACTAATGTAGGGTCTCCTGTTATAATCAGTAGATTCTCAGCGTTTTTTTTCTGTGCGGCGCCAGAGAAATTGAAAGATCCGGTTATGATTTTTTGCTCATCAATAATCATAATTTTACTGTGTGAAATTGCAGGTTTATAGTCTATGTATATCGGGATTTTTTGATGAAACAGTTCATTAATAACACTATACTTTGAGCTAACTTGCGATTCGTCGAGAATAACCATGACATCAACTCCACGCTTTTTAGCTTGAACTAAGGATTCAGCAATAGACTTTGAGGTAAATTGGTATGCCTGGACCAACACGGATTTTTTAGCATGATCCACGGAATCAATTATTAGGTTGGTGCAATTTTCTCTAGGAGTGAAACATACAGTAATACTTGGACAAGAAACACAACCTGATAAAAGCAAACAAGTTAAAAAAATCAATAAATATCTAAACATGGCCAAATATATTCTTTCAGTCGACGGTGGAGGCATAAGAGGAATAATACCAACAATAATATTAGCAGAAATAGAAAAAAGAACAAGAAGAACTATAGCTGAAATCTTTCACTTAATGGCAGGGACCTCAACCGGTGGAATTGTTGTAGCGGGATTATGTAAAAAAGATGAACGGGGAAATCCCCAATACTCAGCCAACGACCTAGTTGAGTTTTACCAAAAGTACGGAGCATATATTTTTAAATCTTCATTTTTGAGAAGATCGATATTTTCTTGGCTTAATTGCGCACAATACCCACATAAAAATATTGAATTTGTACTGGATAAATATTTTGGAGAGGATATTCTAAAAAATACATTAAGTAAGGTACTGATAACAAGTTATGATATTAACAACAACTATCCTTTCTTTTTTAAGAGCTGGGGAGAAGATAGAAATTTTATCAAATTGAAAGATGCATTACGAGCTACAACTGCAGCACCTACTTACTTTGCACCTAAATATCTTAAAATCGACCAAAAGGAAATGGTATTAGTGGATGGAGGGGTATTTGCAAGTAATCCAGCGGCTTGTGCATATGCAAGTGGTAAGAGGTTATTTCCAAATGATGATATTCTACTGTTATCGATAGGTACTGGCAGAACAGATAGAAGCATAGAGTATGCCAATTCAAAGAGATTTGGAAAAATAGGCTGGATCAAGCCACTACTGAATATGATGTTTGCTTCAAGTTTAGATGCAGTGAACTACCAGCTCGATCAAGTTATAGGTAGTAAGTATTTAAGAATACAGTCACAGCTAAAAATAGCATCACCTGACATGGATAATATTACATCAAAAAATATCAAATCTCTTCAGCAAGAGGCAAAGGCAATGATAGAGGACAACCAGGAAGTAATAGATAGATTCTGCAATATTGAACGATGCCAAGCAAACTAAAGAAATTATACCACAAAGCAAAGAAAGGTTTAAAAAACATAATTTCGCCCAAAAAACATGCTAAGGGGCAAGAAGCTAAAACTTCAAACGATAAGCCAAAACCGCTCTCTGAAATTGTGATGAAACCTAGCCTATGCTCGAAAGTAACCTCTAAAGCAAAAAAAGATAAAAAAGGAATAAAAGAAAAAATAAAAAGCTTTAAAATAAAGAAAGCAAAACCCGTAGAAAAAGAGCTGAAAAAGGGTGACATATTCAAAAAAGGCTTCAAAAAGCTAAAAGGGAAAATAAAAAGCCTAAACCCCATAAAGTCCAAGAAAAACAAGATAATCGGGAGCAAAAGACTAGCATTTTTACTAACATCTGCTACAATCGTGGCAATTTTACCAACATTCAGTTTAGCTCCCTTGCCAGCATTAGCGGTAACTTCTGCTTGTGTTTTCAGTATAAACTTTATCGCAGTCAAAACATTGATGAAGTTTATCAAACAACGCAAATTAGCAACAGAATCTAAAGAAGTAGCCGAACCAAACAAGCCGGAAGAGGAAATTCAAGATGTATCGGTTGAACCGGTAAAAGAAAAAGCCGCAAGCAAAATTTCAGAGAAATCTTAAATAGATTAACTATCTTCATCTATATCATAATATATTATATAAATTATCATAGTTTTAATTCCGTTGGGAGCGTAAGTTGCGCAATTTCCTCAACAGTCAAGCTAGTTATTGAAGAAATAGCATCAGCAGAAACACCTAGTATAAGTAGATTATTTGCTACTTTGATTCCCTCTATTTTATCAATCTTTTCTTTGTAAATTCGCTTTCTTTGCAATAGAAATTCTACCCATATATCCAGTTCATCTTGTGATTCTTGAGTGTTAATTTTTTTTAACTCTCTCGCCCAGCTTAATAGCTCTTTTTCTCCTTCACTATCTGTATCTTCGTCTTCACAACAGTTTTCTTCCGTTACCAGATCTTCAGCACTCACTGATAATTTTCTTGCTATTTCCCATAACCTCTCACCGAACATGGTGCTTCCTTGTTCATAGTAATGTATCTGTGGACCTCCTATACCAAGCTCCTTCGCTAATTCCTCTTGAGTATATCCCCGTATTATCCTCCACTTTTTCATTCCATCCCTTTTGTTGGAACGCTTAGAACTTTTTTCTTCTTTATTTTCATATTCATCAACTGATAAGCCTGTTGCTCGATAGATAATATCAGCATCAAATTCTAACTTGAGCATATTTTTTGCCATTCTTATTCTTGCTGCTTTTATAGCACTTTCTTCCTCAGCTCGGATAGATTTGGTTAATGCGTAGATTGCCTTGCGTCCCCTTGTTTTTTCTATGAAATTGGACATCCATTGAGTCTTATCACAACAACGATTTTCTTTGAGTACTTTTTGTCTAGGAAGTAGATCACTAAAACTAACTGATAATGCGTCTGCTATTGCTTGTAACTCTTCATCTGGAATGCCACATACCCCTAGTTCATATCTTCGCAGCGTATGATAGTTTATACCTGTTTTGTTTGCTAAGTCTTTTATGGTATATTTTCTTTTTAACCTCCAGCTTCTTACTTTTTGCGCTATTTTGTATCTTATAGAGATATTTGCCATGCTGCAACGGTTTTACAGAAATAAACATGTATACCCTGTTAATAGGCTTTTTGCTATAACCTACTTTGTCAAAAGATTAAATTTAGCTTATGTTTATTGGAAGAGCTCGGCTTGGACTGCGATTTATATAAAGCTTTTACGCAGTCCAATTTGAGAAGGAAGTCCTTTGTTTAACGTTTCCTAAATGCTTCTTGGCTACCTCCACATGTCCTATCCACCCACGACAGTGTTTCACTTGAGTGATCCGCCCTTATCTCCTCTTTGGCCTGCTCTTTACTCCACATGCCACTTCTTGTGAAACTTCCTCTTTCTACAGCTTCTTTGACTGTCGCTCCCCCAAAGAGGCAACATTTTCCTATTATTTGACCTCTTTTTTGTAGTTCAGACCACATTTCTTGGTTTCCCACTCTTACCTGTACTTGATAGCAGTTTTTTACATCATGGTACAATATAATATTTAGCTTGCCAACACTTGTAGGAAATTCTAACACGACTGAGCTACTCTCTGATACATCAATGTAGTTTCTCTCACCTCCTTTCTCAGTTCTGACTTCAATTTCACTATTGCCCATTTTTATAATGTTACTTCCTAACCCTTTGTCTAGACCTAAATCTCTTGTGCCTTCTAGTACCTTGGCAACCTCTATTTTACTATCCTCAGAGAATTCCATAAAAAATGTTTTGTTGTCCATTTCCACGTCTATTACGGCTCCTCTTTGAACAGCACTTTCACCGACTTTCCTTAGTTCTTCAAGTCGCTTATCTATCTGTGGCTGCACTTCCGGTTGCAGTTCTTTATAAATTTCACCTAACAGTTTATTCTGCAACAGATTGTCATGAAACTCTGCTCCTCTTAGTATTAATTTACTCATTATCTTTTTCTGATCACCTTTTTTGAACTTGTGAAAATGCATACCCAGTATTACATACTCAGCAAAGCTCCGGCCTCCCTCATCACACCCATTCATCCTCATTCCAGCAGCTATTGTCTCATCTACAACTTTGTTCAGCTCACTTGGATTTTTTGCTGTTACAATTGCACTTTTTAATCGGCTCAACTCTTTACTTTCCCTTGCACTTAGCTTTATTTTTTGCAAGCCTGAGGTAAATGGATTTAAATTTTCTGGATAATCTTCTTGATTACTTGCTGGTTTTGTACCATAAATACGGTCAAGTCCTTCTTCGAAGTTTATTTGGTTTTCGCGACCATCTCTACTAGGGGAAGGCATTGTACCTCCAGGATTCTGGTTATTAATTTTGCTCACAAAGTTAGACGGTTGTATATCAATGCCCTCAAGAGCACTAAATATTTTGCCCAATAACTTGCGGTTAATATTGAACTTACGATTCTTTTTATTTGGGTCTTTTCGAACCATTGTAATTTTTTTACTAGCCATATAAGCCTCCTATATTAAGCATATTATCTAAGTCTATAGCGCAATTTATTGCTTTACTATTAACTTAATATACAAATATTAGAAAGATCTTGTATAGTTTGCAACTATTTATAACAAAAGAATAGAGCTTTTTGGGCTTTTATTCGTTTATTATAACTTAATATGCAAGCTATACAAAGATCTTGTATGCTTTACAACTTTTCTGATGTCTTTTTCCAAATCTCAGCTATAGAAATATGCTTTCCTTAAAGCACTTATATTCATATTTTGTATTGTTTGCCACTAGCAGTGGTAGCCAAACTTCCCAAACCTGAAAAATTTGGCATCCATCTTTATAACAGCTCTCTTTCCTTAAAGCTGCAATATCCTTTGTCTGTCATAATAATGTGATCCTCTAGTTCAATTCCCACCCCTTGACATGCTGACACTAATTCTCTAGTCATAACTTTATCATCTTCTGATGGTTCTAAACTCCCTCCTGGATGGTTGTGAGCTAATATTATCGATGCTGCCTCCATTGATAATGCCTTTTTTACCACTTTCCTTTCAGATAGGTGCACCTCATCTATTGTACCAAAATACACTTCGTCTCTTATCAAACGGTACTGTGTATCCAAATATATTATCTGGACAGCTTCTTTTGCTGAAAAGCCTATACTTACCCTTACATATTCTATGAGCTTTTCTTGGCTATCCATTACAGGGCCTCTCTTTAACCCTTCTCTTAGTGCCCTCTTGTAAGCTTCTTTAACACATTCAATTGCTGCGGCTGCATGTTCGGTCATTCCTTCTATCATTTTCAGATCATCGATTTCTCGTCCCAAAATTTCTCCTATTCCTGGGCAGTTATCCATTAGAGTTTTAGTAACATCTTGTGCTTGCTTTCTGTCATGAACTGCCCCTAGAAGCACTGACACTATTTCACGATCAAACAAAGCACTTCCTCCTCCACTTTGTAATACTCTCTCTATTTCTTCTGTAAGTTTTTCACTATTATTCATAAAATATACTCCTCGTTAATAACAAATTGTTTTTAATTATTTACTGCTGTTTTTTATCAGCATTGGCATAAAGCCATAGCTTCCGAGTGAAGTCAAATCAATTTTTTAATCTTTTTTACTTATTTTTTTATCAAGAAGTTAAGATGTTAATAGATACTGATTTTTTTATTTTAAATTTGTTGAATTTCGTCTAAAGAGATGCCTACTGTTTTTAAAATAATATTGATAGAAATTCCTTCCTTAACTAAATTCTTTGTAATTTTTATCTTTTCTACTCTATTCACTTTCTCTTTGCAAACTTGTATGCTTTCAAACAGAGATTTTATTAATACATGACTTGGCTTTTTGTATTATTCTATTAACTTTGATAGCTCTGCTTCACTATTCTCATTTTCTCTTGTTTCTGGAAGCAGATCTGTAATATTAATTCTTTACTATTTCATCTAACATTTTAAGTGAAACAGCAGCTCGTCCTTGTTCATATTCGTATATCCCTTGATTTGTTATCCCCCCGATTCTATTCGCTAAATCTTCCTGAGTGTATCCTCGTCTCAACCTCCACTCTTTTATTCTTTGACCTACTTTGTACGGAATAGGAATTTTTTTCTTATCATATTCACCAATAGATAATTTGTACTCGCATTTTTTTGGGAGCCTACACCAAAGTGTTTTTGAAACTTTTTATAGCTTGTTAATTCATTTGCTGGGGTTTTAAGATCCTTTATAAGGCAGTTATAAAAAGATGATAAAACTTACATCTAAAGCCTTAAATACAATTCTCAGATGATCTCTGATATTCTTTTTTTCTTTAACATACCCAAAAGTTTGAAAAATAAGGTTTAGCGATAAAAAGGTTGAACATTTCTTCACAATTGTGTATAATTATTAATGTTTTTTACGTACTCTTAAACTATGGCTCTTTCGAAGTTTCTCGATCCCAAGAATGATATATCGTTCAAGCGCATCTTTGGTACTGAAAAAAATAAAGATATCCTTATTCACTTTCTTAATGATATTCTCGGCTTTGCTGGAACAAATGCAATACAGGATATAGAGTTTTTAAGTACTATTCAAGATCCTGATATTGCTTCTAAAAAACAAAGCATTGTTGATGTTCTTTGTAGAGATAAAAATGGGCTGCAAGTGATAGTCGAAATGCAGGTCGCTAAAACTAAGGGCTTTGAAAAACGTGCTCAATACTATGCTGCTAAAGCCTATTCAAGACAGGCTGACAAAGGCGATCAATATCATGACCTTAAGGAAATTATCTTTATTGCTATAGCAGACTGTATTTTATTTCCTGATAAGTCTGAGTATAAGTCAAAGCATACCATTCGCGATGAAGATACTAATGAACATGATCTAAAAGATTTTTACTTTATATTTATTGAGTTGCCTAAATTTCCAAAAACCAAAGAAGATCAGCTTTCAAGTATTGTTGAGAAATGGGTCTACTTCTTTAAATATGCAGATGAGACTAGTGAAGAAGAGCTGGAAAAAATAATAGGTAGTGATCTAATAATTAAAAAGGCCTATGAAGAACTAAATAGGTTCAACTGGTCAGAAAAAGAATTTATTGCCTATGAACAGGAAATAAAACGTATTCTTGATGAACAGGCTGTCCTTGCTCAAAAACTTGATGATGCTACTGCAAAAGGCATCCTCATCGGACATGAAAAAGGCAGAAAAGAGAGGGAAATTGAAGTTGCAAAGAATCTACTTAAAGCAGGAGTTTCTATTGATATCATAGCTCAAACTACTGGTCTTACAGCTAATGAAATTAAAGACTTAAGCTCTTTGGATGTTTAGATGAACATCTTTGTACTAGATGAAAACCCAGAGATTGCGGCAAAAATGTTATGTGATAAGCATATAGTAAAAATGCTATTAGAAACTGCTCAGTTACTGAGTAATGTTTTTTCAATAGCATTAAAAGTGCCAAATCCTTTAGTCAGCATCACAGACCAGAATATAGAAGTTCCATATAAACTTACTCACAAAAACCACCCTTGTTCTCTATGGGCTAGACAATCCAAAGGGAACTTTTTCTGGTTAATAAAATACGGAAGGGAGCTGTGCAAAGAGTATACTTGGCGATATAAAAGAAAACATAGATCAGAAGAAGTTATAGATTGGTGTGATAGTAATAAGAATTTGCTTGTTTTTCAATCAACCGATATAAAGCCTTTTGTACAGGCGTTACCAGATCAATATAAGTCTAGTCATTCAGTAAAAGCTTACAGAGAGTACTACCTAAAAGAAAAGATGAGGTTTGCTAAGTGGGAAAAGGGTAGAGAAGTACCGGATTGGTTGCTAAGCAGAATCGTACGTCTGAAAAGCCGCAAATAAAAAGAACGCCTTAATTAGTAGAGAGGAAGGTGCATAAAAACTAAAACATCTTCTCACTTTAACTCTTAATTAGATTTGAGGTAAATCATTAAAATCTCCACTCTTTTAACTGAGTCTGATAAAATTTAAAAACGGCAGTTTATTGAATACTTTACATGATTAAACCATAAAACTCTTCAATTTTACTGAATTGATGGTAATTTCAAGGTATTTGCTGCTCAAATTTAGATACATGCTAATTTCTCTATTATAAATACTTAAATTATAAACTATTTACTCTTTAATTTTGGTTATTAGTACTGCGATCCAGAGGTATTCCAACATCACTCACTTCAGAAGAGCAAAGTACTCTGATAATCTGGAATTTCAAAGTAAGGTCTCGATATTACTTCTTTTATAACCTAACGAAAATCTGAGTTCAGAACATAAAACCAGTCCCTTAATATAACTACTTTGCTGTTCCCTTACTATCATTTACAAAGAAGCCCTTATATTTTTCTACTAAATCTGGTCTTTTCTTCATCTATATCTCCTTCTACACCTAGAACTCTATTCGCCAATTCCCTATTCTCTAGAGAAATAAGTAATGCTCTATATCACCGTCAGAAATTAATCTGCCGCACCGAGAACTGATAGACCTTTTTATCTTTCCCATTATCTCTTTTCTTGGGGTGAGTAAAACAATATATTTTTCCACATAGTTATAAGCTGGGAACCATAAAAACAGCTTCATGATCAGCCATTTTAAAAGTTCGATCAAGTTCAATATTCCTAAGCGTTGTACTTGCCTTATATGAACAATAACATCCCAATGTAAGGAAAGTTAATGCAGTCAAAGCAAGTGAAATAGATATTCCTAAATGAGACATTGTTAAACTTGTGCCAACAGCAAATACTCCAGATAATATAAGAGAAGCAGAGGCATAAATTATTTGCTTTCTACTCTGAGCTCTTGCTTCTGAGAATTGAGATTTTACTGCTGAACTTTGTTCAGAGACTCGAGATAGGTTGCTAGTCCTTTTACTATAACCTTGTTTTACATTAACACCCACAGACTCAGTGGCAACTTTTGAATCCATCTCATCCTGGATTGATATATCAATATTTTCCGGCTGTTCATTAGCTAGAATAAGCTCATCATGCAAATTTTTTACAGAGCAAAAATGTGAGGGATCGATACTAAAGCTTTCTTCAATGCCTTCTAATCGTTTATTCTCTTCCTTTAATCGTTCTATATTTCCTCGTAATATACTATTTTCTAATAGCAATTCCTCACATTGTTTCCCTTTTGCATCTATCTCTTGTTCCAGCTTTACTAGTTTAATTTCATAGTCTTTACATAACTCAGCTTTTCCTTCCGGTATATCTGCATCCTCCACTTGTATACACGAATCTTCGGTTTCTCTTTTTGTCTTTTCCGCTCTTAACAAATACTCATAATCATCTTCTAACCCATTTATTTTTTGCATTAATCGTTGATTGTTCTCATTCAGCCCATTTATAACTTCCTGCATCTTTTCTTTTTTATTAAATAGCAATTCCTTTTCTTCTTTCGCTGTAGCAAGTTTTTCCTTAAGTTCATCATTTTCTGCTAGAAAATCTTTATTCTCTTTTTCAAGTTTATCTACTTTTTTCTCTAACTCTTGAACACTGTTATCTAAGGATTCATTCATCTTTTCCAATCCCTTCAATTTTTGTTCAAGATACATGCTTTTAGAATCACTTTGTGGTAATCTTGTACCAATATCTACGAGAATTTCTCCTACAAAATCCATAAACTTTTTGAAATGTCTCTCATGAACTATCACTTCTTCACTTAGTGTAGTATTACCCAGCTTTTCCACAATTTCTTGGATTTTTTTTAAACTATTGGATAATAGCTCCATTCGTTCAACAATTTTAGTTACTTCACTTACGTTCAATTCATCACTCAGATCTGCATTACTAGTATAATTCTCACCAGTGGTAACTAGGTTAGATGGATTGGCAGGTTTAATCGGGGTACTCGTATCAACAGAAGCTCCAAATGGCATAAACAGTGCACTTCGGCTGCTCTTAATCGATCTACCTAGTGAAGGTATATCACTATTATAAAGTGTTCTATCACCACTAGAGGCAACTTGCTCTTGTCTATAATTTGTAGAAGTTCCTGTTGGACTAGTACCATTTTTCTGATCTTCTCTACTGCTTTCATTCGTAAAGCGCTTCACTCCCATTACCCTCATAACATTCTCTCCAAGTTCTTCTCTTTCGATTATAATACGAGATTCATTTTTTTCATAGTTAATTTTGTCATATAATTGTTCACATTCTTTGTAGGATAATATTGGTTGTAGCGTCTTCTTCTTTACTTCTTCATCGTAGAAAGCTCTCAGCTTATCATTTGATAATATTGCTATAGCCTCTCTTACATCAGGATGCAATTGAGAATACCCATTTCTGCATGAATTAACACGGTTCAGTAGAAAAATCTTAACAGAGTGTTGCTTGTATTCCATAAGTTCCTCTAATGTAATCCCCATAACTTCTTCTTTTGATTTTATGTACCCTAGAGCGTTTTCAAAGTCTTGTCTGTTAGAGGTGAGAGGTTGAGCTTTTTTTAACTTTTTAATCTTACTCCATTTTGGATTTATACCATTAACTTCAACAACTGGGGCAACACTTGTAGAGTCAATCTCATTCAACACAATACCGCGATTATCTTGATCCTTCAGGAAAGCTTCTAGCTGTTTTTTAAATTCCAGTAAATTACTTAATTTACTTTCAGTAGTTTTAGACTTTGTGATTTGATCATTAACGTTCTTAGCTGCCTGGTTGTTCTTTTCATCAGTCATTATTTTCTTTTTTAATTTACCAAAGAGTTTGTCCCGTAGTTTTTTAAGTTCCTTATTATCATTACTAAATATATTGTTCATGTACAGTCCCAGAGTGTGATGGTATGATAAAATATGAGAAAAAAATACCATCAAAGGAGGAGTTATGGGACAAATATTACATGGGTGCGCCAAAACAACACAGACGATTCGTAGAGCAATACAAAATAGAAAAGAGAGCATAGCAAAACTCTCCAAACCCCAGTTACGGATTATCCAAGGCAATAAAACTTAGAAATAGAAGGCTTTTTTTGCTGCATGGAATATGAAATTAATGTTGAAAAAATATGTACCAAAAAATTTATTGGCGATCTGTGCCGAGTATGCTCAATCTCAAACTTATTTTTCAAACAACCAAAAACTGTTTCAATAATCGACCTTTTTCTCAATAAAATCTTCTCTTTTAATGACATTAGTGCATTTTTCATACCTTTTTTCACTTTAGTGATGAGTTTTAGACCTCTATCAAAGAGTTTCTCAAAGAGCTCCTTCTTGATATAACCTTTATCTCCAAACAAAAGTCCTGTCAATTTTTTAGTCAAATTTGGTACAGGTTTTCTGTCATCAACGCTGCCTTTAGTTAGCGTAATACCTTGAATTTCGCCTATTTCATTGATTACCAGATGCAATTTAAAACCAAAAAACCACCCATAGGTAGTCTTTCCTATATTTGCCAACTCTTTGAAAACTTTATTTTTTGAGATCCTTTTTGTGTGGCAAACAGCGATTGCAGTTGTATCAATATAGGAAATTTCAGTAATTTTCGCTTGCTCGCAGAACCACTGCAAAAGCATTGCTAAATACCATAAAACCCGCGATTTTAGAGCAACAAACCTATGATATGAAGGGAGTTTAGAAAACTCAGAACTGTACAATAATTTAAGATAATTCAAGTAAAAAAACTTGAAATTTTTGCACGGCGATTGGTGGTAAAGTAAGATTATAGTAAGTATTTCTGGTACAGTAATTTCAGGTATTCTTGTTGTTTTTTTGCTACTTGATAGAAGCCTTTCTGAAAACTTTTCATCAGCAACGCAACAAAAATCTTCTATAAAACAGTAAAGTTCTGTAATATCTTTCTTCATGGGTAACCTCTTCATTATTGCTAAAATACTTGAATTTACCCTATTTCACTCTTTGTTACTTCTACTTTTATCTATTTTCTAATCCATAACTGGGGTCTCCAAGCATTATAACCTTAATCCAAAAACTATTATTAAGTGGAGAAAACGTTCATTTACGAAAGATGCTGATATGGGTCCAAAGCGTCCAAGATCGACTGTTTTAACGCTAGAAGAGGAAGCTATAATAGTTACATTTCGCAAGTATACACTACTGCCACTAGATGATTGCCTTTACGCTCTGCAGTCTACAATTCCGCATTTGACTCGCTCTAGCTTGCATCGTTGTTTACAAAGACACAACATTAGCAGATTACCAACTGTTGATGGAGAAGTTAAGTCAAAAAAGAAATTCAAACAATATCCTATCGGTTACTTTCATATTGATATTGCTGAAGTTAGAACTGAGGAGGGCAAATTACATTTGTTTGTTGCTATTGATAGGACATCCAAATTTACCTATGTTGAGTTGCGTAACAGTGCTACAAAACCCATAGCTGCTGAGTTCTTACGTAATTTGATTAGAATTTTACCGTATAAAATCCATACTATTTTGACAGATAACGGTATACAATTTACAAACCAGAAGCGTCATAAGTATGCTTTCCAACATATATTTGATAGAGTTTGCGAAGAGAATGTTATTGAACATCGTTTGACAAAAGTTAGCCATCCTTGGACGAATGGGCAAGTCGAGCGTATGAATAAAACTTTAAAGGATGCTACAGTTAAGAAGTATTACTATCAATCGCACCAGCAACTTAAAGAACACCTTTATAACTTTGTTATGGCTTATAATTATGCAAAGAGACTCAAAACTCTTAAGGGTCTTACTCCTTATGAATTTATATGTTATCAGTGGACACAGTCTCCAGAATTATTTATACTAAATCCACACCATCACACTCTGGGACCATACACCTAGGTCAAGAAAAAGGTAGACTAGAAGGTATCCAAATCGTTCATGAAAAAGGCAGAGCTGAAGGTAAGCAGGAAGGTAGGGAAGAGGGCAAAAAACAGGCTAAAATAGCTGTAATTAGAAACTTACTTAAAGCCGGCTTATCTGTTGACTTGATAGCCCAATCTATTGGACTTTCTAAAGCTGAAATTTTACAACTCAAGAAAGAAATAGCTTAAAAATTTGGTGATCTTGTTAATTGATTATCTATTGTTGTATCACTTAAATAAGTTTCAGGATTATCGTCTATTACGTCATCAGTTTCTTGCACGTTTTCGCTCCAGTTTACGGTACTCTTCCGGGTTTTTCTCTTAATTTTAGAATCACCTTGTTGTAAACTACCCAAGTTTTGTTCTTGCTCCGTTTTACCGGATGAATTACTCGATGCATTAGTTACTTTGTCTCCTTTACTAATATTCTGTTTATCTAAAAAAATAGGAGAAGCTTTTTTAACTTGTTCATGTAATATATCAGATATCTTATAACGACCATTTTTGATGAGATTGTTTAAATATTTTGTTTTGTTTCCCTCTTTATCAAAACAAAGGTCATGCAATCTTTCAAAAATAGAACAAACATCAATTCCTACTCCATGTAGTATTCTAGATAAATCTTTCGGCGTAAAAAGCTTTTTCTCGGCCAAGAAGTGATTTAAATAATTTTCTTCATTAAAACAAACTTTATGAAAGTTTCTTAAAACAAAAGTGGCATTATTTCCCGACATGGATAATATATTAGATAAATCACTTGGCGTAAAACCTGCCTTACGAAAGTTACCTAAAAGCTGTGTTTCGTTTCCTTTCTCATCAAAACAAACATCATGAAAATTTTTTAAAGCAGGGCAAATATTATCTCCTGCTCCATGTAATATCTTAGATAAGTTACTCAGCGTAAAACTTTCTTTCTTGCTTAAGAAACGATTTAAGTATCTTTTTGTGTCTCCTATAAAACAAAAATCATGAAACCTCTTCAGACTCTTTTCTAGATTATTCTTTGCTCCACTCAACATACTACATAAATTACCCGGCCTAAAACCTACCTTACAGAAATCATCTAAAAGTTTTGTTCTTTTTCCTTCATCATTAAAACAGACATTATGCAATCTTTTTAAGATAGAAGAAGCACGAGCTCCTGTTCCACATAATGCAGAGGATAAGTTACTTGGCCTAAAGCCTGCTTTATAGAAATCATCTAAAAGTTTTGTTCTTTTTCCTTCATCATTAAAACAGACATTATGCAATTTTTCAAAAGCATATCTAGCTCTAGTTCCTGCTTTACTTAAAATACCGGATAAGTTACTTGGCTTAAAGCTTTTTTCTCCACCTTTTTCCTCAATACAAAAGTGCTTTAAAAGCTGTTTTCTATTTCCTTGCTCATCAAAAAAAGTATCACATAGTTCTTTAAAAGCTTTAGAAGCATTAGCTCCTGCTCCATGCAAAATACTGGATATATTAGTTAGACTCATTCCGTCTTTTTCTAAAATTTTTAAATATTGAGTTTTATTTCCTTCTTCATCAAACCACAGATCATACAAACTTTTGAAAGCTGCTGCAGCATTAACTCCTGCTCCATTCAAAATACTAGACATATTAGTTAGGTTTATCCCTTTTTCTTCTAGAGTTTTTAAGTATTGAGTTTTATTTCCTTCTTCATCAAACCACAGACCATATAAGTCTTTGAAAGCTGTTACAGCATTAGTACCTACTCCATGCAAAATACTGGATATATTAGCTAGATTTATTCCCTCTTTTTCTAGGGTTTTTAAATATTGAGTTTTATTTCCTTCTTCACCAAACCATAGGTAATATAGATTTTTAAAAGCTGTTGCAGCATTAGCTCCTGCTCCGCCTAAAATATTGGACATATTAGTTAGACTTACTCCTTCTTTGTCTAGAGTTTTTAAACATTGAGTTTTATTTCCTTCTTCATCAAGCCAAAGGTCATATAAGTCTTTGAAAGCTGTTGCAATATTAGTTCCTGATCCACCTAAAATACTGGACATATTAGTTAGATCTATTCCTTTTTCTTCCAGAATTTTCAGATGTTGAGTTTTATTTCCTTTCACGTCAAACCATAGATTATATAAGTTTTTAAAAGCTGTTGCAGCATTAGTTCCTACTCCATGCAAGATATTGGACATATTAGTTAGACTTATTCCTTCTTCTTCTAGAGTTTTCAGATATTGAGTTTTATTCCCGTCTTCATCAAACCACAGATCATATAAGCCTTTAAATGCTTTTGTAGCATTAGCTCCTACTCCATGCAAAATACTGGACATATTAGTTAGACTTATTCCTTCTTCTTCTAGAGTTTTCAGATATTGAGTTTTATTCCCGTCTTCATCAAACCACAGATCATATAAGCCTTTAAATGCTTTTGTAGCATTAGCTCCTACTCCATGCAAAATACTGGACATATTAGTTAGATCTATTCCTTCCTCTTCTAGAGTTTTTAGATATTGAGTTTTATTCCCATCTTCATCAAACCACAGATCATATAAGCCTTTAAATGCTGTTGCAGCATTAGCCCCAGCCCCACTTAAAATACTGGACATATTAGTTAAATTTATTTTTTCTTCTCCTAGAGTTTTTAAATATTGAGTTTTATTCCCATCTTCATCAAACCACAGATCATACAAGCCTTTAAATGCTGTTGCAGCATTAGCCCCAGCCCCACTTAAAATACTGGACATATTAGTTAAATTTATTTTTTCTTCTCCTAGAGTTTTTAAATATTGAGTTTCATTCCCATCTTTATCAAACCATAGATCATGTAAGTCTTTAAATGCCGTAGAAGCTTTAGCTCTTGCTCCACTTAAAATACTAGACGTGCTAGCCAAATTTACTCCTTTTCTTTCTAGAGTTTTTAAATATTGAGTTTTATTTCCTTCTTCATCAAACCACAGATCATATAAGTCTTTAAACGCTGTGGGAGCTTTACCTCTTGCTCTATTCAAAATACTAGATATATTAGCTAGATTTATTCCCTCTTTTTCTAGGGTTTTTAAATATTGAGTTTTGTTTCCCTCTTTGTCAAACCATAGACCATATAAGCCTTTAAATGCTGTAGGAGCTTTACCTCTCGCTCCGCCTAAGATACTGGACACATTAGTTAAGCTTATTCCTTCTTTTTTCATGACTTTCAGATATTTTTTTCCTTCTCCTTTAATTAAAAAACTTAAGAACTGATTAAATGCAGGTGTTCCTTTTTTACCAACCAAACTTTTAGCAAATTTAATTTCTTCATCAATGTTTTTATTTTGAATTTTCTGATAACTAGATCTATTATTTTTTATATCTTCCAAAAGCTTTTCCATTATTCCTTTCGTAATAGGGTCAAATTCATGAGATTCTGACCAACGTAACGCTACTTCATGTAATTTCTCGTAATTATATGGAATATCAGACTTACCTATCTCATTTCTAATAACACTATTCAAATTTCCCCTATTAGGTTGGTTAACTGCAAGTATTAGTTTATCTAAAAATTTCTCTTTTATTTCTATTTCATTCTCATCAGAGAGTCTTCCTTTGTCTTCTTCTTTATGCAAAGAAGGTGGAAGCTTTAATAGACTTAAAAGTTTCTCTCTTGTTGTTCCTTCTTGCACAAATTGATAAAGACCATTCCCATTTATACACGAATAATTTCTTAAAATTTTATATCTTTTTTCTCGAATATCTATACTATCAAATTTTAAAGGATAAGAATCTTTAGATTGCCCTTTTTTTAATTTTTTTTCTTCTGTAAGGTCTAGATCTGCATCAGTATAGATAATAAAATATTTTATATCCTTATCATTTTCTAATTTTTCAATGAAAAGAGTAAAACATTTATTAATAGAAAACGTATTCTTTCTTTCCTGTCTTTTGGAGGGAAATAACTGATCATAACCAATATTACTATCTGCATTATGAGCTTTTACATAAGTAACTCTATCTTTATAATTAATAGTAATATTATTAGATGTATCACGGCTTTTTTCCTCAAAACTCATGGAAAGCATGTTTTTATTCAAGAACATTTCATGCAAGAAGAGTATTAATAAATTGAATTCATATATAACTCCAGATATATAATTCTTAAGTTTTTTATCCTTTTCTGGAGCTGTTAAATCACACAATATTCTTTCTTGTAATGCTATATAATCGTCTTGAACTTTACTATTTTTTTTTATTTCGTTTTTAACGATGTTGCTCAGTTCTTCTCTATTAGGCTGATTAACTGCAAGTACTAATTTATCCAAAAATGCTTCTTTTGTTTCTTTTTCAAACTCTTGAGAAAGTTTTCTCCCTTTTATTGCTTTTCGCATAGCAGGAGAAAATTCTAATTGTCCTAAAAGTTCTTCTCTTGTTGCCTCATCCTGCAAAAATTGATAAAAACCACTCCCTTGCGTATTATCATTTGTAAACAAAAAGTCTTTTAAAATGTCACATTCCTCTGTATTTATGCTATCAAATTTAAAAGGATAAAAATTTCTCAACTGTCCTTTTTTTAATTCCTTTTTTTCTGTAAGATCCAAGCCTGAATTAGTATAGACAATAAGATATTCTACATTATTTGATAAACTACCTGATTTAGAGATTAGATGTTTAACAAAACTACCAAAGTAACTATTAATAGAAGAACTTCGTCTTTCTTTAGTAAATAATTTAGCATAGCTAATATCATTATCTATACAATATTCGTCTACATTTTCAATTCGTATATGAATAGACTTCTTTTCGTAACGAAGAACAATATTACTAAACATATCAATTTCAGAATCTTCAAACGCTAATGACAATGAAGGATATTTATGTTCATACGTAGACTTTCTAAGTGAGCAAAGCACTGATAAGTCTAATCGATACATAAGCCCTATCAAATGATGAGGAATGTATTGCTTAGTTTGACAAGTATTATCTAATTCATTCTGTTTAGGTTCATCTTGTAAATCACTAGGGAATTCTGAATCTTCATTACTAGTAACATTGACATCCATGCGCACCCTTTTTGGTGCTTTATTATCTTTGTCTGTGACAGAACGTCCACGTTTTTTACTCGTTTTATGATTTTCCTTACTTGGACTTCTTGAGCAACCACTTTGTTTGTATGTGGGGTTTTCAATATCTTGTAATGGTGTAGAAATGTAAGATTGAGAAATATTGTTTGAATTTGAACCTACCACATTACCGTAAGCTTCCTCTCTAGAAACTTTTATGCTTCTCCTTATATCTTTTTCAATATTACTAAGAAGTGGTACAAAATGGTTCCTGTAATTCACTATGTAAATAATATTATTACCTGTACCTACCTTACCTTTAGTAACATATAATCCATCTATCTCTTTATCTCTCAATTCTATAGTCCTAACTTTCACGCCATACTTTTCGCATATCATTTTTCCTTCAATTTTAGGTCTTCCCCATATAGCGTTTTCCAACTTTAGAATTTTTATTTCTGAATCAGAGCTTGTATTTTCAATGTCTTCTGCAGTAAATTCAATACGCGGAATATATTCACAAAGTTTTTCACCTTCTCCTTTTAAAGCACTACCCAGCCATGAACCTTTTTTTGATTGACTAACTTGTTGTGCATATTGCTTACAATTTTCCCGCAAAGACTTTACACTAAATCCTTTACTACCTGCAATCAGACCTTTATCCTTTAGCTCGTTCAATCCTTGAGCTATGGAATCAAAGAAACAATCCCCTTCACCTATAGCAGCTCCTATCTTAAAGCCCTCAGGCAATTTCTTCCTTAGTGTCTCTAAAAGTTGATTAAGCTTCTTTTTTTCCTCTTCATTCTTTGCATTTTTTATCCCATTGAAAATGGAAATAGGTTCTCTAGTAACAAAATCTGACTTTTCTAGAGTGCTCTTACTATTAGGTGATTTACCGGACTCTTTATTCCCTGCTAACATATTGAATCGCTATACTAAACTATTTACATGATAGTTGAAAAAATCAACAAAGTAAAGTTATCTTTTTATGATTAATAACATTATTTCAATAGGTATATATTTCAATATTTTTTGTCATTAAATTAATAATATGGTCGCTTTTGTTTAATTAAAAATAATAACCGTGAGAACATTTTTCTTTGGGATGGCATGGTCTACCATGTGATACATACGAACTTTTATTTATAATAATTTTACTATACGGTAAAACTAGACATATTAGCCCATTTGATCCATATCTACATACGAACTGTTTTACCTAAGCTTATTAAAATAATTTAAATCTTCTATTTTTATAACCTTATTTTTACGCTGCTTGTTCTCACAAATATACGATCTTTTTTCTTTTTAAACAAAGTAAACATTTAAAATTTTTATGACGCTGAGAAATTAAGGTATTGTCTGTAAATTCCAATAGAATTTTTGTATCCGTTCAATATAGAAAATGTTTTTCATGAAGTTTTTTTATCCCTAGTAATTTTAGGTTGCTATTTAATTCTAACTTTTACATAATGCCATAAGTATTTTTTTAGGAGATCAAATGCCAAGAAAAACAGAACGTCATGCTACAGTACTTAATAAGTTACAAAGTGTTATTGAACATACAGATTCTAAAATTGCTGCTGAAAGGCATTTAGCGATTGAAAGATGGGTGAAAACCTACATTGAACAAATAGAGTATTTAGAAGATAGTGAGTGGCAATTCTTATACAACATATTTCGCGATGAAAGTTGCTGGTCGGATACAAAATTAAATAATCACATACTAGGACAGAAGCTAACTGAGAAAAAAATAGATGAAATAGAGAATCCATTTTGTAGGTATAACATGGCTTGTAGGTATTGTGTGGTAGATAAAATTTATCCGCTCTTTCAAGAGCAATTTGAGTCTTACAAAGTAGAGTCTCTCCCGGTGCAGTAGACATGGATGGTAATCCTGTAGATGACAAATATATAAGAAGTGATTTGCTTGAGTCTATGGGAAGTTATGATCCTGTATTTAGCTTTTGGATTAATAGAGAATCTGGAACATTAAAGGAATATAATAACGTAGATGGCTTCCGAGAAGCTGTAGATCTTAAATGGAGCGAGGGGGTAGAATATTTCTATAACCTTTTAAGCCGGCAAGAAAGAGAGGAGGAAGCTATTAGTGCAGTTACTACCTTGTCCACTATTCAATGTAACTACAATCGTGCTACCGTTTTAGATTTTTGCCTGTATAAAATGGATGATCCAGCAAAACATGAGCTATTGCTTAAGTTGTTAGAAAAAAATCAAGGAGTATATTCACTTCTTAATGGTTTGATACGTTGGAGTTTTCTTGGTACGGTTCGAGATATGGTGAAGCGCTGGTGCTATAAAGAAGTTTCAGTACCTGCAGAAAAAATACTTTCACATCATGATTATGCACTCCTTCTTTCCTCACTTTCAAATGTAATACTAGAAAGTCCTGAGTCAGGTGTTCAAGCTAGATCAATTACTATGGATATTTGGAGGTGCAATCGCTTTAATGAGAATAAAAAGGCTGCTGTTTTTTCAAATGGTAGAGTCCCTATCAAACGCATGCTTGCTGGATTAATTGTAGATTGGGAGCGCGGTTGTGCTTTAGGTGAAGGTGATACTGGAAAAAAAGACGCGCTGTTAGAGATTTTACAGTTTGCAAAAGAGTATTGTACACAGGAGGATTTTGTGAATTTTAAAAATTATTTAATTAGCAACCTAAAAATGGTTGGTAGACCTGGTATGAAGAGTGGTGTTGATTATGGCAAGCTGGCAGAGGAGTTGTTTTCTGAGCTAGATAAGTTACCTATTCCTCATAGAGGTGGCGGTGACTTTGGTGGCTCTGGTGACCCCCAGTCTATGTTAGGATCTCCTGGCGTTAGCGGTTTATCTGGTCGTAGTAAATAGAGGTGTTTTATGCATAACAATGGTGAAAATATTGGACTGATTAGAAGTTTGTTAAACGGAAATTGCCAAGAGTTTGTAGAAAGGTTTGAATCTTTCTTGGATCAGTGTCCATCTTTTTTGCACTCGGTGGGTAAGGATCGCTTTTTTCCTGCATTCTTTTTTGGTATATTTGCTACTGCGTTTGATTCTGATATTGCAGATAATGAAAAAATTTATTTTTGTTTTGACAACAATCCGAATGAACCTAGAAAAGGAAACTTAAAGGTTGCTGTATTAACTAATGACAGAGATAGAAGAGGCTACGGAATTGTAAGATGTTTTACTATTGCCGATAGACAAAATAGTTTTGGTTCAAGATTTAGTCAGCAAGAGAAATTGTGGATAGAGAATAATTTACAACAGCAGAATGTTGCATCACGGGCTGGGCGGTTTGCATGGGAAGAGTATAAAACATTTGCATGGGCAGAAAATCTGGGAGAAGACGAAGAAGAGGAAGCAATAAAATGTGTAAAAATTCGTGAGAGAAACGCATTTACTGGAAATTCAGCATCTCTATGTAATGGCTTTGAAGAGATCACCAGGAACTTTGGTATACAACAAGGTTTTCTGTCAGGTTTATTAGGAGACTTGGCAAGTAATAATGCAGATGATGTTGTTGATACTATTGATGATATTTTGCAGTACATAATTAATCTCTACAATAGGTATAATCAGCAACTGAACTTCAATAGCAAGGAGTCGGACTATCATGGTTTTTTGTCAGGGTTTTTGATGAATTTTAGGTATCGTCATACGGCTGGTATTTACCTTGAGTTATTTTTGGGGGGTGGATATACAGATATTACTTTTCTTGTACGTGGTGTACAACGATTGATGGATTCTGTTCCTATTATAATTGAACTCAAGGCAGGACAAGCAAGGGATAGATATGCTGATCGAGCATTGGCGCAAGCTGAAAATTACGTTACAAGATGTCCCGTTTCTTCCATATCCATACACACCTCGTCGGAGGATGCTGTTTGTGTAGGATTAAATTTTGATTTAGATAACAATGAACGTTTACAGCTTAGTACTCAAAGCTTTTTGGAAAGAGAATCTTCTTTATTGAAAAGGCTATTTAATGGACCAATAGCCGAAATTGAAGAGAGCGTTAGAGATTATTTACTATACCCAGCGTTTGGTGTACCTGCTGTACCAGGCATTAGAAATAGGGATGGTGTTAGTGCTAGGGATAGGAGAATATTTCTCTATACAACCGGCTTTACCTTTAGGAATGCTACATTTGCAAAGAAAAGAATTATGTTAACAAGAGGAATTTGGGTAGATGTAACCAAACACTTATTCCATTATCACAATGACGATAAAATGCTAGACCTGCAAGGAGGGGTTACACAGATAAATGTTGGAAATCGTGCCTTGACCATGATTTTACATGCATTATTAGGAAGAGAGGAAAGGGTTATTATACTTAATATACGTCATGTACTAGCAACTCACCAATTTCCAGAACGAGGCCTAGATCTATCACGTTGGCCAAACGCTAGAGTGTATGAGGTAGTATGTGGATTGGACCCAACAAGAAGAGCCGAGGATGATCTTGGTTTAACTGTTGGTGTAACACCATTTGACTCACCTGCCCCCTATTTACAAAGTAAAGTAGGTGGATCTTTTCTAGGTGAATTTTCACAGATAGGTGGTGTCAGTAACGTGCACAGCACTGCAGATATAATGATGAATACTGGTTGGCAAGTACAAAATCGTCATGCACAAATATTTCAAGCAATTTCTAATGTGCTATTTCCGTTAAGGTGGATAGTAAATAGGGATAACGCTAGAGAGGCTGGATTTCATTCCATACTGCATGGGTTATTTTACGCCTGTGATAATCCAGCTAGGGTAATTATTGAATTTCAACTGGGAGGAGGAGAGAGATTAGATCTGGTATTATTACGGTCTCCAGATAGTAGAGATGGTGTTCACCCGATAGGAATAGAGTTAAAGTTTTCTGGTACTGGTGAATTACAGAGTAAAAAGCGGGAAGCAAATAACCAATTAGATGATTATATGCATTGTAGAGGTTATAAGCGTATTACCGATGGAGACACAGTAGTTTTATCGTACGCTATATGGAATGATCGTGCGCAGAGGCCAGATACTCTTATATCAGTTAAGGATGTTCTTCGTATAAAGGACAACTTAGGACATAGTTCTGCAGATGATCTTCCTGGCAGATGAGGGTTATTGAGAATTTACATATCAAATTAGGTGTACAATAGATTATACTGGCCAAATTTATATGGCAGTTTGCACTAAATTCCCGAGTTTGTCTGGAAACGATCTTGTTGAATAGCAAAGATAACAGGCTCAGGGTTACATGAAGTTACAGTAAGAGAATACAACTCTCTAAAAAATATGAAAGTTAGAAAAATTATACTTGTATTGGATTTTATTCATGCTAATTATTGTACATAATGTATTTATAGATTGAGGAGGGAGTATGGTGTTAGAGTATATTTTAAAGAATGAGCAGGTTTGTGCAAATGGTAGGTTAGCTACTGAAGAACAGCATACGGAGCGTTTTGGTCAGCACACTCTTGAAGAAAGCACATCATCGTTAAGTCAAGAACAAACTGATGACTGGAATGAGTCCATTGTTGAAGATAAAAATACTGTTGTTGAAAGTTATTTTATTCCAGAAAATTCAATTTTAATGAATTTAGCAAATCTGTTAACTGAGAGCGAAAAAGTTTCAATTGATGAATTTCATGACAAGATGGAAAGTATAATGAAAGGGTTTCATGAAAATAGATACGAAAATTCTGCAAAGGTAACTCTAGAAAAGATGGAACGTTTAATATTTGAAAAGAAAAATAAAGCTAAATTTACGCTGTGATCAATATGAATGCACTGTGTCAAATTTTGTATTCAAAAAAATAATTGATATTGCTAATGCCAGTAGTGTTATGCGTATAACGCCTACTACTAGATCACGGTATAAAAATGATAGAGAAGAGGCAATAGATGAGTGGGAAGAAGCTTTAGAACCTTTATTCAATATTGTCAATAAGCTACTATCAGCAAGTGCAAAAATAGAGTCTGATTTTTACAATGATAGAATGATAGGTGAAATTATGTGGGGAAGTGATGAGCCTATTTTTACAGAGTGTAAAAAAATTAAGGACAAACTGAAAAGTATCGCATATGAAGGTTTAATAAATAAGAATGAACAAGTTCAAGATGATGATCTGCAAGTAGAAGTAGATAATAATCTTGTTCTTTTTAGGTGGCCACAAAACAGTATTGTTGAAGTTGGAAAGGTTATGAATAGTAAGGTGAATGAAAACTTTAGTATAGAAAGTAGCATCCTGCAGATTGGAGAGAGTATAGTAAGAGTTGAAAATGTAGGAGGAAAAAGAAATTATACAGATGTCTTAGGAGGTGGTATTGAAATGTCCTTTACCACTGAAGTAGGCGAGGTTAGTATTCATCTATCTCCTAGTGATAAAGATAGTAATATAATAAAAGTAAAGCTTGATGAAGAGAACCAGGAGAAGTTTAACAAATTAAAAGATAAATCAAGTCTAGGAGAAAGCTGCTTTTTAGGAGGAAAAAGTGTTCTACAAGCTGTAAATGATAAAGGTTTTGAAAGAAATGGTGGAATAGTTATAGAGTCAGCTGAAACTATTAAACAATCAAATTTTGTAGTGAAAGAATCAGGTGTCCCATCTACTCTTATGAGGCCAATCGATAGTTTAGACCAGCTGCAAAAGATGGGAGCTTCGAAAGAAATAGTAGTGTGTTAATGAAGTCAACTAAAATTAGTAAACAAAAGAAAGGTCTTAGAGGGGTAAAAAAATTGATGTATCTTCAAAGTAAGATTTTTTGAGGTATAAACCATACTCTCAAGGTGAGAAGAAATAGTAGGGGGATAAGTGTTGACTTAATAATTTAGAGATTCTTCTAAAGAAATTATTTTTCTCTCTTGATGCTTATTCTTTTATAGGTATAGCCTTTTGTGTTTGATTGAATTGACTTTTGTGATATCTACAGAATTTCTTTTATCAGACCCAACACATGATTCAGCGGGAGAAGAGCGGTCAGGGACATTTAGCTCTTACGCAATAACTTTGGGAGTTCTGGAATCGTTTCATACATATGTTTAAGATTATCACTATTTTTATTACATAATTAAGTGTCAGTTCCTGTAACATTAGTTTACCTCCTATTCTTTGTTTTAAAGTATTGGTTTTCTGGCACATAGTCTTTTCCATTGCCTATTGCTTTTGTAAATTAAGATTCTAAGCCGTAAAACTTCTCTAATTGCTCACTCCACAGCATCGGTATTTCTCTCAAATCAACTAATTTCAAATTTCTTGGCTGCCTCCCATTTACTATATCTTCTTTAATCTTTGGTGCTAAATAATTTCACCTTTTCTTTCCCTATTAACGCTAATTCTGGATTAGAAAAGAAGTGGAAATAGGGTAAACTCAGCTAATATTAAGAAATTAAAGTGAGGATACCCATGGATAAAGATATAATGGAACTATTTTGCTTGGTCGACGATTTTTGTAAAGCTATAGAAGAAAACTTTGCAGATAAACTACTTTCAAGCAACAAAAAGCCTACAAGAATACCAGAAATTACACTTTCTGAAATCATTACAATAATTCTTATCTATCAACAATCTCCATGTGAAAATTTCAAAGCTTTCTACCTGCATCACTTAACATTTTTCTACAAATCAGATTTTTCAAAGTTGCCTTCATATACTAGGTTTGTTGCACTAAAACCTAGGGTTCTGTGGCATTTAGCAATGTTATTAAAGTGGCTTTGTGAAAAGTCTAAAAATACTGGTATCTCATATATTGATTCAACTCCTATTGCAATTTGCCATGCACAAAGAATATCTAAAAATAAGGTTTTTGCTGGTATTGCAAAATTAAGCAAGAGCTCTTACGGCTGGTTTTTTGGTTTTAAATTACATCTAGTTATTAATGATAAAGGAGAAATTCAGGCACTTACGCTAACAAAAGGCAATGTTGATGACAAAAAAACTGTATCCTATCTAACAAAAAAATTAACAGGTCTCTTGTTTGGTGATAAGGGTTATATAAAAAAGGAGCTTTTTCAAGAGTTGTTTGACCGCGGATTAAAGCTTATTACCAAAGTGAAAAAAAACATGAAAAATGCGCTAATCTCCCTAAATGAAAAGATTTTGCTGAGAAAAAGGTCTATTATTGAAACGGTTTTTGGTTATTTGAAAAACAGATTAGAAATTGAGCATACTCGCCATAGATGTATTAAACAAGATTTGATCTGACACTTTAAAAAAGTAAGTTATAAAATAATAAGAACAAGGAGTGTTAGAAATGAGTACAATACAAACAAAAATATTAAAACCAAAACTAGGTTTATTAGAGCTAGCAAAACAGCTCGGCAATGTATCTCAAGCGTGCAAGGTAATGGGATATTCAAGAGATACGTTTTATAGATTTAAGGAGTTATATGAAAATGGAGGAGAAGAGGCATTACACGAAATCAGCAAGAAAAAACCACTGTTTGCAAACAGAGTTTCCGAAGATATAGAAAGAGCAGTAGTGAATATTGCTACCGAATTTCCAGCATACGGACAACAAAGATCTGCAAACGAACTTAGAAAAAGAGGCATAATAATCTCCGAAGGTGGTGTGAGGTCTGTATGGCTGAGAAATGACCTAGAGACCTTCAAAAAAAGGCTTAAGGCTCTTGAAACAAAAGTTATGCAAGACGGAATAATTCTGACAGAAGAGCAGCTTGTAGCATTAGAAAAAGTGAAAGAACAAAGAGAAGCTCACGGTGAAATTGACACAGAACACCCAGGTTATTTGGGATCTCAAGATACTTACTATGTAGGCAATATCAAGGGTGTTGGGCGCATTTACCAGCAGACTTTTATTGATACATATTCGAGAGTAGCGTTTGCTAAGCTTTATGTAGATAAGACAGCTATTACTTCTGCTGACTTGCTAAATGATAGAGTGATACCGTTTTTTGATGGACAAAATATTCCTTTATTGCGAATTCTCACGGATCGAGGTACAGAATATTGTGGTAAACCAGAAAATCACGCTTATCAGCTTTATTTGGGAATTGAAAACATTGATCATTCAAGAACTAAGGCCAATTCTCCACAAACTAATGGCATATGCGAGAGGTTTCATAAAACTATGCAAGATGAGTGTTACAATATTATCTTTAGAAAGAAAATCTACAGCTCTTTGAAAGATTTGCAGATTGATGTTGATCATTGGTTGCGTTCTTACAATGAGACAAGGCCTCATTCAGGCAAATATTGTTTTGGCAAAACACCGATGCAGACTTTTCTTGATAGCAAACATATTGCTTTTCAGAAAAATATTAGTAGCATCAAACACGAGACTGATATTAGTTTTAACTACATCAATCCTTCTGTCAGTTAATTCTCACCTGTCAGATTAAGTTATGTCTAGTACACCATAGATCTCTTACTAATTTTTTGGTTCATATCTTCTCTACTCTTATTTCCTATTCCATGAAACCCAAAAAGCCTTCTATTTCCTATACTTTCTTCCTCCCTTAATCCAGAATTAGCGTTATTAAGAACTTCACAAACTCAAGATTTTCATGGTTATAACTGACAGCATGGTGCACAGCCATCTTCTCGACGTACATAATTAACATTAGCCCCTTTATCAAGTTGAGCTTCTACTCCACTGCGGTCTTTTCTCTTGACAGCATCAAGAAGTAATTCATTTCTTAGTAAATTTTCAACTTCTTCATGTCCTCCATCATTTGCAAGTTCCAATGGTGATCTATTATTGGAATTTTTAATATCAATTCTTGCTCCTTTTTCTATGAGAAATTCTACAGATGGTAAATGTCCTTCCTTGGCAGCATAGTAGACTGATCTGTAGTTTTAGAATTATTAATAAATGATTCTTGTTGTTGCTTTTCTATTAGAAGCTTTACAATTCCTAGATATCCTTTATTGGTAGCATAATGCAAAGGAGTCCAATTGTTTTTACCTTTTGTACCAACTTCTACTCCCTTATTAAGAGAAAATTTTACAATATCGATATTTCAAAAATCAGCTGCAATATGAATAGGCTTGTTTTCGTCATTAGTTTTAGCGTTAAAACTTACACCTTTATTATTTACTAAAAATTTTGTTACTTCTAAGCTATCAAACTTAGCTGGATGGTGCACAGCCACCTTGACCAAAAAATCATCCCCCTATCGCGTTCTTATCATTATGCCTTATACGCTGTATTACACCTTCAGATATAGTCATTTCTAACCTCCAACATCCTTGCTAATAAACCCTCACTAAAACTGCCGAAAAGACTTTATAAGTTAATATTCTAAATCTCAATATTTTATGGTGCAGGTTTTTATTTTTAAAACATTATACTTTGTGTAGGGTATAACTACACGAATCAAAGTGAAAGAAAAGCGAAATGATGAAGAAAATGAAAGTTTAAGTTTTCTTCAACAATTCAAGGAGAGAATTTATGCTTTAAAGCCTGTATTAGCAAGAGCCTTAATCACTAGATGAACAATGTCACGCAGAGTTTCATCCTCAATTTTTCTATATTCCCTCACTAGCCTTGATATTTCTTCGCTGCCTACATCGCTATGGAAGGCCTTATCATGTAAGTCTTCAGAGGCTTTGGTAAAAAAATACGACATATCAACCGATAGTACTTCTGCTAATTTATATAACCTATCAACTACAAGCCTAATCTCTCCGCTTTCATATCCTTGTACATGCTGAAATGAAATTTCAAGCTTTTTTCCTAAGTCTCTTTGACTAAAACCACACATTAGCCTTCTTTTCCTTATTCTTTCCCCTATTTGTTTATCGATAGGATGTTGTATAGTCATTTTACGTATCAGATAATATTAACTATGTATTATCACTTTGAGAAAAAGATTTTACCAATATATAAACTGCACTACGTAACCTTTTGCTCTTAATTTCGTTATATTCTTTGATTAACTTTAGTATTTCTTCATCATAAGCTTCATGTGAGTCAGTATGCATATCAGTAAAAAAGTTAGCAACATCTATCGATAGTGCTTTTGCTAAATCATATAATCTACTGGCCAAAACACAATTTGAACCATTTTCGTACTTTTGTATCTGTCTATACGAAACACCTATTCTCTTTCCCAATTCGGTCTGTGTCAAAGCACGATCTAACCTAAGTTGTTTTATTTTTTTACCTAATTGCACTTTTCACCTCTTATTCAAATTTACAACAAATTTTATGAAGTGGAAAAAAAGCTAGCAAAGTAATTGCTTTAATAATTTCTGCCTCTCGCTAATTAAATCGTTTGGCCTTACGTATTTTTTCTCAATTTCCCTCATCTCTTTTTCTCGTTCTGCAATGCTATTTCGTATTACTTCAGCCGAATATCTGCTTTTGCCACATGCAAACTCTGATCTTAATCTTCTAACCTTATATTCGAGCTCAGCAAATCTTTCATGCTGCTCAAGAAGCTCTATCATGTGTTTGATTTCAGAATTTAGCTTTTTTTCCTCAACATCTCTCACAATAAAAGAAAGCAGAAGCTTATCTATTTGGTAATCAATATTTGGTTGAGTAGCAAATAGATTGATCATAGCTTTTACATCAGTAGGATTTGCAACTAATAAGCTAAAATTACTACATAAAAAACTATAGAACTTTATCGTCTTCACAAGATAATTTTTCATATCTTGTGATAATTGCAATTCTTTTTGAATTCCTGACAGCAATATTTTCAATTCTTCCAAGTATTCTACATCAAAATTACCTACTTCTATAGGTAAAAGGATCATTAGCAGCTTTTTTACAAGCTCAACATCATTTGATTTTACTGCATTATAAAGAGCTTTATCCTTATCTTCTTTTAAATCATAAAGCTCTGACGAGTTATCTATGCTGAATAGATATTCAGTATTTCCCTGAGGAGAGTAGATTAAAATGTCCACTTCTCTTAGCGGGTGGTCATCATTAAACTTTTCTAGTAACTGCTTATCGGTGGTTTCCTCTATTGCTACAGCAGCTTTACTGATCTTTTTCAGTTCAGAAACATTATCTCTTGAATTTTCAAGTATGTCTTTAGCCTTGTCTAGCAGCTGCTCATATAGAATTATTTTTTCTTCATTATCAAGTAGCTGACAATGCTTCTTCAACTTTTCAGTGGAGTAAGACAAGAGATCCATTTCTTTCAGTTTTACAATCACAATACCCAACTTTTATTGAAATTGAAATAATTTTTACAAGATGTGTTTTTCTAGTGTAAATGCCCGCAAAACTTGTTATTATAACATACAGTAAATCAATAAGTCGTATAATATTGACAATTAAATAATATTTATCACGATATGATCGAATAGTAATGAAATTAAGTGAGGGTTACAATGAAAAAAATAAATGGTAAAAAATTGTCTAGTAAAATGTTAAAAGCGGTAGAGCGAATAGCAAAAGAAGGGTTATTACCTAATTTTATAAAAGCTGCTCCAACAGCGAATAAAAAGATTAGTAAATTACCTGTCTTAACATATCCTGAGGAGCTCAATCCATTTCGATCAGCTTTATGCAGGATAAGACTAAGTGAATATGAAAATATGAAACTAAATGAATTCCTGGAAAAAGCTATTGCAGCTAAAAATATAAACGAGTTAAGTAAAGTTATCGATGAAGCTTTGGACTTAGGAATAAGAATAAATGCTGCCAATGAAGATGGCTTTGGCTTCGCTAACGTTACAATGTTTAAGATGTATCGTGATGAATTCAAAGGGAATAAACAAGAGGATATAATCAGCAAGTTAGCATTAAATGGAGCAGATTTTAATGTACAAGTTGATAAGAAAATGACTGAAATTCATCAAAAGGTGCAAAAAAAATTGAGCCACAAATATATAGTAGGCTCACAAAACTCAGGGAAGTGGGAGAGAACGCTACTATAGAAGGAACTGTTGAAAATGTAGAAATCGATAATAAGACCTTCTATATGGAATTTTCACATAGCTGCATAGTTGATGTTGCCAAAGTTGTAGAAGGTGCAAAAAATTTGGGCTTAAGTAAAGGAGACTTAAACCTTGGTGGCAATATTATAAAAATAGGTGATGGTGAAGTTGAAGTCAAAACTGGGAAAGGCGGTGAAAGAGACTACGTGGATATATCGGATAACAGTGCTTTTGCAGTCACATTTTATACTAGCCTAGGAGAGCTAAATTTAATGGTATATCATGACACAGCAGACTATCATCAAGTACAAATTGAGGTAGAAGATGAAGAAATGTGGAACGAGTTGCAAGAAATAGGAGAAATCGTAGGAAAGGGTTGTTTATTTGGTGGAATGTCTGTTAAAGAAGCAGTAGAAAAAGGCAGTTTTACTAGATGTGGAAGGTGGGGCGACCAAAATTCTAAAAGTAGTGAGACCTTTTCTTGGGTGAATAAATTAAAAGACAACAAAACGACATCCGTAGGACGTTCTTGATTGGAGACAAGTGGCTATGTGAAACATAGCCACTTGTCTATCAGAAATAAATGGTTAACTGTTACAAAGTAAAGTAGTTTTTAAAACTTAATCAAATTTACCATAAATAATTTACTTTAATTAGTATTGCTTGTAGAAGTGTTTTATATTATAAAAAACACCTGAACTTTAAAATTTGTACTATTTGTTAGCAAGAGCCTTTATCACTGAATGCACAATATCACGCAATGTTTCATCTTTAATTTTTCTATATTCTCTTACTAATCTTGATATTTCTTCGCTGCCCACATCGCTACGGAAGGCCTTATCATGCAAGTCTTCAGAGGCTTTGGTAAAAAAATATGACATATCAACAGACAAAGCTTCTGCCAAATTATACAATCTATCAACTACAAGCCTTACCTCTCCAGTTTCATATCCTTGTATATGCTGAAATGAAATTCCAAGCTTTTTTCCTAAGTCCCTTTGGCTAAAACCACATATTAGCCTTCTTTTCCTTATTCTTTCACCTATTTGCTTATCGATAGGATGTTGTATGGTCATTTTACGTATCAGATAATATACTTTGAGAAAAAGATTTTACCAATATATAAACTACACTACGTAACCTTTTGCTCTTAATTTCATTGTATCCTTTGACTAATTTTAATATCTCCTCATCATAAGCTTCATGTGAGTCGTCATGCACATCAGTAAAAAAATCAGCCACATTAATCGATAGAGCTTTTGCTAAGTCGTATAGTCTACTAGCCAAAATGTGGTTTGAACCATTTTCGTACCTTTGTATCTGCCTATATGAAACACCTATTCTTTTTCCTAACTCAGTTTGTGTTAAACCACAGTATAACCTAAGCTCTTTTATTTTTTTGCCTAATTCCACCTTTCATTACTAATTTTAGCTGTTCAAGCTTATATTGAATTTTTTAATTTATAAAGTGAAAAAAAGAAGGAAAGTTGGAGAACTTTCCTTCCGGTCTACAGATTACAATAAACCACTGTCATAAAAACTAAAGTGGCTTTTCTGTGTTACGATTATATGATCTATTAATTTCATTCCTACATTTTCACAGGTTGCAGCTAATGTAAGTGTGTTATCCTCATCCTCCTTTGAAGGTTCTATATCTCCACTTGGATGATTGTGTGAAATTGCAACAGATGCTGCGTCAATCAGTAATCCCTGTTTTATTATTTCCCTCACATATAGAGGCACTCTATCTATAGTTCCACAGTCTTGAACATACTCATATATTAAATGACCACTTCGATCTAAGTATACCACTCGTAAGCTTTCCTTTCTTGACTGTCCTATTGCTGCTTTAAAGTATTTTAGTAGCTCTTCTCTATTATCAAGAATCGACAGCTTTTTTAACTTACCTTTCAATATCCTATCGAAAATCTCTTTCAGGCAAAAGATATTTGCTATTGCTCCATCGTTCATTCCTGTAACATTTTTTAGCTCGTGAAGATCAGCATTAATTACCCTTCCTAAACTACTAAAGAGCTCCATTAGCTTTTTGGCAACTTCTCTTCCTTCTGTGTATGCAGATAGATTACGTTCCAGTAGCTCATGGTCAAGCAAAGACCTACCTCTGCTTGATAGAATACGAGTTTCTAATTTCTCTTTTCTCTCACTATTATTCATAAAAACCTCCAAGATCAACATTATATACAAATTCAACGCCAGCTTTCTGACGCAGTAGTTCTCGAGGAATAACCCTCTTGAACTCTAAATTTGCAATGTTGTCCTTGTTGCTTTAAAAGCTGGAATACCATTTGCCATATGAATTTGTGCATTGACATTTACTGTGCTAATTCCCTGAAGCGCAACGGTATTTATATTTGCAATCATAATATATTATATAAAATTGTTAATATAATATATTAAAGAAGTGATGAAGTAAAGGCTACAGCAATTAAAGATGGCTTAACTTAGCAAAAAAGTGCATAGTATCCTATCACTTTGCTGATTATAAAATGTTTATAAGGATAATAACTTTTCTTTTGCTATACTCAAGCGCGGCTTTCTGTGGTGATTGTAATTTTAATCTACCATACTGTGGGCTCAGTTGTAATCTGGATCTATCATATAGAAATTTAAGTAATATAAAAAAATTGTTGAATAACGACGATAAGTTTGTTGCGCTTACGTTTGATGATGGGCCTTCCAACAATAGAGTAAACGATATTATTAATGTTCTGGAAAGCTATGAAGCAAAAGCAACGTTTTTTGTGCTTGGTGAACGTATAAATAAAAAAACATATGAGATAGTAAAGAAAATCCATGAAGCAGGTCATGAGTTAGGCAATCACTCTTGGTCGCATAGGAAGTTGACATCACTTTCAAGTGAGGAACAATTGCAAGAATTGGAAAAGACAAATACAGCAATTAAAAATGCAATAAAACAAGATGTAAAATGGTTTCGCCCGCCATATGGATGTCATGACGATAATCTGATTGAAAATACTAATAAATTGGATATGTATTCGATATTATGGACAGTTGATTCGCTAGATTGGCAAGGTGATAAACCAGAAGCTTTAGTTGAAAGAGTTTTAAGTAATGTACATAATGGGGCAGTTATACTGTTTCATGATCACAATAACAGATCAAACACAATTGAAGCTTTACCTCATATTATTAAAATACTAAAAAAATCGGGTTACAAGTTTGTTACCTTAAGTGAGTGGGAGGAAAGGGTTTGTAATACGGTAAAAGCCAGAAGTGTAACAATAAAAGAGGGGGAAAAAGTGCGTTTTGAAGGAATATTATGTGGACAAAAAACAAAGTCTTTAACCGCAGAGCATTCATATTAGGTGGTATTCAGCTTACCATTTCCGCTATTTTTAGCTATAGGTTATATAATTTACAAATACGAAACAGACAAAAGTACGAAGCACTATCTAATAGTAATAGAATAAGAGTCGCTACTATTATGCCTCAGCGGGGGAAAATTTTAGATAGGAATAGCACTGAACTTGCGGTAAACAAAATTTCGTATGTTGTTCTGCTTGATGGGCAAAAAACTTCTGGTGAGGAGGTCGATTTGCAAACATTATCAGAAGTCGAGTCTAAAATAGCAAGATCGTCAGAAACAAAAGTAACTGCTCTTTATAAACGTTATTACCCGTTTGGTTCAATATGTTCTCATGTAATTGGATATACAAAAAGACAGCAAGGCATAAACGAAGTAGGAATCAGCGGTATTGAATATACATATGATCATATATTGAAAGGCAAGTCAGGAAAATCTGAGCAGGAAATAAATTCTAAAAAACGCGTCATAAAAGAATTATCAAGCATACCACAACAAGACGGACAAGATGTACAGCTAACAATTGATATTAATCTGCAAGAGAAAATCGCAAAGGTATTTAAAGATCACCAAGGCTCCGCAGTGGTAATTGATGTAAGTAACGGAGAAATTTTAGCACTATATAATTCACCTTCTTACGATAATAATCTTTTTGCAAGTAGACTATCAAATGAGACTTGGGAAAGCTTGAATGCTCCTTCATTACCACTTGTGAATCGTGCATTGTCGTATCAAATTCCACCTGGTTCAATATTTAAAGTAATAGTTGCGCTTGCGGGTTTAAAAGACGGGATAATAACACCAGAAGAGAAATTCTCGTGTAAGGGCTATATGAAAATAGGTGAGCGGAAATTTCGTTGCCTGAAAAGCAAAGTCCATGGGTATGTATCTTTAAATGAGGCAATGGCATTATCATGCAACACTTACTTTTATAACATAGGAAAAAAAATAAGTGTAGACTCTCTGGTGGAAATGGCCAGAAAATTTGGTATTGGCGGTGGGTCGCTGATTGGAACGTTTAAGGAAGAAGCTCCGGGATTGTTGCCCGATAGAGATTGGCGCGCACGAAAACTATATTCGCAGTGGTATTTAGGTGACACTATCAACTTAGTTATAGGACAAGGGTATTTGCTTACAACACCACTGCAGCTTGCAGTTCTTGCAGCGAGGATTGCAACAGGAAAAGAGGTAATTCCCCACATTGAAATGAGTAATACAGTGCAAAATTTCCCTGACATTGATGTAGATTATGAGCATTTTAGCATAATTCGAAAAGCTATGTTTGACGTGGTGAATTCTAACTATAGAAAAGGGCTAAGCGGCATACAAATTGCCGGCAAAACCGGTACACCAGAGATAAACTCTAAGGGTGAAAGTCATAAGTTATTTATCGCTTATGGTCCTTACCATAACCCGCGCTACGCAATCTCTGTGTTTATAGAACACGGCAAAGCCCCGCGCCAAGATGTTGCTATGGCTAATGAGATATTTCAATACATGCTTGAAAAGTAACTATAAATATTATGGCTATTACTTGTCGTGTATTATCTTAATATAAACATTAATTTAGTCATAAACTATTGACGAATGATGATAATCTAGTTATTATTAAATTATCATTAACAAGTGAAGTAAAAAATGCGTACATCAAATCTTGGTCCTTTAATTGCTGTTTTATCATTATCTGCATTTAGTTTCACAGCTGGTCAATATCTTCCTTATGTTATTACAGCAATTTCTGGTTCCGGTGTTATTGCAACGGCTTCTTTAGCGATTTTTACTGTTTCTACAATTGTTGCGCTGGTTTCAGCAGCATATCTTATTAAACGGGCCATTTCTATAGCTGGTAATGAGAAAAAAATAGATCTGAGTGGAAAAGAATTTGATCAGTCTGACCAACAACATACTGAATTTCCAGAACCAACAAAAAAATCTGTGTGTGAAAATGGTACTGATCTGAAGAATAAGTCAAGTACGCCTACTCTTTCACAACATCAGCTAACACTTGGTGTAGCAATTTCTAAAAAGCCGCTAACTGGTGCTGCACCACCACCTCCTCCGCCTCCACCAAGTAGTGCACCGCCACCCCCACCTCCTCTACCAACTGGAGGTTTGAACAGTTGGAAGCCATCAAAGGATGATGATACTAGTGAAAGATCTCTTGGTGGTGCTTCACCAAAAAATGCTCTTCCTACTAAACTCATACCCCCAAAAGATAACAAGCAAGTAGCTGTTGATCATAATGCTATTACACAAGGAAAGGCAAAACTTAAGAAAGTAGATACTAATGCGCAAAGAAAAGAGGAACAAAAGCACGATGGAGGAATAGTTTTTATCCTTGCAAGAAGGGCGGGAATTAAATACTCAGATAGTGAAAGTGAGCGTTCTGGTTCTAGTAGGGATTCAGATTGGAGTTCAGATGAAGGCAAAGACAAACAGAAAGAGCAGAAAAAGAAGGTGCTGACAAAAAGCAGGAAAAAATCTACGCCTTCAAATTCCCAATCAGACGATGAAAAAGGAACAAGCACTTCCGAGAGTGGTTATAGATCTGATGATGATGTGGGTCAACAATATCCTAAAATTGCAGCTTTGCCAAGCCACCAACCAAATACAGAAAAGCCACCAATACCTCCTAAGCCTGCTAATTTACAAACAGGACCTCAAGCTCCTCCTGCAACAACAGTGACTGAGGTGAATAGTGAGGTGAAAGATCCATCTACTCTTCCTTTTAAGGATCGCAAGGCACAGTTTGAGGGCAAATGAATTTCTTCCATTTGCCCTCTTCATAAGTAGCTATACAACAAAGCCCACTGGGATCCAGAAAAAAGGATGGTGTCATCCAAGTAGCTGACACTGGTTCCTTTATGACGGCAGTGCCCAGACACTGGTTCACTCTATAATAGTATCATTCCAGTGCCCCTTTCTCCTGTCATCCGAGTAGCTCCTTTCTTGTCATTCCAGTGCTCCTTTTTTTGTCATTCCAGTGCGTGACACTGGAATCCAGCCTTTTCATAATCATCAAAACGTTGTATTTTAACATAAAACGGCTACTTTTATACTCACCAACTTAGCTAGATCCCAATGTCTGGGCACTGGGATGACAAAAAAAGGAGCACTGGAATGACACCTCTCTTGGGCTCTTTTAGCTACAAATATTTAAGAAATTTACCAAATGAAAAAAAAGGCAAAAGAAGCCCCGAGTAGCGAGTTTTGACTCTATATTACTGTAAGTGGTGCTGTAATAATGTGCTGACGCTTAGTTTAAGCGCGTTTTGGCTGAATGTAGAAAAAATTTAAAAGACATGCAGCCGCTATAATTTTATGTAATCCGCCAAAAAATACCCTAAGTTTTTTACTGAATTTTGTCATTGAGCCTGCAGGTCAAAAACAAGTTTTGAGTCATGAATAACCTTATTGTCATAATAAGGGGGCTGGCGGAGTTTGTCAAGTGGTTTTTTTGTTTCATCCAATGCGCTGCCAAAAGTTTGTTATGCAAGAATGCATAGTATCCTAGCCATTTCTCACAGATTCATTTAAACTTAATCAAGTAGGAGTATTATTAACGCGAAAAGGGTTCAATTAGAGACTTAAGTGATATGGCGCGTGAGGAAGATATAAACCAATTAGTAGAAAATGGATTTGATATTAACTCAAAAGATGCAAGTGGAATCACTCTCTTGCATAAGTTCACAAAAGAAGGCGATTTAGTTGGAGTAAAATCATTGCTAGAGCACGAAGCTGATTTTAATGTCGTAGACAACGAAAATAGAAACCCACTGCATTACGCCATTATGCATGGACACAAGAAAATTGCTAAACTTTTTGTTAATCAACTGACAATCAATTCCAAGGATAAAAATGGATTCACTCCACTGCACCTTGCTGCACTACAAGATGACACGGAATTAATAGATTTTTTGATAACAAAAGGCGCAAAAATTAATGAAAAAGACGCTAAAGAGGGCTATACTCCTCTTCATATAGCTTCACTATACGGTTCTAAAAAAAGCGTCCAAATTTTAATTGATAGCGGAGCAAATCTCGAATGTGAAGATAACAATTTTCGCACTCCTTTGTTTTTAACTATCTATCAATGCACTGCACATTATGACAGCAGAGCAGAAATTATAGAATATCTGATAAAGAAAGGTGCAAATATAGAAGCCAAAGATGCAGAAAATAACACTACGCTTTTCCTAGCAGCGTATAACAACAAAATGCAAATAGTTAAACTTATTGCAAAAAGACAGCAAGCAAGTAACGATGAAATTAAACTTAAAGAGTTTTTTTGCACAAAAAACAACCATGGTTTTGATGCATTAGATTGCGCTATTGAGCATAATAATAGAAAAATGGTAACATTTCTTGTATCAAAAGGAATAGATGCAAATGATCAAGATTTTAATGGCAACGCCAGGCTGCATAAAGCTAGCCATAATGGTAACACTAAAACAGTTAAGCTCTTATTGAAGCTTAAGGTAAACATTAATGCTGTTACTAAATGTAACAGAACTCCCTTGCTACTGGCAGTTAAAAAAGGCCATACAAAAATTGTGAAAATGTTATTGGAAGTTAGAGCCAATATGAACATTTGTGAGCAACAAGGTTTTGCACCTCTACATCTTGCTGTTCAAAAGGATTATTTTGATATAGCTCAGCTGTTAACAGAAAAAGGTGCAGACCTTAACATTAAGTGTAATAACGGTCATACCGCAATAGATATATTCATTAGCAAGGCTCATAGCAAAAAAAACATCGAAGAAAATTACAAAAAATTTTGTAGATTTTTGATGCTTTACCTGAAAGAGCTACATAGTAAACACAAAGCCTGTTGTATACTTTCAACCCTAGCTCTAAGCTTAACAATTATAGGCTTACCATTTATTTTTAAGCCTATTATTAAATATAGAGAAAGAAGTAAAATATATAAAAAAACTAAGGCTATGCTGGAAAACTTACTCTACACTTAAGTACAAGAGGGGCGTACAAAAAAAACATATAGCCAGTGCAGGCCAAGCTAATATATGACAATTATCTGTTGAATGAAAATGAGATTAAATACATTTTTAATATTTTTATAGAAATCTATTAGTATAGATCTATATGCTGTTCTAATGGCTATTTTAAAATGCTTAATACTCCTCTTCATTATTTCTTGCACACACCTGCCTACTAAGCAACATCTCACTAATATAGGCAACGAAGATCATCATGATATAGGTGAGCACGATTATTCGTTGCAGCAATACAACACCTCTTTGGAGATTAATGAACCGGCAATACCAGAAATTATGCCTTTAACAATAGAGTTTCCCGATCTCACAATCAGTAATCAGCTTATTTCTATTAATGTTAGTGAAGAAGTATCAGTAAAAGATTTGCTGATTGAGATAGGAAAACTTTCTGACGTTAACTTGGATATAGACCCAAAAATATCAGGTAATATTATTTTAAAGCTAAAAGATAAGAATATAAATGAAGTAATTCAGAGTATAGCAAATAGCGCCAAATTGCGTTACTCAACAAGCAATGGTGTAATTAGAATTGAGCAGGACTTGCCATACGCGCAAAATTATTACGCAGACTTCATTAATATTCAACATTCTGCTCAAAGCAGTTTCGTCATTAGTAACAATATTACTAACAGTGATGGAAGTCACACTGATAGGGACTATAACAATGTTATGAAGTCTCAATACAGTAGTGACTTATGGAATTCATTAGAAAAAGGCTTGAATACAATAATGGATTTTAACGGGGTGGATGATGGCGAATTCCTTTCATCCAACAGAGAAGCTGGTGTTATTATTTTGAATGCTAGAAAAGATATCCATAAAGCTGTTGAAGAATATATTAATAAGGTTAAGAAATTAGCGTCTTCTCAAGTAATGATAGAGGCAAAAATAGTTGAAGTTGTGTTAGATGACAAATATCTTTCTGGTATAAACTTAAATGACTTACGCGATGGAACTAAGTCTATAATAAATCAAGATAACTCCATTATTAACCTAGCAATGAACTTTGGTGCGAGTGATCTAGGAGATTTAGTAAAAAATTTAGACAAATTTGGCGCTTCAACTGTAATTTCAAGCCCTAGAGTACATGCTATAAATAATCAGCAAGCGATGATTTCATTTACCAAAAACCATATTTATTTTACTTCCGATATACAAAAAGATACTAGAAACTCTAATCAGACCTTAATTACCAAGATGAATAGTGTTCCAATAGGTGTTGTGCTAATAATCCACCCAAGCATTAACATTGATACTAGTGAAATATTCATGGATATACATCCAACTTTATCAAGAATTAACGGCTACATTAAAGATCCAGATATAGAGTACATCGCACAGCAGAGTAAAATGAAATTAAATAGCGACATTCCAATTGTTGAAATCAGAGAAATGAACTCTATGTTAAAAATTAAGAGCGGTGAAATTATGGTAATCGGCGGGCTTATAGAACATAGAAAAGATAAGCAAAGCTTTAAAGCTACATTACATCAGAAGTCAAAAAGGCTAGCGAATAACATTAGAACAGTAGAAACTGTCATTTTTTTAAAAGCAACAATCGTACCAACATTTGGTTTGTTAGATAGAAAAGATAAGAATTTATATATATATTAAATCACTACTAAAAATTAAATATCAAACCAACTTCAATATTATGAGTAGATATGTCATCTGCAACAGGTATCGGAACGCTAAAGTAACGATAGCCGAGAAAGGTTTTGACTTCTGGGATTATTGAATAGTTAATACCAAGCTTTATTTGATAAGCAAACCAAGGAACATTAAGTGGCATTGAACTTTGGGATGATCCATTAATTCTTTTTAATCTAAAAACTGTTGGTCCTATACCAAGGCCGATGTATGGAGCAAATTGCGTATCCTGAAAGCTGGGATTATAATATAAGTTTAACAAAAACGCAAATATACTTGCTGATTTATCAAATACCAGAGGAGAATTACTATTTTCAATATTGGCTCTAGAATACATGGCTTCAAAATCAACTCGGCCATTTTCTCCAGCATAGTAACCTAAAGATATACTGTTAACCCATTGGAAATCAATTTTCCCATTAAATTCTTTTATGCTTTTAATTTCATTTGCCATTATATTTTTTATCATAAAACCATAATGAATTTCAACTAAAGTTAGGACTCTCTTCCCTATTGCCTCTATACCCTTTACAAATGTTTCTGAATTATCATGGTATACCTTACCACCGTTAGCACTAACATAAAAATCAAGTTTTTTTGATTTTTCCTTTGTAATCTGCTCATTATCAGCTTGATCTGCAATACGTGACCACATATTTTTCTGATCAGCTACTTGGAGAATAGAAGGTTGTTCAGTAGGACTACTTTCAAGTTCTTGATATTTTAAATCATTTATTAGTATTTTTTTCTCAGTAACCTCTTCAGAATGCATTACATCTTCATTATTGTCCGTTTCTAGTTTTAAGAGTTGTACTTGCTCAATGTGTGTATTACTAATATAAGTAATAAAAAAATAGACACATGGAATGAAAATCAAAAATAAAGTAATAGATATTTTAGTTATCACAAATGAACCCATAATTATCATTTATATTATAACTACTATATCATATATTTCTTTAATGTACAAAAATTAAGAAAGAATATTTCCAATTAGATAATTATTTTCCACTCCTTTAACATTAACTTTCACAATACTCTTGGCTTGAGCTTTTGATTCAAGCTTTACTAATGCAAAATTTTCTGTTCTACCGACATTATTTTGCTCAACCAGAACACTTTGTTCAGTGCCTATCAAAGATTGATAAAAGCTACTCATCATTTCTCTATTCATTTCTCTTAAATTTTTTACTCGTTCTTTACGCACATTCTCTGGTACTTGTGGCATTCGTGCAGCAGGTGTATTCTTCCGCTCTGAATATGGAAAAGCATGTAGGTAAACTATATTTGTTTTTTTCAGTAAATCAACTGTATCCTGAAACATTTCATCAGTTTCTGTTGGAAATCCAGCAATAATATCAGCGCCAAATGCTATATTAGGCCTCAAACTCTTCATTTTATGACAAAATTCTATTACTTGTTCTCTGTTGTGACGACGTTTCATTCTCTTTAGTATTAAATTATTGCCAGATTGTAGACTCAAGTGTAAATGAGGCATAAGTTTTGACTCATTAGCTATTAAATCCATTAATTCGTCGTCAACTTCAGCAACATCGATAGAGGAAAGTCTTAGCCTCTTCAACTCTGGTATATCTTTTAAAACTCTCCCAATCATTGAACCAAGTGATGGCTTAGCAAACAAATCTGTACCAAAGTCAGTAATATCAACACCTGTAAACACTACTTCTTGATATCCATTTTCTACAAAGATCCTAATTTGCTCTATAATACTGTTTATTGGCACAGATTGATTATTCCCTCTTGCCTCAGTAATTGAGCAAAATGTGCAGCTATGATTACAACCATTTTGAATTTCAATAAATGCCCTTGATTTATCTTCAAATCCATTAATTAGAACAGGTTCTGATTTGTTTACTTGGTTATCACTGACTAAGATTTTATCGTCATTTAGTAAGTAATTTTCAGCTTTTAGCTTATCTTGATTACCGAGCACTTTACTTACACCAGGAATGCTACTGTAAACTTCTGGATCCAACTGAACAGCACAACCAACTACGATAATTTCTTTACTTGGGTCGTTTTTATAGATCTTACGTATTTTTTGCTTTACTTGGCGTTCTGCTTCGTTTGTCACTGCACAGCTATGCACCACAACAACATTTTTTCTTTCTGCTTTTTTTAATGCTTCTTTGATTAACTCACTCTCGTAAAAATTTAGACGACAACCAAATGTTATCACTTCATTCATGCTAGTATTTTTTAGACCTTACAATTTAAATTATATCACACATCCAAGCAAAGTCATTAAGCCTCTTGCATGACCATTGTTTTGGTAGATAAATGCTATGCAAGCAGCAGACACTGGGATGGCTTTGTTGCATAGCAACGTAAGTTTTTTCCAGAGTAAATAATTTTATGCGACTATTTCAAATTTAGGCATACCAATTGCAGTAAATTTGTTCATTAAGCAGCATTTAATAAGCAGTTTCTTCTCTCTATTTGTCTCAGATTTATTCTTAAAACTAAACCCAAATATTCGCTTCAACCTTGAGAAAAATCCTTCAATATAAGATCTTTTTCCGTAATTTACTTCTTCTTTCCATCTTTTTATACCATTCTCACCATGTAATTTCATTAACTGAATAGCGGCATTTCTATCAAGCATATAATCCAATTTTGGATGCTCTGCTGCGTTGTTTTTCGGAGGAATTTTCGTTTTTATGCCATATTGATTACACAGCTTATAGAGCTTTTTTATCATATGCCCTATCTGCATATAGTGCTTTTATAGCATATTTAACATCAAATTTCCCCAATGCTCCATAGTGATCAGAGTAAACGCCATTACTGTATTTTGTAGCTATGACTTGTTTGCTCAACATTATGTGCAATTTTCTTACTTGTTTATAGCCGCGGTACTCTCTATCTTTGCTATTCTCTTTGCTGTGTGTTGTTGTATATACTAATTCCTGTACTGTCTATAGCAATTTCGATATCTTCCATGTTATTTTTATCAACTCTGCAATCATTGATCTTAATATCAAGTTTCTTTTGATGCTTGTGAATAGCTGCAAATTTTTTCCTATTTGTTCAATTTATCCCTCTAAAAATCCCACTCAAACCTATTCTGAATAGATGGGTTATTATATGTATCAAAATTACCACTTTGTTGCTGTAAATATTGTTGCCACCCTACATTTTTGGCCCAATTTCATACCAATTTTCTATGGCTTCGTTGATATAATGAAAAATATTTCCTCTTTTTTCTAGAAATTTGTTATATTCTCTATGATTACTGACTCTCATTTTTTGTGGCATATTTATCCTTAAATCGTCATTTTATAATGAATTTAGTCAGTAATCACTAGTTTTTCTGCTGCTATGCAACAAAGCCACCCCAGTGTCATGCTACTTGAATGACAAGAAAAAACCCACTGGGATAACAAGACTGAGATAGACTAGAAATTAAACGCTACTCCAGCTTCTGCACCAACAGTGCTGTAAAGAACTTTGAGTTCCCCTTTGTTTTTGCTTGATTCAACATTATCTTTATCAAAATGAGCACCAAAAGAACCGAAATAACGAGCTCCAGCATAAAGTTTGATTTCTGGAGTTACATCATAACTAACACCAGCTTTTACTTGACCAGCAAAACCAAATTTACTTTTTTGATCATTCACAGCTTCTTTCAAAGGAGTGCTAATATACGCTGCACCAACACCAACACCAATATATGGAGTGATAGGCATATCTTCAATTGCTATATCGTAATAAACGTTAACTAGTCCTGAAATTGCTGTTAAACTGTCTGCAACAGCATCTGGGTTAAATGCTGCACCTGTAACATTATTTTTGCTTAGTTGCGAATAAACCCCTTCAACATCAACCCTGATGTCGTCCATTTTGTAACCAAATGCACCACCACCAGCTATAAAAGATGCTTTTAATGGATTATGACTTTCGGTGCCTTTTTTATATTCAATACCATCAACTTTTGTGAAAAGAGGTAAAAATTCACCATTGTATTGCAAACGAATGTAGTAGCTAGTTTCTTCATCACTTATTGGACCAACAGGGTCTGAAAAAGCAGAGTTTGATAAACTTAGCAACGTTGCTAAAGCGGCTGCTGAAAAAAACTTTTTATAATGCATAATTGTCCTCGTAAAAAAATTAAAATTCCACTTTAGCAGTCTAAGTAACAACTAAAGTTAAGTCAAGTGCTAACTTAATAACACAAAATATTCTACATTTTAACTAATTTTTGGGAAAAGACAAAGATTTTATTAATGAATAAATAGAGTTACACGACTTTTTTACTCTTGATTTTTTGGTATAGCTAACACAGGTAAGATTTACTATCGAAAGACCTCGTCATCCCGCTGCTTGTTAGCGGGATCTATAGCTAAAGTAGCTTAGGTTTACCTACAATTTGAAAAACAAAAATTCGTCATTCCGCTACGTGTTAGCGGAATCTATCCGTGACGGTATGACGTAGGGCTGTGCTAGCTATAGGCGTATTATATAAAGAAGTACTAGCGTTGAAAATATTAAAAAAGAAATACTTACACTAAAAGAAACTTCAGTAGTATAGAAATAAATTCAAAAAGGAAGTTTGAACCCAGGTGGTAAACCCATCATACCTGCAAAATCAGAAGTTGCATTTGCCATATCTTCTTCTGCTTTTTTAACGGCATCATTAAACGCTGCTGTTACTAAATCCTCTACTATATCTTTTTCCTCATTTCTCATAAGTTCTAAGTCTATGTTCACCTTTTTAGCTTTATAGCTACCTATTTTTATGACTTCCACTAATACAGAAACTTTGCCACCACCAGAAATACCTTGAAACTCTTTCCCAACATATTTTTCTTGAGCTTCTGCAAGCTTTTTTTGCATCTCTTGCGCTTGTTTCATTATTTGACTAAAATCCACAACTTACTCCTTATTTTCTATATTAACTACTTTTGCACCTTTAAATGTATCAAGTATATCCTTAACTGCAGGTGCATAATTTAAATTACTCACTTCCTTATTTATATAACCCGTATCAACTGTAATAACCCACTCCTGCTGAGTCACCTGGTTTAAGTAATTTTTTAAATCATTGCAAAAATTACTATCCAACTTAGATATAGCTTTTAATTTTAAATATCCAGGTTTACAATCTATTAATTGTAGATTATTACACAGTTGTTTGTAAAGATAAATTTGGTTACTCTGCCTTAATAGTTGCAAAACTTTGTCAAAATCATAATTTTGTTGATGTTCATTTCCTATACTATGCGTATTTCCCTGCTGTGCATTCTGCGAAAGAATTTTTTTGACCACTTGTTCCGGAGAAGGCAGATCAGAAAGATAACAGAGGCTAATTAACATCATTTCAGCAGCAACATCGTTGCATGTTGAAGTTTTTATATCTTGAATACCTTTAAGCAACACCTTCCACAATCTCGAAAAAAATATTAAAGACTTCTTTATACTTAAATCTTTTATCCTGTTCTTTTCATACTCTGTAACTGCATTATCAATTTCTTTTGTAATCAAAAAACGGCATACTAACTGAATTGTTTGCAATAGACCTTCAAAAATACTAAGTGGGTTTGCTGTTTTTATCGCCTTGTCAAACACTGATAGAGCTTTCTGTAAATCACCTTCTAATATTGCTCCTAATAGATCGAATATAATATCTTTCTCCACTAGGCCAAGTATGTCTATCACATTTTTAGTGGATATTGCACCATCTTTGCTATATAGCACTGCTTGATTCATCAAAAACAAGGCGTTACGCATTGAATTTCCAGAATGTCGTGCAATTAACTCTAATGCTCCCTTTTCAATGGAATAACTCTCTTTTTGTGCAACATCATTTAAACGTTCTACTATTTTAGCTACAGGAATGTTGTGTAAATCAAATCTTTGACAACGTGCAATAATAGTTATTGGTATCTTTTTTATTTCTGTAGTTGCTAAAATGAATTTTACACTAGATGGTGGCTCTTCTAGGGTTTTAAGTAATGCGTTAAATGCACTGCTGGATAACATGTGTACTTCATCTATAATGTAGACTTTGAATTTAGAGCTTATAGGTGAATAGCAAATATCTCCCAGGATTACTTTAACATCGTCAATGCTAGTGTGACTTGCTGCATCGATTTCAATTACATCTGGATGGCTTGAATTTTTTATTGCCAGACAATTTTCACATGATCCGCAAGGTTCAAAAATTGGCCCCAGGGAACAATTCAAACATAAAGCTATTATCCTTGCAGTGGTGGTTTTACCAACTCCACTACTACCAGAGAGCAGTATAGACTGTGGGATTTTGTTTAAAATAAAAGCATTTTCTAATACACGCACTAATATATCTTGACCTACTAGATCTTTAAAGCTACTAGGACGATGTTTTAATGCTATATTCATAGCCTCGGATAAAACAAATAATGAAATAGGTATGCAACCCAAAAAGGTTCTGATATGGCTGCTTCATTTCTGATCTGACCAAATTACAGAGTTTTTGCCTGCATACCTTATAAAATATTATACTTTTTTTTTTATTTAGCAAGGTATATCCTATATTAACCTTAATAATTTATATGTTAGATCTCTTGCAACATTACTTTGGAGTAAACAACTGTTACCTAAAATACTCTTCTCTTGTCATCCCAACTTGGATCCAGAGAAAAAAGATGTGGATTTCAGTTTCACACACTGGAATAACAACCTATAGGTACTGGGATAACAAAAGAGGAATATTATGATTTTATATCATTTTCCTCTTTGTCCATTTTCACGAAAAGTTAGAACTTTTCTAAAAGAAAAAAAATTAGGCTGCGATCTAGTGTATGAAAATCCGTGGGAAAAACGGAATGAATTTATGGAGATCAATCCAACTGGGCAAGTACCAGTATTAATAGATAATAACTTTGTAATAGCGGATAGTAATGCCATTTGTGAATATATAGAAGAGACTTACAATAGCGACGTCAAATTACTTGGTTCATCCACTATTATTAAGTCTAAAATACGCGCTCTAATCAATTGGTTCGACAACAAATTTTACAATGAAGTTACTAAGTATATTATGAATGAAAAAGTAATTACTAACCGCAGCCCTGACTCTAGATTTCTTCATGCAGCTCAGCATAACCTGCCTTGCCATATGGAATACATCGAACACTTAATTAACAAGAACGTTTGGCTTGCAACTGATAAGTTCACTTTGGCTGATATTGCTTTAGCATCGCATATTTCCGTAATGGATTATGTAAGTAGTTTTCCATGGGAAAAAAGTAAAATTTTAAAAGAATGGTACTCCATTGTTAAATCAAAGCCTTGTTTTCGTGAGATATTATTAGAGAGAGTTTCCGGTTTAACCCCTCCTAAACATTACGCTGACCTTGATTTTTAACTTATGTTAGCTTTAAAGCTACAGTCATTCCTTCATCAGTTGGAATCAATATAGAGAAATATTTCTTTTCATCTGATAATCTATTATTAAACTCCCTCATAGCATGCCATGATTTTTCTGATACTTCTTTTGGAGGCGATTCTAAAAATACTGTATTAAATAATAGAGTGTTATCTGCAACGATTAACCCATCTTGTTTAATGTATGACTCTGCCCAATCTAAATACTTAGGATAACTACTTTTGTCAGCATCGATGAATATCATGTCAAATGGTGCCTTTGCTGATAATTCATTAATTTTTTCCAGTGCATCACCTTCTATTAGAGTAATTTTATCACTTAGATTAAAAGCACTAAAATTTTTTTTTGCTATTCTTGAGTGTTGAGGATTATTTTCTATTGTATATATATGACCGTCTTTCAGTAGAGCTTTTGCCATGCAAATCGACGAATAACCGTATAACGTGCCAATCTCAACAATACTTTTGATTTTATGGATTTTTATAAATAAACTTAATAGCTTTCCTTCTTCAGGGCCAATCTGAATATGTTGCTTTTTTTCAAGAATACAATATTCTTCTATTTTTTTATATTCTTTTGCAAATAGATTTCTTATATATGATAATTTTATACTAAAATTATTACGCATTACGTTTTATATTATAAATTAGGGAAGCTTAATTCATACACAGTTTATAAATATAATAATATAGTTTAAAATAATAAAAACATTTATTTTAAGTTATTATTTCATAGTATAAAATTTTAAGTGACAAAAATTATTATATATCGTACTATGGTTAACTAGTATAATAAATAATCGATTATTATACTAGAATTAAAGGGATTGTTTATGCGCATTTCTCTTTTTAAAATATAATTTTTATAATCAATTAGAGGGGGTTATATGTCTTATACTATTGCTAGTGAAGTTGAAACGTTAAACAAAAAATCTAACAAGAATGAAGGGGTTATGTTACTACATAATCCAGCTTATCGTGAAAAGTATAAAGAACGTTTTAATGAAGCTCAGAGAAAAGTTATGGATATGGTTCAGTTTTATGATGGGACAATAGTATTAATAGAGAATAAAATCGCTATGTATTACTACACTTGGCACAGTAAAAAAAGAGAGTTTGAGCGTAAAAAACAACAAACAGTAGTGAAAAACAATGGCTCAGCATAGAGTCTTTTATATGGTAAGCTACAGTGGTATTACTTCACTATAGCTTTTCCATATAATTTATCTATCACATCAGTAAGATATTTCAGCTCTTTATACCCTTCATGTTTAACTTTATTATGCTCTATATATGACTTACCATCATCGTTAAGCTTGATGAAAAATATTGGAGTGGCTGTGATACCAAGTTTATTGATTGCCAGTGATTTATCATTTACGATTTTATCCATAATTTTCTTATCATTAATGCATTGGTTAAATGCATCTTGCTTTAAGTTGCTTAGTGCAGCAATTCTTTGTAGTAAAGTCAAATCACTTAAATTGTAGTAATTCCACGAATCTATTGAGTTAAAAACAGCTTTGTTAAAATTAAAGTAGTCTTCTTGTTTTTCGTAGCAATGACTTAGCATTGCAGCCTTTAGCCCTCTGTAATCCAAAGGAAAATGACGAAATATATATAACATCTTACCTGTGTCTATATATTTCTCTTTAATTTTAGGAAAAACATTCTTATGAAAAAGAGAGCAGTGATAGCAAGTTAATGAAGCATATTCTATCATTAGAATTGGTGCTTTTGGATCTCCTAATAATTTATCATCAGGTAATAGTGATAGTAACTCCTTTGATGTTATTTCATTAGTTTCTTTTTGAATATGTTGGTTACTGGATTTAACAACTGCATAAGAATTAACACTCATAAGAATTAGTAAAAACAATAGTCTGAAAATCATTACAATACAAACACTTAACTTACTAAAAAAATTACATATTTATATTAATAATGTCAAGATAACTTTTGTTTAGCAAGGCTTTCAGCCCTATCTTTAAATGCAGCAATTATTTTACTCTGTGTATATTTATATACTGAGTTTAATAAAGTGGAAAATGAGTTGGACTTAAACTTAAACTCTATATAAAACTTTACCATAGTTTTATTTTCATCTATGGGAATGAATTGCCATTCATTGTATAGATGTTTAAATATTCCATTTGATGATACAGCTTTTATCCAACCTTCATTTGTTCCACTTGGAGAAAGAAAGGTTACTTCTGATGTGTACTTTCCTTTAATTCCATGAAAAACTGCGAGAAGATCCACAACCATTTGGTTGTCAATTTTTTCTTTTATATAAACGGCTTTGCACCAAGGAACAAAATCAGGATACCTTTCAACATCAATTACAATTTGGAATACTTCATTAGGCGAACATAGGAAAGTACCTTGTTCTCTGCATTGATGAAGCATAAATGTTAAACCAATCAAAATAGGATCCGTATCTACCGTCAGCCTTAGTAGATTCCTGAGACTAAAGTTAAGGTGGGCATCGCTTATTAATTTCAACGAAATCAATAGAGGCAATTCCCTTGACTAGAAATTATCGCTCGGGAAATTTAACTTAACTCATAACGCATAGCACAGACCCTTACTTGAATTATAGATGATTTACACAAGGCATGTCTATAGGTATATTAAAAGTCAGCGATTATTATTTAATCTTTATTAAACTTTGCATTCTAAGTATCATAGTTAATAAATATATCTTATGAACATTACTAAAGTTTTAATCATTATTGTTTTCATTGCAATTTCTTCAAGAGCTTACACTAGTTGTACAGATCACAAAATTTTTGTGCATACTATGAAGCAACAAGTGGATGGTATATCTACAAAAGGAAATAGAAAAAACCTAGGGCATGTACACGAAAAGCTTCAGGAGGTCATTCAGAATAATGTTAACCTCAAAGGAATATCGCAATTCGTTATAGGAAAACATTGGGCTTTAGTTAAACAAAAAGAAAAAGAAGATTTTTTAAGAGAGTATGAAGTGTATCTTACGCGTTTGTGCGTTAAAATTTTATATAAATACATGCATGATAGTGAAATGATCATAATGAGTACAAAAGCAGTTGAAGATGAAACTTGCTTAATTGGTACAAGATTTTCTTACGGTGATGAAGAATTTACAAATATTGATTTTAAAGTTACTAAAAATAACAGTTCTTTCTTGATAAGTGATGTTGTAATGAGTGGAATAAGTATTGCTATTAATCAACGTTCTCAATTTAGTGAAAAAATCGACACGCATGGCATAGCAAGCGTTATAGCTGAATTAAAATGCAATAACAATCCATGATATATATGCCTCATTGGCCTAAACCGCTTGGTAGTAGACCAAAGGATTTTTCTCTTGATCGCATAAAAAGCTTTCTAAATAAATTGGACAATCCTGAGAAAAAAATGCCTCCCGTAATTCATATAGCTGGGACTAACGGGAAAGGCTCAACACTAGCATTTATAAGATATATAATGCAAGCAGCAGGGTATAAGGTCCATGCATACACTTCTCCACATTTGGTGAATTTTAATGAAAGAATAGTTATTGCAGGCAGTTATATCGACGATAATGAATTATATAACTTATTAGAAGAATGCCGTGCCGTGATTGCAGAACAACCTATCACTCTGTTTGAAGCTGCAACTATTGCAGCTTTTTTAGCTTTTTCTCGTCATAAAGCCGATATTACTTTAGTTGAAGTAGGTATGGGCGGAAGACTTGATGCAACAAATGTTATAGATAGTACGATTTTAACAATAATTACTTCCATTGCACTTGATCATACAGAATATCTTAGCCCTACTGTAGAAATTATAGCAGGTGAAAAGGCTGGAATAATGAAACCTAATGTTCCTTGCGTAATAGCACCACAAGAAAAGTCTGTGATGAGTACACTAGAATTCCATGCAATAAATAAGAAATCTCCTCTATATAGAGGAGGTCTTGAATGGAATTGCAAAAAAAAGAACAACAAAATGGTTTTCCAATCAGCTATTCAATCAATAGAATTTCCTTTGCCATCTCTGAAGGGTGAACACCAAATAATCAATGCAGGAAACGCCATTGCAGCATGTAGCATTTTGAGTGGAAAATATGGATTTGATATTGGAGAAGAGGATATCACTTCAGGTTTACAGCGTACCTACTGGCCTGCACGACTAGAGCTAATAAAAGAGGGTAATTTAATTTCCCTACTACCGAAAGATTGGCAATTATTTTTAGATGGTGCGCACAATAATGACGGTGCTAGAGTGCTATCTCAGTGGGTAAAAGATAATTTTGCTGAAGGTATCTATATAATTTTTGGTGTTACTCGTAACAGAAATGTGGCAGAATTCTTAGAGCACTTAAAGCCATATATCAAGCTACTATGTGCGGTTTGTGTTAAGTCTGAACCTAAAGCAACAAATATAAATTTGATTAGGGAAAAAGCCAATAACATAGGAATAAAAGCAGTTGAATGTGAATCAATTGGCGATGCAATATCAAATCACATATTGAAAGTCTCTACCCAAAACATCAAAACCATACTAATCTGTGGCTCATTTTTCCTAGCTAGAGACTTCGCTATGGAGAATAGCTAACTTTGATGATATGTGAACATTAACTGACCGATGGGAAAATGACTTTGATTATTTATAGTATTGTATGAAGCGACTAAAATTGTCATTACAGCGCTTAGTGTACGACAGTGCTCCAACATTTAGGGTTGCAGTTTGCATGGCAGGCGGCGTCATCTGAGTAGCTGACCTATCCAAGTGGTGTCATCCAAGCAGCCCCTTCTCTTGTCATCCAAGTAGCCCCCTTCTTGTCATCCAAGTAGCTAACACTGGGATCTAGTTCTCTTTACAAATTCACCAAAAGTGTTTCATTCTATAACGCAAAACCCATATTCACAAAACCCAATGCATTACTTGCAGTTAAGTTTCCTAGATCCCAGTGTCACGCACTGGGATGACAAAAAAAGGAGCACTGGTTCACCTTATGACGGTGTCGTCCTAATACCTTCCCCTGTCATCCCAGTGCGTGACACTGGGATCTCATTTTACTTTATGATGATGTCATGAAAGTAGCTGACACTGGGATCCAGAAAACTTAATTTCAACCAAATAATAAAGGCTAGATCCCAGTGTCTAGGCACTGGGATGACAAAGGAGGACAGTGCCTAGCACTGACCATTTCTGGTCTCTTAAATTGCAACTAATCTAAATATTAAGAAATTTACCAAGTAGAAAAAAAGGCAAAAGAAGCCCCGTGGTTGGCTAATTACTTACATTATACTTTCAAGTATGGCGTTTTTTTATTCTAAACGTTTAATAACCGCGATTCAGTTGCTTTTAAGCCGCAACTAATCTAAATTATAAACGTTAAGAAATTTACTAAACAGAAAAAAAGGCAAAAGAAACCCTAGGGTAGCTAGTTATTCACTATCCATTTTTTAAGTTGGCGTTTTTTAATGTTTTAAATGCTTTATAAGCGTATTTCAGCTTGTATAGGTAAAAACCTAGAAATTTGATAAAGACATAGAGTGCACATAGTGCAAAAAATTAAACATGAGACGCCAGATACGTTGAGTTTTTTTGTCATTTAATCTGTACAGAGGAGATAAATAAATAGCTTCACTATCATGATAAGGGGGCTGGCGGAGTTTGTAAAGCAATTTTTTCGTTTCTATGTTGTCAGCTACTTGCATGACGCCACTTGCCACCTGTTAATTACAACGTTCGTACAGATGTATGCTTGACATAGGATCCAGAAAATTTAGTTATATATAGGAAAATCTGATTTGACTACACCAACTCACGTTCAGCAAAAAAGAAAGCTATCTCCTTACGAGCATTTTCTAGACTATCCGAGCCGTGAACTCTATTTTCACTAATGTCATCAGCAAAATCACCCCTGATTGTACCTTTATCTGCCTGCTTTGGATCGGTAGCTCCCATGATTTGTCTGTATTTACTTACTGCATTTTCACCAACTAAAACTTGAACTATCACAGGACCAGAAGTCATAAACTCTACCAATTCCCCAAAAAAAGACCTATCTTTATGAATTTCATAAAACAGCTCTGCTTGTTTTTTTGTCAGTAACATCATTTTTTGTGCTATAATTTTGAGCCCAGAGCTTTCAATGTATGAATTTATCTTGCCTGTAATATTATTTTTTACTGCATCAGGTTTTAATATCGAAAGTGTTCTCTCAATTGCCATATTATTTCCTTATATAAAATAGTATATTTATAGATTTATTTTATTGTAAATTTTGATTTGATAAAAGCAGTTTTTTATTTATAGTTAAGGATAAAACATCAAGGAGGTATTGTATGGGTAAATGTTATAAAAATAACACTACCAAACAAGCTGAATCTACTGCTAAAAAATTGGTCAATAACTTGAAATCGTCAATTTTTTGTGGAACAAAAGGGTTTTTAACTTTTAATTTGGCATTTTTAAGCTTTTTGGAATATAGCTTACATCATAATACAGAATTAAAAAAAGGTGCTGCCTTTGCAATGAAAAGGAATACTATTCCATTGCTTGAAATGGCTATCATAGTGCCATTTGTTTGTTTTGCGCTGCCAGCTATGGTAGGCAGTATGAGCCTCATGCTATGCGCACTTTTATGTGCTGCCTTAATGATTGCCACATGTTTTATTGTCAGAACTTTTCATCTGCGTGAGAAGTTAATGGAAAAAATCACTAACCATAGTAAAAAAGAAATAGACGAGGAATTTAAGAAAGATACTATAAAATTTCCTATCTTTGATCAAAATAGAAAACACACCGAGTATAATTCGCCTAACTCAGGGCGACTACTGGATGAAACAAGTAGCACCTCTCTTTTCGTTAAAGTTTTACTTTTTCCCCTCAAGGTTCTTCTGAATGTCCTGCAAAGTTGTATAATGCTATCTTTAGCTGCTGTTGAACTTCTTGAAACGGTACCAAGTCTTTTTGTCGATACATTTTTCGATTGGAACTTCACATCCACCAAGAGTAACCTGAAGAGATCAGGCCACTTATTGTATGCCAGTGTAAGAAATTTAGTGCCTATAACTAAATTTGATGAGTGTGTAGCTAATTTTATAGGCACCCCAGAAGTAACTTGTTGTAGTAGTGCGTAGGTGAAAAAGGCAGTTATCTTATTTAATCTTGGCGGGCCTGATTCACTAAATGCGGTCCGTCCTTTTTTATTCAACCTTTTTTATGACAGGAGAATAATCAATCTACCGAATCCCTTTCGGTTTCTTTTAGCAAAGTTTATATCTGCGAAACGAGAAAATACTGCACGAAAAATATACGAGGAAATCGGAGGTAAATCGCCAATTCTGGAGAATACAAAAATGCAAGCTAATGCTTTAGAACTAAAATTAAATGAAGATAGAAACCATGTACACAAGGTATTCATTTGCATGCGCTATTGGCATCCATTTGCTGACGAAGTTGTTAAAAGTGTAAAACAGTTTGATCCTGATGAAGTAATTTTGCTGCCACTATACCCTCAATATTCAACTACCACAACTTTGTCATCCATCGAAAATTGGCAAAAAAATGCTAAAAAGCATGGCCTAAAATGCAATACAAAAATAATTCATCATTATTATGACAATGAAAACTTTATTGAGGCTCATACTAACTTGATAGCCAAGTACTACAAATTAGCCAGCAGGATTGGTAAGCCAAGAGTCCTATTTTCAGCTCATAGCTTGCCCCTTAGCGTTATTAAAAAAGGCGACCCCTACGCTTCACAGGTAGAAAGAAGCGTAGAGTTAATAGTAGAAAAGTTAGCTATCAATAACTTAGATTGTTCAATATGTTATCAGAGTAAGATTGGTCCTGTAAAATGGCTAGAGCCAAGAACTGAAAGTGAGCTATCACGTACAAAAGCTGATGGTGTACCTGTAGTTTTATCACCTATATCTTTTGTTTCTGAGCATTCAGAAACTCTAGTTGAACTTGATATAGAATATAAAGCAATTATCAAGGATGGATATTATTTTCGCGTACCAACTCTCAGTATTGATTCCTTGTTTATAAAATGCTTAGCCGATTTATGCATAAATCACCCTTAAAGTCCTGATTTATAGGGCTTTTCTTCAAGGCTTTTATGTGATAGAATAAAAGGGAGTTATTATTTTGTTAACTATTTCATGCCAAACAAGCTAAAAAAGAAATCTAACATACTCGCACAAAAGGTGCATGATATTTATGATCATGATTTCAGGAAGGTAATCTGCATCACAACAGGTTTAACAGCCCTATTGTGTAAGATTTCACTGCAATTTTGCTGCGAGTTCATTGACAATAATAGATCCAATATCTTTCTTATACGGAATGTTGCTCGACTAGTAAAGTTTCCGACATCTATTCTATATATTGCCCATTCTGCATTTACTCTACAGGATCTAATTAAGGATTACAGAAACCCTGAGAGTAAAAAAGAGCTAGCAAAAGTTGTGGGTAAATCGGCTAATCTTGCAAGCAGCATCATAGAAGCATTGATGATGTTGAAAGTCATCCATTTTTTTACTAGGGGTAATGCAGACGTAATAAGTCACATTCACTTAACATCAACGATCCTATTTCTGTTTATTTCGGAACCTATAAGCTACTATTATTCATGGAGAAAATACTTAGATAATAAGGATCCTGAAAAGTCTGCTAAGTGTAAGAAGGACCTTATTATCAGCACATTAACTTTGTCATTAGGTTTGTTAAACTTCATATTAAAAAGAATGGAGACTGCAACCATACCAATAAACTTAGGTAATGGTATAATCTATAATTTCAACTTAAGCGTAACAGTTAGCATAATATATAGTGCAGTATTTCTGGCAGTTCAGCTTGACAAATTGTTTCAACAACCTGTCAATGATGATCCTTCCACTGAACTTGATAATGCTGGCCATAACCATATTCAGCCCGGTAATGATGATAATGATCTGCCCGATGGCAACGCTGTGGGAATGTAAGGGTTAGAGGTGAAAAGATTTTATTTCTACTGCCAACGCTAGTACTGCTAATTTGCCAACAATACTCCAAAGTGACAGAATTTTACCTTCCACAACCTGGCTAACATCATGAAACTCACAGTCAGTGGCATTCAAGCTAGAATATACATCTTTCCTGCTATTACATCGGTATAAGTAACATGTTGGAGTATCTCCTATATAGTATATCAGCGGTTCTGCAGAACTGCTTTTAAATATGTCAATGGTTGGTACACCTTCTTGTATAATAACGCTATTGATTGCTATTCCTTCTTTTATCTTTTTCATTTTATGACGCTTTTTTTTATTGAGATTTAATATTTCCTCTCCACTTGTTGCTGTTATAATGCCCATCCCATATGTGCCATTGCTTGCTTTGATAAAAACGTAAGGTTGTGTTTTTATTTCATATTCCTCATATTTTTTTTGCACTAGAGATAATATTTGGTCAACTTTAGTCGCTACTGCTCCTAGTGATGAATCATCATTAAAGTCAACTCCATTACAGCTTTCTGTAAGCACAGAAATAAGCCATGGGTCCATTTTAAATTTGCTACAAAATTCGGACGCTAATTCTTGATAGATTTCAAAATACTTAAATTTCTGTCTGCTATGCCAACCGTATAGTGGGCTTGGTACTATATCTTGCTTTACGTCTTTTAGCGTGTCTGGAATGTGGCTCGTCATATCACGATTCAGTATAATAACATCAGGCACAAATCCTGAAGTTGTCTTTAGCAGAGAGTTTTCTTTCACGATAGTTTCATATGGTTCTATTAAATTATATGCTTCGTTGTGAAAGAGGCCAATTCTAGTTTCAAAACCTGCGAGCTGCAGTACTTTCTCTATAACAAATACGTTTTCTATATACATTTTATTTCGTGTGTAATTCTCCGGTATTATAAGAGTCTTTTTATATTGTTTTGTTTCAAAATAACTTTTTATTAGTTTTGCTGCTGTTGCTCTTGATGTCTCACTTAGATTGTTGAACCCTGCAGGAAATAAATTAGCGTCCACTGGGGCAATTTTGTAGCTGGAGTTTCTAAGATCTATAGAGCTATAAAATGGCAATGTAAGGCCGTTAAATTTTGCCTCAAACCAATTATTTATACTTTTTTCCAAATCTGGGTGAATTATGTTTTGCATCTACACTTTAAATGTTATAAGGAAGGTATTATATTATAAGCTATAATTAAACATATTTAGCAAATTTGACTAAAGATTAAAGTATAATGAGATTCTTATTTAAAGTAATAGAAAAATGATTCAACACGATAACAATAAAATGTATGGAACTACTATACTGTCAATTAGAAAAGATAAAAGCGTAGTAGTAATAGGTGATGGACAGGTTTCACTGGGCCACACTGTTATAAAATCCGGAGCAAAAAAAGTTAGGCGTCTTTCTGGTGATTCTGTAATTACCGGTTTTGCTGGAGCAACAGCCGATGCATTTACTCTCTTTGAAAGACTAGAATCTAAACTTGACAAGCACCCAGGGCAATTAATGAGAGCATGTGTTGAACTTGCAAAAGACTGGAGAATGGATAAATATCTAAGAAAATTAGAGGCTATGATGATTGTTGCAGATAAATCTATTTCATTAGTAATTACGGGAACAGGTGATGTTCTTGAACCTGAAGATGGAATCGCAGCTATTGGCTCTGGGGGAAATTTTGCTCTATCTGCAGCAAGAGCTTTAATTGACATTAAAGGAATATCAATAGAAGAGATTGCAAAAAAGGCTATGAAGATAGCTGGCGATATATGTGTTTATACAAATCATAATGTAGTTATTGAAAAGATAGAGGAATGATATGTCTTCCAAGCAAAAAACTTTGTGCACTAATTTTTCCAATCAGCCTATAACCCTTTCAGAAGGGCGGCCTTGTAGTAGTGACACCTATGATGAAAAAAATGACCTCTATAAAGATACTAAGAGTGTTTTTGATTCAAATGACAGCGATATTCAAGTTAATGACAGTACTCAAGTTTTGTTAGATGACCTGCCACCACAGAAGATAGTTAAAGAATTAGATAGATTCATAATCGGACAGGATGATGCAAAGCGTGCTGTTGCTATTGCGCTCAGAAATCGTTGGCGTCGCAATCAGGTTCCATTTCCATTGCGTGATGAAATCATACCTAAGAATATATTGATGATCGGTCATACAGGGGTTGGTAAAACTGAAATAGCTCGCCGCTTAGCAAAACTTGCCGGTGCACCGTTCATAAAAATTGAGGCAACGAAGTTTACTGAAATAGGATACGTTGGACGTGACGTTGATTCGATAATACGCGATTTAGTTGATGCAGCAATAGTTTTAGTTAAAGAGAAAGCCCGTAAAGCCTTAGCTAACAAGGCTTTAATTTTAGCTGAGAAAACAATAGTAAACTCTATGGTAGGCGAAAATGCAACCGAAGAGAGTAAAAAAATTTTTAGAGAAAGGTTGAGGAATAAAGAGTTTGAGGACGGAGAAGTTTCTATTAACGTCAGAGAGAGCAAGAGTATGTTACCTACTTTCGATATACCAGGCATGCCAGGTGGGCAAGTTGGTGTGATGAATGTAACAGAAATAGTGGGCAAGATGTTTAACGGGAGCAAAAAAACAAAAACTATTACGGTGAAGGTAAAAGAAGCGCGTGAAATATTAATTAATGAAGAAAGTGAAAGGCTAATCGATGAAGATAAGATAATCAAAGAAGCCATTGATCTTGTTAGTAATGACGGTATAGTATTTTTGGATGAAATAGACAAAATTGCAGCGCGTGCAGAAGTAAAAGGTGAAGTAAACAGAGAAGGAGTGCAACGCGATCTGTTACCACTACTTGAAGGAACAACTGTTACAACTAAGTATGGCCATGTAAAAACAGACTATATATTATTTATTGCATCTGGTGCTTTTCATCAGTCTAAACCATCTGACCTCTTACCGGAATTACAGGGCAGATTACCGATCAGGGTAGAACTTAAGGCACTTACTCAAGAGGATTTAATAAGAATATTAAAGGAACCAGAATCTAGTTTGTTAAAGCAGTACATAGCTTTAATGAAAACAGAAAATGTGATGCTTGAGTTCACTGATGATGGTATAAAAACCATAGCTGAAATAGCGTTTACAGTTAATAGGCAAGTGGAAAATATAGGCGCAAGAAGGCTTCACACTATCATGGAGAAGCTTTTAGATGAAATAAGTTTCATTGCTTCTGAGAAAAATAGCGAAAAATTCATTATAGACAGCAAGTATGTAAAAGATAAACTTGAGTCAATTTCGAAGCAGCTTGATTTATCTAAGTTTATACTTTAGGAAAAACAAAAAGCCTACTTTAAGTAGTATAGAGAGTGTTCAGAAGGTCAGCCAGTAAACCTAAAATTTCAGCTATATTCTTTAGGCTGTTTTTCAACAGTAGAATGGTGTGCTGCGACCTCTTGCTTAATATCTAAGCTTAAGTCAATTATTGAGATATTTTCTTCATCATAATCTATGTCTTTTATTAACATATCGTCAGTAATAGTCAAAAGGTCAGGCGGAGAAAGAATAGTTCTTTTATTACCAGCTCTCATTCCCACAACTCCAAGCTCTATAGCAAGTGGTATTTTTTTATCGCCAACCCTAAATTGCACTGTTTGATCTTTGACTATATATTCCCCATTATGCTCCTTTACGCTATATTTAACTGATATCTCATCACCGCACCTTACTTGTTTTCCAGTCTTGTTAATTAAGTCATTAAAAACCATCAGATTATTCACTGAGTCGGGATATTTATCCTTTACTTCGATCAGTTTGACGTAATAAGAATTAAAATTCATTTTGTTATCATTGGCAATAGTAACTACACGCTCTCCGCCTTCTTTCATACCTATCATCCCTAAACCCACTTCTTTTAGGTCATCTTGACCTATTTTCAAAGTAACATCAGAAACTTTGCTAGGGAGTGTTGCTGAGTTATTATTAGAAATTTTATATATTTGCAATAGGACTTCCATGCCACAGAAAGCCTTGCTGCCACTGCCTTCAGTAATTTCATAAAAATTTATCGAATCTTCTTCCTTTTGCTGCGTCATTTCTTCTAAATATTCTGTTAGCCCATGCTTTTCAATATAGCGGTCGAGTGCTGATTCAAGTATTGGCTTCACTAGATAATGTGCTATTGTCTGTATCAAACCACCATGCGTGGCACTTATCTCATAAAGCTTGTCCTTTTTTCCCGGTTTACCTTTGTTTATATAGACAATAGTAAACATAAAAGCAGAGGTTAAAGTGAGAATCATTACTATGGAAATAAGCATTTGTAATATAATTTTTCTAACCATCTTTCTTTACTTGATTCAATAAATCATATAAATAATTAGTATCCCCTGAAAGCGCACTCAAATTATCCAAGCCTTGTTTAAAGAGGGCGTCTATATAGTCCTCTACTTCACTTTTACCAAGTACAGACATTAGATTATTTGTTTTATCTTGTTCGTAATCTTCAATATCATCCTTAGCTTGAAAGATAAGCCCTAGGTTTATCCCGTAGTTATATAACGCTTTACGTTGCTTATCTGTAGCATTCCCTATTATAGCACCTATTTCACATGAAGCTGCAAATAGTTTTGCGGTTTTCATCAAATGAATTTCTTTTATTTTGTTAAAATCTGCACCAATATCTAAAATCTGTCCTCCTACCATTCCCCTAATTCCTATTGCCTGAGAAAGAACTTTCATGATTTCACAGCATTTCTCATTTAACGAAGATAATACCTCAAAAGCCAGAGTAAGTAGTGCATCTCCGGCAAGCACTGCTGTTGCTTCATCAAATTTTTTATGGCAGCTTAGCTGGCTTCTGCGAGTATCACTGTTGTCCATGCACGGTAAATCATCGTGAATTAGAGAGTAAGCATGAACAAATTCAATTGCTGCAGCAACTGATATTACTTTTTTAGCTTCCGCGTTAAACACTCGCGATGAAGCTACGACTAAAAAGGAGCGTATATGTTTTGCAGGAGCAAGGAGTATATAACGCATAGCTGATATAAGCTTATTCTCGCTATTTTCTGGTAAAAGTTTATTTACTTCTACAACAAGCAAATTTTTTGTTGTTTCGTCTAGCATTTTTGAATTGTTAATTGTTTAGCATGTAACGCTAGCCAGCTAGGGCAGTAGAAAACTTTGCTGTAGTTTACCAGTTATAAAAGATATTGCAAACATAAAAATTTTTTATAACATCAAAGAATAGGTTATTTTTTTGGTAAGAAATGTGAATAGCGAACTAGCAAAGAGCACTAGAGAAAACATAGAAGAGAAAGTGAAAAAGATTATACTAGAGCACATTAGTAAGGATGTAGAGAAATTCAACAGCTCTTCAAAGCTTTCGGAGCATGGTGCAGACAGTTTAGATGCAGTTGAAATCATCATGGCAGCAGAAGAAGAGTTCGGAATAGAAATTCCAGATGAAGACGCACAAAAAATGGAAACTATGGAGCAAATAGTTGAGTACATTAATAGTAAAAAAGGCTAATAGTTAGTGTTAAATGAGCAGAAGAGTAGTAGTCACTGGTGTTGGTTTAATCACTCCACTAGCGGCAGATGTTGACAACACTTGGTCAAGGCTGATAAAAGGCGAGTCTGGCATAAAAGCAATCAATACAGATAGATTTGACTCTTCTGATCTTGCTTGCAAGGTTGCAGGGCAGGTGCCTGTGCAATCCGATAACATTGAGAATTACTTTAATCCTGTAGGTTATATTTTTGAAAAAGATCTAAAAAGAACGGATCGTTTTATTCATTACGGCATTGCAGCAGCGATTCAAGCTGTGGAAGATTCATCTTTAGAAGATTCAAAAGTAGATAGAGAACGTGTTGGCGTAACTATTGGCTCTGGTATAGGTGGTCTTCCGTCAATTCAGGAAAATGTTATTACCATGCAGGAAAAAGGGTCCAGACGTGTCAGTCCATTTTTTGTCCCTGCAAGTCTAATAAATTTGATATCTGGCCATATTTCTATTAAATACGAATTTACAGGTCCAAACGATTCAGCAGTAACCGCATGTGCAACAGGTGCGCATGCAATCATAAATTCAGCAAGAACTATAAAACTTGGTGAAGCGGATATTATGATTGCAGGTGGAGCAGAAAGTGCACTGTGTAGAGTTGGAATTGCAGGTTTTGCATCTATGAAAGCGTTATCAACTAAATTCAATGATAAACCCAAAGAAGCTTCAAGACCATGGGATGCAGAACGCGATGGTTTTGTTATGGGTGAAGGAGCAGGTATATTGGTGCTGGAGGAATACGAACATGCAAAAAAAAGGGGGGCAAAAATACATGCTGAACTGGTTGGGTACGGACTGACAGGGGATGCACACCACATTACAGCACCACATCCAGAAGGAAGAGGCGCATTTAAGGCAATGCAGCTTGCTTTAAAGAGGGCACAAATTAATCCCAATCAAGTAGGGTATATTAATGCACATGGAACTTCAACACCACTTGGAGATAAAATTGAAGTAATAGCAATGAAACAGTTATTCGGTGACTACGTTTATAAAATACCTGTTTCTTCAACTAAATCTTCTATAGGACATTTACTTGGTGCTGCAGGGAGCGTTGAAGCAATATTTAGTATTCTTGCGTTAAATAATGGAATTATTCCGCCAACCTTAAATTTACATAAACCTTCAGAAGGATGTGATTTAAATTTTGTACCACTTAAAGCTCAAGAGCATAAAATTCAATATGCACTTTCTAATTCGTTTGGTTTTGGTGGCACTAATGCATCGCTCATCTTTGGAAAAAATTATAATTAAACCTCTTAAGGATAAAATAAACGTAAGGTATCAATAATTGGCTAAGAAAGAAAACAATGGTGTCACGCTACTTGGATGAAGGAGGGAGAAAAAGCAAATTTTTGCCTTTTACGGTCAATCTATTATACTTAGTAAGACTTCAATAAATTAATGAATATATACTTTATATCTAATTAAATGCACAAGATATTAATAAGAAATAACTACAAATCCCTGGTCGGAAAAATCAAGATTAATGGTTCAAAGAATGCTATTTTACCGATAATGGCAGCAAGTCTATTGAGTAGCTTCTCGGTAATTTTGCATAATGTACCTGATTTAATTGATGTGCATCTAATGTCTAAGCTGCTTGAGAGTCTTGGAGCGAAAGTGAATTTTACACGCAATAAAGATTATAAAGCAAATCATACTTTGGAAATTGATTGCAGTAATATCAACAATCACGTAATGTCACACGAAACTGCAAGTAAGCTGCGAGCATCTCTTTTAATGCTAGGTCCAATTCTCAGTAGATTTGGTAAAATCACAACAGTCTTTCCTGGTGGATGCAATATCGGAAAGCGTCCCGTTGATATGCATATCAAAGCATTAGAAGAAATGGGAGCTAAAATTGAAGTTGAAGGCTGTAATATAATTGCAACAGTGAAAGGAAAGCTACAAGGAAAAGAAGTTATACTTGAGAAAATAAGCGTTGGTGCAACAGAAAATGTAATAATGGCAGCAACACTTGCAGAAGGAGTGACAATAATAAACAATGCTGCAACGGAGCCGGAAGTTCTTGATTTAATAGAGTTCCTAAAGAAAATGGGTGCTAATATTGAGATTAGTGATACAAGGATCACAATAACAGGAGTTGAAGAATTAAATGGATGTGTTCATAAAATAATACCAGATCGCATAGAAGCAGGCACCTATGCACTAGCTGCTATAATAACCGGTGGTAAGTTGGAGTTAGAAGGAATAAGTCTATCTGATATAAGATGTATTGTGAATGAATTGAAGGCTATAGGGGCTAATGTTGAACTATATAATGAGGGGGTTATGATTTCCAGAAAAAATTGCTCTATTAGGTCTGCTAACATTGCAACAGATCCATACCCCAACTTTCCCAGTGATATGCAACCACAACTGATGTCTGCAATGTGCATCGCTGATGGGATATCAGTAATTGAAGAGAACATTTTTGAAAACAGATTTGCACATGCAGATGAATTGAGAAAGTTAGGCGCTAATATCAGCATCGAGAAAAGCAAAGCTACTATAAGTGGAATAAAAAGCTTATCTGGAGCTAATCTGTGTGCCACTGACTTAAGGTCAACAGCAGCTTTAGTACTTGCTTCTTTGGTAGCTGGTGGAGAAACTACAATAAATAATTCGCATCATTTATGGAGAGGATATGAAGCAATGCACGAAAAACTCAATTCATGTGGAGCTGATATTTCCATTTCATCTTGAGGATATTTTATGAATGAAGCAACTAAACGAACTACAGTAAAAGAAATAGATGAAATCTTATATGAAGAACATAAGGTATTAGACCATGGATTTATTCGAGTAGTGGATTATATGGGCTCTGATAGCGCTATAGTTCAAGCTGCTCGTGTTTCTTATGGCAAGGGAACAAAACAGATAAGTCAGGATGAAGCACTTATAAAGTATTTAATGAGACATCATCATACAACTCCATTTGAAATGTGTGAAATTAAGTTTCACGTGAAACTTCCAATTTTTGTTGCAAGGCAATGGATAAGGCATAGAACTGCAAATGTGAATGAATATTCGGCAAGATATTCAATACTTGACAATGAATTTTATATACCAAAACCAGAACAGATTGCAAAACAATCTGATAATAATAAACAAGGTAGCGGTGAAGCTTTTGATCCGGATACCTCAAAGGAAATAATAGATTCTCTAACAAACGACTCTAATTTAGTATATTCTCATTATGAAAAATTTATTGAGCAGGGGCTTGCAAGAGAAATTGCCCGAACTAACCTAACGCTTAATTACTACACGCAATTTTATTGGAAAATAGATCTGCATAACCTCCTTCATTTTTTGAAGCTTAGAGCTGATAAGCATGCCCAATATGAAATCAGAGTTTATGCAGAAGTTATGCTGGATATAATAAAAAAATGGGTCCCATTGGCCTACAATGCCTTTGTTGAATATTGCCTAGAATCAGCTTGTATTTCAAGAACTGGTCTAGAAATAATTCGCAAATTAATTAAAAGGGAAAACGTTACTAGAGAAGAAAGTAATATTGGTAAAAGAGAATGGGACGAGCTGATGTCTATACTTGATAAACAATCTTAAAGATAAAGGCATACGTGTCAATCTCCTCTGTCAGTTAACTCTCGTTCACCAAATTGAATCTTGCTTTTTACATCACATTAACTCATCACTTTTATAGAACATCTCATTAAAATCATCCAAAGTTCCAAAATCTTTATTTTGAACAAATAGATGACCATCTGTTATGTATGCCTTAGGCAGGGTAAATGGTTTATCATAATGCTGCGATGCTGGCCTAACAATTTCATTATATAAAACCATTACTTGCTCGTAGTTATATCCATCACCAGCATGATATTTACCACGTACGGTATCATAAAAATTCTTTATATCATCATATGTCACTTGCAGCTCCACCTCATACTTTCCCACTTCAAGAGGACTTCCTGTCCTTATTTTAAAGGGATGTTGTGCATTTGCAATACTGTTAGAATCTTCTGCTTCACTATCAGAATTTTTATCCATATTTTCTATCACACTTGCCATAACAGTTTCTTGTTCGTCTTCTATTGGTTTTGCTTGTTTTTCAATTTTATTATTGCTACTGTCAGTTTCCACAGTGACTTTTCTTGTTTCCATATCTTTTTGAGCTTTCTCATTACTTTGCTTGCGTATTTCATCTCCATGCAATTTCTCCTGCAGAGCTTTTTCCATGTCAGCATAACCGTCACGATTGCTTTGCAAAGCTGGTTGATCTTCAACATAACTGCTGCTATCATCTGCTTGCATTTGATCTATATAGTTAGATTCTTCTTCCTGTATAGTATTTTTTGTAACTCCCTTAAGGTAATCAAGCATATCTTTTCCAGTCTTTTCCCAACTTGCAGCATCTGCATATTTTCTATCATTATTGATTACATCCTTTAATATTCTTCTATCATCTATCCATTGTTCAGCATGCTCAAATAGCGTCCATCCTTCATTACCACAAATATCAACATCAGCTCCATTCTCTATCAGGTACTTTACTTTGTCCAATTGCCCATGCCTTACTGCATGAATAAGTGGTGTCCAGCCTTCACTATCTCGAACCTCAATATTTGCATTATTCTTTATTAAATATTCTAATATCTCTTGATTTCCTAAATTAACAGCAAAGTGTAAAGGTGCTAAACCGTAACTATCTTTAACATTAACATCTGCACCATGCTCTATTAGGTAATTTGCTACCTCTATATTTTTCATGCTCATGGCAAAATGTAATGGAGATTTACCAGAACTAATATCTCGAGTATTAATATCTACATTGTGATCTATTAAGTATTTAGCTATCTCTGTATGTTTGAGTTCAATAGCATAATGTAGTAGTGTTTGAGCAGAGGTGTTTTTGACATTAAGATCTGCACCATGTTGAGCTAAATATTCCACCATATCCAGGTCACCTAGCTTAACAAAATGGAATATCGGATTACGTACATTAATATCTGCACCATTGTCCACAAGATATTTTACTAAAGCTGTGTTCTTTATAGCATAGTCGAGCGGCCTGAGATTGTGAGCATCTGGAATATTAGGATTTGCACCATGTTCCACTAAGTATTCAATTATTTCCATGTTTCCCGATTTTATGGCATAGTGCAAAGGTGTCTTAAAACAAGAGTAATCAGTTCCTTCGTAATAAATATCTTGAGAATTGAGATTTGCACCTTGATCGATAAGATATTTTGCTATTTCTGTATTTCCTGATTTAATAGCATGATGTAGCGGTGTTTGTCCGGCTTTATCTTTCGCGTCAATATTTGCGCTATGTTCTACAAGTTCGATAACTTCATTCAAATCCCCTGATAAAGAAGCAGAGTGCAAACGCGTCGCACCGGTTACCTCATTTGTTTCATTTATGTTTCCTATAGTATCTTCTGCATTATCTTCTTCAACTGCCCTTTTCTTTCTAGATTTGACTTCACTTTTCACTGTAACTTCTTCGTTCATAGGTTGATCACTAAACATAACTTCTGCATCTATCTGGTTACTATCTTTCTCCAACTCATGAGATAATTTTTCAGATAGCTGATCACCACTCAAATATGGTTCCTTTGAATATTTAGCGTAATTATAGGGATCAGTGCTGTCTGCTGAATAAAACCCACTTTCAAAGTCTGAGTAGAAGCTTTGATTGAGCGCGAAAAATAAATTTTCATAATCAAGTAGCATGTCATAATCAGAGCTAACACAATGCAAGAATTCACTATCTTCATAACCTGCTATATAGAATTTTTCGGAATCAAGGGTAATTTCATTTGTCCCCTTACCTTCTGCAGTAAACTGTAAAACTACTTCTGAACGCCCGTTACCTACGTCATTACCTTTTACCACTTTAAACAGGGTAATTTCACCTTTTTCTATGAACTCCTTTAATTTCTCATTCTTTTGATCTAATTCTTCTTCTGCTTGTCTTTTCTCTCTTATCAATTTCTCCTCTTTTTCAGTAGCTCCATTTTGCAACTGTAAAAACATCTCTTGTGTGGTTAAGCTATTTGTGTTGCTTAAAAAATTATCTAACATATTTGATGCAATTGGTGACAATTCACCGTGATCATCAAATACTTTTTCCTTTGCCTTATCATAGTGATTTGGGTTATAGATTGCATAAAGAGGATAAAAGCCATAATCTGCTATTGACGCCCCATCAGATGATAGTTCCATTGAGAATCCATAGTGATTAAGTGGAAGATTGGAAGTTAAATATCTACCGTTATCATCCCTAACGTATAGCTCACTTCTACCATTGTGCTCACTATATTTATTGTAGTAGATATAAAAATTCTCATGGTTAAGATTGAAGTGATCATCTAGGTTATTGAATTGTACTGCCAAGCTTCTCACGCAAAAGATTTTTGCTTTCATCTGTAAGCCTCATACGTGCAGAAAAGTAGTATCGATCTATAGGTTCGCCTTTTTCTATCTCAAAGTTCAAAGTAATCTTGTCGTTGACCATTGGTAGCCTCCAAACATTATGTAAATCTATTCATTATTTTATTTATCAATCATACGGTGTGTACTATGAAAAATGTGTTAAGTATTAAGATTTTTTTTCTGTATCTAGATAAGGTAACAGTAATCTGTCATTTCAGCGCGTGAAGCTGGAATCCAGCTTTTTAAGTCATGAGAGCTACGAAAAATTACTTTACAAACTCCGCCAGCCCCCTTATCATGAAACTGAAGCTATTTATTTATCTTCGCAATCTGTGAAGGTTAATGACAAAAAACTTAGGGTATTTGGCGTCTCATGTTTAATTTTTTGCACTATGTGCACTCTATGTCTTTATAAAATTTCTGGTTTTTTACCCACATAAGCTGAAACGCGCTTATAAAGCGTTTAAAACATAAAAAAACGCCAACTTAAAAAATGGATAGTGAATAACTAGCTACCCTAGGGTTTCTTTTGCCTTTTTTTCTGTTTAGTAAATTTCTTAATGTTTGTAATTTAGATTAGTTGCGGCTTAAAAGCAACTGAATCGTGGTTATTAAACGTTTAGAATAAAAAAACGCCATACTTGAAAGTATAATGTAAGTAATTAGCCAACCACGGGGCTTCTTTTGCCTTTTTTCTTCGTTTAGTAAATTTCTTAATGTTTATAGCTAAAGTAACTTAGGTTCATCGACAATCGTCATCCCGCTACGTGTTAGCGGGATCTATGCTAAGAGATACCGCGAATGAATCGCGGTATGACGGTTAATTATTCCGTGACGGTATCTGCTTTTTCCTTGATCCTAAGTTCCTGCATTGGCAATCTATTCTCATCAATACTCGTGCCATCTTCAAGTACTGCAGGTATTATGATCTTCTCAAACTGTCGCTCTGATTTTTTCTCTAAATAACCAAATATGTCGTAAACACTGATACTTTGACCAATCACTAAAAATGGCGTATCAGCAGTATTACGCCTTGAAGTTATGCATTGTTCAAACTTTTGACAGGCACTGATCAGCGATACCCGACTATAAGCGCAGCTTGCATCATGTAAATCATCAAGGATAATGCAACCACCGTACTTTCGACCTTCATCAAAATCAAGAGAACTATCCCCAGCTCCTGTACCTGTTACATGCCCTGATATTGAAAAGCCATTAACAAAACCTCCTTCTTTCGTTCTTATTACTCTTGTACTTCTGCGCCCAACTATCTTTACATTGGGAAAAACTTGCCGATAAAATGAAGATTCAAGTACAATATGTAGTTCATTGATTTTTTCACGCATCAAATCCCTCTGGTGCGTGATATACATAAATTTTGCCCTTGGATTATTGCCAAGGGCAAACGCTACATGAAATATAAAACCCAGTGTTGTCTTGGCACAGCGTGGTGGTATGTTCCACCACTGACTGTGTGCTTTTTCAAACACCAAGCGATTAACACTGCTAAACAGCATCCACAGATAGTTTTTGCTGCCATCCTCTCTCTTTAAATTTAACCTAATATTAAACACTCGCAGCATGCCTTGAAATGCGAAAAAACCAAAGTCTTTGCGGCATAAAATAATATCCTCCTGAGATAGCATTTTTCATCCTTTAAACTAATTCCAGCATGCACTAATTTATTGAAAAATTAAAAAAAATGTTGTAAAATTGTTACAGTAGTAGATTTTGGTAAAGAATATGGCAGATTCAGGAATTAACGTAGCCTTCAGCAAAGAAACCTCAAAGCATCTTGCTGAGCTAGCTGAGCTCACTAAGCAGCCTGCTCAAGAATTAGCAGAGAAACTACTCAAAGAAGCAATTGAGCTTGAAATCGAGGATTTTTTAGTGTCTAAAATTTCTGATGAGCGTGATGTTGAAGGTGCAGAAATGATTAAAAGTGAGGATGTAGATTGGGATACACTATTATCTTCGTAGGAAAAGTTATTAGGAAAGACCTTCCTGACCTTCCAAAAACAATAAGGTTGAGGGTTGTAAAGGCGATAAATGAACGACTTGCAGTCGACTCAATAAATCTTGGTGAACCACTACATCATAGCTTAAAAGGGCGTAGAAGGTTAAGAGTAGGTGACTATCGTGTGGTTTATAGGGTAAATCAACCAGAACATACAGTGGTTATCACAGAGATAGGACATAGAGATAACATTTACAAAAGATAAGTAACTATGCTGACGCTATTGCAAACTTTCCTGCAGTTTTACCAAACTCACCCAACATTTGATTTATAGCTAGCCAGCGATCATTTATTGCTCTGCCGTAAGAAGTGTAACCACCACCTAGATTTGACCAATTTGTGCACCAAGACCATGTGCTCCGATAAGACTTTGCAGCCCTCCTAAAGATGAACCGATAAAGTCATTCAAGCCACGCGACGCAAGTTCAGAGTTTAAACTTGCAACTTTAGATAGACCATAGCTTGATTGATCAAGCCCACTTGCTCTTAATTGGTTGCCAATCATTTGATTGCTAATAAACTGCTGGTAAGGATTGCCTTGATATTGCGACGCTATTTCATTGATAAATCCTCCTGGACCATCTTTTCCTAAGCCCCCAAGACTATCCATGAATTTATTGTACCGACCATACAATTCTTTTTGTACTCCGATATTATTTTCAAATTGGCGATTAGCTTTAGAACTACCAAAAAGAAAGTCAAATAAATCTCCTAGTACCAATTCCCGCTATACAAGTAACGGATAGACAATAATGGAAAAAAGCCATACTGGAGTAAGTAAAATAGCGAGGTTTAAATGGCATTAAGATCAAAATTATTGGATGAAAAAGTGAGCAAAAGAAATGCTGAAGAAAGTAAGAAATAATGCATATGTTGCAAAAAAACTAAATGCTGTAATTGCAGCAAAAAAGCATAGTATAACAGCCGTAGCAAAAATATGTTGCATTTCAAGAAAGGCACTTACTGCATGACCTAAAATTTGGCAGAGAAGAAAAATTATTTGCTCCACCTCAACGCCGTAGAAAAACTATATTGAACCAAAGCCAACTTGAACAAGTTGAAGCATGGATACAAGAAAATCCCAACATTACCATTAAAGAAACGAGAATAAGAATTCAGGAAAAGTTTGGTTTAGCAAGTCTACAGTACACCGTAATATGCAAAGAATGAAATTCTCATATATCACACCAAGACCAGTGCATAACGGACAAGATAAAAGTAAACAAGAGGAGTTTAAAAAAAAATCTTAATGAAACTATAGTATTTTCTAAAACGAATGATAAACGTCTAAAATGGTATTACCAACTAAAAGGTGTAAGTCTGTACATTGATGCATTAGAGGTCTGAGGCGACTTTTGATGGTGTGCCAACAATGCTCTATCGGATTTAGATCAGGTGAATATGTTGGAAGATAAAGCAAATGACAGCCAAAAGACTCTATTAATGACTTTGTTTTGGGAGTTTTATGGAATGTAGCATTATCCATAACTATGGTTGTATTACGCTGCAATTGTGGTTCGCTCTAACCATACATTAAATACATCTTTATTACACCCTCCTGTGAAGGTCATTGGTGCAATAAACTTCTTTTTAATCCATCCACCTATTATACTCACTCTTTCCCGCTTTTTTCCGGAACATCAGCATATATTTTTTCTCCTCTTGGAGCTCATGCATATTCTCGGTATAGTCTATTATCAACTCCTGCTTCATCTATATATAAAATGCTACAGTGGTCTATTTTTGAGACTTTATCGATAAATTGCTGCCTATCTTCTTGATTGCGCTCTTGATAGAATGTGACTTTTTTTTAAGGTTATTTTTAGCTGTTTTAACCTATACCAAATTGCACTTATTCCAAAGCCAAGGTTTTGTTTCATTTCTACTAGTGTGTGATCTGGGTGTTTTTTAACATAGTCTACAAGTATTTTTGGGTCTATTTTCCGAATAAAACCAGTACTTTTTACCGCTTTGAGACCTTGGCCAGTAGCTTTCTTTTTTAGCCATCTATATAGTTTCTATCTCAAAAACCTCTGCAACTTCAACCTTTGACTTTCCTTTTTCTACCAAAGACACTGCTTTTTCCCTTAAATCTACACTATATACCATCGCTTTCCCTACTTTAAAAAAACATATTATACCTTTATCATTCGCTTTTGAAAATACTATAGTTTGCTTATGAGCAACCTGGATCCCAGCGTCAGCTACTCGGATGATAAAAGGAAGGAATATCGGAGTGACAAGAAAGGGGTCATAGTGTGCTAGACTTTATACCTTTTGCATTCAAACTCACACAAATCATGAATTATACACGTTTCACACGAAGGCTTTTGCGCTTTGCAAACATATCTACCATGCAAAACTAGCCAGTGATGAGCATAAAGCAGGTATTCTTTTGGAACTACATTTAAAAGAGATTGCTCTGTTTTAAACACATCTTTTTCTCTCACAAGTCCAAGTCTATTGCTTACTCTAAAAACATGAGTATCAACTGCCAATGTTGGAATACCAAGTCCTGAATTTAAGAACACATTAGCGCTCTTTCTCCCAATCCCTGGTAAAGATACCAAATCATCGAAATCAGTAGGCACTTCGCTATTGTACCGCTCAATCAATATTTTGCTGAGCCCGATTACGTTTTTTGCTTTGGAATTATATAAACCAATACTGCTTATGCATTTTCTCAGCTCATTTTGCCCAAAACTCAGCATCTTTTCTGGCGTATCAGCGATATTAAATAGTTCTCTTGTAATTTTATTAACGCTTACATCGGTTGTCCGTGCTGATAAAACTATCGCAACTAGTAGTGTAAAATGATTGGTATAATTTAGCTCTATTTTTGGCGCAGGATTTGATTGTTGAAACTTTTTAAATATTAGTTCTATTTTTTTTGAATCCATTTCATTTATCACACCTCTTTTAAAGAATTAAGAAAAGAACCCCTCTTTCCCATCATATAAATACAACTTATCCATTCTCACCACGTCAAAGCTATTTTCTTCGAGTTTGATTAGCAAGTTATTTACATCACTATTTGTAATAGCTTGCTTTTCATTATTTGCGATAAACCTACAGGTTATTTGGTCACTTAAAGATTTTGAGTTTCCTGGCCAAATCGCTAGCCCTTTTGAGTATATTGCTATAATTTGCAGATTACTTGATTCAAATAATCCTACTATTTGATCAAAATTGCTGGATTTGTCCCAAGCAAGCGTTATATCACTACCCACTAGCTTTTTAACTTTGTAATCTTGTTCGTAATTGTCTTGTACTTTATTTATTTTACTATCTGAACCACTGCTAATTATAAGCTCAGGTAATGTTGCAGGTTTCTTTCCTAGATTATCTATAACAGCTTCTGCAAATTCTTTTGTACCAACTTTCTGTTTACTTCTTTTCTCCTTATACAAATCGGCAGTGTGTATTCCATCCTCTAAAGTCTTCAGCCATGCATCGTAGATTAGTTTTGCAGTACCCACTTGACCTATGTAAATTAGCATATGCACTGCAGCATTTAAAAGACCAGAAGGATTAGCTATGTTTTTTCCTGCAATATCAGGAGCAGAACCATGAACCGCTTCAAACATCGCATATTCATTACCTATATTGCTACTTCCTGCAAGCCCTACAGAACCTGAGGTTTGTGCCACTATGTCTGATAATATGTCGCCATATAGATTTTCAGTTACTATAACATCGAAATTCTCCGGTTCTGTGGCAACACGTGCCATTCCAATATCAACTATATAATGTTCTGCCTTTATGTCCTGGTATTCCTTTGCAATGCGATCAAACGCTGCATGGAAAGTTCCGTCAGTCATTTTCATTATGTTGTCTTTAGTCAGGCAAGTTACTTTTTTTCTGTTGTGTTTTTTCGCGTATTCAAAAGCATACCTGCATATCTTCTCTGAGCCAGATCTAGTAATAATTTTAGTGCATTGATAAGAGTCACCAGTAAGCCTATGCTCTATTCCGGTGTAAACGTCCTCTTCATTTTCACGTATTACTACGATATCAAACTTATCAAATTTATTTTCTATAACAGGATGATACGAAATACACGGTCTGATATTTGCATATAACCCTAGGTTCTTTCTGAGCGCTACATTTAAGCTTTTGTGGCCTTTACCTTGAGGAGTTGTTGTTGGAGATTTTAATAATATTTTTGTCCTTTCAATTGATTCCCAACCACTTGGAGAAATTCCGTGAGACCATTCCTTACTATAAACACGCTCACCTATTTCAATAATATCTATTGAGATCTTCGCTTCCGCTTTGCGCAATATCGACAGCACCGCTTCCATAATTTCTGGTCCGATACCATCGCCATACGCAACTGTGATTGGTGTTGACATAACTTCCCTCACTGTAAATGATTTAATGTTAATTCAAATAATAGAGTGGCACAAGTAGCTAATATTACCCAAATTAGTATATTTACGGTTATTTAACAACGTGCTTTTATATTATATGATGACATTATGAAATATAGGTGGGGTTATGGATACTGAAATAAATGTTAAAGTAAATTACGTAGGGTTTACAAGGCGTACTGTAACAGCAATACTTGACCAAATAATATTTTTCTTTCCTTCATTCATCTTATACATTGCATTGTTGGGCAATAATGAGGTTAATAATTTTCTTGACGAAATTGAACAGTTAACATCTCCTTATACAATCTTTACATCAGTGCTGTGTACAGTATTAGAAATATTAATAATAACAAGACTGGGAGGTACGCCAGGACAACTGTTGTGTGGTATGTATATCAAAGATGCAGACACATTTAAAAATACTACTCTTATGCAAGCAGCAATAAGGTGTATTTCTGAGACAGTTTTCTTGATTATTTCTTTTTTGCTGACTCACTATGTTTCTCAGTGGTTTATAATTTTACCAATTTTAGTTTTAATATTTGCGATATTCGACCGGCGCAAGCAGACTTTTTATGATAAAATTGCAAAAACAGTAGTAATAGATTATAAACCTAGTTGATATTTTTCTTTAGTTGTTACCACTAAGGGTGTTATTCCAGCGCGTGACGTTAGTTAGAATCCAAAAACCATGAGAGCTACAAAAAATTACTTTACAAACTCCGCCAGCCCCCTTATCATAACACTGAAGCTATTTATTTATCTTCGCAATCTCTGCAGTGGATTAATGACAAAAAACTTAATGTATTTGGCGTAAATCATGCTTAATTTTTGCACTATGTGCACCTCATGTCTTTATAAAACTTCTAGGTTTCTACCTATATAAGCTGAAACGCGCTTATAAAGCGTTTAAGACAGTAAAAGACGTCAAATAGACAAGGGAGAATTTGAATACTAGCTACCCTAGGGTTTCTTTGCCTTTTTTTCCGCTCAGTAAATTTCTTAACGTTTGTAATTTAGGTTAGTCGCATTTAAAAGCAGCTAAATTGCAGCGTTTAGAATAAAAAACGCCAATATTTTGAAGTACATATAAATAACTAGCCAACCATGGGGCTTCTTTTGCCTTTTTTTTGTTTGGTAAATTTCTTAATATTTATGACTAAAGTAATTTAGGCCTACCGACAACCGTCATCCCTGTAAAGGTCAAGTATCCCGCTACGTGTTAGCGGGATCTAGAGATACCGCGGCGGTATGACGGTCTGCGGCGGTATGACGATAACCTTGTCATCCCACTACGTGTTAGCGGATGAGATACCGCGAATGAATCGCGGTATGACGTAGAGTCAGCGTTAGCTATACTTTTATACTCACCAAATCAGTTTGCTTGCTTACAAGCAAACTTTCCTGGATCCAAGTAATCAAGCTACTCGGATGACACCATTATAGAGTGAACCAGTGTCAGCTACTTGAGTGACACCCTTTCTAGCAGAAACTGCTCCTCAAATCACAACGTTCGTACAGCTGCGTTTTAGATTAGGCACTAATGCATTACTTCCAATACCTTCTTACCAATCACTGCAGGGGTTTCAGCAATTGCAATCCCGGCGCTCCGCATAACTTCTAGTTTTGCACCAGCACTTCCACCACTGGAAGAGATGATTGCTCCAGCGTGTCCCATACGTCTTCCTGGAGGTGCTGTTTGACCTGCTACAAAACCAACGATTGGCTTTTTAGTTTTTTCTGTTTTCACAAAATGTGATACATCTTCTTCTTCGTTTCCACCTATTTCACCAATAACTACAATACCATGAGTATCGTCATCTTTTAAAAAGAGCTCCATACAGTCGACAAATGTCATACCATGAACTGGATCCCCCCCAATTCCGATACACGTGGATTGACCAAGACCAACAGCGGTTGTTTGTGCTACTGCCTCGTAAGTTAAAGTTCCAGAACGAGACATAATCCCTATATGTCCACGCTTATGGATATGGCCAGGCATAATCCCTATTTTGCACTCTTCGGGCGTAATAATTCCCGGGCAGTTAGGACCAATCAATCGACTTTTTGAACGAGCAAGAGCATGCTTCACCTTTACCATGTCAAGTATAGGAATGCCCTCTGTAATGCAAACTATTAGCTCTATCTCTGCATCTATTGCTTCAAGTATTGCATTAGCTGCAAACTTAGCAGGTACATATATTACCGTGGCATTCGCATCAGTTTTTTCTTTGGCTTCTGCTACAGTATTAAAAACTGGTAAGTTAAGGTGAATGCTACCACCCTTGCCAGGAGTTACACCACCAACCATTTTTGTTCCGTAGCTAACTGCTTGCTCTGAATGAAATGTACCTTGCGCACCAGTAAAACCCTGGCATATTAACCTTGTATCTTTGTTTACTAAAACGGACATACTCTATTTCACCTCTTGTACTATTTTCTGCGCAGCATCGCCCAGTTCATCTGCAGCAATAATATTTAATCCTGACTCTTCTAAAATTCTTTTTCCTTCTTCGAAATTAGTGCCTGATAATCTAACCACTAGAGGAACTTTAATGCTCATTTCTTTTACAGCCGCAACAATTCCACTTGCGATAATATCGCAACGCATTATACCACCAAATATGTTAACCAAAATTCCTCTTACGTTGCTATCAGACAATATGATTTTAAATGCTTCAGTTACAGTTTCTTTACTCGCTCCACCACCAACATCCAAAAAGTTAGCAGGCTCTGCTCCGTAGTATTTTATTATATCCATTGTTGCCATAGCAAGACCTGCACCATTTACCATGCAACCAATACTGCCATCCATTTTGATGTAACTGAGCCCATACTTTGAAGCCTCTATCTCTTCTTTCACTTCTTCATCATAATCACGAAGTTTCATAATTTCTGGGTGACGATATAAAGCATTGTCATCGAAATTAATTTTCGCATCGAGCGCAATAAAATCTCCAGAACTTGTTTCAACCAGTGGATTAATTTCAATTTGGCTCGCATCAGTTGCAATAAACGCATCATATATATTTTTTGCAACATTTGTTATTTTTTCTATTTGTTCTGAACTCAAATTAAAACTGCTGCTTAATTTGCTGCTATCAAAACTTGTAGCAAGATCAATATCAAATTTCACAATTTTTGTGGGAGAATTTTTCGCCACTTCTTCGATGTCCATTCCACCTTCTGAGGAAAATATGAATATTGGCCTACTGAGCTTCGGGTCAATTACCAGGCTTAAGTAATACTCTTTCTTAATGCTTGAGCCTTCTTCAATATATACTCTTCTTACTTGCTGCCCGCTTGGCCCTGTTTGATGAGTAACTAAAGTCATACCAATCATGTCTTTTACAAACTGTTGAGCTTCTTCAGCTGACTTTGCTAGCTTTACGCCACCGGCTTTACCCCTACCACCTGCATGAATTTGAGCTTTAACCACAAACACGTCAGATTTTAATTGACTTACTTGAGTCTTTACTCCTTCTGCAGATATAGTGACAAAACCTTTTGGCACCGGGACATTAAATTTATGCAAAATCTCTTTTGCTTGATATTCGTGAATATTCATAAAACAACCAATGATAAACTATTAAAAAATTACCAACCGTAACGCTGCCTTCTGCATTCTTGCTGGTGCCTCTTTTTTCTCGCTTCAGCTTTCTTTTTAGCTCTTTTTTCTGATTTTTTTTCATGATATTGTTTTTTCATTTTCAACCCTCTTCCTTCCTTTTGAATTGTTTTTTTCAATACTGGAAGAGCTCTGTCTACATCACCATAATGGACTGATACTTCAATCAAACTCTATACCTCCTTCGGTAATCATTTCAAAATTTATTTATAAATTAGAAAATTAACATTGTCAATTATTTTATAAACTTGAGCGTTAAACTGCAATATGAACGAAATGCCTTTAAAAGCTCTAACTATTAAAAGCGTTAAAACTTCTGCTAGCATCGGGGCGGAGAGATTTGAACTCCCGACCCTTTGGTCCCAAACCAAATGCGCTACCAGGCTGCGCTACGCCCCGACTTCTTTACTCAGAGTATCAATAACTCAGGCAAAATGCAAGATTCATTTGTTTATTTTAGAAAAAATATAATATAAGATTTAATATTATTTTAGAATATGTTTTTTATTAGCTCCTCTTCAGTAGCAAACTGCTTCGCAGGCGGCCTATAGAGTTTGTACAGTTAGCGCGTGCAACACTGAATCAGATTTCTCTATGGCCCAAACCTTAGCTATATTTAAAAATCTAGCTACACCAATTGGTGAAAGTTAGTGCAGCAACCACAGCAGTATCGACCCTTAAAATTCTTTTTCCTAGACTCAATTTTTGACAAAACTTATCGGCAAGATCAAGTTCATAAGATGAAAAACCACCTTCAGGGCCAACAATAATAGCAACATTTTTCTTACCTTTCAGCACTTTATCAGCTTTACCTGTTTCATCACATAAAACAAAATTTTTACTCTGGGAATCAGGTAACTCACAAAAGTTAATAGGAGGCAAAATCTCTGGTATACTCATCCTACCGGATTGTTCCGCAGCTTCGATTGCCTGTAATTTTGCTCTACTTAGGTTAATGTTTTTTACTACTGTACGTTCCGTTGAAATAAATTGAATGCAGGTTACTCCCATTTCAGTTGCCTGTCTTACTATGTTGCCTAAAGCACCACTTTTTACCATGGCACAATATAAGTATAAATTTTCCTCATATTGCTGTTGTTTAGTGCATTCTTTGAGTGCAACTTTTGTTAATTTACGCGATATATTAACTACTTCTCCTAACCATTCTCCATCCTTTCCATTAAAAAGAGAGAGATTATCATACTTCTTAAGCCGCATTACATTGCAAATATAGTGACTTTGTTGTGGATTAAGTGCTAAACTCACGCCTTGTGATAAAGCTTCTTCAAAATAAAGCCTAATTTTTCCCATTCAAAACTTTAATTATATTCTACTTGAGTGACTCTTACGGGATTTGAACCCGTGTTACCACCGTGAAAGGGTGGTGTCCTAACCACTAGACGAAAGAGTCAATGCGAATTAACTCAAGTTATATTGATTATGCACATAAAGTCAATTATTTTATGGCGCAAACGTCTTTCTCTATTCCATATTTAATATTCACTGAATTTATTTCAGATTTAGGAGTTTTAGATCCTAATTCTAATTGTTGTTCAACTTTTGTATCGGAATCATAGCCAGAATCGTAGCCAGAATCTCTACGCTCATATTTCTGCTTTATTTCTTCTACACTAAAGCCAGCCTTGGTCTTAATTTTTTGATCATTAGTCTGTTGCTGACTTATCGGCTTATTAGCACTTAGCTTCACTTGCTCTTGCCAATCATTCACTTTATCCTGCACTAACCCATGGTAAGTTCCAGAATTGGTTTTTACATCTTTTGCTTTTTTTTCTGCTCTTTTCTTGGACAAATCTACCCTAGCATAAATAGGTTCTGACGATTGTTCTGGCTCTTTCTGTTTTAGGCTAGCAGGCTTTTTTTGTTCTGAAAGATCATCTATAGTGCAATAAATAGGTTCTTCTGATATACTCAAATAACCACTATCGTCCAATGATGAATTTTCAGTAGATTTTTTATGTGAATCATATATTTCAGCATAAATAGATTTTTCTGATACGTTCAACTCCCCTAATGAGTTACTAACCTTAGTGTCATACACCTCAGCGTAAATAGACTCTTTTAAAAGAAAATTACCATGGCCAGTACTCTTTGACTCATACTCAAAAGTTCTAGGAGGTTTTTTAGGTGGTATTACATTGTTGCTCACCTCAGCATACATAGTTATTGGCTCATATTCAAAGGTTCTAGGAGGTTTTTTAGGTGGTATCATGTTACCAACTGAGTTAGCCTCAAGTTTCAACTTTACTACTTCTTTAAACTCATCAAAACCCTCTCTTTCTTTGAAAATGTTCAATATTTTTTCCTTTTCTGCAACATTTCGAGGCATTGCACCATTTATTACTAACTCACCAAGTATTAAACAACATTTTTCCTTATAGTCTTTGAGATACTCCTTGCCTAGGACCGGCATAACCTCTTTCTCATGAGCAAGTGCTCTTTCGTATTTATAGATTACACTTCTTATACCGTTGCTGCCTATTGCATTAACGTTGGCGCCAGCATTAATAAGTAATTCCATTACATCATAATCAAGGCTTTTTACTGCACATCCTAAAGCCTGATTTAAAGCTTGATTATTATTTATATCAAATGATCCTGTATTCTTGAAAGACATAGTCTTTGAAAAGAATTTTCTAAAACTATTTAGTGCATTGTAGAGACTTAGAGTCAGTTTAACACCTTTTATGTCATTGTTTTTGACAGATTTAATTAAAAAATTATCTATTATACCCATGATTATACCCCCTATATCAAAGCTCACTATCATGGTACAACTTTAAACTATGATGATTTATTTTCTGCTAATAGCAGCTCTCTATAACCACTTAACAAGTGGTGGCATTGACATCATAATTGCATCTGGATTGCCGTCAGTCATTAAACCAAACCTTGTGCCACGATCGTATAACAGATTGAATTCTACATATCTGCCACGTTTTATTAATTGATTTTCTCGTTGTTCTTTTGTCCAAGATTTTTGTATATGTTTACGTATGATGTGCAAATAAATTTCCAAAAAGGCTTCACCTACTGCTTTTGTGAACTCAAAATCATTTCTCCAATTGCCAGAACTCAGATTATCATAGAAAATACCACCAATGCCACGCGGCTCTTTTCTATGTGGTAAGAAAAAATAGTTGTCACATTGCTCTTTAAATTTTGGATAATATCCGGTGTCAAATCTATCACATGTCATTTTGATTGATTCATGAATATACTTGCAATCTTGTTCATTTTTATATATTGGCGTAAAATCCATCCCTCCACCAAACCATTGTTTTGAAGTATATATCAGCCTTGTGTTCATATGTGCTGCAGGGATAAGGGGCGATTGCATATGAGACACTAAAGATATACCGCTTGCCCAAAACTCTCCGTTACTTTCACTTGCACCAGGAATTTCATTAATGGCTGAATCTGCAAATTTTCCGTATACTTTTGAAACGTTTACTCCAACTTTTTCAAAAACATTGCCAAAAATAATTGTAGATTCACCACCTCCACCACCTGGGCGATCCCACTTTCTTTTTTCGATCTTTGGCTCTGCGGATGATTGTTTTTCAATTAATAAGAAAGATTCTATGATCTTATCTCTTAGTGCACAGAAACACTTAAATGCTTGTGTTCTTTGTTTTTCCATAATATCCTCTCGCTAGCTTATTAACATTGTTATATCTGATATTTAAGGAACTTAATTAGATTTGGATGATAATTATCTATCAAAGACGTTAATAAATCTATAATAATTAAATCAATATAATAAAACATTTTCGTATGTACAAAGATGCCAAGTAACAATAATGAATAAAAGATACATAGATAACAAAAAAGAGAACAGGGTTGATTTCATACTAAGAAATTATGGAATGTCAATTGTTGTGATGGCAGTTATTATGCTCTTACCTCCAGTAGCAATATCGATACTCTACTTTTTTGATATATATAGTCAGCATATTAATATAGAGATTAATTTATTAGTTAGCATTCTAACAACTCTCTTTATGATATATAATGTAAAACGCTACAGACACCTACTTAATACTATAGAATTTCAAAATGCAATATTTGCAAATGCACTAAATCATAATACAGAATTTTGCCTTATTTTACATAGAGATGAGGGTATTATTTATGCTGATGCAAGGTTCTACGAAAGGTTTAAAGATCATATAGATGATGACATTACGTTAGGCAAGATTTTTGAAATAGGAGATGTTTCAGAAGAAGACAAAAAAGTACTCTATCATGCACTAAAAAATAACTCTTCTGTACAAGTATGCATTTCCTTAAACAAGAAGAATAGAGTATCTAACTTTCTTTTGCTCTTTGAGCCGATACCAGATAATCCCCAAATTGCTATAAATAGTAATAAGATTTTAAATTTATCATTAGTGCCAATAGCAAGGCCAGATGGGTATTTTGTGTTAAAAGCAACACAGATAAACAAGGAGCAGATATATGAAGAGTTAATAGAAAAACACAGTATAGGAACTTACATTGCAAATGCCAAAGGGGTGATTTTATCTGTAAATAAAAGATTTTTAGATATATTTGAACTGAAAAAACTGGAAAAAGGTAGCTCAATCAGTGATTTTATATCTCAATCTAAATATAACAATACAACAACCGATAATGAAATTTTGTTTTTTACTATAAGTGGTATTCCATTCAAGGCTTATATGAGCACTGCTATATTTTGTGATAAATACAACCATAGCTATATATATGGCTTTATAACACCAACCGAATCAAATATTGTTGATTATCAATTACACCCTTGTTTTGCAAATTCATCAATTGCTATTGCACAATGTGACATAAACGGCAACTTTGTAAAGAAAAATACGGCACTAATAAAGCTTGCAGGGTCAGATAATAATTCAATCTTTACATTGATATTAGATAGTTATCATGTGAAAATACGTGAATATTTTTCGAGTAATAGAATAAATAATGCGTCCTTTGATGTACAGCTCAACGGCGATAATAACATAAAAATATATTTCAATAAGTTTCTTCATAATAAAATGATCTTCATACTTTGTTATTTTATTGACAATACTGAACACAAAAACCTAGAGATAAAGCTTGAGCATTATCAAAAGATGCAAGCTATAGGGCAGTTAGCAGGTGGTATTGCGCATGATTTCAACAATATATTGACTGGGATAATAGGATTTTGCGATTTGCTTTTACTCCAACATTCAGCTGGTGATCCATCTTTTGGAGATATAATACAGATACAGCAAAATGCAAAGCGTGGATCAAATTTAGTAAGACAATTGCTTGCTTTTTCAAGAAGACAGACCTTGCAGCCAAAAATTATTGATGTAAATAGTACTATAGCTAATCTTTATGAAATGATAAAAAGATTAATAGGTGAAAATATAAAGTTTAATATTTATTATGGTAGAGACTTGGGTGCTGTTAGGGCTGATCAAGGGCAATTAGAGCAAGTTATACTTAACTTAGCAGTCAATGCTAGTGCTGCTATGGAAAAGGGCGGAGAATTAACTATACGAACCTTTAATCAAAAGATTGACTCATTAAATTCTACATCTCAGGACATGTTTTCTCCAGACAAGGAAACGATCGAACATGGAAATTATGTTGTGATTGAAGTAATTGATACTGGATGTGGAATGACAAGTGATACAATTGAAAAGGCATTTGACCCATTTTTTTCTACCAAAGATATTACCTCTGGTACAGGTCTTGGCCTCTCTACTGTATATGGCATTATTAAACAAACTGAAGGATACATCTATGTTGCTAGCAAAGTAAATTATGGAACTAAATTTAGCATATTTTTGCCCATGGTTTACATATCAGATGAAAATCTGATAGAGGAAGATAGTGAAGAAATAGAAAGACCGGTAGTAAGTGAAATTAAAGGTAATGGTATAATTTTATTGATTGAAGATGAAAATTCAGTAAGGGAATTCATCTCTAAAGCACTCAAAAGAAAAGGATTTGATGTAATAGAAGCGAGCATAGGCAGCGAGGCGCTAGAAATAATCAGTAAAAAAAATCAACACATAGATCTAATAATCACTGATGTAATCATGCCAGAGGTGAGTGGTCCAGAAATAGTTAAAGAAGCATTGATCCATAGGCCAAATATCAACGTTATTTTTATTTCTGGGTATGCAGAAGATGCTTTTTTAAAGAGTGATGACATCAATATAGAAGATTTTCACTTTTTGCCAAAACCATTCACTCTGAATGAATTAGGAAACAAGGTTCAAAGTGTGTTACACAAAGCAAAAAAGACAGTCTAATTTTAGTGTGATTAGCAACAAAAAAATTTTCTAATGCAAAAGTTTCTTGCATATATACAATAGAATTATTTTATACATAAGATAAAAGGCGTGAGCAAGATTATTGCAATAGTAAATCAAAAGGGTGGAGTTGGCAAAACCACAACTAGTATAAATTTATCGACAGCCTTTGCTGCTGTGGGAAAAAGCACTTTATTGGTAGATCTTGATCCTCAAGGAAATGCTAGCACCGGACTCGGGATTTCTTATCGTAGTAGGGAAGAAAAAAATATATACAAAATACTACTGAGCAGAGAAAATAAATTGATAGAATCGGCAATTTTCAATATAAAGGAAATTCCAAATTTATCACTAATTTCGTCAGTAGTTGATCTGTCAGCTGCAGAAATTGAATTATCGCAACTTGAGCGAGGAAAATTTGTGCTAAAAAGCGCATTAGAGAAGATACGCGATAATTATGAGTATATAATCATCGATTGCCCTCCATCACTTGGGCTTCTAACCATAAATGCTTTGACTGCTGCTAATTCTATTATTGTTCCTCTTCAGTGTGAGTTTTTTGCTCTGGAAGGATTAAGCCATTTAGTTAAAACTGTAGAACTGATAAAAAGGAATAACCTAAACCCTTTTTTGGCAATAGAAGGGATCGTGTTAACAATGTATGACAGGCGCAACAAACTCAGTGAACAGATTAAAAACGATATTTGCCAGTATTTAAATGATAAAGTATACAAAACTATCATCCCATTGTATGAGACTGTTATTCCACGTAACGTACGGTTATCAGAAGCGCCTTCTCATGGAAAACCCGCTATTGTGTATGATCTTAAGTGTCCTGGTGCACAAGCATATATAAGTTTGGCAAGGGAAATTTTAAAAAAGCACGCGAGCAGTTGTAAGGAGAAGAAGCTAGTGAGTGAGGGCGTGGTATGAAGGATGATAGACGCCTCGGCAGAGGTCTTGCCGGCCTCATAGGCGATAATTATGATAATAAAGAAGATCGACAAGAGTATTTGCCTATTTCATTACTGCACCCAAGCAAATTTCAACCGAGGAAACATTTTGACGAGGAGTCATTAAGAGAACTTGCAAATTCGATAAAGAAAAGTGGCATTATACAGCCTATCGTGGTACGCAAAGATTCAAATGATGATGGTTACGAAATAATAGCTGGGGAACGTCGTTGGCGAGCAAGCAAGATTGCAAATCTTGATAGTGCACCCGTTATCATAAAAGATCTGAGCGACAAGGAATGCTTGGAAGTATCCATTATTGAAAACATACAAAGGCAAGATATTAATCCAATAGAAGAAGGTGAAGCGTATAAGAGACTGATAGATGAGTTTTCCTATACACATGAAGAATTAGCTTCAACTATAGGCAAAAGCCGCAGTCACATAACCAATATGATTCGGATGTTGTCACTTCCTGATGGAGTAAAAACAATGATCAACGAAAAAAAGCTATCTATGGGCCATGCAAGAGCGTTGATTAATGTTGAAAATGCGGAAAGTATTGCAGAAAAAATAATTTCCCAAGGCTTAAGCGTTAGGCAAACTGAAAAATTGATAAAAGACTTACATCAAAGTAACAACCAAAAAGAGCAGAGATATACCAAAAATCAAGATATGGCAGCACTAGAAGGTGCTATATCTTCTCAACTTGGTTTAAAGATCAAAATTAATGACAGTAATTCTAAGGGTAAAGTTATGATACAGTATAATAATCCAAATGAATTGAATTTAATATTAAAAATTTTAAATAGGAAACTTGAGTGCTAGTAGAGCAAAAAGATAATATAAAATACAACTGTTGGTGTCACCCAAGTAGCATGGAGAGACAAAAATCACTTGACAAACTCTGCCAGCCCCCTTATCATAACAGTGAAGCTATTGTATTTGCTTTCGCCAATCTGCAGATTAAAAGGTAAGGATTACTTAATGTATCGGCGTCTTATGTTCAATTTTTTGCAGTATATAGATACTGTATGTCTTTACAAAACTTCATCTACATCTAGATTTTTATCTAAATAAGCTGAACGCGCTTATAAAGTGTTACAAGACATCAAAAAATGCCAATACTCGACAAAGATAGTAAAGGACTAGCTAACTCGGGGTTTCTTTGCCTTTTTTTCTGCTTGGTAAATTTCTTAAACATTTGCAGCGTAGGTTAGTTGCAATTAAAAGCAGCTTAATCTCGCTTTTCAAGCGTTTAAAACATAAAAAACGCCAATATTTTAAAGCGGATAATAACCACGGGGCTTCTTTTGCCTTTTTTTTCGTTTGGTAAATTTCTTAAATATTTATGGCTAAAAGAGACCAAGAGAGGTGTCATTCCAGTGCTCCTTTCTCGTCATCCGAGTAGCCCCTATGATGTCATTCCAGCGCGTGACGCTGGAATCTAGTTCTTATTGTACATTTACTTGGTGTAGAGTTAAGTTTCCTGGATCCCAGTGTCTGGGCACTGGGATGACAAAAAAAGGAGCTACTCGGATGACAAAAAAAGGAGCACTGGAATGACAGGAGAAGGAGGCGCTGGGATGACAAGAAAGGAGCACTGCCATTATAGAGTGAACCAGTGTCAGCTACTCGGATGACAAAAAAAAGGAGCACTGGAATGACAGGAGAAGGGGCTACTCAGATGATACTATTATAGAATGAACCAGTGTCAGCTACTCGGATGACAAAAAAAGGGGCACTGGGATGACAGCTACCCTGACAACCGTCATCCCGCTGCTTGTTAGCCGTTATCTAGAGATACCGTGACGGTATGACGGTTTGCGGTGACATGACGATAAGGTTTATACCTTGTCATTCCAGCGCGTGACGCTGGAATCCAGACTTTAACTGATATGATTACAGAAAGAGAATTTATTAGGTAGTCATAGACACTGAAAGTGGTAAGACTTACCACTTTCAAGTAAAGAAAACTACGTTTTGTGCCTCCAATAATTTCTATTACTTAGGTTTATCTATTACTGCACCATCTTTACATATCACACTTCCTGGTGTGATTTTTGAAACGACTACAGGAGCGCCAAAAAACACAGCAGTAAATGCACCGAGTGCAAAAAGCGCTGGCCACGGCATCCTGCCGAATATTGCAAGCAACGCTGCACCAATTATCACTATTGTGATCATTGGTCCACCTATGCCATGAGTATAGCCTATTATATTGCATATCACTGATGATGTTGTATCATCTTTATCAACAAAAGTAGTAGCATTTGCATCAAACGCAAAGGAGAGAATTAAAGCTACAAGTAGAAGAAAATTTTTCATTACGCCTCCTATAATTTCTGTTTCATATTTGATTATCTATCACTTTGATTAAATTTAAGTAAACGGTAAGGATTTTTTGCTTAAAAGTATCCTTTATTTCATTTAGAATACTTTTCTTGGTTCGTTTATATTACAGTGCTACAGAAATTTTACAGCATCGTTTATTGCCTTTATCGTGCTTTGATTGACACAATTCATAATGATGGAGTGGAGCATGCAGGGTATCTATCATTTTTAATCCTGTTATCGATATTCCCTTTTCTTATTGTTTTAATGGCTGTGGCGTCAACATTCGCAAATTTCTTAGACCAGTATAACATTGGCTGGGTATTTATCATTGATAACATGCCACAGGATATTTTGGCATCTTTAATGCCGCGTATCAGAGAGATAATATCAGGCCCGCCGCAAAGCTTACTAACTTTAGCAATTGTAGGCGCTGTTTGGACCGCCTCGTCAACAATTGAAGGGCTAAGAACAATATTGAACAAAGCTTATAAAGTTCCGGTTTCGCCACCTTATATATTAAGAAGGTTGTTAAGTATACTACAATTTTTAGTGATCACGCTTATTATAACTCTAACTATAGTGTTCTCTACATTAGTGCCAATGCTAATTGATTTTTCCTATCAGGGGATTAGTTATACTAAATATCTCCTCATTGAATTTGTACTTTTCACAGTAGTCTCTTGGCTATATTTTATGTTGCCAAACATAAAACAAAATTTATCAGACGTCTTTCCTGGATCTTGTGTGGCTGTTATTCTTTGGACAATTTCTGCTTCAGCTTTCAAGCAATACTTAAAAGCTTCCTTTGATCAACTGAATTTGATATATGGAAGTTTAGGTGGTATGGTAGTGTCATTACTATTTTTTTATATGCTAAGTTTGATTTTTATATATGGAGCAAAATTTAATTTTCAGCTAAAATATTTCAATGAATCTCGCTAAGGAGAAAGAAATGAGTAAGTTAGAAGGTAAAGTAGCTTTAATCACCGGAGCTTCAGGTGAAATAGGCTCTGCTGTTGCAAAAAGATTTGTAAAAGAAGGTGCATGTGTGATTCTGATTTCAAGATCTCTTGATAATCTCAAGCCACTATATAATGAAATTGCAGAGCTTGAAGAATTTAAAGAAGGCTCTGTGAAACTAATTCAGCTTGATCTTTTAGACTTTGAGAATGTAAAGATACTGACAAACATGATAGAAAGCCTGAAATTATCAGAATCTGGAGCACTTGATATATTAGTTGCATGTACTGGAATTTTAGGCAAATTGAACCCTATTCACGACTGTGAGATTGAAGAGCTACAGAACGTAATGAATACAAATTTTACTGCCAATTGGTACTTACTAAAAAACTTAGATCCAATGCTAAAGAAGTCTAATGCTGGAAGAGTGATATTCATGACCTCAGAGGTGACACTTTCTCCTTCCTCTTATCCATATTGGATGCCGTATGCTGCAAGTAAAGTTGCACTAGAAATAATGGTGCAGATATATGCATCTGAGACAAAACATACAAAATTATGTGTAAATGCTGTATACACGAAAGGACCTGTGGGTAGTGAGCAGGCATTTCCTGGATCTGAATTGGTGTCACCTGATAAACTAACAGACAAATTTGTGGAGTTAGCTTCTAACGATTGCAGCGTATCAGGAAAAATCTTACCGCTTAGCAAATCTCCCGAATAAATTACACTAGAAAGGATGTCATCCCAGTGCCCAGACACTGGGATCTAGTTTTTAATTTAACATAATCAAGAACGTTGTGTTTTACTTTTATGCTTACCAAATTAGTTTACAATCAAAGTTTCCTGGATCCCAGTGTCTGGGCACTGGGATGACAGGAGAAGAAGGCTACTTGGATGACGCCCTCCTAGTGGGCTCAAATCACAATGTTCGTACAGTTATGCGTCAAGCCTAAAAACAGTTAGCTAATAGGTTTAATAAAAATTCACATATACAGGAAAGATTGGTAACATTATTTGAACAGAAATCGTTATTGTAATTATGCCAAAACGTACAGATATAGAATCTATATTAGTAATAGGAGCAGGCCCAATAGTTATAGGTCAGGCATGCGAGTTTGATTATTCCGGAACGCAAAGCTGTAAAGTATTAAAAAGTGAAGGTTATAAAGTCATTTTGGTTAACTCCAACCCCGCAACTATAATGACAGATCCTGAGTTTTCTGATGCAACTTATATTGAGCCGGTACTGCCTGAAATCATAGAGAAAATTATAATTAAGGAGATGCCAGATGCAATATTGCCAACAATGGGAGGGCAAACAGCACTCAATTGCGCAATAAAACTTGCAGATGATGGAGTGTTAGACAAATACAATGTAGAATTAATAGGGGTAAATAGAGAAGCAATAAAAAAAGCAGAGGATAGAGAGTTATTCCGTCATTCCATGGATAAAATAGGGCTAAAATACCCCAAAAGTATCATTATAAAAAATCAAGAACAAATAAGAAAGGCTTTGGATTACATTGGATTACCAGCAATCATCCGCTCGTCATTCACCCTTGGTGGTGCAGGTAGCGGCATAGCATACAATAAAGAGGAGTTTTTCAATATTGCAGAAAGTGCTCTCAAAATTTCGCCAATAAATGAAGTTCAGATAGATGAATCAATTATCGGCTGGAAAGAATATGAAATGGAAGTTATCCGTGATTGTAAAGATAACTGCATAATAGTCTGTTCGATAGAAAATATTGATCTAATGGGAGTGCACACCGGAGATAGTATCACGGTTGCTCCTGCTTTGACTCTGCGTGACGTAGAATACCAACAGATGAGAAATGCATCTATAGCAGTGCTAAGAGAAATTGATGTTAGTGCCGGTGGTGCAAATGTTCAGTTTGCAGTGAATCCTAAAGAAGATGGAAGCCTCGTTGTGATTGAAATGAATCCAAGGGTTTCTCGCTCTTCTGCACTTGCTTCAAAAGCAACAGGTTATCCTATTGCAAAAGTTGTAACTAAACTTGCTATCGGCTATTCACTCGATGAGATACGTAATGATTGCGCTCCAGTTATACCTGCTGCATTTGAACCAGTGATTGATTACATCGTCACTAAAATTCCTCGTTTTGAATTTGAGAAGTTTAAGGGGACGAATTGTGAACTATCAACTTCCATGAAATCAGTGGGGGAAGTGATGTCGATCGGCCGCACTTTTAATGAGTCGCTGCAGAAAGCTTTTCGCTCGCTTGAAACTGGGCTTACGGGACTTAATGAAGTATTTCCTGAAAATACTGATATTGATCACATCAGATCTCAATTAGCAAAATTGCTGCCAAACAGATTACTGATTGCTGCTGACGCAATGCGTCATGGAATAAGCATAGAAGAAATAAATTCGATTACAGGATATGACTTATGGTTTTTGCAGAATATACAGCAAATTATATTAGCTGAACAAAAAATCAAGGAAACCGGCCTTCCTGAGACTGCATATGAAATGTTAGAGCTGAAAAAAATGGGGTTTTCAGATGCAAGATTGGCAAAATTAAGCAATAAGAAAGTAGAGCAAATTGAAGAAATAAGAAAAAAATTTGGCATTAAACAAGTTTATAAGCGTGTAGACACCTGTGCAGCTGAATTTGAATCGAGCACTGCTTATATGTATGGCTGTTATGAGGGTAACACAATGATGTCATTCCAGCGCGTGACGCTGGAATCCAGAGATAAGGAAGAATGGATCCCAGTGTCAGCTACTCAGATGACAGAGGGAATGGAGTGCGAAGCAGATGTTTCTGACCGAGAAAAGGTTGTCATTTTAGGAAGTGGTCCAAATCGCATTGGTCAAGGTATTGAGTTTGATTATGCATGCGTACATGCAGCTTCTGCCGCCAAAGAAATGGAGTATGAAACAATAATGATCAACTGTAATCCAGAAACCGTTTCAACTGATTATGATACCGCTGATCGTTTATATTTCGCCCCACTGATTGCAGAGGATGTGCTTGAAATACTAAGTAAAGAGCAAGAAAATGGCACACTGGTTGGTGTAATAGTTCAAATAGGTGGTCAAACACCTTTAAAGTTAGCCAAAGTGCTTAACGAGAGAGGTTTCAAAATTCTGGGAACTTCGTTTGATTCTATTGACCTTGCAGAAGATCGCATGAGGTTTAAAAACCTTGCTTTGCAACTTAATTTAAAACAACCTGAAAGTTCTATCTGCCATTCAGTAAAAGAAGCGTTAACCAACGCAGAAAAGGTGGGGTTTCCACTAGTAGTCAGGCCATCATATGTCCTCGGCGGTCAGTCTATGTCGATTAGACACGATACTCAGAGCTTTAAAGAGTATGTCTTGAATCAAACCAAAATTTTTGAACACGGATCGCTGCTTCTTGATAAATTTTTAGTCAATGCAGTTGAGGTTGATGTTGATGCTGTGTGTGATGGGAAAAAAGTTTTCATTGCAGCGGTCATGGAGCATATTGAAGAAGCTGGTATCCACTCTGGCGATTCAACATGCTCAATACCGACAAATACATTGAGTGACGAAGTAATAAAAGAGATCGAGCTCCAAACTGAAAGAATAGCTCTTGCACTAGAAGTGAAAGGTCTGATAAACATTCAGTTTGCTGTTCAAGAGAGTTATGTATACATACTTGAAGTAAATTTACGAGCTAGTCGAACCGTTCCTTTTATTTCCAAGGTAATCAATATTCCTATTGCAAAGCTTGCCACTCAGGTTATTTTGGGTAAAAATTTGAATCAGGAAAACAAGCCTTTCAATCATTTTGCAGTTAAAGCTGCTGTTTTTCCATTCACGCGTTTTTCGGGAATTGACACTCTACTTGGTCCTGAAATGAAATCAACAGGAGAAGTAATGGGAATTGACTCATCGTTTGAAGCTGCACTTGCAAAAACGCACATGGCTGCAGGATACAAGTTACCAATAGAAGGAACAGCTCTGGTTTCAGTAAAAGATGATGATAAAGAGTATATATTGCCTGTTGCACGAATGTTGAAAGAACTGAGTTTTGAAATATATGCAACCAAAGGCACAGCTTTATATCTGAATAATAACGGCATTGCTGCAAAAGCTGTAAATAAAGTGAGAGAAGGCAGACCCCACATAGTTGATATGCTCAAAGATGGAAAAATAAATCTAGTAATCAATACTTCAAAAGGTGTGAAATCAGTCTCAGATAGCAAAGATATCAGGAGAACTGCTATTTTGCAAAATATAGCTTATAGCACCACAGCTTCTGGGAGTAAAGCGTTAGTGCTTGCAATTCAATATGTAAAGAATAGCAAATTGGAAGTGAAATCATTACAGCAGATACAAAACGTTTAAATGCCAAACGAAAATAATTCATTACTCTATCTCAAAATTGTGGTAGAGTAATGTAAGTCAAATTTTTTTACTGACTTGCCTATGTATTACGGTATTTGTTAAAGAATTATTGAATAACGGTTATGCAACATGAATAAGGTAAAAAGGAAACGAACTCAATTTTATCAGCCTTATCCATTACGTAAGACGAGGAAAACAGAAGCAAAAAATACCCAAGAATTATATGATCCAACACTAACTGATATTAGGTTAGGCGAAAGTGATAATCAACAAAGTTTTGGAAGTAATATAAAAGATCCGATGGAGTTCTCTCGCAGTGATTTGTCAAACAAAACAGATGAACACGAAAGTGATAATCGACTACAGAACTTTAGTGATTATGATTCATATGATAGTTCTGCTGATGGTAATCAGACGCCTTGTACTGAACCAAGTGATTGGGACTCAAATTCGAGCTGTAGTTCAGGTTATTCTTATTTTCCGGAAGGCGGCTCACTTTTAATGGATCTAGAAATACCATTAACCGAAAATGAAGAGAAGCTGATTGATGAATTTTGTAAGGAGATGAAAAAGGTGGAAGAAGAAAATAACAAAGGAAGTGCTTTAAGGCTTGTTCGAGACATAACAAATAAATATTTAGGGAAAGGGATAAGACTAAATTCATGTTATGGTGATCGTTATAGAACTGTAACAAATTTGATATTTGAAGAAATAATAGATGTTATTAAGAATGAAGGCCTATGCCCTAGCAGTAAAGCGCATGCATTGAGAGGTCAGGATGTTTCCTGTAACAATGAAGATCAAGATGATGACAACACGAATGAAGCACTGGAAGATGGTAATTTAGACATCATAAGAAACACCATTAGGGATTTATTGTTAAAAGGTGGGAAAATAGAAAGAGGTCTTTTCGATAGTGGTGAGCTAGGACATGTAACTTCTGATTCTGATTATGTAAATGATCTCTTTGCACAATGTAAGGAAATTGAAAACGATCTAAAAAATGTAGCATATGAAAGTATTGTAAACAAAAATAAGCAAGCTCAAAAGGACAAATTAGAATTAAAAGTAGAGATAGATAATGAGTGCTTTTGTATAAAATATCCACAAGATAGTACTGTTGGAGTTGCAAAAATCCTAAGCAATGAAAAGAATAAAGGTTTAAACTTAAGAGTTGGTATACTGCAAATTGGGAAAAGTATAGTAAGAGTTGAAAGCTACAAAGGAAAAAGAAATTATCTGGATGTTTGTGAGCAAGGTGTAACATTATCTTTTGATAGTGAAGCAGGAAAAATCAGTATTCATCTAAATCCTAAGGAAAATAGTAATGAAATAGAAGTAAAGATTGATAAGGAGAGCGAAGCAAGGCTTAAAGAGTTAGAAGATAAGGGGAAAAGTTTAGGAGAAAACTGTCTTTTAGGAGGAAAAAGCGTTCTGGAAGCTATACGAGATGGAAATTTTGAAAGAAATAGAAGTATTATACCAACTAGCGTAATTGAACAGCCAAATACTGCAACGAATACTCCACGATCTCACCTAGAGAACATTAGTCTGAGCGGACACAATTACAGAACTAAACGTATTGATTCAAGGCATGGCTAATGTGCAAATATTGAAGCAAAAGTGATCAGTGCTTGACACTGCTCTCCTTTGTCATCCCAGTGCCCAGACACTGGGATCCAGGAATTTTATTAAGTTGGTGAGCATAAAAATAGCTGTTTTACGTTAAAATACAATGTTTTGATGATTATGGAAAGGCTGGATTCCAGTGTCAAGCACTGGAATGACACCATTTGTTGTAAACTTACTTTTTTCTTGATTTTTTGGTTTATCTCGCCTACCTATTTTGCCACTTTGCTGAACGGATACAACTAAACAATAGGTCTATCTACTTCATTCTAATGTGATTTCAGTTTTTTTACGTGCAAACTCTCTAATCCCACCTTATAGTTAGGATAAATTAGAGAGACATTAAGATCTTTTTTAATTTTAACATTACTTACTTTTTTTGACCCTAAATAAAAACTCTGTGCATAATCTGGTAAGGAAGAAACCTCAATTGGCTCTGGAGGACTAACATTGAGAAGTTTGGCTGCATACATTATCACTTCAGATTGTGTAGTGGGTAAATCATCTGCACAATTGTACACTTCACCAGGTTTTATGTTTCGCATGGAAGAAAATAGAATGTTTGATATATCTTCAACGTGAATACGAGAAAAAAAATGCCCTTCCTTTTTCACATTTTTTGCTTTGCCAAGCTGCAAGTCAATTAACACGTTCCTACCAGGACCGTATATTCCAGCTAAACGAAAAATATGTACAGGCAGTTTGCTATTCAGCCACTTCTTTTCAGATCTAAGGCGCTTTTCTCCTCTGATTTCTATAGGTTTTGTTTCAGATTCCTCATTCACCCAATTACCAGAGTAATCACCATAAACGCTAGTTGCAGACAAATAACCAAACCATTTAACATTTTGCAGGCAATCACCATATCTCTCCATAACATCATCACCATCTGGAGGAATAGAAATTAAAACGTGCGTTGCGCTTTTAAGCAGATCTTGACTAACTTTCTCATAATTAAAGAGGATTACATTTTGTATATTTTTACTTCTTGATGTGCCACTGACTTTCCAACCTAAGTTCAGCAGTTTTTTCGATAAAAATTTAGCCACATATCCATAACCAAAGCAAAACAAGTGCATGAAAATTAATTTTTAAAATTCTTCTTGATAAATTCTACTCCTAATTTTATCCCCTCTTCATTAATAATATGCCCTAATGCATGAATTGGGTGCCCTTCAACATTTATTCCATTTTCTTTCAAAGCTTTAACCGCCAAGTCGAGGGACGAAAAAGGTACCACGTCGTCAGCATCACCATGGATAACACATATGTTAGGTTTTGACTTGATCTCTGGTGCAGTTTTTGAAGGTGAAAGAAACCTACCAGAGTATGCAACAACTGATGCACAGGATTGAGAGCGGGTGAGAGCTGTATGTATTGCAAGCATTGCTCCTTGAGAAAATCCAACCAAAGAAAGTTGCGTATCTTTTAAATTAAGCTCCTTTAATTTTGTATCAATGAAATGATTTACAATTGATGTAGCATTTTTTACTCCATTATATAGCGCTTCCTCACTACGATCTTCCAAGCTGAACCACTGATAACCATCACCTATTTCTCTTTCAAACGGAGCATTGGGTGCTACAAAATATGACTCGGGTAAAAACTTGCTCATAACTTTAGCAAGGTGAATGAAATTATCGCCACTTGAGCCCCAACCATGTAAAAAAATAATCAAATTTTTCTTATTTCCGCCTGCACAAATTTCTTGGCCTTTAAGTTCAATCATTTCTTTTCTTTTTGCATTTATATTTTTATTTAACACTAATTTTCAAATTTGTAAAAACATACTGTGATTGCTGTTGAATGATGGAGAGACATACTCCATTATTTTATACCTATAGCTAACTGAAAAAAGGTTACCTCAGAAGGGATAAAAAGGTATAAAATGGCTTTGGAATAAGTGCAATTTGGTATAGGTTAAAACAGCTAAAAATAACCTTAAAAAAAGTCACATTCTATCAAGAGCGCAATCAAGAAGATAGGCAGCAATTTATCGATAAAGTCTCAAAAATAGACCACTGTAGCATTTTATATATAGATGAAGCAGGAGTTGATAATAGACTATACCGAGAATATGCATGAGCTCCAAGAGGAGAAAAAATATATGCTGATGTTCCAGGAAAAAAGTGGGAAAGAGTGAGTATAATAGGTGGATGGATTAAAAAGAAGTTTATTGCATCAATGACCTTCACAGGAGGGTGTAATAAAGATGTATTTAATGTATGGTTAGAGCGAACCACAATTGCAGCGTAATACAACCATAGTTATGGATAATGCTACATTCCATAAAACTCCCAAAACAAAGTCATTAATAGAGTCTTTTGGCTGTCATTTGCTTTATCTTCCAACATATTCACCTGATCTAAATCCGATAGAGCATTGTTGGCACACCATCAAAAGTCGCCTCAGACCTCTAATGCATCAATGTACAGACTTACACCTTTTAGTTGGTAATACCATTTTAGACGTTTATCATTCGCTTTTGAAAATACTATACTTGTAGAGAAAAAAGAATAGATGATGATCCTAAATATTTAATAAATTTGACTACTGAGGAATTTCAAAAATCTCAATTTTTTATTAATTGTGAGATGTGGTACATTCTATCTTCATATAGCTTTCCTCTTCATACCTCAACTAATGAAATTAGAAGCATCAACTCCCTTCTGCAAGCAAGCAGCAATAACAGTGTTCATCATTAGAAATGCAATTGTCATTGGGCCAACGCCTCCGGGTACTGGGGTAATAGCTTTGGCTTTCCCTTTTATTCCCTCAAAGTCAACATCACCTACAAGCTCTCCTACATTAACACTATTTATGCCAACATCGATCACTATTGCACCTTTCTTTATCCAGTCTGCTTGAACAAAATTTGGCTTTCCGACTGCTGCAACTACTATATCCGCTTTAGAGCAATATTCAGCTAAATCTTTACTCTGTGAGTGCAAGATGGTAGAAGTGCAATTTTCCTGCAGCAATAGGTGAAACATTGGCTTGCCCACGATATTTGACCTACCAATCACCACTGCGTTTTTACCGGAAAGGTTCTCTTCAATTGATTTAATTAAATGCAAAGAACCTTTAGGAGTGCAAGGTATAAGGCAGTTTTTTTCACCTTTAACTAATCTACCAACGTTTTCATCGTGGAAGCCATCTACATCTTTTTCAATACTTACTGCGTTAATTACTCTGCTTGCACTAATATGATTTGGTAAAGGCAACTGTACTAAAATGCCATGCACAGATCGATCTTCATTTAACTCATTGATTTTTTCAATCAATTCATCTTCTGAAATATTATTAGGCAAAACAATGGTCTCAGAACTTATGCCTATTGATTCTGCTTTTTTCTGTTTGTTGCGAACATAAACCTGACTTGCTGGATTGCTGCCCACGAGAATTACTTTCAGGCAAGGAAAAATGTTATACTCTCTCTTTAAAATATCAATTTTTTGTGATAGCCTCTCACATAGGTCGTTTGCTATTTTTTTACCATCAATAATAATTGTCACTTCCTTGCCACTCCTTAAAGTCAGGTAATTTGATATCAAATAAATCCAATACTTTGCCAACAGAATGATTAATAATATCACCCAACGATTTTGGTTTAATATAGAAAGCAGGCACTGGTGGAGCAATTATTGCTCCCATCTCCGTTAATTTTAACATATTTTGTAAATGCCCAAGATGTAGTGGTGACTCTCGCACCATAAGAATTAATTTTCTTCTTTCTTTTAGCGTTACATCTGCAGCCCTTGTCAATAGATTGGAAGTAACACCTGATGCAATTTCAGACATTGTCTTCATAGAGCATGGTGCTACAATCATTCCTGAGGTTTTAAATGAGCCACTTGCTATTTTTTCTCCTATTTTTTCTTCAGAATAGTAAAAATCTGCAAGTGATGTAATATCTTCAAGTTTTTCTTTAATCTCATGAGCTAGAGTTATTTTTCCAGCACGACTTATCACTAAATGAGTTTCATAACCAAATTTGCAGCGCGTGACGCTGGAATCTATATTTCTTTTTCCCTGGATCCCAGTGTCAGCTACTCGGATGACAGGGATAAGAGATCTATTAATATTTCTTAACGCCTCTAAAATACGTACACCGTAAATAGAACCAGATGCTCCACTTATTCCAATTACAATTCTGCTATTCACTTAACTCTTCTTCGTAGCTCATTCCCAATGCACGTTTATAGGTATCAAGCAATATTTCCTGTTCCTCTCTGTCATCATCATCCATCTTCCTCAGCCTAATAATTTGTTTCATCACTTTTATATCCCAACCTTCATCTGCGGCTTTTACATATACATCACGAATGTGATCTTGCACATCCCTCTTTTCTTGTTCAAGTTTTTCGATTCTCTCTATGTAACCCTTCAACTCTTCAGCCGTTATTTTTACTGTATCTTCCATGAAACTCCACTAATTAATTGCTGCTACTAGTATTACCAGTTTTTACTTGCACTTCAACAACAGTAATAATATTTTTATCTTTTTTTAAAATCTTAAAGCGAAAACCATACATGGAAAACTCCTCGCCTTTGTCAGGAATGCGCTCTATTTCATTCACAATCATACCTGCTAGAGTTGTAGCTTCTTCATCAGGGAGATTCCAGTGTAACTGCCTGTTAATGTCCCTAATAGTAGATTTTCCTTCTATGTGATACATGTTGTCAGATATTTTCTTTATGAAATTCTCCGTGATCAAATCATGTTCATCCGAAATTTCTCCAACTATTTCTTCCAGTATGTCCTCAAGAGTTACAATTCCCTGCAGTGCTCCATACTCATCAATAACAAATGCAAGGTGTTTCCTGTTCTTACGGAAGTTATGAAGTTGCACGCTGAGCGGTGTACTTTCTGGTATAAACCAAGGCTTTGACATAACTTGGGTAATGTCAACTTCTTCCGCTTTATTATTCTTTTCACGCAAGGCATTTATTAGACCCTTCACGTGAATTACACCGATAATATCATCTGGTTCTTTTTGCCATAAAGGTATCCTACTATGACTGCTAGTTAAAATTTCCCTTATTAACTCTTCTTTACTTCGATTTATATCAAGAGAAAATAAATTTCTTCTATGGGTCATAATTTGTGATATTTCTGTCTCAGCCAAATCAAGTATGCTGCTTAGCATATCTAAATCCTGTTGTAACATAGTTCCTTCACTGCGGTGAAGAGTAATCATATTACGCATTGCATCCGCTGCAGATATTACTTCCTTATCTTTATGCAGCCCACATAATTTCAGGATGAGGTTAACAATAAATTGAATACCTAGCGTCAATGGAGAAAAAATCTTTACAAAAAACAATACAAAATAAGCAGAAAATGATGCAAATTTTTCAGGATTTTGAATAGCATAAGTTTTTGGTAGAACTTCGCAGAATAATAAAATACAAAATGTCATTATAATTGTTGATAGGAGAATGCCCTCATTTCCAAAAAGATTGATAAATATTGCTGTAAATAAAGCAGAGCAAGTAATATTAATAATTGTATTGCCGAGCAATACCGTTCCTATTGTCAATTCTTTCTTATTTAATAAGCGGTCTATTATCCTGGCTCTTTTGTTACCGTCTAGCTTTAGCTTATTAACTCGAGAACGGCTAATTGAGGTTAAGCCTATTTCTGCTCCTGAGAACAAAAACGATAAAATTAACAAAATAAAAATTGCTGATGATACTAAGACCAATAACCAATCCATTAAAGTACGATGTTATTGTGATAAAAAATAAAATTAATTTTACATGTTATGAGAGGTATTTGCAAGCCTGAATTTATATTGCCGAATTTTATATATCTTTAATCTTAAAAAATAAATCATAAAGCATATTACACGCCGCATTCACATGCTCATCCTCAATGATAAGTGGTGGGGTTATCCTTACTACTTTGTTGTTTGAAACCCTAGTTATTATTAAACCTTTATCAAGAGATCGACTAATAACTTTATCAGCTACAGGAGTTGCTAGTTCTATTCCCATTAGTAACCCTTCTCCACGAACTTCTGAAATCATCTCAGGAAATTCTTTAGCTAAAGGCAACAGCTTTTCTTTTAAATATTTACTAATTCTCTTAACATGATCAAAAAAGCCTTCTTTTAGCATTATATCGAGCACTGCATTACCAACAGTCATGGCAAGTGGATTGCCACCATAGGTTGATCCATGAGTTCCTGGAGTGATTGCTTCTGCTATGTAATCTTTTACTAAACATGCAGCTAGAGGAAAACCGTTACCCATAGCTTTTGCACAGGTTAGCATATCAGGTTCAATGCCGACATTTTGATAATAAAATAAAGAACCGATGCGTCCATATCCGCATTGCACTTCATCAAAGCACAAAATTATCCCTTGAGCTTTTGTTATTTTCCTTACTTTTTGAAGATATTCTACGTCTAGTGGATATACTCCGCCTTCGCTTTGTATGGGCTCTAAAAACACAGCAGCTGTTTCATTGCTGATTTTTTTCTCCAAAGCTTTAATGTCATTTCTTGGCACTTTATCAAAACCAGAAAGAAGCGGAGCAAAACCTTCGCGTGATTTTTCACTGTTTCCAGCAGAAATTGCAGCAATACTGCGGCCATGAAACCCTCCTTCAATTGTAACAATACGATTACGTTTTGCTTGCCTTTTTGAATAAAAGTAACGACGAATAAACTTAATTGCAGCTTCTGTTGCTTCAAGCCCACTTGAGCAGAAAAAAACTTTATCTGCAAAAGTAAGGGTTGTTAAACGGTCAGCAAGCCTTTCTTGCTCGGGAATAGTGAAAATGTTAGAGCAGTGCCATAGTGAGCTCAATTGCTCTTTCAGTTTGTCTGTAATGTATGGATGACAATGCCCTAAAGAAGTTGTAGAAATACCTGCAGCAAAATCTAAATACTTTTTACCATCTTTGTCAAAAAGATATGCCCCTTCTCCCCTAACTATAGGAGTGTCAAGTCTATTGTACGCATTAACAACATGATCCATTTTATAAGTATTGTGGTATTATCTGTATTATACCTGAAATGAATCCATTAACACAAAGCTTTTCCTTTAACCTCTTATGCTACCTCAACTAAAAATTTGGCTAATGCAAACCTTTTTTGTCATTCTATAGCTAAAGTGACTTAGTTTTACCAACACTTATTAGCATTGTAAAAGTTTTTGTTTCTATTGAATGACAGTTGTAGCCTATGCAAGAAGTCTATTGACTTTGAGCGCACTTTAGCCTATACAATTTTAATATCTTAAACTACTGGACATGCCCGATCTAAAGACAATGATGTTAAATTTTGGCCCTCAGCACCCAGCTGCACATGGAGTGTTGCGCCTTGTTTTAGAGATGGACGGCGAAGTGGTTGAGAGAGCTGATCCTCATATTGGGCTTTTGCATCGTGGTACTGAAAAATTAATAGAACATAAAACGTATCTTCAAGCTTTGCCTTATTTTGATCGCCTTGACTATGTGTCACCAATGTCACAAGAGCATGCGTATTCACTATGTGTAGAGGAATTGTTGCAATGCGAAATTCCAATTAGGGCAAAGTATTTACGTGTCTTGTTTTGTGAACTGACGAGAATACTAAATCATTTACTGAACGTTTCTTCTCAAGCGCTTGATGTTGGAGCAATGACCCCTCTTTTATGGCTCTTTGAAGAAAGAGAAAAAATACTGGAATTTTACGAAAGAGCTTCAGGCGCAAGGTTTCACGCAGCTTACATCAGACCAGGTGGAGTTGCAGCAGATGTTCCAGAAGGCTTGATTGAGGATATTGCAAAGTTTATAGAGCAATTTCCAAAGTATATAGACGATGTTGATGAACTTTTAACAGAAAATAGGATATGGAAGCAACGCACTGTAGGAATCAGTGAAATATCAATTAAACAGGCACTTGACTGGGGCTTTAGTGGACCAATGCTGCGTGCTGCTGGGCTTGCTTGGGATTTGCGAAAAAGCCAGCCATATGAAATATATGATCAGCTAGATTTTGATATACCTATTGGCCAAAATGGCGATTGTTATGACCGTTATCTAGTTAGAATGGCAGAGATTAGGCAGTCTGTTAGCTTGGTGAAGCAGTGTATAGAGAAAATGCCTGGAGGCCCAATAAAAACTGAAGATAGAAAAATTTCTCCACCGCCAAGAGCAGAGATGAAAAAATCTATGGAAGCTCTTATTCACCATTTTAAACTTTACTCAGAAGGATATCACGTACCAAAAGGTGAAGCTTACACAGCTGTTGAGGCACCAAAAGGTGAGTTTGGAGTGTATATAGTTTCAGATGGTACCAATAGACCTTATAGATGCCGAATAAGAGCACCTGGCTTTGCACATTTACAAGCTTTGGATTTTATGGCAAAAGGACACATGCTTGCCGACGTTGCAGCAATTATTGGCTCACTCGATATAGTTTTTGGTGAGATTGATAGGTAATTATTGTAAAATAGTAACTCAACTAATGGTCAATACATCTTCTATTAAAAATTGTACAAATTCACTGCCATTCCAGTAATTCATAGAGATTTTACCCAAAATGGCTTTAACATTACCCTGCATGATAGCAGAGCCAAGGTGAGTATTTGCAGAGCGAAATGCAATAGCTCTTACCATAACATTATCATCAGCAATAAAACATTTTATATGGTCAACTCCTATAACTTCAGGCTTTCTTATCTTTGCTCCCTGAATGATAAACCTTGGTTCAGGATTCCCAACTCCAAATGGTCCCAAGCGTTGCAGTTGGTTCCACAGAGATAAGTTTATTGCTTTAGCAGTTACTATACTATCAGCTTTTAAAGTTTTCTCATTTATAGAGTTTGAAAATCTTTCAGTAAAAAAATCATGCAAATCATTTATTTTGTCTTCTTTAATTGAAAATCCTGCCGCCATACTATGGCCACCACCTTCAATAATTAAATTTGTAAACTTTGCGGAAAGGACTGCAGCACCGATATCAACTCCCAAAATTGATCTACAGCTTGCTTTTCTTATTCCATTGTTTAAAGACATCACTATTGTTGGTAAGTGAAACTGCTCCTTTAGCCTCGATGCAATTATACCGATTATTCCCTGGTGCCAGTTGCCGCTTACCATTATAAAATTTACACCTAATTGGGCAAATTTTTCCGCTTGTGCTGTAGCTTCCAAGAGAGCCTCATTTTCTAACACTTTCCTTGCATTATTCAAATCTATTAATTTTAGCGCGATTGAATGTGCCTCTTCATCATCATCGGTGGAAAGCAACCTTGCACCGAGCGATGCTTCTCCAATTCTTCCTCCAGCATTTATGCATGGCCCAATACTAAACCCTAATCGTGAAACACTTGGTTTTTCAAGGATCCCCAAAGCATCAAATAAAACACGCAAGCCAACGTTTTTTCTTGCTGACATAACTTTTAATCCTTGTGAGACAAATGCTCTATTGAGGCCTGTAATCTGCATAACATCGCAAACAGTTCCAAGGGCAACTAAATCCAGCAGATCAAATAAATCTGGTTCTTTTTTGTTGGTAAAAAATCCTTGCTCACGTAGGCTTTTATTAAGAGCAATAATCAGCAGAAATGACACTCCAACTGCTGCAAGGTTAGTATAAGGAGAGCTTTCATCAAGGCGGTTTGGGTTAACAACTGCTACGGCGCTTGGTAACTTTTCCGTACCAAGATGATGATCGACAACTATAATATCAAGACCAAAGACCTTTGCATCTTCTATTGGTTGATATGCAAGCGTACCGCAATCAACGGAAATACATAAATCGACCCCGTTTTTTTTAAGTTGTAATAAAGCATCTGTGTTTAATCCATAGCCCTCATCAACACGATCTGGAATGTAGATTATAGAGTGTATATCGATTGCTCTCAGGCACCTGTTAATCAATGCTGACGACGTTGCACCATCAACATCATAGTCACCAAATATTGCAATGTTTTCATTATTTTTTATTGCCCGTATTATACGAGAAACAGCTTTATCCATATCAAGAAGGTGAAAGGGATCTGGTAATAGCGATCTGATTAGTGGATATAAGAAGTCGCTCGCATTTTCTATGTTAACACCACGAGTAACCAATATTCTTGCTAGTACTTCTGGCAACTCAAATCTCTGTATAAGAGTTAAGATTTCCCTTTGATCTGCTTCTTGCAACTTCCACAATGCATTTGTTATGCTGCGCTTTTCAATTTCAAGTAGCATATTCTTTGTAAATAAAACTACTTTACCAGAACTTTTAAACTTGTTCTATAATTGTATTAGATGCACAGTTCCAGAGTGTGATGGTATGATAAAATGTGAGAAAAAAATACCATCAAGGGAGGAATTATGGGACAAGTATTACATGGGTGCGCCAGAACAACAGAGACAATTCGTAGAGCAATACAAAATAGTAAAGAGAGCATAGCAAAACTCTCCAAGTGTTATAACCTTAAACCAAAAACTATTATTAAGTGGAGAAAACGCTCATTTACCAAAGATGCTGGTATGGGTCCAAAGCATCCAAGATCAACTGTTTTAACTTTAGAAGAGGAGGCTATAATTGTTGCATTTCGTAAGCATACTCTATTGCCATTAGATGACTGTCTCTACGCTTTGCAAACCTCAATCCCACATTTGAGTCGCTCCAGCTTACATCGTTGTTTACAAAGGCACAACATTAGCAGACTACCAGATGTCGATGGTGAAGTTAAATCAAGAAAGAAATTCAAACAATATCCTATAGGCTATTTCCATATTGATATCGCGGAAGTTAGAACAGAAGAAGGAAAGCTGTATTTGTTTGTTGCAATAGATCAAATTCACCTACGTTGAGTTGCACAAAAGTGCTACAAAACCCATAGCTGCTGAGTTTTTAGGTAATCTGATTAGAATTTTACCGTATAAAATCCACACTATTTTGACAGATAATGGCATACAATTTACAAATCAGAAGCGCCATAAATACGCCTTCCAACACATATTTGATAGAGTTTGTGAAGAAAATAACATTGAACATCGTCTGACAAAAGTTAGCCATTCTTGGACAAATGGACAAGTTGAACGTATGAATAAAACTTTAAAGAATGCTACAGTTAAGAAATATTACTATCGTTCGCATCAGCAACTTAAGGAGCATCTTTATGACTTTGTTATGGCCTACAATTATGCAAAGAGACTCAAAGCTCTTAGGGGTCTTACGCCTTTTGAATTTATATGTTCTCAGTTGACAAAGTCTCCTGAATTATTTATAATAGATCCACACCATCACACTCTGGAACCATACATCTTATACTCTACCTTAATTCTAGTTTCCGGACAACCTCTATCTCTACAAAAACTATATTTTTCTTCAGAAGAGAGTTATATTGTAACTATGGACAAAATAATCATAAAAAAATTTGGTGGGACTTCGCTAACTGATTTAAACCGAGTTGCAAATTTGATAAAAAACGATATTGAGAAAGGTTGTAATGTAATCGTTGTTGTATCTGCTGTTGCAGGATTTACTGACCAAATGGCTTTTCAGGCTAGGCAAATCTCAAATTTAAGTTGCAGACAAGAGTTATCAGAGTATGACGTTATGCTTTCAGCAGGAGAACAAATTTCTTGCGGTCTATTAGCTATCACTCTCCAATCGATCGGAGTTAATGCTAAATCCTGGCTTGCCTGGCAGTTACCAATTGTAACTGATGATTTTTATTCTGAGTCTAAAATAAAAACAATAAAGATTGACCGTGTGAAAAGATCTTTTGCTGAGGGTTATACTGCTGCGATCATCGCTGGTTTTCAGGGTATAAATGATGATAGAATCACTACTTTTGGAAGAGGAGGCTCTGATATATCAGCAGTTGCCTTCACGGTAGCCTTTGGTGTTAGAACTTGCGAAATTTTTACTGATATTGATGGAATATATACAGCAGACCCGAGAATTGTTCCAAAGGCACGCAAGCTCAAATTTATCTCTTACGATGAAATGTTGGAAATGTCGTCATCTGGTGCTAAAATACTGCATAATCGTTCAGTACAACTTGCAATGAAGCATAACATTAAAGTGCAAGTGCTATCCACTTTTAAAGAAGTAGAAGGCACCACAGTACTACACAAAAGGGATGTACTAGAGAGATACTTAATTACTGGAATAGCTTATAGCACTAATGAAGCTCTTGTAACTTTCACTAACCTTGCAAATAACTTGCGTACTTTAAGAGATATAGTAGGGGCAAATGTTAAAATTGATATGATACATGGGTCAAGTTTTGTTATCTCCAAATTTGATATTGATTTAATGGAAAAGTTACTGAATAAGAATGAAAATTATGCTATAAACGATAATGTAGCTAAAATTTCAATAATTGGTATTGGTGTTATTTCTAACACTGAAGTGATGCACCGCACACTCAAGGTTTTAAGCGAAAAAAAGATAGAAATACTTGCTATCACAACATCCGAAATCAAAATCAGTATAATTGTTCAAAAAGAATACGTTGTAGCTTTGGTCAAAGATTTACATACTGAGTATGAGCTTGATATGCAACACTAGGATAGGCTCGACGTCCACAACTGTACGAACATTGCAATTTGGGCCTACCAGGAGGGTGTCATTCTCCTGTCATCCAAGTAGCTGACACTGGTTCCTTTATGACGGTGTCATCCCAGTGCCCAGACACTGGGATGGCTTTGTTGCATCACACTTTATGAGATGGTGATTTATGGTAAATTCATGTAACTATCTCAAATTTAGCCATACCAATATCAGTGAATTTATTAAGCAAATAGCATTTGATTAGCAGTTCTTTTTCTCGATTTATCTCAGATTTATTCCTAAAACTAAATCCGAATATTTGCTTTAATCTTGAGAAAAACCCTTCAATATAAGATCTTTTCCCATAATTTACTTCTTTTTTCCATTCTTTCATGCCATCTTCACCGTATAGTTTTATTAACCTAATAGCAGCATTCCTGTCAGACATATAATCTATTTCTGAATGTTCTGCCGCATTGTTTATTGGTGGAATTTTTGTCTTTATATCATATTCGTTACACAACTTATAAAACTTGTGCCTATCACATGCTCTATCTGCATATAGTGCTTTTATGGCATGCTGAAAATCAACTTCTTTTAGCAAATCACAAGCTCCATAGTGATCAGAGTAGACACCGTTACTGTATTTTACAGCTATGGCTTTTTTGTTGTTTATATTCAACATTACGTGCAATTTTCTCGTTTGCTCATAGCCACGATATTTTCTGTCAGTGCTATTTTCCTTGCTGTGTGTTGTTGTATATACTAATTCCTGTACTGTCTATAGCAATTTCGATATCTTCCATATTATTTTTATCAATTCTGCAATCATTTATCTTAATATTAAGTTTCTTTTGATGCTTGTGAATAGCTGATAACTGCCAAATCTCTTCCTATTTGTTGCAAATACCCTTTTATAAACCCGACTGTTTGTCTTAAACCAATTCTAAAGAAACTGACGATTATATGCACTAAAATCACAACTTTATCACTATAAATATAGTTGCCGCCCTGCATTTTTGGACAATTCTCGTACCAATTTTCTATGGCGTCATTGATATAACAAAAAATGCTTCCTCTTTCTTGGAGAAATTTGTTATATTCATGGCAGTTACTGACTCTCATTTTTTGTGGCATATTTTTTCTTCAACAGTTAAATGGCTATTTATAATGAATTTTGTCAGTAACTGCCAGTTCTTTTCACTTGAGCGATGCAACAAAGCCATCCCAGTGTCTGGGCACTGGGATGACATCATAGGGGCGCTGGGATGACACCCTGACAATCGTCATCCCGCTACTTGTTAGCGGGATCTATGCTAAGGAGATACCGCGGTGGTATGACGGTTAAGTAACTCGTCATCCCGCTGCTTGTTAGCGGGATCTAGAGATACCGCGGCGGCATGACGTAGGACTGCTGTCATCCCGCTACGTGTTAGCGGGATGAAAATGTTGTACCAAGACCACGGTAGCTATAAAATTATCAAGGGAAGTACCACACACTTCCCTTCTTTTTCAAAATAAGTTTACCTACAGGTCTGATTGTATTAAGATTACTTAATACAATCAGGTCTATTATATGCGTTTATCCAAATATTACCTACCAACTCTAAAGGAAAAGCCTACCCATGCTAAAATTATCTCCCATCAATATTCTTTACGTGCAGGTTTAATAAAGCAGATAGCATCTGGCATCTATACGTGGTTGCCGCTTGGTCTGCGCGTGCTTAAGAATATTGAAGATATTATCAGAGATGAAATGGATAAATCTGGTGCAATTGAAGCATTAATGCCTTGTGTGCAACCAGCAAATCTTTGGCGAGAATCGGGACGTTACGATGATTACGGTAAGGAAATGCTACGTATAAGGGATAGGCATGAGGAAGATATGCTTTTCGGTCCAACGCATGAGGAGGTAGCAACTGATCTAATTAGAGATGTGGTAAAAAGTTACAAAGATTTGCCACTTTGTTTGTATCATATCCAGTGGAAATTCCGTGATGAGGTAAGACCACGTTATGGTGTTATGAGGGGTAGGGAATTTCTGATGAAGGATGCATACAGTTTTGATGTAGATTACGAAGGTGCACTGAATTCATATAATTTGATGTACAAAACTTACATAAAAATCTTCAAACGCATGGGACTTACTCCAATTGGAGTGAGAGCGGACACTGGGCCAATTGGAGGAAATTTGAGCCACGAGTTTCATATATTGGCAAACACTGGTGAGAGCACTTTATATTATGACAATAAATTTTCTGAACTACTGGAAAGTGAAGATGTTGAAAGTTTGAAGAATATATATGCAGTTGCAGATGATATGCACGACCCTAAAACTTGCCTTGTGCCGCAAGAGCAGTTAAATGTTAGTAAAGGTATTGAAATAGGGCATATTTTTTATTTTGGCGACAAATACTCAAAGCCTATGAAGGCAAGTGTTACTTCTCAAGATGGAAAAAATGTCAACATGCATATGGGTTCGTATGGCATTGGGGTTTCAAGGCTTGTCGGTGCAATAATAGAAGCTTTTCATGATGATAAGGGAATTATCTGGCCAGAAGCGGTAGCTCCTTTCAGAATTGGTTTAATCAACTTACAAACGAAAGTAACGGAGGCTGCAGATAAAATATACAAAGCTTTGAAAAGTGATGAAGTGCTTTACGATGATACGGAAAGAAGTATAGGAGTAAAATTTTCTAGAATGGATCTGATAGGCTTGCCGTGGCAAATAATTGTTGGAAAAAAGGCAATAGATGAAAATATAGTTGAAGTAAAAAATAGAGCAACTGGAGAGGTAAAAGAAATGCAGATTGAGGAAGCAATAAATCGCTTTAGCACAAAATGATACGCGGTATCGGCACTGACATAGTATATATACCAAGAGTATTGAGAATATTACAAAAATACGGGGAAAAATTTCTCAATAGAATCTACACTGAAAAAGAAATAGAGCTAAGTAGAAAGTATAATAGTCAAGAAATGCGAGCAAGGCATTTTGCCAAACGCTTTGCAGCAAAAGAAGCTTTTGTTAAAGCACGAGGTACTGGATTTAGCCAGGGCATTATAATGAAAGATATAGAAATATATAGCGATGTAAGAGGAAAACCATATATTGCTGTCAGAAAGGATTTCATCTCAAAGGACTACAAGATTCATCTTTCTCTGAGTGACGATGGAGATTACGCTACTGCATTTGTTATAATTTGCGTCTAGCAGATATTGTTTCAATTTATGCAGTTGACTTTATGCTATCTATATAGCTAAGACGTGTTAGCTATAGCATACACAAACAACTAGTTTGCCAAAAAAACATGGCGGTTTTTCTATGATTTGAGTATAATTCTAGCTTTACCTAAACAGAAAATTTAATGGACTATATCTTAATGTATCTTTCCTTACCATTTTTAATTACTGAGAATTACTTATTAATTACTGCATTGATTCCGCTTTTAAGTGCTTTTGTTATCTTTTTTACTGGTAAATGGCCCGGAGTGAACAATAGTATTACTGTTATTTCTTCTGTACTTCTGTTTACGTATACGTGTCTGTGCACTTTATATTGGGTATATGGTGATCATTCTCAATTTATTCTCATGGATTTTGGTAATAATTTGCACATTAGTTTAAAGCTAGAGTCTACCGGAGTAATATTCAGTTTATTAATATCGTTTTTATGGATACTAACCAGTATATATGCAATATGTTATATGCAGAATAACTATGCTGATAGCAATCACTCAAGTTTTCTATGCTTTTTTTCAATATCGATTAGCTGTGCAATGTTTATTGCTTTTTCTGGAGATTTGCTCACTACATTTGTTTTTTATGAGCTTCTAACTATTAGTACATACCCTCTGGTTACTTACAACTCAACAAATGAATCAATGATTGCAGGGCGCTATTACTTTGGCGTGCTATTTTTCTCTTCTTTAGTATTATTTTTTCCTGCAATAGGCCTTTTATATAATGAATTTCATACTTTAGACTTTGTAAGTGGTGGAATATTCAAATTTGATACTTCACTCATCACTTTCATTGCAGTGTGTTTTGCTATGCTGATTTATGGAATAGGAAAAGCTGCATTAATGCCAATGCATTTTTGGTTACCAAAAGCAATGGTTGCACCAACTCCTGTGAGTGCACTATTACATGCTGTTGCTGTTGTGAAATCCGGAGTTTTCATCATCATAAAAGTTATATTATACACTTTCGGCGTCGATAACATACAACGTTTTGTGCAGCAAAATTGGTTTGCTGGAGGGTGGCTTCCGTACGCTGCTGGATTTACTATTATTACTGCATCATTGATTGCATTAAAGCAAAAAGAATTAAAGAAATTGCTTGCTTACTCTACCATCTCTCAATTGTCGTATATTATATTATTTGCTTCAATTTTTAGTGAGCTCAGCATGAGGGTTGCAATTTTTCAATTAGTTTGCCACGCATTTGCAAAAATCACTTTGTTTTTCATTGCCGGAGCAATAATAACGAAAACAGGTGAGAAACATATAGATAAGATTCACGGTATAGGACGCAGTATGCCAATTAACATGACAGCATTTGCTATAGGTGCATTGTCTATGATAGGGGTGCCGCCTGCTCCGACTTTTTGGGGTAAATTTCTCATTTTTCAAGCTGTTTTCAACTCTGGCAATGTAATACTTTCTGTGTTTGTAACTCTAGTGTTAATTGTTAGTACTATACTTAACGCTCTGTACTTTTTACCGATAATTTACAATGCCTTTTTCTTAAAACCTTCTCAGAATTACTTTATTAAAAAAACGCCAATTCTTCTAGTTTTACCTCCAGTTATTACTGCTACATGCACTTTAGTTATTTTTTTTAGCTACCAAGTAATATTTTAAAATCTGTATTTATAACCATTAATAATAAATTTAAATGGTATTATACCAGCCAGAGTTGCTTTTATACTCGACAAAGTGAAGCTAATCTCCACAGTATGATCTTTTACCTCCTTATTTTGCTCGGTTGTAAAAACTACAGTAGCATTTCCAGCAAATGTAACTAAGTCCTTGGTCGATCGATCAATAGATAATGTTATTACATTTATGTTGGCAGTTTTTCTTTTGGATGAAGGTGAACTAACAGCTTCATTGTTCGTTTTTTCCTGAAAGCCTTGATAGATTTTATGTATAGAATTGTTTCTTATAAAATTTTCTTGGTACTTCGGTTCAACGATCTTAATGGACTCGTATATTTCAATGTATTTACTTATTAAGTACCTCGCTGTGGAAGTGTATTCATCTTCCTTTTTACTGAAACTAAGCTTATGCATTGCAGAGAACTCATCTTCTGTGTGGTTCATGTACTTCACAAAATTTAAATCTTTTTTAACAGGAAATAACAGGTATATGTTTAATATTAATAAACATAAGCATACTAGGAGAAGCGATACTATTAATGCCATCCAAGATCTTTCTGCTACACAAAACAGATACCTATGGCAGTACCATTCGACTGCTTTACTGAAATAACTTTTGTTTTTTACTGATTCAAGCAATTTATCTTCCATAACACAATGCTACCAAACCCAATTATAATAACAATAAGATTAGATACTCTAAAAAACTTTAAAATATGTCTAAATTTTCCAAAATAGGATGAATGATTATATCACCTTGTTCCGCAATAAGGTAGAATTTATCGATTTTGCTCACATCTACATTGATCATTTTTACACTGAAATTTTCAGGATTGTAAATATTACTTTCAGCACTTTTGTGATAATTATAATAATGTAATTTATTTTGATCATCAAAATAACCAAATTCATCAGCGAGGGTTCCCACTTTGCTACCTTTACCACTTTTGACTAGCTCAAATAGATCAATTGCATGGTTTTGAGATCCAGGCTCAATAGGCCCTTCTGCAGCAAAAAACTTAGGTGCATGACCAACGTATTCCTTAAATTTTAGATTATGAGTCTTTTTTACACTACCAAAATCCACAAACTTATATTCATCTGAAACGCCAGAATATTGTGGATCATACTTTTTATATTCAAAGAAGTCATTACCTAAAAAATTACAAAACGTTAATTTATAATCATCATGATCGGATTTAACGACTTTAAGGTAATGAAAATCTCTAGGAATCTTTACTTCCTCTTCCGTGATATGATTACGTACAACAAGCTCACCATTTAGCATATGATAGCCAATTTTTGGCAAAGTAGCTATATTGATTGCCTTGTTTAGCTTAAAATTTGCTTCATAAATGCCGCTTAACAACTCCTTTCCTTTTTCTAAGGTGACGTCCTGGTCTAAAGCTATATTCTTGATTGAACTTAATTCTTTCTGCATGTTTAGTATGGCTTTCGTCAAAACTTCTATTGATTGCCATACAGTTAATTTATTATCAGTCAAATTATATACTTCGAGTATTAAATTAACAGAATTTTATCATGAATTTATGTTAAAAGTATTATACTTTGTAAACTTATGTCATGATATTAACTACATTAGCTAAAACATGCTTTTTATCTAAGTGAAGTTGCTTAGCAACAACGAAAAGTTCATCTATTTTTTTCCACTGACCTAGTAAAATTTCAACACCATTTACCTCTCTCTTTATGCTTTCTAAAATGAAGGCCTGAATTATATATGATGCTAGTTCTAGTTCGATTTCGCTATTAATTACTTTATTAATCATATTGGGATTCTTTAAATCATGAAGAAATTTATAAAAGCATTTGTATGCTTCATAAGCATCACTACTTATTGCATTTATTATCATTCCTGGCATTCCAGGAAATAAAGTAATCATTTCGTCAAACGTTTGATCATCAAATTTACATTGAGATGAAGCAACTTGCTTTGTTTCGTCATAAGTTAATGGAATTAAATTTAGCTGAAAGCACCTACACTGGATAGTAGTTTGTATATCATATGGCTTATGGCTAATTATAAATATCTTAGAATTTTTTGGCGGCTCTTCTAATATTTTCAATATTGCGTTTTTAGCGTTATTAGTCATTGCCTCTAAGCTATCTATTATAGATATTTTGTGTTCTGATTGAATGGGACTTAAGTGTAGAAAGTTTTTCATTTCTCTGACTTTTTCTATTCCGATAGTATCACCTTCAACAATGTGTAAGTCCAATGCTACTTCATTATAGCTTTTTATGAGTAACCAATTGGAGAAGGATTTTGCAAGTGTTGCTTTTCCTATACCTTTTTTACCACAGATCAGCCAAGACTGAACAGATAAGTTGTTCATTAATTTTTTTTTGGCCTGGTTGTGACCTATTACTTTTTTCATTCTTTCTCCTATAGATCTTAGTTTGAAAATGCATTGGTTACTGTTTGTAATAAAATTGCACCTTCCCTTAAAACCTTAATCTTATCTTCGGTTAAGTCAATAATAGTAGATTCTATACCAGAAACTAATTCATCATCTTCAATCACTGCAGATAAATGTTGCTTAATGGATTGTGGTATATCGTCTGCCTTACATACACTTTTTTCTCCTGAAATATTTATACTAGTTGCAACTATTGGAACTTTCAGTTTGTTTAGTATTGAAATTGCAATAGGATGCTCAGGGATTCTGATGCCTATACTATCTTTAAAGAATTCGTTTGGCAATATATTATTGTTTTTAAGTGGTAAAATATAGGTAATCGGTCCAGGAGAAAAGTGATTTACTAAACCAATATACTTTTTCTCTAGCTTTGCTATTCTCATCAAGCTGCAAATATCACTAACAAATATAGACAGTGGTTTATTTTGAGAGCGTTTCTTTATCTGATATATTTTTCCTATAGATTCATTATTTAATGCATTACAAGCAAGAGCATACACTGTTTCTGTTGGAAAACACACTAACAAGTTGTTCTGTATTGCATTTATTATTTTAGATACCATATAGCTAAAAACTTATTCATAACAACTAGATCAGTTTTGTTGCATTGTATCTTATATAGTAACTGCTAGTTTTTGTGAACGCAATGCAACGCAGCTTACCATTTGTTATGCAGACTTGCTACAACCCAAACTCTTCATTGACTTTATCAACTATTGCCTGTGGTGGATCCTCTCCCCATCCTGAATACAAAATCTCTCCATAGTCTGCAACATCTATAGAGCCAGTTCTGCTTTTTGCTAGAAACATTTCTCTTTTCTCTTTATCAACTAATACATAATGCCACGCTGATTTTCCACGATCTTTACCACGGACTAAATATATAAGATCTGACCTACTTCTTTTTGTTGCATCAGCAAAAGATCTTTCATTGACAGTTCTGCTTTTACTTTTTATGCCGCCACTTTCAGAAAAAGCTTCCTTGGATTCGGTTTTTTTGTTTGCTAATTCAGAAATTTTCCCTTTTTCCCCTAATGCCCGTTCTTTGGTGTTTTGAGACGAATACTTACTGGAAAAACCTTCCCCTGTACCGCCAGGAGTCCTGTTTGTGAAACGCTTAATAAATGAATTATTGTCGTTGTTTTCTGCCATAAAAATCTCCAAACTTTAGATTGTAGGACCCAAATTTTTACTACACTCTATCATATGTTAATTAAATTAATATAAATGAAAAATAATATAGTAATTATTACAGGAATTACAGCTTCAGGTAAATCAGAATTGTGTGATAACCTGATAAAAAAATATAATAATATCAGCATAATAAATTGTGATTCAAAGCAGGTATATGAAGAAATTCCCATAATTACTGCTCAACCACTAAAGCAAGAAGAATTTTATAAATTATATGGTTATGTTTCAGCAAAAGAAAATTATTCCGTGGGTCTATGGTTAGAGGATTTAGAAAAAGAAGTTAATCACGCACTAGAAAATGCTCAAATACCTATCATCACTGGAGGAAGCGGGCTTTACATCAGCAGTTTAATCAAAGGCTTATCATCAATGCCACAAATAAGTCAGAAAGTAAGGAAAAATGTAAGCGAATTAAGGAAAAATTTAAGTAAAGAGGAGTTTTACAAATTAATGCTAAGCAAAGATCCAAGGATTCAAGGTAAAGTATTCATGAATGACTCGCACCGCCTTTCAAGGGCACTTGAAGTTATCACTGAAACTGGTAAGACAATCTTTGTATGGCAAGAAAATAGACAGCCTCCTTTATTCGATAATTTTAAGATATATACAATTTTGCCTAAACGTGAGGATGTATACCAAAAAATAAATTCTCGTTTTATCAAAATGATCGAAAATGGAGCAATTGATGAAGTAAAAAAGCTACTTAGTATGAACTTAGCTCCACATTTGCCAGCTATGAAAGCACATGGAGTGCCAGAAATTGTAAAGTATTTGAAAGGTGAGATTACTTTAGACGAAGCGATACAGATTGCTCAAACAAACACAAGACACTACGCAAAACGCCAGTACACTTGGTTTAAAAACCAGTTCCCAAGTTCTGAAGTAATTGATTGTGCAAGTGAGCTAACAGCGCTTGAAATATTTTAATTGTTAGTTTCCAGGTGTATTTCCATGCTCATTGCTATGAATGGGCGGTTCCATATTTTCCAGATGGCTGTTTACTTCTAGTGGATTACCTAAACTATGTTCTATCTCTGCTTCAAACTTAAATCCTAACTTCTCGCAAAATTTCTGGAAATACTCTTTAATAATATCAAATAAATTTTTGCCATCAATTTTGTAATTTTTCAGTTCTCGAGGAGCAGTAAGTGACAATTTACCATCTTTATATGTTACATCATCTTTATCATTTTGAGATTCAATTGTGAATTCAATTGAACTGGATAGATCACACACCTTGTCACCGGCTTTACCATCGCTCCTTTGGAAAAATATCGGTAATTTCATATCCGATCTAATACTTACATTATTTTGGTCAATATAATCAATATTCATTACTCTTTTAGGGGAGAATACTAGAAATGAATGTTGGCCAAGTGCAAGTTGAGATTCTATCAATACACCAGCTTCATGCCCTGCCTGATTACAATTGGTAACTAGTTCTTCTAGGATAGAATCACTTGGAACTTTTGCTTCAGCATATTTGAACATTTCCTTAAAAACTTCTTTTGCAAATGGGCGATAATTCTTTTCTCCATTTTTGTTGTTTTCAATCAAGCTAGCGTGTTTTGCATATAATTGATTAATAAAGTTTTGGTCTATATCTTTTTTATTAATAACAAAATCCATTCTATTGATGTCTTTATACATCTGTTCACCAGAGTTTGCTTCAGCATTATCTTTAACCAGCTCTTAATTTGCCAAAATCAAACTCTTCTGCTTGAGCCCTTAATGTAACTACTGGATTGGTACTATTCATTTCTATCATAGACCTATTAACATCATAATTAATTATATCACAAATTATTAATAATTCAATAAAATACCTGCTATAAGCCCTATGATAGCAAATATAGTTAGGGGTAACTTAGGCTTACCGACAACCGTCATCCCGCTGCTTGTTAGCACCGCGGTGGTATGATGTTAGAGAGCTGTGCTAGCTATAGTGCATACCTGACCATAAGGTGACAAGATTTTAAAAAGGCTCTATTATTGATAAACAGTTTTTACACATGTATGAATCTCAATGAGCAATTAGATGTGCTGGCTTTTCTAAATGGCAAGCTGGAAAATATGCTTAAGTTCCATTCCGCAATATTACCTAAACTCTGTGGTGGGAACAAAGTGGTGGACCTGCTGTTTTATAGGCCGCTTGGTTATATAGATAGAAGTAAGTCACTACTTGATACTCAAGTTGGAGAATTTACAACTTTCATGGCAAAAGTTTATGAGCATCAGTCGCCCACTTTTAGAGGTAGACCATATAAAATAGTCGTTGAAAGTGAGAGTCAGTATATATTCATAGTCTTTTTTAATCACTCAGTTAAGTATTTATATAAACTATTTCCAGTTGGAGCCTATGTAATCATCAGTGGCAAACTCGAAAAATTTGCTGAGCATTGGCAGATTACTCATCCAGATTACGTGTCGCTTGACATCAACCAATTTAAAGAAATAGCTCGCATAGAGCCAGTCTACCAATTATGCCGTGGCATTACCAATAAGAGCATTGGGAACATAATAAGCTCTAACCTGAAAGAATTGCCTGATTTGCCAGAGTGGATAGATGATACATTAATCAAGCAAAAAAAATGGCTAAGTTGGAGGGAAAGCATCATAAAGTTGCACAGACCAAGCTCATTGGCGGAAGCCGAGGTTTGTAGAAAAAGGCTTGCTTATGATGAATTGTTTGCGTATCAGCTAGCACTGAAACTTGCAAGAGAAAATCATGTAAAAAAAAGGGGAAGAGAATTTATAGTATTGAATAAATATAAAGAGCAAGTTTTAAATGAATTATCGTTTCAATTAACAAACGATCAAATTCGTGCAATAGATGAAATTTCAGAGAGGCAAAAATCCAAGTATCGCATGATGAGCTTGCTGCAAGGTGATGTTGGTAGTGGCAAAACCGTAGTTGCACTTTTTGCGATGCTAAATGTGGTAGAAAACAACATGCAGGTAGCTCTAATGGCACCGACTACTATCTTGGCGGAGCAACATTATAATTGGATTGAGGAAGTTTTATCCTGTACCGATATAAAAGTTGCGCTGCTTACTGGTAAAACTTCGCGCAAGGAAAGAAAGATTATCATGAACGAACTTGCAAGTGGTGTTTTAAATATAGTGATTGGCACCCACGCGTTATTTCAAGCTAACGTTACATTTAAAAATTTAGGGCTTGCAGTCATAGACGAGCAACAGCGATTTGGAGTGATGCAGAGAAATCGCTTGGTAGGAAAAGGAGAAAATGCCGATATACTTTTCGTTACTGCAACTCCCATTCCAAGAACCTTGCAGCAAGCTATGTATGGTGACGTTGAATGTTCAATTTTGAGAGAAAAACCAAAATCCAGATTGCCAATAAAAACTGTAACTATGAACATTAGTAGGGTGCCAGATGTTATTGAAAAGCTAAAAGGTGCTATAAACAGGGGCGAAAAAGCATATTGGATTTGTCCATATATAGAAGAAAACGAAGAGACCAATATTGCTGCAGCAGAGATGCGTTTTCAGGAATTACAAAAAACATTTTTTGATAGAGTCGGGATAATACACGGAAAATTGACTCAGGAGCAGAAAGATCAAGTTATGTTTTCCTTCAAAAGAAATGAATTTTCTTTGCTTGTTGCAACCACTGTGATAGAAGTTGGTATAGATGTGCCAGATGCAACCATTATGATTATAGAAAATGCAGAGCAATTTGGGTTATCGCAATTACATCAGTTAAGAGGCAGAGTAGGGCGAGGAAACAAGCCATCTTTTTGTGTATTATTATACGATAATTTAAGTAAAAGCTCATCTTCAAAGTTAAAGATCATGTGTGAGTCACAGGACGGATTTTACATTGCTGAAAGGGATATGATGCTAAGAGGCAGTGGAGATATTTTAGGCACAAAACAATCAGGATGTATGGAATTTAAATTTGCTGATTTATATCAGGACAAAGAGCTGCTCAATCTCGCGTATAATAACGCAAAAGGTGCAATGGCTAATTTTGAATTACTGCTTGATATATTTGAATATAGAAGTAGATTACATTTTTCAAAATTTCAGTAGGAAAACTTCTTATCCAGGTAGCTCGCAGAAACGAATTAAATGCAAAAATTCCTTGACAAACTCCGCCAGTCCCCTTATCATGACAGTGAAGCTATTGTATTTGCTTTCGCCAATCTGCAGATTAAAAGGTAAGGATTACTTAATGTATCGGCGTCTTATGTTCAATTTTTTGCAGTATATAGATACTGTATGTCTTTACAAAACTTCATCTACATCTAGATTTTTATCTAAATAAGCTGAACGCGCTTACAAAGCGTTACAAGACATCAAAAAATGCCAATACTCGACAAAGATAGTAAAGGACTAGCTAACTCGGGGATTCTTTGTCTTTTTTTCTGCTTGGTAAACTTCTTAAACATTTGCAGCGTAGGTTAGTTGCAATTAAAAGCAGCTTAATCTCGCTTGTCAAGCGTTTAAAACATAAAAAACGCCAATATTTTAAAGCAGATAATAACCCCAGGGCTTCTTTTGCCTTTTTTTTCGTTTGGTAAATTTCTTAAATATTTATAGCTAACATGAACTGGGCAGTGCGTCACGCGCTGACCATTTACTGTGCAAATCACCTTCAAAAACAAACGTTCGTACACATATATTCTAGTTATATGATAAAATAAATGAAAAACATCAATTATCTAAATGAAATTCACATCTTAAAAGGATCATATACATCGATTTCCTTAGAATTACTCTTTTTCAATTTTTCACTTAATAATCTTAAAATAGGCTGTAAATCACCATTAATTGATAAGCACAGCACTTCTTTATTAAGATAATTGGCTAGGTGACTCTTCTTTTCCAGAATTTCTGCTTCTCTCAGCAAGTCGCATTTGTTTAATACTACAATCTCTTCTTTTTCAACAAGATCACCATTGTAAAGTTCCAATTCATTATGGATACAACTATAAGCCGAAACAACGTCATCATGAGTTACATCGATTAAATGAAGTAAAATTTGACACCTTTCTATGTGCTTTAAAAATTTATGTCCGAGCCCAACCCCAAGGTGAGCATCGGTGATTATTCCAGGAATATCTGCTATTACAACTTCGCTATCATCCACTTTTGTCACACCTAAGTGGGGTCTTACGGTGGTAAATGGATAATCGCCTACTTTTGTATCGGAATTTGAGCAGCGAGTCAAAAATTTTGATTTACCTGCGTTTGGCATGCCAATAATTCCAACATCTGATAAAACTTTTAGTTTTAATAATACATGTTTTTCTTCGCCAGGCTGACCGTAAGTAAAATGTCTTGGTGCCTTATTAGTAGAAGATTTAAAATTAGTATTTCCAAGTCCACCTTTTCCACCCTGTGCTACTTGAAATTCCATACCAGGCTTGTCAAGATCTACTATTATCTCTTCACTTTCTTCATCAATTATTTGTGCACCGACTGGAACTCGAAGTATAACGTCTTTCCCTGCTGTGCCAGATCTATCCCTGCCTGCACCATTTTTCCCATTATCTGCTTTAATGTGTCTTCTATAACGAAAATGAAGCAAAGTGTTGAGATTAGCGTCGCTGATGAAAACTATGTTTCCACCCTTTCCTCCATTACCACCATTTGGACCACCAAATTCAACGAACTTTTCTCGACGAAAACTTGCACAACCGTCACCACCATCACCGGCTTTTAAGTACAATTTTACTTCGTCTATAAAACCCATGCTAACCCACGATAATATTTAGCATCTTTTCCTAATGCGCTTTCTATTCTCATTAGCTCGTTATACTTCGCGAGCCTATCAGAACGCGACAGCGACCCGGTTTTTATTTGCCCGCAATTTGATGCAACTGCTATATGAGATATTGTTGTGTCTTCTGTTTCACCTGAGCGGTGAGAAATAACAGCTTTGTAGTTGTTTGATTTTGCCATTTCAATAGCAGCAAAAGTTTCTGTTAACGTCCCTATTTGATTTGGCTTGATCAGTACAGCATTTGCCATTTTTTCTTCTATTCCTTTGCCTATTAGTTCACAATTTGTAACAAATAAATCATCCCCAACCAATTGAATTTTACTCCCCAATTTTGCAGTAAGTAATTTCCAACCTTCGTAATCGTCTTCACTCATTGCATCTTCTATAGAAATTATTGGATATCTTTCCACAAGATTACAATAATATTCAGTCAATTCTTTTGAAGTAAGCTCTTTATTTTCAAATTTGTAAATTCCATCTTCATAAAAAGTAGATGAAGCAACATCAAGGCCTAGTGCAAAATCACTTTGCGCTGAATAACCTGCTGATTCTATAGCGTATATGATCAAGTCAAGTGCTTCTTCAGTACTTTCAATATTTGGTGCAAAACCGCCTTCATCTCCTACGTTTGTGCTATAACCCTTTTTCTTAAGAATGCTACGTAAGTTGTGGAACACCTCCGCAGATATTCTGATTGCTTCACTGAAAGTCTCAGCACCGACCGGAAGAATCATGAATTCTTGGAAATCGAGCTTATTGTCTGCATGTACTCCACCATTAATTATGTTAATGAGTGGAACCGGCATCTGCTCTCCTCCCAAATATCTATACAACGGTATTTTGAAACTGTTTGCTGCTGCTTTTGCAACCGCAAGAGACACACCCAAAGTTGCATTTGCTCCAAGTTTAGATTTATTTTTTGTTCCATCTAGTTCAACTAATGCTTTATCAATTGCACTTTGGTTTGTTGCATCCATGCCAATGATTTCATTTGCTATCACTCCATTTACAGCTTGAACAGCTTTCAGCACTCCTTTACCACAATACCTTTTCTCATCTTGGTCTCTGAGTTCCAAGGCTTCTAATTTACCAGTTGAAGCTCCAGAAGGTACAGAGGCCCTACCTATTGCTCCATCACAGAGTTCAATTTCCACCTCAACAGTGGGGTAACCCCTGCTATCTAAAATTTCTCTTGCAAGTACGTTGTTGATTATCTTATTCATCGCATTAAACCTTAACTTCCGCAATAAGTGCTGCAGTTTCCTTTGCCAATTTAGCTATATTACTACCAGCACCAATAAATAATACTATATCACCTGGACTTGTCGAATCACTAATAAAATGTGAAATGAGTAGAGCATCATTCATAATCTTTACATCATTAAACCCATTACTGATTAAAGCTTTTTGTATATCATCAATCCCACAACCAGGAATAGGCTTGTCTTCTGGGGGATGAATAGGAGTAAGGATTACATAGTCAAACATCATAAAGATCCTTATGAATTCACCAAAAAAATTACGAACGCGAGCAAAACGAAGTGGTTCGATAATTCCTATTACTTTTCCTTTAGTAATCGAACGTGCAGCCGTTAAAGTTGCATATATTTCATTTGGATGATGGGCATAATCCTCAATTAACTTAACACCTTTAATATTGGCAATCAAAGAGAATCTTCTTGCTACTCCTTGAAATTCCAAAAGGCCTTTTTTAATCTCTGCATTGCTAATCCCGAGCTTTATCGCAACTGATATTGCAGCTAGTGCGTTACTGACTTTATGCATTCCTATTGTGTTTGATAGTACTACGTTTTTTATTCTGTGGTTATTGTCAATCAACACATCAAATTCCATGCTGTTATTATGTTGTTCGATGTTGCTGGCTCTAATGTTACCACTTTCAAACCCAAACATCATAGAGTTACTTGCATCATAATTAATGCCTACAGAATCAGGCAAAACTGCAAAATCTGCTTTGCTTATAAACTGAGAAAACGCATTTTTAATATCGTCGAATGTACCATAATGATCCATATGATCGTCGTTAATACTGGTTATGACAGAAATATTTGCAGGAATTTTTAGCATGGTTCCATCAGACTCATCAGCTTCGATTAAAAAAATGTCACTCTTTCCAAGTCTTGAATTACTCTGATACGAATTTAGTATTCCTCCTACAATTACAGTTGCATCAATATTAGAATGATCAAAAATAGAAGCAATCATAGCCATTGTTGTCGTCTTTCCACTTGAACCCGAAACTGCTATCACATATTTATCTTTCATAATTTCAGCAAGTATGTCTGATCTATGCAAAATGGTTTTATTGTTATTTCTCGCTGTTACTAACTCCACATTATCAGATTCTATCGCAGAAGAATGTACAACTATTTGAGCTTGGCTTATATTATTAGCATTGTGACCAATAAAAACCTCTATGCCCAGCCTTTGTAATCTATCTACATTGTTGTTTGATTGTGCATCACTGCCTTGAACTTTGTAATTGGAATTGTGAAGAATTTCAGCAATGGCACTCATTCCGATTCCACCTATACCAATTATATGTATTATTCTTTTTTGAGTTTTGTTAATATTTAGCAGTAGATGTTTACTCATTACTAAATTTATTATAGTATAATTTAAAATCCTCATAGTATCGAACCCTCTTACCGAATACAATGATAAAAAACCTAGCCTTCCTATGTCTAATATTTGTTTTGATGAGTAGTTGCAGTTTTAGCAACAGGTTTAATTGCACTGCAGGTCATTATAAAATTGGCTGCAGCTACACAATAAATGGTATAACTTATTATCCAAAAAACTGTAAACACTATGAAGAGATAGGGATAGCGTCGTGGTATGGAATAGAAGATCATGGCACGCTTACAGCAAATGGTGAAGTGTTTAACCGTCACTTGATCTCTGCAGCGCATAAGACTTTGCCCCTACCCTGCTTTGCTCTTGTCACTAATTTAGAAAATGGAAGAAAGCTTGTTGTAAGGATTAACGATAGAGGGCCTTTTATTGAAGGCAGAATAATAGACTTATCAGAAAAAGCAGCTCAAGTCTTAGGATTTCATAAAGTAGGGCTTGCAAAGGTAAAAGTCCAATACCTAAGAAAGATGTCAGAACAATTGATACAAAATACTCCTCATTACAGAAAGCAATATGAAAAAGAAATGCAGAAACGTCACCCGAAACAAGACAGTGCAGAAAGTAAGGGATATGTTGCATTTTTTAAAAGTGCTCAGGCTGCTAAATCAGCTGCATCAAAGCTTCGCAATCAAGGAATAAAAAATGTTAGATTGCTTTTTAAGAACGATCAATATTGCGTGAAAGTGAGTTATAAGTAGAAAACTCTAAGCTCTGTCTAAATAATTTGTAATAGATTTCTTGTATAACCACCACCTTTTGAGTAACCTTTGGCAGTATCAGCTACTTGGATGACAGGAGGTAATGTAAGAAGTCTAATAGCAAGTAATTAATGCTGTTTTTTTCTGATACCAGGTATTACTTGAGTAATGAGATTGACTTTCTTGCTATAATATGGTAATTAAAAATATCATTTAAAGCAAGAGGTAAAGTTATGACAATGAAATACGATCAGTGGGAAGAAATATTAAGTGCAGTTAACAATGAGGGGGGAAACCTAAATGAAAATAATGTAATTGAAAAAATAAAAGAGAGATTAAAAGTAAAAGATGAAGATGAGTATGATAAGTGGGAAAAAGCTGATTTTGATGTGAATCATCGATTTGAATGGTTGGAAGGTAGGAAGCCCACATTACTATATCTGGCTGTTTGCAATGAGGCAGCAAGTGTTGTGAATGCTCTATTGGGAGTAAAAGAAATCAATGTTAATGCAGTAGTAGGTAGACTTGAATGGACCCCTTTACACGCAGCTGCTAACTCTATCTGTAATGAGTCAGTAGATGCGTTATTAAAGTCAAAAAAAACAAATGTCAATGCAGTAGATAAAGATGGAAGGACTCCTTTACATTATGCTGCTGCAGTTAGTACGGAAAGTATAGTAAAAGCTTTAGTAGAAAATGGAGCAGATCTTTTATTGAGAGATAATAAAGGTCAAACTCCAAGAGACTTAGCTCGAGATGATTATATGAAGGAGTTTCTGAAAGAAGCAGAAGAAAAACAGCTTAGAAAGCAAAACGAAGGAACAAACAATTTACCACAAAATAAGGATGATAATAAAGATACAACACGTCTTCTAGGAAAAACAGAGAAAAAACAATCTACATCAGCGGCCATGAAAGGGTTTTTTGTCGGTGGTTCAGTTGCGGTATTAGGCGCTGCAATAGCAGTGACACTTTTTGCAACTGGAACAATTGCGGTTGAACTAATGCCTGTGGTAATAGCCGTTGCTGCAATCGCAACAGCGGCACTGGCAGTTGGTGGTGTTACATACATGCTGTCAAAGCCTAGTACTAAAGTGGATGAAACGAAAGAACAACAAAACGTGAATGGGAAGGTTCCAGGAGCAGCATAATAGGTAAGTTGTTATAGCTTTTGAGGGTAGGCAGGGTGCCATCTAAGTAGCGGACACAGGGACCCGGAAAACTATGGTAGCCTAGTAATTGTGTAATGAATACGGGAATGTTCGTACAGTTGTGTGTCAAGCACTGGAATGACAAGTTCTCAGCAACCCCTACGTCATACCGCCGCAGATAGATTCCGCTAACACGTAGCGGAATGACGGTTTTTCAAATTGTCGGTAAATCTAAGTCAGTTTAGCTATAGCACTATAGAGACAAAGATCAAAATTTACTTATTTACGTCTCCAATTTCATCATGTATAATGGAGACAAAGATTTATATTTTGTATTTTATGTCTCCATCATTTATTGGTAGGCAAACCGAGTTGAAGCAACTGCTGGAGCTTACGGAAAAAAACACTGCATCTTTTGTAGTAGTCAAAGGAAGGCGTCGTATAGGAAAAAGTCGTTTAATTCAAGAGTTTGGTAAACATTTCGAACAACATTACTCATTTGCAGGTTTGCCAACAGAAAAGCATACTACAACATCCCACCAACTTAATGAATTTTCTAGACAAGTTGCTAGACAATTTAATACATCTTTTGCTAGATATGACGACTGGAGTGACTTACTATGGGCAGTTGGTGAACGTTTACTATCTGGCAAAATATTATTGCTCCTTGATGAAATTTCTTGGATGGGCTCAAAAGATCCAACTTTTTTAGGCAAAATAAAGAATTTTTGGGATACACAGCTAAAAAATAATAACAAGCTAATTTTTGTTGTCTGTGGATCTGCATCATCTTGGATCGAGAAAAATATACTTAGTAGTACTGGTTTTGTAGGAAGAATATCGTTGACTTTAACACTCGGGGAGTTATCACTTTCTGATTGCAATGAATTTTGGCCAAAAAATATTTCAGCATACGAAAAGTTTAAGGTGCTTGCAGTAACCGGTGGAATTCCAAAATATTTAGAAGAGGTAAATTTTAGACACAGTGCTGAAAGAAATATTAAAACGCTTTGTTTTACAAAAGGTGGATTTTTAGTTGAGGAGTTTGACCAAATATTTTCAGATCTATTCATGCGAAAAACAGCTTTTTATAAGCAAATAGTGAGAGCTCTTTCTACTGGAGCTAAAGAACAGGAAGAAATTTGTACTGCTTTAAACATTGCAAGACACGGACGCATTTCTGAGTATCTATATGAGCTCGAGCTTGCCGGTTTTATTGCAAAGGATCACACTTGGGATATAAAAACGGGTACTGATTCACGACTCAGGAAGTACAGACTTCAAGATAATTATTTAAGGTTTTATCTAAAATATATTGAAAAAAATCTAGGAAAAATTAATCGCGACACCTACTCTATAGGGTTACTTACATCTCTACCAGAGTGGCATACAATTATTGGACTTCAGTTTGAAAATTTGGTGCTTAACAATAGAAAGAGCATACATAATATCTTGAGAATTGATGGAATAGTAAGCGAAAATCCATTTTTTCAGAGGAAGACAGGTGCTGGTTGTCAAATTGATTACATGATTCAAACAAGGTTTAACACACTCTACATTTGCGAAATCAAATTCTCAAAAAATAAAATCGGTCATTCAATAATACAAGAAGTACAAAAGAAAATAGATACACTAAAGCGTCCAAAAGGCTTTTCATGTCGTCCAGTCCTTATTCACGTTAACGGTGTGAGTGATGACGTTATAGATAGTGATTACTTTTCAAACATAATTGATTTTGGAGAATTATTGAATTGTAAGTAATTCTTGCTCTACTTTTTCAACTTTGTGTTGTTTAACATTGGAACAAGATTCCAGATGACATCTTTCATGAACTCTTATTATAACAATGTTCGTACAGATGTGTGCCACGCGCTGGAATGACATGGTGAGGTGTCATCCTGCTGCTCCTTTCTTGTCATCCCGCGCGGAATAATTAACCGTCATACCGCCGCGGTATCTCACATAGATCCCGCTAACAAGCAGCGGGATGACACCTCTCTTGGGCTCTTTTAGCTACAAACATTAAGAAATTTACCAAATGAAAAAAAAGGCAAAGAACTCCCGTGGTGCGAGTTTTGACTCTATATTACTGTAAGTGGCGCTGTAATAATGTGCTGACGCTTAGTTTAAGCGCGGTTTGGCTGAATGTAGAAAAAATTTAAAAGACATGCAGCCGCTATAATTTTATGTAATCCGCCAAAAAATACCCTGAGTTTTTTACTGAATTTTGTCATTGAGCCTGCAGGTCAAAAACAAGTTTTGAGTCATAAATACCCTTACTATCATAATAAGGGAGCTGGCAAAGCTTGTCAAGCAACTTTTTCCGTTTCTACCAGCTACTTGGATGACACCACATAAATTAATAAATAGGAAAATTACTACAAATCTTTTCAACTTTAGTTTTTACTGCTTTTTCGACACTTGAGCTATTTCCGCTGATTAATCCCTGAACCACTTCATTTACTAGGCTGGCTATCTCTTTAAAATTTTCTGCCTCAAGTCCGCGTGTTGTCTCAGCAGCGGTGCCAAAACGGAGCCCTGAAGTGATGGTTGGCTTTTCTGTATCAAATGGTACAGAGTTTTTATTGCAGGTAATGCCAGCCCTCTCAAGGCTATCTACAACGTCTTTTCCAGTTAATTTCTGCGATCTTAAGTCAACTAGCACTATATGAGAGTCAGTGCCACCGGTTATAATGTCGAGTCCATGCCTTTGCAATTCTTGAGCTAGTACTTTCGCATTTTCCACGATTTTCTTGCTATAAGTTTTAAACTCTGGCGCTAATGCTTCTTTAAATGCAACAGCTTTTGCAGCTATTACATGCATAAGTGGCCCGCCCTGCAATCCTGGAAAAACTGCAGATTGAATTTTTTTGTGTAATATTTCATCATTGGTCATCACTATTCCACCACGAGGACCACGCAAAGTTTTGTGAGTCGTGGAAGTCATAACATGTGCATATTCAGCAGGAGATGGATATTCGCCCGCTGCAATAAGCCCTGCATAGTGAGCAATGTCTGCAAGCAAATAAGCACCAACTTTATCTGCAATTTCGCGAAAGCGTTTGAAGTCCATTTTTCTCGGATAAGCAGAAGCACCAGCTATGATCAATTTTGGTTTATGCTCCAGCGCCAGCTTTTCTATCTCATCCATATTGAGCAGATAAGTGTCTTTGTTAACTGTATACTGAATTGACTTAAACCATTTACCAGAAAGGCTTGGTGCCGCACCATGAGTTAGATGTCCACCGCAACTCAGTGATAATCCAAGTATTGTATCGCCTGGAGTAAGCAGTGAAGCAAATACCGCCTGATTTGCCTGAGAACCAGAATGAGGTTGAACGTTTGCAAATTTAACACCGAACAGCTTACAAAGTCTTTCTATAGCTAGACTTTCAACTTTGTCCACATGCTCACAACCACAGTAATACCTTTTGCCTGGATAGCCTTCTGCATATTTATTAGTCAGAAAAGAGCCTTGTGCTTCCATTACTGCTTTACTTGCAAAATTCTCTGATGCAATTAATTGCAATTGTGACTTTTGACGTTGTAACTCTTTTTCTATAAACTGATAAACCTCGTTATCAAAAGACTTTAAACTATTTTTAGAGCCACAGATTTTTTTTAAAACACTCATCATAGATCAAACCTCGCTTTAATTTTAAGATGCACAAGCAATTTTAAGACTACTTATCCTGCTTTTTTAACCATAAGAGCCCAAAAACAGCTATTAGCAAACATACAGGAATAATAGATGTTGCTTTTATCAGCAATTCAGCACTATACACAGGATTTCCTTGTATTACTGTTCTATCCCAACACAAATTTATTATTTTTGCGATTCCAGTGTGAAAAAAATAGCCAAAACCCATGACTATCATGTTTGACACAGCTGTAGCTAAGCCTACTAAGTTATTATTTACATAACTTAGTGCTTTATAAATTGTAACTACTTGATATCCAGATGCAAAGCCGATAATAAAAAGCGTAGGTAATACAACATACAAGCCACCAATCTGAGTAAAAAGTAATAGAAAACCGGCGATCATTGCAAATGAGCATGAAATTATTACTTCATAATGCTTATTTTTATACTTTTCCAATAAATAAGCCAAAGAGAATGATCCTGTTAACATTCCTATCAATATTACGGAAGAGAGAGAAGATGCCAAGCCTTCATTCATTTCATATACTTCAAAAAAGAATGCTTTCGCCCAACCATCAGCAAAACCTTGCATTGGACCGACCATGAGTCCACCAAAAAAGCTAATTAGAATAATATGCTTGTTGAAAAGTATGTTTTTCAAGTCTCTAATGCTAACTTTTTCCTGTTGAGCATTGCTTTCAGGCGTTACTAAGAACAGTAACAGAGCAAGTAAACACCCGAATGCTGAGAAGGTATAGATAACATAATTCCAGCCAAATTTATTGAGTAAGAAGTCTAACGGTAATCCGCCACATATCCCCCCCAAAGTTCCTATAATTATGGATAAACTAGCCATTCTTGCTGATTTTTCTTGCGCAAAATACATGCTTGCAACTTTAAAAAGCCCAATTGCTGAAGCGGATGACCCAATTCCAACAACTATTCTGCCAAGTATTGAATAATACCACTCATCAAAACATATAAGCGGTAATGTTCCGGTAAATGTTAAAACAATACAAGCAGGCAAAACAAATTTTGGCCCAAATCTATCAAGGAAAAGACCAACAGGTATATGAGCTAGCGTATAGCCTACATAGTATAACCCACCAAACTGGCCAACATCTGTAATACTTATGTTAAATTTTGTTATCAATCCAGGCGCAATTATGTTTGGAATTACGCGTAATATATATTGGTACGCATAAAACAGTGACGCCAACAACCAGATTAAAAAATTCCTCTGCAGTACTTTACCCCAAAGCTAGTATTATAGATACTCTGTTTATAGAAAACAATATTTTTATGAATACTTATTTTAATTTACCGGAATTTTATACAGTTGAACTCATAGCCAACATAAGTAGTTTATGCATTAACTAAATTTTCCAGGTTCAAGTTTGGATAATGGAAAAAGTTCACTTTTTCTATTTTTAAAAGAGACCTTTTATTTTACTTATAATTTTTTCTACCATATCTACAACTGGCTCATGAATAAGGTATATGAAAAAAATTACACCACAAATGACAAGTATATTTATGATTTTGCCCTTATTCATCTTTATCTTGAGCTTCACTTTTGTTACAAGATCCATTTTATTTATGTTTTTATTTCATGCTAACAATTATATATTAAATACTATAATTTTCAGTAAAATTTGACTTCAGAAGTACCCTATTAACTCAATATTAACCTTTCTACATGTAAAATAGTTAATATAACATTGAGGCAGGTTGATGAACATAAGCACAATAGATAATACATTGCAAAATTACATAACAAAATACATTGAATAAACATTCGCTACACATGTGTCAGGCAATAGATATGACAAATTGTATAGGGAACTTCTAAGTGGCATAGAAAAGATAATAAAACTCACTATAAACGAAGCAAAACATTATGACAAAAGTTTGGAAAATCTATATAACGATTCAAGATTTAATAAGAAATTTATTCAAGCTGTTGCTAAACATCAGGTGTCGGAATTTTTAAATACTCACCCGAAAAGAAAAGAAATTGTTGCAGAATTTTACAATGAGCATCACATTAACGAAAGTGATTTAAAGACTCTGGAGAAAGGGAAAGATTTAGTAAATAAAATAAATAACATTAACTTACTGCAACGAAATGAAAAAAATGAGGAATTCAATATTAGAAAGACACTTGCTCACTCAATAAAAACGCCTTCCATAGAAAAATACAAGTTAGAACATTCAAGATAACCTTAGTGAATATTTTTGACGCGGTGAAATGGGTAATTTATGGATAGTCTATTTCATTTTAACTCCTGGCACGCTTTAGTAATACTATCACATCCAATTTCTAATTGTTCCTGAGAGGTTGCATAAGAAATTCTGATAAAATTTTCTAGACCAAACGCAATTCCTGGAACCACAGCAACTAAATGATCCTCTAGCAGGTATTCAGTGAAATCAAGATCATTATTTATTACTTTACCACTTTTTGTACTCTTACTGAGCAATCCTTCACACGAGACAAATAAATAAAATGCGCCTTGCGGAATGGATGCTGATAATCCCGGAGCAGAATTTAGCTTTTTCACCATAAAATCTCTACGACTCTTAAAAATCCTTGTTCTTTCTTTCAAAAAACTATGGTCACCGTTTAATGCTGCTGCTGCTGCCGCTTGTGCTATCGAATTTGGGTTAGAAGTGCTCTGAGACTGCAGCGTAGAGATAGCTTTTACTACATCACTTCTACCTGCAATATACCCTATTCTCCAGCCTGTCATTGCATAGGCTTTTGACACTCCATTGACTACAAAAACTCTGTTGTAAAGCTTTGGCTCAACCTGAGTGATAGTAAAAAACTTTTCGTCGTATATTATATGCTCATAAATATCATCTGTAACGACATTCACATGTGGATATTCAAGCAATATTTGTGCTATGTCTTTCAATTCATCATATGTGTACACAACTCCTGCAGGATTGTTTGGTGAGTTAAGAATTAACCATTTAGTTTTTTTAGTTATCCTGCTTTTCAATAATTCCGCTGTCAGTTTAAAATTTTGTTTGCATTCCACTACAACTGGTAAGCCTCCAAAAAGATTTACCATATCAACATATGAAACCCAATAAGGAGCTGGAATAATAACTTCATCTCCAGAGTTAATTGTTGCCATAAACAAATTGAATAACACCTGCTTAGCGCCAGTACCAACACAGATTTGGTTAAACGTGTACTCGAGGTTATTATCCCTTCTTAACTTATTAATTATTGCTTCTTTCAGCTCACGCGTTCCATCAACAGCAGTATACTTAGTTTTACCTTCACTTATTGCTTGAATAGCTGCTTTTTTTATATGATCTGGAGTATCAAAATCCGGTTCTCCTGCAGCTAAAACACAGATCTTTTTTCCTTCATTTTTCAACTTATTTGCCTTATCAGTTACAGCAATCGTAGGTGATGGTTTTATTAGGGACATTCTTTTTGCAAGGTCTGACATATCTTACTGAAGCTAAATTCAAATGATAAACCCTGTACAGCAAAAAAGCTAGGAATTTTGTGTATTGTATTAGTAGCTTTTTACCAAATTCACCAACGCAGTGATATTTTCAACTGGAGTATCAGGGAGTACTCCATGTCCGAGATTAAATATGAAGGGTGAATCTCTAAAGCAATCTATTATACGTTTTGCTTCTTTTATTGCTTCCGTTTTATTATAGGCTAAAAGATTAGGATCAAGATTTCCTTGTAGAGGGATTTTTAGATTCGCTTTCGCCCATTCTATTGGGACATTATAATCTATACTTACTGCAGATACACCTGTTTGTTCGCAGTAATCCTTATAAAGATTTCCAGCAGACCTTGGAAATCCTATTATTGGAAAATCAGAAAATCTATCCTTTATTGCCAAGGTAATTCTCTTTGTTGGTTCGATAACATATTCTTTAAACAATGGTTCCGATAATGCACCAGCATTACTGTCAAATAGCTGAATAACATCTGCTCCAAATTCTATCTGTTTAATTAGATAAATAATCGTTGCTTCCGTTATTCGTTCAATTATTTCCTTCAAATACGAAGGGTAAAAATTTAATACTTTGGAAAAAGTTTTGCTGCTTCCACCTTCTATGATATATGAAGCTACTGTCCATGGGCCACCAGCAAATCCTATAAGAGGCTTTTTTTTTGATAGCTGACTTCTGACTTTCTTTATAGCGTTTAGAATTGGTAAAATTTTAGCTTCAATGTCTTGTGGACTTTTCAATTCTTTAGGATTCTTTATAGGTTTTATTCTCGGGCCCACATTGCGCAGGAAATTCACGTCACAACCCAAAACATCAGCTATTATTAAAATGTCTGAAAAAATTATCGCCGCATCCACGTCAAATCTTGTCACTGGCTGTAACGTCAATTCTGTCACTAAATCTGTGTTGTAGCATATCTCCATAAAATTATTCATATTTTCCACTGCTTTGCGGTACTCAGGAAGAGACCTGCCAGCCTGACGCATTAGCCAAATAGGCACTCTTTCACCTGGCTCATTTTGTTTGATAACTTCTACTATTGTTGTTTTGCTGCTTTCCA